>JBQLZH010000001.1:0-351305 GCA_052168175.1 Kiloniellales bacterium
GTGCGACCGTCACCTCGCTCATCCCAGCACCACCATCCCCCGGCCCGCCAGATCGGCGAGAAAACTGCGTACGTCCGGCTCGACCGCGGCGGCCTCCGTTTCGAAGCTGGCGGCGAGATCCTCGACGATGGCGGTGAAATCGCGCTCGCCGTCGCAGCGGCGCAGAATTTCCAGTGCGATCGGGTCGAGCTTGAACAGCCGCTCAGGGCCCATCAGCAGCCACTGTTCGCGCGCTTCGTCGTAGCGCAGACGCACACCTCTCGGCAGGCTCGGCACGCTGGTCGCGGTCAGGCCTGCGGCGGCGTCGGTCATGCCACCTCCGGCTTGAACGCGCCGGGTGGCACTGCGCCGGGCTCCACATAGGCATGGTGCAGCGCATCCAGTTGCGCCCAGAGCACGTCGCATTTGAAGGTCAGGGCACGCAGGGCATCCTGCTGCTGATCCGGCCGGCGCGCGTTGTCCAGCACATAGCCCAGGGCGAAATCGGAATCGCGTGTGGCCTGCTCCGGCCGCTTGTCGAAGTAGGCCAGGATCTCCGGCGTGATGTAGTCGTAGTTCTCCAGCATGCCGCGCACCCGCGCCCCGATGGCGAGCGGCGAGAAAAGCTCGGTCAAGGAGGAGGCGACGGCTTCCAGCAGGCTCTTCTCGCGCACGAAATGCAGGTAGGCCTCGACTGCGAATTTCGTGGCCGGCAGAACGCCCTCGGTCGAGGTGACGTAGGCGCGGTCCAGGCCCAGTCCGTCGGTCAGCGCCAGCCAACGGCGCAGCCCGCCGTCTTCGTCCGAAATGCCGTCGTGGTCGACGATGCGCTGGCGCCACTCCCGCCGCAGGCCCGCGTCGTCCATCCGCGAAACGATGGCTGCGTCCTTCAGCGGGATCATGCGCTGATAGTAATAGCGGTTGAGTGCCCAGGCCTGGACCTGGCCCTTCGTCAGGCGGCCGCTGTTGAGCCGGTGGTGGAAGGGGTGCAGGTGGTGATAGCGCACTTCGCCGATTTGGCGCAGCGCCGCTTCCAACTGCTCGCGACTCAGCAGCCCGCTCACAGTGCGATCTCCATGCCGTCGTGGGTGATCTCCCAGCCGGCGGCTTCCGCCTGCTGCCGCTCCGGAGACGCCTTCACGAGCACCGGGTTGGTGTTGTTGATGTGGATAAAGGCCCGACGGCCCAAGTCGACGTCCTGGAAGGCGGCGATGCTGCCGTCCGTTCCGGACATGGAGATATGGCCCATGCGGTGGCCGGTTTTCTGGCCGACACCGGCGCGCTGCATCTCGTCGTCTTGCCAGAGCGTACCGTCGAACAGCAGCAGGTCCGCCCCCGCGATCCGTTGTTTGAGCGTATCGGGCACATGGGCGCAGCCGGGAATGTAGAAAAGCTGCGGGCCGCCCGGCACGGCGATCCGCACGCCCACGGTGGTGTCGCTTTCGGCTCCGATTTCGGGTTCTCCCTCCTCCATGTAGAGGGGCACCTTGCCGGGTACCGGGAAGATCTCAGCCGTCACCTCGCCCACCAGAGAGATGGTTTCGCCCAAGCCGACCGCCTCACGCGGTACCAAGGTCCGGTCCAGCGCGTCGAAGATGCGATTGCTGTCCAGAACCTGCAGCACGCCGGGCGTTGCCAGCAGCCGAAAGGGCTGCCGTTCGCGCAAGGACAGCAGCCCGGCGACGTGATCGATATCGCCGTTGGTCAGCAGGATGCTGGACAGCGGCGTGTCGCGCGGCGCCTGCTTCGGCTGCAGGGCCGGTGTTCGGATGATCTGTTGCCGGATATCTGGCGAGCAGTTGAGCAGCGCCCAGGTCTTGCCGTCTTGAGACACGGCGATGGAGGACTGGCTACGTTCTTCGACGCGCTCGTCGCCGTCCCAGAACAGCGTACTGATGGGGCCCCTGCAGTTCCACTGCGGGTAGCCGCCACCAGCCGCCGAACCGAGAACGATAACGCGGAGGCGACTCATCTCGCGAGTCGCCCAAGGCTACCGTGACACCGGACTTAGAACTCGGCCGGGAAGTAGCCGTTGATCTCCATGCCGATGCAGATCTCTTCGATACGGGGTGCAGTCCACTTCATTTTGATCCTCCCTCAGCTTCTTGCTGGTTGGCCTATCGTAGGCGAATGCAACGTACACTACTATTTGGGTTTGCCGAAGCCAAGCGCAACGCTAACCCTGGCGCTCTCAACACGAAATCACGTTTCCGCCACCGCTGCCCGAAAGGGGGGCACTTCAGCCGCCCGGCGGTCCGCCGCGTTTCTGCCAGCGTGCCGGATCGTAGCTCCAGAAGGCGGCGGCCAGCGTCGCCAATCCGACGCTCAGGACAACCGCCAGCGACAGTAAATCGACCTGCAGATGCAGGGCGAAGCGTAGCAGCTCGACCGCATAGGTGAAGGGGTTGAGCGCACAGAGCAAGGCGATGATCTCGCTGGAGTCCCGCATGCTACTGACCGGGTAGAGCGCCGAGGAGAGAAAGAAGGCAGGGAAGATCACGAAGTTCATCACGCCGGCGAAGTTCTCCAGCTGGCGAACCAGAGAGGAGAGCAGCAGTCCCAGGGCCCCCAGCAGCACGCCGGTCAGGATCAGGGCCGGGACGAGCGCCAGGTAGGCCAGCGGCGAGAAGCCGATACCGAAAAGGGCGGCGATAAGCAGGAAGGCATAGACCTGAACCATGGAGACGGCGACGCCGGCCAGGATCTTGCCGGTCAAGAGGAAGGGGCGGGGCAGGGGCGTGGTCAGCAGCACCCGCATGGAGCCCATCTCCCGGTCGTAGACCATCGAGAGCGAGGACTGCATACCGTTGAACAGCTGCACCATGCCGATCAGGCCGGGCACGATGTAGAGCTCGTAGGAGACCACGGCGCCGTAGGGCGCCAGCGCCGGCAGGTCGATGGCGGCGCGGAAGCCGGCTCCGAAAATCAGCAGCCAGAGCAGCGGGCGCACCAGCGCCGCGAAGAAGCGGCCGCGCTGCTGCACGAACCGCAGCATTTCGCGCGACAGAAGCGCGCGCAGGGCGCGCAGGGCGTGCGCTGCGGTCACGCGGCGGCTCCGGCAGCGGTCAAGGCATCGAAAGCGGCTTCCAGGTCTGCCCGTCCCGTGGAGGCCAGGACGTCTTCCAGGCTGCCGGCGGCGCGGACCTCGCCCTTGTTGAGCACCACCAGGCGGTCGCCCGGCCAGACCTCGTCCACCAGATGGGTGGCCCAGAGCACGGCGGCGCCGTCGTCTCTGGCGCGGGCATGCAGGTCGGCGACCAGCGCCCGCCGGGTCGGGATGTCGAGCCCGACGGTCGGCTCGTCCAGCACCAGGACGGGCGGCGCGTCGAGGCAGGCCCGGGCGATCTCCACCCGCCGCCGATGCCCGCCGTTGAGTTGCCGGACCGCCTCGTCGCGGCGCTCCCACAGGGCGAAGCGCTCCAGTTCGCGCTGCGTGCCTTCGGCGGCTTGGGCGCCGGACAGACCGCGCAGCCCAGCGAAGTAGGCCAGATTCTGCGCCACCGAGAGATCCAGATCGAGGGTCGGCTGCTGGAAGACGATGCCGAGATCGCCGAGGACGCGGGCGCCCTCGACGGCGCGGCTGCGGCCGAACACCCGGATGTGTCCCGACTGCGGTGCCAGCAGGCCGGTGATCAGTCCGAACAGCGTCGTCTTGCCGGCGCCGTTGGGCCCGAGCAGAACCGTGACCGTTCCCTTCGGAACCTGAAAGCTGACATCGGAGAGAACGCCGCGCGCGCCATAGGAGAAGCTCAAGCCCTCGATCGAGAGCGCTGCCACGGGGGGGTCATCGCGACTCATGGCGGCAGCTTTCCAGTGTCGAGGAGCTGCCGTCAACCGAAGCCGAGCCGTCCGGCCTGACCTCAGAGCGATTCCGCGGCGGCGTCGATCGTCGGCAGGCATGCGGCCATGTGCGCCGGGGGCGGCGCCTGGACCGCCACGGGCAGCTTGCCCTTGCGCAAGGGGATAACCAGGGCCCGGGCGTGAAGCTGCAGCGGACCGTCGCTGCGGTCCGTGGTCGTGTTGCCGTAGAGCGGGTCGCCCAGGACCGGGCTGCCGAGCGCCGCCAGGTGAACGCGGATCTGGTGCGTACGGCCGGTCAAGGGTTTGACTTCCAGCCAGCTCGCGCCTTCCAACTCGGCGAGAAGGCGGTAGTCGGTAACGGCCTTCAATCCTGCCGGCTTGACCTGCATGCGTGGCGGGGCGCCGTTCCCCTCGACTTTGCCGAGGGCCAGCTCGATGCGCCCTTCGGCCGCCGCCGGCCGGCCGGCCACCAGCGCCCAGTAGGTCTTCTCCACGGCGTTCTCGCGGAACAGCTCGGACAGGCGGGCCAGCGCCTTGCGGTGGCGGCCCAGGGCGAGGCAGCCGCTGGTCTCCCGGTCCAGGCGATGGGCCAGGGCGGGCGGACGCGGCAGGCCGAACCGTAGGTGTGGGAAGCTGTCTTCCAGGCTCGGTCCGCCGCGTGGCGGGCGGTGGACCGGCAGGCCCGCCGGTTTGTCGATCACCAGGATCAGACCGTCGCGATAGAGCAGCCGTGCCTCGATCTCCGCGGCAGTCAAGGCGCGCATCTAGACGGCGCCCACCGGCGGTCTCGTCCGGCGCAGGCCCGACAGGGCGTTGCCGGCCAGCGCCGCCAGCAGGATCCCGCCGCCCGCCAGAGTCATCGAGGCCGGAATCTCCGAGAAAACCCACCAGACCCAGATCGGTCCGAGAACGACCTCGGAGAGGGAGAGCAGGGCGCACTCCGCCGCGCCGAGATGGCGGGCGCCGACGATGTAGGCGATCAGGCCGCAGCCCATCTGCACGACCCCCAGCGCGATGCAGAGCAGCAGATCGTGGGTCGAGACGACGAGGCCCTGGCCCGTCGCCAGCGCCGCCGGTCCGCTCCAGAGCATGGCGAAGAGGCCCGCGTAGACCGTGGTGGGCAGCATGTCGACCCCGGGCTTGCGCCGCAGGGTCACGGTGAAAAGCGCAAAGGCCAGCGCCGCCCCCAGGGCCAGCAGATCGCCGAGCGGCGAGCCCTGGGCCAGGCCGTCGCCGACCATCACGCCGACCCCCAGCATGGCGACGGCCATGGCCACCCAGGTTGCCTTGCGTACGCCCTCGCGCAGGAAGATCCAGCCGAGAAAGGCCGCCAGGAGGGGCGCGGCGGACAAGAGGAACAGGGTGTTGGCCACGGTCGTGCGCGTCATCGAGGTGACGAAGCAGACAAAAGCAAAGGACAGGAAAAAGCCGGCCAGCACCGGAGTCCAGCCCGCCACGGACAGAGTCAGCGGCAGACGCCGCCCGTCCCGGAAGGCCAGGACCAGAGCGAGGAAGACGACCAGCGTGAGCGAGCGGTAGAAGACCACCTGCCAGTCGCCCGCCGACTCCATGGCCCGCACGAACAGGCCGGCCAGCGACCAGAAGACGCCGGCCAGCAGCACCAGCAGGCGGCCCTGCAAGGCCTTGGACTCCTGCAAAGGGTCGCCGGCGAGGGCGGTCATGGGATCACAGGTCCTTGCAGAGCCGCAGGGAGTCCAGCAGTGCGGCATGGACGTTGCGGCTGGCCAGGGCGTCGCCGACGCGCAGCAGTAGGAAGCGCCCGCCGGGATTGCGTCGGGGCAGGGCCGGCGTGTTGGCGAGCAGAGCGTCGCGGTCGACTTCGCCTAAATTGCTGGAGAGAGGCTTGAGCGCGAAGTAGAGCTCGTCCAGCGGTTTCACGCCGTGCTCGACCACCACCTGGTCGACCGTCACCTCTGTCGTCTGCCGGGCGTATTCGTCCCAGAGTTCGGCGGCAAGACGATTGCCGGCCGGCCGCACCGCGCGCAGCCGCCGGTTCAGCACCAGCTCCACGCCGTGCTCTCCGAAGGCCTTGAAGTAGGCGGGGTAGTTGGTGCCGCCGACCTCCGGGGCGACGATCCGCTCGGGTGTGACGTAGCGGACCCGCGCGCCGGCACGGGCCGCGAACTCCGCGGCCGACACCCCGGCATGGCTGCCGCCGTCGTCGAACACCAGCACCTCCTGGCCCGGCGGCGCCTGACCGCTCAGGAGGTCCCAGGTGGTCACCGCCCGCTCTTCGCCCTCGCGCAGAAAGTCGGTGTCCGGCAATCCGCCGGTGGCGACGACCACGATCTCCGGGGCTGCGGCCAACACCTCCTCGGCCTCCACGTAGCTGCCGCTGCGCAGCTCCGCGCCGGCGGCTTCGGCCTCCGACGCCAGCCAGTCGACGATGCCGATCAGGTCGCGCCGCCGCGGCAGCTGCGCGGCGATGCGCAGTTGCCCGCCCAGTTTCTCGGCCGCTTCGAAGAGGGTCACCCTGTGGCCGCGCAAGGCCAGGACGCGCGCCGCCTCCAGGCCGCTGGGGCCGCCGCCGATCACCAGGGCGCGCTTGCCCGCCTCGGCGGCAGGCGCGACGGCGTGCGGCAGCTCGCCTTCCCGGCCGGTGGCCGGGTTGTGCAGGCAGAGCGCCGCGCCGCCCTCGTAGATGCGGTCGATACAGTAGCCGACGCCGACGCAGGGGCGAACGCGCTCCTCTTCGCCACGCTCGATCTTCGCCACGATGTGCGGGTCGGCCAGATGGGCGCGGGTCATGCCGACCAGGTCGAGCGCACCGCTCTCCACCGCATGCCGGGCCGTCGCCACGTCGTTGATGCGGGCGGCATGCAGGATCGGCAGGCCGAGTTCCTGCTTCAAGGCCGCGACCGTGCCCAGGTGCGGGGCCGAGGGGGTGCCCATTCCCGGTATGACGTGGCTCAGCCCCTCGTCGGTATCGATGTGGCCCTTGATGACGTTGACGAAGTCGATCAGGCCGCTGGCGGCGATCCGGCGTGCGATCTCGAAGCCCTCGTCGGCCTGCAGGCCGTCCTCCGTATCCTCGTCCACCACCATGCGAATGCCGACGATGAAGTCCGGCCCGACGGCGGTGCGGATCGCCTCCAGCACCTGAGAGGCGAAGCGCAGGCGGTTGTCCAGACTTCCGCCCCAGTCGTCGTCCCGCCGGTTGGTCAGCGGCGACCAAAAGGCGTCGAGCAGGTGCCCGTAGGATTCGATTTCGATCCCGTCGAGGCCGCCTTCGCGGCAGGCGACGGCACCGCGGGCGTAGTCGGCGACTGCCCGCGCGATGTCCCAGTCCTCCATGGCCTTGGGAAAGCTGCGGTGTGCCGGCTCGCGGATCGGCGAGGGCGCCATCAGCGGCAGCCAGTCGCCCGCGTAGCTGGAGCTGCGTCGGCCGAGATGCGTGATCTGGCAGAGGACGGCCGTGTCGTAGGCGTGGCAGCCCTCGGCCAGGCGGCGGAACAGCGGCACGATGGCGGGGTCGTAGAGCTTGAGATTGCCGAAGGCGGGCGGTGAATCCGGTGCCACGATGGCCGAGCCGCCGATCATGGTCATGGCGAGTCCGCCCTTGGCCTTCTCGACGTGGTAGCTCCGATAGCGCTCGGTCGGCAGGCCGTCCTCGGCGTAGTTCGGCTCGTGGCTGGTGGAGACGATCCGGTTGCGCAGGGTCAGGTGACGCAGTTGAAAGGGCTGAAGCAAGGGGTCGGCTTTTTGCCCCCTTTGCTTCTCGCCAGTCTGTTGCTCGCCAATCTGTTTCTCGTGGGTGCGCATGGGGCAGCATTTCATACCGCGCGCGATCCCGCGTCCATGCCCTCCGGGATCCCGGCGATGCAAGGCCGCTCTTCGCAGGGCGCAGCCCTCGCCGCGGTCCTGCGGGTGTACAAGCGCCGGAACTGGCAAAGGGACTCGACGATCGTGTGGGAGATGCTGGCGGAACCCGTGGCGCGCCTGAGCGCGCTGGATGTGGCGATCGTTGTCGCTGCGACGCTGGTGGCCGGAGTGGTGCGCGGTTTCAGCGGCTTCGGAACAGCGATGATCCTGGTCCCCTCCTATAGCCTCGTCTTCGGTCCGGCGGCGGCGATTCCTATGATGTCGCTGGTCGACGCCACCGGTTCGCTGGGGCTGATGCCGCGTGCTCTGCGGCGCTGCACCTGGCGGGAGGTCGCGCCCCTGACGCTGGGTGCCTCGCTGCTGCTGCCCCTGGGCGTCTATCTGCTGATCGTGGTGGACCAGGAGCTGCTGCGCTGGGTGATGTCCGTCACGATCATCCTGGTGGTGGTCGTCTTGGCCAGCGGCTGGCGCTACCAGGCACAGCCGACTCCGCTGCTCTCCGTCGGCATCGGCGGCGCGGCTGGCTTGATGGGCGGGTCGATCGGGATCGCCGGCCCGCCGGTGATTCTCTTCTGGCTGGGCGGTCGGTCGGCCGCCGAGACCGTGCGCGCCAACACCATCGTTTTCCTGGCGCTGCTGGTGTTCGTCGCTTGGATCAGCTTCTTCGTCGGCGGTCTCTTCACGCGGGAGGTCCTGGTGGTGGCAGCACTGCTGGTGCCGATCTACGCCGCCGCGATCTGGCTGGGCGCCCATAGCTTCCGCTTCGCCGACGAGCAGTGGTTTCGTCGCGTGGCCTTGGGCGTTATTGCCCTGATCGCGCTCGCCAGCTTGCTTGGCTGAGGCGGTCCGCTTCGATCCTTGCGCCGAGGCCGTGGTGTAGAACTTGCCCTTCGGTTACAAGGGACGGGCCATGACCGAGGTCCGCTTCTACCACCTGACCCGCCGTCCCTTGCTGCAGGCGCTGCCGAGGATGCTGGAAATGACTCTGGAGCGCGGTCAGCGGGCGGTGGTTCGCAGCGGCGATCCCGACCGGGTCGAGCCGTTGGCCGATCATCTCTGGACCTACAACGACCGCGGTTTCCTGCCCCATGGCACGGCCGCCGACGGGCATGCCGACCAGCAGCCGATCTGGATCACCGCGGCCGAAGAGAATCCCAACGCCTCGACCTATCTCTTCCTGGTCTATGGAGCGCCCTGGTCCGAGGTTGCACCCTTCGAACGCTGCATGTTGCTGTTCGACGGTCACGACGGCGATGCCGTGCAGGCGGCTCGCGATCAATGGAAGGTCTTTCGGGACGCCGGCCATGACCTGAGCTACTGGCAGCAGGACGATAATGGCCGCTGGGTCGACAAGGCGGCGCAGGGCTAGCGCCGCCTAGGTTTCTCTGTGCCGCGCGGCGCTTTACGCCACCAGCGGGATCATCCGAACCTTGGCATTCGGGTGATCGTGGACCAGGCGATAGACCTCGGCATCCTCGACCGTGAGCTTGTGGAATTCACCGTCGTCTACGGCGTAGACGAACTTCGGCTTCGGACCGTAGACCCGCACTTCTTCGGGCTTGTGCAAGGGCGTGACGCCCAGGCGCTCGAAGTGGTCTTTGTCGCTGAAGGCACCGTGGCCGAAAACGTAAACCGAGTAGGTCATGGCTCTCACTCCCTCTGGGCTGCTGCCGGTTTCGACCCGGGTTTCGATCGGGTTCGGCCGTCTGCGTCATTAAAATGTAATATGCGCACCCTGTGCGCTTTAAACAAGATGGCTCTGTGTAATGCTATGCAACAATTTATGTAAATTTGGTAAGCGCAGAGGCGCACTGGTTGCGCCTGCCGCATCCTCGATGCCTTGTGCCTCTGTCGGCAGCCGCCTAAGCTACTGGCGCAACGGAGAATTAGCGCTGAAGGCGCGCAGGCGAAGCAATCTTGACGAAGGTTCCGCTGAAGAAGGACGCCGCCGGATTGGAGATGAGTGCCGAGGCCTTCAGGCGTTGGCGCAAGGCTCTGGGTATGACGCAGAAGGATGCGGCCGAAGCGCTGGGGCTGAAACGCCGTGTCGTCCAGTATTACGAGAAGGGTGAGCGCAAGGGGAAGGCGGTGGAGATCCCGCTGACCGTGCGGCTTGCCTGCTACGCGCTCAGCGCGGAAGTGCTGGATTATGCCGGACCTGACGAGGACGGTCGTCCGGTGACGCAAACCCTGCGCCCGAAGACCAAGCAGAAATCCGACAAAGCCGGTCTGTCCGAGAAGTCTGGCGGCAAGATGAAACGGACTCTCGCGGAATCTGCCAGCTGATCGCTGCCGCTAGCTTGACGGTAGGAACCGGGGAGGCCGTGGGCATGAAGAACAAGGTCGTCTCGGCAGCGGAGGCAATTGCCGCGCTACGCGACGGAGATGCGCTCTGCACCTCGGGTTTCGTCGGCATCGGCACCCCCGACGCTCTGCTTGCCGCCTTGGCGGAGCGCTTCCACGGCACGGGGGCACCGTCCGGACTGACGCTGGTCTTCGCCGCGGGTCAGGGCGATGGGCAGGAGCGTGGTCTCAACCGGCTCGGTCAGGCCGGTCTCTTGAAACGCGTGATCGGCGGCCATTGGGGCTTGATTCCCAAGCTCGGCCGCTTGGCGCTGCAAGAGGAGATCGAGGCCTACAACCTGCCGCAGGGCGTGATCTCCCAACTCTATCGCGACATTGCTGCCGGCAAGCCGGGGCTCTTGACCAAGGTCGGGCTGGAGACCTTCGTCGATCCTGCGAAGGAAGGGGGCAGGATCAACGCGCGTACAAGGGAGAATCTGGTCGAGCGGGTGGATCTGGCCGGCGAGACCTGGCTATTCTATCGGGCCTTCCAGCTCGACGTCGCCTTCATCCGGGCGACCACCGCCGACCCGGCCGGCAATCTCACGATGGAGCGCGAGGCGCTCACGCTCGACAACCTGGCCATGGCCATGGCGGCAAAGAATTCCGGCGGCATGGTGGTGGCGCAGGTCGAGCGCATTGCGGAGTCCGGTTCGCTCGATCCGCGCCAGGTGGTGGTTCCCGGCGTACTGGTGGACTGCGTCGTGGTGGCGGAGCCGGAGTATCATCCGCAGACCTATGCCACTCCCTATGACCCGGCCTACTCGGCCGAGATCCGGAGGCCCCTGGACGACCTGGCGCCCTTGCCGTTGGACGCACGCAAGATCATCGCGCGCCGCGCCGCTTTCGAACTACCGCCCGGCGGCGTGGTCAATCTCGGCATCGGTATGCCCGAGGGTGTGGCTGCGGTGGCCAATGAAGAGAAGGTCCTGCGTCATATCACCCTGACGGCGGAACCGGGCGTGGTCGGCGGTCTGCCGCAGTCCGGGCTCGACTTCGGCGCAGCGGTCAACACCGACGCCATTCTGCATCAGAACCAGCAGTTCGATTTCTATGACGGCGGCGGGCTCGACATGGCCTGTCTCGGCATGGCGGAGACCGATGCGGCGGGCAACGTCAACGTCAGCCGCTTCGGCCCGAAGCTGGCGGGGGCGGGTGGCTTCATCAACATTTCTCAAAACGCACGCCGTCTCGTTTTCGCCGGCACCTTCACGGCCGGTGGGCTAAAGATCGCAGTGGAAGAAGGCCGACTGCGGATTCTGCAAGAAGGCCGTGCTCGGAAGTTCGTCAAGAAGGTCGAGCAGGTCACCTTCTCCGGTCCCTATGCGGCCGAACGCGGCCAGCCGGTCCTTTACGTCACGGAGCGCTGTGTCTTCGAGTTGCAACCCGAGGGACTGACCTTGATCGAAGTGACGCCGGGCATCGAGATCGAGCGGGACATCTTGGCGCAGATGGATTTCGAGCCACGGGTCGATGCGAGCGAGAGCGGCGGCCCAGGGATAATGGATGCGCGGATTTTCCGCGAGGAGGCGATGGCGCTGGAGCGCGACCTGCTTGGCCTCGATCTGTCGCGCCGGGTTGCCTACGATTCTGGCGAGGACCGCCTCTATCTCAATTTCGAGGGTCTACAGGTTCACACGCCCGAGGATGTGACGCGAATCAAGGAAGCGGTCGAGGAGGTCTGTCGTAAGATCGGCCACAAGGTGCCCGTGGTGGTCAACTACGACGGCGCGGTGATCGCCGAGCCGGTGATCGACGCCTACGCGGCCATGGTGCGCGGCATGGAGGAAACCTGGTACACGCAGGTCTCGCGCTACACCACCAGCGTTTTCATGCGTCTCAAGCTTGGGCGCGCGCTCGAGAACCGGGCGGTCAAGCCGCATGTCTTCGAGAGTCGTCGCGAGGCCGAGTCCTTCCACCGGACCTGAGGATCAGCGATAGCCTGGCAAACCTTCGAGGTCGTGTTTGGAGCGCGCGAAGAGACCGGAGCCGCGCCCGCAGACCTTACCGTTTTCGTCCAGGACGACGCCTTCCGCGATCAGCTGCGTGCGGGTTTGGGACACCAGTTTGGCTTCTCCGACCATCCGGGCGCCGACGATGGGACGGGTGAAGTAGAGGGTGAAGCTGGCAGTCAGCAGGAAGACGTCGGTGACCGCCGACTGGGCGGCAAAGAAACAGCTGTCGTCCAGCACCTTGAAGTAGTGGGTGCCATGCACGGCATGCGCCGCATGCATGAAGGTTTCCTGGATCGGGATCTCCAGCCGCGCCGCCCCTTCCGAGATCGACATCTTGCCGGCGTAGTAGCCGTTGAAGGGCGCGGCGGCGTACATCCGCTCCAGCTTGCGGTGATGGAGGTCGTGATCGCTGTCCGTCATTACTGTCTCAAAAAGATGAATGGGGTCGTCGAGACGCCGCTAGTCGGCGGCTTCCAGGTCGCTTTGCGCTTCCAGCCAGCGCTCTTCCGTTTCAGCGATGGCGGCCTTTACCTCGGCGTGCTTGGTTTGCAGCTTTGTAACGCGATGGGCAGAGCCCTCGTAGAGCGCGGGATCGGCTAACTCCTGTTCCAGGAGGTCAAGAGCACGCTGCAGCTTCTCCAACCGCGCCTCGGCCTGTTGTGTCGCCTTTTTCAGATCGGCTTTGGCGGCGCGCTGCGCAGCGGCCTGGCGACGGCGATCGCGGGCGTCCGTTTGCGTCGTTCCGTTGCTGCCGCGTGCCTCCGCTTTGGCTTGACGTCGTTCGGCCCGACGCTGGTCGAGCAGGAGTTGGCGGTAGTCCGCCATGTCGCCCTCGAAGGGCCGAACGGTTCCTTCTTGAACCAGCCAGAGCCGGTCGGCGACCAGCTCGACCAGATGCGGGTCGTGGCTGACCAGGATCACGCCGCCTTCGAAGTCGCCCAGCGCCTGGACCAGCGCTTCGCGGGCGTCGACATCCAGGTGGTTGGTCGGCTCGTCGAGGATCAGCAGGTGCGGCTGTTCCCGGCTGACCAGGGCAAACAGGAGCCGCGCCTTTTCGCCCCCGGACAGCTTGGCGGCTTTGGTGTCCGCCTTGTCGGCCGAGAAGCCGAAGCGGCCGAGGTGGCTGCGTAGCTTCTCTTCCGTCGCCATCGGCATCAGCCGCTGCAGGTTGGTCAGGGCCGTCCCATCTAGGTCCAGTTCCTCGGCCTGATCCTGAGCGAAGTAGCCAACCCGCAGTTTCGGCGAGCGCGTGAGGCGTCCGGCGGTGGGCTTCAGGCGGCCGGCCAGCAGGCGCGCCAGGGTGGACTTGCCGTTGCCGTTGGCGCCGAGCAGGGCGATGCGGTCGTCCATGTCGATGCGCAGGTCGAGGCGCTGCAGCACCGGCGTTTCGCCGTAGCCCACGGCACCGCCTTCAAGGGCCAGGATCGGCGGGCTCAGCGGTTCTGGTCGTGGGAAGTCGAGCCGGACGGTCTGGCTTTCGACGATGGAGACGATCGGCTGCAGTTTCTCCAGCATCTTGAGACGGGACTGGGCCTGCCGTGCCTTCGTGGCCTTGGCGCGAAAGCGATCGACGAAGGCCTGAATATGACGGCGCTGGGCCTGGATCTTGGTGTTCGTCGCGGCCTCGCGCTCCAGGCGCTCGCGGCGGGTGCGCTCGAAGCGGTCGTAGTTGCCCTGATAGAGGCTCAGCCGTTCGGCCTCCAGGTGGAGGATGCGGTCGACGGTGCGGTTCAGCAGGCCGCGGTCGTGGCTGACCAGGATCAGCGTGCCGGGATAGGACTTGAGGTAATTCTCCAGCCAGATCGCCGCCTCCAGGTCCAGGTGGTTGGTCGGTTCGTCGAGCAGCAGCAGGTCGGGCTCCGCGAACAGCAGCGCGGCCAGCGCCACGCGCATCCGCCAGCCGCCGGAGAACTCGCCGCAGGGGCGCTCTTGCGCCGCCTCGTCGAAGCCGAGGCCGGCGAGAATACGCGCTGCGCGTGCCGGTGCCGCCTCGGCCCGGGTCACGGCTAGCCGCTCGTGGACTTCGGCCAGCCGGGCCGGATCGCCGGTGGTCTCGGCCTCGGCCAGCAGGGCGCTGCGCTCGCTGTCCGCAGCCAGCACCGTGTCGAGCAGCGACCGCGCGCCGCCGGGCGCCTCCTGCGCCACTGTGCCGACCCGCACCCGGCCCATCAGCCGCACGTCGCCGGCATCGGGGTGCAGATCGCCGGCGATCAGCCGCAGCAGCGTCGTCTTGCCGGCGCCGTTGCGCCCGACAAGCCCCACGCGCCAGCCACGCTCGACCGCGACCGTCGTGCGCTCGAAGATGGTTCGCCCCGCGTGGCGAAAGGTCATGTCGTTGACGTGCAGCATGCCGGCCGCGGAGATAGCACGGCGGAGGCTCGGCAGCTATCCGCTCGGCGAACTCGGCCATGTCCGAGATGCAGAGCGGGCCTATCGCTTCCTACTGCGCTGTGGGTGGGGCCTCGAGACCCAGGACGCTGCGCAGCCGCTGCTCGAAGTCGCTCCGCTCGAAACCCGTGTAGAGCTCGATCAGAGGGATTCCGGCCCGCTCCAGTGCGCACTTCTTGATCCGGTCCCGCTGCATGGCGGTCCCCTGGAAATGGCCGTTGCCGTGGTACTCGACGGCGGCGACAGGGGTTCCGGAAGAGTCGACGATCGCCAGATCGAGCCGCTTTGAGTTGATCGCCCGGAAGGCCTTGTCGCAGCGGGACGCCAGCAGCTCGCCCATCGGAACCTGCGGGAAGACGTGATGGCCGGGTGAAATCGAGCTGAGCAGATCCCGCGCCGCCGCATAGACCGCGTACTCGCCTTTGTTCATGATCCGGCGCTTCTCGAAATCGGCGTTCAACACGTAGCGGATCTGCGTGTTCGGATTGCCCAGATCCACGGTGTCTGTGCGGTCAACCGCCTGAGACCTCTGCTTTTCGACCGAGCGGAAGCGGGAAAAGTGGTTGCGCCCTCTTTGCCCTCCGCCGCGACGGCGCTCCGGCTTTTTGCCGTTTCGGAAGACACCACGCAGCAGGAGCAGGAAGACGAGCGCGCCCAGGAGGTAGGGGGCGACCGTCGTCAAGACGGGGATATCCATGCGTTTCACGCTCCGCGGGATAGATGTTGCGTATCGATCTAGTATGGCGCGTGTAATCGTTAAGAAAGCGAATCGCGGCGAAAGGCGCGTCCTTTCGAGCGGCAACGGTTGCCCCTGCCAGCCAAGGTCGCTATAGGTCCGCCCGACTTTCGGCGGCGCGGCTCTCAAGCGGGGCGGCGCCGTCTCAGCAAACGCTCTAGATGGAGATCCGATACCCCATGGCGATCGAGCGCACCTTTTCGATCATCAAGCCCGACGCGACGCGACGGAACATCACCGGCAAGATCCTCGATCGCTTGGAGTCCGCCGGTCTGCGCGTGGTCGCACAGAAGCGGCTACAGCTCAGCAAGGCCGAGGCCGAGGGCTTCTACGCCGTCCACCGCGACAAGCCCTTCTTCGGCGATCTGGTTGCCTTCATGACCTCCGGCCCCGTCGTGGTGCAGGTGCTGGAAGGCGAGGGCGCCATCGCCAAGAACCGGGAAGTCATGGGTGCGACCAATCCGGCCAATGCGGCCGCCGGTACCATCCGTGCCGATTTCGCAGAGTCTATCGAGGCGAACTCGGTGCATGGATCCGACGGTCCGGACACGGCGGCGCAGGAGATTTCCTACTTCTTCGCCCAGACCGAGATCGCGGGCTAACTCTTCGCGCTCAAGCGGCGTAGAGAAGAGGGCGCGGAGAACAGGGCCCAGAGATTACGGCCGAGAGATCACGGTGCAGCGACTGGCTGCGCCCACTTACAAGAATGGCGGGCTGCCGCAGCGGCACCCGCCATTTCTTTTCGATCCGTGATGAGTCCAGGCGTCACCCGACGATGGCGAAGCCTACGACCAGCGCGACGATCACGGCAACGATCACGGTGCCGCGCACGCTATTCTTGATGAAACCCGCGTAGACTTTCTCGTGCTCCGCCAGGAGCTCCTTCTGAAAGGTATCGTCGTTCGCCATCGGATCCTCGTTTTTCTCGGTCACTTTGCACTGCCATAAAGACGTGAAGATAAGATCAAGAGGTTACCAGCAGACCTCGAATTTCATTCGCGCACTGTCTACGCGAATTGGCCGGATCGCTCAAGCGCGAGCGGTTTCGTTCAGAGTGTCGGGTTGATGAGCATTTGCATCGCTTCGGCGCTGCTGTCGACCTGTGCCGTCTCGTCGCGCAGGCGGATACGCCCCGCCGCGTAGAGCTTCAAACAGGTGGGGTAGAGGCGATGCTCCGCCTGCAAAACCCGCGCCGCCAGACTCTCCGCATCGTCGTCCGGCAAGACCGGAACGGCCGCCTGGCCCAGGATCGGTCCCTGGTCGACGGTCTCGCGCACCAGATGGACGCTGCAGCCGTGCAGCTTGACCCCGGCAGCCAGCGCCCTGGCGTGGGTGTCGAGTCCCGGAAAGGCGGGCAGCAGCGAGGGATGGATGTTCAGCAGCCGGTTGTGCCACTGCGCGACGAACCAGCCCGTGACCACCCGCATGAAGCCGGCCTGGCAGACCAGGTCCACCGCGGCCGACTCCAGCGCGTCCGTCACGGCCCGCTCGAAGGTCTCGCGGTCGGCGAAGTTGCGGTGCGGGACAACGGCTGTCTGCACGCCGGCGGCGGTCGCGCGCTCCAATCCCTGAACGCCCGGCTTGTTGGACAGGACCAGCACGATCTCGAAGGGACAGTCGGGCTCCTTGGCGGCATCCAGCAGCGCTTGCAGGTTGCTGCCGCGCCCGGAGATCAAAACCCCGACCCGTTTGCGCGTCACGCCGGCGCGCCTTCGAACTGAACGGCCTCGCCGCTCCGTGCCACGATCTCTCCGAGTTTGTAGACCGTCTCGCCGTTGGCACTCAGCAGCTCCGTCAGCTCCTCGGCCCGTTGCGAATCGACGACCAGTGCGAAGCCGATGCCGCAGTTGAAAGTCCGCAGCAGGTCTGCCTCGGCCAGTCCGCCGGCCTTCGCCAGCCAGGCGAAGACCGGCGGCTGCGGCCAGGCGCCGCGATCCAGCCGGAAGGCCAGACTGTCCGGCACGACCCGCGGCAGGTTCTCGGTCAGACCGCCGCCGGTGATGTGCGCCATGGCGTGGACGCCGCCGTGGCGCAGGGCCTTCAAAGCGGAGGTGACGTAGATCCGGGTCGGGGTCAGCAGCGCCTCTCCCAGCGGCGACGGCGAAGCGCCCGCCGCGAAGGGGGCGGGGCTCGCGTAGTCGAAACCCGCGGTCTCCACCACCTTGCGGACCAGTGAGAAGCCGTTGGAGTGCAGGCCGGTGGAGGCTAGGCCCAGCACCGCGTCACCCTCTCGCACCTGGGTCCCGTCGAGCAGCGCGTCCCGTTCCACGGCGCCGACGGCGAAGCCCGCTAGGTCGTAGTCGTCTTCGGCATAGAGGCCGGGCATCTCCGCCGTTTCGCCGCCGATCAGGGCACAGCCGGCCTGGCGGCAGCCTTCGGCGATGCCGGCGATGACCTGGCGGCCGATGTCGGGCCGCAGCCGGCCGACGGCGTAGTAGTCCAGGAAGAACAGCGGCTCGGCGCCCTGCACGACCAGATCGTTGACGCACATGGCCACCAGGTCGATGCCCACGCCGTCGTGCAGGCCGGCTGCCAGCGCCACTTTCAGTTTGGTGCCGACGCCGTCGGTGGCGGAGATCAGCAGCGGATCGCGGTAACCGCAGGCCTTCAGATCGAAGACGGCGCCGAAGCCGCCGAGACCGCCCAGCACCCCGGGACGGGCCGTCGACTTGGCGAGCGGCTTGATCGCCTCGACCAGCGCGTTGCCGGCGTCGATGTCGACGCCTGCGTCTTTGTAGGTCAGTCCGTTCATGATCTGCGGGCTCCGAGACTCGGGGAGGCCGGCCGGCAGCGTTTGTCTTCCCGCGGCGCCTTCAGTATGACTGGAGAGGCAGCCGCCCGGCGCGGGCGGCGCGAGCATAGCGATTCCAAGGGGCGTTTCAATGCGGATCACCCGGCCTGCGACGGCTGTCTTCCTGCTGCTCTGCGCCGCTCTGGCGCCCTCGGCGACACTCGCGCAGAGCAACTCCCAGGTCTTTACGGTGCGCGGGGTCGAGGTGGACGTGACCGCCGACGGCATCACCGCTGCGCGGCAGCAGGCCCTGGGCCAAGGACAGGCCCGCGCGATGCGCCAGCTTCTGGAGCGCTTGGTGCTGCCCGAGGACTATGGCGCCATCCCGCCGCTATCGGCTGCCGAGGTGCAGGACTACGTGCTGGATTTCGGCGTCGCCGACGAGCGCACCTCGGCCGTGCGCTACATCGCCAGCATGACCGTACGCTTCCGGCCCGGGGCCGTGCGCCGGCTGCTGCGCGCCAACGGCCTGCGCTTCGCCGAGGTGCAGTCGAGGCCGGTCCTGGTGATTCCGATCTGGAACGAGGGCGCCGGCGATCGGCTGTGGCAGGGAAGCAATCCCTGGCTGCGTGCCTGGATTGCGGAGTCGGATGTGGCGGAGCTGGTACCGGTGCTGACGCCCCTGGGTGACCTGGAAGATCTGCGCGACATCGATGCACAGCAGGCGCTGGCCGGCGACGCCACGCGTCTGCGCACCATCGGCGAGCGCTACGGCGCCGACAGCGTCTTGGTCAGCTATGCGATCCAGGAGGGCGACCCGGAGGTGGGCCTCGGCCGCGTCCGGGTGGAGAGCCGGCGCTACCGCGAGGGCCGGATCGGCGAGACCTTTGTCGAGTCCTACAGTCAGCAGCCGGGCGAAGACCTGCCGGCCCTTCTGGAACGGGCGATCGGTGCAATCGATCGCGGCCTGCAGGAGGAATGGAAACGCGCCAACGTCATGAGCTTCGATGCCCTGCAGCAGTTGCTGGTGGAAGTCCCGGTGGTCGAGTTGAGCGACTGGCTGCTGGTGCGCCGTCGGCTCGAGGGATTGGCCAGCGTGGCTGCCAGCGATCTGGTCAGCCTGACACGCCAGCGCGCGGTCATCGAGCTTGCCTTCTACGGCTCCCTGGATCAGTTGCTGGGGCAACTGGAACAGCGCGACCTGGTCTTGGCTCGCGTCGCCGGTGGCGGCTTCGGCGGTACCGCCGGCAGTGTCGTCGTGTCCGGCCAGGGAGCGACGGGACCCTTGCCGGGCACCTCGCAGGCCGTTTCGGCCAGATCGGAGCCGGAATGGCGCTTGAGCGCGCGCGCGGCGGCGACGCCGCGGGGCGGCATCGACGCCGGGACGCAAGGCGTCGCGCCCCTGCCGTCGCCCGGCAGTGAGACGTCTCCTCAGCAGGTCCCTGCGACGCCGGGCTTCCAGCAGCCCTCGCCGTCAGCCGCGCCACAGCCGAACGCACCGGAGGTTGTGCAATAGAAGGCTTGTCCGCTTCTCTGTTTCGGGGAGGCGAGGCTATATACCCGCGATGCCGATCTGGATTCCCAACGCCATCACCATCGCCCGGCTGATCGCGGTTCCGATCTTCGTGCTGCTGCTCCTCGGGGGCAACATGGCGGCCGCCGTCTGGGTTTTCTTTGCGGCCGGCATATCGGACGCGCTGGACGGTTTTCTGGCCAAGCGCTTCGACGCTGCCAGCGAACTGGGTGCCTACCTGGACCCCATCGCCGACAAGGCCTTGCTGTTCGCGGCCTTCGTAACGCTGGGCTGGCTTGGGGAGGTGCCGCTCTGGTTGGTGGCGGCGGTGGTCTTGCGCGATATCGTCATCGTCGGCGGCGCATTGCTCTACCTTAAGATCACCCAGGCCTTGACGATGGAGCCCTTGGCCGTCAGCAAGCTCAACACGGCCGTACAGATTGCGCTTGCGGCCGTGATTCTGGCCCGGCTCGGTTTGGGCTGGGGCTCGGGGCCGGTCGAGATCGTCCTATTGTACGCAACGGCGGCGACCACGGTCGTCTCCGGTGCAGCCTATGTCTGGGTGTGGGGTCGGCGCTACGTCAGCTTCGAGCAGGAGAGGGGGCAGTGATGCGGGGAAGCGGCATGCAGAGAACGACGGGGGCCTTATGAGTCCGGAGCGGCAGTTTCGCTTTTGGATCGTCGGTCTGGCGGTCTTCCTGCTTCTGCTCTGGCTGCTGAGCGAAATCCTGCTGCCGTTCGTGGCCGGCATGGCCATCGCCTATTTTTTCGATCCCGTTTGCGATCGTCTGGAGCGTTGGGGGTTCAGTCGGGTCATGGCCACCGTCGCCGTGACCGGGCTTTTCGTCATCGCTTTTCTGCTGGTGCTCGGCCTGCTGATACCGGTCGCGGTCGGGCAGGCGGCGGAGGTGGCGCGTGCGGTGCCGGCGGTCGTCGACCTTCTGCGGGAACGCCTGGCGGAGCTGCTGACGACCGTCGAGGCGGAGCAGCCGGAGGTGCTGGACCGTGTCCGCGAGTTCGTGGCGTCGCGCCTGGGCGATGCCGCCGCTTGGCTGACATCGCTTGCAGGCAACATTCTGACCGGCGGACTGGCCGTGATCAGTCTCTTGTCTCTGCTCTTCATCACCCCGGTCGTCGCCTTCTTTCTGTTGCGCGACTGGGATGCGATGGTTGCCAAGATCGACGGCTGGCTGCCGCGTCAGCATGCGCCGACCATTCGCCGGCTGGCCTCGGAAACCGACGATATCCTGGCCGGCTACGTGCGCGGCATGGCGACCGTCTGTCTGGTGCTCGGCAGCTTCTATGCCATCGGCCTCAGCCTGATCGGCTTGAATGGCGGCCTTTTCGTCGGCCTGCTGGCCGGGGCGCTTTCCTTCATCCCCTATCTCGGCGCGATGGGCGGTCTGCTGCTGTCGGTCGGCCTGGCCTTCGCGCAGTTCGACAGTTACTGGCTGATCGGCGGAACCGCGGCGATCTTCTTCGTGGGACAGGCGGTCGAGGGCAACTACCTGACCCCGAAGCTGGTGGGGGAGAAGGTCGGTCTGCACCCGGTGATCGTGATCTTCGCGCTTCTGGCCGGCGGCACGCTGTTCGGTTTTACCGGTGTGCTGATCGCGCTACCGGCGGCGGCGGTGGCGGGCGTTCTGGTCCGCTTTGCCCTGCAGCAGTATCTCCACAGCCCCCTCTACGGCAGATTGCCGGCGGTCGAGCACGACGTCAGGGACGAGACGGTTGGCGAGGCGGAGGATCGGCAGGCGTGAGCCAGCTCCCGCTCGAGCTACCTCAGCGGCCCGCTCTGGGACGCGGCGATTTCCTGGTAACCGCGAGCAATGAGGCCGCCGTGGCCTGGATCGACCGCTGGCCCGACTGGCCTTCTGTCGCGCTGGCGCTCGTCGGCACATCCGGCAGTGGCAAGAGCCATCTGGCCGAGGTCTGGTACAGCCTGAGCGGCGCCCGGCTGGTGACTCCGGCGGATCTGTGTCGACAGCCCGCTGACCGTCTGCTGGGCGGCTCCGCCGCCGTGCTGCTGGAGGATGCCGAGGGCGCGCTTGGGCCGCAGGACGAGGAAGCCCTGCTGCATCTCTACAACCTGCTGGCCGAGCGCCGCGGCCATCTGCTGCTGACCGCTCGGCAGGCCCCTAAGCGCTGGAGTCTCCGTTTGCCGGATCTGGCCTCGCGCCTCGCAACGGCGACGGTGGCGGACCTCGGTCCACCCGACGACGCCCTGCTGCAGGGCGTTCTGGTGAAGCTCTTCGCGGACCGGCAGCTGCAGGTCACGGCCGATCTTGTGGAGTTTCTGCAGCGCCGCATTCCACGCAGCTTCGCGGCCGCCCAAACCATCGTCGCTGCCATCGACCGACGCGCCTTGGCTGAGCGCCGCCGCATCACCGTTGCCGTGGCCCGCGCTGCCCTGGCCGAGGAGGCGGACGCTCTGGAAGCGCTAGAAAATTAGAGAAGTAAAGGGAAAAACGTCATGGATCTTGGAATTGCGGGACGTCGGGCCTTGATTTGCGCCGCCAGCAAGGGGCTCGGCAAGGCCTGCGCCGTGCAGTTGGGGCGCGAAGGGGTTGCGCTGACCCTGGTCGCCCGCACGCCGGCGCCGCTGGAGGCGACCGCGGAGGAGATCCGGAAAGACTGCGGGGTCGAGGTCAAGACCGTGGCGGTCGATATCACCACGCCCGAAGGGCGCGCGGCGGCGCTGGCGGCTTGCCCGGAGCCCGACATCCTCGTGAACAACGCCGGAGGACCGCCGCCGGGCGACTTCCGGGACTGGGAGCGCGACGACTGGATCGCTGCCCTGGATGCCAACATGCTGACGCCGATCGAGCTCATCAAGGCGACGGTGGATGGCATGATCGCCCGGCGGTTCGGGCGCATCGTCAACATCACCTCGGGCGCCGTGAAGGCGCCGATCGAGGTTCTCGGCCTCTCCAATGGTGCGCGGGCCGGCCTGACGGGCTTCGTCGCCGGACTGGCGCGCAAAACGGTTGCGCACAACGTGACGATCAACAATCTGCTGCCGGGCCCCTTCGAAACCGACCGGCTGCAGGCGACGCTGAGCGCGGTGGCGGCGAAAAGCGGCCGGCCGCTGGAGGACGTGGCAGACGAGCGGCGCAAGGGAAACCCGGCTCAGCGCTTCGGCGATCCGGCCGAGTTCGGACAGGCTTGCGCCTATCTCTGCAGCGCGCAGGCGGGCTTCGTGACCGGCCAGAACCTGCTGCTCGACGGCGGCGCCTTTCCCGGAACGTTGTAATTCTGACGCTTCTTACAAAGTAAACGTTTACGCGAATTTTCGGTCGTTGGCACACCGGCGGAACGTAGGGTAGCGTGCCGCCGCCGTGTGCGCACATCCGTTTCAATTGTTACAGTTTTGTGAAGCAGGCTTGTGCAATCGGTGACGTCAAAGCCCAACGGTTTCTAACCGCATCTTCGGGAAACGGATGAGCCAAGAGATCGAACTCAAGCTGCTGCTGGCCCCCGCCCAGCTCAACAAGCTGAGCCGCCTGCCGCTGCTGCGCGCCTTCGCCGTCGGTCGCGGGCAGAGCAAGCAGCTCGACAGCACCTACTTCGACACCGCCGATTTTCTGCTGCGCCGTCGTCGGATGGCCTTGCGCGTGCGGCGCATCGGCGACCGCCGCGTTCAGACCCTGAAGCTGGCGCCGGAGGCCGCAGTCGATTTCACGGACGCGGCGGCCGAGCGTCTCAACGGCGTTCAGCACCATCTGGAGTTCGAAAGCGACATCGCCGGCGATCTGCCCGACTTGGCGGTTGTCGACTCGCGTGGATTGCAGGACTGGTTCGCCGAGGAGCAATTGGGGGACCGCCTGGAGCCGGTGTTCACCACCACCATCGCTCGCCGGACACGCCTGCTGCGCATGGCCGATACCGAAATCGAGCTGGCGCTGGACTCGGGCGAAATCCATGCCCAGGGGCGCAGCGAAGCCATCTGCGAGGCCGAGCTCGAACTCAAGTGGGGCCAGCCGAACCGCCTGTTCGAGCTGGCGATGATGCTGGCCGAAGCGCTGCCGCTGCGGCTCGGCGGGCCGACCAAGGCGGCGCGCGGCTACGATCTCTTTGCCGGACAGACACCGCAACCGACCAAGGGCGAGAAGCCGTCGCTGGCGCCGGCGATGTCGGTTGCCGAGGCCTTCGGGCAGATCATGCGTTGCGCCATCATGCAGATGCGGGCGAACGAGGAGGCGGTGTTCGCCGGCAGCGATCCGGAGGGCGTGCATCAGCTGCGTGTCGGCGTGCGCCGGGCCCGTGCTGCCCTCTCGGTCTTCAAGCCGGCGATGCACGAGACAGCCCATGGCCTGCTGGCCGACGAGCTGCGCTGGTTGCAGCGCGAGCTGGGACCTGCCCGCGATCTCGATGTCTTTCAGGAAGATACCGTGCAGCCGCTGCTGCGCCGTCTGCCCAGCGAACCGAGCCTCTCGGCCTTGGAGAGCGTGGTGCAGCGCGCCAAGGAGGCGGCTTATGAGCGGGCGCATCTGGCGCTGGAGGACCCGCGCTACGCCCGCTTGCTGCTGCGCCTCGAGTTGTTTCTGGCCGAGGGCACCTGGAAGCGGCCGGGGGAGGGGGGCCACCCCTCGCCGGCCGACGCGCCGATCGGTGACTTGGCGTCGGCCTTGCTGGACAAGCGCCAGCGCCAGCTTCGCAAGCTTCACCGCAAAGCCAAGCGCGGCGACGAGGCGGCTTTGCACGGCGTTCGCATTGCCGCCAAGAAGCTGCGGTATGCGGCCGAGTTCTTTCGCGATATCTACGGGCGCAAGGCGGTCAAAGGCTACGTCTCCGCGCTGTCCGACCTGCAGGACACGCTGGGTGCGGTCAACGACGCCGTCGTCGGCCATCGTCTGCTCGACGAGTTGGAGCCGGCGCTGGAGACCAGCGGCGAGGACGCACGTCTGGCGGTTGGAATCGTGATGGGCTGGCAGGCGGCCCGCATCGAAGACGATCTCAAGCGCTTCGAAGCGGTCTGGGCGGCCTTAAAGGGGCAGAAGACCTTCTGGGGCACCGGCAAGTAGGGCCGTTTCTGTCCCAGGTCAGTCCAGATCCCGGGGCTTTAGGAATGCGACCAGCTTTGCCGTGTTCGGCCGCAGGTCCGCCCAGCTTTGCTGCGTTAGCTCGAAGACCGCGAGGGCTGCGGTGGGAAACTTCTCGCCCAGGCGCGAGCGGTCCTCGGCCGCGCTGCCCGGTCCGCTCAGGCGCAGCGACAGTGTTTCCAGGCCGGGGTTGTGGGCGATCACCATCAGCCGTGTCACGCTGTCGGCTGTCCGATGGATCTGGCGCAGGATCTGGGCGGGACTGGCCAGGTAGAGGCTGCGCAGGATCCTGACCTCGGGACTGCCATCCAGCCTCGGCGCCGTCAGCTCCCAGGTCTGCTGCGTGCGTACGGCAGCCGAGCAGAGCACCAGCTCCGGCTTCAGGTCTCGGGCGGCCATGGCTTTGCCCATCTTGGGCGCAGCCTTGCGGCCGCGCGGCGCCAGTGGCCGCTCGAAGTCGTCGAGATGCGCGTCGTCCCAGGCCGATTTGGCGTGTCGATAGAGCAGCAGGGTCTTCATGGCGCAGTCTTGTAACCTTTTCGGTGGCGTCGCGCGCGCTGTTCATCGGCTGTGCGGCTTGCTACACAGTTCTGTCTTGCCCGGCTGTTAGGGTTTCGCTGGAGTCCACGAGGCGGGGACAGAGGGCAGAAAGCGATGCAGGAACCGATGCAGAAAACCGCGGAGATCGAGGCGCCGGTCAAGCGCCGGGCGGCCGACGTTCAGGCGGCCGACGGCGCCGAGATCCTCTCGGCGACAACGCCTCAGCGTTTCATCAACCGGGAGATTTCCTGGCTGGAGTTCAACGAGCGTGTGATGGAGGAGGCCTACAACGTCCGCCACCCTCTGCTGGAGCGCGTGCGCTTTCTGTCGATTTCCGGCTCCAACCTCGACGAATTCTACATGGTGCGCGTCGCCGGCCTGAAGGGACAGGTGCGGGCCGGTGTGCTGAAGCCCAGTCAGGAGGGCCTGACCCCGGCACAGCAGCTCGTCGCGATCAACGAGCGGGCCGGTCGCTTGATGGACGACCAGCAGCACTGTTGGCGCAGTCTGGTGACCGAACTGCGCGCGGAAGGGATCTGCGTTCTGACCTCGGACGAGCTGAGCGAGGCCGAAACGGCCTGGCTGGAGGACTATTTCCTGGCCAACGTCTTCCCGGTGCTGACGCCGATCGCCATCGATCCGGCGCATCCCTTCCCCTTCATGCCGAACCTCGGCTTCGCGATGGTCGCCGAGCTCTATCTGCCGAGCGAGAAGGAGGTGCTGAACGGTCTGGTGCCTCTGCCCCCGCAGGTCGAGCGCTTCATTCGTCTGCCTGGCCAGAGTGCCGAGCAGCGCTTCATCTCCATCGAGCAGGTCGTGCGTCTCTTCATCGACCGCCTGTTCCCGAATATGCAGGTGCACGAGGTCGGCATTCTGCGCGTCGTGCGCGACAGCGACATGGAGATCGAGGAAGAGGCGGAGGATCTGGTCCGGGTCTTCGAATCCGCGCTGAAGCGCCGCCGCCGCGGCAGCGTCATCCGCATGACCGTGAACGCCGAGATGCCGGCGCACATGCGCGACTTTCTGCAGCGCGAGATCGATGTCTCGCCGGAGGACATCTTTCCGCTCGACGGTCTGCTGGGGATCGTCGACACCAAGCAGCTGATCGGCAAGGAGCGGCCGGAGCTGCTGTTCGAGCCCTACGCGCCGCGCTTTCCCGAACGCATCCTCGACTTCGACGGCGACTGCTTCAAGGCCATCGCCACCAAGGACATCGTTGTCCATCACCCCTACGAGAGCTTCGACGTGGTGGTGCAGTTCCTGCGTCAGGCGACCCATGACCCCAACGTCGTCGCCATCAAGCAGACGCTCTATCGCACCAGCGAAGACAGTCCCGTGCTGAAAGCCCTGTCAGAGGCTGCCGAAGCCGGCAAGTCGGTGACCGCCCTGGTCGAGTTGAAGGCGCGCTTCGACGAGGAGCGGAACATCCGCTGGGCGCGCAACCTGGAGCGGGCCGGCGTGCATGTGGTCTACGGCTTCATCAAGCTGAAGACCCATGCCAAGGTCTCGATGGTGGTTCGCCGCGAGGGCCAGGGCCTGCGCACCTACGTGCACTACGGCACCGGCAACTATCACCCGATCACCGCCAAGATCTACACCGACCTCAGCTACTTCACGACGGACCCCGCGCTCTGCCGGGACGCGGCGAAGCTGTTCAACTACATGACCGGCTACGCCAAGCCCGGCGAGATGGAGCGGATCGCGATCTCCCCGCTGACCCTGCGGTCGACCCTGCTGCGCCTGATCGACGACGAGATCGAGCATGCCAAGGCGGGCCGGCCGGCCAGTATGTGGGGTAAGGCCAACTCCCTGGTCGATGGAGAGGTGATCGATAAGCTCTACGAGGCCAGCCAGGCCGGCGTGAAGATCCATCTCGTGATCCGCGGCATCTGCTGTCTGCGGCCCGGCGTGCCGGGGTTGAGCGAGAACATCACGGTGCGCTCCATCGTCGGTCGATTCCTGGAGCACAGCCGCATCGTCTGCTTCGGCGCGGGGCACGGTCTGCCGAGCCCGAAGGCGAAGGTCTTCATTTCCTCCGCCGACTGGATGCCGCGCAACTTGGATCGCCGGGTCGAGACCCTGGTGCCGATCGTCAACGAGACGGTGCACGCCCAGATCCTCGATCAGGTGATGACCGCCAACATCAAGGATGAGGCGCAGTCCTGGATCATGCAGCCCGACGGCGAGTTCGAGCGCGTCGAGGCCGGCGACGATGCCTTCAGCGCCCAGTCCTTCTTCATGACGAACCCCAGCCTTTCCGGACGCGGCTCCGCGCTGCGCAAAGAGAAGCTGGCCCGTAAGGGCAAGTAGAGAGCCGGGACGGCGCAGCGGTTGGCGCGAAGGGTTGGCAGGCAGGTGACGGGGCAGAAGACGGCAGCGAGCAGGCAGCCTGCCCAGGTGTCCGGGCAGCGGGCGGACAGGCGCAGCAAGCGCCGCGGCGCGGGGGCCGAGAAGCCGGCCGTCAAGGGCAGGGCACGTCTCGGCATCGTCGACATCGGCTCCAATTCCATACGCCTGGTGGTCTTCAATACCGACGAACGGGCACCCGTGGCGCTGTTCAATGAGAAGGTGCTCTGCGGCCTGGGGCGTGGCCTGGAGGAGACCGGGCGGCTCAACGAAGAAGGGGTGGAGCTGGCGCTGGCCAGTCTCGGCCGCTTCGCCGGCCTTGCCCAGGCCATGGAGGTGCAGCGCCTCGATCTGCTGGCGACCGCCGCGGTGCGCGATGCCCGCAACGGCGCCGAGTTCGTGGCGCGTGTCGAGGAGCGCTGCGGCCAGCCCGTGCGTGTCCTAGACGGGCAGGAAGAGGCACGGCTCTCGGCGCAGGGCGTGGTCGCGGCGATCCCGGAGGCCGACGGTCTGACCGGTGATCTCGGTGGCGGGTCCCTGGAGCTGACCCAGTTGAACGAGGGCGGGCAGGGACAGCTGGTGACTCTGCCGCTGGGGCCGCTGCGTCTGATGCGCGGCGAGGAGGGAGATCGCGCGCAGGCGGCCGAGACCATTACGCGCCATCTGCAGGCCTTGCCATGGATTGCGGAGGCCGAGGGGCGCAGCTTCTATCCGGTCGGGGGGGCCTGGCGCGCCCTGGCGCGTATTCATGTGGAGCAGCACGACTATCCGCTGCACATGATCCAGGGCTATCGGATGTCGCGCAAGGAAGCGGAGGAATTGGCGGGCCTGATCGCCCGTATGGGTAAGCGCTCCCTGGCGCGGCTTCCGGGCGTGCCGCGACGGCGTCTGGAGACGCTGCCGTATGCTGCGCTTCTGCTCGAGCAACTGCTGCGGCGGGCCAGGCCGTCGGAAGTGGTCTTCTCGGCCAACGGCCTGCGGGAAGGCTGGGTCTATGAACGCCTGCCGGATCGGCTGCGCAGCCAGGACCCGCTGATTGCCGCCGCGCGGGAGTGGGCGCTGCGCGAAGGGCGGTTTGGAGACCTGGGGGCGCCGATCGTCGACTGGACGTCAGCGATCTTCCCCAACGAACCGGACGAGCTGCGCCGCCTGCGCCGCACGGCCTGCCACCTCAGCGACATTGCCTGGCGCGAGCATCCCGACTATCGGGCCGAGCAGGCGCTCTACCGGGTCCTGCGGGCGCCGCAGCTCTCCGTCCGTCACGAAGAGCGCATCTACCTGGGCTATGCGCTCTCCACGCGCTACGGCGGTCTGAGGACCACCGCCGAGACCGCCAAGCTCATCGCGCTGCTGGACCCGCATCTGAAGGGTCGGGCGGAAGCGCTCGGCCAGGCCCTGCGCCTGGCCTATGCCGTCTCGGCGGGGATGCCGGCCATGCTGGAGCGCAGTCAGCTCGAGTTCCTCGAGGGTGAGCTGACGCTCTACCTGCCGGATCAGGCCGAGGTGCCGTCTGGCCAGGTGCTGGAACGCCGCCTCACGGCCCTGGGCAACGCTCTGGGGGCAACGCGCACCCGCGTGGTCGGCTAGGCCGTCCGCTCACCGAAGTAAGTATATAAATATCAATATATTAAAGTGTTTTTCTTACGTTAAACTAGAGAAAAATCTCTAGAAAAAGCTGCGACCCGCGAGATAGAGGCCGAGGGCCAGCAAGCCGAGCAGGAAGACCTGACGGAACCGCGCTTCGGACAGCCGGTGGCGCAGACGCCGGCCCAGCTCCATGCCCAGCAGGGCTGGCAGAAGCGCGATGGCCGAGAGCACGCCCAGGTCCGCGCGCAGCAGGTTCTGTCCGCCCAGGGCCACGGCGAGTCCCAGGGTCGAGAGACTGAACAGCAGTCCCATCGCCTGGATCAGTTGGTCGCGCTGCAGGCCGATGGCCTGCAGATAGAGCACGCCGGGCACGGTGAAGGAGCCCGTCATGCCGGACAGCACGCCGTTGGTTGCACCGAAGGCGATGCCGGCAAAGGGCTCCAGCCGTGCGGGTAGGGTGAGCTGCAGCCGGCCCAGCCCCAGACCGGCGTAGGCGATCAGAAGCAGGCCCAGCAACCCGCTGAGGAACGCGGGATCGAGGCGGGCCAAGGCCATGGCGCCGAACCAGATGGCTGCCGTGGCGCAGGTTAGAAAGGGCCAGGTCCGCCGCAGCACGGCGCGCAGGTGTCCTCCGGAGAAGCCCTGCAGCAGGTTGGTCACCAGCGACGGGATCAGCATCAGCGCGATCGCCGGCTGCAGTCCCAGGGTCGCGGTCAGCAACGCGAGGGAGACGGTCGGAAGACCCAGCCCGATGACGCCCTTGACGAAGCCGGCCAGCAGGAACGTGGCGCCGACAATCGCCAGAAGAGTTGCCTCCATCTCGCCGATCTCCCCGAGTCAGCCGTCGCGGTCTAGGCCCCGTTATGGTTGCGACGCAGCTCCACCCTGATGGTTGAGAAGCACTTTCGAGTCGGCAACACCGATTGTCGCAAGGCAGAGTTACGCCAGACTCTGTCGGGAGGCCGCGCAGTTGCAGGCCCAAACCTGGAGCTGGAGTGATCATGTCCACTGACCATGCTCGCTGATCCCTCTCGAGAGGAGCGGGGGACCGTGACGGTGCTGCTGCGCACCCTGGCGACTCTTCTCGGGCTTGCGTCTGTCGTGGCGGGCCTGTGGCAGCTCTCCACCGCGACGGCCGGTCTCGATGTCGAGCGGACGCGGCTGGGGGCGACGCCGGTGACGGTCTATCGCGCGGCGGATACGGGGCCGGCGCCTGTCGTGCTGATCGCCCACGGTTTCGCCGGATCGCAGCAGCTCATGGCACCCTTCGCGGTATCGCTGGCGCGGGCCGGCTATCTCGCGGTGACCTACGACCTGCTGGGGCACGGCCGCAACCGTTCCGCACTGACGGGCGACGTCACGGCCGAGACCGGCGCGACGCGCAACCTTCTGAGGGAGATGGCGGAGGTGGCCGAACATGCGCGCGCGCTGCCAGGCGCGGACGGTCGCTTGGCGCTGCTCGGGCACTCGATGGCGTCGGACATCGTCGTTCGCTACGCCGCCGAGCGGCAGGCAGAGGTTTCGGCGACCGTCGCGGTTTCGCTCTTCTCGCGCGTCGTGACGGCGGAGACGCCGAAGAACCTGCTGATCGTCGTCGGCGCCTGGGAGCCGGGGCTGCGGGAGGAGGGGCTGCGGGTCCTGCGCCTGAGCGGGGGCGAAACGGCGCAGGAAGGCGAGACAGTCGGCAGCTTTGCCGAGGGAGATGCGCGGCGGTTGGTCTTCGCCGACAGCGTCGAGCACATCGGCGTGCTCTACAGCCGCGAGAGTCTGGCGGAATCGGTGACTTGGCTGAACGAGGTCTTCGGGCGCACGCAGACGGCGTCCCTCGACGCGCGGGGGCCTTGGTTGGGGCTGCTGTTCGGCGGGCTCCTGCTGCTGGCCTATCCCTTGTCCCGCGTGTTGCCTCGCGTCGCGCCGACGCGCTTGGGGGCCAATCTGCGCTGGCGGCGCTTCGCGCTCCTGGCGCTCGTGCCTGCCGTTCTCACGCCTCTCGTGCTGCGCGTCCTGCCGACCGACTTCCTGCCGATACTGGTCGGCGACTACTTGGCCGCGCACTTCGCCCTTTACGGTCTGCTGACCGCTCTAGGGCTCTGGGTCTCCGGCAGTTTCCGCGACCTTCCGGCGGTCCTCTGGAGGCGCGCGTCACTCGCCACGGGTTTGCTCGCGCTCTACAGCCTGGGCGCCCTCGGTTTGGCACTCGACAGCTTTGCGCTGTCGTTCGTTCCGACCGAGGCGCGGCTGCCGCTGATCGCCGTTATGATTGCCGGAACGGTGCCGTACTTTCTCGCCGACGAATGGCTCACCCGTGGGGCGACGGCACCGCGCGGCGCCTATCCCCTCAGCAAGCTCTGCTTCGCCCTGTCGCTGGCCATTGCCGTCGCTCTGGACTTCCAGCGGCTGTTCTTTCTGATCATGATCATCCCGCTCATCCTCGTCTTCTTCCTGGTCTACGGCCTGTTCAGCCGTTGGGCCTACCGCGCCACGGGGCAGCCGCTGGTCGGCGGCCTGGCGAACGCGCTCGCCTTCGCCTGGGCCATTGCGGTGACCTTTCCGATTCTCGGCGAGTAGTCTCTGGGGAAGGTGAGGCAGGATGGAATCTGTTTATTTTTCAATCAACTGCAGGCCACCATTGCCATCGCCTGTGAGCAGAAGCCTGCCGGTCAGGAGAGCTGCAGCTGCCTGTCCGAAGATCTCGCCGCGCCAGCCCTGGAGCAGGTGCCGCTCGGTTTCGGGGTCGCCTGCGGCCAGGGCCTCCAGTTCGGCCGCGCTGGCGACCAGCCGCTGAGCGACGCCGTTCTGCTCGCATTTCTGTTTCAGCAGCACCTTCAGCAGATCGACCACCGGGCCGGCTTCGACCGGCTGCTCGCGCGGTGGCGCTTTCGGCAGATCCGCCTCGTCCAGGGCCAGACCCTCGGCGATGGTCTCCAGGATCGCCTGACCGATACGGCCGCGGGCGTAGTCCGCCGAAACGCCGCGCGCACGGGCCAGGTCTTCGGCCGTCTGCGGGGCCAGCCCGGCGATGTCGTAGAGCTGCTCGTCGCGCAGGATGCGGTTGCGCGGCACGTCGCGACGTTGCGCCTCGCGCTCGCGCCAGGCGGCGAGATGGCGCAGATGCGCCAGGTAGCGGCGGTCGCGCGAGCGGCTCTTGAGGCGTCGCCAGGCGTCCTGCGGTTCCAGCCGGTAGGTGGCGGGGTCGATCAGCACCGCCATTTCCTCCTGCAACCAGCTTTCCCGCCCGGATTTGGCGAGCTTCCTCTGCAGCTTCTCGTAGATCACCCGCAGATGCGTGACGTCCGCCAGCGCGTAGTCGAGCTGCTTTCGCCCCAGAGGGCGATGCGCCCAGTCGGCAAAGCGCACGGACTTGTCGATCCGCGCGCCGGCCAGGCGGTTGGCCAGCTTGTCGTAGCCCACCTGATCGCCGAAACCGCAGACCATGGCGGCGACCTGGGTGTCGAAGACCGGATGCGGCAGGCGGCCGCTGTCATGGTAGAAGATCTCCATGTCCTGGCGGGCGGCATGGAAGACCTTCAGCAGGTCAGCCTTGTCGAACAGCGACCACACAGGCTCCAGGTCCATGCCTTCGGCCAAGGGGTCGATCGCCGCCGCTTCCTCCGGCCCGCCGATCTGGATCAGGCAGAGGCGCGGCCAGTAGGTGGTGTCGCGGATGAACTCCGTATCGACGGTAATGAACTCTGCCTTGGCCTGGCGGGCACAGAAGGCGGCAGCCTCCAGAGGGTCGGTAATCAGGGTCATGGTCGCGCGATATAGCAGCTTCGGGGGCGGGTCTCGACCGAAAGCTGCAGACCCGCGCCGCGTTGCCCGATCTTGACAAAGCTGCGTCCGAGGGGGCCTTGTGCGCGCGCTCGAGCGCTACGCCTCCGGGCGCGGCCGCGGGCCCGGTTCTCTCACCCCTCTAGCGAGCTTTTTTGCATGCACCCCTATCGCACGCACACCTGCGGCGAACTGCGCTCCGCGCACGCCGGCCAGACCGTCCGCCTTTCCGGCTGGGTTCACCGCAAGCGCGACCACGGGCAACTTCTGTTCGTCGACCTGCGCGACCATTTCGGGATCACCCAGTGCGTGCTGGACGTCTCCAGCCCCCTGTTCGCGGAGATCGAGCGGGCGCGCAACGAGTCGGTCGTGACAGTGACCGGCGAGGTGGTCGCGCGCAGCGCCGAGACGGTCAATCCCAACCTGCCGACTGGCGAGGTCGAGCTGCGGGTTCAGGCCTTCGAGCTGGACTCTCGCGCGGAGCAGTTGCCCCTGCAGGTCAACAGCGAGGAGGACGCCGGCGAGGAGACCCGGCTGCGCTACCGCTTCCTCGATCTGCGCCGCGAGAAGATGCAGAAGAAACTGCTGCTGCGTAGCCAGGTGATCTCGTCGATCCGCCGGCGGATGATCGAGCAGGGCTTCCACGAGTTCCAGACGCCGATCCTGACGGCCGACAGCCCCGAGGGCGCGCGCGCCTACCTGGTCCCCAGCCGCGTGCATCCCGGAAAGTTCTACGCGCTGCCGCAGGCGCCGCAGATGTTCAAGCAGCTGCTGATGATTGCGGGCTTCGACAAGTACTTCCAGATCGCCCCCTGCTTCCGCGACGAAGACGGTCGTGCAGACCGCTCGCCGGGCGAGTTCTATCAGCTCGACTTCGAGATGAGCTTCGTCACGCAAGAGGATGTTTTTGCTGCGATTGAGCCGGTTTTGCACGGGGTTTTCGAGGAGTTCGGCGGCGACCGCAAGGTGACCGGGCTGCCGTTCCCGCGTATTGCCTTCGACGAGGCGATGCTGAAATACGGCAGCGACAAGCCCGACCTGCGCAACCCCATCGTCATCGCCGATGTGTCGGAGGCCTTCCGCGGCGGCGGCTTCGGCATCTTCGCCAAGCTGATCGAGCAGGGCGCGACCGTCCGGGCGATCCCGGCCCCAGGGGCTGCCGCTCAGCCGCGCAGCTTCTTCGACAAGCTGAATTCCTGGGCGCAGGGCGAAGGCAAGCCGGGACTGGGCTATATCGTTTTCGACGGTGGCGAGGCCAAGGGCCCGATTGCCCGCAACCTGGAACCGGAGCGTTGTCAGCAGATCAAGCAGGCGGCCGGCCTGTCGGACGGCGATGCGGTCTTTTTCGCCTGCGACAAGCCGCTGGCCGCAGCGACCTTCGCCGGCGCGGTGCGGACGAAGCTGGGTCACGAACTCGACCTGCTGACGAAGGACGTTTTCGAATTCTGCTGGATCGTCGACTACCCGCTGTTCGAGCTGGATGAGGAGACTGGGACCGTCGAGTTCTCCCATAACCCCTTCTCCATGCCGCAGGGCGGCCTGGAGGCGTTGGAGATTCAGGACCCTCTAACCATCAAGGCCTATCAGTACGACATCGTCTGCAACGGGGTGGAGCTGTCCTCCGGCGCGATCCGGAACCACCGTCCGGATATCATGGCGAAGGCTTTCGAGATCGCCGGCTACGACGTCGCCGAAGTGGAGAAACGCTTCGCCGGCTTGTTCCATGCCCTGCAGTACGGCGCGCCTCCCCACGGCGGATCTGCGCCGGGCATCGATCGCATCGTCATGCTGCTGGCCGACGAGCCGAACATCCGCGAGGTGATCGCCTTCCCGATGAACCAGCGCGCCGAGGACTTGCTGATGCAGGCGCCGGCCGAAGCGACGCCCGAGCGGCTGCGCGAGCTGCACTTGAGACTCGCCTTGCCGCCGAAAAAAGCGGATGAGACGGCATAGCCAGGGTAAAGGGAATCTTAAGTCCTCCCGAGACAAGAATAGCGCCAGCTTGACCAAAGCGACTCCGGCGTGGTCTGTTCGCCCACATTGGGGTGTGGTTAACAAGGTGTTTTTTCGGGGGCCTAAGATGCCGCGTCTGTTGATTCTTTTCGGGCTACTTTTGCCCTTGACGGCCTGCGGCATGCCGACGCCGATCTCGATCGCGTCCCTGGTGCTGGACATCGGCAGCTATGCGGTCACCGGGAAGACCTCGACCGACCATGCCATGTCGGCCATCGCCGGCGAGGATTGCGCCGTAATCCGGATGTTGGAGGGCGACCCCTGCAGTTCTCCCGACGACTATGAGCTGGCGCTGGCCGTTCTCGAGCCTCTGCCCGACCAGAACGCTGTCGTTCAGCCGGTCAGAACGGCCGACCTGCAGAGCGCCCAAGTGGCTGTCTACGGCATCGACGATGTCACCCCGCTTGGTCCCTTCGTACAGGCAAGCTTCCTGAGCGACGATGCCGCGCCCGGCGTTGTGCCCGCCGTCGCCCCCGCCGTCGCCCCCGAGATCGCTTCCGGTATCTCGCCCGCCATTATCGCGGCGCGGGCGGCGCTGAACCCTCCGCAGCTCGGTGAAGCCGGTTTCCTGAGCGACGACCTTTGGCCCGATCGCGGCCAGGCTGCGACGCCGTTGGGCGTCACGAAGGCGTCGCTGTCTGCGGTCGAGAGCTGAAATTCTCGCGGATCGACCGCAGTCCAGCAGTACTAACTCATTGAATTACGTTTAGAATCGAGTGTTCCACTCGACTCGACGTCGCGCCGGAGGCATGGACAGAACGCCTTCTCCGGCCTAGACTCCCGACCGGCTCACCCTCCTGCAAGACCGCGCAGAAGACACGGTAGGGGAGGGACGCGACGGGCCCCCTCGGGTACGACTCCTGGGCATTACTGCTGAGCACAACTGCGGGACAACGGATCAGCATGCGCACGCCGGCCGACGACGGCTTCTTCATGCCTGCCGAATGGCATCCCCACAGTCGCTGTTGGATGGCCTGGCCGGTTCGTGCAGAGGTCTGGGGCGAGGGGCTCGACGAGGCTCGAGAAGCCTACGTCGAGGTGGCCAAGGCCATCGCCGGGTTCGAGCCGGTGACCATGATTACGCCTTCGGAACAGCTTGCCGAGGTGTCGGTGGAGGTCGGGGCCGGTATCGCCTGCCTGCCGCTCGACATCAGCGATTCCTGGACGCGCGACACCGGTCCGACCTTCATGATCGACGGCAAGGCCGGGCTGGTTGGGGTGGACTGGCGTTTCAATGCCTGGGGCGGTCTCTATCCGGACCACGAGGCCGATGCGGCACTTGCGGAGAACTTGCTGACCCATCTGCATCTGCCCCGTTACGAGGCGCCGCTCGTCGCAGAGGGCGGTGCGCTGCACAGCGACGGCGAAGGCACGTTGCTGGCTGTCGAGACGACGCTGGTCAACGAGAACCGCAATCCGGGACGAAGCCGCGACGAGATCGAGGCCCTCTTGAAGGCTTACACCGGCGCCAGAACGGTCATCTGGTTGCCTGACGGCTTGATAGACGACGAGACAGATGGGCATGTCGACAACATCGCCTGCTTTGCGGCACCGGGGCGCGTGGTGACTCTGGCACCCGGCGACACGGCGGATGGGAATCACGAACGTCTGCAGCGCAACTTGGAGATTCTCCGCAACGCAACCGATGCACAAGGGCGGCGCCTGGACGTTGTCGAACTCCCGCAGCCGAAGGCGCGCAGCAAGGCCGACGGCACGCGTTTGACGCTCAGTTATGTGAACTTCTATCTGCCGAACGGTGGCGTCGTCCTGCCGGCTTTCGACGACCCGGCCGACGACAAGGTTCTGGAAATTCTCGAGGACTGCTTCCCCGATCGCGAGGTGGTGCAGATTCCCGCCTTACCGATTCTGCAAGGCGGCGGGGGGATCCACTGCATCACCCAGCAGCAGCCCGAAGCGAGTCTTTTGGTCCCGCGGGAGACAGGGCGCTAAAGCAGAATCGTTGCGCTGTCGCTCCTCGCGCCCCTAAACGGACGCGCCCGTAAACGCGCTCACTCGGGCGAAATTGCTTCAAGGATACGGCAGTTCGAGATCGTACCGCCGCCATCACAAGTCGCCGAGATCAGCCGTAACTCCTGTGCCAGAGCATGAAGATCGGCGATCTTCCGCTCCACCTCGACCAGGTGCGCCGCGGCAATCTCATTCACGTCGTCGCATGGGCGCTCGATGTCCGCGGAGAGTTCTAGGAGCTCCTGGATCTGTTTGAGACTGAAGCCGAGATCGCGGCACCGTCGGATGAATCGGAGGCGCTGGAGGGCGGCAGCATCGTAGCTTCGATAGTTGCCCGCGCTGCGCAGGGGAGGCGGCAGCAGCCCGACTTTCTCGTAGTACCGGATGGTGACGACCTTCGTCCCTGTGTTCCGCGCGAGGTCTCCGATCTTCAGGGCGTCGTGTTTCATGCCTTGACCCTATAGTTGCTATAGACAGTAGGTAGGCGGGGTCGAAGCCAAATGCGAGTGCGCCCCTTGCCCTGCTGTAACCAGGACGCCTGTTCCGCCAGCGCGACCGCGATCGGCCGCTACCGCAGCGTTCTGTGGATCGTGCTCGCGATCAACGCTGTGATGTTCTTCGTCGAGATTGTCGCAGGCCTTGCCGCTGGATCGGCCGCGCTGCAGGCTGATGCCCTCGACTTCTTCGCCGACGCGGCGAATTACGGCATCAGCCTTTTCGTGCTTGGGCTGAGCATCCGCTGGCGCGCGAGTGCCGCGCTCGTAAAGGGCGTTTCGATGGCACTCTTCGGTCTCTGGGTCATTGGAAGTGTCGTGTGGCACGCGCTGCATGGCACGGTGCCGGATTGGACCACGATGAGCATCGTCGGAGCGGTAGCGCTTGCCGCTAACGTTGCTTGCCTCGCCTTGCTTTACGCGTGGCGCGACGGCGACGCCAACATGCGCTCGGTCTGGATCTGCTCACGCAACGATGTGGTGGCCAACGTGGCGGTGCTGGCTGCGGCTTTCGGCGTCTTCGGCACCGGAACCGGCTGGCCGGACATCATCGTGGCCGCGGTCATGGCCACGCTGGCGCTCCAGGGAGCGGCGACGGTTATCCGTCAGGCGTCCTCCGAGCTGCGGGAGGACCGCACCATTAAGATCCGCAATCAAGCACTTGGAGAAGGGTTGCTGAACAGATCCCGCTAGGGGGTGAAGCCCGCCGTCTCATATAACGGAGACGCTAGTCCTCCACGATTTCCCAGATCTTCGCATGGTCGTCGGCGCGTTCCGGCCGGATGACCCGGAAGCGCTCGCGTAACTGACCGTCGTCGTCGATGTCGCGTTCGACCGCGAGCAAGGTGCCGGTCTTGTGGGCGCAGAGCTCGCTGGCATCGTCCACTTCAGCCCGTGCCACCGGCAAGGCTTCGGCCAGGCTCGGTGCGCCGTAGGTGTCCATGAAGTGCCGTGCCAGACGCTCGATGACCGCGAAGTACTCGGCCTCTTCGATCTCCGCCACCTCGACCAGGGAGCTGCGACCGAAGCTGTCGGTGCCTAGCCAGCCGCTGGCGAACGCCAGCTTGTCCTTGTTGTCGAGCGCTGCCGGGTCGCCGTTTGCGAAGGCGAAAGCGCCGGAGACGGCCCACTCGCCGGGTTCGGCGGCCGCCTTGAAGACATAGAGGTCGGAGCTGTCGAGCCGCAGGCTTCGCGGCAGCTTGCGCGTTGTCATCCGCCCAGACTATCCGGGTGCCGGTGTTCGGGAAAGCGTTCTCAGTCGCTAGACGTGTTGGCTCTAGGCGTTCGCGGCTGTCACGCCCGTCTCCACACGCTTGGCGCGGTAGAGTGCGCGGTCTGCCGCGAAGACCACGCCTTCCGGATGGCTCTGGCGTCCGTAGTCGTGCCAGCCGATGCTGGCCGAGACCGGAATCTCGATGCGGCCGTAGGGAACGCGCAAGGCATTGACGGAACCGTCGATCTTGGTTGCCAGCTTGTGCCCGGGCGCGGTCTTGGTGCGCGGCAGCAGCACGGCGAACTCGTCGCCGCCCAAGCGGGCGACGATGTCTGACTTTCGCACCGTACCCCGCAGCAGATCTGCGGTTCCCTTCAGCACGGCATCGCCAGCCAGGTGACCGTAAGTGTCGTTGATGGCCTTGAAGCGGTCGAGATCGACGAGGATCAAAAGGCCCGGCTCGCCATGACGTTTGCAGGCGGCGAGCACGCGATCCAGCGCTTCCGTAAAGCCTCGGCGGTTGAACAGGCCAGTCAGTTCATCGGTGATCGAGAGGTTTTCGAGCTGCCGGATCCGTTGCGCTTGCTCCGCCAGGGTCTGTTCGGCTTCGGCCGCTGCGTCCAGAAGCTGGGAGATCAACGCCTGGCCGTCGGCTCCCAGAGCGCTGCCGGCAAGCTCCACCAGACGATGCAGGCGGTGCGCGGCTACGGAGAGGTCGTTCAGCCCTGGCGTTGCCGGCTGCAGGGCGAATCCCGGGTCCGTGTGAAGGGCGTGTAGAGTGTGGAGCTGTGGCATGTCTGTTGTCTGGTCCCGGTTGCTTGGTCCGGCTCGGTCTCCCGATAGGGATTGCAACGGTAAAGAAGCAAACAGCGTGCCAACTCCGTCCTGGGGAATTGCGGGCATTTGCGTCATTTGCTGTGGAACGGCGGCAGCTTCTGCCGTCCGATCTTACCGGCGGTCGGCAGGCTTTGCCGACCGAGGCCGTTGGGGGCGGCTTGCTGCCGATCGCCGTCGCATGGTCTTGTATCGCGATCCGTGAGCCAGGAAACGGCGGGTTTGAAGAGGGCGAGCGTGACAAGACGGCGGGCGAGGAGGCGGCGATGGCCGAGGACGGCAAGCTAAGGGTCGGGATTGCACAGATCGACTGCCGCCTAGGTGCCTTGGATCACAATGCAGCCAAGCACCTGCAGGCGATCGAGCGGGCGCGGCGTGAGGGCGTCGAGCTGCTGCTGTTTCCGGAGCTGTCGCTGACCGGCTACGCGGTGGGGCCGCAGACCGTCGGTCTTTCCCTCCGGCGCGATGCCGCGCTGCTGTCGGACCTGGCACGGGCCAGCGGTCCGATGGTCAGCCTGCTGGGCTTCATCGAAGAGGGAGTGGCGGCACAGTTCCACAACTCCGTCGTCGCCTTGCAGAACGGCGAGACCGCCTTCATCCACCGCAAGCTCAATCTCGCGACCTATGGCAACCTCGAGGAGGGCAAGCACTTCGCCGCGGGACGCTATTTCGAGACCTTCGAACTCGATCCGCGCTGGCGCGCCGGCGTCCTGATCTGCGCCGACAGTTGGAACCCGGCCTTGACGCATCTCGCGATGGTCCACGGCACGACGCTGCTGATGGTGCCGATCGCTTCGGCCGAGAGCGCGGTGGGCGGCGACTTCTCGAACCCGCTGGGCTGGGAACTGGCCATGCAGTTCTATGCCATGATCTACGGTGTACCGATCCTGATGGCCAACCATGCACGCGGTGACTCGGGCCTCGACTTCTGGGGCGGCAGCCGGATCATCGACCCTTTCGCACAGTCGCTTGCAATCGCGGGAGACGGTGAGGATCTGCTGGTGGCCGACCTGGATTACGAGGCGGTAAAGCGCGCACGCTATCGCTTGCCGACTTTGCGTGACAGCAATCTCGATCTCGTACTGCGCGAATTGAATCGCTTGAGCTGGCAGATCGGCATTCCAGCGGAGAGTCGCGCGCTCTGATGCCCGAACGTCTGCGACAGAAAAATATGTTCCGAGACAGAGCCTTACGGTTTGTTATTGGTTAGCGTACAAAGTTGGTCTTGCGACGTTTTTGGGGAAGGGGTGCAAATGCCGCGCGAACAGCGAACGATCTTTTTCAGCGAGTTCGAGGTGATCGACGCGCTGCGTCGCTTCGTGGAGGCCAGCAAGTGGGATCTTGGCGACAACGTCATCGAGCGTGTCCAAGCCTATGACGAGCGCCCGGTTCGGGCCGTGGCCCTCTGCGGCAGCGGCAGCGATGCGCACAAGCTCAACCTGACCGAAATCGATCTGGCGCGTGCCTTCCTGCTCTACTGCGTCGAACGGAAGATCCCGGTGCCGCGGCGCGGTCAGAAGGAGATCCGCATTGCCGATGGTGCCTTGGCGCTGACGATCACCGTCGAGGGCTGACCGAGGTCTCACAGTGCGCGCGAAGGGCCATGCCGCGATTCGGCGGGGCCCGGTCGATCTCAGGCAAGTGACGGCACGACGTCGCCTCTAGCGTCCCCAGCGAACCTAAGACAACCTCCATCGTTGCAGGCGCCTGAAAACAGCCGCCTGGACACTAGAATCCGGGAGATCTGAAGCGTCATGGCGAAAAGCGATATCGAGATCGCGCGTGAAGCCACCTTGCAGCCGATCGCGGAGATCGGCGCGAAGCTCGACATGCCGGCGGACAGCCTGCTCGCCTACGGTCCGCACAAGGCGAAGGTATCGTTCGATTTCCTCAAGACGCTGCAGAACCGCCCGGACGGCAAGCTGATCCTCGTGACCGCGATCAACCCGACGCCGGCAGGCGAAGGGAAGACCACCACCACCGTGGGCCTCGGCGACGGTCTCAACCGGATCGGCAAGAAAACCGCGATCTGCCTGCGCGAGCCCTCGCTCGGCCCCTGCTTCGGGATGAAGGGCGGGGCGGCCGGCGGCGGTTACGCGCAGGTCGTGCCGATGGAGGACATCAATCTCCATTTCACCGGCGACTTCCACGCCATCGGCATCGCGCATAACCTGCTCTCGGCCCTGATCGACAATCACATCTACTGGGGCAACGCCCTCGGCATCGATCAGCGTCGCGTCGCCTGGCGCCGCGTGGTCGACATGAACGACCGCTCCCTGCGTCAGATCACCTCGTCCCTGGGCGGCGTGGCCAACGGCTTTCCGCGCGAAGACGGTTTCGACATCGTGGTCGCCTCGGAGGTGATGGCGATTTTCTGCCTGGCGACCGATCTGGACGACTTGACCGAACGCCTCGGCAAGGTCGTCGTTGCCTATACGCGCGATAAACAGCCCATCCTGGCCCGCGACCTGGAAGCGCCGGGGGCCATGGCGGTGCTGCTGCGCGATGCCCTGGCCCCGAACCTGGTCCAGACCCTGGAGAACAACCCCGCCTTCATCCATGGCGGGCCTTTTGCCAATATCGCCCATGGCTGCAACTCGGTGATCGCCACCAAGAGCGCCCTGAAGCTGGCCGACTACGTGGTGACCGAGGCCGGTTTCGGCGCCGACCTGGGGGCGGAGAAGTTCTTCGACATCAAGTGCCGCAAGGCCGGCCTCAAGCCCGAAGCGGCGGTGATCGTCGCCACCGTGCGCGCCCTCAAGTCCCATGGCGGCGTCGCGAAGGAGGGGCTTGGCACCCCCAATGTCGAGGCCGTCAGGGCGGGCGCGGTCAACCTGCAGCGCCATATCGCCAATGTTAAGAAGTTCGGTGTTCCGGCCATCGTATCGATCAACCACTTCGTCACCGACAGCGACGAGGAGGTGGCGGCCGTCAAGGCGGCGGCCGAGGAGATGGGTGTCGAGGCGGTGCTGGCGACCCACTGGGCGCAGGGCTCGGCAGGCACCGAGGAACTGGCCCACAAGGTGGTCGCCCTGGCCGACAGCGGCACGGCGCAGTTCGCACCGCTCTATCCCGACGACATGCCGCTTTGGGACAAGGTCCGCACCATCGCCACCGAGCTCTACGGCGCGGCTGACATTCAGGCCGATCAGAAGGTCCGCAATCAGTTCAAGGATCTGGAGGCCGCCGGCTTCGGCCACCTGCCGATCTGCATGGCCAAGACCCAATACAGCTTTTCCACCGATCCGGCCCTGAAGGGGGCGCCCAGCGGCCACGCGGTGACGGTGCGCGAACTGCGTCTCGCCGCCGGCGCCGAGTTCGTGGTGGCGATCTGCGGCGACATCATGACCATGCCGGGCTTGCCCCGCCGGCCCGCCGCCGTCGACATCGGCCTCGACGCCGACGGCCGGGTCGAGGGGCTTTTCTAAGGCCTTCGATGCAGATAGGCGCCGACCGGGTTAATGGCGGCGGCAAGAGAGCGCGCTTCGGACCCGAAGCGCGCTTTTTCGTGCCGGGCGCGAGAGCTGCTCTATTCGACGAGCCGGCTTGGTGACTGCCCTACAAACGGAAAACGGCGGGCCGCAACCCGCCGTACCGCTCCGTAAAGGAGAATTTTTTGCACTTCACAGTGCTTGTTAACGGGTGGCACCCAATCTCTAAGCGGCTAGCTTTTAGGTCACCCTGCAAGACAACCTACACGATAGCCGTTACACTGCCAAGGGTCGATTTGACTTTGTGCAGTGCAACCAACGGGAAGGGCTCGGTAGAGGACCGAATCGAGACTATCGGGTGTTTCGCGATCTTCCTGGCGGCAGCTCTGCCTGATGAGGGCGGAACGCAATGAAATACCGGCTTGGTCTGGACCTCGGCAGCAACTCCCTCGGCTGGTGCGTGCTGCGGTTGGAGCCCCGGCGCGTCGTCGATGCCGGCGTGCGCATCCTGACGCCGAACGAGGAGGCGGGGCGCGACCCGCAGTCGAAAACCTCCCTGGCGGCCGAGCGGCGCGGCGCGCGAGCGGCGCGGCGGCGGCGGGACCGCTTCCTGCGCCGGCAAAGGCGGCTGCTGGAGGTTCTGACGGCCGCCGGTCTGATGCCGGCCGATACGGCCGCGCGCAAGACGCTGGAGAAACTGGCCCCCTATTGGCTGCGGGCCGAGGCGCTGGACCGCAAGTTGACGCTGCCGGAGATCGGGCGGGCGATCTTCCACCTCAATCAACGCAGAGGCTTCAAATCCAACCGCATCGCCGACGGCGACGACACGGAGAAGAGTGCCACCAAGCAGGGCATGCAGGCGCTGCGCGCGCGGTTGGAGGCGGAGGGCGCCCGCACCCTCGGCGAGCTGCTGGCACGCCGCCATCGCCGCGACCGCCTGGGGCATCGGTTGCACGACGGTGCGGGCTGGGCAACGCCGGAGCCGGTACGCTTCCGCCCGACGAGCCAGGGCAGCAAGAACCTCTACGAACTCTACCCGGCGCGCGAGATGGTCGCCGAGGAGCTGGAGAAGATCTGGGCCGCCCAGGCGCCCCACCATCCCGAGCTGACCGAGGCCTTGTTGACGACCCTCAAGCGGACCGTGATCGACCAGCGGCCGCTCAAGACGCCGCCGGTCGGCCGTTGCAGCCTGCGCCCGGAGAAGCTGGAGGTGGAGCGGGCCGGCTTCACGCTGGATCTGGGCGAGCGGGCGCCCAAGGCCCACCCGCTGTTCCAACGCTTCCGCATCCTGCAGGAGGTGGCCAACCTGCGGGTCGGTCGTGCCGGCGGGCGCGACCGTGCCTTGACCCTTGCGGAACGAGATGCCGTGACCGCGAAACTGATGGCCTTGGGTGGCAGCCTGGTCGCCTTCGACAAACTGCGTGCCGCCGCGAAGCTGCCGGAGGACAGCCGCTTCAGCCATGAGCTGTCCGGCCGCAAGGGCTTTCAGCCCGATCAGACGGCGGTCAAGCTGTCGATGAAGAAGGCCTTCGGCAAGCAGTGGCGCAGCCTGGAGCGGGAACGCCAGATCGAGATCGTCGAGCGGCTGCTGGGGGTCGAGGACCCGGAGGAGCTGATCGCATGGCTGCGGGAGAGTTGCAAGCTGGACCCGGAAACCGCCGAGACCGTCTCCGAACTGCGTCTGCCCCAGGGCCACGGTCAGTTCGGTCGGGGTTTGCTAGAGGATCTGGTCGACGTCATGGAAGGCGGATCGGCGGAAGAGCGCGATCGCGAAACGGGCGAAGTCTACCGGCGACCCTTGACCTACGACGAGGCGGTGGGCGCGCTGGACCTGCATCACTCGGACTGGCGCGCGGAGGGCACGGCGACGCGTCTGCCCTACTACGGCAGCGCGCTGGCCCGGCATGTCGTCGCCAAGCCGGACGCGCCCGAGGGCAGTCAGGAGCGGATCGGCCGCGTACCGAATCCGACGGTCCACATCGCGCTCAACCAGCTTCGGAAAATCGTCAACGCCCTGATCGACCTGCACGGTCCGCCGGAGGAGATCGTGATCGAGTTGGGGCGCGAACTGAAGCTGAGCCGCCAGCGCAAGGAGGAGATCGAGCGGGACAACCGCGCGAACGAGCGCAAGAACGCGGAACGGCGTGAACGGCTGGTACAGCTGGGGGTCGCCGACTCCCACGATGCGCGTCTTCGGCTTCGGCTTTTCGACGAGCTGCCGCCGGACGAGCGGGTCTGCGTGTTCTCCGGCACGCCGCTCAACGTCGAGCGGCTGTTCGACGGCTCGGTCGAGGTCGAGCATCTGCTGCCTTTCTCCCGGACGCTCGACGACAGCTTCATGAACAAGGCGCTCTGCACCCGCGCGGCCAATCGGCAGAAGGGCAACCGCCCGCCGGCGGAGGCCTGGAGCGGGGAGGCGCTGCGGGAGATCGTGCAGCGGGCCGAGCGGATCTTGCCGAAGAAGGCCTGGCGCTTTCAGCCCGACGCCATGGCCCGCTTCGAGGCAGAGGGTGGTTTCCTGGCCCGGCAGTTGATCGATACCCAGTACATGTCCCGCCTCGCCAAGACCTACCTGGAGCAGGTCTGCCGCCAGGTCTGGGCGCCGCCTGGCCGGCTGACGGCCATGCTGCGCGCCAAGTGGGGCCTGAACCGTTTGCTGCCGGATCACAACTTCACCGATCCCAATCATCCGAAGAACCGCAAGGATCACCGGCACCACGCCATCGACGCCTTCGTCATCGCCTGCACCGACCGGGGCCTTCTGAACCGTATGGCCCGCGCCTCGGGGCAGGCCGAGGTCCAGGACCTCGACCGCCTGTTCCCCGATGGCGGCTTTCCGGAACCTTACGAGGGTTTCCGCGAGGACCTTTCCGCCGCGCTGGAGCGCATCGTCGTGAGCCACAAACCCGACCATGGCCTGCCGCCGGGGGCGCAGGACGACATCCGGGTCACCTCGGGCCAACTGCACGAGGCCACGGCCTATGGTGAAGTCGAGGCGGAGATCGACGGCAAGCGCTACAACCTCGTCACGCGCAAGCCGGTGCTGCAGCTCACCGACGGCGACATCGGCCGCATCCGCGACGCTCGCCTGCGCGAGGATCTGCAGGCGCGTCTGACGACGGCGGCTGCCGGCGGCAAACTGACCGACGCCGCACGCCGGGCGGTGCTGGAGGCCTTCGCCACGCATCATGGTCTGCGCCGTTTGCGGATTCTCAAGACCGAAGCCTCGGTACGCCGCGTGGAGCACCGCGATGCCGAGGGCAAGATCTTTCACAAGGCCTACACCCCTGGCGGCAACCACCGGATCGAGATCTTCGCTTTGCCGGACGGACGCTGGAGCGGGGAGGGCGTGACGGTACACGACGCCAACCAGCCCGGTTACCGGCCCCGCTGGCGCGAGGCCCATCCGGGCGCGCAGCTCGTCATGACCCTGCACAACGGCGATCTGCTGGAGGCGGACTTCGACGGTCGGCGGGACATCTATCGGGTCTACCGGTTGGAGCCCTCCTCCAAGCGCGTCCGTCTGGCCGCTCACAAGGAGGCGGGCAGCATCGACCGGCGCCACGACGATCCCGGCGATCCTCTGCGGTGGAACTTGGCGAGCTACCAGCGGCTGCGCGAAGCGGGCGCGCGGCGCGTCCGCGTGGACGTGCTCGGCCGCGTATCGGCGCTGCCAGAGACGGCCATGTAAGGAAACGGCCATGTAAGGAGGCGGACAGGTAGGGAGGCGGACATGGCCGAGCGGATCCTGGAGATCGCCGAGGACGGCCGGCATCTGGCGAAGAGCCGAGGATTCCTGACCGTAAATGCAGGCGGCGAGGAACTCGGGCGTCTGCCGCTGGACGATATCGCGGCGGTGATCGCCTCGGCCCATGGCCTCACCTACAGCAACTCCTTGCTGGTCGCCCTGGCCGAGCGCAACGCGCCGCTCGTGCTCTGCGCGGCGAATTTCATGCCGGCGGCCTTTTTGCTGTCCACCAATGGGCACCACGAACAGGCTGGGCGCATGCTGGATCAGGCGGCCGCTTCGAAGCCTCAGCGCAAGCAGCTCTGGGCGCAGGTGGTGCGGGCGAAGATCGAGGGGCAGGCCGCAACCCTCAAGGCCGCCGGCGTGCGCCACGACGGGTTCGGTCTGCTGGCGCGCAAGGTGCGCTCCGGCGATCCGGACAACGTGGAGGCCCAGGCCGCGCGGCGTTACTGGCCTTTGCTGTTCGGCGAGGATTTCCGGCGCGACCGTACGGCAGGCGGGCTCAACGCGCTGCTGAACTACAGCTACACAGTCCTTCGCGCCGGCACGGTGCGGGCCATCATGGGGGCGGGTTTGCATCCCAGCTTCGGTCTCGCCCATCGTCAGCGCGGCAATCCCTTCGCCCTGGCCGACGACCTGATGGAACCCTTTCGTCCGGTGGCGGACCTTCTGGTCTTCGAGGCAGCGCGGGCCGGCGCCCGCGAGCCGGACCGCGACAGCAAGCCCGCGCTGGCGCGGGTGCTGATAACCGACATGAGTACTGCGGCGGGCGTCAGCCCGGTCGGCCTCTGCCTGCAGCGGCTCGCCGCTTCCCTGGCGCGCTGCTTCGCGGGGGAGGCGCGGAGCCTGGAACTGCCGCGCCCGACACTGCCTCTGGAGGGGTAGAGCTTACCGGATGAAGCTGCCGGGATAGGGACGAGCGGCACGGATGGGGCGAAGGAAAAGCGCGATGCTGCCGGAGCGGCCGGCCTTGAGCGGATATCGGATGATGTGGCTCTATGTGATGTTCGATCTGCCCGTGGGCACGGCCTCGGAGCGCAAGGCGGCCGCCAAGTTCCGGCATTTCCTGCTGGATCAGGCGTTCGAGATGGCGCAGTTTTCCGTCTATCTCCGCTTCGCCGAGAGCAAGGAGGCGGCGGAGACTCTGATCGCCCGCGTCGGCGAGGCCCTGCCGAAACGGGGCAAGGTTCACATCGTCACCCTGACGGACAAGCAGTATGGCAACGCGCGAATCTTCACGGGACGAAAACGGGAACGCAGGCGAGAAAACCCGAACCAGCTCGCGCTTTTTTGAGCCCGCCGCGCTATTTCTTCCGTCGTCCAAACAAGGAAATCCCCCTGTGTTTCAGGGGGATAGTGCAACATCTATTGTAGCCGCTTAGAGATTGGGTGCCAGCCGCAACTCCCCGTCCACGAACCAGCTCGGCCGCCAGATTGTAGCCGCTTAGAGATTGGGTGCCAGCCGCAACTCTTCGGTCTCCAGGCCACGCCCGCCCGTGATTGTAGCCGCTTAGAGATTGGGTGCCAGCCGCAACTAGAGGCAACCGAGGACGAGATTTTGAGCCATTGTAGCCGCTTAGAGATTGGGTGCCAGCCGCAACTGCGACCCTGATTTCGTCGTCGTGCAGCCAATTGTAGCCGCTTAGAGATTGGGTGCCAGCCGCAACGCTGACGATGTCGACCCGACCGCCCCACATATTGTAGCCGCTTAGAGATTGGGTGCCAGCCGCAACCCAGAAACAGCCCGCTCCGATTTCGGCAGCATTGTAGCCGCTTAGAGATTGGGTGCCAGCCGCAACAACGAGCAGCCGCGACCCAATCCCGGTCCAATTGTAGCCGCTTAGAGATTGGGTGCCAGCCGCAACCATTGAGGCGGCGCGGGCGCGGAGCGATAGATTGTAGCCGCTTAGAGATTGGGTGCCAGCCGCAACGATCACATGGCACTTGCCCGCCAGGGTCGGATTGTAGCCGCTTAGAGATTGGGTGCCAGCCGCAACGAAGTCGCGCATCGTGTGGCGGCGCATCTGATTGTAGCCGCTTAGAGATTGGGTGCCAGCCGCAACGCGGTCATCGCGATTGTTCTCTGCCCATGGATTGTAGCCGCTTAGAGATTGGGTGCCAGCCGCAACGACCGGCTGCTGCCGATGCAGGACCGGGCGATTGTAGCCGCTTAGAGATTGGGTGCCAGCCGCAACCGCTTGGGTCTGGCCGATGAAGCTCATGCCATTGTAGCCGCTTAGAGATTGGGTGCCAGCCGCAACCCGTCAAGCGTCAGCGTGCAGGCCTGGCCAATTGTAGCCGCTTAGAGATTGGGTGCCAGCCGCAACAAGCGCGGCATCACGCTGACTCAGCTGGCCATTGTAGCCGCTTAGAGATTGGGTGCCAGCCGCAACACGGGGCGATTTCGCTTCGTTGACCGCGAAATTGTAGCCGCTTAGAGATTGGGTGCCAGCCGCAACGCATGATGCAGTGGGGTGCGCCGGGAGCGCATTGTAGCCGCTTAGAGATTGGGTGCCAGCCGCAACCGCAACTCACTCTCCTCGAATCCGCTGGAATCTTAGCCGCTCTAGGTCTTAGCCGGCGAGCGGCTTGGCGTTCAGTGGCAGCAGCGGTCAGCGGAAGCGGTCGCCGGCGCGATCGAGGCGCCGGATCCGGTCCTGTGTGCGCGGGTTGTGCGGGTCGCCCCGCCGTTCCAGCCGGCGCTGTTGGCCTTCGATCTTGCTCCGCTCCAGAAGCCGTTGGCCGCTATCCCGGGAGGGCGAGAGCGGAATCTGCAGCGGGCGCAGGTCGCGTGGGTCCGGCTGCGTCCGTTCGACACGGGGGGGAGGCGCCTGTGGCTCGTCGGCCAGAGCCGGCGTCGCGGTTATAAGCGCGCAAACGAGCGGGCAGGCGGCGAGCGAAAGACTGCGGACGCGGAAACGGGGCATTCTTTGGACATGATTACGGCTGCGAAAAAAACAATGTGGCGGCGTTCACGTCTTGTAAACCCACGGGGCCTAAGTGTATCACTCTGACTTATTCGAACAGAGACAGAGCCAAGGGAGTAGGGTCGGGTCATGCAGCTTCCCAGCCTGGTGAAGTCGATTCTGGCGGCTGGCGCCACGGTCGCCTTTCTGGCGGCCCCGGTCGCCGCCGACGAATTGAAGCCAGTTTACCTCGATGCCGTGATCGCCGAAGGCGCCGCACCGCTGTCCGACGTGTCCTTCACGGTCGAGCGCGTACATGGCGGGGTTGTGGAAGAGATGCGTGGCGGCGCTGCCGAACTGCAGCTGCCCGAGGGTCGCTACCGGGTTCGCGCCGCTTTTGGCCAGACCTCGGTCGAGCGCGACATCGTCGTCGATGAGACGAACACCCGGCACACCATCAACCTCAATGCCGGCGAAGTTCAGCTGAACATGATCCGCGGCATCGGTCAGGCGCCGATCAAGGATCCGGTCCAGTGGGACGTGATGACCTTCGGCCGTGACGCTTCCGGAAACCGCCACCTGCTGCACCAGGTCACCGCCTCGACGGCTCAGCTGACCCTGCCGGGCGGCTGGTACTACATCGAGGCCACCCACGGCGGCGAGACCGTGAAGCACAGCATCGAAGTGACCCCGGGCGCGGCCTTCAAGTACTTCGTGATGAAGCAGTAGGCTTAGCTCGCAGCCAGACTGCTACCGGAAAAAAGGGGCCGCTGCCGAAGGGCGCGGCCCCTTTTCTTTATGCCGAGGCGGCGGTGTCGCGGCTCAACCTGCGCCGCTACACCCAGGGACAGTGGCTGTTGGAGGAGCCGAAGGTTTTGCCGCCGGCGAAGCGGGTGAAGGCGAAGGGCTCCAGCTCCGTCACCCGGTTCTCGCCCGCCAGGACCTTCGCCACCAGCTTGCCGGCGCCGATCATCTTGAAGCCGTGGTTGGAGTCCGCGACCATGTAGGCGTTGTCGAGCACCCAGTCGAAGATCGGCACGTTGTCGGGGGTGAAGGCGCCGATGCCGCCGTTGCGCCGGTCCTTGAACTTGCTGCGGTGACCCTTGAAGCGCGGCATCAGGTAGCCCATCGCGGAGACGAAGTAGTCGGCGAACCAGTCGTCGGCCTGGTATTCGTCGTTGGCGTGGCCGTAGGGATCCAGGGTCGCAGCGTTGCCGATCTTGATCGGAATGGTGCCGCCCTGCAGGCCGATGCTCTCCATCCGCTCCGCGGCGTTCTTCCAATAGACGTAGAGGTGGTCGCTCATCTCCTCGCCGGTGGTCTCGTTGATCACCGGCGTGTTCATCAGTTCCACGTGCAGGACCGGCGGGTCGCGGTCGTCGGCGGTGCGGTAGGGCCGGTCGATGTACATCTCGCCCTCCAGCAGCCGCCAGTAGGTCCACATGTCCTTGGTGACGCTGCCGCCGTCCGGATAGTGGCACTCCAGCGCGTCCGACAGGCCGAGCAGATCCCAGTGCTTGCCCATCCAGGCGCCGACCGACAGCACGACCGCCTCGGCGGCGATGTCCCCCAGGTTGGTGTGCAGCTTGCGGATCGTCCGTCCGGCCAGGTCGTAGCCGGTGACCTCGACGCCGGCGAGAATCTCGACGCCGTGCTGGGCGCACTTCTCGGCCAGTCCGGCCACCGCCTGGCGCGTGCCGGCGTAGCCCGAGGGATGCTCGAAGTGGGCCACCTCGATGCGGTCGGTGTTGAAGTCCGGCCAGATCGACTTGAGAAAGCTCTTGGCCTCCTGACCGACGTAGAGGTCGGAGCGGTAGCCGCAGGCGTTATGGCTGGCCACCATAGACTCGTAGTCGGCCTGCTGGTTGGCCTCGCCGGCGGAGATGTAGCCGACCTGCTGGAAGCCGAAGCGGATCGGGTCGGACTGCCAGACGTCGACCGAGTGCCGCAGGATCGGATGCAGCTCCTGGGTCATGTAGAGGTTGCGCACGCAACCGCAGGCGATGCCGGTGGCGCCGGCGCCCGGGCCGGTCTTGTCCAGGACGATGATGTCCTTGCCGCTGCCCTGGCCGCGCCGCTCCAGCTCCATGGCCAGATGCCAGGCGGTGGACAGGCCGTGCATGCCGGCGCCGACGATGACGAAACGTTTGCTTTCGGGCAGGGCTGACATCCCAGGACTCTCGCTTTCTCCACTGTGGGACAGGATCTGCGGAACAGGATATGCGGAACAGGATCTGCGGAACGGAACGACCGGACCTCTTTCGCCTATACCGCGGCTGGCCCGCGGCGGTCCATGCCGGTGGCGTCGGGTTCGACCGCGAAAGCGACGCGTGCGCCGCTCCGGCTGTCGCGCTCGACTCCGCCCAGCGGATGCACGGGCGACTCCTTGGGAGTGAAGGCCCAGCGGCGCAGGATCTCGCCGTAGCTCGGGAGGTAATAGCCGTGGTTGGCGGCCAGGATGGCGGCACGCTCGGCACGCCAGACGGCGGGCAGGCGATACCAGGGCAGGCGGGGCCGCGCGTGATGCACCGCATGTAGGTTGTTGTTGAGAAACAGCAGGGACAGCAGCGGCCCGGTTTCCACGATGGCCGTGCGGCCGCCGACGTCAGGGTGGGCACGATGCTCCAGGAAGGAGCGCAGGTGCGCCAGCGCGATGCCGGGGTAGACGTAGAGCAGCAGGAACTGCCAGGCCGGCAGACCGGCGATGGCGACCACCCAGCCCAGCACCAGCGCCACGGCCAGGCCGTGCAGCGCCCAGATGCGCAGCCGGCGCGGTTCGCCCTGCAGCAGCCGCTGCGCCTCCCGGCGATAGAAGCCGGTGACGCAGAAGAAGGGGCTCAACAGCAGCCGCCCGATCAGCGTATTGCGGGCCCGCAGCAGAGCGCGTTGGAGTCCGCCGAGCAGCGTCCAGCGGGCCGGCGCGATGTAGTAGCTCTCCGGATCTTCGACCGGATCGGTCAGCCAATGGTCGCGGTGATGCCGCAGATGGGTGTCGCGATAGAGTTCATAGGGCAGCCAGAGCCAGAGGTTGGGCAACACGATCAGGCGGTTCAGCCAGCCTCGATTGGTCGGATGGCCGTGCACCACCTCGTGCTGCAGGGAGGCATGCCAGGCAATCAGGTAGCTACCCAGCAGCAGCTCGCCCCACCAGGGCAGGGCGGCGTGGTACCAGGTGACCAGCCCGAAGCCGCCGTAGATGGCTGCGGCGACGGCCAGGGTCGGCCATTCCAGCGCGAAACCGCGCTGGGCGGCAGCTTTCCTGGACGCCCCTCGAGCCGGCGTGGTTAGCTTCGCATCATCGCGACGCGGCTGCTGGCTGTGACAGACTAAGGACATGAAAAGGCTCACAGAATAGAAGATGCACCAATGCCCCAACCTTGGTCAGTCAACACCATCGTTGGGAAAAATCATGATGTGTTGAGTATACACAACATCTGTTGACTAAATAAAACATATCGCCCGCAGGCGCAAGAGCTGCGGCGAGAACTCGGCGCGTGAGGAGTTCGGTCAGACATGACCACGGCAAGAGACGATCTGATCCCGCCCTTTCGGGAGCGGCTGGCTGAGGTGATCGAGCGGTCGGGAAAGTCGCGCGCGGCCTTTGCGGCCGCGATCGGTCTGGACCGTTCCACCCTGTCGCAACTGCTCTCGTCCGAGAACGAACGCTTGCCGCGGGCGGAAACGGTGGTGGCCCTGGCGCGCGAGGCCGGGGTATCGACCGATTGGCTGCTCGGCCTCAGCCAGTCGGCCGAGGCCGGCACGCAGGTCGTTGCGCGTCCGCTGGAGATCGAGAGCGGGGCCGGCGATCCCTTGGACGAACGCCTGACCCGCTGGCACAACGAAGCGGTCGGTTCGAAGATTCGCTACGTCCCGGCGACCTTGCCGGACCTGCTCAAGACGGACGCGACCATCGACTTCGAGTACCATCAGCTCAGCCAGCGCGCCCAAGAGGCGCAGCGCGAGCAGTCGGAAGCCCGGCTCGCCTACAGTCGCAGGCCGGAGACCGACATGGAGGTCTGCACCAGTTTCCAGATGGTCGAGGCCTTCGCCCGCGGCGAGATGATCTGGCGGACCATGCCGGTGGCGGAGCGGCGTGCGCAGCTCGAACAGATGGCCAAACTGCTGGACGAGCTCTATCCGACCTTCCGCTGGTTTCTCTACGACGGTCTGCAGCGCTTCTCGATCCCGGTGACGGTCTACGGCCAGCAGCGCGCCGTCCTCTATGTCGGCGGCATGTTCATCGTGCTGCAGGCCACCGAGCATATCCGGGTGATGAGCAAGCACTTCGACGACCTGGTGCGTGCTGCCGTCGTGCAGCCGCCGGATGTCATCCCGCTGATCGAAGGCTTGCTGCGGAAAAGCAAATGAGCCTGGCGTCCTTGCCGATGTACGACCTGCCGGAGCTGCGGTGGGCGACCGACCGCTTCTGGCAGGGGCTGGCCCGCCATCTGCGTGCGGCCGGCATCGCCGAGGTGCCGCCGAGCCTAACCCGGACGGGGGACTTCGCGGAAACCTGGAGCGATCCGGCCCTGCTGCTGAGCCAGACCTGCGGCTACCCGCTGACCCATGCCTTCGCCGGCCGCCTGTCGCTGGTCGGCGTGCCGCTCTACGATGCCGAGGGTTGCGAGCCGGAGAGTCGCTACGGCCCGACCTACTGTAGTGCCGTCATCCTGCGGACCGAGGATCCGGCGCAGGCGCCGGCGGATCTGAAGGGACGCCGCGCGGCGATCAACAGTTGGGATTCCCAGTCGGGCATGTCGGCCCTGCGCGGCCTGGTCGCCCCCTTCGCCGAAGACGGCCGGTTCTTTTCGGAGGTGGTCGAGACCGGCGGGCATGCGGCCTCGGCCGAAGCCGTCGCGCAGGGGCGGGCCGACGTGGCGGCCGTCGACTGCGTCACCTGGGCCTTGCTGGGCGATGTTAGGCCGCAGGCCTGTGAGGGCTTGCGCGTCCTGGCCTGGTCGAGCCCGGCGCCGGCGCTGCCCTTCGTGACCTCCAGAGCGCGCGCTGCCGAGGCGCCGCGGATCACCATCGCGCTGACCGAGACTCTCGAGGATGCCGAGTTGGCCGAGGCCTGCGCGGCGCTGCGGCTGGCCGGCATCGCACCGCCGGAGGCCGCCGACTACGGACGCATTCTGGAGATCGAGGCGGCGGCAGAGGCGCAGGGCTATCCGGTTCTGCGCTAGGAAGCGGTAGTGCCGCCGGACAGCAAACGCTGGACCCGTGAGCCTGCTGGCGGCGAATGATAAGAAAGCGGGCCGAATGTTCGGCCCCGAACAAGAGAGGACCGTTGAAACCGTTATGGCCGAAACTGCTATGACCGAGCTTTGCGACCGTTCCTCCGTCGAGCTGCGCGCCCTCATGCGCCGCCGCGAAATCTCGCCCGTCGAGCTGTTGGACTCCTGCCTGGCTCGCATCGAGGCGGTGAACCCGACCCTGAACGCCGTCGTTGCGCTGGATGAGTCCGCTGCACGCGCGGCGGCGGTGGCGGCCGAGGCGCTGTTTCGCGTCGGCGACGGCGTGCAGGCTTTGACGGGCCTGCCGGTCGGCATCAAGGATCTCAACGAAACGAAGGGCTTGCGAACCACTTTTGGCTCGCCGCTTTATGCCGACCACGTCCCCCTGGAGGATGCCGGTGTGGTGCGCCGCCTGCGCGCGGCGGGCGGCATCGTCGCGGCGAAGACCAACACGCCCGAGTTCGGTGCCGGCGCCAACACCGACAACGCGGTCTACGGTTTCACCGGCAACCCTTTCGACCCCCTGAAGACCTGTGCCGGGTCCTCCGGCGGTTCGGCGGTGGCCTTGGCGACCTCGATGCTGCCGCTCTGCAACGGCTCCGATCTCGGCGGGTCGCTGCGCACGCCGGCCGCCTTCTGCGGCGTGGTGGGCCTGCGACCGACACCGGGTCTGGTCGCCAAGACCGCGCCGGCCGTTCCGACCTCGCCGCTGTCGGTCGAGGGGCCGATGGGCCGCAGCGTCGCCGATCTGGCTCTGCTGCTGTCGGCGCTCGCCGGCGAAGATCCCGACGACCTCTACAGCCGGCCGCTCGAGACCGCACCACTCGCCGAGCTGCAGCCGGTCGATCTCGGGAAACTGAAGGTGGCGGTGAGCGAAGACCTGGGGTTCGCCCCGGTCGACGACGAGATCCGCGGCCTGTTTCGGGAGCGGGTCGGCGCCTTCCGCCATCTCTTCCGCGAGACGCAGGACCGGGATCCGGCGATGGCCGACGCCAACCGGGTGTTCGAAGTGCTGCGCAGTGTCGGCTTCCTCGCGGCGCATCTGGAGAAGGTCGAGCGGCACCCCGATAAGGTCGGCGCCAACGTGACGGCCAACGTCAAGCTGGGCCTAACGTTCGATGCCAAAGACGTGGCCTGGGCGAGCCAGCGTCACGGTCAGATCGCGCGCGATTTCTCGGCCCTGATGGAAGAGGTGGATCTGCTGATCGCCCCCGGCGCTTCGGCCAAGCCCTTCGCCAAGGGCCAGAGCTATCCGGCCGAGATCAACGGCAGGCCGCTCGATACCTACATCCACTGGGTGGCGATCTCCTACGGCCTGACCCTGACCGGACACCCGGTGCTCTGCCTGCCCTGCGGCCTCGATGCCGACGGATTGCCCTTCGGCCTGCAGATCGTCGGCCGGCGCTGGGATGAACGCCGTCTGCTCTCGATTGGGGCGGCGCTGGAACAGGCACTGGCCGATCTGCCCGGCTGCGCCCGGCCGCGGCCTGACATCGCTGCGCTTTCGACCTGACGATCGCAGCCCAGGACTTGCGCTTGGCACTCGATTTCCTCATATAACGCGGGAAAATCGAACTGCAGTCTAAGTCTTTAAATACACAGAGAAAACGGGAGTCGGGTCGTTGGAAATTCTGTTCATTGTGTTGTTGATTGCGGCGATCGTTGCCGGTGTGCCGGCGGCGACGATGTCGGCGGCTTGGCCGAAGGTCGCCTTCGTGGTGATCTGCGCCGTCACCTTCAAGCTCGGCATGTTGCAGTTCTATACCTAGATCTGGCACCCGGCGCGGTCGCCCCACTTGTGTAGCTCGTCATCGGTCCATCGACAGTTTGTAGCGATCTCCGGCCGTAGCTTTCGGCCGGACGGCGTCTCGATTCAAGAAAGTAGGCGAGCGCTTATATCTGTTTAACCACCGTAAGTTAGCATGGTGGCCGATAGCGAGAGGGCGCCATGTCATCGATTCGTGTCGGCAATGCTGGTGAGCACTACACCATGGCCTGTGCCTATTGGCACGGAACTATGACGCAGGCCTGACAGATAGAGGCAATCCCAACTTCGATATCCTGGTTCGTACCTCCGCCGGCGATTTCCGCGCGCTTCGCGTGAAAACGACGAGTGGCACCACGTTCCAATGGACGGCGAAAGCCGACTGGGATCCTTTGCCCGGCTTCGACAGGTCCGCCCCGGATTGCCGGGATGTCTCTGTACTGGTTGCGCTGAACGGCTGTCCGCCAGGGCCGTCGACGGAAGTCCACGTCATTCCTACTGCCCGGCTGGTCGAAGACCTGAACGCAGTCCACCGGCACTACCACAAGCACCGCAACCGAGACGGATCGGTGCGCAAGTGGATCAAACAGAGGGTGATTCGTCTGGATGGCGAGAAGAAGCCGGACAACATCGCCTTCGGCTTCCGTGACGACTGGCAAGACTTCAGAGACGCTTGGAGTATCCTGGACAGTTCTGGAGCATGACGCTGTCGTCTGCATCCGAGCAGGCTTGACTGCGCGGAGGTGGGTCGCGGGCGTTTGAAGACGGCCGTCCGAGCCGTCGCAAAACTGCTAGATGGAACTGCTGTCTCCGGCTTCCGTCTAAACGGCCATGCCTCAGAAACGGATAGTGGGATATGTGACGCTGTCAGTAGCCGTCTGTTGCTCTCGCCTCGTGCGTGTGTGGTGCCCCCGGCAGGACTTGAACCCGCAACCTACCGCTTACAAGGCGGTTGCTCTACCAGTTGAGCTACAGGGGCGCCGCGACCCTCGCTGAATCTGCAAGCGTCGTCAGTCTGGTCAGCGGAAGGTATGCGGGCCGCCCGGCCGGTGCAAGCGCCTCAAGGGCTTTGCGGCGCAAGCGCCTCAGCGGTCCTGCGGCGCTTGGGAATCGTCGATCACGTAGGCGGCGGTGATGCCGCCGTCGACCGGCAGCACGGCACCGTTCAGGTAGCTGGCCTCGTCGCTGGCGAGGAAGGTCACGACTGCGGCGATTTCTTCCGGGGCGGCCAGCCGTCCCTGCGGCATGTAGGGGCGCCGCTTGGCCCAAGCGGTTTCGTCCGACAGGAAGGTTCGCACCAGCTCCGTGCCGGTCGGGCCGGGACAGATGGCGTTGAAGCGCAGTCCCCGGCGGGCGTAGACGACGGCCAGTTCGCGGGTCATGGCGGCGACGCCGCCTTTCGCTGCCGTGTAGGCGATCTGCGGATAGGCGGAGCCGACCAGCGCCACGATCGAGGCATTGTTGACCACCGCACCGCCGCCAGCCCGTAGCAAGGCGGGAACGGCGAACTTGCAGACCAGGAAGACACTGGTGAGGTTGACCGCCAATGTCGCTTCCCAGGCGGCGAGGGGTGTGTCGGTCGCGCCTTGATCGCCGGGATGCACCAGCCCGGCATTGTTGAAGACGACGTTGAGACCGCCGAGCTGCCGCTCGGCCGCTTCAACGCCCTCGCGTGCCGCATCCTCCGCGGTCAGATCGGCGATCACCGGCACCGCCGTGCCGCCAGCGGTTCGCACCGCTTCGGCCGTCGCCTCGGCGGACTCTTGCCGGATGTCGCAGCAGGCCACTGCGGACCCCTCCCGCGCGAAGGCGAGCGCGGCTGCCCGGCCGATGCCGCCGCCTGCGCCTGTGATCAGGGCTTTCTTGCCGGTCAATCGCATGTCGCCTCCTCACAGCTCTTGCCTGTTTAGCTTGCACGCTGAATGTGGAACTTCGCAACTTCCCCGTTGTACTTCGAAGAACTGCCGCGCTAGCCTCCCCATAACACGACAGGCGGGTAGAGCAGGATCGTCTCAGGTGACGTCACCTAAGGCGATCCTGCTCTCTCCTAAGTTCGGAGTGCGATTCACGTACCAAGCAGAAGCGAGGCTGCTTCCACTTGGTGCGATCGCGCTCTAGCCTGCGTGACGAGGCAGGGCAACAGAGGGGAGGCGCGGCAGCAGGATGGCCGAAGCGCAGAACGTATCCGAGATCGTCGACACGCTGAGAGATCGGGGCGCCAAGTACGTCCGCTTCGAGCTGCCGGATACCCACGGAACCAGCCGGTCCAAGACCATACCCATCGACAAGGTGCGCGACTATGCCGAGCGCGGCCTAAACCTCTACGGCGGAACCCTGGCCCTGGACACGGCGGCCAGCGTGGTGCCCGGCACCGGCCTCAACGAGGAGATCAACTACGCCGACACCAAGCTCTGGCCCGACTTCGCGACGCTGCAACCGGTGCCCTGGATCGAGGGCATGTGGAAGGTGATTTGCGACCTGACCTTCAATGACGGCAGTCCGGTCGAGGCCGCGCCGCGTTTCGTGCTCAAGAAGCTGCTCGACGAGGCGGCGGCTTTGGGCTTTTCGGTCAAGATGGGGCACGAGTTCGAGTTCTATCTGCTCGACGGCGAGACCCTAGAGCCCTTCTTCGAGGGGCTGCACATCTTTAACTCCACCCGCAATCACTGGGTCGAGGGCATCGAGCCGCTGATGGATGCGCTGATCGCCCAGGGCGTCGACCTGATCACCCATAACTGCGAATACGCGGCAAGCCAGTTCGAGATCAATTTCGGGCCGGCTATCGGTCTGGCCGCCGCCGACAAGGCCTTTACCTTCAAGGCCACGGTGAAGGAGCTCTGCCATCAACTCGGCTACCATGCGACCTTCATGTCGAAGCCCTGGGCCGACCGCGCCGGCTGCGGCTGTCACGTCCACATGGGGCTGCTCGATAAGGACAGCGGCGCCAACGCCTTTCTCGACGCCGGCGATCCGGACGGGCTGTCGGACACGGCGAAGGCTTTCACGGCCGGCATCCTGACCCATGCCAAGGCCATGATGCCGCTGATCGGGCCGACGCCGAACTGCTACCACCGGCTGGCGCCGCACACCTTCGCGCCCTCCAACATCTCCTGGGGCATCGAGGACCGAACCGCCATGGTCCGCATGAAGGCCTCGAAGGACGATGCGACCCACCTGGAGATGCGCGCCGCCAGCGGCCTCTCCAATCCCTATCTCAGCGCCGCGGCCACGCTCGCCGCCGGTCTGCTCGGTTTGAAGAAAGGCTACAGTCTTCCGGCGGGGATCGAAGGCCCCTGCGAAGAGGACGACAGCTTGGAGAAGCTGCCGAAGCGCCTCGACACCGCGCTCGAGGCTCTCGAAGCCGACGCGGATATGCGGGCCTTGCTCGGCGAGCCTTTTCTCAAGGTCTTCAATACGGTCAAGCGCCACGAGCTGGCCCGCTTCCGGGCCCATGTGACCGACTGGGAGCGCCAGGAGTACCTGGAGGTCTATTGAGACAACGGCCGCGCAGAGTTCTGCTCTGCGCGGCCATATGCCTTTTGCCGGCTCAGTTCAGCGCTGTACCGAACAGGGTCTGGTACATGATCTTGTAGACGTCGGTGTTGTCGACCAGCGGCTGCACCAGCTCGTAGTTGAGGCCGGCCGACCTGACCAGAATGCCGCCCGCCACATCGTTGTAGCCGACCCAGGCGATCCCGAAGGGATGCGATATGCCTTCACTGTCCGGGGCGGACATGAAGACGTCGCCGAAGGCCCCCTGCTGACCGTGCAGAATACCGCCGCCGTTGGTCGAGGCCGCGACCGGGCCGCCCTCGGGGGCCAAGGAACCGGACACCACCTGCAGGCCGCCGGCATCCGAGTCGGCCGCCGTTATCAGCAGCGTATCCGTGTTCTGCTGAACGAAGTCGTGCAGGATGCCCATGGCCTCGTCCGCCCGGCGTAGGGCCTCCAGGGTGCCGGCTGCGTTCATGTTGTTGGCGATGTTGTCGGTGCCTTCCTCCTCGATCACCGCGAAGAAGCCGTCCTCGTCGCGGGACAGGATCTCCAGAGCGACCTGGGTCATCTCGCCGATGGTCGGGGCGGTCTCGCTATAGGTCGGCAGGCCTTCGATCAGGTTCCGCTCGCGCTCCTGATCGTTGAAGGTGTGGTTGTGGGCGAAGACGCCCAACAGCCGTTCGACCCCCGCGAGGTCCAGAGCCATGAGCTCGTCTCGCGTATAGACGACGGTGTAGCCGAGCTCCTCGGCACGCTCGATCAGGTTGAGATCGTCTTCGCGTTCTCCGGCGCCGTGCCGTCCCTCGGCACCCTCCGGCAGCAGGAAGCGTTCGCCGCCCGCCATGATCACCTGGGCGCCGGACTCGATGACCTGCTGGGCGATCTCGTCCGTGTTGCTGCGTGCCTCCGAGGAGGCGACGAAGACGGCCGTGCCGGGCTCGGCGATATGGCCGGACTGGACCAGGCCGACCGCTCGGCCGGCCTCGATCGCTTCTTCCGCGATGGACATCTGCTGGCCGGAGGCCGCGGTGATGACCTCCGTGCCGTTCAGCCCGAAGGAGTCGTTGACCACCTTGACCCCGTAGGCATGTACCGTGGCACCGCCATGGGAGGTCCCGGTCAGCCGGTCGGCCATGTGGCCGGTGTAGACGCCGAGGCCGGGCAGGCGGTCCCAGTTGAGCTCGCCGTCGGGGCCGGCGATGTGCATGCGCGCGGCGCCCCAATGGTTGAGGCCGGTGCCGTCGGGATGAAAGAAGATGACGTTGCCGGTTTCCTGCGCCGCGGCCGGGGCGGCTGTCAGCGCGAGACCGAGCGCCGCCATTGCGGCGAGCGCATGAGCCTTCCAAGTCATGAAAGACCTCCCTTGTCCGATTGTGGTGTTGCCGGTTCCTGCCGCAGGGGGCGGCAGGTTGCCTGTCGAAGCAGGTGGTGGCGCGCTCTGTGGCTGCAACGGTGCCGAAATTAAAATTACATGAAATCTGCGGCTCTTTCGGAGTAGTCGACCGAAGAGAAGCAGAATCCGCCGCATTATACCTTGTAATTATCACATTTTATAACTGTTTTTATTTAAACTTTACATGTTTCAACGCCGCTTGAGTGTCAGCATCCGGTGAGGTCGGGTTTACGATGTTCGCGGTTTGGCCCGAGCTTCGAAACGAGGTGAGCGCGTGCTTCGCTGATCTGGGCTGAGTTTTTCGCTACCGTGCCGAAAGCCGTGAGCCCGGCATGGCGGCGTGACTCACAGAACCCAGCCTCCGGCGAACCCGGTGCGGTTCAGAGAGCAAGGCAAATGGCATCAAGATCCAAGGACAAGAAAACGCCCGAACTTTGTTCGTTCCGTTCTGCAGACTTGCCGAAGTGCTACGAGATCGTGGCACTGAGCTTTGGCGTTTCGGAAAGAATATCGCCGCGCATCTTGGCGGACTTTCTGGCAAAGCTCTATGTCGAGAGCAGCGTGATCGAAAGCAGCAAGGCTTTTGGGCTTGAGGTGGATGGGGAGGTTGTCGGGTTTCTGTTCGGGCGCCTGCCTGACGAGCCGCTTTTCCAAGGAAGGTATTCCGGATTCTTCGGCAAACTGGCCATGATTGGTGAACTGCTATGTCTCAAAGGTGTCAGTTTGGTCTCCAAATGGACTTGGCTGAAGAATGCCATTGAGCATGATCGGAGAAGTCCTGATTTGGACACAAAGTGCGAGGTGACACTTTTTGCCATCTCGCCAGCCGCACAAGGGCTTGGAGGAGGCCGGATTCTGTTGGAGGCGTTCATCGACCATTGCGTTACAAATGGTCAGAGCGATCTCTATCTGGAAACGGACGCGTCATCGAACTTCCGGTTCTATGAGCATCTCGGTTTCAAGCATATTGATAGTTTCAACTCGCCTATCGCGGCGGCTTTCTCAGATGAATCAGGTGAAACCTTTGTGTACCATAAGCCGTTGTTATCTTGATGGCTTTAGAGATACCACTGCTGATGACGTTCCAGCGCCGTCGTTCGTCTGGGTATTCTTTCTTTAAACCTGTTTCTTCCGAACCGTGAGCGATAGGGTGACCGTCCGGCGAAGGCGCCCTGGTCGAGCGTGGCGTAAGCCGGTTACGCTGCGGCCGCAGCTTAACGCCAGGGCAGGAGATCGTTGATCCTGCTCTAGTTATAGGTTTAGAGAGCGATTCACGTCTTAGGTGGAAACGAAGCGCTTCCACCTAAGACGTGAATCGCGCTCTAGTGATCTTGTGGTCGGCGATCCCGCCGAGGATGTCGGTAAGCTACGCTTGTGGATCTACGCCGTTCAGCTTCTCTGTGTTCTTATAGTCAATTGTGCCTTTATTTAAACGCTTGGTGACAGCTCTTAAGTTCGGCTATCGGTTTGAGTTCCCTCACGCCGCGATCTTGCGGCGCTTGCGGGCCAGGACGGCGGCGTTGAAGGCGCTGTAGAGCTTCACCGAGTCCGGGTTGGCTGGAGCCTTGTATTCCGGGTGCCACTGGACGCCGAGTGCGAAGCCCTCGGCCCCCTCGATGCGCACGGCCTCGATAATGCCGTCGGGCGCGGTGGCTTCCACGGCGAGGCCGGGGGCTAGCCGGTCGATGCCCTGGTTGTGCAGCGAGTTCACCATCGTCTCTTCGCGCCCCAGAATCTCGGCCAGCAGGCCGCCGGGGGCGAGGCTGATGGCATGCACCGGGCCGTACTGGACGTCCGGGTCCGGGTCCCGCGGCCGGCGATGGTCCAGCTTGTCCTCCTGCTCGTGCAGACGCGGATGCAGGCTGCCGCCGAAGACCACGTTCAGCTCCTGGAAGCCGCGGCAGATCGCGAAGATCGGCAGCTTCTGGGCCAGTGCCTCGCGGATCAGCGGCAGGGTGGTGGCGTCGCGCGCCTCGTCATAGGGCTCGTAGCGTTCGTGCGGTTCCTGGCCGTAGTGGGTCGGGTGCACGTTGGCCGGGCTGCCGGTCAGCACCAGTCCGTCCATGTGGCGGACCAGCTCTGGAATGTCGAGATGGTGACCCATCGCCGGCACGATGAAGGGCGTGGCGTCGGTGCAGTCGGAGACGGCTCGTACGTACTTGTCGCCGACGACGTGGAACGGCCTCTCGTCGACCTCCTTGAAGTCGGCGGTCACCCCGACCAGTGGTGTTGTCATGATCCCGAAGCTCCCAAAATCACCCCGACTGCTCGATCTCCAGCTTGAAGGAGAGATAGCGCTGGAGCTCGCTGAAAGCCACCACGCCGCGCAGCTTTGCGCCCTCGGCCACCATCACGTGGCTGCGGCCGGTCCGGCGCATGGCCGTCAAGGCCTGAGCCACGTCGGCCGCCGGACTCACCACGGTATCGGGCGACAGCGGCGTCATCACCTCGGCGACGGAGAGGTTGCGCCAGCGGCTCTTGGGAACCCGGCGCAGTTGGCGGGCGGCCAGGCCGCCGACCAGGCGGTCGCCCTCGACCACGGGGTAGAAGTCGGCATGGGTGGCGTAGACGTAGTCCTTCACGAAGCTCTCGATGCTGATGTCGGCCGGCACGCTGACCGCCGGCTCGTGCAGAAAGTGGGTCACCGGAACTTCGTCCAGCAGGCGGTGAGTGATCACCTCGGTGTAGCTGCCCTGGGCGGCGCTGCGCACGAACAGGCCGATCAGGAACATCCAGACACCGCCGACCACGTCGCCCGAGACGGCGCGCAGGATGCCGAAGCCGATCAGCATGAAGGCGAAGACGCTGCCGGTCGTGGCCGCGATCTTGGTGGCCCAGAGCAGATCGCCGCGCCAGCCCCAGAGCGCCGCCCGAAGCGCCCGGCCGCCGTCCAGCGGGAAGGCGGGGATCATGTTGAAGCCGCCTAGCAGCAGATTGATGAGAAAGAGATAGTGCAGAACGCCGGCCAGGCTCTGCGGCAGCCCGAGGGCGGCGGCGGCGATCCAGGCCAGGTAGCTGAGGCCGGCGAGGGCCAGGCTCATCAGCGGCCCGGCGATGGCCATGACGAATTCGCTGCGTGCCGTTTCCGGCTCACGCTCGAGCTGGGCGACGCCGCCGAAGATGAACAGTGTGATGTACTTGATCGGCAGGCCGTAGGCGCGGGCGACCAGCGCATGGGCGGACTCGTGCAGGATCAGCGACGCCGCCAGGCCGATCATGCCGATGATCGCCATCGACAGATAGACTGTCTGGCTGAAGCCCGGATAGAGCGCGGGGAAGAAACCGACGGCCAGGGACCAGGTGACGAGCAGGGCCAGGAACAGCCAAGTGACGTCGACCTGGATGCGGAAGCCGAAGAGGTCGAACAGGTTGAAGGTCTTGCCGAACATCTCGGCGGCGCAGCTCCTCTCGATGGCTTCTGTACTTCACCTAAGCCTGAGATTGGCAGCATGCCAGGGCCGCTGGCGCTGCGGCATGTCAATCCTGCGGGGCAGGAAAGCGGTCCAGGAAAGCATGGGCGCGCGGCAGGGCGTTCTGCAGGAACTGCGTCGGTTCGCGCAGCCAGAGGCCTTCGTAGCGGCGCGACTTCTCCTCGGAGACGAGAACGTCGGGCGGCAGACCGATCAAGGTTGCGCCCCAGCCCGGCCAGAGCTGGCGCGCCCTCCGGTAGAAGTGGGCCATATAGCTCTGGCGGTCGCAGAAGCCGTGGTAGTCGAAGACCCAGTCGTCCGTGGCAACCACGATGTGATTGCCGGTGTAGCCGGCATCGGGCTTGAACCAGAGGGCTTGCCGCTCCGGTCCGCCGTAGCGCTCCAGAAAGGCGTAGGCGAGGATGTGACAGGCGCCGCAGGCGAAGAACACCCGATCCGGCAAGGCCCAGCGTTTCCGCTGGTCTCGTTTCGTATAGCCCTTGGTTCGGACTTGATACACGGGCTTCGCGCGGCTCCGTTGAGGTAGTGGCCGGTTCGGTCAGGCGGCTCTGAAGACCATGGGATGGCCGAGAAACCGCTGAGCGATGCGCCCGACCAGCTCCGGATCGCCGGTGGTCAGAAACGTCGTGCTCCCCGGCGACGGTGCGGTTGGAAGGGCATCGAATTCCGGATGCCGCTCGAGGTAGGCGACCAGGCTGTCCGCGACGAGATCCGGCTGCGAGACCATCTTCACATCGGGCGGCAGGGCGCGCTGGAAGAGGGTGCCGACGAGCGGATAGTGGGTGCATCCCAGGATGACGGCGTCGAGCCGCCTGCCGTGCAGGCGCTCCAGCAGGCCCGCGACGGCAGACTCCACGAGCGCCGAAAGCTCCGCCTCGCAAGCATCGGCTTCGATGGCGCCGGCCAGCCTCGGGCAGGCCTGTTGAACCACGGTGACGGCGGGCGCGCGCTTGCGGATCTCGATCCGAAAGGCATCGCTCCCGATCGTGTGCCGGGTTCCGAAGACGCCCACGGTGATGGCCTCGCCGAGGGCCTCGGGGTGCGGACCTTGCACGGACCAGGGGACCTGCGTCACGGCCTCGACGACGGGTACGACGACGCCGAGAATCCGGCGCTCGGGGTGATGGCGTGCGAGCCAGTCCTGCTGGAGCCGCCGCAGGGCGATGGCTGCGGCGCTGTTGCAGGAAACGATGACGAGCCGGCAGCCTTCGGCGAACAGCCGCGCGATGCCGTTGCGCGTGAGGGACAACACCTGCTCCGCGCTGCGGCTCCCGTAGGGCGCATGGCCATGGTCGCCCAGGTACAGGAAGTCGCGCTGCGGGAACCGCGTCTCGAGGGCGCGCTGCACGGTGAGCCCGCCGTGGCCGGAATCGAACAGGCCGATCATGCCTTGGTCTCCAGAGGTGTCGTGGGACCGGGGGGGCGACAACGTCAGAGATGTAGCAGCGTCCTCGGGAGTCGCGGTCTGGGCTTCCCGAGGTGCCGCTCCTTCTAGGCTGGAACCGCCGCACGCACTGGAAGGGGACCGGTGAGGGGGACGCGATCGATCTCGGCAAAGGGCCGGTCGCCGGCCGGTTGCCGGAAGATCGAGAGGGAGTCGATGACCAGCGGTTCCGCCAGGGCCGGGGCCGCCAGGTGCTGCAGCTCCCTATGCCATCGGTCGCGTTCGGCGTCCGGCAGCTTTGCCGTCAGCGTCATGTGCCAGCGGAACTGGTCGCAGACGTAAGGATAGCCCCAGCGCTGCAAGAGTTCGTCCTGCCGTGGGCTGAGGCCTTTGGCACGGCGCTTGGCCAACTCGGCCTCGCTCGGCGCGGCGCGGAAGTCATCGAAGTGGGTGACGCAGGCTTCGGCCAGCCTTCCGAGCTCGGGCGGCGCGGCCAGCGGGACCAGGGCCAGGAAGCCTGAAAGATCGCCGACCGTGACCGGGCCGAGCTCCACGGGCGGCTGCAGGGCGGCAAAGGCGCGCAGGCTGTCCTGCAGCGCCGCACGGTCCGTTCCCGCGGCGAAGCGAAAGGGCGGCTTCAGGGTGGCATGGAACCCGTAGTGGCGCGGCGAGGCCGTGATCTCGCGATTGTCCGTCCGGCCGAACCAAGTCTCCGCGAAGGCTGCCAGAGGCGAGTCCGGCGGCGGTGCGAAATAGAGAGCGCAGCGTTCGGTCATCTGTCGGTTATCGCGGCGGCGCTAAAGAACGCGCCGGCCGCCGCGCCAGACACCGCGGACCACAGGCAGATCGTGGCTGCGGGTGACCCAGATCACGTCGGCGCGCTGGCCTTCGGCGATTTCGCCGCGGTCGTCCAGCCCCACCATCCGCGCCGGGTTACGCGTCGCGACGGCGGTGGCGCGGGAGAGGTCCCAGCCCAACTCGTCGTGCAGGCGGAAGACGCCGAGCAGCAGGCTGGCCGGAACGTAGTCGCTGGCAAGGGCGTCGAGCAGGCCGTTGCGCGCGAGATCGATGGCCGCGACGTTGCCGGAGTGCGACTTGCCGCGCACCAGGTTGGGCGCGCCGCCGATCGTGGTCAGGCCGTGTTCGCGGCAGGCCCGGCCGGCCTCGAGCGTGGTGGGGAACTCGCTGATGGTCAGGCCCAGCGCGGCGGCCTCCGCGACGTGGTCGGCAGTGGCGTCGTCGTGGCTGGCCAGTGCGACCTCGGTGTCGCGGATCATCTCCGCCAGCGCGGCGCGATTGGGTCCGGCCCAGCGGTCATGGTCGGCCAGACGCGAGTCGATATAGGCATCCATCTCCGCATCGCCGAAGCCCATCTTGCCCATGTAGTAGGTGCGGTAGGCCTCGAGATTGGCGAACTGCCGCTGGCCCGGCGTGTGGTCCATCAGGGAGCACATGGAGAGCAGGGCCTCGTCCTTGAAGTCGGCGAAGTCCTCGACCACGCCGGCCTTGCAGATCTCCAGGCGGATATGAATGCGGTGGTCGCTGCGCAGCAGCCGGGCCGTTTCCGCGCCGCGAATCTCCTCGATGCTTTCCTTCAGCGTCGTGTAGCAGCGGTCGTCGTCGGCCTCGTCGCCCAGGCGTAGGGAATCGAAGACGGTGGTGATGCCGGCGGCGGTCAGTTCGGCGTCGTGGGCGAGCAGGGCCGGCAGCATCGGCCAGACCACCTTGGGGCGCGGTTTGACATGGCCTTCCAGGTTGTCGGTGTGCAGCTCGACCAGGCCGGGCAGCAGCCAATCCCCCTCCAAGTCCATCGCCGGTGCGCGCGCCACGTGGCCCTCATCGATCGAGGAGATACGGCCGTCGCGCAGCGAAACCGAGCCCTCGACCACCCGGTCCGGCAGAACCAGTCGGGCGTTGGTCAGGTTCACCTCGTGCTTCATGCGGCGGCCCTTCCTTCGATGAGCGAGACTTCGCGGGTGGCGACGGCGCTGCGGGTTTCGGCATCGTGAAAGATGCCGACGATTGCGGCACCCTTGCGGCGCGCATCCTCTATCAAGTCTATGACCGCTTTGCGATTCTCTGCGTCGAGAGAGGCCGTGGGCTCGTCCAGCAGCAGCAGCGGGTAGGGATGTGCGAAGGCGCGGGCGATGTTGACCCGCTGCTGCTCGCCACCCGAGAAGGTGGCCGGCGCCAGCGGCCAGAGCCGTTCGGGCAGATTCAAGTGCTGCAGCAGCCGGCGGGCGCGCGCTTCGGCTTCGGAGCGTTCGGCGCCGCCGGCAATAGCCGGCTCGATCACCAGGTCCAAGGTCGATATGCGTGGGATCACGCGCAGAAATTGACTCACATATCCGATGGTTTTCCGCCGTAGCTCCAGTATTATCTGAGGACTGGCGTCAACCAGATCGATCCAGTCCTCGTCGCGGCGAACCTGGATGGAGCCGCTGTCGGGCAGATAGTTGCCGGTCAGGCAGCGCAGCAGGGACGACTTGCCGGCGCCCGAGCTGCCGACCAGGGCCAGACAGTCTCCGGCCGCCACCTCCAGGTCGAGATGCGCCAGCGCCTGAATCTGCACGCCGCCCTGGGTGTGCAGGGTGAAGCTCTTGGCGAGGCCTTGGATTTTCAGCAGTACGTCCATGGGTCAGACCGGCAGGATCGAGGAGACGAGCATTTGGCTGTAGGGATGCTGCGGGTCGTCCAGCACCTGGTCGGTCAGGCCCTGTTCGACCACGCGGCCCTTCTGCATGACCAGCAGACGGTGCGACAGCAGACGCACCACGCCGAGATCGTGGGTCACCAGGATGCAGGCCAGTCCCAAATCGCGCACCAGCCCGCGCAGCAGATCCAGCAGACGGGCCTGGACCGAGACGTCGAGGCCGCCGGTCGGTTCGTCCATGAAAACCAGCCGCGGTTCCGTGACCAGATTGCGGGCGATCTGGAGGCGCTGCTGCATGCCGCCGGAGAAGGTCGCCGGCCGGTCGTCGATCCGCTCCGCGTCGATCTCGAGCTGCTGCAGCCAGTGCGTGGCGCGGCCCCGGATCTCGCCGTAGTGACGCGCGCCGACTGCCATCATGCGCTCGCCGACGTTGGCCCCGGCCGAAACGCCCATGCGCAGTCCGTCGCGCGGGTTCTGACGCACCAGGCCCCATTCGCTGCGCAGCAGCAGGCGCCGCTCGGCCTCGCTCAGGCTGTAGAGATCGAGCGGGCCCTTGCTGCGGCTGTCGTAGACCACGGTGCCTTCGCTCGGTTCCAACTGCGCAGAGAGGCAGTTGAGCAGAGTCGTCTTGCCCGAGCCGGACTCGCCGACCACGCCGATGACCTCGCCGGGGTAGAGGTCGAAGCTCACCTCGGCGCAGCCGATGCGCGGCCCGTAACGCTTGGTCAGTCCCTGGACCTGTAGCAGCGGAGTGGCGGCGGTCATGCCTTGCCTCCCAGCGTATCGGGGTTGGGCTTGCCCTGGGCGGCCTGGCGCCTATTGCAGTAGTCGGTGTCGGAGCAGACGAACATCTTGCCGCCGCTGTCGTCCATGATCACCTCGTCGAGGAAGCTGTCGCCTGCACCGCAGAGCGCGCAGCACTCCTCCCAGGTCTCGACCTCGAAGGGATGATCCTCGAAGGCCAGGCTCTCGACCCGCGTATGGGGCGGCAGGGCGTAGATCCGCCGCTCCCGTCCGGCGCCGAACAGCATCAGGGCCGGCGAATTGTCGAGCTTCGGGTTGTCGAACTTCGGGATGGGGGAGGGACGCATCAGATAGCGGCCCTCGACCAGCACCGGGTAGTCGTAGGTCTTGGCGATCCGTCCGAAGCGCGCCAGGTCTTCGTAGAGGCTGACGTGCATGACGCCGTACTCCTCCAGCGCATGCATCTTGCGGGTCTCGCTTTCGCGCGCTTCCAGCCAGCGCAGCGGCTCCGGGATCGGCACCTGCAGCACCAGGATCTGTCCTTCCTGCAAGGGCGTCTCCGGAACGCGGTGGCGGGTCTGGATGATGCTGGCCCGCTCCGTCGCCGTGGTGGTCGCGACCTCGGCCGTGGCCGCGAAGAACTTGCGGATCGACACGGCGTTGGTGGTGTCGTCGGCGCCCTGGTCGATCACCTTCAGCACGTCGCTCGGCCCGATGATTGCGGCCGTCACCTGCACGCCGCCGGTGCCCCAGCCGTAGGGCATGGGCATCTCGCGGCTGCCGAAGGGCACCTGATATCCCGGGATCGCGACGGCCTTCAGAAGGGCGCGCCGGATCATCCGCTTGGTCTGTTCGTCCAGGTAGGCGTAGGTGTAGCCCTGCTCGCTCAGGCGGCTGGCCGCAGTCGTTTGGCTCTCGTTCATTCGGCCGCCTCCTTCTTGCCGGCTTCGGTCTCCGCTTCGGCCTCGTCGCGCCGCGCGAAGAACTCGGCACGCAGGCGCCGCAGCAGGGTCAGCTCCGACTGGAAGTCGACGTAGTGCGGCAGCTTCAGGTGCTCGGTGAAGCCGGTCGCCTGGACGTTGTCGCAGTGGTAGAGCACGAACTCCGCGTCGTTGGCCGGCGCGCCGGACTCTTCGCCGAGCTCCTCCGCGCGCAGGGCCCGGTCGACCAGGGCCATGGACATGGCCTTGCGTTCCGACTGGCCGAAGCTCAGCCCGTAGCCGCGGGTGAACTGCGGCGGTGCCTCTTCGCTGCCGGCGAACTGGTTGACCATCTGGCATTCGGTTACTTCGATCTCGCCGATTTCGATCTCGAAGCCCAGCTCCTCCGGCGTGAAGGCGACCGCCACCTGGCCGCAGCGGATCTCGCCGGCGAAGGGATGGTTGTTGCCGTAGCCGCGCTGGGTGGAATAGGCCAGGGCCAGCAGGAAGCCCTCGTCGCCGCGTGCCAGCATCTGCAGGCGCAGGTCGCGGTCGGCCGGCAGCCGGAGCGAATCGCGGGTGATGTCGCTCACGGGCGCAGCCGTCGAAGCGCTCTCCTCCGCGGTGTTCTCAGCGCTGGGCTCGATCAGGCCTTCCTGGCCGAGCAGGTCGGTGACCCGCGGGACCGGACCTCTGTCCTCCGGTTCGGCCTCCGGCGCGGGCGCCGGCATCTCGCCCTCGGCGGCCAGGGCAAAGTCGAGCAGACGATGCGTGTAGTCGAAGGTCGGGCCCAGAAGCTGGCCGCCGGGCAGGTCCTTGAAGGTGGCGGAGATGCGCCGCTTCAGGCTCATTCGCGCCGTGTCCAGCGGTTCCGAGGTGCCGAAGCGGGGCAGGGTGGTGCGGTAGGCGCGCAGCAGGAAGATCGCTTCGATCAGGTCGCCGCGCGCCTGCTTAATGGCCAGGGCCGCGAGATCGCGGTCGTAGAGAGATCCCTCCGTCATCACCCGGTCGACCGCCAGCGCGAGCTGCTGGCCGATCTGCTCCACGCTGAGGTCCGGTACCGAGGGATCGCCGCGCCGCAGGGCCTCGAGCCAGGCATGGGCATTGTCGATGGCTTTTTCGCCACCCTTGACCGCAACGTACATGGCTCAGGCCTCCGTCAGCGTCAGGGAGCGCGGCAGGCCGCAGAAGCGTCGCTCCGCCGTCAGGATCAGATCGATGCCCAGCGGAAAGCCGGCCCTGTTGACCGCCCAACGTGTCGCAAAGTCGGTGGGGCAGGGGGAGAGGGCCAGCCGCGCCGTCTCGGCGATGCCGGGACCGCGCAACAGGAAGCCGCCCTCGTTGCTCATGCTGTCGAGCTGCAGGATCACCGTGGCGGAGCGGTCGGGATACTCCGGCTCGTCCTGGGCGAAGCGGCCGAAGTCCTCCGGCCACTGCAGACAGACTGCGAAGTCGGCCTCCTCCGGGTGCCGCGTCAGCGGGCAGCCGCAATGGAACCGCAGGAAGGCCTCGACGTCGTCGCTGCCTGCCGCCTCGTCCAGCCAGATCCGCGTCTCGGCATCGAACAGGGTCAGCGCCGCCGCCGCCGTTGCCGGCGCGAAGGGCGGCGGCGGCTCGAGCGGAGAGGTCAGCTCGGTCAGGGTCCCCGGCCGGCTCATGGCCTCCAGGATCAGGCGGAAGCTCTGCTGCGCGTGCAGCACCGGATCGGCGAAGCCGGGGCGCAGGGTCGCGGGCTGGGTCATCAGTCGTCTCCCCGCACCAGGGTGAAGAAGTCGACCTTGGTGGCCGCTGCCCTGCGGGCCTGGCGCTGGCGCCGCGCCTCCTGCATCGCCGCCAGGGGCGCCACCAGGCGGGTCTCCAGACGATCGTGTTCCCGCGGATGCTGCAGCAGCGCGTCGAGCAGAGCCACGAGCTGGGCGTGGCGCTTGTCGCGCCCCAGCACATAGCCGTGGCCGGTCAGCTGCCGGCCCTCGTGATCCAGTTGAACGGCGCAGCGGGTCACGCTGGTTTCCCCGAGATTGAAGCGTGCGCCATCGCCGCCGCTGCGCCCGCGCAGCATGACCATCCCGATCTCCGGCGGGCGCAGATGGCGCCAGGTCAGGCTGTCCAGGGAGGCCGGCGCCAGGGCCTCCAGCTCGTCGCGCGACGCCTTGGCCAGCACGCCTAGCCACCGCTGGCGCTCGGCGGTCGCGGCCTGCCCGGCGTCCTGTGCGGCAGGCTGGACGTTGGAATCAGGCGGCGCCTGGTCGTCGTTCGGGGCTTGCGGCTGGGGGTCCGACGTCATCTCTTCGCCTGCTCTCGGTCAAGGGCTCGACCAATGCAAAATTCATCTAGTCGTCCGCATGAATATGCCCTAGGTTTACGCCTGTGCCGCTCCCTTGGGAAGGGCTGCCTGCGTGAATTTTTCCTTACACCGCGCCAGGGGCCCCGTATGGAGCGCTATTGATGGCATTTCTCTTGAAGCAGCTGCTGTCGAGGAAGGGGTTTGCGGTGGTCGCGGAACTTGAGCGCGGAGTGGGCGTGGCCATGTGGCGGCAGATCGCCCAGGCGCTGGCCGGCGAGATCGAGAGCGGTGCGCTGTCGGAGGGCGCGCGCCTGCCGACGGAACCGCAGCTCGCGGCCCGCTTCGATGTCAATCGTCACACGGTGCGTCGGGCCATGGCCGATCTGGCCGACCGCGGCCTGGTCCGGGTCGAGCAGGGGCGCGGCACCTTCGTGCAGGAGCACGTGCTGGACTATCTGGTCGGACGCCGGACCCGCTTCTCGGAGATCGTGACCGGGCAGAACCGTCAGGCCGGAGGGCAGCTTCTCGAGGGACGAGTGGATGTCGCCGGAACCGCGGTTGCCAAGGAGCTGACGCTGGCGCCGGGGAGCGCCGTCATCCGCCTGGAGACTCTCCGCGACCTGGACGGGCGCCCCCTGGCATTGGGGACCCACTACTTTCCGGCGGCGCGCTTTCCCGATCTCATCGAGGCCTATCGCCGCGAGGGCTCGATCACCAAGGCGCTCGGTCGCTGCGGCTTGCCCGACTACGAGCGCCGGGTGACGCGCGTCACGGCGCGGATGCCGGACACCGCCGACGCGCGCGCGCTGCGTCAACCCGCGAACCGGCCCATCCTGGTGACGGAGAGCGTGAACGTCGATGCCGAGGGCCAGCCGGTGGAGTACGGCATCACCCGCTTTGCGTCGGATCGGACGCAGATCGTCTTCGGCGACTGAAAAGCTCGGGATCTATCCCCAAGCGGGGTAGCCACTGTCACGCAGACGCCATGGTTCCGTGACGAAAGCATCACCCAACCGTCATTCAAAGGATATCCAACGCAGGCAAAGGTCTCTCTCGGACGCTGCGGGGGCAGGGGCTTGACGAGTCGCCCGCTGCGCCCGCCGCAGCCGTCGTTGGGGGAACCATGGCAGCCGTCGAGATCCAGCAGCTTACGAAGACCTTCGGTAAACTGCGCGCGCTGAACGGCGTCGATCTGACGATTCAGCCGGGCGAGATGGTCGCCCTGATCGGCGCGTCCGGCTCCGGGAAGTCGACCTTGATCCGTCATGTGGCCGGCCTCCTGCGCGGCGACAGCGGAGAGCGGGGCGGACAGGTCCGCGTCCTCGGCCGAACCATGCAGTCCGGCGGCCATCTGTCGCCCGAGGCGCGCCGCCTGCGCGCCGAAATCGGCGTGGTGTTCCAGCAGTTCAACCTGGTGCATCGGCTGCCGCTGCTGATCAATGTGGCGACCGGCGTGCTCGGTCGCATTCCGACCTGGCGCGGCTGCCTGGGCCTCTTCAGCCGGGAAGAAAAGCTGCTGGCGATGCGCGCGCTCAAGCGCGTCGGGATGGACGACTTCGCGACCCAGCGGGCCGGCAATCTCTCCGGCGGGCAGCAGCAGCGCGGCGCGATCGCCCGCTGTCTCGTGCAGCAGGCGCGCATCGTGCTGGCCGACGAGCCGATCGCCAGCCTGGACCCGGCCTCGGCGCGCAAAGTCATGCAGATGCTCGCCGACATCAACCGGCAGGACGGCATCACGGTGATGGTCAGCCTGCATCAGGTCGACTACGCGATCCGCTTCTGCAACCGCGCCATCGCCATGCGCGACGGGCAGATCGTCTACGACGGCGCGACCGACCGGCTGACTCCCGATTTCCTGAAGGACCTCTACGGCACCAGCCGGGAGGAGCTGATTCTCACCGGCGCCTTCGGCAATCAGAACGTTGCCGAGGAAGAGACAGACGGTCTCGAGACCGAGACCGGGAGCCTGGCCCCCGAGGTCGTCGAGGACTTGAGAGACGTGCGGCGGGAGGCGAAGGCGTCGTAACGCTGCGCCTCAGCGTCGAACGCGTGGATGGAGGTTGTCGGACGCGGCCGCAGGGGGCGGCAGAAACGGCGTCGCGGGAACCGACCGTCCGAGATCGCAAAGGTTCGAAAGCAGATAGCATAGAGGAGTACGTCAAGATGCTGCGTAAGCTCATGGCTTCGGCCGCGGTGGCGTCGATCGTGGCCGCCGGCCCGGCCGCCGCGGAGGAGATGACCGAACTCAACTTCGGCATCATTTCCACGGAATCGTCGCAGGCCCTGCAGGCCAGCTTCGGTCCCTTCCTGGAGGACATGTCCGAGGCGCTCGGCGTCGAGGTGAAGCCCTTCTTCGCCAGCGACTATGCCGGCGTCATCGAGGCCATGCGCTTCGACAAGGTCGACGTCGCCTGGTTCGGCAACAAGTCGGCGATGGAGGCGGTCGACCGCGCCGGCGGCGAGGTCTTCGCCCAGACCATCAAGGACGACGGGACGGAGGGCTACTACTCGCTGCTGCTGGCGCATGTCGACAGCCCGATCAACAGCCTGGAAGACGTGCTGGTCTGTGACGGCACGCTGGACTTCGGCATCGGCGACCCGAACTCGACCTCGGGCTTCCTGGTGCCGAGCTACTACGTCTTCGCGCTGAACGACGTGGACCCGCGCGAGTGCTTCGACACCGTGCGCAACGCCAACCACGAGACCAACGCCATGGCGGTGGCCAACGGCCAGGTCGACGTGGCGACCAACAACACCGAGTCGCTCTACGCCCGCCTCGCCAAGTCGCAGCCGGAGGCCGCAGCGCAGATCAAGGAGATCTGGCGTTCGCCGCTGATCCCCTCCGATCCCATGGTCTGGCGTGCCAACCTCTCCGACGAGGTGAAGCAGAAGATCTACTTCTTCTTCATGAGCTACGGCCGCTTCGGCGACATGGAGAAGGTCGAGCGCGAGCGTGAAGTGCTGACCAATCTCTCTGACGGCTGGGGGCCTTTCCTGGCTTCCTCCAACGCGCAGCTCATCCCGATCCGTCAGCTCGAGCTGTTCCGCAACAAGGTGCGGATCGAGAACGACGAGACCATGAGCGCCGAGGCCAGGGCGCAGGAGATCGCCGAGATCGACGCGCAGCTTGCCGAGCTCGGCGAGTGGGAGCAGGTGGTCGCTCCGCGGCCGGCCGAGTAAGCCCGCCAAGACGATGATGCCGGCGGCGCTCTGCGAGGGCGCCGCCGGTTCTCGTCCCGCCTCTCCAAATCTTCCGACTTTTCTCATTTTGCCGCGAGGACGCGATGTCGAGCATCGCCGAACAGCCGAGGTCCGTGGGTGCGGAGCGCCTGGAGGAGATGAAGGTCGAGCTGCCCAAGCGCGACCCCAAGAAGTCTCTGATCAACATGCTGATCTGGGGTGTCGCGATCGCGGTGCTCTGGTGGGCCTGGAACGGCTCCGAAATCAACCCCTACGCCCTGATCGAGTACAGCGGCAACATGGCGGAGTTCGCCGGCGCCTTCGCCGAACCCGACTTCCGCCACTGGCGGCTGTTCCTCGACCAGATGCTGATCACGGTACAGATCGCCATCTGGGGCACCCTGCTGGCGGTGATCTTCGGCGTGCCGCTGGGCATCCTATCGTCCGAGAACATCGTGCCCTGGTGGGTCTACCACCCGGTGCGCCGCGTCATGGACGCCTTCCGCGCGGTCAACGAGATGGTCTTCGCCATGCTCTTCGTGGTCGCCGTCGGTCTCGGCCCCTTCGCCGGCGTGCTGGCGCTCTTCGTCAACACCACCGGCGTGCTGGCCAAGCTCTTCTCCGAGGCGGTCGAGGCCATCGATCCGCGCCCGGTCGAGGGCATCCGCGCGACCGGCGCCCATCCGGTGCAGGAGGTCGTGTTCGGCGTGATCCCGCAGGTCCTGCCGCTGTGGATCAGCTACGCGCTCTACCGCTTCGAATCCAACGTGCGCTCCGCGACCGTGCTGGGATTGGTCGGCGCCGGCGGCATCGGCCAGGTGCTCTGGGAGTACATCCGCGGCTTCTACTACAGCGAAACCGCCGCGGTGATGATCATCATCATCGTCACGGTCTCGATCCTGGATATCTTCAGCCAGTACATCCGCAAGCGCTACACCTGACGCCTTTGCCCCGACGCGCCAGTACCCGGGGCCACAAGTACCCGGGCCCACAAGTGCGCGGGCCAACAAATGCGCGAGAGGGCGGGGCGGCACCGCTGGGGTTCCATCCCGGCGGGGCGGTCGCTAGTTTGCGGCTGTCTCGCCGTCCGTCCAACGAACCAGGCCCATACAAGTGTCCACCAGCGTTGCTCCCGAAGACTTCGACCTGCTGCTGCAGGGCCGCGGCCATCTGCATGTCGCCAGCCACGTGCCCGGCCGCATCCGTCTCAAGTTCGACTTCTCCATTCTCTCCGCCGCGCCGGAGATGGCGGATCGGGGCAAGGAGGTGATCGCGGCCATCAAGGGCATCCGCGATGTCGACGCGAACCTCCTCGCCCGCAGCCTGACGATCCACTACGACCCCCAGGTGCTGCCGTCGGAATGGTGGGACGACCTCTACGGTGAGGACGAGGCCGCTGCCCGCCAGGTGGTGGAGAAGCTGAAGGCTGCGTTCGGTTAGAGCGCGATCGTCCCGGGTGGACGCGGTTTGGCGTCCGCCTGGGACGTGAATCGCACTCTGATCCTGCTCCGGCACTTGGCGTGCGTCACAGCACGTACCAGGACAGCAGGAAGATCCCGATCCCGACCAGGCCGCCGACCAGGGTGCCGTTGATGCGGATGTACTGCAGGTCCCGGCCCACGGCGATCTCGACCCGCTTGGCGACGGTGTTGCCGTCCCAGGACTTCACCACCTCGGCGATGAAGTGGCCGATCTGGTGGCGCCAGGGCAGCACCCAGCTCTTCGCGGCCTCCTCGATGCCCCGGTCGACCCGCGCCTGCATCTCCGCGTCCGACAGCAGCCCCTTGCCCAGCGACTGCAGCGCGCCGGTCAGGGCCTGCCGCAGCAGCGAGGCGCGCCCGGCGGCGGCGTCGCGCAGCAGGATGCCGCGCAGCTCGCCCCAGACCTCGCCCAGGTAGGCCTGGGTGCGCGGGTTGCTCAGCAGCTCCGACTGGATCGCAGCGATCTGCTCGCGCCGCGCCGGGTCGTTCCGCAGCTCTTCGGTCAGGCGGTCGAGGCTGGCCTCGAACTGCCGGCGCACCGGGTGGCCGCGTTGCAGCAGCTCGTCCAGCAGGTCCGCCGTCCCGCCGATCAGGGCCTTGGCCATGCGCTTGTCGATGCCCTTCGGCACCCACCAGCGCGAGCGGTCTTCCACCGCCTCGTAGATGCGCGCCTGATTGTCGATCAGGTACTGCCGGGCCGTCCGCACGATCTGGTCGAACAGCTCGTGGTGCCGGTCGGACTCGCGCAGGATCTCCAGGCCGCGGCTCAGGACGGCGGCGAGGTCGATGGCGCCGAGCTGGCGCTCCAGGGCGCGGGCCAGGAAGCCGCGCACCTCCTTGTCGCTGAGGGATTCGACTAGCGCCGGCAGGGCCGCGGCCAGCCGCTCCGCCAGCTTCTCCGCGTTGGTGCCGTCGGACAGCCAGGTCCCGATGCGCCGCGCCGGCGTCAGGCTGCGCAGCTTCGCCGTGACCAGCTCGGGGTCCAGGAAGTTGCGCTCGACGAAGAGACCCAGGCCGGCGCCGATCCGGTCCTTGTTCGCCGGGATGACGGCGGTGTGGGGGATCGGCAGGCCCAGCGGCCGGCGGAACAGCGCGGTGACGGCGAACCAGTCGGCCAGGCCGCCGACCATCGCCGCCTCCGCGCCCGCCCGGATCAGCAGGATCCAGAAGCCGGGGTCGTCCACGGCCTTGGTCGAGAGGAAGATGCCGGCCATGAGGACCAGCAGCAGCGTCGCCACCCAGCGGTAACGCCGCAGCTCCTCCGCGCGCGTGTCCTGCAGCAGCAGGGGCTCCGAGGGAGGCTCGGAGGGCGGCTCGGCAGGCGGCTCCGAAGAGGGCCCGGATGGGGGCCCCGATGGCTCCAAAGCAGGCGGCTCCGGGGCTGGGGCTGTGGGCGGCTCGGTTCCGGGTTGAGTCGGCGGTTCGCTTGGCGGCATGGTGCGACGCTAGCGGCGCCAGGCGCCTGGCGGCGTGATCTGCATCAAGGCCCGCTGTTCGGGCCTGGCGGCATGCTTTATTTTCAGGCAAACGACTGTTTCGGACGAACAGGCGATTCAGGCGAAGAGGCGAGAGGAATGAGGCTTCGACATGGCCGGTGAAGTTGGAAAGACGGCGATTCTGGGCGTGGCGATCGGGATCGGTGTCGGGATCGGCCTGGCGGTGCTCGCCCCCAGCGTCTTCCCCCAGGCGGCCCGCGCCGCGCGGCCCTATGCCAAGAAGGCGGCGAAGTCGGGGCTGGAGGCCTATCTGCGCGCCCGCGAGGGCCTGGCCGAGTTCGGCGAGTTCGCCGAGGACGTGATCGCCGAGGCCCGGCACGAGATCGTCACCGAGCGCACCGCGCCCGCGACCAACGGCGCCGCCGCGCCGGAGACGGGCGCCCCCAAGCCGCAAGGCTCCGGCGGCGAAACGCCCGGAGGGCAGGGGTGAGCCTGCCGCACCCGCCGGAGGCCTCGGTCGCCCACAGCTCCGCCGGCCGCCTGCGCCTGAAGGTGCCGGAGCGGCGCGGCGACACGGCCTTCTTCGCCGAGCTGGGCGGCAAGCTGGCCGCCGCGCCCGAGGTCCAGGAAGTCGAGACCAACGCCCGCACCGCCAGCGTCCTGATCAAGCACGCCAGCAGCGGCGACGCCCTGCTGAGCTGGGCCGACGACCACAACCTCCTGACCCCCAGCGGCCGCCTCTTCACGCCCCAGCGCCACCGCCCAACGACCGAGCCCAGCTGGCGCACGCTGGTCGCCCTGGCCGTCCTCCTGCTGGCCGTGACCCAACTCCTCCGCGGCCAGATCCTCGGCCCCGCCACGACCCTCGCCTTCATGGCGGCGCAGATCGCGCGGTTACGGTTGGTGGGCGGGGACGGCGAGCCGGGTGCGGGTGAGGGGTAGGGGTAGGGGCGGGGGGCTTTGGCTGGAGCTAAGAGAGATTAACGGGAGCCTACGGATTGCCGAGAAGGGGCGCGCCTTGGGGAGCGCTCGTAGTGCGTGGTAGTGCGGCGTTAATCGCGGTGCCTGATCTAAAGCTTAAAGGTCGTTCTGCTTGTATGGGTGATGTCTCGCATAGCTACCGATTACTCAACCAAATAATGAATGGGATGCGAGACAGTGTCGCTGTGACATGGGGTTTCGCAGGGATTGGAAGCGGACGTTCGCTCGAATGCAAGGGCCTCCCAACAAAAAGGCAGGTTAGGCTTCCGCTGCGGCTCATGTGTATTCCCAATGAGCTATCACTGGCGTCCCACAACTTGAATAAAACACATACTTGTAGCTTTGGCCAATTTGTGTGAGCTTGCACAACCTATGGGGTGTGTGATTCTCAAAACCATATGACCAACCAACCGTTGTGAAAATATGTCCCAAGTTTCGAGTTTGTTGGAGAGCTTAGCTTCAGAGATTTCAGCTGGAGATCATACAATGGAGGGCTTCATTGATGATCTCCAAATGTTTCACGACCGCAGAGCAGACGAAAAAGTTGTTGGTTTAGATAGAAAATTGGAGAAGGCTGATAGAGCAGACCAAGTTCTAGATGCGCAGTTGAAAAAGGAGTTGTTTCACAAGCTACTTACCAGGCTTCAACACTATCCTTCAGCTCAAAAGCTGTTCGCATACTTCTTGGCTCGGATTAACGATGTTTTTGAAAATCATATTTGCCCACATGCGCACGCTCTTGATCGCCTAGAAGTAGATGAGATTATCGAAGAAAAAATCATTGTGCCAACAATCGCAGACATGGGAAATGGCTTCCAGCATTTCACGCTAACACATGCACACATCCGAGGTATGATTTACTGGTTAGCTGATCGCTGCTTCGTTAGGTGGCACTAATGTTCTCGCTGACCTACACCCCAGCATACGACCCTTATCATGCCGTTTTTCGATACATTGCGTTATTAAAGACCACGAAAACCCATTGCATGGCTGCGCGGACGCTGCGGGTTGCCGACTTTTTCGTTTGTTTTCCTTGGGTCATTAAAGAGCTTCGCGCACCGCGCGATCTATCTGGCTTTACAAAACGACGTAACGTGATCCTCAGAAGATATCAGCCATCCAACTATGACATCTTACCAGATCCTCGAATCATATTCGAGAGAATGGAACCCATACAGATTACCGCTGTAAGTGCAATGCTAGGCGCTAAACTCATAACGCGCGAAGAAGGCGGCACGGAAAACACTTGCCTGCAAGAGAGCCAGATCAGCAACTCGTTGGCATCAGCAACCGACAATTTCGTCAGCGAACATGGCGATTTACTTAGTTTTTTGACCGAAAACCTCTCTCAGATCGGTGTTTTTGGCGGCGACGGTATCTTCTCTCGGTCCGGTCTTGGAGAGCACAGATATGACATTGTTTAACCCAAATCTTCAAGTTGAGGCCCTCACCGTATTTGCCCGTGGTTTCCGTGTCTTTGATGAGAGGTTCCATTCAGGATTGAATATTATTAGGGGTGAGAATAGCTCCGGGAAGTCAACCATCATGGACTTTATTTTCTTTGCTCTTGGTGGCGACTTATTAGAACATCAATGGCGTGAAACGGCCCTGCTATGTGACACTGTCGTTATTGGCGTAAGGCTCAATGGGGCAAGTATCACACTTCGTCGTAGCATCGAACCGAAGTCGTCGCGCCCGATGCAAATCTACTTTGGCCCGTTTGATGAAGCGCTTGAAAAATCCGAAGACGGCTGGGAAAGCTATTCGTTCAGACGGGGCACGGCCGAGAGCTTTTCACAGGTAATGTTCCGTCTACTTGGCTTGCCAGAAGTTCAGTATGGGGAAGCCAACACAAAAATTACAATCAACCAAGTACTACGAGTGTTGTATTCAGACCAACTGAGCTCCGTTGAGAAAATCCTGAGGCATCAACCGTTCGACGATGCAATCACCCGTGAGACCGTGGGCAACCTACTCATGGGTGCGTTTGATGATAGTTACTACGAAGCTCAGCTACGTTTGCGGACTGCAAGTGCGGACCTAAGCGAGGTCATCTCGCGGATCACATTTCTGACTAAGACGCATGCGCGCGATGGCCATCCACTCACTGAGGACTGGCTTGAGCAAGAAGAACGGAGACTGATCTCCGAACTCGACAGACTGAATGAGAAGATAGCCGCGCTTGAAGAAGATATTTTTAGCTCACAATTCGAAGACCGGCTTACTCTAAATGACCAGGAAGAAACGTATACGCGCGTAAAGCAATTGCAGTTAAAACTTGGGGAGTTGAATGAGGTCCGCGATCAATTAGAACTTCAGATCGAAGATTCCGGTGCGTTCATCTTGTCGTTGGATCGAAAGCTTGATGCTTTGCAACAGTCCAAGTTTGTAGTCGATGAGTTGAGTGCGCTTGCCTTTGATTTCTGCCCGTCATGTTTTGCTCCGATTTCCGGAGAAGCGGTTGAAGGGGCGTGCATGTTATGTAAACAGGCTTCAGATCACGGGCGTATAAAGGAACGGTCACTACGTTTAATCAATGAGTATGCGCGTCAAAAACAAAACTCTATTGACTTACAAGAAAGCAGAAAAAATGAGCTAGCGCGCTTAAACGCCGAGATTGTCAAGAGCCGCGAGCTCTGGGAACAGGCAAGCCGGCACTACAGTGTGTCTCTGAGAAGCCCCACGACAGTGCTTAGATCGGAGCTTAGAAAGCTTAATCGAGAGGCGGGATACATACAGCGGGAGCTAGAAGAGATGGCCTCTAGGAAGGCCATCATTGCCGAGCTACAAGAAGCTAGAAGGCAGCGTGAGAACTTAAATTCAGAAATCGAGAATCTGAAAACACTGATTAAGTTTTCCGAGGGCCAGAGTAGGGAGCAAATCTCGCGAGCACGGCGAGCCGTCGAGAATGAGTGCTTAGAGTTTCTACATCAAGATCTTGAGCGACAGTCAACATTCATAAAAGCCGATCGCATCGATTTCGAATTTGATGGAGATCGAATAAGTGTAAACGGTGAGTCTTATTTCTCTGCTAGCTCAATGGTGTATTTGAGAAATAGCTTCTTTTGTAGTTTTGTTCTGGCCGCATCAAATGATAAAACTTTCTATCACCCTCGCTTTCTCTTAATGGACACTGTTGAGGACAAAGGGATGGAGCCGGAGCGAAGCAGGAACTTTCAGAGGCTCTTACACGAGAAGTGTTCTAATGCAGCGTCTGAAACACAAGTTATTATTGCAACTTCGATGATCGCCGAAGAGTTAGATGTACCGGAGATCACAGTGGGTGAGCAATATACCCACAATAATCGTACCTTAAAATTTAGAGCACGCTAGTATGATTTGTAGTTAGGATCGGCGATTAGGAATGTGGACGAAACAAAAGTGGGTAAATCGGAAATTAAACTGGCGCCTGGTTCGTGGGTTTGGGCAAAGTGTACCTGCAACACTTCTGATGCTCGCACCGTTTATTGGTTATGCGATACTTTATCATTCAGATATTTCGATTTGGCTTGGGGGGCTTGGTGGCTTTCTCGATGAGCAAGAAAGTCGTCAATCTTGCCCACAGCTAATTTCGTTTTCGATGAGACTGAACCTCTTTTATTCTGGGATATTGATTTTAGGGACCGGGACTATCGTATACAGGGTTTTCGCTCCAGACGCAGTTAAGAGCGCGCGGACGGTGTCAGATTATGTTGTACAAAACATTGATATCGTAACGGCGAGAAACCTGCGATCTATGTTTGTAACGATCAAATCACGCAGACCTGAAGCGATTGAATCACTGCTGTCGCGCGCGCCTTGGCTAGAGCGCGAGAAATCCTTGAAGACAGCTTCTGATGCACTTAAGCAGGATCACGACAATAGTATTAAAATCGACGTGCTTCGAAGCTATTACGATGTATTAGATCGCTATACTTCGAGAGTTGCCGTTGTGTGGGTTGTTTTTTTATTTATAGCTGGTTTCATTTTGCTTTCGATGCCTAGCATTGCTTTTACGTTGCGAGTACTATGTGCTATTTTGCATGACTTAAGTGTTTTGTCTTCGGCGGCACAGTAATGGGCATTCGACCGCAATCTCTCTGTCGGGTGATTGGAAATCCGAAGCAAGTTTGTCATTACAGCGAATGTAAGCTCCGACGCCTCGCATCATGATGTGGGATCAGTTAGGCGAACATCAGGAAGCGGTCATAAGCTTACGCGCTTCATGTTGGCTGTCGTCAACAACGGGCTCCTTTCAGCTTAAAATGGTCATGCTGTTTCGCCGGAATGCTAACTCCCAACCTAACCCCTCAGCGCCTCCGCCAGCCTGTTGTCTTCCCACGGCGGCGCCAGATCCCCGCGGCCCATTTGGCCGTAGGCGGTGATGGCTTCGTAGAAGGGGCGGCCGAGGTCTCGCGGCAGGGGACGCAGGCCCAGGCGGGCGAGGATGGCCGCCGGCCGGACGTCGAAGGTGGCGAGCAGGCGCCGCTTGATCTCCTCGTCGGGCAGCCGGCCGTTGCCGAGGGTTTCCACGTCCAGTCCGACCGGCGGGGCCTGGCCGATGCCGTCGCTGAGCTGCACGCAGCGTTCGCGCGCCCTAGGCGCCGGCGAGGCCTGCCGTCGCGCCCAAACCCGTCATGCAACCAGAGCGATTCTACCTCGGGCGATCCTGCACTAAGACTGAAAGCGGATCACTCGCCAGGGGCAGGCGGTTGAGAAGGTTCACGGATTGATGTCCCGGCTGAGCGAGCAACAGGAGGAGTTCGAAATGACCGACGATCCGTCCACCGCGGACCCCAGTGCATTTCTTGGCCAGCTGCCTTTCGTTAAGGAGTACGGCATCACACTCGTCAGCAGCAGTCCCGGCGAGGTTGTCGTCGAGATGCCGATTGAGCCGCGGTTTTCCACACCGCCCGCGAACGTTCCCGCCTCCATCGTGGGAACGATTGGGGATGTCGCCGCCGTGTCGTCCTGCCTCTCCAAGGTTCCCCGGGGCTGGGCCGTTGCGACTCTGGACTTTACGGTCAAGATGACGGGACCCGCCTCCGGCGAGAAGCTCATCGCACGGGGCCGTGTGCTGCAGAACGGCAGAACGAATTCCGTCGGCGCCGCCGATATCTCCTGTGTGAAGGACGGCGTGGAAATCCCTTGTGGGACTCTGCTCGCGACCACCCGTAATTTCGAGATCAAGCGATAAGAGACTCGATCTCATAAAACTCGGACAGCCTCGCTGTGTCGATCCCGCTAAGGCGCGAACCGTTTTCTAGTCCCTCAGCGCCTCGGCCAGCCGGTCATCCTCCCAGGGCAGCGCCAAGTCGTCGCGGCCCATCTGGCCGTAGGCGGCGAGGGCCTCGTAGAAGGGGCGGCCGAGCTCGCGCGGCAGGTGGCGCAGGCCGAGGCGGGCGAGGATCGCCGCCGGGCGGAAGTCGAAGGTGGCGAGCAGGCGCCGCTTGATCTCCTCGTCGGGCAGCCGGCCGGTGCCGAAGGTCTCCACGTCCAGGCCGATCGGCTGGGCCTGGCCGATGCCATAGCTGAGCTGCACCTCGCACTCGCGCGCCAGGCCGGCGGCGACGGCGCAGCGCGCCGCCTGGCGCGCGGCATAGGCGCCGGCCCGGTCGATGCGGCCGGGGTCCTTGCCGGAGAGCGCGGCGCCGGAGTTGCGGGCGTATTCGCCATAGGTGTCCATCGCGGTCTTGCGCCCGGTCAGGCCGGCATGCATCTCCGGCCCGCCCTGGCGCAGCCGGCCGTGGGGATTGATCAGGATCTGGGTGTCCTCGGCCAGGCCCTGGGCCTGCTCCGCCAGCACGGGGCGGACGACCTGCTCCTGCAGGTCCCGCTGCAGGGGCGCCAGAGTCTCATAGCCTTCCGGCCAGATGCTGCTGACCAGCGCCACCGTGGCGACGCGCACCGGGCGGCGTTCGCGGTACTCGACGGAGACCTGGCTCTGGCCGTCCGGCATGATGCCGGGCAGGCTGCCGTCGGCGCGCAGGCGGTCGAGCCGCCGCACGATGGCATGGGCCAGGGAGATCGGCAGCGGCAGGTAGCCCGGCGTCTGGTCGCAGGCGAAGCCGAAGAGCGTCACCTGATGCTGCGCCGGCAGGCTGTCGTAGTCGGCCGGGTCCAGGCTGCGTTCGTCGGCCGCCGGGCCCTGCTCGACCTCGGCCAGGGAGGTCATGATCGAGCAGCTGCGCGCCTGAAAGCCGCCCTGGGTGTAGCCGGCGGTGCGGATCGCCTCGCGCGCCACCGCCGCCACGTCGGGAGTGACCGCGCCGGCGAAGCGCAGCGCCAAAAAGAGAATCCCCGTCGCCACCGCGCACTCGGCGTTGACGTGCGCCAGGGGGTCGGCGGCGAGACAGTGGTCGACCACCGCGTCGGAGATCTTGTCGCAGAGCTTGTCTGGGTGGCCGAGGGTCAGGGAGCCGGAGGTAAAGATGAAATCGTCGGCCATGGCGGCTTAGCTGTCCTCCGGGGGGTGCTGGGGCGGGTGGTGTCGGGGCGCTTGATTTTGAGACGCCGGTCCCTGAGAAGCTTGGCCCTGGGACGTTTGACCCTCGGATGTTTGGGCTTGGGACGTTTGGCCTTGGGGACGCCGTGCCTTCAACGCCTCGTTGATGACGTAGGAGCTGCTGCCGGCCGCGCCGGCGATCAGCCAGTCGCCCAGCGTCATGCCGGAGACGCCGAGCAGGCGCCGCGACCAGGGCAGGGCCAGCGCGCCGGCGGTCAGCAGGCCGAGCGCCAGCATGGTGCGGTTCAGGGTCGGGTTGCTGGGCAGCCGCTCGTTGCGGAAGATGCTGTGCGTCTCCGACCGGCAGGAGAGGGCGTGCAGCAGTTGCCCGGCCGTCAGGGCGACGAAGGTGGCGCCGCTGCCGCGTGGGCCTTCGCCGGCGATGCCGCGCACCATCAGGTTGGCGGCCAGGGCGGTCGCCGTCATGACCGCGCCCTCCGTGCCGACCTCCCGGAAGTCCTGGCGCGAGAGGATCGGGGTCTTGGGATCGCGCGGCGGCTCGGTCAGGACCTCGCGGTTCTCCGGCTCCAGGGCCAGACCGAGACCGGGGAAGACGTCGGAGACCAGGTTGATCCAGAGCAGCTGCATCGGCGTCAGCGGTTGCCCGAGGCGCAGCGCCGTGGCGCCCAGCATCACCAGGATCTCCGAGAGATTGGTGGAGAGCAGGAAGCGGATCGCCTTGCGGATGTTGCGGTAGATCGTGCGCCCCTCGCCGAGGGCGACGTGCATGGTCGCCAGGCGGTCGTCCTGCAGCACCAGGTCGGCGACCTCGTGGGCGGCCGGGGTGCCGCTGCCCATGGCGAGCCCGATGTCGGCGGCGCGCAGGGCCGGGCTGTCGTTGATCCCGTCGCCGGTCATGGCGACCACCTGGCCGTTCGCCTGCAGCGCCTGCACGATCTGCAGCTTGTTGGCCGGGCTGACCCTGGCGTAGACCTGGGTGCGCTCGGCCAGCGCGCGCAGCACGTCGGGGTCGAGCCGCTCCAGCTCGGTCCCCTCCAGAATCTCGACCGGGCCGCCCTCGCTGAGATTCAGCTCCTTGGCGATGGCGTAGGCCGTCGCGGTCTGGTCGCCGGTGATCATGATGGTGCGGATGCCGGCGGCGTGGAACTTCGCCATCAGGTCGGCCATCTCCGGCCGCACCGGGTCCGCCAGCCCGACCAGCCCCAGCCAGCGCAGGCGGCCCGCACCCACCTGGTCCGCGCCCACCTCGCCGCGGGCGAAGGCCAAGACGCGCAGGCCGCGCGCGCCCATGCGGCTGTTGGCCTGGGTCAGCGCCGCGCGCTCGGCCTCGTCCAAGGGCCGGCCGTCCGCCGTCTCGTCGCAGAGCGCGAGGACTTCGTCCGGGCTGCCCTTGACGGTCAGGAACTCGCTCTCGTCGGCGGCGCGGTGGCGGGTCGTCATCCAGCGCTGCGTTTCGCTGCGGTGGACGATCTCCAGCAATGGCGCGTCACTGCGCAGCCGCTCGACGTCGAGACCGCGGGCCTGCGCCAGCTCCAGCAGCGCCTTCTCGGTGGAGGAGCCGTGGCTGCGGCCCTTGGCGTCCAGCTCCACCTCGCTGTTGAGGGCGCAGACCTCCAGCAGGCCGGGCAGGGCGGCCTCGCTGCAGTCGACCTCCTGCGCGACCATGCGGTTCTCGGTCAGGGTGCCGGTCTTGTCGAAGCAGACCGCGCCGACGGCGCCCAGGGTCTCGATGGCGTCCAGCCGGCGGACCACCGCCTTGTGTCGGCGCATGTCGCGGATGCCCAGGGCCATGGTCACGGTCGCGACGGTCGGCAGGCCCTCGGGGATCGCGGCCACGGCCAGGGAGATGGCGGACCTGGCCATCTGGGCCGCGCCGTAGCCGCGCAGTAGCCCCAGTCCGACCATCCCGGCGCAGGCCGCCAGGGACAGCCAGATCAGCTCCCGGTCCATGCGCTCCAGCTGCTGCTGCATCGGCGTCTCGGGCGGCCGGGCCTCGCCCGCCAGCGCCTGGATGCGGCCGATCTCGGTCGCCGGGCCGGTCGCGGTGACCACCGCGCGCCCCGAGCCGCCGGTGACGGCCGTGCCCTTGAAGACAAGGTTGCTGCGTTCCCCCAGCGGCAGGTCGCGGTGTTCCAGGGTTCGCGCGCTCTTGCCGGCCGGCACCGACTCGCCTGTCAGCAGTGACTCGTCGAGGCTGAGGGACTGCGCCTGGAGGATCCGTCCGTCGGCGGCGATCATGGCGCCCGGTGCCAGCAACAGTACGTCGCCCGGGACGATCTCGGGCATCGGCACCTGGCGTTGCCGGCCGTCGCGCAGCACGGCCGCGTCGGGGGCGGCGACCTTGCCGAGGCTGGAGATGGTGCGCTCGGCGTCGCGTTCCGTGGCGAAGCCGATGGCGGCGTTGACCAGGCTGACCACGGCGATGGCGCCGGCATCCAGCAGGCCCCCGGTCAGCGCCGAGACCGCCGCCGAGCCGAGCAGCAGGCCGGTCGGCAGGTTGACGACCTGATCCAGCAGGATCGCCACCGGCCCGCGGCCCTTGCTCTCGACCAGGATGTTGGGGCCGACCCGCCGGAACAGCAGGCGCGCGCGATCCTCGCTCAGGCCCTCCTCGGCCGAAGTCTCGAAGCTCGCCAGAGCCTCTTCCGCCGGGCGGACATGCCAGTCGCTCGCTCTGCCCGCGGCCTCGTCCGGGGAAGGGGGCGCAGCCTGCGGCGACTGGCCGGCCGCGACCGCCGCGACGGTCTCGATCAGCGCGATCTGGTCGCCGTCGGGCTCGTGGATCAGCAGCAGCGTGCCGGTGACGGGATTGGCATCGGCGGACTGGATGCCGGACAGCCCCGGCAAGGCATGCCGCAGCCGCGCCGCGAGCTCCACGTCGTGCTTCAGGGCCGCCACGCGCAGGCGCAGCCGCCCCGGGAAACCGCGCAGAATTGTTACGGTTTCGCGACCCTGACGGTGGCTGTGATGTCCGGCGTCATGCGGCATGGCGGGGTGATGCGCTGCAGCGGGGGTGGCTGCCATGACGTGCATCAAAGCAAGCTGTGGCCCGTCCCGAAGAGGTGCGGGAAAACCGCAGAGCTTTCGTGAGCTGAGGGTCGCGATTTCCGGGTAGAGGTCGCCTGGTCGCCAGGGCGCGACGCTTCCGGAGTGACGTCGCCGGCTGCGCCCGTCATGCTGGTCTCCCTAACCTTGTAAACGGGCGGGCTTCATGCCTGCTCCAGGGAGGTCGCGCTATGGCCGCAGAGACAGGAAGCCGGGGGCAGCTCGCCGAGGTGGAGCCCGCCAAGCTGGAATCTCAGGACTCGCCGCAGTTTCGTTTCTATGACAATCGGCAGAAGTACCTGCTCTTCGTCACGACCACCAACGAGAAGCAGCGCACGGCCGAGCGCGTGGCGCAGGAGCTGCCGCATCTCCGGCCGCGTCCGCCGGCCTTGCGGCTGTTCGATGCCGGCACGGGCGACGGTACCGTCCTGTCCATGGCGCAGCGGGCGCTGCACCACCGCTATCCCGGCGTGCCCTTCTGCGTCGTCGCCAAGGAGATCAGCGGCGAGGACGTGCGGCTGGCCCTGCAGAAGGTGGCGGATCGTCTGGTCGAGCACCCCCAGACGGTGCTGGTCTTCACCAACATGCTCTACAGCGAGGCGCCCTGGCTGACGCCGCGGCAGGCGGGGGACCGCGGCCGGGTCGCCTGGCGCGAGGTGCCCTTGACCGGGACGTCGGGCTACGAACTGGAATCCCAGATCCAGGCGCAGATGGACTTCGTCGCCTCCGCTTGGGCCACGCGGACCAATCCGACGACCGGCAATCCCTCCTACGTGGCGCCCGCGGTGCTGGTGCTCTACCGGGCGGATCAGCGCTTCGTGCTGGACAGCGTCATTCCACGGCCGCAGGCGGCGCAGCTTCCCTACGATCTGATCATCGCCTCGCAGCCGTTCCGGGCGCGTCTCTCCGCCGAGCGCAAGGTCCGCAACGTCCTGGCGCCGCTCGCCCGCGCCCTGGCGCCTTCGGGCCGGCTGGTCGTCGTCCAGTCCACCGGGCGCGATCCGGGCCTGCAGATCATCCGGGGCATCTGGCCCGAGGAAGCGCCCTTCGCGACGCCGCGGGCGGCCCTGACGCAGACCCTGGCGCGCGAGCTGGGCGAAGCCTTTCTCGTGCCGGCCCCCGAGGAGCAGCCGGAGCAGGTGGCCTTCACCTACGGTCTGCAGCTCTCGGCCGGCGAGCTGGACTCCTCCATCGGCACCTCGACGCTGCTGGCGGCCTGGAACGCCGCCGTCTATGTCGCGCAGATCGAGGACCATCGCCTGACCGACGCGATCACCAGCGGGCGCTACCTGGAGGTGACGCAGGAGGTGCTGCAACGGCACAAGGGTCTCTGGTTCGAGAATGAATCCTTCGTGGTGCTGCGCCGCTAGGGGTCCACCCCTCGAGCAATCTCGCCTGAAGCGATCCGGCGAAGGTCTACACGATCTACGCGTTACAAAACGTTACGCAAATCCGCGTATGAGGCGTTGTGAGTTTACCAACGACGCCAACACTTAGTAGCGCTGGAAAGTGTTCGAGGCGGTTCGGTGGCGGAGTCAAACCGGCAGAGAGTGGGATGGGCGCCCGCAGTGGTGCGGTCGCGGCGTATGCTCGTCATAGCCTTGATCGCCGTTGCCGCGGTCTTTACCAGCGCCACCGGATATCTCGGCCTGCGGATGTTCGAGGAGAAGGGCACGGTTATGGCCCTCTATCGCTCGGGCGCCTGGCTTACCGTGCAGGTCCAGACCGAACATCTCCGCCTGTCGTCCCTGCTGGACCGCTATCAGGCCGAGCCGACCGAGGCCAACCGCCAGGCGGTCGTCGAGCGCTTCGACATCTTCTGGTCCCGCTTTCCGCTGGTGCTGGACTCCGACCGGGGCAGCGGGCTGCGGTCCATCGCCGACATGATGGTGCCGATCCGGGAGGTCTTCGAGGACCTGCCCAACCTGGAAGCGGACCTGGCCGCTCTCGACCCCGCGCGGCCTGAGAGCTTCGTACCGGCACGCGCGCGCTTGGACAGCTATGACGCTCCGATCCAGGAGCTGTCGTTGCGGGTGCTGCACCGCGACTACTTCAACGCCAGCAACCAGCATATCCTCGATTTGCAGCGCGAAGTGACCTTCGCCTACACGGTGATGCTGGTCGCTGGCGGGATCCTGATCCTGCTGCTGTGGCAACAGAACCGCCTCGCCGGGCGGCTGACGACCGAAGCCGAGCGTGCCCGCGAGACGGCGGAAAGCGCTGAAAGACGACTGCATGTAGCGCTCGACAGCGTTTCGGACGGTTTTCTGCTGCTCGACGCCGACCTGCGCGTGGTGCTGGTCAACGAGCGTTTCTACGAGTTGCTGCCGACCGAGCTGCGTGGCTTCAGGGTCGGAGACGACTACCGCTCCGTCATCCGCGCCTCCGCCAATCTGGGCCACTACGGCCGCGATGTTTCTCCGGTCAAGGCGGCGGAGCGGCGTCTGTCCGAGCTGATGCACCCCGACGAGCCGATCGAGCTGACCAACCCTGACGGCACGCAAATCCGGATTCAGGAGTACGTGACGGCCGACGGTGGCCGGGTCAGCCTGCGCTCGGACATCACCAGCCTGCGACGTGCTGAGCGGGAGCAGCTCGAGCTGCAGGCTCAGTTCTACCGTGCCCAGAAGACCGAGGCGCTGGGTCGTCTGGCCGGCGGTGTCGCCCATGATTTCAACAACGTCCTGATGTCGATCCAGGGCTATGCCAACTTCCTGCGCGAGGACCTGGCGCCGGACTCCTCCGAGCGGGCCTACGCCGAGAAGATCCTGAGCGACAGTCAGCGTGCTGCCGCGCTGGTGGCCCAGCTCCTCGACTTTGGCCGGCACGGCGGAGGACTGCGTCAGCCCGTTCGGCTCGATGAGATGGCTCAGGAGGCGTTCGAACTGCTGAGCGCCAGTCTGCCCGGAACCATTCGCGCTCACTTTCGAAACGATGCGCCGGGTGCGGTGGTGTATGCCGACGCAGCACAGATGGCTCAGGTTCTGATGAACCTCAGCGTCAATGCGCAAGACGCCATCGGTGAGAGCGGCGGCAGCATAGAGCTGGCGCTTTACACCCTCTCCACCGATGGCAGCCGGGCCGCCAACCTGGCCGAGCCCTATCGCTTGACCACCAGCGCGCCGGTTCCGACGAGCGTGGAGGCGGGCAGCGACGGCCGTAACCGCCTGTGGGCCGGTCTCCTGCCGCCGGCGCGCTATCATGTGCTGGAGGTGACGGACGACGGGGCGGGGATGGATCTGGCGACGCTGGAACGGATCTTCGATCCCTTCTTCACCACCAAACCCCTGGAGCAGGGCAGCGGATTGGGGCTCGCAGCGGTCCACGGGATCGTCGTGGCGCACGGCGGCGCCTTGGCCGTCGAGACCTCGCCTGACGGCGGGACTCGCATGTCGGTCTTCTTACCTGCCTGGGCGAGCGACGTGACGGCCGAGACCGACAGCCGAACGACTGAGACGCCGGACCGGCAAGTCGGCGCTCGGATTCTCGTCGTTGACGAGGATCCGGAAGTGGCCGAAGTGGTGGCCGTCGGCCTGCGCCGGCTCGGCGCTCCGGATGTCGAGATCGTCGGCTCGATAGGGGACGCTGTGGAACGGCTGCAGCGACGGCCGGACGTCGACCTGGTTCTCAGCGAACGGAACCTGACGTCGAACGACGAAGACGATCCCGTCACGCTGCTGCAGCGGCAGCGTCCGGACGTGCCGGTGATTCTCATGGCCGCTTCCACCGAGAGCCTGGAGGGAAGCCGGGCGCGAGACAGTGGCGCTGTTGCGCTGCTGCGCAAACCCCTGGAGCCTGCGGCCTTGCGCGAGGCTGTCCAGCGGGCCCTGCAGGTGCGTCGCCCGAAGGGCCGGACTCCGCGGTCGCATCGCGTTGCGTAAACGAACGTTTACGCTTCATTACCGCTGGTTCATCACCGAGTTATCCGGCATTTGCGTGAGTTTGCCAGGCTTCGTCCACAGCCAGTGGGGAGGCGCGGCGTGGCCAACATCCTGATCATCGACGACGACGAGGATTTGCGCGAACTTTTACGCCTTCAGCTCCAGCGGGCGGGACACGAGGCCATTGTCGCCGGGGACGGCTGCGAGGTCTTCAACGATCTGCCGGGATGGGTCCGCTGGGCCGACCTGGTCATCACCGATCTGTTCATGCCGCAGCGAGACGGCATCGAAACGCTTCGCGCCTTCCGCGAAGAGTGCAGCGATCTGCCGATCATCGTCATGTCCGGTGGCGGACGCTGGCCCGACAAGCTGGACCTCCTCGACTGTGCCGCACAGCTCGGGGCCACCGAAATCCTGCACAAGCCCTTCAGCCGCCGCACTCTGCTCGGTGCGCTCGAAACTGCGCTGGCATCGACCGTCGCCTATCCTGCCGCAACCTAGGACGATCCGGCTTCAGGCTGTCATGCCGGAGGCAGTTGGATTGCTGTTCGCGCGCGCGCCGCGGCGCTCGACCTTGCTCGCGAGAATGTAACCTACGGTCCGAACCGTCTTGATCAGCGTGGGGCGTGTCGGATCGGGCTCCAGCTTTTTCCGGATGCGGCCGATCAGGACGTCCACCGAGCGGTCGAAGGGCGACCATTCGCGTGAGCGGGTGAGATCGAGAAGCCGGTCGCGGGTCAGGGGACGGTTCGGGGCTTCGGCGAGCGCCCGAAGCAGGTCGAACTCGCCGCTGGTCAGCTCGATGTCCTCACCGCCCTCCCGCATCAGCTGACGGTGGGTGAGATCCAGCACATAGCCGGCGAAGTGCAGCGTGACGCTTTCCTGATCGCCGCCGACCTCCTCGCGGGGATTACTGCGGCGGAGCACGGTTTTGATTCGTGCAACCAGTTCGCGCGGCTCGAAGGGCTTGCAGATATAGTCGTCTGCCCCGAACTCGAGACCCAATACGCGATCGACCGGCGTATCGACTCCGGTTAGCATGATGACGGGGATGGCGCTGTCTTGCCGGATCTCTTTCAACAACTCGAAACCGTCTGCATCCGGTAGGCGGACATCCAGCAGAATCAGATCGGGTGTCTGTTCGCTCAGTTGCCGGCGCATGTCCGCCGCAGTCTCGGCTTCGCGCGCCTCGAAGCGGTCCCGCGCAAGCAGGGTCATCACCATCCCGCGCAGGTCTTGGTCATCATCCACGAGCAGGATATTCATGCTCACACCTTATCACACTCCGGTGGAACTGATTCGGAATGTAAACCATTTTTTCTTCAGAACGAGGCCGACTGAGAATCGGCATCAACCACAAGTATCTCACAAAATTTTACCGAACCGTTTCGCAATGCCGCCGTTAACTTTTCTGAGCCGCGGAGTTCGCGACCCTCAGGACAACCCGCCAGCCTGCAGCCGCACGTGAAACTGGGCGCGCAGCAGCTTTCTTACATAGTCATGTGTGAATATGAACAGACGTCACTTTCTGGTCGCCATGCTCTCTTTGTCGTCTGCGACCTGGGCCGCTGACCTGATCGGCGGGCGTAGATCCTTGGCTGCGCCTGACGTCGGCGAAGCAGTGCCTTTCTCGGTCGAAGATATCAGGGCAAGAGCGCGCGATCTTGCCACCCAACCTCCGCGGGTTGGGCAGCCGATCGAGGGGCCTCTCGCCGAGCTCGGCTACGACGCATACCGAGATATTCGCTACGACCGAAGCAAGGCGCTCTGGGCGGAAACGGGTTCGCGTTTCACCTCGGAGTTCTTTCACCCCGGCTTCTTGTATCGGCGCGTGGTGAAGATACACGACGTTTCGGAGGGCGTTGCGCGTGAGCTGCGCTACGATCCCTCGCTGTTCCGCTTCGGACCGCTGGTCGGTGATCCGGGACCTTTACCGCAGTCTCTGGGTTTCGCAGGCTTTCGAACTTTCTATCCACTGAACGCCCCCGGTGTGCAGGACGAACTGGCCGCCTTTCTGGGCGCCAGCTATTTCCGTGCGTTGGGCCGAGGGCATCACTTTGGGGTGTCGGCGCGTGGGATTGCGGTCGACAGCTTGGCGCCGGACGGCGAAGAGTTCCCGGCCTTCACGGAATTCTGGCTGGAACAGCCGGACCCGGGCGCCGGTCAGCTGACCGTGCATGCGCTGCTGGAGGGCAATAGCATCACTGGTGCCTACAGTTTCGTCTTTCGCCCCGGCGAGAGCACGATCTGTGACGTGGAGGCGGTCGTGTTCCCGCGCCGGACGATCAATAAGCTTGGGGTCGCACCGCTCACCTCGATGTTCCTGCTCGCGCCCCACCACCGTCGCACCGGCGAGGATTTTAGGCCGCGGGTGCACGACTCCGACGGTTTGGCGCTTTACACCGGCCGGGGCGAGCGGATCTGGCGACCGCTGGTCAACCCCTCGCAACCGCGGATCAGCGTGTTCGGCGACGACAGCCCACGGGGCTTCGGGCTGATGCAAAGAACCCGGAGCTTCCAGGACTACCAGGACCTGGAGGCGCGCTATGACCTGCGCCCCAGTCTTTGGGTCGAACCCCTCGACGCCTGGGGACCGGGCCGGGTCGAGTTGATCGAGTTGCCGACGCCGGACGAGACCCATGACAACATCGTGGCGGCCTGGGTTTCGGCCGAACCGGCCGAGCCGCTGCAGCCGAAATCGCTACGCTATCGCCTGCATTGGTGCTGGACGGCGCCCGTCGAGTCCGAACTGGGCGAAGTCGCGGCAACCTGGGCCGGGGCGGTCGACGACGGCAGATCGCAGGAGCAGCAAGAGGGGCCGAGGCGCAAATTTGTGATCGACTTCGCGGGCCCAGAGCTTGCCACATTGTCAACTGATGCTGCTGTCGATGCCGTGGTGCAAGTCCAAAACGGGCGCGTTTCGCCGCCGATTGCGAAGCCCAATCCACCTCTGGGGGGATGGCGCGCCTTCTTCAATCTTGAGCCCACCGGCGAGGGACCGGTCGAACTGTGGTGCCATCTGCAGCTCGACGGCCGGCGCCTAACCGAAACCTGGAGCTATCAATGGACCGCGTAGCCGAAGCTGCTCCGGCGTCGCCGGGGCTGCTCTACCGTCTGTGTCTGGTATGCCTGCGGCGCGGGATCGCCTTGACCGCGGCGCTGCTGGGGGCGCTCGCGGTCCTGTCGCTTGCTGCCCGGGCTTTGGCGGCCGACGGCTTCGGGTCGGCCGATGCGGCGGCGCTCCTGCTGTTCATGCTGCCGACTCTTTGGATCGCCTGGTCGGCCGGACACGCTCTGCTCGGCTTTTTGGGACGGCGTCTGAAGTGGCTGCCGGCCGGTCTCGCGCTGCCGAAGGCGCGGGCGCCAATCGTTACGCGCACGGCGATGCTGATGCCCGTCTACGAAGAATCTCCCGCAGCCTGGGGCGCCAACCTGCAAGCGATGGGCGAGGAACTGTCGGCGCTCGGCCTCGCCGGACAGTTCGACCTCTTCATCCTCAGCGACACGCGGCAGGATGCTGTGGCTGTCGAAGAGGAGGCGATGCGCAGCCATCTGGCGGCGCGGCTGCCGATGGCCGTGCACTACCGCCGCCGGCAGGACAATCTCGGCAAGAAGGCGGGCAACATCGCCGACTTCTGCCGGCGCTGGGCGTCGCGCTACGATCATCTGCTCGTGCTGGACGCCGACAGCCTGATGAGTGGCGAGACGGTGGCGCAGTTGGTCCGGGCGATGCAAGCGAACCCGAAGGCCGGATTGATTCAGACCGCACCGCGGCTGGCTCGCCGGCACAGTCTGTTTGCCCGGCTGCAGCAGTTCTCCGCCGCACTGATGGGGCCGATCGCGGCGACCGGTCAGGCCTTGTGGCAGGGACGGGACGGGAACTTCTGGGGCCACAACGCCATTATCCGCGCGCGCGCTTGGGCCGACTGTGCACATCTGCCGCGCTTGACCGGAGCGGCGCCTTGGGGCGGGCATATTCTCAGCCATGACTTTGTCGAGGCTGCCCTGCTGCGCCGCAGTGGCTGGGAGATCTGGATGCTGCCGGACCTCGGCAGCAGCTGGGAAGAGACACCGCCCAGCCTGTTGGACCACCTGGCGCGGGACCGGCGCTGGTGTCAGGGGAACCTTCAGCATCTGCGCGTGCTGGGCTGGCCGAAACTGCATCCCGTCAGCCGTATCCATCTGGTGCTCGGCATCGCGACCTACGCCATCGCACCGCTCTGGCTGGCGCTGGTGATCGGTGGGGCGCTCTTGGGGCTGACCGACGCGCTGGCGTTGGATCCCTTCCTGGCGGCCGGTGCCTTGATGGCGAGCGGCACTTTGCTGTTCACGCCCAAACTGCTGGCTCTGCTGGATACCCTGCTCGACCGGACGCGCCGGCGCGGTATGGGCGGGACCCTTGCGGTGGTCGCTTCGACCTTGGCGGAGACACTGTTGACGGTGCTGCTGGCGCCGGCCGTGCTGTTTTTTCACGCGCGCTTTCTGATGGAACTGGTGGCCGGTCGCGACAGCGGCTGGGGGCGGCAGCAGCGTGACGAAGCCTGCCCGCGCTGGACCGAGTTGCTGACATGGCACCGTTGGCATCTCGTCGGCGCGGCGCTGCTTGCCGCTCTGGCCTTGGTCGCGGCAGGGCCCGGCATGACCTTCTGGTTGTTGCTGCCTGCGGTCGGTTGGGCGAGTGGACCGCTGCTTGCTTGGACCACGGCTCATCCGAAGGCGGCCGCGGCGACGCGCTGGCTGTTCGCGACCGTGGATGAGCGTTTCGTGCCGGAGACGATACGCCGGGCTGAAGCCTTGCTGCATAGCTTGCAGCCTGTGCCGGAGACGTCGGCTCTGTCGGTCGGTCGGCCTGCCGAAAGAGTCGCGGCGTAAGCGCGCAACTTGGCGTAGGAACTGGCCGTCCCGGCAATAGCGGCCTAGTTTCTGCGGTGAATGTCTTCGCCATGTCGTTGATGCACTCTTCTCGCGGCGCTTCCTTTCGCCAACTCAAGGCCTCGGCGGCTTTCGCCCTGGTCCTCGGGCTCTGTTGCGCCGCCGTGGCAGCGGCGCTTCTGGTCGAGTTGCAGGGCCTCTCCAACCCGGTGTTGTGGCAGTCCCTGGCCGTCTATCTCGCGGTCGCTGCGGCGGTTCGACTGGGCCTTCCGGCACACCTGCCGCAGACGGACTTCGGCCCCGCCAACGCCGTTACGCTGCTGCGGGCCGTCCTGGTTTGCCTTCTGGCAGGTCTGGTCGGCCAGGCAACGCCCTCGACGCTCGGCTGGTTTATCCCTCTCCTTGCCCTGGCCGTGCTTGCGCTGGACGGGCTCGACGGTTTCCTGGCGCGGCGGCGGCAGTGCGCCAGTCCCTTCGGTGCGCGCTTCGATCAGGAGGTCGACGGCCTCTTCGTTCTGGTTCTCGCACTGTTGGTCTGGCTGGATGGCCAGGCCGGAGTTTGGGTGCTGATCTCCGGCCTCTGGCACTATGCCTTTCACCTTGCGCGGCTACCCCTCTCCGCGCTTCGCCGACCGCTGCCGCCCTCGTGGCGGCGCAAGACCGTTTTCGTACTGCAGGTCCTGCTGCTGATCGCAGCCTTGACGCCGCCCCTGGCCGGTTGGCCGGGCATGGCCGCCGCCGCTGCCGGATTGCTGCTGCTGACGCTATCCTTCTCTATCGACATGCTTTGGTTGCTCCGATCCCGGCGGCAGACCAGGCTGTTCTTGGGAGATCTGCGATGAAACCTTCGATTCTTGCCGCGGTACTGGCCGGCGGCATGACGGCGACCGTCGCCCAGGCGGAGCCGGCGCGCTACGAGCTGGACCCCGAGCATGTAGCGGTTGCCTTTCTGGTCGACCACATCGGCTTCGCCAAGACCCTGGGCAAGTTTCTGGAGGTCGAAGGCAGCTTCGTCTTCGATGAGACGGTTCCCGCACTCTCGGATCTCCAGGTGCAGATCGCGGCGGAGTCCGTCTTCTCGGCGCACGAGCGCCGCGACAATCACGTGCGCAGCAACGACTTCTTGGCGGTGGACGACCATCCGGAGATAACCTTCGTGATGACGGACGCCGAGCCGACGGGTGATCGCACCGGCCTCGTCACGGGCGATCTGACCATTCGCGGTGTGACTCGGCCGGTCACTCTGGATGTCACCTGGAACAAGTCCGGAAAGTACCCCTTCAACGACAACTACGTGACCGGTGTTTCGGCCCGAACGACGATTCAGCGCAGCGACTTCGGCATGACCTATGCCGTGGAGAACGGTCTGGTCGGCGATGAGGTGGAGATTCTCATTGAAGCCGAGGCAATCCGGCAAGACTGACGCGGCATGACCGACCCGCGACCTTTGGGTGGCCCCGCGGCTGTTTGGGGCTTCCTCCGTTCTCTGTTGGTCTACTTCGGCCGGCCCGGGCGCGCGTCGGCGGAACGGCGTCTCTATCGGCGCTTCGTCGGCCCTGGGGATCTGGTTTTCGACATCGGTGCGCATGTCGGAAACCGCAGCCGAAGCTTGCGGGATCTCGGTGCGCGGGTCGTGGCCGTCGAGCCGCAACCCCGGTTCGCCGATTGGCTTGAGTGGCTGTTCCGCGCGCAGCCGGAGGTCACCGTCGAACGCTGTGCAGTCTCGGCGAACAAGGGCAGAGCGCGCCTCGCGGTCAGTCGGCTGCATCCGACCCTGGCGACCCTCGATACCGCTTGGCAAGATCAGGTCGTAGCGGCGCGCGGTTTTTCGCATGTGCGCTGGGAGAGCGAGGTCGAGGTAGCCGTCGAGACGCTCGACCGTCTGATCGCCCGGCATGGCCTGCCGGCTTTCTGCAAGATCGACGTGGAGGGACACGAGGCCGAGGTCCTGTCCGGCCTGTCCACACCGATTCCGGCTTTGTCGTTCGAGTACACGCCCGCGGTTCCGGCCGCTGCCGAAGGCTGCATCGCGCGGCTTGAGCGCTTGGGCCGCTACCGCTACGCGGTCAGCGTCGGCGAGACCCTGGACCTCGGCGCCTGGCAGGACGCGACCGGGCTGCGCACCTGGCTGGCTGCGCGGCAGCCGTCGGAGCGCTCCGGAGATATCTACGCCATACTGGAGCGGTCATGACCGCCGACGGCAGCAAACTCAGCGGCCCCGAGACCGCGATCTGGGAAGAGATTCTGGCGCGCGCGTCCGGCCGGACTCCGGCCCGGGCGGTCGAGAGCTGGTCGCTCTGGCCGCTCTACCGGCCACTGCTCCGGACGGAGTGGGTGCTGGCCCATCTCGGTCAGTCGCTCGATGGACGTATCGCGACGGAAGGCGGTGCTTCGCGCTACGTAACCGGGCCCGAGAACTTGGACCATCTGCACCGTCTGCGCGCCCTGGCCGATGCGGTGATCGTCGGCGGCGCGACCGCCGCCCTCGACGACCCGCGTCTGACCACTCGGCGCGTCGGCGGTCCGGACGCCGTGCGGGTGGTACTCGACCCCAAGCGGCGCCTGTCGGCGGATCTGGCGGTGTTCCGCGACGGCGCCTGCGAGACCCTGCTGATCGCTGCGGAAGCCGACGCACCCCATGGCCAGGCCGACGTCGTTGCCGCACCGCTCGCGGAGGACGGCCGGCTGGCGCCGAAGGGTGTGATCGAGGTCCTGCGCGCTCGCGGTTTGAAGCGTCTTTTCGTCGAAGGCGGCGGTGTGACCGTGTCGCGCTGGCTGGCGGCCGGGGTGCTGGACAGACTGCAGGTGACCGTCGCGCCGATGATCCTGGGGTCGGGGCGACACGGTCTCTCGCTGCCGCCGATCGAGGATCTGGATCTGGCGCTCCGCCCGGTCTGCGGAACCTATGCTATGGGTGTCGACGTGCTGTTCGACTGCGATCTGCGAGCGTCGATCTGAGCGAGGCAGCAGGCTGTCATTCGCAGGCGACGGCCCTTTCGCCGATGCCGAGGTATTGTTCCCGGCGAACCCTGTCGAAGGCCCTGCGGCCGATGCGGCAGGCCTCCCTGCGGCTAAGCCCATCCCACAGCTTGACCCTGCCGTCGTCGCCGGCCGTGGCAAAGCGCTCGCCGTCGGGATGCAGCGCGATCCGCCAGCTGGTCCCCTCGTGGGCCTGCTGGCTCCTGGCGAGCCTGCGCCCGCTGGGCACATCCCACCAGTGCAGGCGCCCGCGACGATCGGTGACGACCAGCGTAACGCCGTCCGCCAGGAAGGCCAGATCCGTCGCGCCGCCGGAGTGCCCGGTCAAAGCGCGAAGACGCTGGCCGCCCCTGGTGTCCCAGACGGCCACCACTTCGTCGCTGGAGGCCGTGGCAAGCAGTCGACCGTCGGGACTGAAGACCGCGCTCCAGAGCAGGTCGTCGGCCGCCTGAAGCTCTTGGGTCAGTGCCGCGCGCTCCAGGTCCCAGAGGTTGACCGTGCCGTCCGATGCGGCAAGCGCAACCAGATCGCCGTCCGGCGCCAGTGCCGCGCGCGTAATCCTACTGCCCACCCGCTGCTGGAAGCGCCTCTCGAGCTCGCCGCTATCGACGCTCCGCAGATCCAGGCCAGCGTCGTCGGCGACGAGCAGCTGACGGCCGTCGGTGGAGAAGACGAGCGACCAAACGGCAGTCTCCGAAGTGCTCGAAGACCAGAGCCTCGCGCCGCTGCTGGCGTTCCAAAGCCGGATCTCCCCGTTTCTGTCGGCGGAGGCCAGGAGATCGCCACCCGGTGAGAACGCGAGCGCCCAGACCTGATGCGTATGACCGCTCAAGCGGAGCGGGGCCTCATCGCTGCGCAGGGACCAGATCGACACTCCGCCTCTGTCGTCGCCGGCGGCCAGCCGGTCGCCATCGCTGCTGATCGCCAATCCCTTTGCCGCTCGTCCCGCGACGGCCCATGTTCGTGCGAGCGGATAGGCTGTCTCGAATCTCCAAAGTCGAATCAATTGGTCGCGGCCGAGCGTCGCCAGCAGGCGGCCGTCCTGGCTGAGCTCGATATCGATGATTCCCTGGCTGTGTCCATTCGGAGTCGAGAGGAGAGGGCGTTCGGCCTGGATGTCCCAGAGGTGCAGCGACCCGTCCGAGCCGCCGCCGATCAGTGTCATACCGCCGGACGCGAAGGCGACGGACTCGATCCGCTCGACGCCGTCGAAGGCCGGACCGAGGATACGGCCGCTCGGATAATCGAGCAGCATCGCACGACCGTCGCTGCTGGCGGTGGCGAAACGGTTGCCGAGCGGACTGAACGCCAGCTCCCAGATATCGCTGGTATGGGCTCCACGCACCGGTCCGAACAGCGGCGCGCCGGAGGGCAACCTCCATCCGTAGATTTCACCGTCGCCATTGCCTGCCAGCAGCCCGTCGCCGTCGGGGGTGAAGGCGACACTCAGGAAGTCGCTCATGCGGTCGATCAAGGGTGGTGGCGGTGGTCCGGCCCTGGAGAGATCCCATAGCCGCACGGTGCCGTCTTCGCTGGCGGACGCCAGGATCTTACCGCCCGGTCCAAAGGCCACATCCCACACGACGTCGGCGGTTTCCCCGAGCTGTTCGACGTCGAAACGGTGTTTGCTCTGTCCGTCGTCGACTGTCCAGAGACGGATCGCGCCGTCGTCTCCGACCGAGGCCAACTTTCGGCCATCGGGAGAGAAGGCCAGGTCCTCGACCCCTCCGTTGTGGCCCTGCAGGTCCGCTCCGACCCTGAGGCCCGTTGCCGTTTCGACCAGGTCGATGGATCCGTTACGCAGGCCGGTAGCGAGCAGCGCGCCGTCGGGCGACAGCGCGATGGCAAGGGCGTCGCCGGCTGGAATCGGGCTTCCGAGCAAGAACGGACCGTCGCCAGTCAGGGGAGGTCGGGCGGCCAGCATGGCGGCCCGTGCGTCGTAGCTCGGCGGAGCGGAAACGGCACGAGCAGCAGCTTCCGCGCCGAGCAGGAGGGCGAGCAGCGGATCGGTCTCCACAAGGCCCTTTGCCGCCGCACCGAGCGCGGCCGCGAACCGCTCCGTCGCGACGGCCGTTGCCAGTTCCGCCTCGCGTTCGTTTTGCTTGGCCTCGCGCAGAGCCAAAAATGCGACGACCGAGGCGGCGGAGGCACCGACCGCGAGGCCGGAAAGCACTGAGACAACGAGACGACGTAGCCGGGACGCCCGTCGCCGCCTCTCGTCGTCGACGGCCTCCGCCTGCGCTTTTGCCGCTGTGGAGGCCTCCAGGAAGGTCAGCTCCAGCCCACCCAGATGATCCGGATTCCGGGCGCGCCATTCCAGGGCCGATAGCAACGGTGTTCCACGATAGAGGAGATCCGGATCGCGACCGGCCGCCTCCCACTCCGCCGCGGCTCGGGCGATACGTTGACGCATCCGTAGATCGTCGCGGCTTTCCTCGATCCAGACACGCAGGCGCGGCCAAGTGCGCAGTAGCGCCTCATGCGCGATCTGAACGCTCTGCTCGTCGAGGGTGAGCAGTCGCGCTTCCGTCAGGCGTTCGACGACCTGCTGCATCACCTGCGGTTCGGAATCCTGGTCGATGTCGGAGCGCGCCAGACTCCGCCGGGTGTCCGGTGTACCTTCGCCGGGCGTGACGAGCCGCAGGAACAGGCGTTTTGTGGCCTCGCGCTCGAGGGTATCGAAGCTCTGTTCGTAGGTAGCGTCGGCCGTCTGGCTGATCGCGCCGGCGACGCCGCCGGCCTTGCGGAAACCTTCGATGGTCAGGGTGTTGCCCTGCCGGCGCAACCAGGTCTCGACGAGCGCGTGGGCCACCAGCGGCAGCGATCCGGCTTCCTCGCCCGCTTGATCGGTGATCTCCTCGATCAGGTTGCGCTCGACGTAGAGACCGGAGCGTCGGGCCGGTTCGCTGATGGCGCGGCGCAGCTCGGATCCCGTCATGGGGCCGACCAGCATCTGATTGGCGGTGATGCGCTCGGCCAGCCAGGGGATTTGGGCGCAAACACCATAGAAGTCCGCGCGGACCGCGAGAACGACCCGTATCAGGCTGTCGGCGGGATCGGTCATCGCCGACAGCGCCGTGACGAAGGTCTCCAGTTGGCTTGGCGGTGCCAAGGTGAAGACCTCCTCGAACTGATCGATGCAGAGCAGCAGCGGTTGTTTCGCGGTTCCCGTGCGGCTGAGATGTCGGGCCAGGGTCGGACGTGCGAGAAGCTCCTCGAGTGACAGGGTGGGTCGGCCGTTCGGGAGAGCCTCCGCGATGCCGTAGTACAGCTCGGCCATGGGATCGCGTCCTGGCGTGAAAAGCACGCTTCGCCAGCTTTCGCTGCCGGGCAGCGCGCCGGCGCTCAGTGCGGGAATCAGACCGGCGCGGACGAGGGAGGATTTGCCGCTGCCGGATGGTCCGCCCACCACAAGCACTCTGCGCAGCTGCAGGCGGCGGACCAGCTCGTCGACCAGCGCTTCGCGGCCGAAGAAGCACTGGCTGTCTTCCGGCTGATAGGCGGCCAGTCCTTTGTAGGGGCAGGACGAGGCTTCAGCGATCACTTCGGTCGGCAGATCACTCTGGAGGGCTGCGACTTCGTGAGCGAGAACGTCGTGAATCGCGGACCGCCAGTTTTCGATCGTCGTGAAGCGGGCTTCGGGGTCGCTGTCCAGCCCCTGTTCGATAAGGTGGTGCCAGGCGGAGGGCAGGGTCGCCAGGCGACTGCGCGCCGTCCCGGGCGATGGCGGCGACCGTCCCGTTAACACGTTCCACAGAACAGCAGTTGCGGCGTAGATATCCGTCGCAGGCGTAACGTCCCGGCCGGCCTCGATCTGCTCGGGAGCCTGATACAGCGGCGTCCCGCCAATGAGGGTCGTCAGCGCGGGCGTTTCGGCGACGTCTTTGGCAATGCCAAGATCGCCGACCAGGATGCGTTCGTCGATCTCGACCAGCCGGGATCCCGATGCCTTGCCGTTGGCAGGCTCGGTCTGCCGGTCGGAGGTCCATCGCTGTGCCGACTGGAACAGAATGTTGGCGGGTTTGATGTCGCGGTGCACGACGCCCGCCTCGTGAATGGCAGCCAGCCCATCCGCGAGGGCATCGACCAAGACACCGACCTCCTGCGGATCTGCAGCCTTTCTGGCCAGGGAACGAACGCGGTCGGCGAGTGTGCCCCGGTCGGCAAAGTCCATGACGAAGTAGGGACGGCCGTCATCCAGCCGCCCGACGTCGTGCACCGTGATGACATGCGCGCAGCGCATCCGCCGCAGCAGCCGGGCTTCCTGCATGAACCGGGACCGGAGTGTCTCGTCACCGGTCAGGCCGGGTAGCAGGATCTTGATGGCGACGAAGGACTCCAGTTCCTCGTCCCAGGCCTGAACGACACTCGCCAGACCGCCCGTCGCGATCTCGTCGCAGACCTTGTAGCGACCGACGTAGGAAGGCAAGGCCATGCCGGGGGATTAGAGCTTGTCGCTCACGTTCACGCAGTGAAAGGCCGTGGCATCCAGAATGTCGTGATTGCGATCCGCGGCCGTCACGCAGAGTGTGACGGCGCCCTCACGGGCATGGGCCGAGGCCGCGCCCTGAGTCCGATAGCTGGGGTAGTCGTCTGTCGGGTGCCAGTCGCCCTGCGTAACGCCATAGGCTGTTTCGGCATTGTTGCTCACCTGCTCGACGGCGTAGCGTTCGCGCCACCAGACATGCACGTGGTTCTTCGAGAGATCGGGCTGGAAGTTGGCCTCGAAGGTCAGAGCCAGTTCGTCGCCCGCCTGGCTTACCTCGAGGATCCGAACACTACAGCCGTCAACCGGACAGGCGTTGGGCAGGCTGTCTTGAGCATTGGCGGAAGCCGTCATCAGGGCCGCGGGCGCCAGGACGGCAAGAGAGCAGGCGATGACCGCGCCGCGGACGCTGGTGCGGTACATCTCCGGAGCTGTTTTTTTGAGAGCGGTCGCTTTTTTGTGAGTCATTGTCGAGCCCAGGTCGATCAGTCTTCAGTCTCATCTCATTGCAACTGCCGCCCCAAACCTGTCACCTCAGGGCCTATGCTTCGTCGCTGGGACTGAGCTGTCAAGCTGCCCGGATGGGCGGCTTGACAGGGTGTAACCGGCGCCGGCGACTATCAATTTGAAGCGGCCGATCCTATGAATCCGAATGCACGAAGACCGTCTTTGAGAAGCGAGAGCGCTTAGCCGCATGACTGGCATCGAGGTCGAAGCAGCCCTGCTGCTTGCCGACATCACAGGAAGCACACGACTATACGAAGAGGTCGGCGATGCCGCTGCGATGCGGCAGGTCACCGAGAGCCTGGACAGCTCGCGGAAGATGGCGCGTCGGCTCGGGGGGCGCTTCACACACTCGAAGGGCGACGATCTCCTCTGCACCTTCCCCAGCGCCATCGCTGCTCTGCGAGCAGCCCGCGGTATGCTGGAACGGCAGCGGGCAGGTCCGCTCAACCTCCATGCCGGCCTGCATTTCGGCCGAATGATCCAGACGCGCTCTGACGTTTTCGGAGACTCCGTCAATGTCACCGCACGGCTGGCGGAGCTGGCGAAGCCTGGCGAGATTCTGATGAGCGAGGGTTTCGTGGCGCAGTTGCCGCCCGAGGAGGCTGCGGACTTGCGGGTCTTGGACCAGGTCACCTTCAAGGGCAAGACATCGGCGATGGTGGTGTATCTGCTTCCCGACGAGAATGCCGAGGTCCGGACGCAGGTCGCCTTCGGTCACGGTACCGGCCACACGCGCACGCGCCATCAACGGCTTGTGCCGTCGATTACGCTCGGGCTGCGGTACGGCGATCTGACTCATTCTTGCGGGGAGGGTACGGTCCTCTCGATCGGACGGTCCCTCGACTGCGATGTGGTGATCCCGCGGCCCTGGGTGTCGCGGCATCATGCAACGGTGAGCGTTCACCGCGGCCAAGTGCGGCTGAGCGATAACAGCTTCGCGGGCACCTACATTCTCATGCGCGACGGCTACGAGATGTTCATCCGCCGGGAAGGCGCGACCCTGTCGGGGACCGGGGTGATTTCGCCCGCCGTGCAGCCGCTCGCACCCGAGGCGGAGACGGTCGGCTACGAGGTGATCCAAACCTGAAGGCTGTTGTCTTGGGACGGCGGCGGCTAGGCGGTGAGACTGAGCAGGTCGATATGACCGACCTGAAGGTGCTGCTCGACCAGGTGGCGGCGCGCGTCCCGCCACTGCCGAATCGTCGCCGTCGATTTGCCGGTTTGCTCGGTCGCTGCGGCGGCGTAGCCGTCCAGCAAGGCCGACTGCAAGTCGGCGTGTTCGGGACCAAGATGCCAATCGGCCGGCTCTAGCCAGACCTCGCGGCCGGCCTCGCGCAGCAGGGTCGCGGCGGTGGCGGCAGCTTCGTAGCCCAACGCCGGCCCGAAGGACTTGTCCCGACCGTGATGTGCCGCCACCAGCTCGAGCATCTGCCTATCCTCTGGCAGAGACGGCTCCAGGCTGATACGTCCGTCGACGGTGAGTGCGAAGTAGACGGCGGCCTTGCTGAAATGGGTGACGAGGCGGTTCAGCCAGTCGGCCGATACCAAGTCGAGCAGGGCGGAGCAGGTCACCAGTTCGACGGACTCGTTCGGCAGCAGTTCCAGATCGAGGGCGAGATCCAGCTGCATGGTTGCCACCTCGCTGTTCTTCCCGCTTTCGGGGCAGAGCGCCAGGAGGGCGGGGTCGTTGTCGATCAACAGCCAGTGCTGCTCGCACGGCAGCAGCGGCGAGAGCGTGCGTTGGGTCGCGCCGGTGCCGCAGCCGAGGTCGAGGATACTCAGCCGCCCCTTGGCTTCGGCCCAGCCCGCGAGGCGCGACAGAAGCTGCGGGTTACGCGCCGCCACATCGGCCGGTGCACGCAGCGTGAGCCAATCGGCGTCGAACCCGCTCATCCCAGCGTTTCCAGGACCCCTGCAACGCGGTCCGCCGTCTCTTCCCAACGGGGAAGATCGCGACGTGCGGCTCGTGCGCCGGCCCGCAGCGTGGCGTAAGCCTGCGAGTCGGTCATCAAGGTCTCCAGGGTGGCTGCCAGTGCGGCGGGATCGCCCGGCGGCAGCAGTCGGCCGGCAGCGCGAGGCACCGTTTCGGGGATCGCACCCGCGGTTGTTGCAACGATCGGGAGGCCGCAGGCCAGAGCTTCTGTTAGAACCATGCCGTATCCTTCATGGAAAGACGGCAGAACGAACAGATCTGCCGCACGGTACAGTTGCGCCAGTCTGCCCTCGTCGACCTCTCCTGCAAAGCTTATCCGACTCGAATGCCGGAGACCTGCGGCAAGTTCTTGCAATCGTTTCGCTTCCTTAGGGTCGCGCTCCAAGGATCCGACGATCGACAACTGAAAGTAGACGAACGAAACCCCTTCGAGCGCTTGCAGCAGTACGGCGTGACCCTTACGCGGCGTCAGGCTGCCGACGGACAGCAGCGTGAAGGGATCGCCTGTGCCTTCGGCCAGTGGGGCCGGGTCGACCCCTGGAACGGCAACGGCGATCCGCTTCGCCGGGACGTCGTAGTCGGCTGCCAGGCTGCGGGCCGTTGCCGGTGAGGTCGCGACGACCGCATGCGCCGGTTTCAGGGCGGCGCGCTCCAGGTCGCGTAGCTGATTTGCCCGCGCCTGCGTGAGCCCCGTTTCCTCGGCCAGGGGATGATGCACCAGGGCGATCAATGGTCCGCGGGCCGCGACGGCGGCGGCGGCTTCCGGCAAGACCCCCAGCGCCAAGCCGTCGATCATGACCGGCAGGTCTGAAGGGATCGACGCAAGTCGACGGCTGGCCTCCGCCACCTTCGTCATATCGGTGATGACATCGGGGAGCGTTAGCAGCTCGACCGTCCAGCCGCGCCGGCCCAGGTCGGCCAGCAGCCGCTTGTCGTAGAGGTAGCCGCCGGTGCGCGTATCCGGGTCGCCCGGCAGCGCGAAGATCAGGCGTTTCACGCCGGCAGCGGTCCCTCGAAGGCCGCCCAGGCGACGTGACTTTCCCATAGCGTGATCTTCAGGCTGCTGAGGCCCTCGGCTGACTCGCCCAACGCGCCATCGGCGATGCGGGCGGCCATACGGTCGAAGATCACCTTGGCCATGAATTCGGTCGTGGTGTTCTGCCCCGCGAAGTCGGGGAGGTCGTCCAGATTCCGGTAGTTCAGCGGGCTCAGAAGATCCTTCAGCGCCTGAGACGCAAGACCGATGTCGATCACCAGCCCTGCGCTATCCAGCTCGGGCCTGCGGAACTCGACATCCACCAGATAGGTGGCGCCGTGCAGCTTCTGCGCCGGTCCGAAGATTTCGCCGCGAAAGGAGTGGGCGATCATGATGTGCTCGCGCACCGTCAGGGAGAACATGCGGACATCCTTGTTCAGTCGTAGCGGACGACACGGCAGAGCGCGGCCTCGCCGGCCGCCAGACGTGCCATGGTCTCGGGCAGCTCGGTAAAGGCAACTTCGCCGTCCAAGAGGGCATCGAACAGCGGGTCGCGCAGCAGTGCGAGCGCCAGGGCCAGGCGGTCGCGGTGACTGCGCCGGGCGCGGCGCGCCGGCGAGATCTGGCCGACCTGAGAGGAGATCAGTCGCAGTCGTTTCGCGTGGAAATCCTGGCCTAGGGGCAAGAGGACGTCCTTCGAACCGTACCAGGAGAGTTCCAGGACCGTCGCCTCGAAGCCGGCCAGCGCGAGGCAGGGCGGAAGACCCGAGGGCGATCCGCTGGCGTGAACGACCAGATCGCAGATGTCCCGAAGCTCTTCGAGCGCTGCCTCCGGACTGAGAAAGGGCAGGTCGAGCGCCGCCGCGACCTCCGCCTTTGCCGGGTCCGTGTCGATCAGGCGCACGGTCGTTCCGGCCAGCGTCGCGGCCAGACGGGCGATCAGGCAGCCGACGACGCCCGCGCCGACCACCGCGACCCGATCGCCTGCGCAGAGCCCGCTGTCCCAGAGCGCGTTGACGGCGGTTTCCATGTTGGCGCCGAGCACGGCCCGGCGCGCTGGCAATCCCTCTGGTAACGGCAGCAGCAGATCAAGCGGCGCGAGGTAGCGGTCCTGATGCGGATGCAGGCAGAAGACTTCCTGTCCGATCAGCGCGTCCGGCCCGGCCTCGACTTGTCCGACGCTGGCGTAGCCGTACTTCACGGGAAAGGGAAAATCGCCGGCTTGCAGCGGCGCGCGCATCCGGCTGTACTCGCTCTCGGGCACATCTCCGCGTAAAACCAGCGTTTCGGTGCCACGGCTGATCCCACTATAGAGGGTTCGGACCATGGCCAGTCCGGTCTGTGCCGCGGCCAGGCTTTCGGAGCGCAGGGCACCGCGACCGGGCGCGACGGCCCAAAAGGCGGTCGCGGCTTTCGGGAGACTGTCGGGAGACGTCATGGGCAAAGGTGCAGGGCTTCGGTGAGTCACGACAACAGCGGACAAACTAGCTTGGCCGGTCGCGTGCGCCCAGTCCAATGCCGCCGCCGTAGCCTCGGGCTTGAGCGCGCACCCTGGCTTCGGATCGGTCTCGCGGTTCTGGCCCTGTCGGCGCTGGCGCAAGCCCCCTTGCTGATCGGTGCGCCGGCCCTGGCGCTGTCTCTGCCGTTGGAGCCACTGGCCGCCGCATTGCTGCTGCTGGCTCTGCCGCCCGGACGGGCGCGCTGGGTCGTTTGGCCGCTTGCCGCCCTGCTGACCGCCGCCTGCCTTGTGCTGGCGATGGAGCGTACGGCCTTCACCCTGCTCGGTCGCCCGCTCAAGCTCTGGCTCGACCTGCAACTCGTCCAACCGGCCCTTGAGCTGATCTCCGGTAGCATGAGCCTCAGCATCGCCGTGTCGGTCGCGCTGCTGCTGCTTGTCCTGCCGCCGCTCGTCTTCTGGGTTTTCTGGCGATTGTGCCGCAGCCTGGAAGCGGCCTCGGCCCCGCGCTTGGCGATCGCCGGTGCGGCGGTGGCGCTCACCGGCATGGCGGCAGCGCCCCAGGCGCCGAAGCTGACCGCCAGCTTCCTCTACGACGCCCTCGCCTTTCAGGCGGAGCGCAGTCTCCGGGTCGCGCAAGAACGTCCCTTGTTCGAGGCGGATCTGGCGGAGGATCCGCTCGCCGGTCTGGCCGACGGTCTCCAAGCGACCGATCCGCTGGCCGGGCTCGCCGGTGCGGACGTCGTACTGGTTTTCGTGGAATCCTACGGTCAGGCAGCCTTGACCGACCCGCGCTATGCGCCGCGGCTTCTCGAAACCTTGGGCGAGATCGAGGCGGATCTGAACGCTGCGGGCCTGGCCCAGGCTTCCGGCTGGCTGCGGTCGCCGACCCGGGGCGGCCAGTCCTGGCTGGCCCACGCCAGTTTGGCGAGCGGCCTTTGGATCGACACGCAGGACCGCTGGGACCTGCTGGTCTCCAGCGAGCGCCGGCTACTGACTCATGTTTTCGCGGCGGCGGGCTATGAAACGGCGCTGGTCATGCCCGCCATCGTCCGGGCCTGGCCCGAAGCCGAGTTCTTCGCCTTCGACCGCCACTACTTCCGCGACGACATGGGCTATGCGGGACCGCCCTATGCCTGGGTCACCATGCCCGACCAGTACACGCTCGCTGTCTTGGATCGCGAGGTTCTGGCGGAGTCCGGACATGCCGGTACAGGGCGACCGCCGATCTTCGCCCAGGTTGCCTTGATTTCGAGCCATGCGCCCTGGACGCCGATTCCTCCGGTGATCGACGACTGGTCGGCGATCGGGGACGGCGCCCTCTTCACGGCCTGGGCGGAGCCGCCGATCCCGCCGCGCGAGCTCTGGCTCGACGGCGATGCGGTTCGGGCCGCCTATGTCGAGGCGCTGGATTACGTGCTGCGCACGCTTGGGAGCTGGCTTCGGCAGCCTTGGGAGCGCCCACGGCTGGTCCTGATCGTCGGCGATCACGAGGCGGGTGCCGTCGTTTCCGGGCCGGGCACGAGGAGCGTCGTACCGGTCCATGTTGTCGGGGATCGTCCCGAGCTGGTTCTGCGCTTGGCGCAGGCCGGCCTTGCAGAGGGGCTGCTACCGCCGGCGGAACAAAACGATAGTCTCCCGCCACTGATGTCCGACTTCCGCAGCCTCTTCCTCGACGCCTTTGCCGCGCCAGCCGAGCTGTTCCCGACCGGTGATGTCCGACCCGGCGAGGCTGCGCCCGGGTCGTGACCGTCTCGACCGCCGGCAGTGACGCTGGGATCCCCGTGGCACGCCTGGCAACCGTGGTGCTGCTGACCACTGCGGTGCAGATGGTCGGCTCCTGGGCCGTGCTTGCCTTTCCGGCCTTGGCGACCGAGATCGGCGCCGACCTGGCGCTACAGCCGTTGCTGATCGGCTGGCTGGTCTCCATGGTTTACGGCGTCGCCATGCTGTTGTCCTTGGTCTCCGGGCAGACGTTGCGCCGCTATGGCGCCTGCCGGCAGGGACAGGTGGCGCTGGTCGCCTTCGCGCTGGCCTGCGGCGTCGCGGCGAGCGGGACCGCCGCGGGTATTGCACTGGCAGGCTTGCTGCTCGGTCTCGGCTATGGGCTGATCAATCCGGCCACCTCGCATCTCTTGGCGCGGGTCGCGCCGCCGACACGGCGCAACATCGTCTTTTCGCTCAAGCAGACCGGCGTACCGGCCGGCGGCATCCTGGCGGGGTTGGTCACGCCGGCCCTGGCAGTCGCCTTCGGCTGGCAGGCTGCCATCGGCGGAATTGCTATCGTCAGCCTGGTGTTTCTGCTCGCCCTGGTGCGCTTGCGGCCCGGTCTGGACGATGACCGCGATCCCACTGCGCCGGTGTTCGGGCGTCCCCTCGCCGGCCTGTCGCTGGTCTTGCGCGTCGCGCCGCTGCGCTGGCTGTCCGTCGCGGTTTTTTTCCTCAGCGCCGTGCAGCTCTGCCTCAGCGCTTACCTCGTCATCTTTCTGGTGAAGGAGGGCGGTCTCGACTTCGTGACGGCGGGGGCCCTGCTCGCCGCGACCCAGGCAGCCGGGTTCGCGGGTCGTCTGCTTTGGGGCTGGCTGGCCGACCGGCTCGGCGACGGCAACGGCGTCATGCTGGCCATTGCCGCAATCATGCTCCTGGCCGCCTTGGCGACCGCGCTGGTGACGCCGGCTTGGCCACTGGCGGCCGTCTACGCACTCTTCCTGGTCTTCGGCGGCACGGCGATCGGCTGGAACGGCGTTTTCATGGCCGAGATCGCGCGGCTCGCGCCTGGCGACGAGGTGGGCAATGCGACGGCCGGCGCCTTGGTTCCGACCTTCGGCGGCGTTCTCTTCGGCCCGTCGTTGTTCGCTCTGGCCTATGCGGCCCTGGAGAGTTACGCCCTGACATTCGGCGGCCTGGCTCTGGTCGCCTTGGCGGCCGGCCTATCGCTGATTGCGGGCCGGCGGGCTTCTTCACGTTAAGGACATAGTTTGACAGCTAGTCTGTGCGCCGTGCGGATGCTGTCCTCGGAAAAGGTGTGCGATGAGCAAGAGAGCTTGGGTGGGATTGAGCGCGGCGGCGCTGGTCATTGCGTTGGCCGGCGGCGGCTACGCGCTGCTGCTATCGTCGGTGAACGACGCCGTCGAGCGCAGCTTCGCGCAGTTCCGGGCCAGCCTGCCGCCGGGTGCCGTCTTCACGCACGGCCCCTACGACGTGGATCTGCTGGCGCGCTCGGTGACGCTCGCCTCGCCGGCCGTCGACTTCAACGGCTACGGCGGTATGGGCGTGCTGAGCGCTGCCGAGGCGATGGTCTTGGGCCTGGAGCCGGACGAGGGTGAAACCCGGGCGGGTCAGATCGTGCTGACCACGGTGAGTTTGAGCGACCCTTCCGGTTCCGGGGATGCCCTGACGGTGGAGAGTGTCGAAGCGCGGGACGTGGTGATCTCGGGCGAACCGGCCGACCTTCGGCAGGGCCTTCTGGCCACGACTCTCGGCAGTCTGCAGGCCAACGATTTTGCGCTGGCAACCGACGAGCTCGTCTTCTCGCTGCAGGCACTCACGCTGACCGAGATGGATCGTGGTCGGTTGGGGGGCTTCGGCCTTCGGGACTTCATGCTCGATGTCGAGCATCCGACCGATGACGCGCTGATCGTGGCCCAGGGCCTGTCGATGAGCGGCTTGGATCTCTCCGACATGCTGCGGCAGGCCGAGGCGGCGGAGGCAATCGACTGGCGCCGCGGCCTGTTGGCTGCGGAGCTGGAGAGTTTCCAGGCCGACGGCCTTGAGATCGGGAGCGAAACCCTATCGATCGCCCTCGGCGATCTGCAGATCGCGGACGTCGCCGAGGGTCGGCTTGGCGCGTTTCGGATGAGCGATTTGCTGGCGGAGCAAACCGGGCCCTTGAACCCGGGAAAGTTGACGGTGGACTCCTTCTCTCTTGCCTCTGTGGATCTCTCGCCGTTTTTCACCTTGCCGTCGCAGAGCCTCGATGGTCTGTCGGATATGGAGGCTTTTGAGCTGGGCTTCGAGTTCGGCATGGGATTGGCGCAAACCCTGACGGGCTTTGCTTTGGAGGGGGTGCGCCTGGAGACGCCGAACCTCGGCAGTCCGGTAGAGCTGGCGGCTCTGCGGCTCAGCGATCCGCAGGTGGTCGATGGCGTGGTGGTCGGCGGCCTGAGCGAGCTGGAGGCACTGAGCTTTCCTTTCGACCCTGGCATATCGGCGCAAGCGCGGCGTCTCTGGTCCCTCTTGGAGCTGGAGGACCGGCTGGTGATTTCTGCGACCGCCGACCAGCGCTACGACGCGGAGACCGAGAGCCTGTTGGCCGCGAACACGATCACCCTGCACGATATGCTGGAACTGGAGGTCGCGTTTCGTTTGGGTAATCTGGACGCTCCCATACACGCGGGGCTATCGGAAGCGGACCTTCAGGTCGCATTGCTCGCTGCGACCTTGGGTGAGGCGGAGCTGGTCCTGTCGGATCTAGGGCTGCTGCGGCCGGCGATCGAGGTCTTTGCCTCGGAGTCCGGGCTCTCGCCGGAGGAGCTGGTTGGACAGTTTATGATCAGCGGAGCCGAGGTGGTGCGCGCTTTCCAGATCGGACCCGCGGGCCTGGAAGCGCTGCGTGCCGCCGAGACCTTCATGCTGGAGGCGGGCAGCTTTCAGATCGTTCTGGCTCCCGTGGAGGAGGTGCCGCTGCTGCTGCTCGGCATTGCGGAAACGCCAGCGGACACTCTCGAGCTGCTCAACCCCAGCTTTACGGCGCAGCCGAACTAGGGCCTGTCCTTCCTCGTCGCTCCTAACCGCGGGCCGAGGGCGCTCGGACCACGACCGCAAGATGAACCTCAACAGGCCCTAGTCGAGCAGCAGCAGCGGCACGCGCAAGCGCCGTGTGAGGCGCTGCGGCGGTTCGGGCAGCAGCGCTTTCCTGGCGACGATCAACCCGCCCTGCTGCGCTTGCAGAACGGCGGCGAGTTGGCTTGCCGCAACGCGCTGCAGGCGATGGCTCCGCGTGGTGGCGAGGTCCGTCGTCTGCGCGCTCGTCAGCAACAGCAGCTCCTGCCCGCTGTCGCGCGCCAGGGCCTCGCCCAGGGACAGATCTTCAGGATCGGGGCTCTGGCCGACCAGAAGCATCACCGGGCCGCTTTGCGGGCGGCAGTGCGGCCCCAGCATCAGGACGTTGCCTCCGGGGCGCACGGCCTCCTCGACGCTCAGCGCCAGCAGGTCGCCGGCCCGATGCAGCCGCGACAGCTCCTCTTCCCGCCGCCCGCGCACCACGCGGAAGCTGCATGTGAGGCTGTAGGAGACGGCCAGCCGTTCGACGCGGCCCTTCAGCACCCGCGCTCGGAGGCGCAGCTCGCGCTCGACCCGTGCGGAATCGAAATCCGGCGCCGGGCGGCCGCTCAATGTGACCTCTCGCGTGAAGGGCAGGGCGGCGAAAGCCAGCAGATCGGCATCCTCGATAAACACGGCCTCCAGGGGCCGATGCAGCCGGGCGGCAAGCGCTGCCGCCGCTTCAAGCGCTGCCGTGGCCTCGGGCGAGGGATCCAAGGGGATGAGAACGCGGGAGAAGCGGGCCCGGGCGTCACTCACCCTCCGTCTCCCTGCCGTCCGCGCTATCGCCTTCCTTATCCCGGCCGAAGTCGCGGCGGGCTTCGGCGAAGCTGCGCAGGCGCGCCTCGACTTTGGCGAAGAGGCTGCCGTCCGGGAAGCGGCCGCCGGCATCGCGGGCTCCGGCCGGCAGGCCGGTCAGCAGCTCGATGCCCTCCGCGATGTTGCTGATCGGATAGACCGCGAAGCGTCCGGCGGCGGCCGCCTCGATCACGTCGTGGCGCAGCATCAGGTGCTGCACGTTGGCGGCGGGAATCAGCACGCCCTGCGTTCCCGTCAGTCCCTTTGCGGCGCAGGTGTCGTAGAAGCCCTCGATCTTCTCGTTCACGCCGCCGATGGCCTGCACCTGGCCGTACTGGTTGACCGAGCCGGTAACGGCCAGGTCCTGGCGCAGCGGAACTTCGGCCAGGGCCGAAAGCAGGGCGTAGAGCTCCGCCGAGGAGGCGCTGTCGCCGTCGACCCCGCCGTAGGACTGCTCGAACACCAGCGTCGCCGAGATCGACAGCGGCAGATCGCGGACGAAGGTGCCGGCGAGGAAGCCGGCGAGGATCAGGACGCCCTTGGTATGGAGGGCGCCCCCGAGCTTCGCCTCGCGTTCGATGTCGATCACCCGGCCGCCGCCCAGGCGCACCCGTGCGGTCAGGCGGGAGGGTTTGCCGAAGGCGAAGTCGCCGAGCTGCAGAACCGCCAAGCCGTTGATCTGGCCGACCTCTTCGCCTTCGGCTTCGATCAGCAGGATATCCCGCGCGATGGCTTCCTGCGCGCGTTCCCGCATCCGGTCCGCCCGCCGCACGCGCGCATCGATCGCCGCCTGCACCTGAGCCGCCGCGATCTTCGGGACGCCGGCCTGACCTGCCTGCCAGTCGGCCTCGCGCAGCAAGTCCAGGACCGGCTCCAGCAGCAGGCTCAGCTTCGCGCCGTCCTGGGCCAGGCGCGCCGCCTGCTCGATCACGCGTGCCACGCCCTCGGCGGTGACCGGCCGCAGCTCCTCCCGTGCAACCATGGTGGCGATCAGGCGCGCGAAACGCGTTTCGCCCTCCGGGTCGCGCAGCAGCCGGTCGTCGAAGTCCGCAGCCACCTTGAACATCGCCGGGAACTGGCGGTCGTAGGTGGAGAGCAGGTAATAGATCAGCGGATCTCCCAGCAGCGCGACCTTGACGCGCAGCGGGACCGGCTCGGGCTCGAGCGCCATGGTGCTGCCCATCGACATCATCTGCAAGGCGGACTCGATGGCGATATGCCGGGCCTTCAGCGCCCGCTTGAGCGCTTCCCAAGCAAAGGGCTGGGTCAGGAGCTTGTCGGCATCGAGGATCAGATAGCCGCCGTTGGCCCGATGCAGCGCGCCAGGCCGGATCAAGCTGAAGTCGGTGACAAGGGCGCCCATCTGCGCGATATGCTCGATCCGCCCCACGAGGTTGCCGAGGGTTGGATTGTCCTCGTAGATCACCGGGGCGCCGAAGGCCTGGGAGTCCTCTCGGCCATTGCCCGCGCTCTCGGCGCCCTTGCTGTCGACGCCCTGGCCGACCAGCAAGTTGACCTCGTAGCGATTGAAGCCGCCGACGTCGTTGGCGCCCGCCGCTGCCGGCGTCGTGACTTCGGCGGCGCCGTGCTGCTGCTGAGCCGCGCGCTCGGCGAAGAAGATGCGGTGGAAGTTCTCGACCAGGTCCGCCTGCACGGCCTCCAGATGCGCGGTGACCTCGGGCAGGTCGGCGAAGGCTTGCCGCAGTTCGGCGATGGGCTGGCCGACGGCGAAGGCGGTGACCTCCTCGTTGAGTTGCCGCAGTGCACTGCGCCGTTCCTTGTCCCACTTGGGAAGCTGTTTGACGATCTCCTCGAGGTCGTTCTGCAGGTCCTCGCTGTCGCTCTTGATCCGCGTCTGTTCGTCCTCGGGGAGCTTCTGAAACTCCTCCGGCGTGATGACATGGCCGTCTTTCAGCGGCGCGAGACCGAAGCCGCTGGGGGTGCGGACCAGAGCGATGCCGCGGCCCTCCGCCCGTTTGCGCAAGCCATCGAAGGCCGTCTCCTGATGCTCGCGGACCTCCTCTTCAATCGCCTGTCGGCGGTTCTGCGTATCCTCGCTCTCGAAGGCCGCCGGAATGGCAACTCGCAGGTCTTCGATCAGGCGGTGCATGGCGTCGCGCAGGCTGCCGCCGCGCCCCGGCGGCAGGCCGATGGCGGTCGGCGCATTGGGTTGGTCGAAGGTGTTGACGTAGATCCAGTCGCGCGGCGCCGGATCCCGTGCCGCGCGCTCGCGCAAGAGCCGTTCGAGCGTGGAACGCTTGCCGCTGCCTGGCGGCCCCATCACGAAAAGGTTGTAGCCGCTGTGGCCCATGTCCGCGGCAAAGCGGATCGCCTCCAGCGCGCGACTCTGACCGAGTGCGCCCTCCAGAGGAGTCAGCTCGGTGGTATCTGCGAAACTCAGCGCCTGCGGATCGCAGCGCGCGATCAGTCGGTCGGGAGCGAGTGGGGCCACAGCCACGGGCAAGATCCCGGTTCAGTTACACATCGTGCGACCGGGCGAGGGTGGCAGACTGTTCGTCTGCGGCCAAGAAACAGATTGGCAAGGCGCCTGTGTGTCTAGGGTAGGGGCAGTGCCCGCCGACGGGCTCCGGTACTCGCGATCTAGCGGGTCGCCGTGAAGACACGCTCCAGGAACGTCGCTAGGTCGGCGTTGGAGAGCGCGCGGACGGCGTCGTCACGGCCGATCATGTAGCCCTCGGAATCGGTGCAGAGTCCCAGCGAGGTTTGGCGCAGCATACGGTTGAGCAGGGGCAGGAAGGTGCTGCGATCCCAGGCGATGCCGTCTTCGTCGACCCGGTAGTCGCAGGGGGCGAGGTTACGCCCGATCTGACGCGGCCCCGCGAAACGGCCGTCCCACTGATGGAGCGCGCCTTCATAGACGATCTTTTCGACGCTGCTGCCGCCGGTCTGGAGGTCTTCGGCAATCTCGGCGCAGCGCTCCGGGTCGACGATAGCGTCGCCGTCGCCCCACAGCATCAGCAACGGCGCACCGGTCGTCTCGGTGCGGGTAAAGCGGGCGATGCAGGGCGCATAGAAGGCGACGTGCCCGGCGAAGCGGCGGCCGTTGAGGGCCAGGGCCTCCGCGACCTGTGCATAGGCGGCGAAAGTACTGGCCATGCCGCCGTAGGAGAAGCCGGTCAGCACCACGCGCTCGGCGTCGATTTCCGGCCGGGAATCGAGGTAGGCGAGGGCGGCATAGGCGTCAGCGACCAGCATCACCTCGGTGATCTCCAGCAGCCGCTCGACGAAGCCGACGGCGCGGTCGCGCCGTGCCGCGAAGGAGTCGACCACCAGTGCCGCGACCCCGAGGTTCGCAAGCTGCAAGGCATAGGTCGGCCCGCGCGTTGAGATCACGCCCCCGGCACCATGCAGCAGCACGACCGCCGGCACCGGGTTGTCGGGGGATGCGCCTTCCGGCAGGAACAGTTGGCCGATGGCCTCCTCCGCCGGCGCGTCCGCTGCTTCCGCCAGGGTAAAGGGGCTTCTGCTCGGGAAGGTGATGGCCGTACCGGCCGGGCCGTTCAGGCTGGCCGGGTCCGGCCAGAGGCTGGGCAGATAGAGTTCGGCGGCGGCGGGTAAAGCCAGCCCGGGAAGGAGGGCGAGGAGGGCGAAAGACATCAGGCGGCGCTTCATGCCTAGGATATGGAGCAGTCCGGCCAAACCGGCAATGTGAGATTGCACTCTGCTGTTACACTCCTGAGTCGTGGCTGGGGGCGTCGAGTCTCTGTGACAGCCCGCAGCTCACGGAATATTTCAGACGAGAAACAATCATGTTTTTCTAGAGCGCTGAAAACAATATTCTTTTTCCAAGGGGCGACGCTATTAACACTTGTGACAATACCGGCGCAATTGCGCAAAAAACATGACGTCTCTCTCTCACTTTGGTATAGCGATCCTCTTCCGGCGTGCGGCCGGGTCCAACAATCAAGAAGCAAGTAAGACATCGACGGACCGGCGGACGGCCGTGAACTAGAGAACAAGACGCAGGCGGTTCCTCGCCGACCTGCCGCAAAACCCGGACCGGGAAGGAGTGGGCCTACTATGGCGCATGCCGACATCGCACGAGACAGCTTTGCCAGCCCGACATTGGTGAATTCTCTCTGGCCCGTGGAGGAGCGTGCCCAGCGTTTGGGCCGCGATCTGGTTCTGGCCCTCTTGGGCGCGGCTATTCTGACGGTCAGCGCCAAGGTTCAGCTGCCGATGTATCCGGTGCCGATGACCCTGCAGACCTACGTCGTGATGGTTATTGCCATGGCCTACGGCTGGCAGCTGGGCGCGGCGACGGTCGGCCTTTACCTGCTGCAGGGGGCCGTCGGGCTGCCGGTCTTCGCCGCGGGCGGCGGGTTCGCCTACTTCATGGGGCCGACCGGCGGCTATCTGATCGGTTTTCTGGTGGCGACCCTCGCCATGGGGTGGCTGGCCGAGCGCGGTTGGGATCGCCGCTTGTGGCTCGTCGTTCCGGCCGTGGCGCTTGGCACCGTGATCATCTTTGCGCTCGGCGTGACCTGGCTTTCGGTGCCGCTCGGCAGCTTCGAGCGGGCTGTCGAAGCGGGTCTTCTGCCGTTCTTGCCGGGGGCCGCTGTGAAGCTGGTCCTGGCAGCGGCGACGGTGCCGGTGGCCTGGCACTTCGTGAAGCGGTTCCGCGAGGACTGAGGAGTGCCGTTCGGCGGAGAGGTTTGAAAGGCCCGGCCGCCCGGCCGGGCCTTTTCCTTTGCGGCAACTTTACCTCCCGCCAAGCCAGCTCTGCTCATGTCGTTTAGAGCGCGATTCACGTCCCTGTCGGAAGCCGACACGCTTCCAACAATGACGATCGCGCTCTAGCTTGCCAGGGCATCGCAACGCTGTTGGCGACCTCTGCGGCCCGGTCATGACCATCGATCCCGAGATTCAAGGCTTCATCGCGCTGTCGGAGGCGGCCTTTCCGGCGGACTTCGCCGCGCTTCCGATCCAGCGGCAACGGGCCTGCTACGCTGCGCTCTGCCGCCGGTTCGCCGGGCAACGGCCCGAGGGTGTGGCGGTTCGCGACCTCACGGCTCCAGGCCCTGCGGGGGAGATTCCGCTGCGGCTTTATCGTCCCGAAGCGTCTGAGCGGCCGGGCGTTCTGCTCTACTTCCACGGCGGCGGCTATGTGTTCGGCAACCTCGAAAGCCACGATACGAGCTGTGCAGACCTGGCGGCGGCGAGTGGGGTCGCGGTGCTGTCGGTCGACTACCGGTTGGCGCCGGAACACCCCTTTCCGGCCGCCGTCGAGGATGCGCGGGCGGCCTTGACCTGGCTGCTGCGGAACGCCACCGGCCTGGACCTGGATTCCCGGCGGATCGCCGTCGGCGGCGATTCGGCCGGCGGGAACCTGGCGGCGGGGCTCTGCTTCTGGGCGCGGGCAGAGGGCGGGCCGGCGCTGGCGGGGCAGCTTCTGATTTATCCCGACCTGGGGCTGCCCTTCGACGATCCGCCGCGTTGCCGCACGCCCGATGCGCCGGGGCTCAGCCGTGCCGACATGCGTCACTACCACGAGACCTGGCTCGGCAGCTCCAGCACCGGCGATCCGGCCGCGGCGCCTCTGTTGAACCGCGACTATGCGGGCTTGCCGCCGGCCTTCGTCCAGGCGGTGCATTACGACCCCTTGCGCGACGATGCCGAGGTCTATGTCGCGCGCCTGCAGGCGGCGGGCGGCACCGCCCAGCTCGACCTCCAGCCGGGCCTGATCCATGGCTACCTGCGCGCCCGCGGCATGAGCGCCGCCGCGCGGCGGGCCTTCAACGCTCTTGTCTCTGCCCTCTCCGACCTGGTCGTTCATGCGGCCGTCATCTCGGAGAGCTAGGGTCCGGGTACGACCAACGGCGCGATTCGGGGAGGGCGAGCGGGGGCATGGATCGACAGAAGGTGATCCTGGTGATGATTGACGCACTGGGCGATGCGGCGGCGCGGGCGCAGTGCGGCTATCTGATGGGACTGGTCGAGGCCGGGCAGGCTCGCCTTTGGCGCCTTCAGGCCGTTCTGCCCAGCCTGTCCATGCCGGCCTATACCTCGCTGCACAGCGGCACGGCACCGGCGGAGCACGGTCTGGTCTCCAACGACCTGCAGGCCATGGCGCCGGCCCCTCACGTCTTTTCCGTGGTGCGCGAGGCCGGCGGGGTCACGGCCGCCGTGGCCGAACGGCTTTACGCCCTTCTGTTCAACGCCGCGCCCTTCGATGATGTCGAGCACCTGGAGGTTACCGAGGGCGCCGGTTGGGTCACCCACGGCCGCTTCTATACGGAGGTGCGCCACACCCGCTTCAACCCCAGCATGCCGGGCGACCACGACATCTGTAACAGCGCGACCCTGCTGCTGCGCCGTCACGCGCCGGACTATCTGCTGGTTCACTCTGCCGCGGCAGACGCGGTCGGCCATGCCTTCGGCGCCGACTCCTTCGAGTACCGGCACCAGGTCTGGAACATCGACAACGAACTGGCCCTGGCGATACCGGTCTGGCGCGCGGCCGGCTATCGCGTCCTGGTCACCTCCGACCATGGCATGAGCGCCGAGGGCCGCCACGGTGGGTCCGAAGAGGGCATGCGCCCCGTGCCCTTCTGGGATATCTGTGGTGGAGACGGTGGCGAGATGGAGGGGAGCGTCAGCCAGCTCGCGGTCGCCCCGACGATCCTCAAGATCATGGGCCTGCCGATCCCCGAAACCATGCGGACCCCGCCGCTGGTCTAGGCCGCTGGTCTAGACCAGGATCGCCTTAGCTGGAATCGCTCTGGCGGTCCCGCCTGAGACGATCGCGCTCTAGCTCTAGTTCTGGGGGGGCGTCACCGTCAGGCCGCAGGTGGTTCCCTCGCCCAGGTAGTAGAGGTGATTGCGGCCGTCGCGCGTGATCAGCGAGAAGGTCATGATGTCCTGAATGCGCGAGGGCGCGAAGCTGGTGACCGCGCCGTGCTCGACGATCATCTGGCCGCCCTGGTGGCAGACGAAACGCGCCTGAAAATTCTCCGGTATCTGGGATTGGAAGAAGGGATCCTGCTCGGCCCCGGCCTCCGACTGGCTGGTCTGCGCCAGCCCCGCGCCCGGCGGCAGGGTCAGAAGCAACGCAACGGCCAAGCTGCGCCATGCCCGCTTCGCTTCCATCTTCGGGTCGCTCCGTCCGGGCCCGGCCGGGACGCGAGCCGTTGCCGCCGTCCTGTTCTTAAGCACTGAGCGACGAGCGGCGGTAGCGGCGAAGGAGGCCGAGGCCGAGCAGCGCCGTGGCGAAGAGCGGCAGTGCCGCCGGCACCGGCACCACGGCGGGACTGTCCGACAGGGCCGCCGTGAAGATCCCGCTCGTGCCGTCGGTAAAGCGCGCGAAGAATGCGATCCCTCCGGCATCGTTGAAGGCGCCCGCGAAAGACAGAGCGCCGATGGTCCGAAAGTCGCCGCCGCCCACATCGAACAGATCGCCCTCTCGAACAACGAGCCACAAGCCGTCGCCGGTTTCGGCGAAGATGCCCCAGTTGTTCGCGCCGGTGACGCCCGGGCCTGTCAGGAAGGCGTCAAAGGCCGTCTGTCCGCTGGCGTTCACGCTGGGCTCGCCAAAGGAGGCGAAGACCGCGTCGGTGCCGGGCGCGGCCTCGCCGGTGCGTGCCACCAGGCGGAGGCCGCTGGCGGTTTCGGCGAAGATGCCCTCGTTGTTTTCGGAGGTGACGCCCGGGCCTGTCAAACTGGCACGAAACGCCGTCTCGCCATCAGCATTCAGGCTGGGGTTGCCAAGTCTGGAGAAACTCCCGGTCATGCCGGGGACGGGATCCCCCGTTCGCGCCACCAGGCGAAGGCCGCTGCCGGTTTCGGCGAAGATGCCCTCGTTGTTATCGAAGTTGACGCCCGAGCCGGTCAGGAGGGCGCGAAAGGCCGTCTGTCCGTTGGCGTTCAGGCTTGGGTTGCCAAGGCCAAAGCTGCCGAAGGTTGCTGTCGTCCCAGGCGCGGGATTCCCCGTGCGCGCCACCAGGCTCAGGTTGCCGCCGGACCCGCTGAAGATGGCCTGACTGTTGGCTCTGCTGCTGTTCAGGAAGCCCACGAACGCCGTCTGTCCGTTGGCGTTCAGGCGGGGCGTTTGAAAAGAGTTGAAGGTCGTGGTCGTGCCGGGGGCGGGATCCCCCTTTCGCGCCACCAGGCCCAGCCCGCCGCCGGTTTCGGCAAAGACCGCCTGATTGTTGGAGAAATCTGCACCTGTACCCCTCAGGGCGGCCACAAACGCCGTCTCGCCGTTGGCGTTCAGGCGGGGGTCGGAGCTAAACTCGTCGAAGGTCGCGGTCGTGCCGGGCGCGACATCGCCCCTGCGCGCCACCAGGCCCAGGCTGCTGCCGGACCCGCTGTAGACGGCCTGACTGTTTGCACCGCTGATGCCCGGGCCGGTCAGGAAGGCACGAAACGCCGTCTCGCCGGTGTCGCTCAGACTGGTGGTAAAGCCAAGTCTTAAGAAGGTCCCGGTCGTGCCGGGTGCGGCCTCGCCCGTCAGGGCGACTTTACTGAAGTCGTAGACGGCGGCGCCGGCCGGCGTTCCCAGCAGCATCAGCATGCCTGAGACCGTCAGAAGTGTCTTGAGTTTCACGCGGAGTCCCCCCGGTTCTCCTGGCCGTGCGCGCTGCACGGATAATTAATAAAATTTGATTAACATGCCACCGAAGGTGAGTCACTTGCAAAAGTTGAAGAACTCGGCGCCAAGGCTCGTTTACTCACGGAATGGCTGTCGTTCGCACAGCTGTCGAGGCGGTACGGATCCGGACCTCTTGGGCCGGAGATATCGAACGGCGAGGCGCGGACGGCGCGTTTCGATGCGGCGGACCGCTAGTCGCTGGCGTTGTTGGACCCGAGCAAGGTTGCTTCCAGTTGCCCGACGCCCTCGATCTCGCAGGCGATCTGCGCCCCCACCTGCAGCGTTCCCACGCCGGCGGGCGTGCCGGTGAAGATCAGGTCGCCGGCCTGCAGGTCCCAGAGTTTGGAGAGCTCGGCCAGGATTTCCGGCGTCTTCCAGATCATCTGCGCGAGGTCGCCGTCCTGGCGGAGGTCGCCGTCGACCGAGAGCGCGATGCGGCCCTTGGCCGGGTGGCCGATCCGCTCGACCGGCACGATGTCGGAGCAGGGGGCGGAGCCGGCAAAGGCCTTGGCCGCGTCCCAGGGGCGGCCGAGTTTCTTCGCCTCGGCCTGCAGATCTCGGCGGGTCAGGTCGACGCCGACGGCATAGCCGTAGACCAGGTCGAGCGCGCTGTCCGTCGTCAGGTCCCGGCCGCTTCCCGCGAGGGCCACCACCAGTTCGACCTCGTGGTGCAGGTCCCCGGTTGCCGAAGGGTAGGGCAAGGGTACGCCGGGCGGCACCACGGCCTCCGGCGGCTTGGTGAAGAAGAACGGCGGCTCGCGGTCCGGGTCGTGGCCCATCTCGCGGGCGTGGTCGGCGTAGTTCCGGCCGACGCAGAAGATGCGATGCACCGGGAAGCGCTCGGCCAGGCCCGACACGGGCAGGCTGACCACCGGCGCCGGATGAAAGAGATACTCGTTCAGATCGACTTCGGTCATGTCCGCGGAGCTGCCCTCACTCCATGTTGAAGATGATGGTCTTTTTGTGCGTGAAGTTCTCGAGCATCGCCTCCAGCGAGGCCTCCTTGCCGAGGCCCGACTGCTTGATGCCGCCGTAGGAGAGGTTCGGCATCACCACCAGGTTCTGGTTGACCTGCACGAAACCGGCTTCCAGCCGCTTGGTCGCATCCAGCGCGGTCTTGAGGTCGCGGGTCCAGACGGTCGCCGCCAGGCCGTAGACGCTGTCGTTGGCCGCGGCGATGACCTCCTCGTAGTCGTCGAAGGCGATCACGCAGGTGACCGGGCCGAAGATTTCCTCGGTGATCAGGCGGGAGTCGGTCGGCAGGTCGGTGAAGATTACCGGCTGGACGTAGTAGCCGCGCGACAGCGCCTCGTCCGTCGGAACCTGCGAGCAGAGGTGCGCCGTTCCGCCTTCGGCCTTGCCTTGGGCGATGTAGGACTTCACGCGCTCGAACTGCTGCTGGCTGACGATGGTGCCGATGTCGGTCGCCTCGTCCAGCGGATCGCCCATCACCATGGCATCGACCTTGGTTTTCAGCTTTTCGACGAAGGCATCGCGCAGGCTGCGCTGCACGTAGATGCGGCTGGAGGCTGTGCAGGACTGGCCCTGGCGGGTGAAGCGCATGCCGGACGCGGCGCCGGCCACGGCCTTGTCCAGGTCGGCGTCCGCCATCACGATCATCGGCGACTTGCCGCCCAGCTCTAGCGTGACCGGGATCAGCTTCTCCGCCGCCGTGCGGTAGACCGCCTTGCCGGCCTCCACCGAGCCGGTGAAGGTCACCTTGCCGATCTTGGGATGGGCGACCAGCGGCTGGCCGCATTCGGGCCCGAAGCCGGACAGCAGGTTGAACAGGCCCTTGGGCAGCACCTGGTTCATGATCTGGCAGACGCGCAGGACGGCGTAGGGCGCCTCCTCGGCCGACTTGACCACCACCGCGTTGCCGGCGACCAGCGCCGGCGCGATCTTGAAGGCCATCAGCATCATCGGGACGTTCCAGGGGATGATCGCCCCGACCACCCCGATCGGCTCGCGCGAGGTCACGGTCAGCATCTTCGGATTGAAGGGGACCGACTCGCCCTTCAGCTCGCTGGCCAGTCCGCCGTAGAAGACGAAGGCATCGGCCAGCACCCCGGCTTCCACCCGGCTCTCGGTGCGGAGGGCCTTGCCGGTCTCCAGCGCCACCAGCTTGGCCAGCTCTTCCTTGTGCTGCTCCAGCAAGTGACCGCATGCGACGATCAGCTTGCCGCGTTCCCGTGCCGGCATATCGGCCCAGGCCTTCTGGGCCGCTGCGGCGGCCTCGACGGCGCGGGCGACGTCCTCGGCATCGCCGTCCGCGGTCTGGCCGATGACCTGCAGGCTGGCCGGATTGATGACGTCGAAGGTCTTGCCGCTGGCGGCCGGCACCAAAGCACCGTCGATCAGGTGCTTGCCCTCCAGCTCGCGCACCAGCGCGTGAGGGTCGGTTTGGGTCACCAGGGTGGAAGCGTCTGGCATGATCGGGCGTCTCCCGTTAAGGCGTTTTTGTCGTTGTCGCTGTTCAAGCGCAGACTGCCGGCGAGCGCAAGGGCCGCGTCCGGATAGCTGCCAGACCGGAAAGGTCGAACAAGGCTGCGCGAGCCGGCTTCAGGCGGCTCCGAAGGTCTCGCCGTAGGCCTTGCGCAGCTCGGCCTTCTGGACCTTGCCCATGGTGTTGCGCGGCAGGTCCTCGACGAAGAAGACGCGCTTGGGCACTTTGAAGCGGGCAAGGTCTTTGGCGCAGGCCTCGATGATCGCCTCTTCGGCGATCTCGCCGCAGCGCTTGACCACGGCGGTGACGGCCTCCCCGAAGTCGGGGTGGGGCAGGCCGACGACCGCGGACTCCGCGACGCCGGGCAGGGCGTCGATCACCAGCTCGATTTCCTTGGGATAGACGTTGTAGCCGCCGGAGATCACCAGGTCCTTGGCACGTCCGACGATGTGGACGTAGCCCTCGGCGTCGATCTTCGACATGTCGCCGGTGATGAAGAAGCCGTCCGCGCGGAACTCCTCGGCGGTCTTCTCCGGCATCTGCCAGTAGCCCTTGAAGACGTTGGGGCCCTTGACCTCCAGCACGCCGATCTCTTCGGTCCCCAGCGCCCGGCCGTCCTCGTTGGCGACGCGCACCTCGACCTCCGGCAGGGCGAAGCCCACCGTGCCGGCGCGGCGCGGGCGCCCCGGCGTTTCGGCATAGGGATTGGAGGTGATCATGCCGCACTCGGTCATGCCGTAGCGTTCCAGAATGCGCTGGCCGGTGCGCTGCTCGAAGGCCTCGAAGGTCTCTTCCAGCAGCGGTGCGGAGCCGGAGACGAAGAGGCGCATGCCGGCCGCCGCCTCCTTGGTGAAGCCGGCCTCGGCCAGCAGGCGCACGTAGAAGGTCGGCACGCCCATCATCACGCTGCAGCGCGGCAGCAGCGCGACGGCCTGCGCGGCGTCGAACTTGGGCAGGAAGATCATGTCGCTGCCGTTGGCCAGGGTGGTGTTGATGGCGACGAAGAGGCCGTGGACATGGAAGATCGGCAGCATGTGCAGCAGCCGGTCGCCCGGCCGGAAACCCCAGATCTCCTTCAGCGCCAGGGCGTTGGAGCTGAGGTTGCCGTGGGTCAGCATCGCGCCCTTGGAGCGGCCGGTGGTGCCGGAGGTGTAGAGGATCGCGGCCAGCGCGTCGGCGGCGGCGGGATAGCTCTCGGCCAGCGGCTCCAGTCCAGCCGCAGCCTCGGTCAGGCTGCCGCCGCCTTGGGCGTCCATCGTGTGGACATGGGGCACGCCGCTGTTCGTCGCGATCTCGCGCAGGGCCGCTTCGCTTTCCGGCCGGCAGACGAAAAGGGCCGGTTTGGCGTCGCCCAGGAAGTAGGCGATCTCGGCGCCGGTGTAGCCGACGTTCAGCGGCAGGTAGACGGCGCCCATCTTCACGGCGCCCAGATAGAAGAAGACGGCGTTGGCCGACTTGTCGGTCTGCACCGCGATGCGATCGCCCGGCTTGACCCCAAGATCGGTCAGCAGCCGGGCGTAGCGGCCGGCCTGCGTCTCGAGATCTGCATAGGACAGAACGCGTCCGTCCTCCAGGTGCATGACCGGTTTCGCGCGGTCGCTCGGGAAGTGCTCGGCCAAAATATCGTAAAGGTTTTCGCTCATCCCGCGGTCCGTTGTCTGCTGTCCTGGTTGGGAGTTCGGCCTTCGCCCGCTTCGCCGGGGCCGTAGGGTAGGGTGGAGAGGAAGTCGGTGAAGACGCCGCCCTGTACCGTGACGTGCTTGCGCAGCAGCAGCTCCGCCTCCTCGGCGTCGTTGGACAGTAGCGCGCGCACCACCGCCTCGTGCTCGGCGAAGCTGTCCGCCAGGCGGCCGGCGCGGCGCAACTGGATCCGGCGATAGGGCGTCAGCCGCTGACGCAGGCCGCGCGTCTGCTCGGCGAGAAATCCGTTGTGGCTGCCGGCGTAGATCGCTTCGTGGAAATCCAGGTTGGCGGCGTAATAGGCGTCCGGGTCGTTGTCGCCGACGAAGCGGCGCGTGTCTTCATGCAGCCGTTGCAGTTCGGCCCGCTCGTCCTGGCTCATGCGTCGCGCGGCCAAGCGGGCGCAGAGCCCCTCCAGTTCGGCCATGACCTCGAACATCTCCACCATGCGTTTGAGGCCCAGCTCCGCGACCGTCGCTCCCTGGCGGGGCCGGATCTCGACCAGGCCGCTCGCGGAGAGCTGCATCAGGGCCTCGCGAACCGGCGTGCGCGAGACCTGGAAGCGTTCGGCCAGGCGCACCTCGTCCAGGCGTGCCGCGGGCGGCAGTTGGCCGGTGACGATGTCCTGCTCCAGACTCTGCCGAATGCGGTCGGCCCGCCGTTCCGCCGCCACAGCGGCCTCCTTCTTTGCGTCTTTGCCGTGCTTTCGGCGCTGCGTGAGGATGACTCCGCGCGGCGTCAAAACTGTTCGGCTAGAGATATACATGAGAGGCCACTTTGCATACAAGGTTTGCGCTCTTGTATACAAGAAGCTAGGATCGTCGCGTTTCCGCGGGCTGGGACAGGCGTTTCGTCGCCGAGGCCCGTGATCGCAAGCTTACAGAACACCACCCGCCGTGCGCCAAGGGGTGCAAAGATCGCTCCAGCCGGTGGGCTTCACGCAAAGGAAAGGGAGGACCATGCGCAAGCTTCTTACCGGTGCCGCCGCGGCGGCTCTGCTCGCGACCGGCGGTCTGGCCGGACAGGCCCAGGCCGAGACCACGCTGCGGCTGTCGCACCAATGGTCGACCGCGGACGTTCGGCACCAGGTGGCCGAGATCATCAAGACTCATGTCGAGGAAGCCGGTGTCGATCTGTCGATCCAGATCTTCCCGACCCAGAGTCTGTTCAAGGCGCGCGAGCAGTGGCAGCCGACCAGTCGCGGCCAGCTCGACATGACGGTCTTTCCGCTGGCCTACGCCGGCGGCATCCACCCGGAATTCAACCTGACCCTGATGCCGGGTCTGGTGAAGAGCCACGACCATGCGGCGCGTCTGAACGCCTCGCCCTTCATGGATGAGATCAAGGGCATCGCCGAAGACAGCGGGGTGAAGATCCTGGTCGACGGCTATCTCGCCGGCGGCTTCGCCGGCAAGGAGAGCTGCATCACCTCGCCGGACGACGTGCAGGGCCTGCAGACCCGTGCCGCCGGCAAGGCCTTCGAGCAGATGCTGGCGTCGGCCGGCGCCTCGATCGCCTCGATGGCCTCTTCGGAGATCTACAACGCCATGCAGACCGGCGTGCTGGATGCGGCGAACACGAGTTCCTCCAGTTTCGTCTCTTTCCGCATCTACGAGCAGGTCGCCTGCTTCACGCCGGTTGCCGACTACGCGCTCTGGTTCATGTACCAGCCGGTGCTGATTTCCATGCGCAGCTGGGACCGTCTCAATGACGCCCAGCGCGCGGCGCTGGAGGCCGGTGCCGAGAAGGCGGAAGCCTTCTACTTCGAGGAAGCCAAGAAGCAGGATGCCAACGCCCGCCGCGTGTTCGAGGAGAACGGCGTCGAGATCGCCCTGATGAGCGAGGCCGAGTTCAACGCCTGGCGCGAGATCGCCGCGCAGTCGTCCTACGAGGCCTTTGTCGAGAGCGTGCCCGACGGGCAGCGCTTGCTCGATATGGCCCTAGAGGTCGAATAGGTCCGGCAGGCGTTCGGACGGCCGGGCCCGAGGGCGACTGTCGCTCTCCGGGCCCGGCTGCCGCTCTGCTCGACTGCCTCTCCGCGCCGTCAGCCGGATTTCGCTGGCCCCTTGCTTTCGAGGGTGGTTGCCCGATGGCCGTTTTCTTTCGCCTCGTCTCACGCATCTCCTTGATCAGCGGCATCCTGGCCGCCGCGATGATCGCCATCTCCATCGTCGTGGTCTGTCAGATGGTCTACCTGCGCTATGTCGAGAATGCCTCGACGGTCTGGCAGACGGAGTTCGTGACCTACTGCATGCTGGCGGCGACGCTGATCGGCATGCCCTACGTGCAGACGCTGCGCGGGCACGTGAACGTCGATCTCCTGCCGATCTACCTGCGGGGCCGGGCGCGCACCGCCCTGGCGATCGGCACCTACCTCCTGTCTTTGGCCGTCTGCCTGCTGCTGACCTTCTACGGTTTCGAGATGTGGCACGAGGCCTGGGTCGGGAACTGGACGTCGGACACGGTCTGGGCCGTGCCGCTGGACATTCCCTACGCCGCTTTACCCATCGGCTTCGGCCTGATGTCCCTGCAGTACATCGCCGATCTGCTGGCGCTTCTGACCGGGCATGCGAAGCCCTTTGACCTGCCTGACGACGCGCTCGGTGCGGCCGCCGCCGCCGAGAGTGCGACGCGCGACCTGCCGCGCTGATCCGGAGCTGCCGCAATGGAACTCGATCCGCTGACTCTGGGGGCGCTGGTTGCCGTCGCCACCATCCTCGTTCTCTTTTCCGGCATTTCCGTCGCCATGGGCCTGATCGTGGTTTCGGTCGGCTTCATCTGGGTCTTCGATTGGAACGGCTGGTTCTCGGTGACGCTGTTGCCCGAGATTCTCTTCGGCAAGCTGAACAATTTCGCGCTGCTGTCGATCCCGATGTTCATCCTGATGGGCGCGGCCGTCGCATCCAGCCGTGCCGGCAGCGATCTCTACGAGGCCCTGGAGCGCTGGCTGACCCGGGTACCGGGCGGGCTTGTGGTCTCCAACCTCGGCGCCTGCGCCATATTCTCCGCGCTTTCGGGATCGTCGCCGGCGACCTGCGCGGCCATCGGCAAGATGGGCATTCCGGAGATGCGCAAGCGGGGCTATCCCGATACCGTCGCCTCCGGCTCGATCGCCGCGGGCGGGACGCTCGGCATCCTGATCCCGCCGAGCGTCACCATGATCGTCTACGGCATCGCCACTGAGACCTCGATCGGCCGGCTGTTTCTGGCCGGAGCGTTGCCCGGGCTGATGCTGGTCGGGCTCTTCATGGCCTGGTCGATCTACGACACCTGGCGCAAGGGTGGGGGCGAGGTCCTGACCCCGACGGTCTACACTTGGGCGGAAAAGCTCTCGGCCCTGCCGCGGGTGGTTCCCTTCATCGCGATCATCCTGGGCGTGCTCTTCGCCCTTTACGGCGGCGTCGCCACACCGTCGGAGACCGCTGCCGTCGGGGCACTGCTGGTCATCGTGGTGGCGGTGGTCGTCTACCGCATGTGGCAGGTGAAGGCGCTCTGGACCGTCTTGCGCGACTGCACCAAGGAGTCGGTGATGATCCTGCTGATCATCGGCGCCTCCGGGCTGTTCAGCTACATGCTCTCCAGCCTCTTCATCACCCAGTCGATCGCCGAGTGGATCACTCAGCTCGACGTCAACCGCTGGGTGCTGATGTTCGCGATTAACATCTTTTTGTTGATTGCAGGCTTCTTCCTGCCGCCGGTGGCGGTCATCCTGATGGCTGCGCCGATCCTGCTGCCCATCGTCGCGGCTGCTGGCTTCGACCCCTACTGGTTTGCCGTCGTTCTGACCATCAACATGGAGATCGGGCTGATCAGCCCGCCGGTCGGTCTCAATCTTTATGTTATCAATGGCATCGCCCCCGACATCAAACTGCAAACGATCTTGAAAGGGTCTTTGCCCTACGTTGGATGTATGGTGGTCGCCATCCTGCTCCTGTGCGTCTTTCCGGGTATTGCCACCTGGCTTCCGGATCTGGTGATGGGACCGGCGATCAAGTAGCGAGGCCGAGCGTCGAGCGGAGGCAGCTGTGAGCACGAGCGATCAACAGCAGGCGGTCAAGGAGGGCTTTTTCGAGCGCGCCTTCGGCAACGTCTCCAGTGCCTGGCGCGACATTGCCGCCACGGCGGCCCGCAGCGTCGGAGTGACCCTGCCGGCCGGCGCCGCGGGCAATCCCGATGCCCTCGAAAAGTTGATGGCCGAGTGTCTGGAGGCGCGCGGCGGCGAGGTTGCGGCGCGCGGCCGCGCAGCCGAGCTCGGGCGGATCTATCTGCAGTTCGACGAAGTCGGGCGCGTGCTGTTCCTGAAGGTTCTGGCGCGGCGTTTCGCCGTCGATCAGACGGCGGTCGAGACGGCCATGGCCGACTACACGGCGGCAGAAGATGAAGAGGCCCGGCTTTCGGCCCAGCTCGCGCTGCGCCGGGCTCTGGTGCCGCCGCGCGTAAAACTGCTGACCCAGTTCAACGGCTTGCCGGAGGGCGTGAAGTTCTTGGCCGACTTGCGAGCCGATCTGCTGCCGCTCGCCAAGCAGGACGCCTACTTACACGGTCTCGACAAGGACCTGCACGACCTGCTGACCTCCTGGTTCGATGTCGGCTTTCTCGACCTGCGCCGGATCGATTGGAACTCGCCGGCCTCGCTGCTGGAAAAGCTGATCGCCTACGAAGCGGTGCACGAGATTCGCTCCTGGGACGACCTGCGCAATCGGCTGGATTCCGACCGGCGCTGCTTCGCGCTGTTCCACCCGCGCATGCCGGACGAGCCTCTGGCCTTCGTCGAGGTTGCCTTGACCAAGGGCATCGCCGGTTCGGTGCAGTCCCTGCTCGACGAGCAGGCACCGCCGTCGGACCCGAAGGGCGCCGACGCGGCGATTTTCTATTCGATTTCCAACACCCAGCCCGGTTTGCAGGGTATCTCCTTCGGCGACTATCTGATCAAGATGGTGGTGCGCGAGCTCTCGGGTGACTTCCCCGATCTGAAGATCTTCTCCACGCTCTCGCCCGTCCCGGGCTTGCGTAAATGGCTCGATGCCCAGGACGCCGAGTCTTTGGAACAGTCGATTAGCGAGGACGAGCGCGGCGGCCTGCGCGCGCTGGGCGGCAGCGATGACACCCAGGAGGCGCTGCGCAGCCTGCTCGACTCGCCGGATTGGATCCAGGACCCCGTGGCGGTTAAGGCCCTCGAAGGGCCGCTGGTGCGCTTCGCGGCCCGGTACTTCACCGAGACCCGCACGGACGGTTCACCCATCGATCCCGTTGCGCGCTTCCATCTGCGCAACGGCGCACGGCTGGAGCGGATCAACTGGCTGGGCGATACCTCGGCCAAGGGACTGCGTCAGTCTGCGGGGCTTATGGTCAACTACCGCTACATTCTCGACGACATCGAGAAGAACCACGAAGCCTTCGTCTCCAAGGGTACGGTGGCGATGAGCGCCGACGTGAAAGCCCTGGCCAAGCGCGCCCGCGAGGGCGGGGGCGGCGCGGCGCTGCGGCGGTTGAGGCTGGGGTAGCTGCTCCGCGTCCTGTTGCGCGCTTGCGTCCCCGCCGGGAAAGGCTCATCAAGGGCGGGTAACGCCCCCCGGTCTTAATGTCTCCCGGTTTTAACGCCCCGGTCCCTGAGGTGAGCTCATGTCCCAGCGTCAGAGTGGTCGTGCCGTCAGTTACGCCGATGCGGAAGCCGTGGCGCGGGCGCTGTCGCCGAGCTATCCGGTCTACCTGCTGCGTCCGCACCAGTTGGCGGCCAACGCACGCGCCTTTCTGGAGCGCTTTCCCGGCTCGGTGCTCTATGCCGTCAAGTGCAACCCGCATCCGCAGGTTCTGCGCGCGCTCTACGACGCCGGTATCCGGCATTTCGACACCGCTAGCCTGCCGGAGATCGCTCAGGTCTCCGAGGCCTATCCCGACGCGCAGACCTACTTCATGCATCCGGTGAAGGGGCGGGCGGTGATCCGCACGGCCTATGAGGTCTATGGCGTGCGCCACTTCGTGATCGATCATCTCAACGAATTGGAAAAGGTGCTGGAGGAAACGCGTAAGGGGCCGCGCGAGGACCTGGTCTTCGTCGTGCGTCTGACGACGCCGCCGGCTCCCGGCACGCTGTATCATCTGGCGGCTAAGTTCGGTTGCTCGGAGAGCGAGGCCGTGGAGCTGTTGCAGCGGGCGCAGGCGGCGGGATGCCAGGGCGGACTGGCCTTCCATGTCGGCAGCCAGTGCCGGACGCCGGGTGCCTATGGCACCGCGCTGGAGATTTGCGGGCGCGTGGCTGCGGAAGCGAAGGTAAAGCTGGCCTGTCTCGATGTCGGCGGCGGCTTTCCGGCCGACTATGTCGAGATGGTCGCGCCCCCCTTGGATCTCTACCTCGACGAGGTGCGCCGCGGCCTGAAGGCCAACGGCTTCGAGGGTATTGACGTGCTTTGCGAACCGGGCCGGGCCTTGGTCGCCTCCGGCTGTTCTCTTTTGATCCAGGTGCAGCTCCGCAAGGAGGACCAGCTTTACGTCAACGATGGGATTTACGGCAGCCTGTCCGAGATGGTGGACGCTGGCATCCGTTTGCCGGTGCGCCTGGTCCGCCCGGATGGTCCGACGCCCAGCCGGGAGACGCGGGAGTTCGTGATCAACGGCCCGACCTGCGATTCCCTGGACGTATTGCCCCAGCGGTTTCGCCTGCCGGCCGATCTGCGTGAGGGGGACTGGATCGAGGTCGATCAGGTGGGCGCCTATTCCAATGCCCTGGCCACGCATTTCAATGGATTCTATCCCGAGACCTTCGTCACGGTCGAGGATGCGCCGCTGGCGCGCGGACTTTAGGGACTCTGTCGGAGATGACGGTGGCGCCGAAAAAGAGACACATTCTGGGTCTGTCGCGCAGCGGGTTTCATCGGCTCGCCTATCGCGAATGGGGCACGCAGGACGCGTCGCGTACGGCGGTTTGCGTGCACGGCCTGACCCGCAACGGGCGCGACTTCGACACCCTGGCTGCCTGTCTCGCGGGGGCCGGCTGGCGTGTGATCTGCCCGGACGTAGTCGGCCGCGGCGACAGCGACTGGCTGGGCAATGCTGCGGACTACGGCTACCCGCAGTATCTGCAGGACATGACCGCGCTGCTGGCGCGTCTGGATGTGCAGGAGGTCGATTGGATCGGCACCTCCATGGGCGGTTTGATCGGCATGATGCTCACTGCTTCGGTTGGGCATCCGGTCAGACGCATGGTGATCAACGACGTCGGGCCCTTCATCCCCAAGGCAGCTTTGGAGCGCATCGCCGAATACGTCGGCCAGTCCTGGAGCTTCGAGGAGCTGTCCGACGCCGAGCGGCATGTGCGCCAGACCTACGGGAGCTTCGGCGATCTCAGCGATCTCCAGTGGCGCAAGCTGACCGAGGACTCGCTGCGACCGGCACCGGACGGCGGCTACCAGTCGAACTACGATCCGCAGATCGGCGCGGCCTTCGTCGGACAGCCCTTGGAGGATGTCGACCTCTGGCCGGTCTGGGACCGCATCTCCTGCCCGGTATTGCTGCTGCGCGGTGTCCAGTCGGAATTGCTGCGGGCCGAAACCGCACGTGAGATGACGCACCGCGGACCGCCGACCGAGCTGGTCGAAATTCCTGCCGCAGGGCACGCTCCGGCGCTGCTGAGTGCCTTTGAGATGGAGACCGTTCGGGACTGGCTGGCTCGCGATTAGGCCGGTTTGCCGGAGTGAGCGGCAAAGCTTTGAAAGAGGCCGAGACGGTGTCGCTCTTGCCCTACCACTTGGGTCTCAGTGCTGCCCTGACGACGGAAAAATCTCCGTCGAGATAGGCTGTGAGAAGAGAGTCGACCTCGGAGAACCTCAGATTTCGTACCCATTCGTCCTTCGTGCGGGCTGCGAGATCGACGGCCTGGCGAAACTGCTGTGCGGAGTAGACGAAGGACCCGATCAAACGCTTCTGATGGCGGATCAATTTGACGGCGTCGAGCTCCAGCGAAGGTGAGGCGAAGCCGAGCAGCACACAGGCCCCGCCCCGGTGGGTCAGCTCTAGCGCTGTCTGCCGGCTTTCGGTCGAGCCGACACTGTCGAAAACCACATCGTAGTGCCCCTTCAGTTGTGAATTGACCTCCGTTGCCCCCAGAACGCGGGCGGCTTCCCTGCGCGTGGGTGAGGGCTCCCCGACCTCGATCGTGGAGCAACCCGCCGCCCTTGCGCGGGCAACCAGCCCCAAGCCTAGACCGCCGGCGCCCAGGACGGCAATCGAGGCTGCGGGGCTCGCTTGGGACTGATCCCAGGCATTGACGGAATTGGCGAAGGGCTCGATGAAGGCCGCCTGTTCCCAGGTGAGAGCGGCGGGCAGGGGAACCAGCGACTCCTCAGGTACGGTAACCTGTTCTGCAAAACCTCCGTCGCATTGGACGCCGATCAAGGACCAGGCTTCGCAGAGTTGACGCAGGCCCTTGGCGCAGAATTGACAGGCACCGCAACTGCGTAGCGGATTGATGGCGACACGTTGGCCATCGGGGCCCCTTCCCACGATTCCATGGCCCATGACGTTGGGCAAGCTGCGTAGGCCCGGCGCTGCAAAGGCGAGATACTCGCTTCCGCCGATCCCGGTCAGTTCGACATCGACGACGACGTCGCCGGGAGCCGCGGCGCGGGGCGTTCGCTCGCTCAGGCGAAGGGTGCGAGGGGCTTCGAGAACGAGCGCCTTCATCTCGTCTTCCTGTGCTCTTGCTGTCATCGTGAGCGTACAGCAGGCCGGCAGGCCGTCGAAGCAAATGCAAGCCTCGGCTCGACCGGGCGTGGGTGCCTGATTTGCCTCAACGCGTTTCGTTGCATGCACGCGCAGTCTTCCTCGCTACGGGAGAAGGGAACTGCAAAAGATGCCGAAAGACCAGCCGGCTGATCCGAGGATGACGCAACGCAATCCCACGAGCATCGACGCCTACGCACCGGCCGAGGTTGCGCAGCGGGTGGCCGGTGCCGGGGTGAAGAAGGCCGAGGCGCCGCTCACCCAGACGTTGGTGCTCGCCGTTCTGGCTGGTGTTTTCATTGCCTTCGGCGGAGCTTTCTTCACGCTGGTCATGACCGGGAGCCCGCTCGGCTTCGGGCCGGCGCGGCTGCTCGGCGGCCTGGCTTTCTGCCTCGGCCTGATTCTGGTGGTGGTCGGCGGCGCGGAACTCTTTACCGGCAACAATCTGATCGTGATGGCTTGGGCGGAGCGAAAGGTCACCACGTCCAAGTTGCTGCGCAACTGGGGGCTCGTCTATCTCGGCAATCTGATCGGCGCCTGGGCGATGGTCGTTCTGGTTTGGCTGTCCGGCAGCCTGGCGTTGGGCGAGGTGGCCGTCACGGCGGCGAAGATCGCCGAGGGCAAGACGGCTCTTGGACCTCTGGAGGCCTTTGTGCGCGGCATTCTTTGCAATGCCCTTGTCTGCCTGGCGGTTTGGCTCTGTTTTGCCGCTCACACCGTCGCCGGAAAGATTCTGGCCATTCTCTGGCCGATCACCGCCTTCGTCGCCCTGGGCTTCGAGCACTCGGTTGCCAACATGTATCTCATCCCCATCGGTCAGCTTGCCGGCAGCGGCTTGGACATCCCCGCTTTCCTCGGCAACCTGCTCCCGGTGACCCTTGGCAACATTCTCGGCGGCGGACTGGGCGTGGCCGGCGTTTACTGGGCCGTCTATCTGCGTCACGCCTGATCGATTGACTGCCACCTCAGCTCCGACTGCCGCCTCCGGAGCGCTGCATCGGACCGCCGAGCGCTTTGCCTTGGCACGTAAGGTCCTACCTTCTGTGCCATGGCGCTCGATTTCCTGCCCCGCTTTCCCTGGCTGACCGGCGATCTTCAGACTCTGCGCAACACGCTGGTGCGTCCGCACATCGACCTCTCATCCTGGCCGGAACGCCGGCTGGAGCTCGATCTCGGCGACGGTGACCGACTGCTCGCCAAACTGCACCGACCGGCCGAGCCGCAGACGAAACCGCCGCTGCTGCTGATCCACGGTCTGACCGGCTGCGAAGACTCCTTCTATCTGCGGGGAACGGCGGCGCATTTCCTAAGGCTGGGGCATGCAGTGGTGCGCCTCAACCTGCGCGGGGCCGGCCCGGGCCGGGCGTTGGCCCGGGGCCACTATCACGCGGGGCGCTCCGCCGACCTGCGTCGGGCACTGGTCGAACTGGCGGGGCCGGTCCCGGAGATGGAGCGCGGCCTCCTCGCCATGGGGTACTCGCTGGGCGGCAACATGTTGTTGAAGCTGCTGGGCGAGGGCGATCTGCCGTTGCCGGTTCTCGCGGCGGCCAGCGTCTCCGCGCCGATCGACCTGAAGGCGACGCAGGTCCGCATGATGCAGCCGCGCAATGCGCTTTATCACCGTTATCTGCTCAGCCGAATGAAGGCGGAAAGCACCGCCGAGGCAAAAGTATTGACCGAGGTGCGGAGCGTCTGGGCCTTCGACGAAAAGGTCGTCGCGCCGGCCAACGGTTTTGCCGGCGCCGAAGACTACTACGCGCGCTGCGCAGCCAAGGACTACTGGCGCGATATCTCGGTGCCGACCTTGATCCTGTCGGCGCTGGACGATCCCTGGATTCCCGGCGAGAGCTATCTGCGCGAGCCCTGGGCCGAGAACCGGCATCTGACGGTGTTGACGCCGGCCCGCGGCGGCCACGTGGGTTTTCACGGGCGCGGCAGCCGCACGCCGTGGCACGACCGCCGTTTCGAGAGCTTCGTAAGAGACCTGGGGCTTCAGCCAGCGCGCAGCTTTTCGGCCGCAGCTATGGCGAAGTAGGTGAAAATCCCATCGGCACCCGCGCGTTTGAAGCCGAGCAGCGCCTCCATCATCGCCAGATCGCCGTCGATCCAGCCCTGAAGCCCGGCGCCGCGGATCATCGCGTATTCGCCGCTGACCTGATAAGCGAGGGTAGGGACCGAGAAGGTCTCCTTGACCCGGCGAATGATGTCGAGATAGGGCATGCCGGGCTTGATCATCACCATGTCGGCGCCTTCGTCGAGGTCGAGAGCGACCTCGCGCAGGGCTTCGTCGGAATTGGCCGGGCTCATCTGATAGGTCTTCTTGTCGCCCTTCAGCGCGCCGCCGGATCCGATGGCCTCGCGGAAGGGGCCGTAGTAGGCGCTGGCATACTTGGCCGCATAGGCACAGATCGCGACGTCCTCATGTCCGGCCAGGTCCAGGCTGCGGCGGATTTCGCCGATCCGCCCGTCCATCATGTCCGAAGGCGCCACCAGGTCGCAGCCCGCGTCCGCTTGGATCACCGCCTGCCGGCAGAGAATCTCGACCGACTGGTCGTTGAGCACCCGACCGTCATGGACGATGCCGTCATGGCCAAGCGCGTTGAAAGGGTCCAAGGCCACGTCGCAGATCACGCCGATACCGGGAACCTCTTCCTTGACCTTGCGAACTGCGCGGCAGACCAGGTTGTCCGGGTCGATGGCTTCCTCGCAGGCCGCCGTTTTCTTGGCCTCTTCTACGTAGGGGAAGAGGGCGACCGCCGGAATGCCGAGCTCGGCCGCACGGCCGACTGCGTCCGGCAGTTCGGCCAGCGTCAGGCGGCGGACCCCCGGCATAGAGGCAATCTCGGCTTCGGGGCAGCTCTCGTCGCGCAGAAACACCGGCCATATCAGATCGTTGACGCCCAGCCGGGTTTCGGCCACCAGCCGACGTGTCCAGTCATGGGTGCGATTGCGGCGTAGGCGAAGCTGCGGATAGGCGCCGGTGACGGCAGCCTTGGGCTGCGCCGCGACCGTTTGGGCTAAAAAGCTAGGGCTGTCCTCCGGCATCGATCCTTCCGCCGCACTCGCTGCGCGCTTGTTGTTTGAAGTGACAGGATAGGCCGCCTCTCCAGAGGGCTCAAGTCATGGCGCAAGTCGGCCCGGCCGGGCAAAATGTCGCTCGAATCGTGAAAACTCCAAGAGGGAGCGAACCTATGACGACCAGCCGCCGCCGATTTCTGTCCACCGTCGGAGGTGCCGGGGCCGCGGCGGCCTCGGCACCTTTGGCTGCGCCCGCCCTGGCTCAGCAAGCGCCCAGAAAGCTGATCATGGTCACCACCTGGCCGGTCAATGCGCCGGGGGTGGGGGTCAATGCCGACCGCTTCGCCCGGCGCGTTATGGCCCTGAGCGGCGGCCGGCTTGAGATCCAACTGTTTCCGGCAGGCGAACTGGTCCCGCCTTTCGAGGCCTTCGACGCAGTCAGCGAGGGGACGGCCGACCTGGCCCATGCGACGCCCTACTACTGGGTCGGCAAGTCTCAGGCGCTGCACTACTACACCGGCGTGCCCTTCGGGATGACGGCGGTGGAGTTCACCGCCTGGCTGCGCTTCGGCGGCGGTCAGACGCTGTGGGAAGAGGTCTATGCACCCTTCGGCGTGGTGCCGTTCTATGCCGGCTCGTCCGGTACCCAGGCGGGCGGCTGGTTCAATAAGGAAATCGCCACGGTCGAGGACTTCCAGGGCCTTAAGTTCCGGATCGCGGGACTGGGTGGCGAGGTGCTGCGGCGCCTGGGCGCGGCACCGGTGCTGACGCCGCCGGGCGAGATCATGCCGGCCCTGGCCGCCGGCACGGTCGATGGCGCCGACTGGATCGGCCCCTGGAACGACATCGCCTTCGGCCTGCACCGCTTCGCCCGCTACTACTACATGCCCGGTTTCCATGAGCCGGGTCCCGGCCTGGAGGTGATCTTCAACGCGGCTACCTTCGAGAGCTTGGGCGACGAACTGCAGGAGGCGGTGCGCACGGCGGCCTGGGCCACGTCGCTGGAGACTCTGGCGGACTTCACCTACCACAACATCGTCGCCTTCCAGGCGATGCTCGACGAACACGGCGTCGAGGTGCGCCGCTTCCCGGATGCGGTGGTCGAACGCCTGGGCGAAGAAAGCCGCGTGGTCCTGGAGGAGATTGCCGCCAGCGATGCCGTAACCGGACGGGTGCACAGCAGCTACATGGACTTCCTGGCCCTGGCCCGCGCCTACGCGCCGCACGGCGAGCAAGGCGTGCTCAACATGCGCAGCCTTGTGGCCGGTTGAACGAGAACCGTCATGGAGATCGAGGAGTTCCGACGCCACGGCCATGACTTTATCGATTGGATGGCCGATTACCTCGCCGGCGTGGAGCGCTATCCCGTCCGCGCCCAGGTGAAGCCGGGGGAGATTGCGGCCAAGCTGGCGGAGCATCCGCCGCTCGACGGTGAGGCGATGGAGACGATCTTCGCCGACTTCCAGCGCGACGTGCTGCCCGGTATCACCCATTGGCAGCACCCGCGGTTCTTCGCCTATTTTCCTGCCAATGCCAGTCCGCCCTCGGTGCTGGCGGAAATGCTGACCGCGACCCTCGGCGCCCAGTGCATGCTCTGGCAGACCTCTCCGGCGGCGACCGAGATGGAAACCAAGGTGCTGGACTGGCTGCGCCAGATGCTCGGCCTGCCGGCCGGGTTCCAGGGTGTGATTCAGGATTCGGCCTCCAGTGCGATCCTCTGTGCGCTGCTCACCGCGCGCGAGAAGGTCCTCGGCTGGCGCGGCAACGCCGAGGGGCTGCAGGCGGGGCCGCGGCTTGCCGTCTACAGCTCGACTCAGACCCACAGCGCCACGGAGAAGGGTGTCCGCATTGCCGGTATTGGCAGCGACTATCTGCGTAAACTGCCGGTGGATGAGAACTTCGCCCTGCTGCCCGAGGCATTGGAAGCGGCCATCGAAGCCGACAAGGCCGCCGGCATCCTGCCCGCCTGCGTCGTTGCCTCCGTCGGCGCCACCGGCGTGGGGGGCGTCGACCCGCTGGCCGCGGTCGGCCGGATTTGCCGGAAGCAGGGAGTCTTCCTGCATGTCGATGCCGCCTGGGCCGGATCGGCTCTGATCCTGCCGGAACAGCGCTGGATGATCGAAGGGATCGAACTTGCCGACAGCTTCGTCTTCAACCCGCACAAATGGCTCTTTACCAACTTCGATTGCTCGGCCCACTTCGTCCGCGACAGCGAAGCTTTGATACGTACGCTCTCTATCTTGCCGGAGTACCTGCGCTCGCGCGAGGCCGGTCAGGTGATCGACTATCGGGACTGGTCGGTACCGCTCGGTCGGCGCTTCCGGGCGCTCAAGCTTTGGTTCGTGATTCGCTCTTACGGCGTCGCCAAGCTGCAGGAGATGCTGCGCAACCACATCGTCTGGACGGAGAACCTGGCGGCGCAAGTTGCCGCGGCACCGGATTTCGATCTGACAACGCCGCCGAAGCTGTCTCTTTTTACCTTCCGCTACAGACCGTCCGCTGTCAGCGATCCGCTGAAGCTGGACGCTCTCAACGAGAGGCTTTTACATGCCGTCAACGATGACGGTTACCTATACTTGACCCAAGTACGCATTCCCCTCGACGGCGGCGACCGCTTCGTCATTCGCTGGTCCGTCGGACAGACCTACACCCAAGAGCGTCATCTTCAGGAAGGTTGGGCAAGGGTGCGCAAGATCGCGGCAAGGCTTGCGAGTTGATTCAGGGTTCAGAGGAAGGCGGTGCTTTCGACGATTTCAGTTCGAGCGCTTCGGAGACCTTCCAAACTGAGCGCATGGATCTGCTCGGCCCGCTGCAAATGGCCGTTCGAGTCTCTTTTGTCGAAGGTGGCGCAAGCATCGGCGATGACTTGTGTGCCGTAGCCCAGGGTGCCGGCGGCGCGCGCCGTTGCCTCGACCGCGTTTTCGGTTACGAAGCCGCAGATGGCTAGCGTTTTCGCCTCGGCGGCGCCCAGCAGGCGCGCAAGGACCGTGTCGGCAAAAGCTGAAGCTGTCGCTTTCCAGATCAGCCATTCGTCGCGTTGCGGCAGCGCCTCCGGTTTGGTGGCGCTGCCGGGCCCCTGGAAGGCCGAACCCGGCTCGCTCGGCAACTGGTGGACATGGATGACGGGCGCCTTGGCGAAGCGCCAGGCCTCTAGGAGCGCCGCGATGGTGGCCTCCGCCTGCGGATTGTTACGACGGCCCCAGCGAGGGTCGTCGACGGCAACCTGCGCATCGACGACGAGCAGGGCCGGCGGCGCGAGCCGGTTCATATCGGTTGTCCTGTCACGGAGACTGCTGTCAGGGAGAAGAAGCGGCCAGGACGGCCGCCTCTTCCCTATGTCTCACGAGCGAATGTCTCACAAGGGGGGAGTCTACTCGGCCGCCCTTGCCGGGCTCTGCGCTGCAGCGGCCAGGCCGCGATCCAGGTCGGCGAGAATGTCGTCGATATGTTCGATCCCGATCGAGAGACGCACATAGCCGGGGGTGACGCCGCTGGCGAGCTGCTCTTCGCCCGTCAACTGCGAATGGGTCGTGGTGGCCGGATGGATCGCCAGCGAGCGGGCGTCGCCGATGTTGGCCACGTGGTAGAACAGCTCCAGTCCTTCGATGAAGCGACGGCCGGCCTCGGCACCGTCCTTCAGCTCGAAACCGACCAAGCCGCCGAAGCCGCCGCGCAGGTAGGTTTCGGCCCGGCGCTTCTGCTCGGGATCGCTGTGCAGGCCGGCATAGGTTACCGACTGCACGGCCGGGTGATCGCGCAGGTACTCGGCGACGGCCTGTGCGTTGCGGCTGTGCTCGCGGATCCGCAGCGGCAGCGTCTCCAAACCCTGTAAGAACAGGAAGGCGCTGTGCGGCGTCATGGCCGCGCCGAGATCCCGCTGCAGCGTGACCCTTGCCTTGATGATGTAGGCGATGGGACCCAGCGGCTTGACCGCCTGGGTCCAGACGGCGCCGTGGTAGCTCGGGTCCGGTTGGTTCAACAGGGGAAAGCGCTCGGCGTTGGCTTCCCAGTCGAAGCTGCCGCCGTCGACGATCAGGCCGCCGATCGAGGTGCCATGGCCGCCGATCCATTTGGTCGTGGAGTAGACGACGATGGCGGCACCTTGCTCCAGCGGCTTGCAGAGGATCGGGGCGGCGGTGTTGTCGACGATCAGCGGCACGCCCAGTTCCCGCCCGATGGTGGCGACCTCCGCGATCGGGAAGACCGTCAACTTCGGGTTCGGAAGGGTTTCGGCGTAGTAGGCGCGTGTCTTCTCGTCCGTTGCGCGACGGAAGTTCTCGGGATCGCTGGGGTCGACGAAGCGCACCTCGATGCCTTGGGTCGCGAAGGTGTTGGCAAAGAGATTCCAGGTCCCGCCATAGAGGTCCGTCGAGCTGACGATGTTGTCGCCCGCCTTGGCGATGTTCTGGATCGCCAGGGCGCTGGCGGCCTGCCCGGACGAGGTTGCCAGCGCTGCCGCGCCGCCCTCCAGGGCCGTGATGCGCTTTTCCAGCACATCGACGGTGGGGTTCATGATCCGGCTGTAGATGTTGCCGAGTTCCTTCAGCGCGAAGAGGTTCTCGGCGTGCTGAGTGCTGTCGAATTGATAGCTGGTGGTCTGGTAGATCGGTACCGCCACCGCACCGGTGGCCGGGTCGGCCCGCCAGCCGGCGTGCAGCGCCTGGGTCTCCGGGTTGCGGGAAGTGGCAGTTGTGGTCTGGTCGCTCATGTCTCAACTCCTTGTGGACGCCCGCTGTCGGCGCGCGTGCAATCGGTTCGGCGGCCGCCGGCGCTGCCGTTTTCGGGCAAGCGTCGTCGGTCGATGGCGAGGGGCCCACAGGGGGTGGCGCTTTAGCTTTTGATGACCCGGAGCAAGCTGCCCCTCAAATCCCGGGAGCCGGTTCGGCCGGCCAGGCCCGCAGGGACAACTGCGTTCTGCGCGCTGTCCCAAGAAACAAAAAACCCGCCGCGGCAAGCCGGGGCGGGAACGTCCGCCTCTCTTTAGCCGCATTTCTAAAGCGCCCGCAATCTGAGGTTCAAATCGGCGCTGATGTCCAAAGATGCGGAAATCCGCATGGCGGGTCAAGACGCAAGTTGGATCGGCCTATGATCTGGCACAGAGTCGGCGAGATGGCGCTCGCTACGCCAGCGCTCGTGCCCCGCTCTGCACAGCTGTCAGCCTTAGGCCGCGGGTTTGGCGTTGTAGGTCGCCTCACCCATGAAGGGGATCGAGATGTCCTGCCGGATCTCCGCCAGGCAGAGCACCAGAGGCTCGCCGTCGAGGCTGTGACTCGGCAAAAGCAGGCGTCGGTAGGGCACCCAGGCCGGCTCGTCGCCTCTCGGCGCGATCAGGGAACGGACGTCCTCCAGGTGCGGGCGCCCCGATGCGACGACCTCGCGGTAGGCGACGAGCAAACGGTTCAACTGCTCCGGTTGCAGCCAGGGGAAATCGCAAAATCGACCTTCGAAGCGGTGTGCCGCCGCCTTGCCCAGCGCGCGTGCAACGGCATGATCGGTGCCGATGTGATGAATCAGCGCGCGGGTCTGCTGTGGCGCCGGGGGCGACATGATGAGGATATGCTCGGCCAGCCAACTGATCGGCCGATCCTCTGCCCAGATGCGTTCGGAAGCTTCCCAGGCCGCAAGAGCGCGGGCCGTCAGCGGTACATCCGGACGCTCCAGCTCCTTGCGCGACAGCTTCGGCTCGTAGGGAGAGAGGCGTGCGACGATCAGAGGCGCGATCAAGGCGACGTTTCGGAAGCCGCGCGTGCGGTCGAGCCGCTGCGCCGCCGCCTTGTGGTCCGTGAAGACTTCCCGGTTCCAGCCGCCGTGGAAGAAGTCCAGATGAACCTCCCGGTGGCGGCTTTTCAGGATGTAGGCCTCGGCGGTGGCGAGGCTCTGCGGTTCGACATGGCGCACGTCCCACTTGACGTGCAGGCGGTCCCCATCGGTCAGCACCCGGACCATACCGAGCCATCGGAAGGCGTGGCCTTGCTGACGCTCTGCGATCGGCTCGCGCAGATGTTCGAACGGGCTCGAAGGATCGACTCTGTGCCACTGGCCTAGGTCGTCGATCCAGTAAAGACCGTCGGAAAACTCGCTCGCAATCGCTATCGACACCTGGGAACTCTACCCCTGCCGGCCTGCCCCGGCCCTTATCTCCGGTATTGCGGACCGCCACTTTCTGGACTGCGCCGCCGGAGTACATGACAACTAACGCATATTATCTTGCCGACTCCCTTCCTTTTGGTGAAGGCCGAATTGATCCCTTTGCGGCTTTCGGGAGCTCTTAGCCGTCATCTTTCTCTTGAGGCGAGAACGTAGCGGCCTCTGCGCTATGCTAAGCTGCTGTTTTCGCGATCCGCCTGCGCTTTCGGCCCTGCGTTGACAGTTTGTAGGCCAACCCTATGATCGCCGCCCGCACTGGCGGTAGGGACACCAAGTTCGCTGATAGCGTGACGAAACAAAGCAAGAAAACGAAGAAGGGCGGATAAACGATGGATTTCCGGCTGAGCGAGGATCAGCAGGCCTTTCAGGATATGGCGCGCAAGTTCGCCAGCGAGGAGATGGCCTCCCAGGCGGCGGCTTGGGACGAAGGCGAGATCTTTCCCGTGGAGGCATTGCGCAAGGCGGCGGAACTTGGCTTTGCCGGGATCTACATCGGCGAGGACGTCGGCGGTTCCGGACTCAGCCGCCTGGACGCGGCGATCATCTTCGAGGAGCTGGCGGCGGCCTGTCCCTCGACCGCGGCCTATATCTCGATTCATAACATGGCCTGCTGGATGATCGATCGCTTCGGCAGCGACGCGCAGCGCCGGGCCTGGCTGCCCAAACTCATGACCATGGAGCAGTTCGCCAGCTACTGCCTGACCGAGCCGGGTCATGGCTCGGACGCCGGCAACCTGAGGACAAAAGCCGAGCGCGACGGCGATCACTACCTCCTGAACGGCCAGAAGGCCTTCATCTCCGGCGGCGGTGAGTCCGACGTCTACGTCGTGATGTGCCGAACCGGAGAAGAGGGGCCGAACGGCATTTCGAGTCTCGTGGTGCCGAAAGACACGCCCGGTGTCTCCTTCGGTAAGAAGGAAGCCAAGCTCGGCTGGAACAGTCAGCCTACTCGTTCGGTGATCTTCGAGGATGCGCGCGTGCCGGTCGAAAACCGGCTGGGCGGGGAAGGCATCGGCTTCAAGGTGGCGATGATGGGCCTGGACGGTGGCCGCTTGAACATCGGCGCCTGTTCCATCGGCGGCGCCCGCTTCTGTTTGGAGACGGCGCGCGACTATCTCAAACAGCGCAGCCAGTTTGGCCGAAAGCTGGCGGAGTTTCAGGCCCTGCAGTTCAAGCTGGCCGACATGGCGACGGAGCTGGAGGCGGCGCGTCTCCTGATTCACCGCGCCGCCAGCTTGTTGGACGCCAAGGATCCCGAGGCGACCCAGCATTGCGCCATGGCCAAGCGGTTTGCGACCGACGCCTGCTTCGCCATCGTCAACGACGCACTGCAGCTCCACGGCGGCTACGGATATATTCGCGAATATCCCATCGAGCGCTACCTGCGCGATCTCCGGGTACATCAGATCCTGGAGGGGACCAACGAGATCATGCGGATGATCGTCGGGCGCCGCCTGCTCGCCGACTAGAGCAGGGTCGTCTTGGGTGGACTCGCTGGTGCGATCCTACTCAAGACGTGAAACCTACCCTGGCCGGTAGCAGAGGCCGGCGGCAGCCTTCGGCTTCGGGATCGCTCCGTCGCCCGTGCTGGACAAAGGGACGGCTTTTGCGCTTCCTTGCCGCCGCCCGCGCCGGAGACGTTCGGGGGAACAAGACAGCAGAGAGGGAAGACGCAGGAGCCGATGAGCGAAGAGCCCGAGATCCTATTCGATATCCGCGGTCCGCTGGCCGTGATCACCTTGAACCGCCCGAAGGCGCTGAACGCCCTGACGCTCGGCATGATCCGTGCGCTGCAGCCCAAGCTCGAGGCCTGGGCCGGCGACCCTGCGATCAAGGCCGTTGTGATCGAGGGCGCGGGGGAGAAGGCCTTCTGCGCCGGCGGCGACGTGCGGGCGGTCTGGCAGGCCGGCAAGGACGGCGGCGCGCTGACGCGCGAGTTCTTCTACGAGGAATACAAACTCAACCGCACCATCCACGTCTTTCCCAAGCCCTACGTTGCCCTGATCGACGGAATCGTGATGGGCGGCGGCATCGGGCTGTCGGTGCACGGATCGCATCGGGTCGCCGGCGACCGCACGCTGGCGGCCATGCCGGAAACGGCGATCGGTCTGTTCCCCGATGTCGGCGGCAGTTGGTTCCTGCCGCGCCTGCCGGGCCGGCTCGGTCTTTGGATGGCCCTGACCGGCGCACGCCTGAAGGCGGCGGACGCCCTCTACGCCGATGTCGCCACCGAATACGTGCCCTCCGACAAGCATGGAGAGCTGGAGGCGGCCCTGACCGAGGCCTTGGCCGAAAGTGACGATGCCGGCGCCGCGGTCGACGCCGCGATCGCGAACTTCGCTGCCGACCCGGGGCCGGCGCCCTTGGCCGAACAGCGCGCCGATATCGACCGGCTGTTCGCCGCGGACCGCATCGCGGAGATCCTGGCGGCCTTGAAAGCCGACGGCGGATCTTGGGCCGCGGCGCAATTGGAGATTCTGGAGGGCCGTTCGCCGACCTCCATGAAGGTCACGGCCGAGCAGCTCGTTCGCGGGCGCGATCTCGATTTCGATGCTTGCATGACCATGGAGTACCGCATGAGTCAGGCGGCCATGGCGGACCACGACTTCTACGAAGGCATCCGGGCCGTGCTGGTCGACAAGGACCATGCCCCCAAGTGGCAGCCGGCCGGTCTTGCGGAGGTCGGCGACGAGGTGGTCGAGCGCTACTTCGCACCGCTCGGCCCGCGCGACCTGACCTTCTGACTGGCGCCCGCTATCGGCCGGTCGATAAAGCGAACAAAAACAAAGGGAGGATTCGAACATGGCGGACATCGGCTTCATCGGCCTCGGCAACATGGGCGGGCCGATGGCGCGGAACCTGGTCGCGGCCGGTCACAAAGTGAAGGGCTTCGACGTCGTGCCCTTTGCAGTCGCGACGGCGGAAGCCGCCGGGATCGCATCGGTCGACACCGCCGCGGCGGCCGCGCGCGACGTGGATGTGGTCTTCACCATGCTGCCGGCCGGCCGGCACGTCTCGGCCGTCTACCTCGGTGAGGGCGGCGGCGAGGGAGTCATCGCCGCCGCGCGGCCGGGTACGGTGATGATCGACAGTTCGACCATCGACGTGGCCAGTGCGCGCTCGGTGCATGTCGCGGCGGCCGAGGCTGGTCATCTGATGGTCGATGCTCCGGTCTCGGGCGGCGTGGCGGGGGCCGAGGCGGGTACGCTGACCATGATGGTCGGCGGCGCCGACGCCGCCTTCGCGGCTGCCAAACCCTATCTGGAAATCGTCGGCGGCAAGGTCGTTCACGCCGGCGGCGCCGGTAATGGCCAGGTCGCCAAAGTTTGCAACAACATGATCCTCGGCATCTCGATGATCGCGATCTCCGAGGCCTTTACCCTGGGGGAGAAGCTGGGTCTCGACCCGAAGGTGCTGTTCGACATCTCCTCGACGGCATCGGGGTCCTGCTGGGCCATGCTGAACCACAACCCAGTGCCGGGTGTCGTGGAGACCGCCGCGGCGAACCGCGACTACAAGCCCGGCTTCGCCACGGCGATGATGCACAAGGACCTGCAGCTCGCCCAGGCGGCGGCCCAGCAGGCAGGCGCCGCGACACCGCTGGGGGCCGAGGCGGCGGCGCTCTACACGCTCTTCGCCAACGCCGGCAACGCCGACCTGGACTACTCGGCCATCATCAAGTTGATCGCAGGCAAGACAGGTTAGCTCCGCTCATGCGTGCCATGAGGCTTTGTTGCTTGTCGCCGCCTGGACCGCGTCGCAGTCTCTCTCTCGGCGCGAGGGGAGGGCGCGGTCTATGAAACTCTACTGGAACATACGCTGCGGCTCCTTTGCACCGGAGGCGGTGGCCGTCGAGGCCGGGCTGGACTATCAGAGAGTTCGGGCCGACCACCGGACCGACGATCCGGCCGGTCGCGCCGGCTACGAAGAGCTGAAGCGCTACAATCCCATGGGGCAGATCCCGACGCTTGTGCTCGACGACGGGAGTGTGGTCACGGAATCCGCCGCGATCTGCCTGTGGTTTGCCGAGCTGAAACCCGAGGCTGGACTGCTCCCGCCCCCCGGCAGTCTGGAGCGCGCCCAGGCGTTGCGTTGGCTGATGTTCCTGGCCTGCGAGGTCTATCCGGTCGATCTTCTGGAAACCTATCCCGATCGCTATGTGGCGACGCCCGACCATGCCGAGTCCCTGACGTTGGGCGCCAATGCGCGCATCGATCGCGACTGGGCCATCATCGAGGCGGCTCTGGGCGAGGGGCCGTTCTGGCTCGGCGAGACCTTCTGTCTGACCGATCTCTACACCGCCATGGCGCTGGCCTGGCACCGCGAGGGGCGGGCGCATCTCGATCGCTCGCCGAAGCTCACGCGCCTTCTGGAGGCCACGGTCGCGCGTCCGAAGATCGCCCCGCTCTGGGCGGAGTACGAACTGGGCGCGCGTTTCTAGAGCGCGCTCTAGGCCGACTGTAGACCAGGACTTCGGAGGGTAGGCGTCTTGGATCCCTGGGGCATCTTCGCCACCGTCATGCTGCTCTATCTCCTGGCCGCCATGACGCCGGGACCCAACCTGCTGGTCACCGTGCAGGCCAGCCTGGCCGGCGGACGGAGCGCCGGGCTTTCCGTGGTGTCGGGGATCATGGTCGCCTCGATGATGTGGGCTGCCGGCAGCCTGCTGGGACTCACTCTGCTTTTCGCGCTGGCACCCTGGCTCTACGGCGCCCTCATGGTGGTCGGCGGCGCCTATCTGATCTGGATGGGGCTCGGTCTGCTGCGCAGCGCCTGGCAGCCGCCGCGGCTGCAGACCGGCGGCATCGCCCAGGCCCGGCTGCGCGGCTGGCGCGGCGCGCGGCAAGGCCTGCTGGTCAACCTGGCGAACGCGAAATCGGCGGCCTTCTACTCCAGCCTCTTCGCCGTCTCCGTGCCGCCGGAGGCGCCGGGCTGGTTGATTGCGGCCTTGGTCGCCGCCGTCGGTCTGGGGGCGGGCCTCTGGTACGGCAGCATGTCTCTGCTCGTCACCTTGCCGCCGATCGCCCAGCTCTACCGCCGGGCGGAGCGCGGGCTGACGGCCCTCTCGGGCGCCGTTTTCATGGGCTTCGGCATCAAGCTCTTGGCGGATCGGACCTGACGGTCGCTCCGCCGACTTGTCGGCTCCCTTTGTCCCCGCTTAAAGTCCTTGCGCCCCTTGGATCGTTCAGGGGGCTTATGTTCTCAGGGCGGGGTGAAAGTCCCCACCGGCGGTAAGCACGCCTGTGCGAGCCCGCGAGCGCCTTGCGGCGATAGCCGGAAGGGTCAGCAGATCCGGTGAGAAACCGGAGCCGACGGTGATAGTCCGGATGGAAGAGAACGGTCGATACGCCTCGTCCCCGAGAGGGACGGGGATGTTTGCGATTGCTCGCCCTGATTCACGTCGACTGGAGAGATGACATGAATCAGAGTCACAGCCCCAAAGGGATCAACATCGCCTTCATCAAGGCCGGCTGGCACGCCGAGATCGTTGAGAATTGCCAGGTCGGCTTTCTGGAGGAATTGGCACGGCGCGGCCTGTCGGAGCAGGCCGTCGAGGTTTTCAAGGTGCCAGGATCCTTCGACATTCCACTGTTGGCCAAGAAGCTGGCCGTGTCGGGCCGCTTCGATGCCGTCGTGGCGGCCGGGCTCGTCGTCGACGGCGGCATCTACCGCCACGACTTCGTTGCCTCCACGGTGATCGACGCCCTGATGCAGGTACAGCTCGAGACCGGCGTTCCGGTCGTCTCGGCCGTTCTGACGCCGCATCAGTTTCAGGAGCATTCACCCCACCTGCAGTTCTTCGCGGAGCACTTCGTCGTCAAGGGCGTCGAAGCCGCCAAGGCCTGTCTGCAGATCGTGGAGACCTTCGAGCGGCTTGCCGGTGCCGCGACGTCGGATCTCGCTTTGCCTCGAAGCGAGGCACGCCCGAACTGAGGGACGCGGCGAGGGCCGCCTACCGGCCTTCGCCACTTCCCGGTCTTCGTCGTCCTCAGCTTTGCCGCTCCCGAGTCTCGCGGAAGGGAAGGGCCAACCGTCGCCACATCAACTTGACGTTTACGTAAACGTTAGCTAGATAAGCCGTTATGGTAAAGCTTCTCGAACGACGGACGGCAGCGGCCGAGGGGACTGGCGAAACCTGGGGGATCGCCGATCTGGCGACGGATTTCGCGACCACGGCCCGGGCGATCCGCTTCTACGAGGCCGAAGGTCTGCTGACGCCCCGGCGGGACGGGCAGCGGCGCGTTTACCGTCGGCGCGACCGCACGCGCCTGCGCCTGATTCTGCGCGGCAAGCGGCTGGGGTTTTCGCTGGGGGAGATCCGCGAAATCATCGGTCTCTATCACGACGCGGAAACCGGCGAGGCCGGCCAGCTCTCGCTGCTGCTCGGCCGCATCGCGGAACGGCGCGCCGACCTGGAGGCCAAGCGCGCCGATCTGGAGGCGGCCCTGGCGGAGTTGAACGACGTCGAGCGAGGCTGCCGGCAACGGCTCGGCGAAATCGCAAAAGAGGAGAAGGCGTGAGCGCGCTACAACCGAGCGACCCGGCTTGGGAGACGAAGGTCCGCGAATCCTTTTTGCGTCAGGGTATCATGGCCACCCTGGGGGCCGAACTGAGCCGTGTCGAACCCGGCCTGGTCGAGATCGCCGTCGACTTCCGCGAGGGCCTGTCTCAACAGCACGGCTTCTTCCATGCCGGCGTGACCTCGACCCTGATGGACTCCGCTGGCGGTTACGCGGCCTTCAGTCTCTTCCCGCCCGAGTCCTCCGTCTTGACCGTCGAGTTCAAGATCAACTTGCTGGCACCGGCGCAGGGCGACCGGCTGGTGGCGCGCGGCCGGGTCTACAAGCCGGGCCGCACCCTGACGATCTGCGACGTCGAAGGGCTCGTCTTCGGCGCCAAGGGCGAGCGCGTCTGTGCCAAGATGCAGCAGACCCTGATGCGTCTGGACGGTCGTCCCGACATGCCTGCCGCCGGATAAGCACGCGCGACGTCTTTCTTCGAACAGAAAATGCCCCTTCGGGAGGAGCGAGAGATGATCCCCAACCAGCTTCCCAGCCTGGACTTCGACCTCGGCGAGACGGCCGACCTGCTGCGCGACAGCGTCATGAGCTTTTCGCAGGAAAAGATCGCGCCTCTGGCGGCCGAGATCGACAGGACCGACCAGTTCCCGCGTCACCTTTGGCCGCAGATGGGCGAGCTGGGCCTGCATGGGATCACGGTCGAGGAGGAGGAGGGCGGTGCCGGCCTGGGCTATCTCGAGCACGTCATCGCGATGGAGGAGGTCAGCCGCGCCAGCGCCTCGGTCGGTCTGTCCTACGGCGCCCACTCCAATCTCTGCGTCAACCAGATCCGCCGCAACGGCTCCGCCGAGCAGAAGCGCCGCTACCTGCCGAAACTGATCTCTGGCGAGCACGTCGGCTCCCTGGCCATGAGCGAGACGGGGGCCGGCTCCGACGTGGTCGGCCTGCGCACCCGTGCGGAGAAGAAGGGCGACCGCTATATCCTCAACGGTTCGAAGATGTGGATCACCAATGCCAACGAGGCCGAGACGCTGGTGATTTACGCCAAGACCGATCCCGACGCCGGGCCACGCGGCATCACGGCCTTCATCGTGGAGAAGGACTTCAAGGGATTCTCCATTGCCCAGAAGCTCGACAAGCTCGGCATGCGCGGTTCCCCGACCTGCGAGCTGGTCTTCGAGGACTGCGAGGTGCCCGAAGAGAACGTGCTGGGCAGCGTCGGCAAGGGCGTCAACGTGCTGATGAGCGGCCTCGACTACGAGCGCGCGGTGCTGGCCGCCGGACCGCTCGGTATCATGCAGGCCTGTATGGATGTGGTGCTGCCCTACGTGCACGAGCGCAAGCAGTTCGGCCAGCCGATCGGCGAGTTCCAGCTCATGCAGGGCAAGTTGGCCGACCTCTACACCACCATGAATGCCTGCAAGAGCTATGTCTACGCGGTGGCCAAGGCCTGCGACGCCGGCAAGACCACCCGCATGGACGCGGCCGGCGCCATCCTCTACGCCGGGGAGAAGGCGACCTGGATGGCGCTGGAGGCGATCCAGGTGCTCGGCGGCAACGGCTACATCAACGAATACCCGACCGGCCGTCTGCTGCGCGACGCCAAGCTTTACGAGATCGGCGCCGGCACCAGCGAGATCCGTCGCTGGCTGATCGGCCGCGAACTCTTCGAGCAGACGGCGTAAAAGAGACGTCTCAGAAGCTGAGCCGTCCGCCGAGCCGTCCGATCCAGAGTGCCTGGCCGCGCGGGGTGAGGGTAAGGCCCTCCAGGCCCCCGGGTGCTGGCCTCCCAGTCGTAGCAGACGGCGAGGTCGCCCAGCACCTCGAGGCCGTCGCGCTCGACCTCCACGACGGCTACATCTCTGCAGCACGGCCCTGCAGAACAGCCCTGCAGAACAGCCCTATAGCATGGATAGTCGGTCATCCTGCTGCCGCTGCCGGCCTGAAAAACTTCTGATTGTTTCTTGGTGTTGGAATACAAGCAGCCATGACGAGAATACTGAAGTACATACGGTCTAGCTAACCCAGGTAGTAGCATGTGAGGAATAATGAAAACCTGCGCTTGACAACATAGGCCGAACGCCCGCAGGTAACTTTAACGGGCTATGCCTTTAAGGCCGCTTTAACCCGGCTCAGTGCCTAATGGCGGTTGAAACATCGTTTTAGACTGGAGGATGTGCCGTGCTGGCCGCCTATCTCGATTCTCTCCAGGTTGTCGAGCGTCTACACCGGCAGCTGCTCGAAGTGATTAAATCCGAGCTGGATCAACGCGGTATTCGCGACGTCAACAACGTTCAGGCGTTGATCCTTTTTAATATCGGTGATGAGGAAGTGACCGTCGGCGAGTTGACGCTGCGTGGCTATTATCTGGGCAGCAACGTCTCCTATAACGTCAAGAAGCTGGTCGAGAACGGCTACCTGATTCAGGAGCGTTCGCAGCACGATCGCCGTTCTTTCAACGTTCGTGCGTCGGAAGAGGGTCGCAATATCTGCAAGATGCTTGCGGACTTCTTCAAGCGCCACGCCGGCGACATGGGCGAAAGCGGTCTGGTGGAGGCCGAGCTGGAGGAATCGACCAAGACTCTGGAGCGTCTGCTGCGCTTCCTGAGCGCGCCGCAACGTCTCAGTCGCCTGAGCCCCGCCGCCTGAGCCCCCCGCCTGACGCCCATCTTTGCCGTGGGGCGAGCTTCCCTACGCGAAAAGGCGTAGGAGCAGCGGCACCAACAACGCCGTCGCCAGGCCGTTCAGGCCCATCGCCAACGATGAGAAAGCGCCGGCGACCTCGTTGATCTGCAGCGCGCGGGCCGTCCCGATTCCGTGCGCGGCCAGACCGATGGCGAATCCGCGCGCACGCCAGTCCCGAATCCGCAGCAGATTGAGCGTGCCGGTGGCCAGCACCGCACCGAGAATCCCTGTCAGGATCACCAGGACCGCCGTCAGCGAGGGCAGGCCGCCGATTGCTTCCGAGACGCCCATGGCGATCGGGGTGGTCACCGACTTGGGGGCGAGGCTCAGTAGGGTCTCGCGGGTTGCGCCCAGCAGCCAGCCGATGCCGATGGCGCTGCCAACGGCCGTGGCCGCGCCGCCGACGAGCGCGACCAGCAGCGGCAGCAGCGTGCGGCGCAGCGCGCGGACGTTGCGGTAGAGCGGTACCGCCAGCGCGACGGTCGCAGGCCCCAGCAGAAAGTGGACGAACTGGGCGCCGTCGAAGTAGGTGCGGTAGGGCGTGCCGGTGGCCAGCAGCAGAGCGACCAGCAGCAGCACCGCAATCAGAACCGGATTGGCCCAGGGGCTGAGCCCCGCCCGGCGATAGACCCAATCGCCGACCAGATAGGCCGCCAGGGTCAGCGTCAGGAACAGCAGCGGCGACGCCGAGAGATAGACCCAGATCTCGTAGAGTTCGCCGGCAAGCGGATCGAGCGGGAGTCGGGAAAGGGTCTCGGGCGCTCCCTCCGCCGCGCGCTCGGTCGCGGCTTCGCTCACTCTTTCGTCTCCTCTTCCTGCGGCGCGGCGCCGGTCAGCCGTGCCGTCAGCGAGAGGATCGTCGCCGTGACCGCCACGGTGACGATCGCGCTTCCGATCAGGGCGCCGAGGATCGGAAACCACTCCGACCGGACCAGGTCGAGATGCAGCATCACGCCGACGCCGGCCGGGACGAACAGCAGGGCCAGGTTGTTGAGCAAGCCGCCGGCCAGCTGTCCGAGGGCTTCGGGCGGCTCGCCGCCGCGGATCAGCAGGCCGACGAACAGCAGCGCCATGCCGATCACGGGACCAGGGACCGGCAGATCGACAAGGCGCACCGCCGCCTCGCCGAGGAGCTGACAGAGCAGCAGGAGCGTGATGAAGAAAAGCATGGTCCAGATCCTCCTGTTCGGGATCGGGTAACGCGACACGGCGTGATCCCTACCGTTCGCCAGGCTCCGGTTCCTGCATCCAAGCCGGAACATCGCGTTCGCCGTGAAGCACGCGCCAGACATCGAGACAATCGACGCGCTCGAGATAGAAAGCCAAGTAAGGATAGCGCTTGAGCGGCCATGATCTCAGGCCGGGTATCGCCAGCTCATGGGCGTAACGCGAGGAGCCGCTTGCCGGGTGATGGGCGATCTGTTGAAAGGCAGCTTCCAGAGCGTCGATGAAACCGAGCGCCACGGCCGGGCCGCCATCGATCAGATAGCTATCTATGGCTTCCTTGATATCGGTTTTCGCCCGTTCGCGCGGGATTACCGGCTTACCGGTCACTTCTTGCGAGAGCTCTCGACGCTCTTGCGCAGGCTATCGAAGTAGGATCGGTCCGCAGGTGAGCTCGGCTCCGAGGCGGCTCCCTCCAGCAGTAGGCCACGGAGATGTTGCCGTTCCTGATCTCTACGAATCAAGTGGCGCACATACTCGCTGGAGCTTCCGTAGCCCTGCGAAACGACCTGATCGTCGACGAATGACTTCAGGCTGCCGGGCAGGGAGATGTTCATTGTCGTCATGGCATCACCGTGAGTGCTTTGGCAATCTTTGGCAAGCTTTCGTTCCGTGAGGTACGAAGGTCAATCCACGGTACCCAGCAGATCGTCCAGCGAGCTGCGCATGGCCGCGCGCCCTGCGGCGATGGCTTCTTCGGCGCGGTTGAACTCCAGCAGCGCCATGCCCTGTAGGGCCGGTTCGACCAGCAGGTCCGGTGGATCGGCGGCCAGTCGGCTGCGCGTGACGTAGTCCTGCAGAATGTGGATGGACCCGAAGACCACGTCGAGGTAGCGCGGGATGTCGGCCTGTAGCGCTGAGTCAGGTGTGTGGGCGAGCAAGGCGCGCAGGCCGGACTCCCGGGGCAGGCTGCGCAGCAGCGTTTTCACGCCGGGCAGGGGAAAGCGGGGGCTGCCGGCGCTGCGCCGCTGGCGCCGTCGCTGCTGCCGCCGGTTCGCCATGCCCGAGGTGAGGTTGACGGCGATCACGCGCTCGGCGCCCAGCGCGCGGGCCAGCGTCACCGGAACCGGATCGACGATGCCGCCGTCCACCAGCCACTGGCTGCCGCGTTTCACCGGCGCGAAGAGGCCCGGCATGGCGAGCGAGGCCAGCACGCCGTCGGCCAGAGGCCCTTCGTCAATGGCCATCTCCAGGCCGCTCGCCAGATCGGTGGCGACGCAGGCAAAGCGTGGCGAGAGGGTTTCGATCGCCTCGTTGTGGTGCGGCCGCAGCAGGCGCCGCATCAGCCGGCCGCCGCCGAGCAGGCCGCCGTTGGCGATCCGCAGGTCGAGCGTGCGAAGCGCGTCCAGCCGGTTGAAGGTCAGCGCCCAGTCGGTCAGTCGCTCCAGACCGCCAGCCACGTAGGCACCGCCGACCAGCGCCCCGATGGAGGACCCGACGACGATGTCGGGGCGCAGTTCGGCGGCCTCCAGTTCCTGCAGCACGCCGATGTGCGCCCAACCGCGGGCCGAGCCGCTGCCCAGCACCAGGCCCAGCCGCGGCCGGGCGCCGGTCGCGCTGGCCGCGAGGACTCCCAATGCTTTGGCGGAGGGGGCTGTTCGGCCTGCGCTCACCCGATCCGCGTCTCCGCGAGCCGCTCTTCGTCCAGTTCGATCCCCAGGCCCGGTGCGTCGCCGAGCACCAGCTGGCCGTCGTCGTTGGCGACCACGGCTTCGGTCAGCCCGAAATCGCGGCGCTCCGGCATCCAGGTCGGCGGGTCGAAGGGATACTCCAGGAAGCGGCAACCGCCCACCCCGGCAGCAAGGTGCGCGTTGGCCAGCAGGCCGATGCCGTGACCCCAAGTGTGCGGCGTGAACTCCAGGCCCGCATCCACCGCGCTCTGCGCGACACGGCGCAGGCCGCTGATGCCGCCGGTACAGACGACGTCCGTCTGCAAAACATCCAGGCAGCGGCGCGCGACGATCTCGCGTAGCTCGTGCAGTTCCCGGGTCATTTCGCCGCCGGCGATGCGCAGGTCGACCGCCTCGCGCAGCTTGGCCATGCCGTCGTAGTCGCCGCGATGCAGCGGCTCCTCCATCCAGTAGATGTCCAGATCTTCCAGGTACTCCGCGACCAGCAGCGCGTCCTTGAAGGTCCAGGGCAGGGCGGTGTCCCAGGGCATGCGCCAAGCCTGGTTGCAGTCCACCATCAGCTCCAGGTCGCGGCCGACCGCCTCGCGCACCTGCTCGACCACGGCCACGTCCTGGCGCCAGTGCGGCCGCTGGAAGCGGATCTTCAGGGCTGGAAAACCTTCTTCGCGCAGGGCCTGGGCGAGGTCCACCAGTTCCTGTCCGTCGCGCAGAGACCCGGAGGAGGCGTAGAGCGTGACCCGGTCCGAGGCGCCGCCGAGCAGCCGCCAGATCGGCTCCTCCAGGATCTTCCCGAAGAGATCCCATAGAGCGATGTCGAGCGGCCAGCAGCGGCCGTAGTGAAAAGAGAGATTTTCGATCACCCGGAAATGCCGGTCGAGATCGCGCGGGTCTTGGCCGACGAAGAGATCCTCGTGGCCTGCGAAGCCCGGCATGGCGTCGCCGGCGCCGATGCCGATCAAGCCGGTATCGGTCTCGACCCGCACGAGCTGCAGATCGAAATGCCGCCGCGGGCGCGTATCCCACGAAGCCTGAAAGGGCGGGTCCAGGGGCAGGCGGTGGACACTTTGAAGTATGCGTGTGATTTCCATGGTTTAGGCTATCGACCCTACCGGCTGGAGTGGAGGCTGGAGGGAGCCTGCGGTCCGCCACGCGGGTCGTCAACGAAAAGGCTTGTGGGTCTTGCAGAATTGCGCAGGACAAGGTCCCGAGGGCCGGTGTAGCGTCCGCAGCCTGTGGGCCGAAAGACGGTCCGTTTCGGCGACGGTGACGACGGTATGACGATCATGGAATGGCAGCGCGGTCCCAGAGCCGTCAGTGGCCCGGGTGCGCTCGCTGGGTTGGGGCTCGAGGCAAAGGCTCTTGCCGGGAGCGGCGGCGCCGTCTTGCTGGTCGCCGATCCGGGGGTGCCGGCTTTGGCCGATATGGCGGAGGCGCAGCTGACCTCCGCAGACTTGGCCGTCGTGCGCTATGCCGAGGTGACCGGCGACCCCAAGGCAGCGCAGGTCGAGGCCGCTGCCGAACTGGCGCGCGCGAACGCAGTGCGGCTGGTGGTCGGTCTCGGCGGCGGTTCGGCACTGGATGTCGCCAAGCTGGCAGGTGCGGTCGCCGGCGCGGCGGCGCCGGTCCTGGACTACGCCCTGGCGGCGCGGCCCTTGCCCGTCACCGCTCTGCCGGTCATCGCCATTCCGACCACGGCCGGCACCGGGTCCGAGGCGACTCGGGTCGCCATCTTTTCGCGTCCGGACTCCGAGGGCGCCGGCGGCGCGAAACTTTGGGCCTGGGGGCCGGAGCTGCTGCCTCGGCTGGCAATCCTCGATCCCGAGATGACCGTCGGCCTGCCGCCGTCCCTGACCGCGGCGACGGGCATCGATGCCCTGGTGCACGCCATCGAGGCGGCGACCAACCGCAACGCCCACAGCTTCTCCCAAGCCCCGGCGCTTCAGGCCGTGCGGCTGATCGCCCGCAGCCTTCGCCGGGCCGTGGCACAGGGCGACGATCTGGAGGCGCGGGGCGAGGTACAGCTTGCAGCCTTCCTGGCGGGCCAGGCCATCGACACCGCCGGCACCGGCGTCGCCCACGCGCTCGGCCATGCGCTGGGGTCGCTCGGCGGCGTACACCATGGCCGCGCGGTCGGCCTGTCGCTCGCTGTGGCCCTGGAGGCCAATGCCGAAGCGGCGCCGGCGCGCCACGGTGCCGTTGCCCGGGCCATGGGACTGGAGGGTAGCGACGCCCAGGCGGCCAAACATCTGCCCGGTCGCTACGAGAGACTGCTGGAGGAGGTGGGGCTCGACCGTGACCTCTCCGGCCTCGGCCTCGATCCGGTGCTGCTGGCGCAGGAAGCCGGCAAGCCGGAAAACGCCCCTATGCTCGCCAGTAATTGCCGCACCTACTCGCAGGGAGAGTTGAACGGATTGTGCCGAGCGCTTTTAACAGCGGGTGCGCTTTGATGGTCGCGTTCCCGCACGCGATCGTCGGGGGCGGACGCGGGCTCGCGGCTGGACTTGCCGGGTCGGAGGGGGATGGTCATGAAGATCGCAATCGGTATGCCGACGGTCGGCGGCTCGGTTTACGTTCAGGCTCTTACCTCGATCGTCTCCTCCTGCCGGCTTTTCGCGCAGAGCGGCATAGACTTTTCCTTTCTGAACGTTGATTTCAGCGAGGTCGTGATCGCGCGCAATTCCGTCGCGCGGCGTTTTCTCGCCGATGACTCCGCGACGCATCTCCTGTTCGTCGACTACGACATGGCGTTTTCTCCAAATGCCTTGAAGCGCATCATCGAAGCTCGCAAGCCGCTGATCGGTTGCGCCTATCCCAAGCGGCAGATGAATCTCGAAAGGATCGTCGAGATCATGAGCGACAGCGCTCGCGACGAACCGCTGGATGTGAAGAAGGCGGTCTCCATCGCGAGCGATTACGTGATCCGACAGGCACCCTCGGACGGGAAGTTTCGCTTCACCGTGAAGAAGGGCTTGGTTCAAGTGGCCGGGGTCGGCATGGGCCTGACGCTGATCGAGCGCCGGGTGTTCGACGAACTGATTGCCTCCGGCCAGCTATCCGTGCGGCACCGGGACGTCACGGCCGATGAACAAAACGGGCCGAGCTACGGCTTTTTCGACAACATCGAAAACGAAGACGGCAGCATCTTGAGCGAGGACTTCTCCTTCTGTGAGAAGTGGCGTCGCTACTGCGGCGGCGAGGTCTGGTGCAACGTCGCCGACGAGATCGGTCACTATGGCTCTTATGGCTTCAAGGGAACGTTTTTAGAGAAACTCTCCTTCATCGGAAGCCGAAGCGCCGAGGCCAAGTAGCGTTGCAACCCGACACGGCCTTCGGGCAGACCGCAGGCTCGGCCGTCCGGCTTGACGCCGGTCCAGTCGTGGGCCGCTTCAGTACAGCCGCTTCTTGTAAGACTCCTGAATTCCCGCCTCGGTCTCTTCGGCGTCGAGGCCGGAAATCTGGTCGGCGATCATCCGTCCCAGCGACGGGAAGTCCTTGCGGTCGACCTGTGTCTCCGAATCCCACAGCTTCGAGCGCAGAAAGGCCTTGGCGCAATGGAGATAGGCCTCCTGCACTTCGATCAGCAGCGCGGAGGGCGGCAGCTTGCCGTCGACGGCAAGCGGCTCCAGCACCTCCGGGTCGGTCACGATCTGGGCGGTGCCGTTGATCCGCAGCGTCTCGTTCATCCCCGGCACCATGAACAGCAGACCGACCTTCGGCTGCGCCACCAGATTGGAGAGGCTGTCGAGCAGCTTGTTGCCCGGGCGATCCGGCAGCAACAGGTGTCTGTCGTCCACTACCTTCACGAAGCCGGGCGGATCGCCGCGCGGGCTGACGTCCTGGTTGCCCTCGCTGTCGGACGTACCGAGCACCAGGAAGGGCGAGGCGGCGATCAGCGCCCGGCAGTGTGTGTCCAGCCGGGCGAGTCGCTTCAGTTCCGTCGTGCTTTTGGGCGTGCCGTAGCGGTCGCGCAGCACCTCCAGGCTGTCGATGCTGCCGTTCACCACTTCGCCACTCCCAGCTTCGTTGTTACCCGAAGGCCTGCAGACCTGTCTGGGCGCGGCCCAGTATCAGAGCATGGACGTCGTGGGTGCCCTCGTAGGTGTTGACGGCTTCCAGGTTCATGACGTGGCGGATGACGTGATACTCGTCGGACACGCCGTTGCCGCCGTGCATGTCGCGGCTGCTGCGGGCGATGTCGAGGGCTTTGCCGCAGGAGTTGCGCTTCACCAGGCTGATCGCTTCGGGCATCAGCTTGCCCTCGTCCATCAGGCGACCGACCCGCAGGGCACTCTGCAGGCCGAGCGCGATCTCTGTCTGCATGTCGGCCAGCTTCTTCTGGATCAGCTGCGTGGCCGCCAGCGGCTTGCCGAACATCTGGCGTTCCAGAGTGTAGTCGCGGGCCGCGTGCCAGCAGAATTCGGCCGCGCCCATGGCGCCCCAGGCGATGCCGTAGCGCGCGCGGTTCAGGCACTCGAAGGGGCCGCGCAGCCCGCTGGCGTTAGGCAGCAGGTTTTCGTCGGGGACGAAGACCTCGTCCATGACGATCTCGCCGGTGATCGAGGCGCGCAGGGAGAACTTGCCTTCGATCTTCGGTGCCGAGAGTCCCTCCATGCCCTTCTCCAGCACGAAGCCTTTGATCTTGTCGTCGTGGGCTTTGGATTTCGCCCAGACCACGAAGACGTCGGCGATCGGCGAGTTGGTGATCCACATCTTGGCACCCTTGAGGCGGTAGCCGCCGTCGACCTTGGTGGCCGTGGTGCGCATGGATGCGGGGTCGGAGCCGGCGTCCGGTTCCGTCAGGCCGAAGCAGCCGACCCATTCGCCCGACGCCAGTTTCGGCAGATACTTCTTGCGCTGCGTCTCATCGCCCCAGGCATAGATCGGGTGCATGACCAGCGAGGACTGCACCGACATCGCGGAGCGATAGCCGCTGTCGACCCGTTCGACCTCGCGCGCCACCAGTCCATAGGACACGTAGTTGGCGCCGGCGCAGCCGTAGTCCTCCGGCAACGTCGAGCCCAGGAAGCCCAGCTCGCCCAGTTCCGTCATGATCTCGCGGTCGAAGCGCTCGTGGCGGTTGGCCTCCAGCACCCGCGGCATCAGCCGTTCCTGGCAGTACTGCTGCGCCGCGTCGCGGATCATCCGCTCCTCTTCGCTGAGCTGTTCGTCCAGCAGGAACGGGTCCTCCCACTGAAAGCGCGCGGCAGGCGCAGAGGCGGCGGTCTCGAGCTTGGCGGCAGGTTCGGCGGGGCTCATAGGTATCGTTTCTCCGGAAAAGCTGTGCTGGGTGCCTTTTGCACTCTCGACGGCAAGATATATCGCTGAGGGCGAGCAGGGTAGAGGCCTCATGGCCGCTATGCCTCTGCTACACTACAAACTGCTGTGACATGAGGCTGCTGTATGACTGGATTGCCGCCCGATACCGTCGTTGAGCCGGGACGCGATATTCTGATCGACGAAATCACTGAATGGTTGATGGAGCAGGCGCTCGAGGGCAGCACCTTCGAGAAACTCCTGACCGGCACGTTCGACGGGATGATCGCGGCCGGTTTGCCCATCGTTCGGGCCTATGTCGGGATGACCACGCTGCACCCTCTGGTCGAATCCATCAGCTATACGTGGCGATCCCATGCCGGCTTGACCGAGGAGCGTTTCCGCCACGGCCAGGGAGAATCCAGCGAAGCCTGGCTGCGCAGTCCGCTGCACTGGCTCGTGAAACGGAAGATACCGGTCCTGCGGCGGCGCTTGGCAGGCCCGGAGGCTCTGCTCGACTTTCCTTTGTTCGAGGAGCTCTCCGCTGATGGCTTGACGGACTATCTGGGCTGGCTTGCCGTCTTCGATCGGGCGCGGCCGGAGGTCCAGATGGGGGCCATCGGCTCCTTCGCAACCGATCGTCCCGGTGGGTTTACCGAATCGCAGATCGCCGCACTGCGCCGGGTGCAAGCCAGTCTGGCCGTCGCCTTGAAGGTGGCCGTTCGTGAACAGATCACCGAGAACGTCCTGTCGGCCTATCTCGGCGAGGCGGCCGCGGAGCAGGTGCTGAACGGCCAGATCAAACGCGGCGACCGTCAGCATGTCCAGGCGGCCATCTGGTATTCCGATCTGCGGGGTTCGACGGCGCTGGCGGAACAGCTCGATGCGGAGACCTTCCTGGGCGCCTTGGATATCTATTTCGAAGCCACAGCCGGCGCGGTGATGGCGGAGGGCGGGCAGGTCTTGCTGCTGATCGGCGATGCCGTTCTGGCGATCTTCCCGGTGGAGGCGGGGGATACCGCCGGCGCCTGTGCGCGGGCGCTGCGCGCTGCGGCCCGCGCACGCAGCGATATGGCGACCATCAACGCGCAGCGGCAGGCGGAGGCTGCGCCGCCGCTGCAGTTCGGCCTGGGCTTGCATATCGGCGAGCTGCTGTTCGGGAACATCGGCACGCGCGAGCGCCTCGAATTCACTGCTGTCGGCGGTGCGGTCAATGTCGCGGCCCGCTTGGAGGAACTGACCAAGACACTCGACCGTTCGGTCCTGGCCAGCGCCGATTTCGCCGGGCTGTCGCCCGGTAACGCCTGGGAGATGCTGGGTGTGCGGCCGCTTCGCGGATTGACGACTCCGGTCGAGGTTGCTGCCTTGCGGCTGGATCGCGCATCGGAGCGGATCGAGCCTGTCACGGCAGACCCGGCAACGCGCCGCACCGGCTGACGGACAGCCTCGTTTCGGGTGCACTTCCGGCCTCGCGTCACGATCTGGAATGCACGGGCTGGAATGCGTGGGGCAAAATCGTAGCTGTTGGCTGCAAGTGCAGGTGGTGCCTGCAAGGGGCGCGATCTCGCCATCCGGCTGGCCTTAACCTTTCCTTGACCACGCCGCCGCCACTCTGTCGCCATGGCCAAGGACCGTGAAGTCATTATCGAGTTCTTGCCCTGCGGCGCCTACGTGAAGGTTTCGGCCATCGATGCCGCGACCGGACTCGAGGTTTCGATCGTGGGGGATCCTCTGCGTGGCGAGGCGGCGCTGGAAGATCTGGCCCTGCAGAAGCTCGACTACGTCATGAAGCGTAGAGCGTCTGCGAAGAGAGGCGGCAAACTCGCGCCCGAGGGCACCCAAACGCCGCCGCGCCGCAAGGGCCTCTACGTCTGATTTTCGGCCGCTCCCGGAGTTGTGTGCCCGGAGCCGCATCTTCGTCCTTGCCGGGAATGCCCCTGGACAGGGCGGTGCGGCTCGTCTAGCACACGTGATCTTTTTGTTACGCTGCCAACGAGTGGCGCTAGAGGGATAGCCTGGAGCTCCCGTGATCAAGGTAGAACACCTCGTTAAGCGCTTCGGTGGCTTGACGGCCGTCGACGACTGCACGCTGAGCGTGCCGGCCGGCTCGATCACCGCCGTGATCGGCCCCAACGGTGCGGGCAAGACGACGCTCTTCTCCATGATCGCCGGATTCCTCAAGCCGAACGGCGGGCGCATCCTGATGGATGGCGACGACGTCACCGGTATGAGTCCACCTGCATTGTTTCACAAAGGCTTGGTGCGAACCTTTCAGATTCCGCATGAGCTTTCGCGGATGACGGTTCTGGAGAACCTGATGCTCGTTCCGCCGGCACAGGCCGGCGAGCACGTTTGGCTGGCCTGGCTGCAGCCTGGGCGCGTCCGTGCCCAGGAACGGAAAATCCGCGAACGGGCCGAGGAGGTGCTGCAGTTCCTCAACCTCTACGAACTGCGCTACGAGCTGGCCGGTCGACTCTCCGGCGGGCAGAAGAAGCTGCTGGAGTTGGGCCGGACCATGATGATCGAGCCACGCGTGGTGCTGCTCGACGAACCGGCTGCTGGTGTCAACCGGACCCTTCTCGGCAAGTTGACCGAAGCCATCCATCGGCTGAATGAGGAGCACGGCTACACCTTCGTCGTGATCGAGCACGACATGGACATGATCGCCGAACTCTGCAGCCCGGTGATCGTCATGGCGCAGGGCCGGGTGCTGGCGGAGGGCAGCATGGCGGAGATCCGGCGCAACCGCGACGTCCTGGAAGCCTACCTCGGCGTGGTGGAGGACTGAGGCCGGTGCTGGAAGCGCGTGACATGACGGGGGGCTATGGCGGGGCCGACATCCTGCATGGCGTCGACCTTACCGTGGCGCCGGGCGAGATCGTGGCGATCATCGGTCCGAACGGCGCCGGCAAGTCGACGGCGATGAAGGCGATCTTCGGGTTGGTGCATCTGCGCCAGGGCAGCGTGCACTTCGACGGGCAGGAGATCACCAACCTGGCGCCGAACCGCATCGTGCTGCAGGGGATCGGTTTCGTACCGCAGACGGAGAACGTCTTTCCGACCCTCACGGTGGCCGAGAACCTGGATATGGGCGCCTTCGTGCGACGCGACGACTTCGAGGCGCAGCGGGAGAAGGTCTACGATCTCTTCCCGATCCTGCGCGACCGGCGCCGCCAGCCGGCGGGGCAGCTCTCGGGCGGTCAGCGCCAGATGGTTGCGATGGGCCGCGCCCTGATGCTGGAGCCACGGTTGCTGTTGCTGGACGAGCCGACGGCCGGTTTGGCGCCGGCCGTCGTCCAGGACATGTTCGGTTCGATCCAAGAGGTGAACCGGGAACTCGGCGTCTCGATCCTGATGGTCGAGCAGAACGCCAAGCATGCCCTGAAGATGGCGCACCGCGGTTACGTCCTGGCGGCCGGGCAGAACCGCTACGAAGACACGGGACCCAACCTGCTGGCGAACCGCGAGGTCGCCGAGATGTTCCTGGGGGGCTGAGCGCAAGCGATGGCGGAACTCCTGCAGCTTGTGCTTTTCGGTCTGGTGCTCGGCAGCATCTTGACGCTCGGCGCCATCGGCTTGTCGCTGACCTACGGAATCTTGAAGTTCGCGCACTTCGCCCACGGCGACTTCATGACGCTCGGCGCCTACTTCGCGCTCAGTCTGGTCGCCACGGCGCATCTGCCGCTTCTGGTCTCGATCCCGATTGCAGCCTTGGCGACGCTGGTCGTGGCGCTGATCGCCGACCGTTTGATTTACCGACGGCTGCGGCGGACCCGGCCGGTCATTCTACTGATCGCCAGCGTCGGCGTGGCGCTGATGCTCCGCTCCGCGGTGCAGTTGATCTGGGGGCCGAACGTGCAGGTCTACGCGCAGGGCATCCAGTTGCCTTACGTGATTCCCTTCGCCGACGGCGCCATCCGCATCAAGCCCGACCATCTGATCATCATGGGCGGGGCACTGTTCCTGGTCACCTCGCTGCACCTCTTCCTGAAGCACACGCGGGTCGGCAAGGCCATGCGGGCCATGTCCGACAATCCGGATCTCGCCCAGGTCACCGGCATCGATACCGAGAAGATCGTACTCTGGACCTGGGGCATCGGCATTGCGATGGCGGCCGTCGGCGGCATCTTCGCCGGTCTGGACTCGCAGCTTCATCCCGTGCTCGGCTGGCGGTTGCTGCTGCCGGTCTTCGCCGCGGCCATTCTCGGCGGGATCGGCAAACCCTACGGTGCCATCGCCGGCGGAATGACGATCGGTCTGGCGCAGGAGCTCTCGACCCTGGTCATTTCGCCCGATTACAAGCCGGCGGTCTCCTTCGCCATCATGGTGCTGGTGCTGATCGTCAGGCCGCGCGGCATCTTTGCCGGCCGCAGCACCTAGGGACGGAGAGGTACGACGGCACCATGGACCCTCTGCTCAACTACGCGATCTTCTTCATCACCATCGCCGGCATCTATGCCGTCTGGTCCCTGGCGCTGAACGTCCAGTGGGGCCTGACCGGCCTGTTCAACATCGGCATCGTCGCCTTCGTGGCGGTCGGCGGCTACACCTCGGTGCTGCTGACCGTCGAGCCCTCGGCCACCTTCGGCGGCGGTTTGGGCTTGCCGCTCGCCGTCGGCTTTATTGGCGCGATGGTGACCTCCGCGATTCTGGCCTTGCTGGTCGGGCTGATCACTCTCAACCTGCGGGCCGACTACCTGGCCATCGCCACCATCGGCATCGCCGAGATCGTGCGCCTCTTTCTCAAGAACGAGGAATGGCTGACCAACGGCGTGCGTGGCATCGGCGGCGTGCCGCGGGCCTTCGCGGATCTCGGTCCGGAGGGGTTGGCGCTGGCCAACATGATTCTGGTGCTGCTCTGCGTCCTGATCGTCTTCCTGCTGGTCGAGCGGGCGCGCCGGGCGCCCTGGGGCCGCGTGCTGCGGGCCATTCGCGAGAACGAGCTGACCGTGCTGGCCTCGGGCAAGACGGTCAAATACTTCCGGCTGCAGGCCTTCGTGTTCGGCGCCGCCATCATGGGGCTCGGCGGCGCCCTCTACTCCCACTTCGTCGGCTTCATCAGTCCGGAGGCCTTCGAGCCGCTGCAGACCACCTTTCTGGTCTGGGTCATGCTGATTGCCGGCGGCTCGGGCAACACCAAGGGTGCGGTCCTTGGCGCCTTCATCATCTGGGCGATCTGGTCGGGCAGCCAGATCGTCACCGGCTGGCTGCCGCCCGAGCTGGCGACCCAGGCCGGCGCCCTGCGCATGGGGCTGATCGGCCTCCTGCTCGTCCTGGTGCTGCTGTTCCGCAACGAAGGCTTGCTGAGCGAGGAAGACCAGCGCCGCGCGGATATCGCCCGTGAAGCGCGCCGGGACAGCCGTTAGAGCAGGATCGCCTTGGATGATCGCGCTCTACAACGCGAGTCTAACTGAAGAATTCCTGCTCTAGGTCAGCAGTTCGGGCGGCAGGTTCAACAGCTTCGCCAGCTCCTCGATGGCCCGTCGCTCGCTCTCGGCGTAGTCGCCGTCGGCTTCGGAGATCGCGCGGCAGACCCGCAGCAGCAGCAGGCCTTCCTCCGGCTCTCCAGCGATCTTCTCCACGGCGGCGAAGACCTCGGCGCGGCCTTTATCCCTGTCCGCTTCCAGGCTTGCGACATGGTCGTTGAAGAGATCGACGGCGGTATGGACGTCATAGACCTTCAGCAGTTCGAGGCTCTCCAGCAACTCGTCCATGCGGACGCGTTCGGAGAAGGAGACTTCGCCGTCGGCTGTGGCCACCAGAGCCGAGGCGGCCATGGTCGCCTGGAGAAAAGGGCGGTGGCGCAGTCGCTCGGCCTGGGTATGGAACAGGTCGCGCAGACCGCCGAAGATGGTCATGCGTGGGCTACTCCGCCGCCACGCGGCTGTCGGGCGACGGGCCGCCGAGCCAGCCGTCCAGAGCCGCCAGCGCGCGTCGGGCCATGGCCGGCTTGCGCTCGCGCTTCTTGATCTTCTTGCCGTCTGGGCCGGCCTCTAGCGGTGGCAGCAGGCCGAAGTTGACGTTCATGGGCTGGAAGGTCTCGGCGTCGGCGCCGCCCGTGATGTGCCCGAGCAGGGCGCCCAGGGCCGTGGTCGGCGGCGGCGGGACTTGCGTCTCGCCCAGTCGCTCCGCGCTCGCGAAACGCCCGGCCAGAATGCCGACGGCGGCCGACTCGACGTAGCCCTCGACCCCGGTGATCTGTCCGGCGAAGCGCAGCCGCGGCTCGGCCTTCAGGCGCAGCTCGCCGTCCAGCAGCCGCGGCGAGTTGATGAAGGTGTTGCGGTGCAGACCGCCCAGCCGGGCGAAACTGGCGTTTTCCAGGCCGGGGATCATGCGGAAGATCTCGCTCTGCCGGCCGTACTTCAGCTTCGTCTGGAAGCCGACCAGGTTGTAGAGCGTGCCTAGCGCGTTGTCCTGGCGCAGCTGCAGGACGGCATAGGGCTGCCGGCCGGTGCTTGGGTCGGTCAGGCCGACGGGCTTCATCGGGCCGTAGCGCAGGGTATCGAGACCGCGCGACGCCATCACCTCGATGGGCAGGCAGCCCTCGAAGTAGGGCGTGTCTTTTTCCCATGCCTTGAAGTCGGTGGTCTCGCCGGCCAGCAAGGCGGCGATGAAGGCCTCGTACTGCTCCTTGGTGAAGGGGCAGTTGATGTAGTCCTTGCCGGAGCCGCCGGGCCCCGGCTTGTCGTAGCGGGACTGCATCCAGGCCTTCGAGAAGTCGATGCTCTCGCGATAGACGATCGGGGCGATGGCGTCGAAGAAGGCCAGATAGGCCTCGCCGGTCAGTCGGCCGATGGCCTCCGCCAGGGCCGGGGAGGTGAGCGGGCCGGTCGCCAGGATGACGGAGTCCCACTCGCTCGGCGGCAGGCCCTCGACCTCGCCCCGCTCGATGGAGATCAGCGGCTCGGCCTCCAGCGCGGCGGTGACCGCGGCGGAAAAGCCGTCCCGGTCGACGGCCAGGGCACCGCCGGCCGGCAGTTTGTGCGCGTCGCCGCAGCGCATGATCAGCGAGTCGCAGCGCCGCATCTCCTCGTGCAGCAGGCCGACGGCGTTGTTCAGCGCGTCATCGGAGCGAAAGGAGTTGGAGCAGACCAGTTCGGCGAGGCCATCGGTCTTGTGGGCATCGGTTGCCCGCGCCGGGCGCATCTCGTGCAGCACGACCGGAAGACCGCGCCGGGAGATCTGCCAGGCGGCTTCCGAACCGGCCAGGCCGCCGCCGACCACGTGGATAGGCGCCGCCTGAATAGGCTTGCGTGTTGCCATCATAAACGCACAGATAGCCGAGGCACTCGGGGGGCGCAACCGAACGACTGACGATCACGCCTGTCTGGGATGTTTGTCCGGGCACCCTGTTTCTGCCGCCGCAGGGACAACCGCGGGACAGCAGGGCGGTTGGGCTGGTCCGCTGCCTGCGGTCATGCTTTCGTGCAGTGTTATCGTTCAGTCGGAGATAACCGGCCTATGCCTTTGCTTGTTCTGCTTGTTTTCGCCGTCGCTCTGCTTCCGGCCGCATCCCTGCGTGCGGAAGACCTTCCGGAGTGCGACGTCATCGTCAGCCTGCAGGTGGAAAACGATCGCATCGCCGGGACCGATCGTAACTACACCCACGGTACGCGCCTGTCGTTGCTGTCGCCGGAAGTCAACGGCGGCTGCGGGGGCGAGGACTGGCGGCGCCCGACCGAGACGCTGCAGAGCTGGGCTTCGGCGATTCCCTTTCCCGATCCCTATCCGAATCGGCGTTGGAATCTTGCGGTGGGCCAGAGCATCTTCACCCCTGAAAACACCGGGGCGGAGGACCTGATCGAGGACGATCGTCCCTATGCAGCCTGGCTCTATGTCGGGTTCGGCGTGGTGGCCTACGACGAGGCTTACGAAAACTACGAGGCGGTGAACCTGGATCTTGGCGTGGTGGGGCCTCTGGCGCAGGGCGAGTTCGTCCAGAACACCTTCCACAATCTGATCGGCGTGCCGGAGGCAGACGGCTGGGACAACCAGATCGAAAACGAGCCCGGCTTCATGCTTTCCTACGAGCGAAAGTGGCGGTTCCGAGCGCCGGGCGAGGTCCTCGGCATGCAGATCGACATGCTGCCCCACGTCGGAGGCTCGCTCGGCAACGTCATGACCCATGCCGGTCTGGGCGCCACCTTCCGGATCGGCGCGGGCCTGCCCAGCCAGGATTTCGGGCCGCCCCGGATCCGCCCCTCGGTCCCAGGATCCGATTTCTTCACCCGCGAGAAGAAGATCGGCTGGTACCTCTTCGGCGGCGGCGAGGGGCGGGCGGTGATGCGGAACATCTTCCTGGACGGCAACACCTTTCGCGACAGCCACTCGGTCGACAAGAACAACTTCGTGTTCGACCTGCAGGGCGGCGCCGCCGTCTCCTACGACCGCGCGCGGCTGGTCTTCACCACCGTCCTGCGCTCGCCCGAACAGGAGGGCGACGAGGAACTCGACCTCTTCGGCGCCCTGACGCTGGGCGTGCGGTTCTAGCCGTCGTTCTCCGGCACGAAGGCCTCGCGCGGTTCGGCGATGCCTTTGAGGCGGCTTTCGCCCAGCGAGCGAGCCCGGCCGCCCCAGGCCTGCAGGAACTCCTCCGACATCACGATCGGCGGCGTCTGGCCCTTGGTCAGCGGCTCCAGGCGCGTGGCCAGGTTCACGGCAGGTCCGATCACCGTGAAGTCCAACCGGTCGCGCGCGCCGACGTTGCCGTACATCACGTCGCCCAGGTGCAGGGCGATGCCGCAATGGATCTCGCAGCGCTCGTTGCAGCGCTCCTCCAGGTTCTGCAGCGCTTGCCGGGCGGCCTTGAAGGCTGTCGCGGCGGCGGCGGCGTCGCCGGTTCCGCGCTCGGCGATGGGGAAGATCGCCAGCACGCCGTCGCCGATGAACTTCAGGATCTCGCCGCCGTGTCCGGTTACCGCCGTGCAGACGGCATCGAAGTAGAGGTTGAGGACATCGAGGACCTCATCGAGCGGCCGCGTCTCGGACAGGTTGGTGAAGTCGCGCAGATCGGAGAACCAGACGACGGCATGGATCATGGCGCCGTCGCCGCGGCGGATCGAGCCTTCCAGGACGTTCTCTCCGGCGATCGGGCCGATATAGGTCTCCAGCAGCATCTGGGCCGTCCGCTGGGTTTCCTGCAGCTCGAGTGCCAAGCCGAAGGTCGGCAGCACCGCTTCAAGGGCGGCGATGTCGCTGTCCTGAAAGCCGCTCTCCCGGCGCGTGGCGAAGCTGACCGCCATGGTTTGGCTGCGCGAGAAACGGATCGGTCGAATCGTATAGTCGACGTAGCCCTGAGCCTTCAGGTCTTCGAGAATCGGAAAATCCAGAGTCTCGTCCGAGCCCTTCAGACGGCGCCGGAGCGCAGGAGCGCCTTCGTAGATCGACTTGACCGGGCTGCGCATGAACATATCGGTGTTCTGGACGCCGTGCGCACGGTCGAGCTGTACCGTTCCTCCCGTCTCGGAGCTCCAGACCAGGGTGCGGGCGGCGAAGAGGGGGTGGAGCTGCCGAATATGCAGGCTTGCCCGGTCGATCGGCAGCCCGGCCTCCCGCAGCCGCTGGCAGGTTCCGGCCAACAGGAAACTCGCCCGCCGCACCTCCTGCATCGCCTGGACGGTCAGCCAGTCGAGCGTCGGCCTCACGTCGGGGCCCGGGCCGGGGCTGGTTCCCGGCGCAGTCAGGGAGATGTCTTCTGGCACGCGTGACGGTCTTTCCGAAGCCATAGGAAACACTCGAGAGCTTAACACTTCGGCACTGAAGTCGTTTTAGCCCAAGAGGAGAGTCACGTCAGTGTGATGCCTCAGCCTTTCGGCAGGCTATCCTACGTCCGTTTTCCGTCGGCCTTACGCTCGTTTTCGGCTGCGGGAGCGTGGCACCTTCGGCAGGTAGGGGGCCAGGAAGGCGCCGGTGTAGCTGCCCTCGCTGCGCGCCACCTCCTCGGGCGTGCCCTGGGCGACGATGCGGCCGCCGCCGTCCCCGCCTTCCGGGCCGAGATCGATAATCCAGTCGGCGACCTTGATGACCTCCAGGTTGTGTTCGATCACCACCACGGTGTTGCCGCCGTCGACCAGCGCCTGCAGCACCTCCAGCAGCCGCCGCACGTCCTCGAAGTGCAGGCCGGTGGTGGGCTCGTCCAGGATGTAGATGGTCTTGCCGGTCGAGCGCTTCGAAAGCTCCTTGGCCAGCTTGACACGCTGCGCCTCGCCGCCGGACAGGGTCGTGGCCGGTTGGCCCAGCTTGACGTAGTCGAGCCCGACCCGCTGCAGCGTCTCCATCTTGTTGCGGATCACCGGCACGGCCTTGAAGAAGTCCAGCGCCTCCTCGACCGTCATCTCCAGCACGTCGGCGATCGACTTGCCGCGGAAGGTGACCTCCAGGGTCTCGCGGTTATAGCGCTTGCCCTTGCAGACGTCGCAGGTGACGTAGACGTCGGGCAGGAAGTGCATCTCGATCTTGATGACGCCGTCGCCCTGGCAGGCTTCGCAGCGGCCGCCCTTGACGTTGAAGGAGAAGCGGCCGGGTGCGTAGCCGCGTGCGTTGGCCTCGGGCAGGCCGGCGAACCAGTCGCGGATCGGCGTGAAGGCGCCGGTGTAGGTCGCGGGGTTGGAACGCGGCGTGCGGCCGATGGGCGACTGGTCGATGTCGATGATCTTATCGAGAAACTCCAGGCCCTCGACCGAGTCGTGCGGCGCCGGTACCTCGCGGGCCCCGTTGAGCTTGCGGGCCAGGGCCTTGTAGAGCGTCTCGATGGTCAGGGTCGACTTGCCGGAGCCGGAGACGCCGGTGATGCAGGTCAGCGTGCCGAGCGGAATCTCGGCGGTGACGTCTTTCAGGTTGTGCCCGCTGGCGCCGATCACCTTGATCCGCTGGCCCTTGTGGCCCTTGCGCCGCTTCTCCGGTATGGCGATCTGGCGCAGGCCCGTCAGGTACTGGCCGGTCAGGCTTTCCGGCGACTGCTCGACCTTGGCCGGCACGCCTTCCGCCACCACCTGGCCGCCGTGCTGGCCGGCTCCGGGGCCCATGTCGACCACCCAGTCGGCGGTGCGGATGGCGTCCTCATCGTGCTCGACCACGATCACGGTGTTGCCCAGGTCGCGCAGGCGCCGCAGGGTCTCCAGCAGGCGGGCGTTGTCGCGCTGGTGCAGGCCGATGGAGGGCTCGTCCAGCACGTAGAGCACGCCGGTCAGGCCCGATCCGATCTGGGAGGCCAGGCGGATGCGCTGGCTCTCGCCGCCGGACAGAGTTGCCGAGGCGCGCGAAAGAGTCAGGTAGGTCAGGCCGACGTCGTTTAGGAAACCGAGTCGCTCGTTGATCTCCTTGAGGATGCGCCGGGCGATCTCCTGTTGCTGCGGACGTAGCCGCGCCTCCAATCCGGCAAACCAGGCCGCCGACTCGGCCACCGACTTCGCAGCCACGTCGCCGATGTGCAGCCCGTCGATCTTGACCGCCAGGGCCTCCGGCTTGAGACGGTGTCCGCCGCAGGCGGCGCAGGGCTTAGCGGCTTGGTACTTGCCGATCTCGTCCCGCACCCAGTCGCTGTCGGTCTCGCGCCAGCGCCGCTCCAGGTTCGGGATGACGCCCTCGAACGGCTTGTCGGTCTGGTAGCTGCGCAGGCCGTCGTCGTACTTCATCGCCACCGTTTCGCCGTCGGTGCCGTAGAGGATCGCCATGCGCGCCGGCTCGGGCAGCTCCTCCCAGGCGTCGTGCAGCGATACGCCGTAGTGCCGGGCCAGGCTGTCGAGGGTCTGAGCATAGTAGGGGGAGGAGGAGTTGGCCCAGGGCGCGATGGCGCCCTCGTGCAGGCTGAGCTGCGGCTCCGGCACCACCAGATCGGGGTCGACGTAGGTCGTCTGGCCCAGGCCGTCGCAGGAAGGGCAGGCGCCGAAGGGGTTGTTGAAAGAAAACAGCCGCGGTTCGATTTCGTCGATGGTGAAACCGGAGACCGGGCAGGCGAAGCGGGCCGAGAAGGTCTGCCGCGCGCCGCTGTCGGCCTCTTCCGTGAAGGCCAGCCCGTCGGCCAGGGCCAGAGCCGTCTCGAAGGAGTCGGCCAGGCGGCTTTCCAGCCCCGGCCGGACGACCACGCGGTCGACCACCACCTCGATGTCGTGCTTGCGCTTCTTGTCGAGCTTGGGCGACTCGTCGATTTCGTAGAGCGTGCCGTCGATCTTGACCCGCTGGAAGCCGCGCTTCTGCAGCTCCGCCAGTTCCTTGCGGTACTCGCCCTTGCGCCCGCGCACCACCGGCGCCAGCAGGTAGAGGCGGGTGCCCTCCGGCATCTCCATGACTTTGTCGACCATCTGGCTGACGGTCTGGCTCTCGATCGGCAGGCCAGTGGCCGGCGAGTAGGGCACGCCGACTCGGGCGTAGAGCAGGCGCAGATAGTCGTAGATCTCCGTCACCGTGCCGACCGTCGAGCGCGGGTTCTTGGAGGTGGTCTTCTGCTCGATGGAAATGGCCGGCGATAGGCCCTCGATGGAGTCCACGTCGGGCTTCTGCATCAGTTCCAGGAACTGCCGGGCATAGGCCGAGAGGCTCTCGACGTAACGCCGCTGCCCTTCGGCGTAGATCGTATCGAAGGCCAGCGAGGACTTGCCCGACCCGGACAGGCCTGTCAGCACCACCAGCTTGTTGCGCGGCAGCACCACGTCGACGTTCTTCAGGTTATGCTCGCGCGCGCCGCGCACCTCGATCACGGGCGCGTCGGACAGGGCGGGGTCAAGAGCGATGTTTGCCTTCTGTTCGGCCATAGTGTCCGGTCTGCTCGCGAGGGTGGGGTGGGGTTGGCGGTGCTGCCAACCGCCAATATGGACGCGGTTGCAGCATTTGGCGACTCCCCGCCGGACGCCTTTTCCACAAGGCAGCGTTGCTTGCTTGTTTCCCTCCGGCAAGCGCTTCGTTAGGCTCCGCCGCCAACGGCAGCGCGCTTGGAATTTGGAAGGGGTTTCGGTTCATGTCCGGTAGCGTCAACAAGGTCATTCTGGTCGGCAACCTGGGGCGCGACCCCGAGATCCGCACCATGCAGAACGGCGGTAAGGTCGCGAATCTTTCGATCGCCACCAGCGAGAACTGGCGCGACCGTCAGACCGGCGAGCGGCGCGAGAAGACCGAGTGGCACCGGGTCGTGGTCTTCGACGACCGCCTGATCGACGTGATCGAGCGGTATGTGAAGAAGGGCGCCAAGCTCTACCTGGAAGGCCAGCTTCAGACCCGCAAGTGGACCGACCAGAGCGGGCAGGAGCGCTACTCCACCGAGGTGGTGCTGCAGCGCTACCGCAGCGAGATGACCATGCTGGACGGCCGCAGCGGCGGGGGAGGCGGCGACGACTTTGCCGGTGGGGGAGGAGGCTACGAGCGCGACTATGGCGGTGCCCCGTCGGGAGGTGGGTCGTCAGGCGGCGGCGGCTTCGGCGGCGGCAATGCCCCGGCCCCCGGCCCCGGCGACCTGGACGACGACATCCCCTTCTGACGGCCGGCTGAAGATGCAGCCTCAATCTCCGTAGCCGGGACTTAGCGCGCAGAAGACGGTAGCGGATTGGAGCGCCGCCCGGCTTCTGTTCGAGACCGCTTCGTGGCCGTGCCGTTTTCGACTCGCACGCTGACACCCTCGGCAGTACGCTAACAATTGAGAAGCGAAAAACGGGGGGAGCCGGTTCATGGGACGTCTCGACGGCAAGGTGGCGGTGGTGACGGGCGGCGCGCTGGGCATCGGCGCCGCCGCCTGCCGCCGGATGGCGGAGGAGGGCGCGGCGGTCGCCGTCACCGACGTCAAGGACGCGGAGGGCGAGGCGCTCGCCCGCAAGATCTCCGAAGCGGGCGGCACGGCCCGCTACTGGCACCTCGATGTCGCTGACGAGGGCGAGGTCGAGCGCGTCTACCGCGAGGTGGCGGAGGCTTTCGGCAAGCTGAACGTGGTGGTGGCGAACGCGGGCATCGCCGGCGCCAACAAGCCGACCGACGAGATCACCCTCGAGGAGTGGCAAGAGGTGATGTCGGTGAACGTGACCGGCGTCTTCCTCTGCACCAAGCACGCGATCGGCCACATGCGCCGCGCGGGCGGGGGCAGCATCATCAACCTCTCCTCGATCTACGGGCTCATCTCGGCGCCCGACATCCCGCCCTACCACGCCTCGAAGGGCGCGGTGCGGCTGATGTCGAAGACCGACGCGCTCCTCTACGCGACCGAGGGCATCCGCGTGAACTCGGTCCATCCGGGCTACATCTGGACGCCGCTCGTCGCCGACCTCGGCGCGCGCTCCGGCTTCTCGGAGGAGGACTTCAAGAAAGAGCTTGGCAGCCGCCACCCGGTGAACCATGTCGGCGAGCCGGACGACATCGCCTGGGCCATCGTCTACCTCGCCTCGGAGGAGGCGAAGTTCGTGACTGGGGTCGAGCTCGTCGTCGACGGCGGCTACACCGCCCGCTGAGGCCGGCTGCCGCGCGCTGCAGCACTCTGATCTGAAAGGCGTTGTTGGGTTCGTCGGCTTTCACAACCATCTTGGCGCCGACGATGGACTACAGCGACGGCCGCCGACGTCTCTCGCTAGGGTTTCGCTAGCAGAGTCCCGGGCCCGGATCCGGCACCAGGCATTCCCCGGTTTCCTGCGAGCGAACGCCCGAGTGGCCGGGGTCACCGGCCGGCATGGGCACGCCGCGGCCCAGAATGAAGCGGACGCTGTGGCCGCCGGCGAGACTGGCGGGAAAGCGGGGGATCGGCTTTTCGATCAGGTAGGCGCCGCCCGCAATCCGGCGGAGTAACCCGGCCTGCATGAGCTGGATCAGGCCGGCCTCCTGCGGAAGTACCTTGTAGGCCGAAACCTCGCCCGGCGCGACGACCTCCGAGGCCTCGATCTGCAGGACGCCGAGCGGATGATAGAGCCCGAAATCGTGCCAGAGATCCGGGTCGACGCCCTCCGGGACGTCGGACGCCGCGATCTCGGAGACGGGCTTGAGCCCGTTCTCGGTCATGACGTAGGAGCGGCCGTTGACCACGATGGTCGGGGCGTTCCTGTACTCTTCGCCGCCCGTCTCGTCAGCGGCCGCCGTTTCGGTCACGGCCGTGCCGGACGGCAGAGCCAGCCGGCTGACTTCGTAGACGGCAAGCACGCGATCGACCGGCTGGCTCAGAGCGACGGCGAGCTGCGCCTTGGCGGCCAGCGCTCTGTCCGAGGCCGGATCGCTGAAGGCTTGGGCGCAGGCGTGGGCTTCTGCGAAGCTGACCTGGGCCGGGTCGAGCCCGGTCACACCCACACCGGGACCGTCCCTATCGCGGGTCGGTTGCGCCACGAAATGTCCGATGCGCTCCACCGCGCCCTCGACCTGCCAGATCATGTTGTCGGAGGCCGTCGCGAAGACGTAGAGCGGCCGGGGGCCGGGCTCGACCGTTAGCCAAGCCGTGGTGGTGGAGTCGTCCTGCCCGGCAACGCTGACGGAGGAGAGCCCGGCACCGCTGTAGGCGCTCACGAGGACGATCTCGGCGTCGCCATCGGGTGGCGGCAGCTCGCAGGAGCGCTCTTCGCGCTGCTGCAGCCGCTCGAAGGGATTGCCCGAGATCGGGTCGGCGGCGGGAGGGTTTGCCACCCAGTCGACGACTTCCTGGACCGTGACGCTGCCGTCGCCGTTCCTATCGAACAGCAGGGGATCGACGCCGTGGATCCCGCCCTGCCGGGGCGGTCTGTCTCGCAGCTTGGCCTCGGCGTCGGCGACCATCTCCGCAAAGGTAACGCTGCCGTCGCCGTTGCCGTCCGCCTCCAGGACCATCACCCCCAGACGCGCCCGTTCTTTCGGGGCGCTGTTCTGCAGGACCTGCGCGACTTCCTCGGCGGCAATCGTGCCGTCGCCGTCCAGATCCAGCGGCAGCAGTTGCGCAAGCAGGTCGGCGCGCAGCCGTGCGTTCGCGATCCGCTCCTGTCGCTGCAGATCGGCCCGGGTGACGGTGCCGTCCGGGCTCAGCTCGTACAAACGTTGAACCAGCAGTTCCAGAAAGCGTTGCGGATCTCCTTCCAGCAGGTTCTGTACCTGAGGAGGCAAGGCCGCGCGTGGATCGCTCTGCTGAGCCAGGGCGTCGGCGGGCAGAAGCGCGGAAAGGCCCAGCGCCATGGCAAGGGCGGTAAGCGGACTTCGGCGCCTGTCGGTGACCCGATACATCGCAGCATGCTCCCGGAAGAGTGGTCGACCCTGCAAGATTATGCCGGCAAGAGTGTTGCGGCGACGTTAGCGGTGACGCCTGTTCCGATCGTGTTTTCGCCGGGTCCGCTTGCCGTCAGGGGCCGCAGTCCAGCGCCAGCAGATGCAGGACGAAGACCAGGCCCAGGATCAGCGCCGCCGTCTTGCCCAGGTCGTCGGCCGGCCGGATGGCGGGCAGGGCGTCCAGGGCGCGGGCCAGCAGCACGCCGAAGGCGACGGCCAGCAGCGGTAGCAGCGGCAGGGTGAGCGCCTCAGCGCTTTCCAGGCGCGGGGCGTTCCAGAAGCTCAATCCCGCGAAGATAAGCAGGGGACCGAACAGCAGCGCTGCCGGCCGCCAGCCGCGCTTGCCGAGCAGGGCGAGGGCCGAGAGGCCGGCTGTGACGACGACCGCGTTGACCTGCAGGAACAGGGCAAAGGCGGCGAAGGCATTGGGATGTTCCCAGACCGCCTCCGGCCCCCAGACCACCTCCAGCCCCGGGACCTGCCAGCGCAGGGTAAGTCCGGCCGCAATGGCGGCGGCGGCCGTTGCGGCGAAGGCCAGGAGAACGGGGCGTGGGCTCTTGGCAAGCCACAGGGCCAAAGCCCCCAAAGGAAGCGTCAGCGCCAGCAGGTCCGGGCGCAGCAGGGCCGAGAGGCCGACCGGCAGCCCCAGCAGCAGGGCTGCTTTCCAGCCCTGGAGGCTGCGGCGTTCCAGAACGGCGAAAGCCATCCAGAGGGTCAGGGCCACCAACGCCATGGTGAACAGGGCGGCCGGCTGCTGGGCCGCTGCCTCGGCGAGCCAGGGATGCAAGCCCAGATGGGCGCAAACCGTCGCGCCGACCCAGCGCCAGCCGCGCGGCGCCCCGGCCAGGACCGCCAGTCCGGAGAAGAGGATCGCCGCCGCACCCGCGGTCAGCCCCGGCCAGCTCTCCGCCGTCGCCCCGAAGCCGGTGATCGCCAGGACGGCGAGGGCAGCTGCGGCGGCCAAAGCAACGGCCAGAACGATCGCCGTTTCCGGCAGGTCGGGCGCCGCTGGCGGGGGGCGGGTCTCCACCGATTAGCCTGCGGACCGACCTGACGACTCGATCCCGGCGGGCGTGGGGAAAAGTCGGCCGGACGGCGGCAAGGCGTCAGTCATGGCTGCACACTGCGCAGTAAGTTCTCATCATATATAAGCGAAACCCTTTAATCTCTTGTATTCAAGAAAAAAATTGTTCCTCGATCTGTCTCGAGGCGATGGACTGGAACGTGCTTGGCCCATCGCTGCCGCTGTCCGCAGCCTGCAAGGCTGCGCTGCAGGTTCGTCCGTTTGTTCGCGGGTGCGGTATCTGCTAGATTTCCCGCTGCTTTCAGGGGCGAGTCGTCGGAGATCGGCGCGCGGCCGGGCCCCTGCCTAAGCGGGACCAGATCACAACGGCCACAGGGCGGACTTTTGAGCGATTTTGAAGACCCGCAGACCGCGGGCGACGATAGCCTTTCGAACGCAGAGATCCCCGGCGATGGCGGCGACGGCCAGGGCGGACAACCGCCTGACGGCGGTTCCGGCGGCGGCGGTACGGGCGGCGGCCCGGGTGGTGACTTCACCTCCGTGACCATCGAAGAGGAGATGAAGCAGTCCTACCTCGCCTACGCCATGTCGGTGATCGTCAGCCGTGCGCTGCCCGACGTGCGCGACGGCCTCAAGCCGGTGCACCGGCGCATTCTCTATGCCGCCAAGACCGAGGGCTACGACTGGAACCGGGCCTACCGCAAGTCGGCGCGCATCGTCGGCGACGTCATGGGTCAGTACCACCCGCACGGCGACCAGGCGATCTACGACGCCATGGTGCGCATGGCCCAGGACTTCTCCATGCGGGAGGAGTTGATCGACGGCCAGGGCAACTTCGGCTCCATGGACGGCGATCCGCCGGCGGCCATGCGCTACACCGAGGCACGGCTGACCCGCCTGGCCAGTGAGGCGCTGCTGGAGGACATCGACAAGGACACCGTCGATTTCCAGCCGAACTACGACGAAAGCACCAGCGAGCCGACGGTCCTGCCGGCGCGCTATCCCAATCTGCTGGTCAACGGCGCCGGCGGCATCGCGGTTGGCATGGCGACCAACATTCCGCCGCACAATCTCGGCGACGTGCTGGAGGCCTGCTGCGCCTACGTCGACAATCCCGAGATCTCGCTGATGGACCTGATCGAGATCGTTCAGGCGCCGGACTTTCCGACCGGCGGGCTGATCGTCGGACGCAGCGGCATCCTGAAGGCCTACACCGAGGGGCGCGGCTCGATCCTGATGCGCGGGCGCACCTCCTTCGAGCCGAGCGAAGAGGACGCCCAGCGCATCGTCATCGAGGACGTGCCCTACCAGGTCAACAAGGCGCGGATGATCGAGCGCATCGCCGAGGTGGTGCGCGAGAAGCAGGTCGAGGGCATCTCGGCCCTCCGCGACGAGTCGGACCGCCAGGGCCTGCGCGTCGTGGTCGAGTTGAAGCGCGACGCCGACGCCCGCGTGGTGCTGAACCAGCTCTATCGCTTCACCTCGTTGCAGACCTCCTTCGGCGTCAACATGCTGGCCATCGACGGCGGCCGGCCGAAGCAGATGACCCTGAAGGAGGTCATCGTCGCCTTCGTGGAGTTCCGCGAGGAGGTGATCCGCCGCCGCACCGCCTACGAGCTGGGCAAGGCCCGCGAGCGCATGATCGTGCTGGCCGGCCTGATCGTTGCGGTCGACAACATCGACGAGATGATCGCGCTGATCCGGGCCGCGCCCGACCCGGTGGCGGCGCGCGAGCAGATGATGGCGCGCGACTGGCCGGCCCAGCGGGCCGAGCCCTACATCAGCCTGATCGAGGACCCGCGCATCAGCGTGCCGCAGGAGGGACCGCGCGCCGGCACCACCCGCCTGACCGAGGAGCAGGCGCGGGCGATCCTGGAGCTGCGGCTGCAGCGCCTGACTGCGCTGGAGCGCGACAAGATCGGCGAGGAGCTGCAGGCCCTGGCGGACAAGGTGCGCGAGTACCTGCAGATCCTGGAGTCCCGCCCGCACCTGCTGGCGCTGCTGCGCGGCGAGCTGGTCGACATCAAGGAGCGCTTCGGCCAGGAGGGGCGGCGCACCGGCATCGAAGACTCCGAGTTCGAGCACGACATCGAGGACTTGATCCCGCGCGAGGAGATGGTCGTCACCGTCACCCACGCCGGCTACGTCAAGCGCGTGCCGCTCTCGACCTATCGGGCGCAGAAGCGCGGCGGTAAAGGTCGTGCCGGCATGGCGACCCGCGAGGAGGACTTCGTCTCCCGCCTCTTCGTCTGCGACACCCACACGCCGGTGCTGTTCTTCTCCTCCCGCGGCATGGCCTACAAGCAGAAGGTCTACCGCCTGCCGCTGGGCACGCCCCAGGCGCGCGGCAAGCCCTTCGTCAACCTGCTGCCGCTGGAGGAGGGCGAGACCATCAGCGCCTACCTGCCGCTGCCGGAGGACGAGGAGACCTGGAGCCAGCTCTTCGCCGTCTTCGTCACCTCCGCCGGCACGGTGCGGCGCAACCGCCTGTCCGACTTCACCAGCGTCAAGGCCAACGGCAAGATCGCCATGAAGCTGGACGAGGGCACGCGGCTGATCGGCGTGCAGGTCTGCAGCGAAAACGACGACATCCTGCTGGCCACCGCCGCCGGCAAGGCGATCCGCTTCCCGGTGACCGACGTGCGCGTCTTCGCCGGTCGCGATTCCGTCGGCGTGCGGGGCATCAAGCTGCTGGGCGACGACCAGGTCATCTCGCTGTCGATCCTGAGCCATCAGGAAATCGCGGTGGAGGAGCGCGACGCCTACCTGCGCTGGGCCGCTGCGCAGCGTCGCGCGAGCGACGAGACCGTCGCCGAGGAAGAAGGCGCCCCCGAGGCGGAGAGCGACAGCCCGGAGAGCGGTAGCCTGGAGAGTGGTGTGGCGGTCGAGTTGAGCGAGGCCCGCCTGGCCGAGCTGGCGGAGGGCGAGCAGTTCCTGCTGACCACCGCCACCGACGGCTTCGGCAAGCGCACCAGCGCCTACGAGTATCGCATTGCCGGGCGCGGCGGGCAGGGCATCGCCAACATCGATCTGGGCCGGCCGAAGGGCAGCGAGCCGGCGCGGGTCGTCGCCACGTTCCCGACCGAGCCGGACGACCAGATCATGCTGGTCACCGATGCCGGGCAGCTGATCCGCTCGCCGATCCACGACGTGCGCATCGCCAGCCGCTCGACCCGCGGCGTACGGCTGTTCCGCGTGGCCGAGGACGAGCACGTGGTCTCGGTCGCCCGCATCGCCGACCTGGAAAATGGCGAGAACGGCGAGAATGGCGAGGGCGAAGAGCTGGAGCCGGACGAGACGGTCGAGCGCAGCGAGGCGACCGCTCGGGACGACGACTCGAACGAGGCCTAGAGTGCGATCGTCTCAAGTGGAAGCGTTTCGCTTCCACTTGAGACGTGAATCGCCCTCTAGACCTATGATGAGAGTAGGATTCACGCCTTAGGTGGGATCGCCAGAGCGAGCCCACCTAAGGCAATCCTGCTCTAGACTGCGGACGGTCGGGCGTCCGCTTTTGCTCGGGGGAAGGGGCAAGACAGATGGCTGAACAGGGGCACAAACCGCGCATCGCGGTCTATCCCGGGACCTTCGATCCCGTCACCCTGGGCCACCTGGATATCATCCGGCGCGGCGCGCGTCTGGTGGACCGGCTGATCGTCGCGGTGGCGACCAACGCCGGCAAAGGGCCGCTGTTCGACATCGACGAGCGCCTGGCGATGGTGCGGCAGGAGATCGCCGCGCTCGACACCAATTCGACCGTGATCGAGGCCCAGGCCTTCGACAACCTGCTGATGCACTTCTGCGAGCAGACCGGCGCCAGCGCCATCCTGCGCGGCCTGCGCGCCGTCTCCGACTTCGAGTACGAGTTCCAGATGGCCGGCATGAACTCGCGCTTGAACGGCGAGATCGAGACGGTCTTCCTGATGGCCAGCGAGCGCCAGCAGTTCATCTCCTCCCGCTTCGTGAAGGAGATCGGGCGCCTGGGCGGCGACGTCTCCAGCTTCGTGCCGCCCAAGATCGTCGAGCGCCTGGACGAGCGCTTCCGGCAGGAGGCCTGCAACGGCGAGGGCGACGGCAAGAAGCGCCAGACCCTGCGCGAGACCTGACTTACAGCGGGTCCGCCATCGCCAAACGGCATGGCAGAGGCGCGATTGGGGGGAGGCAAGGCGGGAACGTCTTGACCCTTGGCGCGCCGTCACTATGGTGACGCCCAACATGACCAGAGCGGACCCGCTGCCCCGACTCGAGGCAGCCTCCGCAGCCCCGCCATCGTGCGATCCGGGGGCCCGTAGCTCAGCTGGTAGAGCAACTGACTTTTAATCAGTAGGTCGCTGGTTCGAACCCAGCCGGGCTCACCACCATATCTCTCTGCTGGGTATCGAAAATGGGAGCCAAGAACGCTTACTCGGCGTTGGATACTCTCAGATGCTGTTGATATCCGAGGGAGAGAACTTCATTCCGCGCCCCAGGGACGGCAACTGACTTGCGGGTGCCTTTTAACTTAACCAGTGCCGCAAAGCTCAAACTCTTCCGCGCTAACGAAACCCTGAATCACTCTGGGATACTCTGCGACTTGCAAGTGGCTTCGTGACAAGCGCTCTGCGGTTGAGCAGGCGAGTACATGCTTGACAAATCCGTCTTGACTCTTGGCTTACTCTGAGATTGCATTTCTGCAACTATAGGGGGGCGTGATGGCCAAGAATGAAAAAACCTCTAAGTCGGTTGCATCAAAAGCGGCACGTATTCTTCGTGACCCAAAAGCGACGAAGGCCGAGAAAAGCGTCGCAGGTTCAGCATTGACGCAAGCACCAGATAAGAAGCGAAACCCCAAGCCCAAATCTGATCCAATTAAGAAAAGAAAAAAGTAATCCAATACAAGGAAACGCAAATAATAGGTGATATCAACGCAATATGTAGTCCGCGTTGCATCCAAATTGCGTTTTTTGCCAATATGTCTGCGTTTTCCTCAATTATTTCTTGGTAATTTTCGCATTCATATCCTTTAATTTCTAATAGAGAATGGTTTAGTGCTGCGATATGATTTGCTGGTTTGTTTCCAATTACGTGAAAGTTCACGGGGCGCCCAGCATGCATGCAGCAAAAGGCAGCGCTGGTCATGCCAAGTGCGAGCAGTAACCCACTTAGTAGAGTTGAGCCGTCTCTAACTTCCGTCCAATAAACAAGTGTTACACCGAGAACGCCTACGCCAAGCGCAATGAATATAGCAGCACCACTCCAGGCTCTTTGATCGGATGCTAGCGCGACTTGAAGTTGAGCATCGATGTGCGCTTCAGCGCTTCGCAGCATCTCATTCACGTGTTCAGAGTTAATCGCAGACCAATCTATGTTCATTGATGACATTCAGTCTATCCTAACCCGGAGCATACCTGCTTTTGTTACGCGGTTACTCTGATTGCCCAGATGGCGCCTTCAGGACTCTGCTTTTGGCGCTTTCCAACATCATTGGCGGTATGCTGACTGTTGTTTTGAATGTCTTTTTCTTCTTATAAGGTGAATTTGCAAATAAACACACCTTAATGTAAATACGTTTGTAGAAAAACTGCAATCTAGATTTTGCTAAACTCTGCCAATCAAGTCTAATTTTCACTGCAGCAGACCGAGATTTTCCTGGCTCAATATCCCCTGTGAGTGGGGAAAATCCTGGCTTCCATAACTCGTGCCTAGATGCTCCAAGTGGCTCCACCTTTAGCAAGAATGGCGAACTGATGAAAATATTAGAGCCCGACAATCCGTGAGGCATGTGATTTCTTATGTTAATTTCTATTTCTAGATCAGGATCAGTAGTTTTCTCGTATAAATGCGACCATTTTGAATTTAATTCAACTATTATTCGGCCTCGCTATTGTTTTAAAAGAACAGTAGCGCTGATCGCTGTGGCCAGGGCAGTGACTACCAAAAATAGAAGGGTTACCCATGTGATCGATTGCTCAATCATATTATAGTCGAACCTCAGATTTAGGTGCGGCAATATACCGGTAGCGTCAGCTTGTAGCCTCCACTAGTATCAGGATTTTGATATTGCTCTCTGATATAGTGGAGATGGTTCCGCCCTAAAGCCACATTGATGATGTGTGGCCGATAGATTTACACAGTCAAAGCAGAAGTCGCTGATCTCTTTATTATGGCTCTTGCGGTTTTCAAGCCTGCTACGAACTTTGTAACTCATCTCCGAAGGTTGCCGTCCTAGACTAGCACTGCAGCCTTTGGCAGCAGTGAAGTGAATAGGGAAAAGTTGGTCAGCTCTGCGCCATGTGCTACATAGACGTGTGCTTTGTGCCGTAACTTAAGCGCAGCATCGAATAGACCTATCGTGCAACTATAAGGAAGCGTCGTACTTAACGCTAGTCTGCAGCGGTGGCAATGAGCAACAACAAGGCGCTTTGCTTTTCAGGCGTTTAGACTTCTTTACAACTTTCAATATGATCGAATGTTATGCCAGCAGCGAAGCATAGGGTTGAGGGATGAGCAAGCGTAAGCTAGCAACCCTCACTTGCGCTGAGGCAGTGGAGCGTCTCGACAATATGGTTGAGCTCGTTGCCGACGATCTAAAGATGGTACTTTGGACAGAAGCCGTTCTCGAAAGTGCCAATGATATCATTCGCTCCAGTCCAAATCGAAAATTTCCTGGTGCGCCAGCGTACGAAGTTATCGCGAATAGTTTGGCAATCAACTTAACAATTTCTCTCGCAAGGCTTTTTGATCCAGGATCAAAAAGATTCAAAGATAACAAGAAAGATATTGCCTCGATTCCACTTCTTATAAAACTGCTCAAGCAAGTTCGCATAAAACGCCATCTTGTATCTCGTGCGCGCAACTGGACGCCGCACGCTTCAGGATTCGCAGCTATTCACCAGCGAGGTTGCGAGCGTGCTATAAGCAATGCTCTACTTGAGTTCCGTTCGATTTCAACAGACGCAAGCACTAGAGCAAGCATTCACAAGCTTCGCGAATTCCGCCATGAGCGATTAGCGCACAGTTTGATGAGGGAGAAGCTGTCGAAGATAACTTATGCCGAGTTGTTTATGTTGACTGACAAGGCTCGCAATGTAGTCCAACAAGTGGTGATTGCGGTGATTGGGGATGGAACAGAATTTTTAGATACCGAGAAATCATATCGAAGCGCAGCTAATCAGTTTTGGGATATGGCACTTAAATCGGGAAGAAGCTAGCGTCTTCTTATTGGGTATTCTGCAGATTTCAAGAATATTTTGTGTAAAGCAAAATAATAAGTTATTTATTAAAGCGAAATAGGGGTTTTATCGCTTATCTGAAGATTAGAGAGTGTGGCGATATTGTCGGCGTGGTGATCCTTCACCAGGAGATCGCTGGTTCGAACCCAGCCGGGCTCACCACCATATCTCTTATTGACAATGATGGTTTTCTGACGCGAGAGCAGGATCGCCTGAGGTGGCATCGGTTTGGCGATCCCACCTGAGGCGTGAATCCTGCTGTTTCATAGTGTTAGAGTGCGATTCACGTCCTAAGCGGAAGCGAAATCGCTTCCGCTTAGGATGATCGCGCTCTAGGCGAGGCAGTCCATGGCGATTGAGGTCCTGTTGTTTCTCGCGTCCGTGGCCGGCGCGATTGCCCATCCGATCCATCTCGTCCTCTTTCTCCTGGCCGGGGCTCTGCCGCGCCGCTATGGGCAGATGCTGCTGGCGGCGCTCGGCGCCGGCCTCGCCCTCGGCGCGATCTTCGCGGCGCGCAACTGGTCCTTCTGGATCGACTTCGGCCAGGACCCCCTGGCGCTGACTCTCGAGAGCCTGGCCGTCCGCGTCCTGGCCGCACTGATCGTCTGCCATCTCGTCTTCGGGCTCGCGCTGCTGGTTCGGCGTTGGATCGCCAGTCGACGCTTGGCACGCGGCTGACCGGCGAAGACCGCAACCTGGATCAGCTCGCTTCGGCTAGACTTCCCGCGGTCTTGGGGAGGGAGGTGTTTCATGCTGCGCAGATCGACGAAGCTGGACTATGCGGAGCGGATGACGCGGGTGGTGGCGCACATCGGGGCGCATCTCGACGCGCCCCTGGATCTCGAGCAGCTGGCCGGGGTCGCCTGCTTCTCGCCCTATCACTTTCATCGCATCTACCGGCTGGTGGTGGGGGAGACGCCGGACCAGACCGTGCGGCGCCTGCGTCTGCATCGCGCCGCCGTGGCGCTGGCGGACGGCAGGCTGTCCGTGACGGAGATCGCCGGCCGGGCCGGTTACGCCTCGCCGGAGGCCTTTTCCCGCGCCTTCACCTCGGCCTACGGGCATCCGCCCTCGGCCTATCGCGCCCAGCGTCTGTCGGGCGAGCTGCCGGGCAACGGCCCGCCGCCGCCCGGCGCCCTGGCGCAGGAGGTCGCCTACGAGGTGACGATCAAGCCGCTGCCCGGCTACCGCCTCTTCGGGCTGCCGCACCGGGGCGACTACAACAGTATCGTTACGGCCTTCGAGAAGCTCTTCGCGCTCGGCGCCGCCCACGGCCTGCTGATGCCGGGGACCCGCGACTTCGGCGTCTACTACGACGATCCCGGCTCCGTCCCGGAGGAGGAACTGCGCGCCTTCGCCGGCCTTGCCGTCGGGCCGGAGGCAGTCTGCCCGGACGACTTCGAGGAGACCGAGATCCCAGCGGGCCGGGCCGCCTGCTTGCTCTATCAGGGGCCTTACGCCGATCTGGACCGCGCCTACCACTTCCTCTACGGCCGCTGGCTGCCGCAGAGCGCGCAGGAGCCGGCCGATTATCCGGCCTTCGAGGAGTACCTCAACGACCCCAAGAGCCTGCCGCCGACGGAATGGCTGACCGAGATCTGTCTGCCGCTTTTGGACTGATCCCGCGGATCTTCTACCTGTAACGGGCTGCGGTGATGAACTCGTCGAAGGACTCGCACCAGACCAGCACCGTGGTGTAGGCGGCGACGTCGATGCCCTCCGGCACCGGGACGATGAAGCCGTCGAAGGTCTTGACGTCGCCGATCTGCGGGGACTGGTCCTTCAGCCTCAGGAACTGCTCTTCGTCCTCGACGAACTCGGTCACCAGGTAGACCTTGTAGTCTGGACCCGGCGACAGGCGTCCGGCATGCACGATCTCTTGCGGCGTGATGCTGACCTCGCCCTCGCCCCAGTGCAGGAAGTCGCTGCCCTTCAGATCGCGTGTGAAAGCGGCGGTGAAAAGGGCGCCTTCCGCCGTGGCGGCCAGGGTGGCCTCGTCGGGCCCCTCCGGCGCGGTCAGGATCGGCAGCAGATAGATGCCGAGCGCGACGCCGACGACGAGCGTCGCCAGATGGCTTCCCAGCAGGACGATCCAGCGGAGCATGGCTGTATCCCTTACGCTTTCAGGGTTTTTCGAAGCCCTATCATCTCGCTGCACCGGCGACAAGAGCGGGCGGCCTCTCCGGCGACGCTGGCGGGGGGCCGCCGTCTCTGCGATAGTCCGCCTTCGATGAAACGGGGCGGAGTCGCGCGCAGATGGGTATTGAAGTTGCCGGAATTCTTGGGCTGATCGGCCTGATTCTGATCGTCTACGCCATCGTCAAGACGGTGCAGAGCGATGCCTCCACCCTGGGCAAGGTGATCTGGGTGGTCGTGCTGCTGGTCTTCCCCTTCGTCGGCTTCATCGCCTGGCTGCTGTTCGGGCCGAAGGGCTGACGCGCTTCCGCGCGATGTAATTCAGTTTTCAGCTCATGAAATTCTTATAGCATATTGATTTAATTATCTTATTGAGCTCTGCAGCTTAGGGCTTGCGGGATCTCCGAGAGATGAATCGCGCCGCCCCCGGTAGCGCCCGGGACTGTCCTGCGTCAGGCGAAGCTCTTGATCAGCAGCACGATGCTCAGGGCGGTCAGGCCGACCATCGAGATCACTAAGGCGTTGGCGACAACGATGGAGGTCGGCCAGATCCCGTTGGCCGCCTTCTTGCGCGCGATGGTGAAGGCCAGAATCAGGCCCGCCAGCGCCAAGGTGCCGCCGGATTCCAGAAAGAAGATCAGATCCACGGAGCTGCCTCCCAAGGCGTTTCTTGTTCATTTGCCGGGCGATGATGCAGCCTCGCCCATCCTGGCGCAATGCTTCAGCTGAGCACCTCCCGAAACAGGCCGAGCCAGCGTGCGACCCCGGCCTGCTCGGTGAACTCGGCCCGGTAGCGGGCTTCGCCGGCTTTTGCCAGAGTTGCGGCATAGGCGGGATCGGCGAGGACGCGCTGGAGCGCGTCGCTGAGGTCCTCGACCGAATCGATGGCCACCAGCAGGCCGTCCTCGCCATGGCGAACGAAGCCGGCCGGCCCGTCGGCGGCCGCGGCGACCAGGGGCCTGCCATGGGCCCAGGCCTCCAGGGTGACCGTGCCGAAGGGCTCCTGCCGGGAAGGAAAGACGACGACGTCGCAGGCGGCCAGCAGGGCGCTGCGGTCCTGCCGCCAGCCGAGGAAGCGCACCCGATCCGTCAGGCCGGCGGCGGCGGTCTGGGCCTCCAGCGCCGCGCGCTCGGGACCTTCGCCGGCCAGCCAGAGATGGACGCCGGGCAGACGGTCCAGGGCGCGGAGCAGAACGTCGAGGGCCTTGTTGCGATGCAGGCGGGAGAGCGCGAGCAGCAGCGGGACGCCCTCGGGCGTGTCGAAATCGGCGCGGGATACCGGCGGCTGCGGCGCGACCTGGGAGAAGTTGGGCAGGAAGTGCACCCGCTCCGCCGGCCAACCGAAGCCGACCATGCGCTCGACCAGTTTCGGTGTGATGCAGGCCAGGTGGTCGCAGCGCGTGAAGTACTTCGGTTTGTAGTAGCCGCCGATGCGTCCGACGATCCGGTAGGGGCCGCGCGGCATCCGCGCGCTGGCCCGCTCCATCCAGGTCAGGCAGAGGTCCGGGCGGAAGCCTCGGGCCAGGGAGCGCAGCCGCCAGGGGGAGAGCAGGTCGAGCGGCCCGCCAAGACGCAGTTCCGTGACCGGCACGGCGGCGGCCTCCAGCGCCGCGCGGCGCTCCGGGTGGGTGCGGATCGCGGCGGCCTGGACGATGCCCGTCCGCTGCAGCGCCAGGGTCAGGGTGGTGAAGTAGGTCTCCGCGCCACCCTGGGGCGCGCCGGCCATGACCTGCAGCAGCCGCAGCGGCCGGTCCTCCTGCGGGTGCCGAGCCAGGGGATGCCGGTCCAGGGAGTGCTGGTCCAGGGGTGGGGGCGGGAAATCCGTCACCGGCGGCCATTCTTGCGCGGGTCGTTCCGGCGGGGTCCGCCCGGAGTCTCGTCGCGTTCCGGCGGAGCGTCCGTGCCAGACTGAGAGTCGGGATCCGGATCGGGTTCGGGCTCCGGTTCGTCCGGGAGACGCGGGCGGCGGAAGACCTGCTGGTCGTGATGCGCCTCGTCGTGCCCGCGGCGGGCCGAATAGAAGACCAGGGCCATCAGCCCGCCGCCGAGCGCCAGCGCCATCAGGGAGCCGACGATCATCGTCAGCCAGCCGAACCAGCCGAGCGAGACTTCGCCCAGGTCGATCCAGAGCAGGATCGAAAAGTAGACGGAGAGGCCGAGGATGCCGAACAGGCCGGCGCCGATCAGAAAGCTTCGCATGGCGCGCGGACTATAGGCACCGTGCCCGGCCGGCTCCAGCGCGGGAATAGGCGCCATCGCGGAAAAGAGATGTAATCAGGCGCGGCCGCCGGGTCGGCAGCCGGTTGCAAGCGGTCGCACTGCGTTCCGGTTGAGACGGTGCGGCCGAGAAACCGCCGGAAATTTCCCGATCAGGCCTCTTGTGCCCCTGGGGCGAACGCGCTAGATACGCCGTCTCGTTCGGCCGGGGAGGGGTAAACCCGCTTGGGCTGGACGCCTCGGCAGTCCGCGTGCGGGCTGTTCGCGGGACCCGCGCGGCTGTGGCGGAATCGGTAGACGCGCAGCGTTGAGGGCGCTGTGGGGGAAACCCCGTGGAGGTTCAAGTCCTCTCAGCCGCACCACCGCCTTGTCGGATTGGGTCTTGCCGATGGGCTCCGAAGGGGCTGCCGTGGAAGAGGGTGACGTTGCGTTTTGCGGCTGTGGCGGAATTGGTAGACGCGCAGGTTTCAGGTACCTGTGACCGAGAGGTCGTGGTGGTTCGAGTCCACTCAGCCGCACCATTCTCTCCCCGGGTCGGGGCGGGCAGGGTGCAAGACAGCGGAAAGCGGCGCTCCTTAGGGGCGCCGTTTCGCGTTTGCGGGCCCTGAACCCGACCCCGACCCCGAGCCGATGACATCGCCCTGCAACCTCATCGCGTGACTCTCGGCGGCCTCTGGTTCTAGGTTACGCCGCACTGCGGGGACAACGCCGTTGACGGCGGTTTCATCAAGGGGGTCGGGGTGGTAGCAGGCTTTTTCGAAGGCTTCGAACAGCGGCGCGTGGTGACGCGCGGCAGCGAGATCAATCTCCGGCTCGGCGGCAGCGGCGAGCCGCTGGTGCTACTGCACGGCTATCCGCAGACTCATTTCATGTGGCACGGCCTGGCGCCGAAGCTGGCCGAGCGCTTCACGGTGATCTGTCCGGATCTGCGCGGTTACGGCGACAGCGCAAAGCCGCCCGGCGGCGGGAACCATGCGCCCTACGCCAAACGCGAGATGGCGGCCGACATCATCGAGGTGATGGACGAACTCGGCTTCGGGCGCTTCAACATTGCGGGCCATGATCGTGGCGGGCGCGTCACCCATCGGCTGTGCCTTGATCATCCGGAACGGGTGCGGCGGGCCTGCGTGATCGATATCGCGCCGACCCTGACCATGTACCGCCGCACCGACATGGCCTTCGCCACTGCCTATTTTCACTGGTTCTACCTGATCCAGCCTTACGACCTGCCGGAGCGGATGATCGGTGCCGATCCTGCCGGCTGGTTGCGCCAGTGCCTGGGGGCCTGGGGCAAGAAGGGCATGCGGGTCTTCGCGCCCGAGGCCCTGGCGGAGTATGAACGCTGTTTCGATCCGGCGGGAATCCACGCCACCTGCGAAGACTATCGGGCCGCGGCCGGCATCGATCTGGAGCACGACGAAGCCGACGCCGACAAGCGGATCGACTGCCCGCTGCTGGTGCTCTGGGGAGATCGCGGCGTGGTCGAACGCAGCTACGATGTCCTGGCGGTCTGGCGCGAAAAGGCGGAGAAGGTCGAGGGACGGGCGCTTCCGAGCGGGCATTTCGTGCCGGAGGAAGCGACGGCCGAGACGCTGGCCGCGCTGCAGGACTTCTTCTAGCCGGGTGACCGGCCTATTTACGGCTGGTCCTTGTTTCCTGTCAGAGTTCGCATGACCGCCTCTCGACCCCCCCGGAAATCCAGCGGGAAATCCAGCGCCTCCCGTCCCAGCCGTCCTTCGCCCAGGCCCGTCTCGCGTCCCGGCCTGGCCGTGCGGCTGCGCAACTACTTCTTCGCCGGCGTCCTGATCGCGGCGCCCTTCGGCATCACCATCTGGCTGACCTGGGCCTTCGTGTCCTTCGTGGATGCCAGAGTAACGCCGCTGGTGCCGGCCCGCTGGAATCCGGAGACCTATCTGCCCTTCGGCCTGCCGGGCCTCGGACTGATCGTCGTCCTGATCTTCCTGATCGTCGTCGGCATGCTCTTCACCGGCATTGCCGGACGCATGGTCATGCGCCAGTTCGAGCGCCTGCTCGACCAGGTGCCGGTGGTTCGCTCAATCTACGGGGCCGTCAAGCAGATCTTCGAGACGGTATTGGCCCAGCGCAGCCAGGCCTTCCGAGAGGTGGCCTTGGTGGAGTATCCGCAGCGCGGCTGCTGGGCCATCGGCTTCGTCTCCGGTGTCACCCAGGGCGAGGTGCAGCGCCTGACCGACGAGACGCTGATCAGCGTGTTCGTTCCGGCCACGCCCAACCCGACCACGGGCTTCCTGCTGTTCCTGCCGAAAGACGATGTTCACATCCTCGACATGACGGTGGAGCAGGGGCTGAAGCTGGTGGTCTCGGGCGGCATCGTCGTGCCGCCGGCGGACGAAAGACCGAGTCAGGTCGATGCGATCCAGCGCCTGCTCGATGCCCAGGCGGAGGCCAAGTCGGTCCGCCCCGGCCTGCCGCAGCGCCTGCGCAACTACCTGCTGGCCGGCATTCTGGTCACGGCGCCGGCGGCCATTACCTTCTGGCTCGCCTGGCAGTTCGTCACCTTCGTCGATGCCCGGGTGGCGCCGCTGCTGCCGGCGCAATGGCAGTCGGAGGGCTTCCTGCCCTTCGGCCTGCCGGGACTGGGTTTGCTGATCATCTTCATCGGACTGACGGTGATCGGCATGTTCGCGGCGGGGATCGTCGGGCGCTGGATGATGCGGACCGGCGAGTGGGTGCTGGGCCGCGTCCCGGTGGTGCGCAGCCTCTACAGCGCCGTGAAGCAGATCTTCGAGACGGTGCTGGCGGCCCGCTCCGACGCCTTCCGCGACTGCGTTCTGATCCAGTATCCGCGGCCCGGCAGCTGGGCGATCGGCTTCATCACCGGCAAGACCGAGGGCCACGTTCAGGAGCTGACGGATCAGCATGTGGTCAACGTCTTCCTGCCGACCACGCCCAACCCGACCTCCGGGTTCCTGCTGTTTCTGCCGCGCGACGAGATCACCGAGCTCGCCATGACTGTCGAAGAGGGCCTGAAGATGGTCGTCTCGGCCGGCATCGTCGCGCCGCCCGACCGCAAGAACGGCGAGAAGGGCAGCAATCTGGGCGACAGCCTGCCGGACCCGATGGAGATGGTGTCGCGCGGGCGGTGACTCCGAAGCGGGCGCCGTCAGCTTTCGTCGCCCGCGGCCTCTGTCACCGTTCCGTCCAGCGCCCGGTTGATCGCGTCCGCGGCCTGTTGCAATGCGTCGAGATGCCGTGAGGCAAAGGTCTCGGGCGATGCGAAGCTGCGTGGCCACAGCAGGGTCAGGGCGCCGAGGCTCCGTCCTTGCGGTCCGATCGGCACGGCGATGGCCGCCAGCAGGTCGTCGAACGGCGTCTCCCCCAACTCGTTCGACAGGCGCGTTCCGTAGCCGCGCCGACGCGCGCCCTCCAGGATCGGCAGATAGTCCGCAAAGGCGATGCCCAGGCGCGCCAGTCCCCAGATGCGGTTTCCTTCGGTGGCCTGGTGCAGGGCGCGAACCTCGCCTTCGCTGCGCAGCGAAAGGCAGGCGATGCCGCTGGCCGACCCGAAGAGATTGACGTGGCGGTTGAGCTGCCCGCGATAGAGCTGAAAGGGGCTGAAGACCCGGGTCGAATCGATGATCTGCATTGCGGTGCCGTCGAGAATATGCAGATCGGACGGCCAGCCCACGGTGCGGGTGAGCGCGAGCGCGTGGGTCATGGCCGTGTCCGCGATCAGGGCGAGTTCGCGTGGCACGACCTTCGGCGAGATGTGCGGCAGCGTAACGTTGATGCGGTAGCGGCCATCGGCCAGCGACCGCCGGGCGATGCTGCGTCCGACCAGCGTCGTCATCAGGCGGCGGATCGTGGACTTGGGGAGCCCCGTCGTCTTGTGCAGCTCGGCCAGAGACAGGGACTCGCGCTGCGCCAGGGCCTCCATCAGGGAGATGCCGCGGTCGAGGGAACGGTTTTGCTTCGGCACGGACCAAGCGTGCCACCTGATGGCACGCAATTGAATAGGATTTTGCGCCACGGCGGCTCGGTCGCATTCTAACGAAAAAGGGAGGGCGCACATCGTGGACCTGTTCATGCAGGGGTCCAGGGTGCTGACTGCGGGCTTGTGTCTGGCCTTGTCGGGACTGGCAATTCACGCCGCCGGCTTCGGAGTCTTCGACACCACACTCTACTCCGGCCTGACCGTCGGACTGGGGATGGCGGTGGTGCTGCTGTCGCAGCCCGGGTCGACCCGCTTGCGGGCGCTGCACGCTTTTCTGGCGCTGGGCTTCGCCGGCTTGATCTGGTTGTGGGTGACGATTCTCTACGCCCAGGAAGTCTTCTTCATCGAGATTTCCGACCTGGAACTGCTGCTGGCGCTGGCGGCGACGGGGCTGGTCTTCTACGCCACCTTCCGCGGTTTCGGCTGGCCGATGCTGCTGGTTTGCCTGGCCTTAGCGGTCTACATCCTGGCGCCCTTCGGCGCGGACGAGCGCTGGAGCCGCGTCGCCGAGAACCTCTGGTACTCCACCGACGGTGTTTTCGGCCGGCCGGTCGAGGTCGTGGGGCGGGTGGTCCTGGTGTTCATCGTCTTCGGGGCGGTGCTGCAGGCCTCCGGCGCCGGCAGCGTACTTCTCAAGATCGCCTTGGCGGCCACCGCTCGCGTGACCGGCGGGCCGGCGCACGCGGCCATCGTCGCTTCCGGCGCCTTCGGCACGCTGTCCGGCTCGCCCATCGCCAATGTCGTCTCGACAGGTGTCTTCACCATCCCGATCATCAAGCGCGCCGGCTTCCGGCCGACCTTTGCGGCCGCCGTGGAGGCCGCCGCCTCGACAGGCGGGCAGATCATGCCGCCGGTGATGGGGGTGGTCGCCTTCCTGATGGCCGACGTGACCGGCATTCCCTACGTCAACATCGTGATCGCCGCCTTGATTCCAGCGGCCTTCTATTACCTGTCGCTCTTCGTGACGGTTCTGATCGAAGCGCGAAAGCACGGCGTCCGGTCCCTGCCGATGGCGGAGGCGGAGCGGGTGACTGCCCGCGACTGGCTCCAGAGCCTCGCCTTCTTCCTGCCGCTGGTGGCGATCGTCGTCCTGCTGTTGCAAGGGCGAACCGCGCAGTACGCCGGTTTTTCGGCGCTTGTGCTGGCGACCTTGCTCTGCCTGCTCCTGTTCCCCGCGTTTCGCGCGCCCAGGGCCTGGCTCGAGGCCCTGGTCGAGGCCGGGCGGCTGGCCGCCAAGCTGATGGTCATCGTCGCCGCCATCGGCTTTGTCATCGGCGTCATCAACATGTCCGGCGTCGGGCTGAAGTTCGCTCAGGCAATCCTCTCCGTCTCGGGGGCCTCGCTGTTCCTGTCCCTGCTGCTCGTCATGCTTGGCTGTCTCGTGATGGGCATGGGCGTGCCCACGGCGCCAGCTTACCTGATCGTCGCCATCGTCATGGGACCCGTCCTGGAACAACTGGGCCTGCCGACCATCGCGGCGCATCTCTTCATGCTCTATTTCGGCGTGCTGTCCGTGGTGACGCCGCCGGTCGCCCTGGCCGCCTTCGCTGCCGCGCCGATCGCCGGCGCGCGGCCCATGGCCACGGGGGTCGAGGCCTTCCGCCTGGCCCTGGCGGGCTTCGTCATTCCCTTTCTCTTCGTGTTTCACCCCGACATCCTGCTGATCGAGGGCTTCACCCTGCCGGGACTCCTCTGGGCCTTCGCGATCTTCGGCTTCGCGACCTGGATGACGGCGACGGCGCTGCCGCGCTTCGACCTGCGGCGCCTCTCGGGGCTCGAATCTGTGCTCAGGCTGCTGGCCGCTCTGCTGGCGCTGGTGCCCTCGCTGCCGGTCAGCCTCGCGGGTCTGACGCTGGCGGCAACGCTGATCGCCTTTCACCGCCTGCCTGCCTTGAAGAACCGATCGAGACAAACCGAACTGGGAGGAAAGAGATGAGCACCTGGAAAACCTGCCTTGCCGCGCTCGCGCTGACAGGCCTTGCAAGCGGCGCCTCGGCCGAGAGCCTGAAAATGGCGACGATCGCCCCCGGCTCCTCGGCCTATCTGACCATGTCGACGATGGCGACCGTCGTGAACCAGGGTCAGGACAGCTACGACATCACCGTCGATGCGACCGGCGCGGCGACCCGGCACATGGTCAGCCTGGCTGAAGGCGAGCTCGACTTCGCGATGATCTCGCCGACCATCTACAAGTTCCTGTCCGAAGGCACGCGCATGTATCAGAAGCTCGAGCGCGCGCCCGAACTGGCCCAGGAGCTGCGGCTGGTTTTCTGGTTTCCCTACGGCGCCTATCACGTCCTGGCGCATGCGGACTCCGGCATGACCTCGCTGGAGGACCTGCGCGACAAGACGGTCTTCCTGGGTCCGCCGGGCGGCGGCGCCTGGGCGACCGCGCAGCGCTGGATCGAGGCGCAGACGGGGATGAAGCCGGACGAGGACTTCGAGAACTTCAACGGTTCCTGGTCCTCGGCTTTCCAGGCCTTCCAGGACCGGCAGATCGACGTCTACGTCAATGGCGGCATCCCGCCCTTTCCGCAGGTCGAGCAACTGACGGCGACGTCGCGGCTCACCATTCTCGGGCCGACCAAGGCGGAGGTCGAGGCGATGACGGAGGCTCAGCTGGCGCCTGCGCGGGTGCCGGGGCGCATCCTCGATCCGATTCCGGTGGCCGTCTACGGCGAGGGTGTCACCAACCGGGAGGATGTCTATACGATCAACTCCGTCGTCGGTGTCGCGACCCGCGCGTCTCTCGATGACGAAGCCGTCTACCAGGTCACCAAGGCCTTCTGGGAAGGCGTCGCGGCGATGCGGGAGAACGCCCCCTGGCTGGAGCACATCACCCTCGACTATGCCGTGCAGGAGGGCGGGGCCCGGCTGCATCCCGGTGCGGAGCGCTACTATCGGGAAGTCGGCGTCACCATCCCGGAAGGTACCGCGGCCTCCGCGAACTGAGTTGTCTCTATTCATCTGCAAACGACCGGCCGGCGCCCGACAGCCGGCCGGTCCCGCGACGGAACCCCCACACCCATGAAGCCCACGCCCATGAACATTCTCTTCATCATGTTCGACCAGCTTCGTTTCGACTATCTGAGCTGCGCCGGGCATCCCCATCTCCATACGCCCAATATCGATGCCCTGGCGGCCAGGGGCGTCCGCTTCACGCGGGCCTACGCCCAGTCGACCATCTGCGGCGCGTCGCGCATGAGCTTCTATACCGGGCGCTACACCTCCTCCCATGGGGCGCAGTGGAACGGCTTTCCGCTGAGGGTCGGTGAGGTCACGCTAGGCGATCATCTGCGCAAGCTCGGTATGGACTGCTGGCTGGTCGGCAAGACTCACATGAAGGCCGATGCCGAAGGGCTGGAACGCCTGGGGCTGGCGCCCGACAGCCTGATCGGTGCGCGCCAGGCGGAGTGCGGTTTCGATGCCTGGGTGCGCGACGATGGGCTCTGGGCCGAGGGGCCGGACGGCTTCTACGACGCGAAGCGCAGCCCCTACAACGAGTATCTGAAGACCCGCGGCTACGACGGGCCGAACCCCTGGGCCGACTACGCCAATGCCGGTATCGAGGGTGACGAGATCGCCACCGGCTGGTTCTTCGACAACGCGGACAAGCCGGCCAACATCCGCGAGGAAGACAGCGAGACGCCCTGGCTGACCGGGGAGGCGCTGCGGTTTCTCGCGCAGGCCGAGGCGCCCTTCTGCTGCCACCTCAGCTACATCAAGCCGCACTGGCCCTACATCGTACCGGCGCCCTACCACGCGCTCTACGGTGCGAACCACGTGCCCGCCGCCATCCGGAGCGAAGCGGAGCGCGAGGACCCTCATCCGATCTATGCCGCCTTCATGGGCAACCGGATCGGCCAGGCCTTCGAGCGGGAGGAGGTGCGGCGCAAGGTGATCCCGGCCTACATGGGACTGGTCAAGCAGGCCGACGATCAGATGGGACGCCTCTTTGCCTCCCTTGAAGAGAGCGGGCGGATGCGCGACACCATGATCGTCCTGACCTCCGATCACGGCGACTACCTGGGCGATCACTGGCTTGGCGAGAAGGATCTCTTCCACGATCCTTCGGTGAAGATCCCGCTGATCGTCTGCGATCCCCGGCCGGAGGCCGATGCGACCCGCGGCACGACCTGCGATGCGCTGGTGGAGAGCATCGACTTGGCGGCGACCTTCGTCGAGGCCGCCGGTGGCGCCGTTCCCGACCACATTATCGAAGGGCGGTCCCTGATGCCCTTCCTGCGCGGCGATACGCCCTCGGACTGGCGGGACTTCGTAATCAGCGAGTACGACTACTCGGTCACGCCGATGCGACAAACACTGGGAGTCTCTTCACGGGAGGCACGGCTGTTCATGGTGGCCGACCGCCGCTGGAAGCTGATCCATGCCGAGGGCGGATTCCGCCCGATGCTGTTCGATCTGGACAAGGATCCGGAGGAGTTTCGCGATCTCGGCGACAGCCCGGACCACGCCGAGGTGCGGGCGAAGCTCTACGATCACCTCGCAGCCTGGGGGCGGCGCATGTCGCAGCGGGTGACGCGCTCCGACTCCGACATCGATGCGATGCGCGGCCGCTCATTGCGACGGGGGATCCTGCCGTTCCTGCAAAACGGTAGCGAAGTCCCGGAAGAGTTGACGGCGAAGTACCGGGGGCCGGTCCGCCAAAGGTACTTGGTCGAAGACGAGTGACGGGAATGCGAAGGCGTCCCGGCTACCCCGATCGCAGGTAGCGGATGCCCTCGTCCCGCTCGAAGAGATAAAGCAGCACGCGCAGCGCCTGGCCGCGCTGGTTTTGCAGCTCGGGGTCGCGCTCCAGGATCAGGCGGGCGTCGTCGCGGGCGACGGCCAGCAGGTCGGCTTGCGTCTCCAGGTCGGCGAGACGGAACTGTGGCAGGCCCGACTGCCGGGTGCCCAGCAGCTCGCCGGCGCCGCGCAGCTCCAGGTCGGTCTCGGCGATGCGGAAGCCGTCGTCGGTCTCGCGCAAGACCTTAAGGCGTTCGCGCGCCACGGCGCCGAGCGGCGAGGCGTAGAGCAGCAGGCAGGTCGACTTCTCGGAGCCGCGGCCGATGCGTCCGCGCAGCTGGTGGAGCTGCGCCAGCCCGAAGCGCTCGGCCTGTTCGATCACCATAACGGTGGCGCTGGGCACGTTGACCCCGACCTCGATCACCGTCGTGGCTACCAGAAGCTGCAGCGGTCCCTCGGCGAAGCCGGCCATGACCGCGTCCTTGTCGGCGGCCTTCATGCGGCCGTGCAGCAGTCCGGTCTTGCCGGGGAAGCGCTCGGCCAGCAAGGCATAGCGTTCTTCGGCGGCGGCCAGGTCGCTGGTCTCGCTCTCCTCGACCAGGGGGCAAACCCAGTAGACCTTGCCGCCCGCCGCGATCTTGCGGGCGACCGCCTCCACCACCTCCTCCAGGCGCTCCAGCGGCAGGGTCCGGGTGTCGACCGGCTGGCGGCCCGGCGGCTTGCCGGTGATGCGCGAGGACTCCATGTCGCCGTAGGCCGTCAGCACCAGCGTGCGGGGGATCGGCGTGGCGGTCATGACCAGCACGTCGACGGCGCGCCCCTTGGCGGCCAGCGACAGGCGTTGGTGCACGCCGAAGCGGTGCTGTTCGTCGATCACCGCCAGTCCCAGGTCGGCGAAAGCCACATCCTGCTGAAACAAGGCATGGGTGCCGATCGCCAGGCGGGCCGAGCCCTCGGCCAGGCGCGCGAGCGCAGCCTGGCGGGCCTTGCCCTTGTCGCGGCCGGTCAACACCAGCACCTCGACCCCCGCGGCCTCCGCCAAGGGAGCGATGGTCTCGTAGTGCTGCCGCGCCAGCAGCTCGGTCGGTGCCATCAGCGCCGCCTGATGGCCGGCCTCCACCGCGGTCAGCATGGCGAGCAGGGCGACCACGGTCTTGCCGCTGCCGACGTCGCCCTGCAGCAGGCGGAGCATGCGGGTTTCGGCAGCCATATCGGCGGCGATCTCCGCCCAGGCCTGCTGCTGCGCCGGAGTCAGATCGAAGGGCAGGGCGGCCAGCGCCTTCGCCGTGAGGCGCCCGTCGCCGCGCAGGGCGCGGCCGCGGGCCTTGCGCTGGTTGAGCCGCACGATGGCCAGGGCCAACTGGTTGGCTAGCAACTCGTCGTAAGCGAGGCGCTGGCGCGCCGCGGCCGCCGGCTCCAGATCGGCCTCGCCCTCGGGATGATGCGTGGCCGTCAGCGCCGCCCGCCAGCTCGGCCAACTGCGTTGACGCTGCAGCGCCGGGTCCAGCCACTCGGGCAGATCCGGCGCGCGGCCGACGGCGGCCCGAACGGCTTTGGCGACCGTCTTCGGCGTCAGGCCGGCGGTCAGCGGATAGATCGGCTCGACCCCGGCCAGGCTCTCCTTCTCCTCGGGCGCCGCGATGTAGTCCGGGTGGATCATCTGCAGATGGCTGCCATAGGATTCGATCTTGCCGCTGACCACGCGCGTGGCGCCGAGCGGGAGCTGTTTGGCGATCCAGTCGGGCTTGGCGTGGAAGAACACCAGGTCGAGTGTCGAGGTTGCGTCCTCGCAGCGGACGCGCAGCGGTTGGCGGGGACCGCGGCCGGGTTCGTGGCCGGTCACCGTGACCGTCACCGTCGCCACCCGCCCGATCTCGGCTTCGGCCAGGTGCGGCTGGTAGGAGCGGTCGATCAGGCCCGACGGCAGGTGCCAGCAGAGATCGAGCGCACGCTCCCCCGCCAGCTTGGCAAAGAGCTTGGCCAGCCGCGGACCGACCCCCGGCAGGGCGGTGATCTCGGCGAAGAGGGGATGGAGGATTGTCGGCCGCACCTGTGCTTCTCGATCGATCGAGGCCGATAGGCGAAAGAAGACGTCTGGGCGCTGACAGCCGCGCCCGAGCGGTCTATATCCTACCGCTGGAAGAACGAGGATGACATGCAGGACGACACGGCCCGCAGTGAGTCGCTTGAAAACCGGCGGAAACGCTTGCGGTTTCGGGCTTGGCATCGGGGAACCCGCGAGATGGACCTCCTGGTGGGGTCCTTTGCCGACGCCCATCTCGAGGGCTTCGAATCGGAACAGCTCGATCGCTTCGAGGGCTTGCTGCTGGAGGCGGATCCCGACCTTTACGCCTGGATGATCGGGCGCGCCGACCCACCGGACGATCTCGACCACGATGTCATGCGCATGATGCGCGCCTTCGAGTACAAGCCCGTCACCAGCTGACTCCCAACCCTAAAAGCTTTCCGGTATCGAACAGGTGTTGCACCAGGTTTTGAGTGCCCCGGGGCGACGACGCATCGTCAACGCGCCCGAAGGGCTGGACGCTCTGCTGATCGGTCAGGCGCTGGCCGCCGAGCCGGCGCGTCCGCATCTGCACGTCGCCCGCGACGACCAGCGCATGACGCGCCTGGCGGAGGCGGTGGCTTTCTTCGCGCCGAAGGCGGAAGTGCTGCTGTTTCCGGCATGGGATTGCCTGCCCTACGATCGGGTCAGTCCGCATCGGGATATCGTTGCGCGGCGGCTGGCGACTCTCAGCCGCTTGTTGAGCGGGCCGCCGGGGCCGGACGGCCTGGTCGTGGTGACTACCGTCAACGGGCTGATGCAGCGGGTACCGCCGGGCGAGGTCCTGGCCGACCGTGCCCTGGAGGCCAAGCCCGGCGACCGGGTTGCGGTCGAACGGCTGACCGCCTTCTTCGCCGACAACGGTTATCTGCGCGTGGAAACCGTCGGAGAGCCCGGCGAGTACGCCTTGCGCGGCGGTCTGCTCGACGTCTTCCCGCCGGGTGCGGAGCTGCCGCTACGCCTGGATTTCTTCGGCGACGAGCTGGAGTCGATCCGCAGTTTCGATCCTTTGACCCAGATCTCCAGCGGCAAGGCGGAGCGCCTCAGTCTGCGGCCGGTCAGCGAGGTGCTGCTGGAGACCGACAGCATCGAGCGTTTTCGCAGCGGCTATCGTCGGGCCTTCGGCGCCCAGAGCGGCGGCGACCCGCTCTATGAGTCCGTCAGCGCGGCCCGACCGCATCCCGGCATGGAGCATTGGCTGCCGCTGTTCTACGAGCGGCTCGACACGTTGTTCGACTACCTGCCCAGCGCGCGGGTGACGCTCGATCATCAGGCGGAGGAAACCAAGGACACCCGACTGGAAACCGTCGTCGACTTCTACGATGCGCGCCAGAGCCTGGGCCGCGCCGAGGCGGCGACCGGCGGTGTCTACCATCCCCTGCCGCCCGAGGCGCTTTATCTGACGGCGGAGGAATGGGGCCGGCGTCTGCAGGCCCAGGCGACGGCGGACTTTTGGCCCTTCGCCGCGCCGGAGGGAACGGCGGATACGGCCGATGCGGGCGGGCGTCGCGCGCCCGACTTCGCTGCCGAGCGGACGGCCGGGGAAACCCAGCTCTACGACGCGGTGAAGGATTACGTCGCCGCGGAGCAGGCCGCCGGGCGCCAGGTCCTGCTGGTCGGCTACTCGCGCGGCAGCCGAGACCGCCTGTCCCACGTGCTGGCGGACCATGGGGTGACTCCGCAAACGCCTGTCGAGACCTGGGGTGCGGCCCGTCAGCTCCCGGCCGGGACGCTGGGGCTGGTGGCGCTGAGCCTGGAGCGGGGCTTCGGAACCTCCGACCTTACCGTACTGACCGAGACCGACGTTCTGGGCGAGCGGATCGCCCGGGCCCAGGCGCGCCGGCGGCGGCCGGAGAACTTCCTGACAGAGGTCTCGACCTTGGCCGAGGGCGATCACGTCGTGCACGTCGATTTCGGCATCGGCCGCTATGTCGGGCTGGAGACGCTGGACATCGGCGGCGCCGCGCACGACTGCCTGCGGGTGATCTACCACGGCGGCGACAAGCTCTATGTGCCGGTCGAGAACATCGAGGTGCTGTCGCGCTTTGGCGGCGAGGAGGGCACGGTCGAGCTGGATCGCCTGGGGCAGGGGGGCTGGCAGGCCCGCAAGGCCAAGGTCAAGGACCGCATCCGCGAGATCGCCGATCAGCTCATCAAGATCGCGGCCGAGCGGGAGCTGCGTCAGGCCGAGTCGGTGCCGCGCCCGGAAGGGCTCTACGAGGAGTTCGCCGCGCGCTTCCCCTATCCCGAGACGGACGATCAGCTGCGGGCCATCGAGGAAACCCTGGCCGATCTCAACTCGGGCAAGCCGATGGACCGGCTGGTTTGCGGCGACGTCGGGTTCGGCAAGACCGAGATTGCCCTGCGCGCCGCCTTCGTCTCCGCGCTCAACGGCCATCAGGTGGCCATCGCCGTGCCGACCACGCTGCTGGCGCGGCAGCATTTCGCGACGGTGAAGGAGCGTTTCGCCGGCCTGCCGGTGCGGGTCGCCCAGCTCAGCCGCCTGGTCACGCCGAAGGACGCGACCAAGGTGAAGAAGGAGCTGGAGGCCGGGACCATCGACATCGTCGTCGGGACCCACGCGCTGCTGTCCAACTCCGTGAAGTTCAAGGACCTCGGCCTGATGATCGTGGATGAGGAGCAGCATTTCGGCGTCAAGCAGAAGGAGCGGTTGAAGCAGCTCCGCGCCGAGGTGCATGTGCTGACGCTGACCGCGACGCCGATCCCGCGCACCCTCCAGCTCGCGCTGTCCGGGGTGAAGGAGATGAGCCTGATCGCCACGCCGCCGGTCGACCGTCTGGCGGTGCGGACCTTCGTCCTGCCTTACGATCCGGTGGTGGTGCGCGAGGCGGTGCTGCGCGAGTACCATCGCGGCGGCCAGACCTTCTATGTCTGTCCGCGGGTCGAGGACCTGGACGAGCTGCGCGAGCGCCTTGCCAAGCTGGTGCCTGAAGTGAAGGTGGCGGTGGCGCACGGCCGGATGGCGCCGAGCCGGCTGGAAGAAACCATGACCGCCTTCGTCGACCGCAAGTTCGACCTGCTGCTCTCGACCAACATCGTGGAGTCCGGGCTCGATATCCCGACCGCCAACACGATGGTGATTCATCGCGCCGACATGTTCGGCTTGTCTCAGCTCTATCAGCTGCGCGGGCGCATCGGTCGGGGCAAGCAGCGCGGCTACGCCTATCTCACCCTGCCGCCGGGCCGCATTCTCTCGACCGCGGCGGAGAAGCGTCTGCATGTCATGCAGACGCTCGATACCCTCGGCGCCGGCTTCACTCTGGCGAGTCACGACCTGGACATCCGCGGTGCCGGCAACCTGCTAGGCGAGGAGCAGTCGGGCCATATCCGCGAGGTGGGCATCGAGCTCTATCAGCAGATGCTGGAGGAGGCGGTGGCTTCGGCCCGCGAGCGCGGCGGCGAGGCTCAGGGGACAGCAACCGGCGCAGGCGCAGGCGAGACCTGGACGCCGCAGATCAACCTGGGGACCGCGGTGCTGATTCCGGAAGTCTATGTCCCCGACCTGCATGTCCGCCTGGGGCTCTATCGGCGGCTGTCTCAACTGGTGGACAAGGCCGAGATCGATGCCTTCGCGGCTGAGCTGGTGGACCGCTTCGGACCGCTGCCGGACGAGGTGCAGAACCTGCTCGACGTGATCGCGATCAAGCGGCTCTGCCGCGACGCCGGCGTGGAGAAGGTCGACGCCGGGCCGAAGGGCGCGGTGATCGCCTTTCGCGGGGATCTCTTCGCCAACCCGCAGGGCCTGGTGCAGTTCATCCAGGCCCAGGCCGGTGCGGTGAAACTGCGCCCCGACCACAAGCTGGTCTACAAGCGCAGCTGGGATGCACCGACCCAGCGCATGCGCGGCGTTCGCCGCTTGCTCGAGCAGCTCGGCAAGGCGGCCGCTCTGGCCGCCTGACTGTCTAAGCCCTCGTGTCTGAGTCGCTGGCGGCCGCCTTCGCGGCGGCGTCCTCTTCGACCGGCTCGACCGTCAGGGCGGCGGCGGCGTTGTCCCAGCGCAGGATACGAACCTCGTTGCCGGCCGGCAGGTCGGGACCGGCGATGCGCCAGTGCACGTCGCCGATCCAGAGTTGGCCGATCCCGTGCTCGATCGGGTCCTCCAGGCGAAAGACCCGGCCCGGCAAGCCTTCGTCGGGTCGGTTGAGGCTGGCCGCTTCTTCGCGGCCGCCGAAGCGCCGTAACCAGATCCGCGCCGCGGCCAGGGCCAGAACGGCGGTCGTAGTGAAGGTGATGATCTGCCAAGAAAGGCTCAGGTCGGGCGTCAGGGCCAGCAGCAGGCCGACAAGCAGTGCGCCGATCCCGAACCACAGCAGCACGTACCCGGAGACCAGAAACTCGGCGCCGATCAGGAGCAAGCCGAGCGCCAGCCAATGCCACCAAACGAAGGTCACGCCGCACCTCCTCTACAGTCGCCCGGGTGAAAGCTCACCTCATGCCGGTCGCCGTGACAACACCGCTTGTAGCGCCAGCGCCGGGAAGGCGTCGATCCCACTCTAACCGGCTGCGGGACCGGACGGGGTGCCGGAGGCGGGCAGGGCGCTGCGGCCGCGGCGGCGCCCGCCTGCAGCCGTCTCCTCGGCGGTAAGGCTGTCGCGCAGCAGCTCCGCGACGCCGGCCAGGCTGCCCAGCACGCCCGTCGCTTCCATCGGCATCAGCAGAACTTTCTGATTCTGCGAGCCGGCGAAGGCCTTCAGGGCTTCGACGTACTGTTGGCCGACGAAGTACTGCAGCGCTTGCGGGTCGCCGGCCTGGATCGCGTCCGAGACCAGCTGTGTGGACTTCGCTTCGGCTTCCGCCGCGCGCTCGCGTGCCTCCGCATCGCGGAAGGCGGCCTCGCGCCGGCCCTCGGCCTCCAGGATCGCTGCGGCCTTCTTACCCTCGGCGAGCGTGACCTCGGCGCGGCGATGCCGCTCGGCCTCCATCTGCCGCGACATGGCGGCGACCAGGTTCTCCGGCGGCGAGATATCCCGGATCTCGACCCGGCGCACCTGTACGCCCCAGGTGCTGGTCGCCTCGTCGATCACCGACAGGAGCTTACGGTTCATGGCCTCCCGCTCGGACAGGGCCTGATCCATCTCCAACGATCCGAGCACCGTGCGGATGTTGGTCATCGCCAGGTTTTCGATGGCGGCTTCCAGGTTGTCGACCTGATAGGCCGCCTTGGCGGAATCGACCACGCGGTAGAAGACGACGGCATCGACCTCGACTTCGGCGTTGTCGCGCGTGATCACGGATTGAGATGGAATATTAAGAACCGTCTCCATCACATTGATATTGCGTCCAACGCTATCGACAACAGGTACGATGAAATGCAGCCCCGGCGATAGCGTGGCGCGCCAGCGGCCGAAGCGCTCCACGGTGTACTCGAAGCCCTGAGGCACGACGCGCGCGCTTAACAGGATCAGTCCGACCACGATGACCGCTACAACGATCACGAAGATCAAGGAGCCGTCGATTTCCATCCTACCTCCTGCAAGTCTAGCGGGCGCTCGAACCTGAATCGCGCCGTCCTTGGCGCAGCATACAACGTCCCGACTGCATACGACTGTCTCCAGCCGATGGGAACAAACGATAAACTGTTATGCGAGAGGTTGCACCGGAACACAAGCAAAGAGTGCGTTGGCCGGCGACATGCAGGCGGCGCGGGCGGAAATCGTCTTAGGCGAAAGCCTTGAAGGCGATCAGGGTGAAGGTGTCCTTCACGCCGGGCAGGGTCTGAATCGATTCGTTGACGAAGTGGCCGATGTCCAGGTCGCCCGGCAAGTAGCACTTCACCAGCAGATCGTACTGGCCGGAGGTGGAATGCACCTCGGAGACCTGTTCGACGCCCTGAACCAAGGCGTCGGCCACCTCGTAGGCCCGCCCAAGCTCGCACTTGATGTGGATGAAGATCGTCTGCATGCGCGGCAGTCTAGAGCGCGATCATCCTGGGTGGAAGCCGCCCTCAGCCGTTGGCCGCGAGCGGAACGCGCTTGAGCAGGAAGGCAGGAACGTCCGCGCCGAAGGCAGTGTCCCGTGCCTCGGGCGGCAGGGTCCGCTGTTCGGGCCGTGTGTCGGCGCGCGTGTCCGGCCGTGGCTCGGCCCGGCGGCGGGCTTCGGGCCGGCGTGTTTCAGGCGCATCGTCGGCGTCGCGGCGCTTGCGTGCGCGCGCGGCACCCGCCTCGGCGGAGCGCTGCGCAGCGGCGTTCAGGGCGCCGGGCTGGCCCGGCTCTGCCGCTTCGCTTGCCGCGACCTCTGGGGTCGCGGTTTCGGCAGCGCCGTTCCTGCGACGGCCACGGCCGCCACGACGCCGACCACTCCGGCGTCCGCTGCGCTGCTCCTCGCCCGCTGCGGTCTCTGATGTCGCAGTCTCTTGGGGGGCGTTTGCCTCGGTCGCTTCGGTGGAGGCTTCCACGGTCTCCGCCGTGGCTTCGTCGCTGCCGAGCTCCTCGATCTTGCCGCCGATCAGCTTTTCGATCGCGGTCAGGAGTTTGAAGTCGAGGCGGCTGACCAGAGTGAAGGCTTCGCCACTGCGTCCGGCACGCCCGGTGCGACCGATGCGGTGCACGTAGTCCTCGGCATTGCTCGGCACGTCAAAGTTAAAGACATGGCTGACTTTCGGGATGTCCAGGCCGCGGGCCGCGACGTCGGAGCAGACCAGCAGGCGCACCTCACCCTTTTTGAAGCGGTCCAGGGTTTCCATGCGGGCCGGCTGGGCCATGTCGCCGTGCAGCTCGGCGGCATCGTAGCCGTGGCGCTGAAGCGAGCGGTAGACGATGCCCACGTCGCGCTTGCGGTTGCAGAAGATCAGTCCGCTGCCGAGGCTTTCGCCGGCACGGTCGACAAGCTGCCGCAAGGCGGCGCGCTTCTGCTTCGGCTCGGAGCCGCAGCGCACCAGGCGCTGGGTCACGGTCTTGGCCGGGGATGCCGGCGGCGCGACCTTGATCACCTTCGGGTTCATCAGGAAGGCATCGGTCAACTTGCGGATCTCCGGCGCCATGGTCGCCGAGAAGAAGAGGGTTTGGCGGATTGCCGGCAGCAGCTTTACGATCCGCTCGACATCGGGAATGAAGCCCATGTCCAGCATGCGGTCGGCTTCGTCGATCACCAGAAGCTTCGTATCGGCGAGCAGGATGTTGCCGCGCTCGAACAGATCGAGCATGCGGCCCGGCGTGGCGATCAGCACGTCGACGCCACGCTCCAGCAGCGCCTGCTGATCCTTGAAGGACTCGCCGCCGATCAGCAAGGCATGGGTCAGGCCGGTGTAGCGGCCGTACTTCTCGAAGTTCTCGCCGACCTGCGCGGCCAGTTCGCGCGTCGGCTCCAGAATCAGCGAGCGCGGCATCCGCGCCTTGGCCCGGCCGCTGGCCAGGATATCGATCATCGGTAGCGTAAAGGAGGCCGTCTTGCCGGTGCCGGTCTGCGCGACGCCCATGACGTCGCGTCCCATCAGCACATAGGGGATGGCCATTTCTTGAATAGGGGTGGGCGTCTCGTAACCGCTTTCGGCAACGGCGCGCCGCACCTCTGGGCTCAGTCCGAGCTCTTCGAAGGTCATGCGTTAAGTCGTTTCTTCTGCGTAAGGTATAGGGAAGCTGTGGATCGGTGCTTGGCCGAAGCCAGTGATACACGCGACCCGAGAGCCATAACGGCTTACCGGCCCCCAGATGGCCACTTTTGTCCCGGATTCAATAGCGAAAGTCAACAGAAGGCAGGCGCAACTCCCGTAACAACCCCGCGATCCTGGTACAATTCGACCTAGTGTTGCGTTACTTGGTCCGTTATGGATCGATCGTTACTTTGGCAGTTACTCTTCTCGAGCCCTCCCGTTACTGAAATCACACAAATCGGTACCTCTTGTCCGATGACTCTTGCGAGATCCGCGTCCGCATCCGCCGCCGGTTCGACGACCGCGCCGCTTCTGTCCGCGGGTGCCTCGGCTTTGCTGATCGTCGACGTTCAGGAGAGACTGGCTCCGGCGATTGCCGGCGGCGCGGCCGCCGTCGAGCGGATTCGCCTGGTGCTCGACGCTGCCTTGGCGTTGGGCGTGCCGGTTGTTGCGAGCGAGCAGTATCCCCGAGGGCTCGGGCGGACGGTTCCGGATCTGGCGGACCGCCTGCCGGAGGGCGCGCGTTTTGCCAAGACGCATTTCTCCTGTCTTCGCGAGCCGGGTTTCGAAGAGCGCTGGTCGGCGCTCGGACGCAGGCAGGCGTTGGTCTGCGGTATGGAGGCGCATGTCTGCGTCATGCAGACAGCGCTCGATCTGGTTTCGGCGGGTGTCGAGACCTTCGTACTGGCGGATGGCATCGGCAGCCGGCGCGAAACCAACAGGGACTTGGCCCTGGGACGCCTGAGCCGGGCCGGTGCAGTTCTGCTGCCCGCCGAATCGGCGGTGTTCGAGTGGCTGGGCGATGCCGGAAATCCGGTATTCAAGTCCTTGATTGCCCGCATCCGGGACATTGGAGTTGGAAGGCCGGAGTGACGCAGACCATGACCGACCGAGCGCCCCTGGCATTGCTTCCCGGACTGCTGTGCGATGCGCGGCTTTGGCGCCCGCAGATCGACGGGCTCTCCGACCTGGTCCAGCCTCAGGTCGCCGACCTGACGAAGGACGACAGCATCGCGGCCATGGCCGAGCGAACCCTCGCCGGCTTGCCGGAGCGCTTCGCCCTGGCCGGGCTCTCCATGGGCGGCTACGTGGCTTTGGAGATTCTGCGGATCGCACCGGAGCGCGTGATCCGTCTCGCCTTGCTCGACACCAGTGCAATCGCCGACCGAGCGGAGGACAGCCAACGCCGACGCGACCTGCTGGCGCTTGCCGAGCGCGGTCAATTCAAGGGCGTCACGCGCCAGTTGCTACCGCGCCTGATCCACCGTGATCGTCTGGAGGACGAGACGCTGACCTCGGTGATCTACGCGATGGCCGACACCGTCGGAAAGGCCGGCTTCGTGCGTCAGCAGACCGCGATCATGGGGCGCAGCGACAAGCGGTCTCTTCTGCCGAGCATCCGGGTCCCGACTCTCGTCGTGGTCGGCCGCCAGGACGCACTCACGCCGCCGGCCCTGGCGATGGAACTGGCTGCCGGCATTCCCGAGGCGCGCCTAGACGTGCTCGAGGACTGCGGTCATCTCGCGACTCTCGAGCGGCCGGACGAAACCACCGCTGCTTTGCGCCGTTGGCTGGGGAGCTAGCCGGCGTCTCGACGGATTCCGTCAGCTCCCGGGACGGCTGTCGCCGCTGCGGCGCAGTTCGTCGTTGGCGCTCGCCGGCGGGAAGAGGGCCAGGCCCAGGGCGCGGGTTGCGCTGGCGAAGGCGGGATCGTCCAGTCCGCTGACCGGACCGACGTTGACGACGGCCGAGGTCACCCTGTCGTTGCCGATGCAATAGGCCGCCATGATGCGCAGGCCGTCGGCTGCGTTCGCGTCTACCTCTCGCCTGTCGTTATGGCAAAGCTGCGGCGCGGAGGTGGCGGCAGGAGCGTCGAACACGACGACCACCTTGTAGGCGCTGCGAAAATCCTCCGGCGGTGCCACGATGAAGTCCACCGGGGGACCGAAATGACTGGTCTCCAGCAGCGTTCCGACCGTCTCGGCGAGTTCGGTTTCGTCGCCGCCGAAGGGTTGGCCCGAAACTCGCAGAAGCACGCCGCCGCGGCTCTGCGCGAAGCCGAGGTCGGCCGGATCGTAGCTCGAGCCGACGTACTCCTGGCTGACGACAACGCCACCTACCCCGGTGGCGCCGCCGTAGGCGCAAGCGGCCAGCAGTCCCGTCAAGGATGCTGCCATGAGACCTCTAAACCTGCGTCGCATCGACGTTCTCCGACTCGTCCGGTGATTTATCTTGGTGATACGCAGTCCAGCCTCGGGCTGTGTCCTGAGTTGGACTGTGAGCGTAATCACAGGTCGCCGGCGCAGGGGTGGCAAGTCTGAACAAAACCGCGTGAGACGGGCTCGGGGGGCGCTAGACCCTCGGCCCAGACGTCACATCAGACGTCCAACTCGTCCGCTGCCACGAAGCGGGCGTTCTCCTGGATGAAGGCGAAGCGCAGCTCCGGCTTGCGGCCCATGAGCTGCTCGACCCGCTCGCGTGCCAGGCGTTCCTCGCCCTGGGGATCCGGGTCGGTAGCATCGTTGACCACCACCCGTAGCAGCGTTCGCGTCTTGGGGTTCATGGTGGTGTCGCGCAGCTGCGCCGCCGGCATCTCGCCCAGGCCCTTGAAGCGGCTGATCTCCACCTTCGACTTGCCCTTGAAGTCGCTGGCCAGCAGTTCGTCCTTATGGGCTTCGTCGCGCGCGTAGCGGGTCACGCCACCGGCGGTCAGGCGGTAGAGCGGCGGCTGTGCGAGGTAGAGGCGCCCGGCCGCCACCAGATCCGGCATCTCCTGAAAGAAGAAGGTGATCAGGAGGCTGGCGATGTGCGCGCCGTCGACGTCGGCGTCGGTCATGATGATGACGCGCTCATACCGCAGCTTGTCGAGATCGAAGTGGGCCCGAGCGCCGCAGCCCAGCGCGAGCTGGATGTCGTTGATTTCCTGGTTTGCCTTCAGCTTGTCTGCGGAGGCACTCGCCACGTTCAGGATCTTGCCGCGCAGGGGCAGCACGGCCTGGGTCTCGCGAGCCCGCGCCTGCTTGGCCGAGCCGCCGGCCGAATCGCCCTCGACCAGAAAGACCTCGGTGCCCTCGGCGCTGGTGCGGCTGCAGTCGGTCAGCTTGCCCGGCAGGCGCAGCTTGCGGGTCGCCGTCTGGCGCTTGAGCTCGCGTTCCTGGCGACGGCGCAGGCGCTCCTCGGCGCGCTCGACGAAGCGGTCGAGCAAGCGCCGGGCCTCGTCCGGCCGGGCCGAGAGCCAGTGTTCGAAGTGATCCTTGACCACGTTTTCGACCAGGCGCGTGGCCTCGGCCGTGGCCAGCCGCTCCTTGGTCTGGCCCTGAAACTGCGGATCGCGGATGAAGACCGACAGCAGCTGGAAGGCACCGCCCAGCACATCCTCTGCGGTGAGCTGGCCGGCCTTCTTGATGCCGATCAGGTCGCCGTAGGCCTTGGCGCCGCGCAGTAGGGCAGAGCGCAGGCCCTGTTCGTGGGTGCCGCCTTCGGGCGTCGGCACGGTGTTGCAGTAACTGGAGGCAAAGCCGTCCTCGTCCGCCGGCCAGGCAACGGCCCATTCGACGCGCCCCTGGCCGTCGGGAAACTGGGCTTCGCCCGCAAAGGGCTCCGGCACCAGGGTCTTGCGCTTGCCGAGACTGGCGCTCAGGAAGTCCTTGAGGCCGTCGGGAAAGTGCAGCTTCGCTTCGCTCGGCGTGGCATCGCCTTCGGCGAGCAGCTCGGGCGCACAGCGCCAGCGGATCTCGACGCCGCGGTAGAGGTAGGCCTTGGAGCGGGCCATCTTGTACAGCCGTGCCGGCGAGAAGCGGGCCTGGGCCCCGAAGATCTCCGGATCGGGAAGGAAGTCGACGGTGGTGCCGCGTCGGTTCGGCGCGCCGCCGACGTTCTCCAGGGGCGTCTGCGGCTTGCCTTGCCGGAAGGTCTGGCGCCAGAGCGTGCGGTCGCGCGCCACCTCCACCTGTAGCTCCGCCGCCAGGGCATTGACCACGGACAGGCCGACGCCGTGCAAGCCGCCTGAGGTTTCGTAGGCTTTCTGGGTGAACTTCGCGCCGGAGTGCAGGGTGGTGAGAATCACCTCAAGCGCAGATTTCTGCTTGAACTTGGGGTGGGGATCGATCGGGATGCCGCGCCCGTTGTCGCTCACCGTCACGCGGTTGCCGGCTGCCAGGTCCAGTTCGATGCGGCTGGCATGGCCGGCGACGGCTTCGTCCATGGCGTTATCGAGCAGCTCTGCCACCAGGTGATGCAGCGCGCGCTCGTCGGTGCCGCCCACGTACATGCCGGGGCGCCGGCGCACCGGCTCCAGCCCCTCCAACACTTCGATGTCGGCGGCGGTGTAGCTGTCCTGCGTCTGTGCGAGGTTCTGAAAGAGGTCGGCCATGGCGCGCAGTATAGGAATCGGAGGGCGACGCATTCAAGCAGATGCGGTAGCGTCCGATCTGTTGGCATACGATATCTTGTGGAAGAAACGGCATCTTTTGGACGAAACGGGCGGGGTTGGATGAGCGATAGCGGGGAGACTGCACTGCCGGACGGCGAACCGGCCCTGAAGACCGTCGCCATGCCGGGCGACGCCAACCCCAACGGCGACATCTTCGGCGGCTGGGTCATGGCCCAGATGGACCTGGCAGGCGCGGTGCCGGCGGTGCGGCGGGCCCAGGGCCGCGTCGCGACCGTGGCGGTCGAGGGGATGCGATTTCACAAGCCGGTATTCATCGGCGATCTGGTGAGCTGCTACGCCGAGATCATTAAGGTCGGCCGGACCTCCATGAGCGTGCGGGTGGAGACCTGGGCCGAACGCCGGATCGTGCAGGAGCGGGTCAAGGTCACGGAAGGCATTTTCGTCTACGTCGCCATCGACGAAACCGGCGGCAAGCGCTTCCTGCCGGATCGCTAGCGGTCGTCCGATCGCCGCGTCCAACGCCGGCAGGATCGGCTGCGCCGCGTGGCCGCCTGTTTGCATGCCACCGGAGTCAGGTCTCTGATTCGGTTGCATAAGAGCCGGGGCGGGACAGCCCGGTTAAGCCCTCTTTAAATCCCATCCTGCATCCTGCGTAGTGGTGCGCGTATCCGGCGAAGTTGCCGGCACGCCGAGTTTCTGCTGGGTGAGGGATCGATGCTTTCCATCGGCGGTGTGGCCGTAGTCTTCATCATGGTGTTCGGCGGCTACACGCTCGCCGGCGGCAAGCTGGGCATCATCATCGCCGCCTTGCCCTTCGAATTGATGATGATCGGCGGCGCCGCAGTCGGCGCGTTCCTGATCGCCAACTCCGCCGACACCCTGAAGAAGTCGCTTGGCGGCTTGGGCCGCGTCTTCAAGGGACCGCGCTGGTCCAGCAACGACTACCGCGATCTTCTGTGCCTGATGTACGGCTTGATCAAGGTGATGAAGACCAAGGGCGCGGTCGGCCTCGAGGCGCACATCGAGACGCCCGAGGAGAGCGCGATCTTCTCGGCCTATCCGAAAATCATAGCGGACAAGGTCACGCTGGCCATGATTTGCGACACCTTTCGTATGGTCACCATGAACCTGGACGATCCGCATCAGGTCGAGGAGTACATGGAAAAGCAGATCGAGAAGCTGCACCATGAAGCCGGGAAACCGGCGCATGCTCTGCAGACCATGGCGGACGGTCTGCCCGCACTGGGGATCGTCGCGGCGGTTCTCGGCGTCATCAAGACGATGGCCTCGATCGACCAGCCGGTGGAAATTCTCGGTAAGATGATCGGCGGCGCGCTGGTCGGCACCTTCCTCGGCGTGTTCCTGTCCTACGGCTTGGTGGCACCTATGGCCGGGCGTTTGCAGCAGATCATCGATCAGGACATGCAGTTCTACATGATCATCCGCGACACCATCACGGCCAACCTGCATGGTCATGCCGCTCAGGTCGCCGTCGAGATCGGGCGCGGCAACGTGCCGACCAAGATCCAGCCGACCTTCTACGATCTGGAAGAGGCGCTCAACAACGCGCCGGCAGAGGCGGCGTAAAACGTCACCGGCCCCTTTTTCTGCCCTGGCTTTGCGGGTGGTTTCACGGCAGTCTGCGACCATGCTGACGAGAACTCTTGTTGTAGTCGTTCTACAAATGGTTTGTCCGATCGCCGTCGGCATTTCCGCAGCCTTTGCCGGTGAGGCCGATGTCGTTGGGGCCCGGCTGCTGCTGCAGAGCGATGGCCGCTACACCGCCGAGGTGACGGTCCGTCATGACGATACCGGTTGGGACCACTACGCCGACCGTTGGGAAGTTATGGGGCCGGACGGCACTCTGCTGGGTGCGCGCACTCTGCATCACCCGCATGTGGAAGAGCAGCCCTTTACGCGCTCTTTAAGGGATGTGGAGATTCCGCCCGAGGTCGAGAGCGTTACGATCCGTGCGCGCGATTCCCAGCATGGTTTCGGTGGAGAAGAGATGATGGTCGCCGTGCCGCGGTGACTCCACTCGTTCTTCGACCGGTCAGGACAGCAGGCCGCGGGGACGAGAGGGCCTGCGCGGGAGGTCGGGGGCGATGAGCAGGCTGGTTGAGCGCTACGGGGCGGCGGAAGGCCGTTCGACCCTGCTGCGGGTCGGGCAGGTGGCCAGCCCGACCATCCAGCGGCTTCATGACTATTGGTTATCGCATACCGAACCCGACGGTCTGATGCCGCGCGAGGCTTTCGATCCGGTGGATCTCGGCGCCCTGCTGGCCAATGTGCTGTTCATCGAGGTCGCCCCGAAGTCCGACGATCTGAAGATCCGCGTGGCGGGTCAGGAAATCGAGGAGCGCTACGGCCGCTCTCTGCGCGGCTTGTCGGTCTTCGAGACCTTTCCGCTGGTTCGCCGCAAGGACACCTCGCACCAGTGGTCGGAGATTCTGAGCGACGGCCTGCCGAAGTACCGCCGCGGACCGATGGTCTTCCCGAACGGCCGGGTTTTCGAATCCGAGCGGATCATGCTGCCGCTGTCGGCTCGGGATCCGGAGGCACGGTCGGAGGTGGCCTATATTCTGGCGGCGATCTTCTACCGGCCGCTCCAGATCGAGAACCTGGAGATGACGGCCATCTCGGCAACTCTGATTCCCTAGGCTGACGTCGTAGTCAGCGGCTGCGAGCCCGAGCGTGACAGCCGGAAACGAAAATGGCGCGGGAGCGATTGCCGCCCCCGCGCCACCATTCCGCAGGCCATCGTGACGTTGGCCGCGATTTACGCCGAGTAGTACATCGAGAACTCGACCGGGTGCGGCGTGTGCTCGAAGGTGTAGACCTCTTCCCACTTCAGCTCCAGGTAGCCTTCGATCTGATCCTTGTCGAAGACGTCGCCCTGGCACAGGAAGTCCATGTCGGCCGACAGGGCGTGCAGCGATTCGCGCAGGGAACCGCAGACGGTCGGGATGTCCTTCAGCTCCTCGGGCGGCAGATCGTAGAGGTTCTTGTCCATCGGGTCGCCTGGATGGATCTTGTTCTTGATGCCGTCCAGCCCGGCCATCAGCATGGCCGAGAAGGCCAGGTAGGGGTTGGAGAGCGCGTCCGGGAAACGAACCTCGACACGCTTGGCCTTCTCGCCGGCTCCGAAGGGAATACGGCAGGAGGCCGAGCGGTTGCGCGAGGAGTAGGCCAGCAGCACCGGAGCCTCGAAGCCTGGGATCAGGCGCTTGTAGCTGTTGGTGGTGGAGTTGGTGAAGGCGTTGATCGCGCGGGCATGCTTGATGATGCCGCCGATGTAGTAGAGCGCCGTTTCCGACAGACCCGCGTAGCCATCGCCGGCGAACAGCGGCTTGCCGTCCTTCCAGATCGACTGGTGGCAGTGCATGCCGGAGCCGTTGTCGCCCATCACCGGCTTCGGCATGAAGGTCGCCGACTTGCCGTAGGTGTGCGCCACCATGTGAACCACGTACTTATAGACCTGCATGGCATCGGCCTGGCGCAGCAGCGTGTCGAACTTGATGCCCAGCTCGTGCTGCGAGGGCGCCACCTCGTGGTGATGCTTCTCGACGGCGAGGCCCATCTCCTTCATCACCGAGACCATCTCGGCGCGCAGGTCGGTGCCGCTGTCGATCGGCGGCACGGGGAAGTAGCCGCCCTTGATGCCCGGACGGTGACCGAGGTTGCCTTCCTCCAGCGACTCGCCCGACATGTAGGGGCCTTCCTCGCTCTCGAAGCGGAAGAAGGTGTGGTTCATGTTGACGCCGAAGCGCACGTCGTCGAACACGAAGAACTCGGCCTCGGGCCCGAAGAAGGCGGTGTCGCCGATGCCGCTGGACTGCATGTAGGCCAGGGCTTTGCGCGCGGTCGACCGCGGGTCGCGGTTGTACGGCTGGCCGGTGGTCGGATCCGTCACGTCGCAGGTCAGGATGAGCTGCGGCTGCGCCGTGAAGGGGTCCATGACGGCCGAGCCGAGGTCCGGCTTCAGGTTCATGTCGGACTCGTTGATCGCCTTCCAGCCGGCGATCGAGGAACCGTCGAACATGATGCCGTCGTTCAGCATGTCCTCGTCGACCGTGTCGACGTGCTGCGCGACGTGCTGCCACTTGCCGCGCGGGTCGGTAAAGCGGAAATCGACGTACTGAACGCCGTTTTCCTCGATCATCTTCAAAACACTCTCGACGTCGGACATTGCTCTCAGCCTTTCCTTGTTGTCCTCTCATGAATCCCGAAGGGCCTTGGTTTCTTGCTTTGCCGGTTCGAACGCGGGCGCCCTCAACCCGCGGCTCGGACCCTAGAGTGCGCTGGTTGAGACCGTGACGGTTGCACCTGCAGCGCCTTCGCCGACGGTCACACTGCCTCTCCGCCGCGCTCTCCCGTACGGATGCGGATGGCTTCGTCGACGCTCGATACGAAGATCTTGCCGTCGCCGATGCGGCCGGTGTGCGCCGCCTGTTGGATGGCTTCGACGGCCCGTTCCACAAGGCTGTCGTCCAGCACCACCTCGACTTTGACCTTGGGAAGGAAATCGACGACGTATTCGGCGCCGCGGTAGAGTTCGGTGTGGCCTTTCTGGCGACCGAAACCCTTGGCTTCGATCACGGTGATGCCCTTGATGCCCACTTCATGGAGGGACTCCTTCACCTCGTCGAGCTTGAAGGGCTTGATGATGGCTTCGATTTTCTTCATGGCCTCGTTATGGGTCGTTCGTGACGCCGCAGGGGAGGGATGCCCGCAGGGGTGCGACGGCGCGGTGGAGTCACTGCACGCAAGGCAACCGTAAGCATAGATCGTGCCAACCTCCACCGCTGACCGAAGCAGCCTGATTTGCCTGAAAAAGGGGCAGGGTGGCGGGCGAAAAGCTGCCTAAAAAACGTGCAAGCTGCCGAGACGCTAGCCAGGACAGCCCAGTGGAACACCTGACCACCGAAACTCACGCGTTGGCTCTCTCGCTCAGCAGCGCGCCGATCCGTTCCAAGCCGCTGCGCAGATTTGGCAGGGAGTTGGCATAGGAGAGTCGCAGATAGCCCTCGCCGTGGACCCCGAAAGACGTACCGGCGATGGTTGCGACGCCTGCGGTTTCCAGCAGCGCCGTCTCCAGTTGCTTTGCCGTGGCTCCGGTGCCGGCGATGTTGGGGAAGGCGTAGAAGGCGCCGCCCGGCGCAACGCAACTCACGCCCGGCAGGGCATTTAGGCCCGTGACGACGTCTTGCCGGCGGAGATCGAACGCGCGCGCCATCTCTTCGACGGCGTCCTGCGGTCCGGTCAGCGCTGCCAGCCCGGCGAACTGCGCCGCCGCGTTGACGCAGGAGAAGGAGTTGATCGCCATCCGGACCGCCGGCTCGACCAGGCTTTTCGGCCAGTAGGAATAGCCCAGCCGCCAGCCCGTCATGGCGTAGGTTTTCGACCAGCCGTCGAGCAGGATCAGACGCTCGTCCAAGGCTTCGTAGGCCAGCAGGCTCGCATGCTTGCGTCCGTCGTAGAGCAGCCGTGAATAGATTTCGTCCGACAGCACGGCGACGTGAGGCTGCTCCGCCAGACCTGAGACCAGCCGCGCAACCTCCTCGGGCGGGGTGACGCCGCCGGTCGGATTGGCCGGGCTGTTCAGGATGATCAGGCGGGTTTGCGGACCGATCAGCGACAGCGCTTCCTCAGCCGAAAAGGCGAAGTCGTTGGCCTCGCGCAAGGGCAGCGGGACCGGTGTGGCACCCGTGTACTCGATCAGCGAGCGATAGATCGGGAAGCCGGGGTCGGGATAGACGATCTCCACGCCGGGCTGGCCAAACATCAGGATCGCGAAGAACATGGTCACCTTGCCACCGGGCACGATCAGGACCCGATCCGGGTCGAGCGGCCGGCCGGCGCGCGGTTCCAGCTCCGCTGCCACGGCTTCGCGAAGTTGCGGCAGGCCCGCGGCCGGCGTGTAGCCATGGTGACCGTCCTGCAAGGCCTTGATCGCGGCCTCGACGATGTGCGGTGCCGGCGCGAAGTCCGGCTGACCGATGCCGAGGTTGATAACGCTGCGCCCGTCCGCTTCCAGCGCCTTGGCGCGGGCCAGGACTTCGAAGGCGCTCTCGGTGCCCAGCCGTCCGAGGGCTGCGACAGGCTGCAGGCCAGCAATCGCCTCCGAGGTCGGCTGGAGGGCACCCGGCTGTAGGGAGGTTGGTAAGGTCACGGCGGATGAGTCTCTTTCGTCCGGGATAGAACGGCGGGTCGCGACCCTAGAGCGCGATCGTTCCCGGGGAAAGCGGCTTTGCTGCCGCCTGCAGCGATCTTGCCCTGGGGTGACCCCGTGAAGCGCAGCCAGCGGCGCGCGCGCCGGCCCAGCATGCTTGACGCCCGGTGGTCCGCCCGCTTATCTACCGCGCTCGCGCCGTCGGAGGTCGGTCCATAGCAATGGGCCCGATGTCGCGTTGTCACGTTGTAGGGCCGCGTTCCCTGTGGTGGCTGTAGCTCAGTTGGTTAGAGCGCCTGGTTGTGATCCAGGAGGTCGCCGGTTCAAGTCCGGTCAGCCACCCCATTCCCCTGATTTCACATAGTTTATTTTACGGCATCATCGCCGTCACGCAGTCTTGATATCGTATGACTGTAAGTAACGGATTTTGATCTCCATATATCTACGAGCTTACTTTGTTCGGGCGGTGGGGATTTCTGCAATCGAAACCGCCCTTTATCGCAGGGTGCACAAGATGCTGGAAACCGGCCCCTTTCCATTCTGAGAACCGCAGCGCTTTTAGCCGGTGGTTCGGCAGGGCGGCTGCGATCCTGCTCCTCTCGATTGCGCCGACCATGGCTCAGGCGCTCGAACCGGCAGACCTTGTGCGACAGGTCGAGCGCAGCCTCGTCCGCGTTTTCGTTGAAGAGCCGAACGGCAGGGGACGCGGCAGCGGCAGTGGCTTCGTTGTTGCCGAAGGCGGCTGGGTCGCGACCAACTATCATGTGATCGCCGTTCATCTCGACCGCGGTTGGCGGATTGACGTCCTGCCGGCCCGAAGGCCGGGCGACACGAACCACAGCGATCTGCAAGACAAGCCCTTCGCCGCCACGCTGGTTGCCCACTGGCCGGATATCGATCTGGCATTGCTCCAGGTACCGGAGTTGCAGCGACCGGCACTGCCGTTGGCCGCCTCAGCCAGGATCGAGGCCGGAACGCCGATCTTCGGCTTCGGCTTCCCGGGTGCTGCCGACCGTCTCGGCCCCCTTGCGGTCCCGAGCGTGGTCACCGGGACGATCAGCCGGACCTTTAAGGGCCGCTGGATGGAGGAGGGCGCCACGGTCGGGATCATTCAGCACACCGCCGCGGCCAATCCCGGCAACAGCGGTGGACCGCTGGTCAACGGCTGCGGTCAGGTCGTCGGGATCAATACCCAGCGCGAGGTGCGGGCGGTGCTCGGTCCGCTTGGCGTGCCGCTGGTGACGGACGCGATACAGGGCGTCTTCTTCGCCGGGGACATCGAGGTGCTGTCCCATCGCCTTGAGGCCGAGGGACTGTCTTTCCTGCGCGCGCCGCAGGACTGCAGCCGCAGCCTGGAGCGGACTCTCGAGCGCCTCACCGTCACGGTGATCGTCGCTCTGCTGCTCACCATGGCCGGTTTCGTTGCTGTCCTATCGTTGCGCCGCCGCCCGGTCATCGCGCTGTTCGTTACCTGCAATGCCATGGTCGAGGACTGTGTCGAGGCCGTTCGCCGTGCCTTGTCGCGGCGGGCACCCTGACGGAATCGGTACAGCCTCAGGGCATACCCGTCCGATCTAGAATTCCAGCCGCCACTCCGCCCTGGCTGCGTACTCGTCGAGATCGGGGGCACCTTCGCTGCGAAGCTGCAGGCGGCCGACCTCCATGAGTGCCACGTAGCCGACCGACAGCCGCTCCAGACCGTCGGGAGAGCGGGTGATTTGCGCACGCAAACGGTCGCCCCGCGCCAAGGCGTCGCGCCAGCCGATGGCCAGTCCCGATGTGGCCTTCGGCCGGCGGTCGGCGGACTCGATATCGGCCTCCAATCGACCGCCCAGTTCGATGCGCAGTCGAGAGGTCAAATCGAGAGAACTGCGCGCGCCGAACAGACGTCGGCCGGCCTCGCTGCCGCCTGCCTGGAGGATCAGGTTGCCAAGCGAGTCCGTGACCTGCAGTTCGGCACCCAGAATCCCGCCCGCTTCCTCATCGGTGCCGGCGGCAAGCGCGAGGCGCGCGGCGCCCAAAGCCGTACTGAGACCGAACGAGCGGCTTCGTTTGAAAAGTCTGCCCAGAGCCTCGGTTGCCGAGACCTTCAGCGCACTGGGCGCAGTGAACAGGCTGGACAGATCTCCGTCGTAGGCCGCCCGCAGCTCGAGCGACCCGAGATCGATACCCGTAGATCCCCCCATTAAACGGGCGTCGTCGGTTTCCGTCAGCCGCAGTCGCGCGTCCAGGGGGCCGAGGTCCGAGGACAGGGCCGCCCCGCGGCTGACCGGCGTCAGCACCAGGGGGGCGATCTCGGGTTCGGCAACGGCCGGACGTACGGTCAGGATCGAAAAAGCGGCGGCGATCAGGAGGATCGGGAGGCCGAAGAACAGCCGGAAAGCATCGCGGGTAAACAGGCGAGCGGACACGGCGGTGACTCCGGAAAGGGTCGAATTACATCGATCCCTAAGTTATTCGGAGATGGTTAATGTCTCCTTAATGTCTCGCTTTGTGACAAACAAGAGCAACACCTACATTTTGCCGGATAAAATGCGCGGCCGTTGCGATTGGAGCCGGCGTGCGGGCCGCTTGCCGCGGCGCCGGGCAAAGGACTAGCGTGCTAGACGGATAAGGGATCGAGACGGCCTGGAATGGCGTAGGGAGCGATGAGGCACGACGCGGAGCGACTGACCCGATGTGCGGGGGGGACCGCGGCGCTTCTTGCGCTGCTGGTTCTGCTTGTCGGCTGGCAAGCCTCCGCAAGCGCGCAAGACCCCAATCCCGACCAGGCGCCCGTTTTTCGCCAGGGGCTGGCCGCCTTCGAAGCGGGCGACCCGCAGGCCGCCTATGACATCTGGTCTCCGGCCGCCGAGGCTGGCGAACCCTTGGCGCAGTACGGTCTCGGCAAACTCTACGAGACAGGCGGGCCCGGCTTCCCGGCGGATATCGAACAGTCGGTCGGCTGGTACGAGAAGGCGGCCGAACGCGGCGTGCCGGCGGCGCTCAACAATCTCGCGCGCTTCTACGCCGAGGGACGGGGAGTGGCACGCGATACCGATCAGGCTGTGCTGCTGTGGGCACAGGCGGCGCAGCTCGGCCACCCGCACGGCCAGTACAATCTCGGCCTGGCGCTGTTCCGTGGCGAATGGATAGAACAGGACCAGGCCGGCGCCGTCGACTGGTTCTTGCAGGCGGCCGCTGCCGGCCTTCCGGAAGCGCAGTTCGCTGCCGGGCAGATCTTCGAGCGCGGTATCCAACGCGAGGCCGATTTGCAGAGGTCCGTCGAGTGGTATCGGCGGGCAGCCGATCAGGGCCATGTTGCAGCTCGGCAAAGCGTTGACCGCCTGGCGCCGAGTCTTGCCACGGCGACACCGCCACAGGCGGCCCCGACCCGTCCGGCGCCACCGGCCGCTCCTCCGCCCGTCACCACGTCACCCGCCACCCCGCCACCCCCTGCCGTCGCCGCCGCGCTGTCGTCGGATACTGCGGCGCCGTCGGCAGAACTGCCGCCGGTTCCTCCGCGTCGGCCGCAAGTGGCCGGCACCCAAGCCGTGACGGAGCCTCAGCCTCAGCCGGCACAGGTCGCCGAGCGCACGCCGACGGCAGCCTCCGAACAAGCGGCCGCCTCGGGCGGGGTCGAGGCCGTAAGCGGCCGTTGGCGGGTCTGGTTGGGCTCGGCTGCGGACGCTGCGGAAGCGCAGCGCTTGGCCGCGCAGCTCGCCGGCAGCGGGTCGCCTCTCAGCGTTGAGGAGATCGAGACCGCACCGGGCGATGGACGCCTTCGGCTGCTCGCCGGCCGCTTCCCGGAGCGCGCCACGGCGGAAGATCTCTGTAGCCGCTTGCGGAGCCAGGCACCGGCCACCTTCTGCATCCCGATCGAGGAGTAGGCGTTCAGAATGCTTTCGTACGGCGACCTCAAGGCGCGGTTGGCGGCGGGCCAACCGTGCTTTGGTTTCTGGTCTCAGCTCAGTGCGTCCATGGCGACCGAGATTCTGGCGGAAGCCGGGTTCGATTGCGTGATGGTCGACTTGGAGCACGGCTCCGGCTCCTACCGCGACGCCATTGCACAGTTCCAGGCGGTCAAGGGAACCGCCTGCACGCCCTTGCTGCGCGTTCCCTGGAACGACCCGGTCGAGATCAAGCGCGCCTTGGACAGCGGCGCGGCCGGGATCATGATCCCGGCGGTTTCCAGCCCGGAAGAAGCGGCCGCCGCCGTGGCTGCCTGCAGGTATCCGCCGGACGGGACGCGGGGCGCCGCACCCGGTGTCGTTCGGGCCACCGCGTTCGGTCTGCAGACCGACGACTACCTGGCGACGATCAACGAGAAGCTGTTGATCATCGCGCAGATCGAGACGACGCGCGGCGTCGAGGCCGTTGAGGAGATTGCGGCGGTTCCGGGCGTCGATGTGCTGTTCATCGGACCGATGGATCTATCGGCGGATGCCGGCCTGCTGGGGCAGACCGAGCACCCCGAGGTGCAGACTCTGATCGAGCGTGTCGAGACGGCCGCGGTGACGGCTGGCCGTGCCCTGGGCTCGATCCTTTTCCCTGGCCGGTCTGCCGAGCAATTGCTTGCGCGGGGCTATCGGCTGATCCTCGGACACAGCGATGTGGAGTTCGTCCGTAACGGCGCGCTGGCCGCGCTCGCGGAAATGCGCAAGCTGTCCTCGGATCTTCGCTGAAGGCTATCGATGAACGGCTTCGGATCGCAAAAGGGGCGACGCCGCTTGGCGTCGCCCCTTTTTATCCAACCGGCCTTCTGCCAGCAGATTGAACCTTTGTCGTCAGCTAGTTGTTCGTATGGTTCTCGTCGTAATGCGCGGCCAGATAGTCGAGGATCTCGTTCCGCGTGACGTCATCGAGCTCTGCCATGCCTTGTTCGTCAACCATCCAATCCAGCACATCGGCCCAACGTTTTCGCGACAGCCCCTGCTGGGTGACGATCGCCATCGAATGACAGGCCGAGCACATGTAGAAGACCGTTTCGCGCCCTTCGCCCTCGGGCATGTCTTCAGGACTGTTGACGATGGCCGCCGCAGCACCGCCGGCCCCGAAAACGAGGCCATCGTCGGCATCGAAAACAAGGCTGCCGCCGGCTCCGAGAAGAAGACCGGCGAGAAGGCCAGTGCGAAGGCGTTTCGACAGGGTCATGTCACCTCTCAACTGGGAACGCGCAGGGAAACACGGTGCATGGCGTTGTTGCCGTAACCGCGGGGGTTCCAGCCGACCGTGAAGGGCTGCTGAGTGCCCGCTTCGTCCGTCGCCCGCGCCCAGATTTCATAGTAGCCCTGAGACGGCAGACGGATGACCTGACGCCAGGTCTGCCAGGCGTACTTGTTCGCCGGCGGGTCGAGGTCCGCCTGAATCCAGGTCGCCCCGAAGTCGATGGAGAGATCGACACGGGCCACGGAGCGCTCGCCGGCCCAGGCATGGCCGCGAACGCCGATGCTCCGGTTGTCCAGCGGCAAGGTCGAGTCGCTGCGCGGCGAGGTGATGATCGACTTCACCGGCATGGACTCCATGATCCGCATGTCTTCCTGCGCGACTTCGTCGCCAGGCGCGACCGGGAAAGCGGGCATGCGGTAGCTCTGGCCGCCCATCTTGGGGCCGTCGTGCACGTCGGCCCGGACCTGGATGCGGTTGAGCCACTTCTGGGAGGCCGACCCTGGCCAGCCGGCGCAGACCGTCCGAACCGGGAAGCCATGCAGGGCGGGAATCGGCTCGCCGTTCATCTCGAAGGCGATCAGGCTGTGCGGTTCCATGGCCTTCCACAGCGGCACGCCGCGTGAGATCGGTACCTTCGCCGGGTCACCCGAGAGATGGGGATCGAGGCCGAAGTGACCGGTGTAGATGGCGGTATCCTTGACGCCGGCGGCGCCCAGCACGTCGGCGTAGCGGACACCGGTCCAGACTGCATTGCCGATCGCTCCGACGGTCCACTGATTGCCGCGGGCGGGCGGATTGAAGGCACTGCGCCCGTTCCCACCACACTCGAGCTGAAGCTCATAACTTACTGTTTCAAAATTATTCTTTAGATCATCAAGAGAGAGTTCGAGCGGGTTGTTGACCTCGCCGTCGACGGTCAGCGTCCAGCCACTGGCATTGCCGTCGATGGCGAATTGCGGCACCAGGCCGTTGTTGCGGATGAAAAAGCGGTCGTTCGGCGTGATCGCGTCGTCGAGCAGATGCGCGGGCGTTTCGGCGTTGATCGGCCGGTCGTTCAGAAGCGTCAGCCCGTCTTTGGTCTCGAACAGAACGCTTTCGTCGCTTTGGGCCAGCGCCTCTGGGATCAGACCCACCGGCATGTTGCGGTGAAAGGGAATGCTGGCGCCCAGTACGGCACCCATCGTGGCAAGGCCGGCGCCCTTTAGGAAGCCGCGCCGGTCGCTGTGGGCAACACGGCCGAAGACCATATGGTCTGCGCGCTCCGGATCCTGCTGATAGAGTTCGAAGAGTCCACGTTCCTTCTTGCCGGTCATGGTGTCAGCGGTCCTCCCGTTTCGCCGCCGGTCGGGGCGCCGGCGGCTTCTTTTCATATACATAAAAAGGTGATGCGTCGGCGGGCCCTTGGCAAGCCTATTTCGCTGTCATAAGCCCTTGGAATGGCGAAGCTTTACCTGCACCGCAGTTGCTGCGGCGCACAACGTCGGGAGCCTGTTAGGCTTTTGGCCGGAAGGGAAAGGGAGGGAAGAATGAAGGCACCGGAGAGCGTGCTGCTGACCACGGAAGAGATGGGCCGGGCGGACCGGGCCGCGGTCGCGCAGGGCGTCCCCGGCATCGAGCTGATGGCCGCCGCCGGCCTGGCCGTGGCGAGATGCGTCGAACGCCGCTGGGCGCCCTGCCGGACGCTGGTGCTCTGCGGGCCGGGCAACAACGGGGGCGACGGCTTCGTCGCCGCACGCTTGCTGGCTGCGGCCGGATGGCCGGTGCGCCTGCTGCTGCTGGGCGATCGAGACGCCTTGCGCGGCGATGCGGCGCATCATGCCGCGCTCTGGGAGGGCGCGGTCGAGCCCTTGAGCGAGGCAGCGGGTCGCGCCGCGGTCGAGGACTGGGCCGATCTCGTCGTCGACGCCCTGTTCGGGGCTGGGCTCAGTGGCCCGTTGCGGGGGCCCGCAGCCGCGGTCGTCGAGGCGTTGAACCGCAAGGGCTTGCCGAGCGTCGCGGTCGACGTGCCCAGCGGGCTCTCCGGGAACAGCGGCCATCCACTCGGTGAGCTCTGTCTCCGGGCGACGGCGACGGTGACCTTCTTTCGCAAGAAGCCTGGACATCTCCTGCTCCCGGGCCGGCAGCTCTGCGGCGATCTGGAGGTGGCCCAGATCGGCGTGCCCTCCGCTGTCCTGGAGGAGATTGCGCCGTCGGCCTGGGAAAATGCGCCGCCGCTTTGGCGTGACCACCTGCGGTGGCGCGAGCCCGCGTCGCACAAGTACGACTTCGGGCACCTGCTGATCGCCGGCGGGAGCGTTATGACCGGTGCGGCGCGGCTTGCCGCGCGCGCGGCCTTGCGCTGCGGTGCGGGCCTGGTCTCCCTGGCGGCGCCGGAGGCGGCGCGGGCGGCCTATCAGCAGCGTTTGGACAGCCTGATCGTGCTGCCGGCGGACACGCCGGAGGCTTATGCGGACCTGCTGGAAGATCGGCGCAAGTCGGCCCTGCTCCTGGGACCCGGCCTGGGCACGGATCGGCCGGCGCGATTGCGGGTGGAGGCGGCGCTCGCCAGCGGCCGACCGACCCTGTTGGATGCGGACGCCCTGACCTGTTTCGCAGGTGCGCCGCAGGATCTGGCGGCGCGGCGCCGCGGCCCCTTTGTTGTCACGCCGCACGAGGGAGAGTTCGTCCGCTTGTTCGGGGAGCGGGCGGGCGACAAGCTGCAGCGCGCCAGAGCTGCCGCCGCCGAGACCGGCGGCACCGTCGTGCTCAAGGGCTACGACAGCGTTATCGCGGCGCCGGACGGTCGCGCCGCAATCAACGCGGCGGCACCGCCGGAGCTGGCGACGGCCGGGGCGGGCGATGTTCTGAGCGGCGTCATCGCGGCTTTGCTGGCTCAAGGGCTGCCGTCTTTCGAAGCCGCAGCCGCCGGTGTCTGGCTACAGGGGCGTGCCGCACAGGATTTCGGCCCTGGGTTGATAGCCGACGATATCCCTGAGCGTCTCCCTGCTGTCCTATCGATCTTACAGGCCGAAGACGTCGCATAGCTTGAAATCACATGGCTTGGCTTGTTAACCGATAATTTAGAGGAACATACGTACAGAGAGACTCGGTGGACTGGTGGGCTGTACGCAACCCAGAGAAGAAGGGGGCAAATCGCGTGAGCCTGATTGAATTTGTTGGAGGCCTTATGGGACGCGGACCCCATTGGAAAGATGGCGTTCGCGAAGGGGCGGTCTTTCGTCGGCAAAACCCGAGCGGGATTGTCGAGACGGCCCGCGTCATCGAAGTGGTGCCCGACCCTCAGGGGATCGCCCACGTGCACTACGACTTTCTCGTGGCGAAGAATGATCAGCGCTTCATCGATGAGCGTCGTACGCTCAATCTGGAGACGTTCCACCAGGCGTTCGGGAAGCCGATCGAGAACTGATCCCGGCCTCGGGAAGAAAAGCATCCATCTGCGGTTGTCGAGGCTGAGGTGCCCCGACGTCCCGCTCACACACCCGCACAGCGCCGATCCGGGGGCAGTTTAGGAGCGCCACCCGGTCGGCTTCAGCGGGGAACCTCCAGCGCCTGCACAATATGATCGGCCAGCCGCTGCGCCGCTGGGGACAAGCCGGGCGCGCGCAGAAGCGCAATTTCCGTATCCGCCAGGTCGGGCAGGCCGCTTTCGCCGTCGAGGACCCGCAAGCTGCTGGCGACCATGTCCTTCGGCAAAACCGTGACACCCAGACCGGCCTCCACCACGGCAAGCGTCCCCGCTAGGGAGGTGCTTGTGTAGGCGATCCGCCAAGGGCGGCCGTGGGCATCCAGGGCGGAGAGCGCTCGCTTGCGATAGACGCAGGGCTGCGGCGAAAGCACCAGGGGAAGGGGGCCGCTGTTGCGCCCGCGCACGCCGTAGTCGAACCCGGCGCCGCCCGTCCAGACCAGCGGTTCGCGCCAGACTCGTTCGCCCGAACTCGGGCCTTCCGGGTCGCGCTTGACCAGCACCAGATCGTAGTCGCCGCGCTCGAAGCCCTCGTTGAGCAGAACCGTGAGTTGGCAGTGGACCTCCAGTGCCACGCGGGGGTGGCTGCGGGCGAAGTCGGCCAGCACGCGGGGCAGGCGGTGCGTCGCGAAGTCCTCGGGCGTGCCCAGCCGCACGATGCCCTCGACTTCCGGCTCTGCAACGGCTTCGCGCGCCTCTTCGGTCAACTGCAGGATACGCCGGGCGTAGCCGAGCAGACGCTCACCGTCCGACGTCAGCGCGATCTGCCGGCTGTCGCGATCGAGCAGCCGCTTCCCCAGGGTTTCCTCCAGCCGTTTGATCTGCAGCGAGATGGTCGACTGCGTACGACCGAGCCGTTCAGCGGCCCGCGTGAAGCCACCTAGCTCGACGATCGCAACGAAGCTGCGCAGGAGATCCAGATCGAGCATGAACTTTCAATCTATTCTCACAATGAATTCGACCTCTCTCATTTAGCAATTCAATGCTGCGAAGAGAAGGCGCAATCGGAAGGTCCCTTTGGTTTGGGGCCTATTTGTTCGGAAAGGAGGGCGCAGGGTAGAGACTACGGCTTTCGGGGGCCGGGCCGCGGCGGTATAACCGCAATTCGGACCTAGACATGCGAGACGCGCCGCCATGACGCCGCCCAAGACACTGCAGATCGCCGCCACCCAGGATCGAACCGGAGATCGCAGCGGGGGTGTTCTCCAGCAATCCGAACCGGTCGCTGACAGCCAGACGCTTGAGCTGTTGCGCGCGCTGGAGCGCAAGATCCTTTGGCTTTCAAGTTGGACAATTCACAACGCCAATCATCTGCGAGAGTCCCGCGACGGCCTTAAGGTCGGGGGCCACCAGGCCTCCTGCGCGTCGCTGGTGACTCTGATGACCGCCCTTTACTTCGAGGTGCTGCAGCCGGAGGACCGGGTCGCTGTCAAGCCGCACGCGAGCCCGGTGTTTCACGCGATCCAGTATCTCCTGGGCAATCAGCAGGTCGACAAGTTGCAGCGCTTCCGCGCCTACGGCGGCGCCCAGTCCTATCCCTCGCGCACCAAGGACAGCGACGACGTGGATATCTCGACCGGGTCCGTCGGCCTGGGCGTGGCCATGACCTCCTTCGCCAGCCTGGTGCAGGACTACGTTGCGCTGAAGGGCTTGCTGCCGGAGGGGCGGCAACCGGGGCGCATGGTGGCGCTGGTCGGCGACGCCGAGCTGGACGAGGGCAACGTCTACGAGGCCTTGCTGGAGGGCTGGAAGCACGACGTCCGAAACGTCTGGTGGATCATCGACTACAACCGCCAGAGCCTCGACGCCGTCGTTACCGACCGCCTCTTCGGCCAGATCGACCAGCTCTTCCACACCATGGGATGGCGCGTCGTCACGGTGAAGTACGGCAAGCGTCTGCAGGCGGCCTTTGCGCAGCCGGGCGGGACGGCCCTGCGCCAGTGGATCGACGACTGCCCGAATTCGCTCTATTCCGCGCTGGTCTACAAGGGCGGCGCGGCCTGGCGCGAGCATCTGCTGCGCGATCTCGGCGATGAGCCAGGACTGCGCGCGCTGCTGGACGCCCATGACGACGACGGCTTGCAGGCCCTGATGACGAACCTCGGCGGCAACGACATGGAGGCGGTGCTGGAAGCCTTCCGTGACGTGGAAGCCGAGACCCTGGCCGGGGACGACCGTCCGACCTGCTTCCTCGCCTACACCATCAAGGGCTACGGCTTGCCCTTCGCGGGCCATAAGGACAACCACGCCGGCCTGATGAATCCCGAGCAGATGGCCAGCTTCCAGGCTGCCAACGCGGTTCCGTCGGGGCAGGAGTGGGACCGCTTCGCCGGTCTGGACCTGCCGGTCGAGCGCCTGCAGGCTTTCCTGGATCGCACGCCTTTCAACGCGCAAGGCCGCCGCCGCTACACCGCGCCGCAGGTCGAGGTGCCGCCGCTGCTGGAGGTGAAGGCGGAGCGGATGTCGACCCAGGAAGGCTTCGGTCGCATCCTCGCGGACCTGGCGCGTCAGGACAGCCAGTTGGCGGAGCGGCTGGTGACCACCTCGCCGGACGTCACCGTGTCGACCAACCTTGGCGGTTGGGTGAACCGCCGCGGCATCTTCGACCGCCATCCGCGCGAGGACGTCTTCAAGTCGGAGAAGGTGGTCTCGGCCCAGCGCTGGGGTATGTCGCCGGAGGGCCAGCACCTGGAGCTCGGCATTGCCGAGAACAACCTCTTCATCTTGTTGGCGGCCCTCGGGCTCAGCCATTCCCTGTTCGGGGTGCGGCTGCTGCCGATCGGCACGCTCTACGACCCCTTCATCGCGCGCGGCCTCGATGCGCTCAACTACGCCTGCTATCAGGATGCCCGCTTCATCCTCGTGGCGACGCCGTCGGGCGTCACGCTGGCACCGGAGGGCGGCGCGCACCAGTCGGTCGGGACGCCTCTGATCGGCCTGTCCCAGGACGGACTGGCCAGCTTCGAGCCGGCCTATGTTGACGAGCTTGCGGCGCTTCTGACCTGGTCCTTCGACTATCTGCAGCGCGATGCGGAGCATCCCGGTCACGATGCCTTGCCGGGCACCGACTGGCTGCGCGATTCCAGTGGCGGCTCGGTCTATCTGCGCCTCTCGACTCGGAGCCTCGAGCAGCCCGAGCGCACCATGACGCCCGCGCTGGCGCGCGACGTCGTCACCGGCGGCTATTGGGTGAAACCGCCGGCGCCGGGCGCGGAGTTGGCCATCGCCTACAGCGGCGCGCTGGCGCCGGAGGCTCTGGCGGCTTGGGAGCAGGTGGTGGAAGAGGTGCCGGGCGCGGGTCTGCTGGCCGTGACGTCGGCCGACCGTCTGAACGCCGAGTGGTCGGCGGCGGAGCAGGCGCGGCAACAGGGCCAGCCGGAGGCCTCCAGCCATGTCGAGGAACTGCTGCGGCCCTTGGCCTCCGACGCGGCCCTTGTCACGGTGCTGGACGGGCACCCGGCGACGCTCGGCTGGCTCGGTTCGGTGCGCGGTCACAAGGTACAGGCATTGGGCGTCGAGCACTTCGGGCAGTCCGGCGACATTCCCGATCTCTATGCCAAGTACCGCCTCGACCGCGATGCCATTCTCGACGCCTGCGCCGCCGGACTGGTCGCACGCCTGCGCTAGGGGCCGGCCCGTAAGGTCGCGGTCCTGGTCTTGGGGTCGGCGTCCGGTCCTCTGAAGGGGCGCCGCGCAGCCTTGCTTGTCGCGCGGAAAGCGCGCGTGCTATAGGTCCGCGCCCTTTTGCGAGGAGGGGTGCGAGACTAGCTTTCAGGAGGGCTTGCGGCGAGAGTCGCAGGGCTGCTCCCGGCGCGGCGCGGGCGTGGCGGAATTGGTAGACGCGCCAGGTTTAGGTCCTGGTGGCTTCGGCCGTGGGAGTTCAAGTCTCTCCGCCCGCACCAGCGCCGGACAATCCAACCCGGTCTTGCAGCAGGAAGACATCCGGCGTCGGCGCGACTTCGCGCCGTCGAGACCCACAGCAGAGTTCGCCAGACGAGAAGGCCGAAGAACAGATGCAGGTTACCGAGACGAGCAGCGAGGGGCTGAAGCGCGAGTTCACCATCACGCTTAGCGCTCAGGACATCGACAGTAAGGTCGACAACCGCCTTGCCGAGTTGGCGAAGACGGCCCGCATCCCCGGTTTTCGGCCCGGCAAGGTTCCGGCGACGCTGATGAAACAGCGCTACGGGCAGGCCGTCCTTGGCGAGGTGCTGGAAAAGGCGCTGCAGGACTCCAGCCAGCAGGCCTTGACCGAGCGCAACATCACGCCGGCGCTGCAGCCGAAGGTCGAGGTGACGAAGTACGAGCAGGGCGAAGACCTCGAATACAAGATCGAGGTCGAGGTGATGCCCGAGGTCGAGCCGATGGACTTCTCCGGCATCGAGATCGAGAAGATCGAGGTGGCCGTTCCCGACCAGGAGGTCGAGGAGACTCTGGAGCGCTTGGCCGGCCAGCAGAAGAAGACCGAACCGCTGACCGAGGCGCGTGCGTCCCAGTCCGGCGACGTGGTCGTGATCGACTTCAAGGGCTCCGTCGACGGAGAGACCAAGCCGGGCATGGAGGGCGAGGATCACCACCTCGAGCTCGGATCCAACTCCTTCATCGCCGGTTTCGAGGATCAGCTGATCGGGCTCAACACGGGCGACGAAACCACCGTCAACGTGACCTTCCCGGACGAGTACGTGAACGACGAACTAGCCGGCCGCGAGGCCAAGTTCGAGGTCAAGGTCAAAGACATCCTGGCGGCGCTGCCGATCGCTATCGACGACGAAATGGCCAAGGCTTACGGTTCGGAAAGCCTGGACGATCTGAAGGCAAAGGTTCGCGACAGCCTTGGCCAGCAGTACCGCGAACTGACCCGCAGCCGCGTCAAACGCCTGTTGCTCGACAAGCTGGCCGAAGGGCACGACTTCGCCGTGCCGGCGGGCATGGTCGATCTGGAGTTCGAGCAGATCTGGAAGCAGGTTGAGCAGGATCGCGAGAAGGGCAACGAAGACCCCGACGATGCGGGCAAGGACGAGGAGACGCTGAAGCAGGAGTACCGCCTGATCGCCGAGCGCCGCGTGCGCCTCGGCCTGTTGCTCAGCGAAGTCGGCCGCCGCAACGAGATCGACGTCAGCCAGGAAGATCTGAACGCGGCCCTGATCCAGGAGGCGCAGCGCCATCCCGGGCAGGAGCGTCAGGTGATCGAGTTCTTCCAGAACAACCCGCAGGCTTTGGCGAACCTGCGCGCGCCTCTGTTCGAGGACAAGGTGGTCGACTTCATCCTCGATCTGGCTCAGGTGACGATTCGCAGCCTCTCGCCGGAGGAGCTGAAGTCCGAGCTGGAGGCCGAAGCCGGCGAGGATGCTGACGCCGCCGACGGCGAAGCCAAGTCGAAGAAGAAGGCTGCCGCACCGAAGAAGACTGCGGCGAAGAAGGCGGCCCCGAAGAAAGCGGCGCCGAAGAAGGCCGCCACGAAAGCCAAGAAGGACGCTCCGGCCTCGGACTAGGCCGGGGATCGGGGGCGACGCCCGGAGTCGATCGGGGGTGTACGCGCCTGCAGACGATCGGGTGACTTGAGCGGCTCGGGCGGCTGGCCTATATCGCGGGTTCCGACGTTGGGCAGGGCGGCGAGTCGTCGTCGCCCCGCATCTCCCGAAGCGATGACATCAAGCGCCTGAAGCAGCCGCGACGGCTGGGACGGGCGAGGCAGGAGCGACCATGGGCGACCGCGACCCTCTCGATCTCTACATGAACACCCTGGTGCCGATGGTGGTCGAGCAGACCAATCGCGGCGAACGCGCCTACGACATCTATTCGCGACTCTTGAAAGAGCGGATCATCTTCGTCACCGGTCCGATTCACGATGTCGTCGCCAGTCTGGTTTGCGCCCAGCTGCTGCACCTGGAATCGGAGAACCCGAAGAAGGACGTCGCGATCTACGTCAACTCGCCGGGCGGCGTGGTGACCTCCGGTCTTGCCATGTACGACACCATGCAATACATCCGCCCGGAAGTATCGACCGTGTGCATCGGCCAGGCGGCTTCGGCCGGTTCGCTGTTGCTCTGCGCGGGCGCCTCGGGCAAGCGCTTCGGCCTCCCGAACTCGAAAATCATGGTTCATCAGCCCTCCGGCGGCTTCCAGGGGCAGGCGACCGACATCGAGATCCATGCCCGCGAAATCCTGGCGACGCGTCAGCGGCTGAACGAAATCTACGTTCACCACACCGGTCAGGACATCAGCGTGATCGAGGATGCCATGGAGCGCGACCGCTTCATGACGCCGCAGGAAGCCAAGGACTTCGGATTGATCGACGAGGTAGTGAACAAGCGGCCCTCCGTTCTCGACAACGCCTCGAGCGATGAGGGGCGTGGCGAGACATCCGACAGCTAGCGCTTGAACCGCCGGGTCGTGTTCGAGGACAGGTTTCGGGCAGTCTTGCGGGACGATGTGTTGGATTTGGCCTTTTTAACTCTTGGGCAAGACCAAGAAGTCACACTGTGCCTCACGTATCGGTGAAACCCTTGGCCGGTCGTGGTTTGCCACCCACGTCTGTTGAGGACTATTACAGTCTTGCCACAAAGGCGGCAGTTTGACGTTGTGCCCCCACGGCGCGTCTGTCTAACATGACCGACGCGGAACCAAGGACGCGTAAGCGAGCATCATGAGCAAGTCGAGCGGCTCCGATTCGAAGAACACCCTGTACTGCTCCTTCTGCGGCAAGAGCCAGCACGAGGTGCGGAAGCTGATTGCGGGGCCCACTGTCTTCATCTGCGACGAATGCGTCGAACTCTGCATGGATATTATCCGTGAAGAGCACAAGACGACGCTGGTGAAGTCGCGCGAAGGCGTGCCAACGCCACGCGATATCTGCGGCGTTCTGGACGACTACGTGATCGGCCAGGAGCATGCCAAGCGCGTGCTCTCGGTCGCGGTTCACAATCACTACAAGCGGCTCGGCCACGGCTCGAAAGGCAACGAGGTCGAGCTGGCGAAATCCAACATCCTGCTGGTCGGACCGACCGGCTGCGGCAAGACCCTCTTGGCGCAGACCCTGGCGCGCATCCTCGACGTGCCCTTCACGATGGCGGATGCGACGACGCTGACTGAGGCCGGCTACGTCGGCGAGGATGTGGAAAACATCATCCTCAAGCTGTTGCAGGCTGCCGACTACAATGTCGAGCGCGCGCAGCGCGGCATCGTCTACATCGACGAAGTCGACAAGATCAGCCGCAAGTCCGACAACCCCTCGATCACGCGGGACGTTTCGGGCGAGGGCGTGCAGCAGGCCCTGCTGAAGATCATGGAAGGCACCGTCGCCTCCGTGCCGCCGCAGGGCGGGCGCAAGCATCCGCAGCAGGAGTTCCTGCAGGTCGATACCACCAATATTCTGTTTATCTGCGGCGGCGCCTTCGCCGGACTGGACAAGATCATCGCTCAGCGCGGCAAGGGCTCGGCGATCGGCTTCGGTGCCGACGTCCGCGGTCCGGACGAGCGCTCGACCGGTGCCATCCTGCGCGAGGTCGAACCGGAAGATCTGCTGAAGTTCGGCTTGATCCCGGAGTTCGTTGGGCGTCTGCCGGTGGTGGCGACGCTTGAGGATCTGGACGAAGACGCTCTGGTGGAGATCCTCACCACGCCGAAGAACGCCCTGGTCAAGCAGTACGAGCGGCTGTTCGAGATGGAAAACGTCCATCTCAAATTTACCGAGGACGCGCTGCGGGCCGTGGCGAACAAGGCGATCGCGCGCAAGACCGGCGCGCGCGGACTGCGCTCGATCATGGAGGGCATCCTGCTCGACTCCATGTTCGATCTGCCGGGCTACGAAGGGGTCGAAGAGGTGGTGATCAACCGCGATGTGGCCGAGGGTCGCGCCACGCCGCTTCAGATCTACGCCGACCGCCGCGAAGATGCGAGCGGCACCAGCGCCTAGGGCTTCGACCTGCGTTCGACCGACCACACCTCTGTGTGAAGAGGCTGCGGCTCACGCAAATTCTGGGGGTGCGGTGCCGCAGAGGCACTACTTGTAGGGGCGCTGGAACGAACAAGACCCCGGTGCGGTCTTGAAAAGGCGCCTCCTGGCAGACATTTTAGCGACTGAACTGTTTGGCCGGGTCGCCGCTCGAACTTCGGGAGCCGGCTGCCACCTGACGGTGCCCACGTCGGGGCCGTCCGCAACAATCGCGAGGTCACATGCTCGAGCTTGCCCAAGGCAACCTCTACCCCGTTCTTCCGCTGCGCGACATCGTCGTCTTTCCGCACATGATCGTGCCCCTCTTCGTTGGGCGCGAGAAGTCGGTGAAGGCGCTCGAGGACGTCATGAAGGATGACAAGCAGATCCTGCTCGTCACCCAGAAGAACGCCGCGCAGGACGACCCCAGTCCGTCGGACATCTATCAGGTCGGCACGGTCGGCACCGTGCTGCAGCTGCTGAAGCTGCCCGACGGAACCGTGAAGGTTCTGGTCGAGGGCGGACAGCGTGCCCGCATCGCGCGCTTCGGAGACAACGAGGAGTTCTTCCAGGCCTATGCAGAGGTTCTGGAGGACGACCGCGGCGACGAGCGTGAGCTCGACGCGCTGGGGCGCACCGTGGTGTCCCAGTTCGAGCAGTACATCAAGCTGAACAAGAAGATTCCGCCTGAGGTGCTGGTCTCCATCAACCAGATCGACGAGCCCAGCAAGCTGGCGGACACCATCGCCAGCCATCTGACGCTGAAGATTCCCGAGAAGCAGGAGCTGCTGGAGGCCGGAACCGTCACCGAGCGGTTGGAGAAGGTCTACGGCTTCATGGAGTCGGAGATCGGCGTCCTACAGGTGGAAAAGCGCATCCGCAACCGCGTGAAGCGGCAGATGGAGAAGACGCAGCGCGAGTACTACCTGAACGAACAGCTGAAGGCGATCCAGAAGGAGCTCGGCGAAAGCGAGGACGGCAAGGACGAGGTCGCCGAGATCGAGGAGAAGATCGGCAAGACCCGGCTCAGCAAGGAAGCGCGCGAGAAGGCCTTGGCCGAGGTCAAGAAGCTGCGCTCCATGAGCCCGATGTCTGCCGAGGCGACGGTGGTGCGCAACTACCTCGACTGGATGCTGTCGATTCCCTGGAAGAAGCGCAGCAAGGTGAAGAAGGACCTGAGCCTGGCGCAGGAGATCCTGGACAAGGATCACTATGGGCTGGAGAAGGTGAAGGACCGCATCATCGAATACCTGGCGGTGCAGCAGCGGATGCGGAAGGTCAAGGGACCGATCCTCTGCCTCGTCGGACCGCCGGGTGTCGGCAAGACCTCGCTGGGTAAGTCGATCGCCAAGTCGACCGGCCGCAACTTCGTGCGCATGTCGCTCGGCGGCGTGCGCGATGAGGCGGAGGTCCGTGGCCATCGGCGTACCTACATCGGCTCGATGCCGGGCAAGGTCATCCAGGGGATGAAGAAGGCCAAGACCTCGAACCCTCTGTTCCTGCTCGATGAGATCGACAAGCTCGGCGCGGACTGGCGCGGCGATCCTTCGTCGGCCTTGCTGGAGGTTCTGGATCCAGAGCAGAACGGCACCTTCCAGGATCACTACCTGGAGGTCGACTACGACCTCTCCGATGTCATGTTCGTCACCACGGCCAATACGCTTCGCATGCCGCAGCCGCTGCTGGACCGTATGGAGGTGATCCGCATCCCCGGTTACACCGAGGACGAGAAGGTGGAGATCGCCAAGCGCCACCTTCTGCCGAAGGTGATCGAGAGCCACGGTCTCAAGAAGGGCGAATGGGAGATCGGTGACGACGCTCTTCGCGATCTGATCCGCTACTACACGCGCGAGGCCGGCGTTCGGAACCTGGAGCGCGAGCTGACGGGTCTGATCCGCAAGGCGGTCAAGGAGATCGCCATGGAGGCGGAGGTGACCAGCGTATCGGTCACGCCGGAAACGCTCGACAAGTACGCCGGTGTCCGTCGCTATCGCTACGGTGCAGCGGAGACCGAGAACGCCGTGGGCGTCTCCACTGGTCTTGCCTGGACGGAGGTCGGCGGCGAGCTGCTGTCGATCGAGGCGGTAACCGTTCGCGGCAAGGGGCGGGTGGTCACCACCGGAACCCTGGGCGACGTGATGAAGGAGTCGATCCAGGCCGCCGAGTCGTTGGTCAAGAGCCGGGCGCCGGAGTACGGGATCAAGCCGACGATCTTCGAGCGCAAGGACATACACGTTCACGTGCCGGAGGGGGCGACTCCTAAGGACGGACCCTCGGCGGGCGTGGCCATGGTCACCGCGATCGTCTCGGTACTGTCGGGCATTCCCGTGCGCTCGGACGTCGCCATGACCGGCGAGATCACGTTGCGCGGTCGGGTGCTTCCGATCGGCGGACTGAAGGAGAAGTTGCTGGCGGCCTTGCGCGGCAACATCAAAACGGTGCTGATCCCGGGCGAGAATGAGAAGGACCTCGCGGACATCCCCGACAACGTGAAGACCCAGCTCGAGATCATTCCCTGCACCATGATCGATCAGGTGCTCGACGTCGCCCTGACCGAGAAGCCGGCGGCGATCGAATGGGATGAGAAAGACGAGGAGCCGTTGCGCAAGCGCGACGACAAGGACGAGCGCGATACCGTGCTCACCCACTGATCGTCTGGTCGACGGAGAATCGAGAGGGGCTAGGGGCCGCTGCGGCGGCCCCTAGCTCTTTCAAGCACCTGCCGCGACTCGAGCGCACGTTGCCGCGACTCGACTCCGGGTCTCAGGTCGCAGGTCGCCCGCACTTGGCGCGTGCACCCCGGACGACGACTTTTTGCCCTTCAAATCACCCGAAAAACCGCTCGATTCCTAGTATTCCTGCGGCTTTCCACATTGACGCCCGAAAGAACGCGTGGTTATTGTCGCTGCCTCACGAACGACCCGTTCGAGAAGACAGCTTTCCAATCACCGGAGGGGGGTTCAGCGTGAACAAGAACGAACTCATTGCTGCTGTTGCTGACGATGCCGGCCTGTCGAAGGCCGACAGCGAAAAGGCGGTCAACGCCGTTTTCGATTCCATTACAGGCGCTCTGAAGACAGGCGACGAAGTTCGTCTGATGGGTTTCGGCAACTTCTCCGTTGCCCAGCGCGCGGCGAGCGAGGGACGTAACCCCCGCACCGGCGAGAAGATCAAGATCCCTGCGTCCAAGCAGGTTAAGTTCAAGGCCGGCAAAGGCCTGAAAGACTCGGTCAACTAAAGCGATACCCACTCCGTTCGGTGCGCGGCCTCGTGGACGGGTCGCCCTGGGTTTGCGGCGCCGGTACAGACGGGACGAAAAAGCGGCGGGTTTCGCGTGAAGCGACTCGCCGCTTATTTTTTGCGGCACGGTCTAGGCGGAACGATCGTCATCGGCCGCATTCGCAATCGGGCGGTTAGCTCAGCTGGAAGAGCATCCGGTTTACACCCGGAAGGTCGGCAGTTCGAACCTGTCACCGCCCACCACCGACCTTCACCGATGGCCTTGCCGTTTACGGCTTCTGCTTAGGGCTTCTGGGCGCCCTCGGGCCGTCGTATGGCGAAGAGCCGCTCCACCACCGTGTAGTCCATGTAGCCGAGGCGGGCGATCGGCTGGTAGCGCGTCGGGTCGACCAGGCCCTCGTCGTTGACGGCCCAGTCCGCCAGATGGATGCCGACCACCTGGCCGAAGACCACGAAGTTGCCGCGCATGTTGCCCTCGGCCGGAAACTCCAGGGTCTGCAGATAGCGGCACTCCAGGGAGACCGGCGAGTCCGCCAGGCGCGGCGGCTTCACCTGCTCGCAGGGCGCCAGCTTCAGGCCCGCGACCTCCGCCTCGCTGATGTCCGGGGGCAGGGCGGCTGAGGTTTCGTTCATCTTCTCGCGCAGATCCCACGTCGGCACGTTGACGACGAACTCTCCGGTCTGCTCGGCGTTGCGTTGCGAGTCCTTGACGCCGTCTTCACGGCTGGGGCCGGTGGGCGCGAAGTAGACGATCGGCGGCTGGTCGGCTACCGCGTTGTAGAAGCTGTAGGGCGCGACGTTGACGATGCCGTCCGCCGACAGGCTGCTGACCCAGGCGATCGGACGTGGCGCCACCAAGGCCTTGAAGGGGTTGTAGGACAGGCCGTGGGCTTTGTGCTGGCCGGGCTCGATGAACATGGCGGACAGGACTCCTTAGGCGGCAAGAACGGCAAGGGGGGCAGGGGACGCAAGCGGCGGGTGTGACGCGCGAAGTGAAGACCGATGCGGTCTGTGCGACAAGCGCGGCGGTTGCAACAGATCTGTGCCGTCGGTGCTGGTCAAGCGCCAGGGCGTAACCTAAGACAGCGCGCATGATCCTGGTGCAACTCCTCGACATCGTTCTGCCGGTTTTCCTCTGCATCGCGGCCGGCTTCGCCTGGGCGCGCTGGAAGCTGGCCTTCGACAACGCCTTCGTCACGCAGTTGGTGATGTACATCGGCACGCCCTGCCTGCTGATCGCCACCTTCGACCAGGTGCGTCCGGAGCCGGAAGCCTTTGCGCAGATCTTCCTGGCCGCTCTGACCGCTTTCACCGGCGTGGGACTGGTGTCATGGGGCCTGCTGCGGCTGCTCGGGCTCGATCCGCGCGATTTCCTGCCGGCGCTGACCTTTCCCAACACCGGGAATATGGGGCTGCCCCTGGTGCTCTTCGCCTTCGGCCCCGAGGGGCTGGCCTTCGCCATCGTGGTTTTCGCCCTCTCGGCGGTGGGGCACTTCACCGTCGGCATCAGCGTGTCGCGGGGGGCCTTCAAGCCGCGCGAACTGCTGACGGTGCCGATTCTGCCAGCGCTCTTCGTCGGCATTCTTCTCGTGGTGCTGGATCTGAACTTGCCGCCGGTACTCGGGCGCGCGGTGGAACTGCTGGGCAACCTGACGATCCCGCTGATGCTCCTGGCCCTGGGAGTCTCCCTGGCGCGGCTGCCGCTGCGCCGCTTCGGCCGCGCCACGCTTCTGGGAGCGTTGCGGATCGGTCTGGGCGCGGCCAGCGGATTCGCCGCAGCCTGGGCATTCGAACTCGGGCCCGTGGCCACCGGGGCCCTGGTGTTGCAGTGTTCCATGCCGATTGCCGTTTACAGCTACCTCTTCGCCGAGCGCTATGGGCGCGCGTCCGCCGACGTGGCGGGGGCCGTCATCGTCTCGACGCTGATGACGCTGGCGGCGGCGCCGGCCTTGCTGCTGATCCTGCAATAGGCCCATGGCCGGCGAACGGCCGCCTGGGCGTTTGTCGCCTTGACAGCCCAAGGGACGCAGCGTACATACGCGGCCTCCAACGCCTGGGGGTGTAGCTCAGTTGGTTAGAGCGCTGGCCTGTCACGCCAGAGGCCGCGGGTTCAAGTCCCGTCACTCCCGCCACGTTGGCCCGTTGCATCGACTCACGACGTTGGACCGATGCGTACGCTGGATCGAAAGAGGCCGCCGCTTTGGCGGCTTTTTTTGTTCGCGGTCCCGCGCCGGCGCCGCCGAATGCCGGACGGGTCGAGGCCATGGGCGAAGACTCGGCTGCGACTCGCGAAGCCACCGGTCCGCAGGTGCATGATCGCCTCCGGTTGACGAGCCTGTCGGTCGGGCCTATCGGCGGTGATCCTCCGGCCGCCGAGTCTCGGAGCAACCCCTGGATAAATGGGGTAAGGATTTGGAAAGAATCCTTATGTCAAAGGGACTTGCCAGTTTGCCGCGCTGCGACATTGGGTCCTTTCCCTTGCTTCGTTGCGTCTCTATATTGCGCCCAACGAGGCGGATCGCTTCGCCCGGGGCTGGAAGCGCCGTTGGGCGCGGCGGGCTAAGCCGCCCGCAGGACACCCCGAAGACGCGCGGCAGAGACCTTCCGCGCCAATGTCAGCGGTGAGAGATCATGGAAGATCTGCTGATCGAGTATCTGCCAATCCTGATTTTCATCGGGATTGCGCTCGGCTTGGCGACGGCGATGGTCGTTGCCTCCTACATCGTGGCGCGCCAGAGACCCGACAGTGAGAAGGTTTCGGCCTATGAATGCGGTTTCGAAGCCTTTGACGACGCCCGCAGCAAGTTCGACGTGCGCTTCTATCTCGTCGCTATCCTCTTCATCATTTTCGATCTCGAAGTCGCCTTCCTGTTTCCCTGGGCTATCTCCTTGGGCGAGATCGGCCTCTTCGGCTTCTGGTCGATGGTCGTCTTCCTCGGCCTGCTAACGGTCGGGTTCATCTACGAATGGAAGAAGGGAGCGCTGGAATGGGAGTGATCGCTGCCGACCAGCCGATTCCGCCCGGTGCCGAGCAGGATCGCGTTCTGAAGCAGGCGACCGACGACCTGCAGGACAAGGGCTTCATCGTCGCCAATCTGGACAAGCTGGCGGCCTGGGCGCAGTCCGGCTCGCTCTGGCCGATGAGCTTCGGGCTGGCCTGCTGTGCCGTCGAGATGATGCACACCGCCTGCAGCCGTTACGATCTCGACCGCTTCGGCGCCGTCTTCCGGCCGAGCCCGCGGCAGTCGGACGTGATGATCGTCGCTGGTACGCTGTGCAACAAGATGGCGCCGGCTCTGCGTAAGGTTTACGACCAGATGGCCGAGCCTCGCTGGGTCATTTCCATGGGCTCCTGCGCCAACGGCGGCGGTTACTATCATTACAGTTATTCGGTAGTGCGCGGCTGCGATCGCGTCGTGCCGGTCGACGTTTACGTCCCCGGCTGTCCGCCCACGGCCGAGGCGCTGCTTTACGGCGTTTTGCAGTTGCAGAAAAAGATCAAGCGAGAGGCCGCAATCGCCCGCTGATCGGGCATGTGCCGGCCTTTCGGATTTCGGAGGAGAGACGATGACCGCAGCGCTTCCGCCGGCGCTTCAGGACCTCGCTGACTATGTGACGATGGCTGCCGGCGAGATCGTTGAGGAGGTCGAGTCGATTCGCGGCGAGCTGATCGTCTGGACCAAGCCCGAGCGCGTGCTCGACCTCTTGATGCAGCTGCGCGACGATCAGAACCTCTTGTTCAAGCAACTGCTGGATATCACGGCGGTCGACTACCCGGACCGGCAGCATCGTTTCGAGGTGGTCTATAACCTCCTCTCGCTGAAGCACAATCAGCGCATCCGCGTGAAGCTGGCGGTGGAGGAGGAGGCCGTCGTGCCCTCCGCCGCGGGCGTCTTCAGCTCTGCGATCTGGCTCGAGCGAGAGGTCTGGGACCTCTTCGGCATCTTCTTCGGCGAGCATCCGGATCTGCGGCGCATCCTGACCGACTACGGGTTCGAGGGGCATCCGCTGCGCAAGGACTTCCCGCTGACCGGCTATGTCGAGGTCCGCTACGACGAAGAGCAGAAGCGGGTGGTCTACGAACCGGTGAAGCTGACCCAGGAGTTCCGCACCTTCGACTTCGCGTCTCCCTGGGAGGGCATGCAGGGTATCCTGCCGGGCGACGAGAAGGCGACGACCGAGGCGGAGTCCGGCGCTGCGGAGGGCAAGGCGTGACCGCGACCGACGTTCAGATCAAGCCGATGACGCTCAACTTCGGTCCGCAGCATCCCGCGGCGCATGGCGTGCTGCGGCTGGTGCTGGAGATGGACGGCGAGGTGGTCGAGCGTGCCGACCCCCATATCGGCCTGCTTCACCGCGGCACCGAGAAGCTGATCGAGTATAAGACTTACCTGCAGGCGATCCCCTACTTCGATCGTCTCGACTACGTCAGCCCGATGAACCAGGAGCACGCCTTCGCGCTGGCGACCGAGAAGCTTCTCGGTATCGAGCCGCCGAAGCGCGGACAGTACGTCCGGGTGATGTTCTGCGAGCTGACGCGGATCGCCAATCACCTGCTGAACATCGCGACCTTCGCGCTCGATGTCGGGGCCATGACCCCGATCCTCTGGGCATTCGAAGAGCGCGAGCGGGTGATGGAGTTCTACGAACGGGTCTGCGGTGCCCGCCTGCACGCGGCCTACTTCCGGCCGGGCGGGGTGCACCAGGATCTGCCGGCGGGCTTGGTCGATGACATCAAGGCCTTCTGCGAGCGCTTCCCGCAGCATATCGACCATCTCGAGAATTTGCTGACGGACAATCGGATCTTCCGTCAGCGCACGGTGGATATCGGGATCGTTTCGCCGGAAGAGGCGATGGACTGGGGCTTCTCCGGCCCGATGCTGCGCGGCTCGGACATCGCCTGGGATCTGCGCAAGGCGCAGCCCTACGACGTCTACGATGAGCTGGATTTCCAGATCCCGGTCGGCAAGACCGGCGACTGCTTCGCCCGCTATCTGGTGCGCGTCGAGGAGATGCGGCAGTCGATCGCGATCATCGAGCAGTGCCTGGAGAAGATGCCGACAGGCCCGGTAATGATCGAAAGCACCAAGGTCAGCCCCCCGCATCGGGCCGAGATGAAGCGCTCGATGGAGGCCTTGATCCACCACTTCAAGCTCTACACCGAGGGCTATCACGTGCCCCCGGGCGAGACCTATACGGCCGTCGAGGCGCCGAAGGGCGAGTTCGCCGTCTTCCTGGTCTCCGACGGCAGCAACAAGCCCTACCGCTGCAAGATCCGGGCGCCCGGCTTCGTGCATCTCTCCGCCATGGATCAGCTCTGCCGAGGCCATATGCTGGCCGATTCGGTGGCCATTCTCGGCTCCATGGACATCGTTTTCGGCGAGGTCGATCGATGAAGGTAACCAGCTATCGTCGGCCGCAGGGCGGCGACTTCGCGTTCACGCCGGAGAACAAGGCGAAAGCCGACGGCTACATCGCGCGCTATCCGGAGGGGCGCCAGGCCTCTGCCGTGCTTTGGCTGCTCTATCTGGCGCAGGACCAGAACGGCGGCTCCATCGCGCAGGAGCAGATCGATTACGTGGCGGACTATCTGGGCATGGCACCGATTCGCGTCCGCGAGGTGTCCAGCTTCTTCACCATGATCAACGAGGGGCCTCTCGGCCGACATCACGTTCAGGTCTGCCGAACGACCTCCTGCTGGCTGCGCGGCTCCGACGAGATCAGCAGGGCCTGCTTGGAAGAAGCCGGGGTCGCGAAGCTGGGGGGCACCAGCGCAGACGGAGTCTTTACCGTCAGCGAGGTAGAGTGTCTGGGAGCTTGCGCCAACGCGCCGATGTTTCAGGTGAACGACCGCGCATACTACGAAGACTTGACGCCGGAGACGGCCCGGGCGGTGATCCGTGCGCTGCGCGAGGGCAAGACGCTGCAGCCGGGCTCCCAGAGCGAGCGGGTTTCCAGCGAGCCGCCGCGCGACGGTCGCCGCACCTTGCTGGCCGACGCGGGCTAGGGGGACGTAATGCTGCAGGATAAGGACCGTATTTTCCTCAACCTTTACGGTGAGCGGGACTGGGGCCTGAAGGGCGCGCAGGCGCGCGGAATTTGGGACAACACCAAGGGCCTGATCGCGCTCGGCCGCGAGAAGATCGTGGAGTTGGTCAAGGAATCCGACCTGCGCGGCCGGGGCGGCGCCGGCTTCCCGACCGGCCTCAAGTGGTCCTTCATGCCGAAGGAAAACGACGGCCGCCCGCACTATCTGGTCGTCAACGCCGACGAATCGGAGCCCGGCAGCTGCAAGGACCGGGAGATCCTGCGCAACGACCCGCACATTCTCCTGGAAGGCTGCCTGATCGCGGGCTTCGCGATGGGCGCCAATGCGGCCTACATCTACATTCGCGGCGAATACTGGCAGCCGCTGGAGCGCCTCGAAGCGGCGATCCTGGAGGCCCGCGAAGCCGGCCTGCTCGGGAAGAACGCCTGCGGCTCCGGCTGGGATTTCGACATCTTCGTGACCCGCGGTGCCGGCGCCTACATCTGCGGCGAAGAAACCGCGATGCTGGAGTCGCTGGAGGGCAAGAAGGGCCAGCCGCGCCTCAAACCGCCATTCCCCGCGGCCGTGGGGCTCTACGGCTGTCCGACCACCGTCAACAACGTCGAAACCATCGCCGTGGTGCCGACGATCCTGCGCCGCGGCCCGGCCTGGTTTGCCGGCCTTGGCCGCCCGAAGAACACCGGCACCAAGATCTTCTCTCTCTCGGGGCACGTGAACACGCCCTGCAACGTCGAGGAGGAGATGGGCATTCCCCTGAAGGAATTGATCGAGAAGCACGGCGGCGGCGTGCGGGGCGGCTGGGACAATCTGCTCGCCGTGGTGCCGGGCGGCTCCTCGGTGCCCTGCCTGCCGAAGTCGATCTGCGACGACATCCTGATGGACTTCGATTCGCTGCGGGAGGCCAAGTCGGGCTTGGGCACCGCGGCCGTCATCGTGATGGACAAGTCGACCGATATCGTCGAGGCCATCGCCCGCTTCAGCCATTTCTACATGCATGAGTCCTGCGGACAGTGCACGCCTTGCCGCGAGGGCACGGGCTGGATGTTCCGGGTGATGACCCGCATGGTGCGCGGGCAGGCCGAACTCGAAGAGATCGACATGCTGCTCGACGTCTCCTACCAGGTCGAGGGACACACCATCTGCGCGCTCGGCGATGCGGCGGCCTGGCCGATCCAGGGTCTGATTCGCCATTTCCGGCCGGAGCTGGAGCGCCGGATCATGGACTACAAGGCCAGCAAGCAGACCGCGGCAGCCGCAGAGTAAGCAGGCAAGAGCAGTAGCTTAGGAGCGTTTCTTCATGCCGACGCTGACCATCAACGACAAGGAGATCGAAGTCCCGGCCGGACTGACGGTGCTGCAGGCTTGCGAGCTTGCGGGCTTCGAGATCCCGCGCTTCTGCTACCACGAGCGCCTGTCGGTCGCGGGTAACTGCCGGATGTGCCTGGTGGAGATGGAGCGCGCGCCCAAGCCGATCGCCAGCTGCGCCATGCCGGTTGGCGACGGCATGGTGATCCGCACGGACAGCGATGCGGTCAAGAAGGCCCGCAACGGCGTGATGGAGTTCCTGCTGATCAACCATCCGCTCGACTGCCCGATTTGCGACCAGGGCGGCGAGTGCGACCTGCAGGACCAGGCCATGGCCTATGGCTACGACTCCAGCCGCTACGACGAGAACAAGCGCGCCGTGTCCGAGAAGTACATGGGGCCGCTGATCAAGACGATCATGACGCGCTGCATTCACTGTACGCGCTGCGTCCGCTTCGCCACCGAGATCGGCGGCGTGGAGGAGATCGGCCTGATCGGGCGCGGCGAGCACGCCGAGATCACCACGCTTGAGCAAGCGATTAACTCCGAGCTTTCGGGCAATCTGGTGGACGTCTGTCCGGTCGGGGCGCTGACCAATGCACCCTACGCCTTCTCGGCGCGGCCCTGGGAACTGCGCAAGACGCTGTCGGTCGACGTCCTGGATGCGGTCGGGTCCAACATCCGCGTAGACGCGCGCGGGCGCGAGGTGATGCGGGTGCTGCCGCGGCTGCACGAAGACATCAACGAGGAGTGGATCAACGACAAGACGCGTCAGGCCATCGACGGCCTGCATTATCGTCGACTGGACAAGCCTTTTGTCCGCGGTGCCGACGGCAAGCTGAAGCCGGCGAGTTGGGCCGAGGCCTTCGAGGCCATTGCCGCGCGGCTCGAAGGGCTTGCGGGACACAAGATCGCAGCCATCGCCGGCGACCTCTGCGATGCGGAGTCCATGCTGGCCCTGAAGGATCTTATGACCGGCCTGGGGTCGCCGAACCTGGACTGCCGCCAGGACGGCGCGAAGATCGGTGGCGGCCCGCGCGCCGAATACCTTTTCAATACGAGCATCGCCGGGATCGAGCGGGCCGACGCGATTCTGTTGGTGGGCAGCAATCCGCGCTGGGAAGCGGCGATGATCAACGCCCGCATCCGCAAGCGTTTCCTGCAGACGGGCCTGCCGATCGCCGTGATCGGGCCGCAGGTCGAGCTGACCTACGACTACGCGCATCTGGGGACAGGACCCGAGGCACTGCAGAGCCTGGCCAAGGGAGAGGGCGACTTCTTCCAAATTCTCAAGCAAGCCGAGCGGCCGATGATCGTGCTAGGTTCCGGCGCGGTCGCGCGGCCGGACGGCGCAACCGTCGTCGCCCTGGCGCGCGCCCTGGCAGAGACCGTCGGTGCGGCCGGTGCCGCGGCCCCGGACGGCTGGAACGGCTACAACGTCTTGCAGCGGGCTGGCTCGCGGGTCGGCGGCCTGGATCTCGGTTTCCTGCCGGGGGAGGGCGGGCGCGACCTGGAGGGCATTCTGGCGGGCGCCGAGTCGGGTGAGATCGAAGCCGTCTGGCTGTTGGGCGCCGACGAGATCGAAACGCGCCGCCTGGGCGAGGCCTTCGTCATTTATCAAGGCCATCACGGCGACCGCGGCGCCCATCGGGCCGACGTCATTCTTCCCGGCGCGGCCTACACGGAGAAGAACGGCACCTACGTCAACACCGAGGGGCGCGTACAGCTCGGCCGTCTCGCCGCCTTCCCGCCGGGCGAGGCGCGGGAGGACTGGACCATCCTGCGCGCTCTGTCGGAGCGGCTGGGCGAAAAGCTGCCCTACGACAGCCTGGGCGATCTGCGCGCCCGGCTGGTGCAGCTGCATCCGGTCTTTGCCGCCATCGATACGGTGGAGCCGGCCGCCTGGGAGAGCTTCGGGACTGCCGGTGACCTGCAGGCCGGGCCGTTTGACCTGCCGGTCGAGAACTTTTACATGACCTGCCCCATCAGCCGCGCCTCCAAGACCATGGCCGCCTGTACGGAGGCCTTCGTAGCGGCGCCGTCTCAGGCGGCAGAGTAGCCGAGTACGGATCAGGGCGGTGGCAGGGCGCAAGGACAGGACAGCGTGAACGGTTTCTTCGACAGCTATCTTCTGCCGACGGGTATCATCCTGGCGCAGATCGTCGCCGTGCTGGTGCCGCTGCTGGTGGCGGTCGCCTACCTGACCTATGCGGAGCGCAAGGTCATCGCGGCCATGCAGCTGCGCAAGGGACCCAACGTGGTCGGGCCCTTCGGGCTGCTGCAGCCCGTGGCCGACGGCGTCAAGCTGCTGTTCAAGGAGACCATTCTGCCGGCGGGCGCCAACCGGGTGGTCTTCATCCTGGCGCCGATGATCACCTTTTCCCTGGCGATGATGGCCTGGGCGGTGATCCCGGTGGCGGAGGGCTGGGCCATCGCCGACATCAACGTCGGCGTGCTGTTTCTCTTCGCCGTCTCGTCGCTCGGCGTCTACGGCGTGATCATGGCCGGTTGGGCGTCCAACTCGAAGTATCCTTTTCTCGGCGCCCTGCGCTCTGCGGCGCAGATGGTCTCTTACGAAGTCTCCATGGGCTTCGTGCTGATCACCGTGATCCTCTGCGCCGGCTCGCTGAACCTGACCGACATCGTCAATGCCCAGCAGGGGCTGTGGTACGCGATCCCGCTGCTGCCGATGTTCGTCATCTTCTTTATCTCGGTGTTGGCGGAAACCAACCGTGCGCCGTTCGACCTGCCGGAAGGCGAGTCGGAGCTGGTTGCCGGTTACTTCGTCGAGTACTCCTCGATGACCTTCGCGCTCTTCTTCCTCGGCGAATACGCCAACATGATCCTGATGAGCGCGATGGTGACCATCTTCTTCCTGGGCGGCTGGCTGCCGATCCTGGACATCGCGCCCTTCAACTGGATTCCCGGACCGATCTGGTTCGCGGCGAAGGTGGCGCTGGTGCTGTTCTTCTTCCTGTGGGTTCGCGCGACTTTCCCGCGCTACCGCTACGACCAGTTGATGCGCCTGGGCTGGAAAGTCTTTCTGCCCTTCTCCCTGGCCTGGGTGATTCTGACGGCCGGTGTGTTGATCTACTTCGACTGGCTGCCGGCCTGATCGAACCCGAAGCGCAAAGGACGTCGAAACCGCTATGGCGATGTTGGACCGAACCGCGCGTAGTCTTCTGCTCAGCGAGCTGCTGGGGGGTATGGCGCTGACTCTGCGCTACATGTTCCGCCCCAAGGTGACGCTGAACTATCCGTACGAGAAAGGCGCGCTCAGCCCGCGCTTTCGCGGCGAGCACGCGCTGCGCCGCTATCCGAACGGCGAGGAGCGCTGCATCGCCTGCAAGCTCTGCGAGGCGATCTGCCCGGCGCTGGCCATCACCATCGAAGCCGAGCCGCGGGCCGACGGCAGCCGCCGCACCACGCGCTACGACATCGACATGACCAAGTGCATCTACTGCGGCCTCTGTCAGGAGGCCTGCCCGGTGGACGCCATCGTGGAAGGTCCGAACTTCGAGTTCGCGGCCGAAACGCGCGAGGAGCTGTTCTACAACAAGGACAAGCTGCTCGCGAACGGCGACCGCTGGGAGCAGGAGATCGCGCAGAACATCGCCCTCGACGCGCCCTATCGCTAGGGCGTAAGAGAGGGCGCCGCCGCCGCGCCGCAACATAGCCGCAACACTTGGCGCTGCGGCCTTGCGTCGACGGGCCGTGGGGACGGACGGAGTTTGGGTGACGGCTAGCGGGGGGCTGGCGCACACCAGGGTGCGGAAGACCGGGTGTCGGGGAAGACCGAATGATCGTGCAGGTTCTCTGCTTCTATCTCTTTAGCGCCATCATGGTCGCCTCGGCCGTGATGGTGATCTCGTCGCGCAACCCGGTGCACTCGGTGCTGTTCCTGATTCTGGCGTTTTTCAATGCCGCCGGTCTCTTCGTACTGATCGGTGCCGAGTTCCTGGCGATGATCCTGGTGGTCGTCTATGTCGGCGCGGTCGCCGTGCTGTTCCTCTTCGTCGTGATGATGCTCGACGTGAACATCGCCGAGCTGCGCCAGGGCTTCCTGCAGTATCTGCCGATCGGCGGGCTGGTCGGTCTGATCCTGATGGTCGAGCTGATCATGGTGGCCGGCTTCTACTTCGGCGCGCCCGAGGTCGGCGAGGCCGTGGCGCGTGTCCCGATCCCGCCGGCCGATCAGGTGACCAATACCGAGGCGCTCGGCCGGGTGCTCTACACCGACTACGTCTATCTCTTCCAGGCGTCCGGCCTGATTCTGCTGGTCGCCATGATCGGCGCCATCGTGCTGACCTTGCGCCAGCGCGAGGGGGTCAAGCGCCAGTCGATCGCCCGGCAGATCGCGCTCCAGCGGGACGACGCCATCGAGGTCAAGGACGTGCCGAGCGGGAGCGGGATCTGAGCGATGTGGGAATTGACCCTCGCACACTACCTGACGGTCGCGGCCATCCTCTTCACGCTCGGCATGTTCGGGATCTTCCTGAACCGCAAGAACGTGATCATCATCCTGATGTCCATCGAGCTGATGCTGCTGGCCGTCAACATCAACCTGGTCGCCTTCTCCTGGCATCTGGGCGACTTGGTCGGGCAGGTCTTCGCCATGCTGATCCTCACCGTCGCGGCCGCCGAGGCGGCGATCGGCCTGGCCATCCTGGTGGTCTACTTCCGCAACCGCGGCTCCATCGCGGTGGAAGACATCAACATGATGAAGGGCTGAGGCGGCCATGATCGACGCCCTTATCGTCTTCCTGCCGCTGATCGGCGCGATCCTGGCCGGCCTGTTCGGGCGCATGCTGGGCGACCGTGGCGCTCAGGTCGTGACCTGCGGTCTGCTCACCATCGCGGCGCTGTTGTCGGTCGTGGTGTTCGTGGACGTCGCCATCGGCGGCAATGCCCGCACCACCGAACTCTTCACCTGGATCGATTCCGGTCGCTTCGAGCTGAGCTGGGCGCTGCGGGTGGACACCCTGACGGCCATCATGTTCTGCGTGGTGACGATCGTCTCCGCGATCGTCCATGTCTACTCGGTCGGCTACATGTCCGAGGACAAGTCGATCCCGCGGTTCATGGCCTACCTGTCGCTCTTCACCTTCTTCATGCTGATGCTGGTGAGCGCCGACAACCTGGTACAGATGTTCTTCGGCTGGGAGGGCGTCGGTCTCGCCTCCTACTTGCTGATCGGCTTCTGGTACGACCGGCCCAGCGCCAATGCGGCGGCGATCAAGGCCTTCCTGGTCAACCGGGTCGGCGACATCGCCTTTGCGCTCGGCATCGCCGGCATCTTCCTGCTGTTCGGCTCGGTCGAGTTCGGCCAGATCCTGGGCCGGGCCGGCGAGTACCAGGACGTGGTGATCAACGTCTTCGGCATCGAGTGGCATGCCCTGACGGTGATCTGCCTGCTGCTGTTCATCGGCGCCATGGGCAAGTCGGCGCAGCTCGGCCTGCACACCTGGCTGCCGGATGCCATGGAGGGACCGACGCCGGTCTCCGCCTTGATCCACGCGGCGACCATGGTGACCGCGGGCGTCTTCCTGGTCTGCCGGATGTCTCCGGTCTTCGAGTTCGCGCCCGACGCCTTGACGGTGGTGACCATCGTCGGTGGCGCCACGGCCTTCTTCGCGGCGACGGTCGGTCTGACCCAGACAGACATCAAGCGGGTGATCGCCTATTCGACCTGCTCGCAGCTCGGCTACATGTTCTTCGCGGCCGGGGTCTCGGCCTATGGCGCGGCCATGTTCCACCTGATGACCCACGCCTTCTTCAAGGCGCTGCTGTTCCTGGGGGCCGGCGCGGTGATCCACGCCATGCACCACGAACAGGACATGTTCAAGATGGGCGGGCTCTATAAGAAGATCCCGGTCACCTACGGCCTGATGTGGGTCGGCAGCTTGGCGCTGGTCGGGTTCGGCATTCCGGGCCTCGGGATCGGCTTTGCCGGCTTCTATTCCAAGGACATCGTGCTGGAAGCGGCCTATGCCGCGCAGACCGGTGCCGGCAGTTTCGCCTTCTGGCTCGGTATTGCTGCCGCCCTGATGACGGCCTTCTATTCCTTCCGCCTGCTGTTCCTGACCTTCCACGGACAGACCCGCGCCGACGCCCACACCTACGACCATGCGCACGAGGCGCCGCGGGTGATGATCTGGCCGCTCTACATCCTGGCGGCGGGTGCGCTGGGGGCCGGCGTGCTGTTCTACGGCTTCTTTGTCGGCGATGGCCGCGAGGCCTTCTGGAACGGTGCGATCTTCGCGCTGCACGACATCATCGAAGAGGCCCATCACGTTCCCTTCTGGGTCAAGGCCCTGCCGATGGTCGTGACGGTGATGGGCATCGCCCTGGCCTGGCTGATGTACGTGCGCAAGCCGGAGCTACCGAGTCTCTTCGCGCAGCGTTTCCGGCCGCTCTACCTCTTCTCGCTGCGCAAGTGGTACTTCGACGAGCTGTACGGTGCGGTGTTCGTGCGCCCGGCCTGGTATCTGGGCGAGGGGCTCTGGAAGGCCGGTGACGGCGCCTTGATCGACGGGGTTGGGCCCAACGGCGTGGCGGCGCTCACCCGCAATCTGGCACGGCGGGCTAGCCGCCTGCAGAGCGGCTACGTCTACCACTACGCCTTTGCCATGCTGATCGGCGTCGTCGCGCTGATCACCTGGTACATCGTGACGACGGCTGGGTGAACCGATGGGCGAGTGGCCGCTTCTTTCTCTGGTGATCTTTCTGCCGCTCCTGGGGGCGGCCTTCATCCTCTTCATCCGCGGCGACGAGGAGGTGGTGGCCCGCAACGCCCGTTACGTGGCGCTCTGGACCAGCCTGATCACCTTTGTGCTCAGTCTCCTCGTCTGGTTCGGTTTCGAGCGTGGCACGGCCGAGTTCCAGTTCGTCGAGCGGGTCGACTGGTTGCCGGACTTCAACATCAGCTACCACCTGGGCGTGGACGGCATCTCCATGCCCTTCGTCCTGCTCTCGACGCTGCTGACGCCGCTTTGCGTGCTGGCGAGCTGGGACGCCATCAAGACCCGGGTCAAGGAATACATGATCGCCTTCCTGGTCCTCGAGACCCTGATGGTCGGCATGTTCTGCGCCCTCGACTTCGTGCTCTTCTACATGTTTTTCGAAGGCGTCTTGATCCCGATGTTCCTGATCATCGGGATCTGGGGCGGGACGCGGCGCGTCTACGCGGCCTTCAAGTTCTTCCTCTACACCCTGGCCGGCTCGGTGCTGATGCTGCTGGCCATGCTGACCATGTACTTCACCGCCGGGACCACCGACATCCCGACGCTGATGGCCGAGAACTTCCCCTTCCAGATGCAGATCTGGCTGTGGCTGGCCTTCTTCGCCTCCTTCGCAGTCAAGGTGCCGATGTGGCCGGTGCACACCTGGCTGCCGGACGCCCACGTCGAGGCGCCCACCGCCGGCTCCGTGATCCTGGCCGGCGTGCTGCTGAAGATGGGCGCCTACGGCTTCCTGCGCTTCTCCCTGCCGATGCTGCCGGAGGCCTCGGCCTTCTTTACGCCGCTGGTCTTTACGCTGTCGGTGGTTGCGATCGTCTATACCTCCCTGGTCGCCCTGGCGCAGAAGGACATGAAGAAGCTGATCGCCTATAGCTCGGTGGCCCACATGGGCTTCGTGACGGTCGGCATCTTCACGGTCAATCAGCAGGGTCTGGAGGGCGCGATCTTCCAGATGCTCAGCCACGGCGTCGTCTCGGCCGCGCTCTTCCTCTGCGTCGGCGTGGTCTACGACCGTCTGCACACCCGCGATATCGAGCGCTACGGCGGTCTGGCCGAGAACATGCCCAGCTACGCCCTGGTGTTCATGGTCTTCATGCTGGCCAGCGTCGGCCTGCCCGGCACCAGCGGCTTCGTCGGCGAGTTCCTGGTCATCATGGGCGCCTTTCAGGCCAACACCTGGGTGGCGTTGCTGACCGCGAGCGGCATGGTGCTGGGGGCGGCCTACATGCTCTGGCTCTATCGCAGCGTGATCTTCGGCGCCTTGACCAAGAAAGAGCTGCTGACGCTGCCGGACATGTCCTTGCGCGAGAAGGCGGTCTTCGCGCCGCTGCTGGCGGCGGCCCTGATCTTCGGCATCTACCCCTTGCCCTTGCTGGAGGTCATGGACGCCTCCGTGGCCAACCTGATCCAGAACTACCAGCTGGCGCTGGCGACCTCCGAGGGGACGTCGTTGGCCCGCCTCTGGCCCCTGAACTGAGTCGCTCGCCCATGGATACCGCCAGCCTCACCCTGTCCCTGATCGCCGCGCTGCCCGAGGTCTTCCTGGCCTGCGCCGGCATCGTCATCCTGCTGGTCGGCGTTTATTCGCGCGCGCAGGCCACGCGAACGGCGATGATCATGGCCGTTGCGGCTCTGCTGGGCACCCTGGCACTTCTGCTGCTGGGGCCGGCGCGAGCGCCCTTCGCCTTCAACGAGCTCTTCGTAAACGACGGCTTCGGCGATTTCATGAAGGTGCTGATCCTGGTCGCCGCCGCGCTGACCCTGGTGATCTCCTTCCGCTACATGCGCCGCGAGCAGATGGAGCAGTTCGAGTACCCGGTCCTGATCGTCTTCTCCGTGGTCGGCATGTTGATGATGGTCTCCGCCAACGACCTCATCTCGCTCTACATCGGTCTGGAACTGCAGTCTCTGGCGCTCTACGTGGTCGCCTCGCTTCGGCGCGATACCTTGCGGTCCAGCGAGGCGGGGCTGAAGTACTTCGTTCTGGGCGCCTTGTCTTCGGGCATGCTGCTCTACGGCATGTCCCTGGTCTACGGCTTCACCGGCACCACCTCCTTCACCGCGCTGGCCGAGCTCTTCACGGCGCAGGCGGCAGCCGGGGAGGGGCTGTCGCTCGGCGCCCTGATCGGCATCGTCTTCGTGACGGCCGGCCTCGCCTTCAAGATCTCGGCCGTGCCCTTCCACATGTGGACCCCGGACGTCTACGAGGGCGCGCCGACGGCGGTGACGGCCTTCTTCGCCACCGCCCCGAAGGTGGCGGCCATGGCACTGATCGTGCGGGTGCTGATGGGCCCCTTCGGCGAGCTGGCCGATCAATGGCAGCAGATCGTCGTCTTCATCGCCATCGCTTCGATGATCCTGGGCGCGCTGGCGGCGATCCAGCAGACCAATATCAAGCGGCTGATGGCCTATTCCTCCATCGGTCACATGGGCTATGCGCTGGTCGGCCTGTCGGCCGGCACGCCCGAGGGCATTCGCGGCGTGGCGATCTACATGGCCATCTACATCCTGATGAACATCGGCACCTTCGCCTGCATCCTCTGCATGCGGCAGAAGGAGCGGATGGTGGAGAACATCGAGGACCTGAAGGGCTTGTCCAAGACCCATCCGATGATGGCGCTGGCCCTGGCGATCTTCATGTTCTCGATGGCCGGTATCCCGCCGCTGGCCGGGTTCTTCGGCAAGCTCTACGTGTTTCTCGCGGCCATCGAGGCGGAGCTCTACGTCCTGGCGGTTATCGGCGTGCTGACCTCCGTGATCGGTGCCTACTACTACCTGCGCATCGTCAAGCTGATGTACTTCGACGATCCGATCGAAAGCTTCGACCGCCCCATCGGCCGTGAGCTCGGTCTGGTCATCGGCGGCACGGCGGTGGCGGTTCTCTTTTTCTTCGCGGTGCCCGGTCCCGTCATCGACAGTGCGGCCGCAGCGGCACGCGCCTTCTTCGCGGTTTCGGGATGATTCCCCTTAAAGACGCCTCGCGCAGTCCCAAGCTTCCGACCGCCTACCGGCTGGTCTCTCTCGACAGCGTCGAGTCAACGATGCAGGAGGCCCGCAAGCTGGCCGAAGAGGGGGCCGAAGACGGCACGCTCGTCTGGGCGCGGGAGCAGACGGCGGGACGGGGGCGCCAGGGCCGGGATTGGGACAGCCCGCGCGGCAACCTCTATCTGACGCTGATTCTGCGGCCCGAATGCGGTCCGGCCAACGCAGCCCAGCTCGGCTTCACGGCCGCGGTCGCCATGGGCGATGCCATCGGCAGCGTTTGCCCGCCGCTTGACGTGACTTACAAGTGGCCGAACGACGTGCTGATGAACGGCCGCAAGGTGACCGGCATCCTGCTGGAGTCGAAGTCGCGGAGCGACGGCTCGCTGGAGTGGCTGCTGCTCGGCGTCGGCACCAACGTCGCCACCTTTCCGAAAGAGACAGCCTATCCGACCACCTCGCTGCGCTTCGAGGGCACGCCGGCGGATGTGACCGAGGTGGATCTGCTGGAGGCCTTCGGCCGTCACTTCCTGAGTTGGGTCAGCAAGTGGCTGGACGACGGCTTCGCGCCGGTGCGCGCCGCCTGGCTGCGCCATGCCGCCAGCAAGGGCGAGGAGATTCAGGTCCGCCTGCCGCAGGAAACGCTCGTCGGCGTTTTCCGCGATCTCGACGAGGACGGTCGCCTGTTGCTGGAGCTTGCTGGCGGCGAGCTGCGGACCATCGCCGCCGGCGACGTCTTTCCGGTCGAGAGCTAGGTCGCCCGATGCTGCTCACCATCGATAGCGGAAACACCAACTGCGTCGTGGGGCTCTACGAGGGCGAGACGCTGCGCGCCAAGTGGCGGATCGCGACGGACCCGCGCCGCACCTCCGACGAATACGTGGTCTGGCTGACGTCCCTGATGGCCCTGGAGGGGATCGAGAGATCGGCGATCCGGGGGGCCATCGTCTCCAATGTCGTGCCGGCGGCACAGCGCGCCTTCGACCGCCTCTGTCGGCATCACCTGGGGATCGAACCCTTGGCCGTGGAACAGGCCATCCGCAGCAGCGATGTGCCGCTGCGCGTCGCCCGGCCGGAACAGGTCGGCGCCGACCGCATCGCCAACGCCGTGGCTGCCCATGCGACCTACGAAGGCGCCTTGATCGTCATCGATTTCGGGACGGCCACGACCTTCGACGTGATCGATCCCGACGGCGGCCTGGAGGGCGTGATCATCGCCCCCGGCATCAATCTGTCGATGGAGGCGCTCTACCAGGCGGCCGCCCGCCTGCCGCGCGTGCCGCTCGCCAAGCCGGACCGCATCGTCGGAACCGACACGGTCTCGGCGATGCAGTCGGGTGTCTACTGGGGCTACGTCGGCTTGATCGAAGGATTGATCGCCCGGATCAAGGCGGAGCGGGGACAGGATCTTACGACCGTGGCAACCGGCGGGCTCGCGCCGCTGTTCGAACAGTCGAGCGGGGAGATCCATCACGACGACCCCGATCTGACCCTGCGCGGCCTGCGGCTGCTCTACGAAGCCGATCGGACGCGGCGATGAGCGATATTCCCGCACCCGGGTCCGATGAACTGCTGTTCCTGCCGCTTGGCGGGACCGGTGAGATCGGCATGAATCTCAATCTCTACGGCCATGCCGGAAAGTGGCTGATGGTCGATTGCGGCGTCGCCTTCGGCGAGCACGACCTGCCGGGGATCGAGGTCGTCATGCCGGATCCCGACTTCATCGTGGAGCGGGCCGAGGAACTGGCCGGCCTCGTGCTGACCCATGCCCACGAAGATCATCTCGGCGCCGTTCCTTGGCTGTGGTCGGAGCTGCGCTGCCCGATCTACGCCACGCCCTTCACCGCCGCGCTGCTGCGGCGCAAGCTCGCCGACGAAGGCCTGCAGGAAGTTCCGAAGATCACCGAGATCCCGCTCGGCGCGCGGCTCGACATCGGGCCCTTCGACGTCGAGTTGGTCACCCTGACCCACTCGATTCCCGAGCCCAACGCGGTGGTGCTGCGCACCGGCGCCGGCATGGTGGTGCACACCGGCGACTGGAAGCTCGATCCTGACCCGCTGATCGGCGACGACTACGACGATCAGCGCCTGCGCGAGGTGGCGGAGGAGGGCGTGCTCGCCCTGGTCTGCGATTCCACCAACGCTCTCGTGCCGGGTCAGTCGGGCTCGGAGCTGGAAGTACGTGCCGAGTTGGAAGACCTGCTCGGCCGCTTCGAGAACAAGGTGGCCGTCGCCTGCTTCGCCAGCAACGTGGCGCGCCTCGAGACGGTGGTGCGCGCCGCCGAGAAGAACGGCCGCCGGGTCGCGCTGGTCGGCCGCTCCATGCATCGGATCTGGGCAGCGGCGCGCGAGGCCGGCTACCTCGACGACCTGCCGCCGCTGCTGGACGTGCGCGACATCGGCTATCTGCCGGATTCGGAGATCCTGCTGCTGGTGACCGGCAGTCAGGGCGAGCCCCGGGCCGCGCTCTGGCGCATCGCCAACGACGACCATCCGCAGATCTCGCTCGGCAAAGGCGACGCGGTGATCTTCTCCTCCCGCGTCATTCCCGGAAACGAGAAGTCGATTCACGGCCTCTACAATTTGCTGACGGCGCGGGGGATCGAGATCGTCGGGGCCGACGAGCGCCCGGTGCACGTCTCCGGCCACCCCTGCCGCGACGAGCTGATCCAGATGTACCAGTGGACCCGGCCGCAGATCGCCCTGCCGGTGCATGGCGAACGGCGTCACCTGGAGGCCCATGCCAAGCTGGCGCATGAATGCCAGGTGCCGGAGAGCATCGTCGGCCAGAACGGGGCGCTTATCCGCCTGGCGCCGGGGCCGGCTCAGGTGGTCGATCACGTGCATTCCGGACGCCTGGCGCTCGACGGGGATATCCTGCGGCCGGTCGACAGTCCCGTGATCCGGACACGCCGTCGCATGGTGATCAACGGCTCCGCCGTGGTTACCTTGGTGCTGGATGCCAAGGGCGCGCCCGTAGTCTCGCCGCGCATTGCCGCCGGCGGGCTCTACGACGCGGAGGAAGAAGCGGAGGTGACCGAGGCCTTGGAGCAGGCGATCGCAACGGCGCTTCATACCCTCAGTCGTCACGACCGCAACGACGACCGCGCGACCGGCGAGGCGGTGCGCATCGCCGTGCGCCGGGCGCTGCAGCGCGAACTGGGTAAGAAGCCGGTGGTCGAGGTGCAGGTTATTCGGGTACAGCGTCAGGGAGAGACTGCGTCATGATCGGACGCTTGAACCATGTGGCCATCGCGGTGCCGGATCTGGAAGCCGCCAGTGCCAGCTACGCCAACACGCTCGGCGCTCAGGTCTCCGCGCCCCAGCCGGAACCCGACCATGGGGTGACCGTCGTCTTCGTCGAGTTGCCGAACACCAAGATCGAACTGCTCCATCCGCTCGGCGCCGACTCGCCGATCGCCGGCTTCCTGGCGAAGAACCCCGCCGGCGGCATCCATCACGTCTGCTATGAGGTGGACGACATTCTGGCCGCACGCGACAAGCTGAAGGCCGAGGGCGCGCGGGTGCTGGGCGACGGCGAGCCGAAGATCGGCGCCCACGGCAAGCCGGTGCTCTTCCTGCATCCCAAGGACTTCTTCGGAACCCTGGTCGAACTCGAGCAGGTCTAGGACCGGCCTCGAAACCAGCGACAGCGACGAAAGAGATCGCCACCCATGGGCTGGTTCACCGGCATCATCGTTTTCGTCATCGTCTGGTGGGTGGTGATCTTCATGGTTCTGCCCTGGGGTGCCCGCCCGCCGGAAACCCCGGAGCCGGGCCACGCCCCCAGCGCGCCCGAACACCCGCGCTTGCTCCGCAAAGTTCTGGCAACCACAGCGATCACCGCCGTCGTCTGGCTGGCGATCTTCGCCGCCGTGGAAAGCGAACTGGTCTCCTTCCGCGAACTGGTCGGCGGCGACCCCTTCGAAATTCAGGACGAGTGAACTTCACTCTTGCCTATCGTCGCGGGCAGAGGGCCTCGATTAAGCAACTTTAAATCTAATTCCAGCCATTTTTTGTCTATTGGTGCGCCGGCAAGTGAGACGTGGCGCAGCGATGATCAGGGGATGAGACATGGCTGGGCACTACCTCGAGCTATCGGCGGCGCATCACGTCTGGACGATTCTTGCCGCGGCCTTGGTCTTCCTCATGCAAGCCGGCTTCTTGATGCTCGAGGCAGGAGCGTCTCGGAGTTCTTCGGCCATCAACGTGGCCATGAAGAACCTGATCGACTTCATCATTGCGGCGATGATGTTCTATCTGGTCGGCTTCGGCCTGATGTTCGGTCTCTCCAACGGCCTCGTCGGCATGACCCTGTTCGCCTTCGAAGAGGTCGAGCCCTGGGTCTACACCTTCTTCGTGTTCCAGCTTGTTTTTGCCGGCACGGCTGCGACCATCGTGTCGGGCGCGATCGCGGAGCGTACCCGTATCCATGCCTACTTCATGATCACTTTGGTCTGCTCGGTGATCTATCCGGTGGCCGGTCACTGGACCTGGGGCAATCTTCTGATCTCCGATAACACGGCTTGGCTGGCCGATATGGGATTTCTCGACTTCGCCGGATCGACGGTTGTGCACGGTGTCGGAGCCTGGATTGCGCTTGCCGCCGCGATCGTTGTCGGACCGCGGATCGGGCGGTTCGGGGCGAAAGGGGAGGTTCGCGATTTTCCGGCGAACAACGCCGCCCTCTCGGTGGTGGGTGCGTTGTTGCTCTGGATCGGCTGGATCGGCTTCAACGGCGGCTCGACAACGGCAGCCGACCCGATTGCCTTCGCCCCGATCATCGCCAATACGATGATGGCTGGTGCGGCGGGCGGCCTGACTCTGATGCTTCTCGGGTACATCGCCGATCGCGGCTTGCTTCGGCCGGAACGCACGGTCAACGGGGCCCTTGGCGGTCTGGTTGCGATTACGGCCGGATGCAATGTCGTTGATCTGCATGGCGCCCTGGTGCTCGGTGCCGGTGGCGCGCTTGTCGTTTTCGGATCGACGGTGCTTCTGGAAAAGCTGCGCATCGACGACGTCGTTGGAGCCGTGCCGGTTCACGGTTTCGCCGGCGCCTTCGGTACCTTGGGCTTGGCCTTACTGGCGCCGGTCGAGGTCTTGCCGGCCGGCAGTCGGCTGGCTCAACTCTCAGTGCAGGCGGTCGGTGTCTTGGCTGTTTTCGCCTTTGCCTTCGGTGTCTCTTTCCTGGTCTTTGCAGTCTTGAATCGCGCCTTTCGCAGTGATCGGGACGGCAAACCCTTGGGCTGGATGCGCGTATCCGAGCAGGTGGAAGAGGCCGGGTTGAACGAAGAACATGGGGTAACGCTCGGGACAGCGGTGATCCAAAAGGCCCTCGCCAAACTGGTCGAGGAAGGTGACCTGGAGTCCGAGATCAAGGTGCCGTCGGGCGACGAGAACGCCGTGATCGCCGATCTCGTCAACGGTCTCCGGCGGCGCATGTCGAGCGTTGTGACCTCCATCGCGCACGAAGGTCGGATGCTTGCGGATCACACACAGCAGGTTGTCGATGTGGCGCGCGAAATGTCCGCTGGCGCTCAAGAGGCTGTCGCCTGCAGCTCTCGGAGCAGCCATAGCGTCGGTGACGTGCGCGGCGTCGTCGGCGGTCTCGCCGATGCTCTGCAAACGGTCGATCAAGAGAGCTCGGGCGCGGTCGACCGGGCACAGACGCTCGTGGTGCAGCTGCAGCAAACGGCCTGCAGCGCGCAGGCGATCGAGACCGCCGTCGCGGACATCACGCTGAGCGCCGAGACCGCCACCAGCGTTGTCTCCAGCGCCACGGAGCGCACCGCGGATGCGGCAGGGCAGGTTCGCGACTTGGCCGACATGGCCGAGCAGATCCAGGTGATCGCCACTCTGATCGGCGAGATCGCGGAACAGACGAACCTTCTGGCTCTCAACGCTACCATCGAAGCGGCGCGGGCTGGCGAGGCTGGCAAGGGCTTCTCGGTCGTCGCTGCCGAGGTCAAGGCTTTGGCGAATCGAACAGCTCAGGCGACCGGCGAGATCCATCAGGCTGCGGAGGCGATCGCCACCGGCACGACCACGGCCTCCGGTGCCATGACCGCGATCGTCGAGGTGATGTCCAAGGTCGAAGACGCGGTTCAGTCCATCGGCTCGGCGACGAACGGCTGCGCCAAAGCCGCTGCCGATATCCTGAGCGGCACAGGCGCCTGTACGGCAGCGGCTGAGGGCAACAAGGACTCGGCGACGGCGCTCTCGCAGCGTGCATTGCAGGCGGTCGAACATGCGACGACCGCGCAGAGCGATATCCTGTCCGTCGGCCAGTCGCTCCAGTCGATCTCCGACGTCGCCGATACGAATGCACGTCTTGCGGACCGTCTGCGCGTGACGGCCGATGACATCGCCGGATCGACGCGCGCGTTGCGCTCGGCCATCGGCGGTTATGGCAAGCAGGGAGCCGAGCCTTTCGCGGATGCCTGCGAACCCGTGGCAAAGGCGGGCTGAAGCAATAAACTCCCGAGCCGGGCCACGCCTCTAGCGCGTCGGAGCCCCCCGCAGCTGCTCCGCAAGGTCCTGGCCACCAGAGCCATCACGGCTCTCGTCTGGCTGGCGATCTTCGCTGCCGTGGAAAGCGACCTGGTCTCCTTCCGCGAACTGGTCGGCGGCGACCTCTTCGAAATCCAAACAGAGCAGTAGACGCCGCCTGAAACGCCGCTCACCCGGCTGGTACAAGCCGCCGTCTTTCGACGAGATGACTGGCGATGTCCTCGACACCGCCCTTGAGCGTAACTTCCAGAATCCGATCGCGGCCGCCGCGTTTTCGCGTCCAGTCCCGATAGGACATCTCTCCGATCGCCGTGAAGCTGCCGAGTCCTCGGCGGGCCGGGCGACGGATCGTCGAGCCGGAGTTGATGGGACAGATTTCCATGCGCGAGCCATGCGCACGTGCCAGGCTGAGCGTATCGAACACGAGAACATCGCGGGGGCGCGTTCGGTTCATCCGGGCGCCGAGCATGCGCCCGAGCCCCTCCTCACTGGCCCAGAAGAAAACCCGCGCGTTGAGCATCGCCAGCCAGTCCCCCGGCGTCAGGCCGTCGTCCAGACAGCGTTCGAGGGCCTCTTCCCGCAGCGGCATCTGGTCGTTGAGAACGACCCGCCCCAGGCGCGGATGGGTCAGCGGAACCGGGGTCGGCCGCCGACTCCGCTCGAGACGCGCTCGCTCGGAACCCTCTATTTCGAAGAGGTCGAGAAGTCGGCTTGTGCAGAGAAGGCCGAGATCCTCCATCCGCGACCAGGCGTCGGGTTCGGTGACGTGATAGAGCCTTGGGTGACGCGCACTCAGGTCCTCGGGCGTCATCTCCAGCGGCCGCGTTTGGAGTCTATGTCAGCGGCAGCATCACACGGGCCCGATAAGCCGGGCGGTCGCGCAGCCGGGCATACCAAGCTTCCAGGTGCGGCAGTTCTTCGCGCGGTACCTCCAGGGCATGCCAGCGATAGACGGCGCAGCCGAGCGGGATGTCCGCCAGGGTGAAGCTGTCGCCGAGCAGGTAGGCGCGGTCCTTCAGGTGCCCATCCAACAAACGGAAGGCGGCCTGACAGCCCGCGATGCCCTTGTCGATCGCCGCGGTGTCGCGCTGTTCCGGCGGCGTGCGGATCAGGCCCCAGAACACCGGGGTCATGGCGGTGATCAGCGTGAAGGTCGACCAATCCATCCATTGCCGCGCGCTGGCCTGCTGCCGCGCGTCGGCCGGGCAGAGGCCGTCCTTGCCGTACTGCCGCGCCAGGTAGTCGACGATGGCGTTGGACTCCCACAGCACGAAGCCGTCGTCGTCGATCACCGGCACCAGTCGGTTGGGGTTGAGCTCTGCGAACCAGTCTTCGCTCACCTGGCCATGCTGGCCTCCGGCCGGAATGTGGTCGTAGGCGAGCTCCAGTTCGTCGGCAGCCCAGAGCACCTTCTGCACGTTGATGGAGTTGGGGCGCCCCCAGATCTTTAGCATTGGTTTTCCTTCGTCGGACGGCCGTGAGGCGCCGGATCTCCTGCCTCCGCGCAAAAATTAAGGCAAGCCTCCGAGTTGGAGAGCTTGCCTAAATTGGTTCCGTTCGGATCGGCCTTGACGCAAATCGCAACGACCTGCGGCGGCGAATTCTCGAACGGCGTTCCTCCGTAAACTTGGGCCGTGGTTCAGGCCTTTTGCAACGCTTGATGGTCGAGCCATTCTTGTTCGTTCGTTAATAGCTGATCCCACCTTGGGAGTCACCTATTTTTTGCCACTTTTTTACGCAATGTGGCCGGCGCCGGAAAGATTCCTTCCGCCGCCGGCCGTTAGCTTTCCAGATATCTCACAAGTAGGCGAACTTGAGCACGAAAGCTGCTGCGATAATGAGCACGGCGACCGAGCAGTCGGAAATGCGCCCGGTCAGGATCTTCACCGCGGCATAGGCGATGAAGCCGAGGCCGATGCCGTGGGCGATGGAGAAGGTCAGCGGCATGGACAGGGCCGTCAGCACTGCCGGCGCGTATTCCGTGACGTCGTCCCAGTCGATCTCCGCCAGCCCCCGGGTCATCAGGCAGGCGACGAACAGCAGCGCCGGGGCGGTGGCGAAGGCGGGCACCGTGCCGGCCAGGGGCGCGAAGAACAGCGTCAGCAGGAAGAGCAGCGCGACCACGACGGCGGTCAATCCCGTGCGGCCGCCGGCTTTGATACCCGAAGCGGACTCGATGTAGCTGGTGGTGGTCGAGGTGCCGAGGGCCGAGCCGATCACCGAGGCCGAGGAGTCGGCCATCAGCGCCTGGCGCAGGCGCGGCAGCTTGCCTTCGGCATCCAACAGACCGGCGCGATGGGCGACGCCGATCAGGGTCCCGGCCGTGTCGAACAGATCGACGAAGAGGAAGGTGAAGACGACCGACAGCAGGGCGATCTGGAAGGCGCCGGCAAGATCGAGCTGCAGGAAGGTCGGCGAGGGGTCCGGCGGCAGGTCCACGATGCCCTTGAACTCGCTGACGCCGATCAGGATGCCGACCGCTGTCACGGCCAGGATGCCGATGATCACCGCGCCGGGGACCTTCAGGCGATCCAGCGCGACCATGATCGCGAAACCGAGCAGGGCGAGCACGGCCGGCCAGGCCGTCAGGTCGCCGATCGTGACCAGCGTCGCGGGATGGTCGACGATGATGCCCGCGTTCTTCAGGGCGATGATGCCGAGGAACAGCCCGATGCCGGCGGAGATCGCCATCTTCAGGCCCTTTGGAATGGCGTTGATGATCCATTCGCGCACCGGCAGGATCGAGAGAATCACGAAGAGAATGCCGGAGAGGAAGACCGCGCCCAGGGCCACCTGCCAGCTGTGGCCCATGCCCAGCACCACGCCGTAGGTGAAGAAGGCGTTTAGGCCCATGCCCGGCGCCAGCGCGATCGGGTAGTTCGCGTAGAGCCCCATGATCAGCGTGCCGATGGCCGCTGCGATGCAGGTGGCGACGAAGACCGCGCCGAAATCCATCCCCGCATCGGCGAGAATCGTAGGATTGACGAAGGCGATGTAGGCCATCGTCAGAAAGGTTGTGATGCCGGCGATCACCTCGGTTTTCACCGTGGTTCCGTGACCGCGCAGATCGAAGAGTTTCTCCAGCATGTTGATCCGACCCCCACAACAACGTCTTGGGGCGGGGCGCCTGCCGCCGCCCGCGTTTGGACTTATCGGTCTCTCGGAATCCGCTTCCCCCGTGTAGCCTCGCCGGCGCCGCTTGTGTGCGCGACGCTTAGGCTTTTGGCAACACGCGGGAGATTAGCCTCAGGTTATGCGTAAAAGCTACGGTTTCGTTGCACTCTGTTGGGTTCTTTGCTCCGCCTCGGTCACGGCTCAGCCGCTCCAGGTGACGATCACCCGCGCCGACTGCAGCCGGCTCGTTCGCCACCTGCCGGATGCCGACGTTTCGGCCGACTACCAGCCCGGCGTCGATGCGCGCGGCAATCCCGTGGCGCCAGCGGATCTCTACGGCGCCAATCCGATCGAGCTGCCGGAGACCTTCACCTTCCTGCTCGACATCAATCCGCTGAACACTCTGGAGCGTCGGGAACTGGAGAGCCAACGCCGCATCCTGGCCGGGCAACTGGTGGACGACCCCGGCAACAGTGAGCTCCAGGCCCGGCTCGAGGCCCTGGACGCCGAAGCGGCGCGGCTGGACGGCCGGCCCGAGGCCGCGACGACCCTGTCGGTCGGCGAGATCACGGTGAATCGCGATGGCCGGGTCTACTTCAACGGCCAGCCGCTGCAGGACGATCGGGCTTGGGAACTGTCGGAGCGCTGTCGCGAGATCCTGGCCGCGCCCCGGCAATGACGCCTGGTGGCCGCCACCATTCGGCCCGCTTTTCGCCGCAGCTTCACCGGAGGGTGACGTAATGGACAAGTCCAGGGGCATTGCGTAGGGTCCCGGCGCTTTTCTTCCTGCCCGCAACCCCTTCATTTACAAGAGCCACCGCATGCGCCGCTCCCGTTTCTTTCTGCCGACCCTGCGCGAAAATCCAAAAGAAGCCGAAATCGTCTCTCACCGTTTGATGCTGCGCGCCGGGATGGTGCGTCAGGCTTCCGCCGGGATCTACTCCTGGCTGCCTCTCGGCTTCCGGGTGCTGAAGAAGATCGAACAGATCGTGCGCGAGGAAGAGAATCGGACCGGCGCCCAGGAGGTGCTGATGCCGACCATCCAGTCGGCCGACCTCTGGCGCGAGTCGGGCCGCTACGACGCCTACGGGCCGGAGATGCTGCGCATCAAGGACCGCCACGAGCGCGACATGCTCTACGGTCCCACCAACGAGGAGCTGATCACCGACATCTTCGCCAATTCGGTGAAGAGCTACCGGGACCTGCCGCAGTTGCTCTATCACATCCAATGGAAGTTCCGGGACGAGGTGCGGCCCCGCTTCGGCGTGATGCGCGGGCGCGAGTTTCTGATGAAGGACGCTTATTCCTTCGACCTGGACTACGAGAGCGCCCGCAGGTCCTACTACAAGTTCTTCGTCGCCTATCTGCGCACCTTCGCGCGGATGGGCCTGAAGGCGATTCCGATGGAGGCGGAGAGCGGACCCATCGGCGGCAACCTGAGTCACGAGTTCATCATTCTGGCCGACACCGGCGAGAGCGATGTCTTCTGCGACCGCGAGTTTCTGGAAGCCGACGTGCTCGCCAACGACGTCGACTACAGCGACGACGCGGCGGTCGCCGGCGTGGTCGAGCGCTTCACCAGCCTCTATGCCCGCACCGACGAGAAGCACGACGGCGCGGCCTTCGCCGCCCAGGTGCCGGAGGACCGGCGCTACGAGGGTCGCGGCATCGAGGTCGGACACATCTTCTACTTCGGCACCAAGTACTCGGCGCCGCTCGGTGCCAAGGTGGCGCTGCCGGAGGGCGGCGAGACCGAAGTTCACATGGGCTCCTACGGGGTCGGGGTGTCGCGCCTTGCCGGTGCCATCATTGAAGCCAGTCACGACGAGGCCGGGATCGTCTGGCCCGATGCCGTCGCGCCCTTCGACGTCGCCCTGATCAACCTGAAGGCCTCCGACGCGGCCTGCACGGCGGCCTGCGACGAGGCCTACGCCAAGTTGCAGGCGGCCGGGCTCGACCCCCTTTACGAGGACAGCGACGAGCGTGCCGGCGCCAAGTTCGCGGAGATGGATCTGATCGGTCTGCCCTGGCAGGTCATTATCGGGCCGCGTGGCTTGCAGAACGGCGTGGTCGAGCTGAAACGCCGTGCCACCGGCGCACGCGAGGAAGTCTCGTTGGACTCCGCGCTTGCGCGTTTGACGAACGGTTAAGGAGCAACGGGGCGGCATGATCTTCGGAGCCGTCGAACGCCTGATGGCGCTGCGCTACCTGCGGTCGCGCCGGCAGGAGGGCTTTATCTCGGTCATCGCGGTTTTCTCGCTGCTCGGTATAGCGCTCGGTGTGGCGACCCTGATCATCGTGATGGCGGTCATGAACGGCTTCCGCGTGGAACTGCTGGACCGCATCCTGGGCGTCAATGGTCATCTCACGATCTTGACCGGCGCCGAGCGCAGCATCACCGACTATCCCGATTTGGCACGGCAGCTTAGCGAGCTGGAGCACGTCCAGGTGGTCACGCCTCAGGTGCAGGGGCAGGTCATGGTGATGGCCGACAACCGGGCCAACGGCGCCATGGTGCGCGGCGTTTCGGCCGAGGACCTGGCCGGTCGGCCGAAGATGACCGGCGACCTTATCGCGACCTCCTTCGAGGAGTTCGCGCAAGGCGAGGGCCTGTTGATCGGCGTCGGCATGGCCCAGTCGCTGGGACTGCGCGAGGGCGACCGCATCACGCTGATCAGTCCGGAGATGAGCCGGACAGCCTTGGGTTCGGTCCCGCGGATGAAGGCCTATCCCATTCTCGGCTTCTTCGAGGTCGGGATGCACGAGTACGACAGCAGCTTCATCTACATGCCGCTGGAGCTGGCCCAGGTCTTCTTCCGGCAGCAGGAGGGGGTCAACGCGATCGAGGTGATGGTCGACGATCCCGACAGCGTCGGCCGGGTGCGCGGCGAGATCATGCGGGAGATCATGGCGAACCGGACCGATCCGGCCCGTGTGATCGACTGGCAAAGCGCGAATTCCAGCTTCTTCAATGCCGTCCAGGTCGAGCGGAACGTCATGTTCCTGATCCTCTCGCTGATCATCCTGGTGGCCGCTTTCAACATCCTCTCCGGTCAGTACATGCTGGTGAAGGGCAAGGGGCGGGACATCGCGATTCTGCGCACCATGGGGGCGCCGCGCGGCCTGATCCTGCGCGTCTTCTTCATGTCCGGCGCCGCCATCGGGCTGTTCGGAACCCTGGCCGGCCTGGGCCTGGGGCTGCTGTTCATCGATAACATCGAGACCCTGCAGGGCTGGGTCGAGCGGCTGACCGGCGCCCAGGTCTTCAATCCGGAGGTCTACTTCCTCACGCAGCTGCCGGCCGTGGTCGATTGGAACGAGGTCTGGCAGGTGGTGGCCATGGCTCTGTCGATTTCCTTCCTCGCGCCGCTGCTCCCGGCCTGGCAGGCCGCCCGGCTCGATCCCGTGGAAGCGCTGCGCTATGAGTGAGGCGGCCTTGCAGCTCGACCATGTGGTCAAGAGCTTCTCCCAGGCCGGGCGCGACCTGCCGGTGCTGCGCGGCCTGAACCTCGACCTGCATCCTGGAGAGATGGTCGCCTTGCTGGGGCCCTCGGGCTCCGGCAAGTCGACGCTGCTGCATATCTGCGGCCTGCTCGACCGTCCGGACGGCGGCGTGATCCGCATTGCCGGGCAGGAGGCCCAGTCCCTCGGCGACAACGAGCGCACGCGATTGCGGCGGGAGCATATCGGCTTCGTCTACCAGTACCATCATCTGCTGCCTGAGTTTTCCGCCCTCGAGAACCTGGTGGTCCCGCAGATGATCGCCGGCTTGTCCCGGCGTGAAGCGAGGAGCCGGGCGCTCAAGCTGCTCCAGACCGTCGGTCTGGCGGAGCGAACCGATCATCGTCCCGCACGCCTTTCGGGCGGCGAGCAGCAGCGGGTCGCCATCGCGCGAGCGCTGATTAACACGCCTAGGCTGCTCCTGGCGGACGAGCCGACCGGCAACCTCGACCCCCATACCGCCGACGCGGTGTTCCAGCTGCTGGTCAAGCTGGTGCGCGGTGCCGGGCTGTCCGCCTTGCTGGCCACGCACAATTACGAGCTGGCCGCCCGCATGGATCGCATCGTCCGTCTGGACGAGGGCGTCCTGGTCGAGGGCCCGCCGGCGGAGTAGCCTGCCTGCAAGACCGATGGGGTCATGGGAGGAAAGCGTGATCGATCAGGCAACCTTGATCACTTACCTGGCGATTCTGCTCGGTTTCGTGCTCGTCCCGGGTCCGGCCGTGCTGCTGACCCTGGCGCGGGCATCTACCTCGGGAACCCGTACCGGTGTCGCCACCGCCCTCGGAATCGCCGCCGGCGATATCCTCCACACGCTCATGGCGGTGGTTGGGATCTCGGCCGTGATTATGGCCTCGGCCTTCCTGTTCAGCGTCGTAAAGTATCTGGGGGCCGCCTACCTGGTCTATCTCGGCTTGCGGGCGATTTTCGAGAAGGTGGACGTCGATCGCCCCGCCGCGACCGTACGGCTCTCGCCCAAGGCCGCGTTCCGGCAGGCGGTCCTCGCCGAGGTTCTGAATCCCAAGTCGGCGCTATTCTTTCTGGCCTTCCTTCCGCAGTTCGTGCAGCCGGAAAACGGCTCGGTATCGCTGCAACTGATCGTTCTCGGCGTACTTTTCGTGCTGATGGGACTGCTCAGCACTCTGGTCGTGGCCGTCAGCGCGGGAAGCGTCGGCAACTTCTTGCGCCGAAATCCTCTCGTTCTTCGGTGGCAGGGCAAGGTCGTCGGCTGCATCTACTGCGCCCTTGGCGTTCGCTTGGCGCTGCAGGAAAAGTAGCGGTCGTCACGCCTCGTCGCGCTCGGCGTCCAGCCATTTGCGCAGTTCCGCCAGGAAGGGCAGGGCCTCCGCGAAGGCCGATCTCCCGAAGGCGGCCTCGATTTTTACCAGCTCCGGCGCCAAGGCCAGCAGGCAGTCGGCATGCGCTTGCCGCCCCGCGGCGCTGATCGACACCAGCTTGCTGCGGCCGTCGCTCGGGTCGGGAACGATCTCGATCAGGCCGCGCCCTTCGAGCCGCCCGAGGGTGTTGGTCATGGCACCCTTGGTGACCTGAAACGCCCGCGCCAACTGCACGGGCGTTTCCTGCCCCGGCCGACGGATGAAATGGTTGAGCACCGTGAAGTGGGAGATCCGCAATCCGTCGGGCAACAGCCGCTCGAGCTTGGTGCGGGCCAGTTGCTCGATGATGCCGATCTCGTTGAAGACGGCGAAGACCTGTGGGCTAGGGGCGGCGGTACGGGCGCGGGGATCTGTCACGTCGTGCGGGTTTTCGCCTCGATGGGCCAGCGCGGGCTGGGCGGAACCGGACGACAATAACCGAGACGCCCGAGCATCTGTAGCCGTTTGGGGGCTTCGACCCGCAACTCTGCGTGCAGCCGCCGATAGGGCTCCGCCATTTCCGGGTACTCCTGCAAGGCCTGGCTGACGGGATGCAGACCCAACCCCAGCTCGGTCGCCTTCATGTTGAGCCGAAGCCAGGCCCGCCCGGCGGCAAGCTGCGTCGCGCGGCTGTCGTCCCGACCGACTTGCCAAACGACGGCCGGCGTCTTGTCGAAGATCTCCCGATAGAGCCGCCAAGTTTCCGCATAGGCCGTCGAGTCCGGATTCTGCGCGGCCTCCCGGGTCAGCAGGCCGACGGCGCCCAGCAGTTCCGGCATGACGCCGCCCAGGTCGATGCCGTCCGGATTGGCCTCGATCTCCGCCTTGCCGATCCGCAGCAGGTCGACGCTTTCCTTCCAAGCGGACGCCGTGGTCGCTTCCACCTCCCAGGCCTGCCAGAGCAGAGCGCGAAGGTCCGCCACCTCGTCCGGAATCGCCGTCATCGCGGTCTCGATCTCCGCCGTCTCGACCGCCGCGATCAAGGCCTCTGCCTGCTCCGGACTGGGACGGCGCGTCATGTCGAAAGGGTCCTTCGCACTACGGCGGTCGAAGACCTGCGCGAAGAGCGGATCGGGCTTGGCGCCGCCAGCTCCGAAGCGGATCGCCGCCACCGGACGTTCATCGAGCCGTGCTCCCGGCGCGCCCTCGGGGAAGGACTCGATCTCGACCGCCTGCCCCTCCTCGAGAGCAGCTTGCCGAAGCAACTCTAGAAAGCAGCCAAGGCCGATGGTGATCTGCCGGTCGAAGGGGTCGGTCTCCGGCAGCCGCCTGTTCAGATCGACGTAAAGGCGTGCCTCGGCCGGCCGGTCGAGGTCGACGACCCAGGGCTGCCGGTTGTGCGGGTTCGGCGCGAGGATGGCGAAGGAGAGGGCGCGCAGGCGCGGGTCGTCGTAGCCCCGGCCGGCCTCCTCCCAGGGCGCAAGCGCGCTATCGGGGCGTCGGGTGGCCACGAAACCGGCGCCGCCGGCGGCGCCGGCCGCCAGGATCACGGTACCTGTGCCGGCGATACGCAGAAAGCCGCGGCGGGATAGGGGCATCTTGCTCTCCTGCGAAAAGTAGTTGAACGTTAAACCACCATATCGTTGAGCGTTAAACTAAATCAAGCCTATCCCCATCATCCACACTTGGTCTCGGGCGCGAATCGCAGGAAAGTTCAGCCATGCCCGAGCCAAGCTTCGTTCACCTGCGCTGCCACTCCGCCTATTCGCTTTCGGAAGGGGCGATCAAGGTCAAGGAACTGGTCAAGCTCTGCGTTGCGCAGGGCATGCCCGCGGTCGGACTGACCGACAGCGACAACCTCTTCGGAGCAATGGAGTTTTCGCTGGAGGCGACAGCCTCCGGCGTTCAGCCGATTGTCGGGTGTCAGCTCGGCGTTGCCAGGCCGGATGCGTCGGCTGGCGGTAACGGTGCCACGGCACCGGCGCCGGACCAGATCGTGCTGCTCGCCGCCAATGAGGCCGGCTACCGGAATCTGCTGAAGCTGGCCAGCAAGGCCTATCTGGAGACGGAAGCCGGAGGCGACCCCTGCATCCTCTTCGAGGACCTGGAGACCCATGGTGCCGGTCTCATCGCCTTGACAGGCGGGCCGAAAGGCACGGTCGGGCGGCTTTTGGCGGAGCAGCAAGACCCATTGGCCGAAGAAGTTTTACTGCGTCTTTCCAGGGCGTTTCCGGGCAGTCTTTATGTCGAGCTTCAACGTCATGGCCTGACCGTGGAAGCCGACATCGAGGAGCGGCTGATCACGCTGGCCTATGCGCACGACCTGCCGCTGGTGGCGACCAACGAGCCCTTCTTCGCGACGGCCGATCTCTACGAGGCCCACGACGCGCTGCTGTGCATCGCCGAGGGTGTGACCGTGAACCACGAGGAGCGGCGCAAGGTCACGCCGGAGCATCGCTTCAAGTCGGCCGAGGAGATGGCGGCGCTGTTCGCCGACCTGCCGGAGGCGGTGCAGAACACCCTGGTGATCGCGCAGCGTTGCAGTTTCTACCCGAAGCCGATCGACCCGATCCTCCCGGCCTACGAGACCGCCGCCGGGCGCTCGGAGAGCGACGAGCTGCGCGCCCAGGCGGAAGCCGGGTTGGCGGAGCACCTCGAAAACCGCGTCTTGCCGTTGCTCGAGAGCGAGGAGGAGCGCGGGCGCGCGAAGATCCAGTACGCCGAGCGCTTGTCCTACGAGTTGGGCGTGATCGCGCAGATGGGCTTTCCCGGTTACTTCCTGATCGTGGCGGACTTCATCCAGTGGGCGAAGAACCGCGGCATTCCCGTCGGTCCGGGCCGCGGCTCGGGCGCTGGCTCACTGGTCGCCTGGTCCTTGAAGATCACCGACCTCGACCCGATCCGCTGGAACCTGCTGTTCGAGCGCTTCCTGAACCCCGAGCGCGTGTCGATGCCGGACTTCGACATCGACTTCTGCCAGGACCGCCGGGACGAGGTGATCCAGTACGTTCAGCAGAAGTACGGCCGCGACCGGGTGGCGCAGATCATCACCTTCGGAAAGCTGCAGGCCCGCGCGGTCCTGCGCGACGTCGGCCGCGTGCTGCAGATGCCTTACGGTCAGGTCGACCGCATCTGCAAGCTGGTGCCCAACAATCCGGCCAACCCGGTGACTCTGGCGCAAGCGATCGCCGGCGAGCCCGAGCTGCAGTTCCAGCGCGACAACGACCAGACCGTCGGCCGCCTGATCGATATCGCGCTGAAGCTCGAGGGGCTTTACCGCCATGCCTCGACCCACGCCGCCGGCGTGGTGATCGGCGACCGGCCCCTGGACGATCTGGTGCCGCTCTACCGCGACCCGCGTTCGGACATGCCGGTCACGCAGTTCAACATGAAGTATGTCGAACAGGCGGGCCTGGTGAAGTTCGACTTCCTGGGGCTCAAGACGCTGACCGTGCTGACCCGGGCGGCGGCGCTGGTGCGCGAGAGCGAGCCAGACTTCGACTTCGAGGCCCTGCCGCTCGACAATGCCGATGCCTATCGGGTAATGGCCCGCGGCGACACCGTCGGGGTGTTCCAGTTGGAAAGCTCGGGCATGCGCGACGCCCTGCGCAAGCTCAAGCCCGACCGCTTCGAAGACGTCATCGCCATGGTGGCCCTCTACCGCCCGGGCCCGATGGAGAACATTCCCAGTTACATCAGGCGCAAGGCCGGCGAGGAGGCGCCCGACTATCTCTATCCGACCCTGGAGCCGATCCTGAGCGAGACCTTCGGGATCATGATCTACCAGGAGCAGGTGATGCAGATCGCCCAGGAGCTGGCCGGCTACAGCCTGGGCACCGCCGACCTGCTGCGCCGGGCGATGGGCAAGAAGATCGCCGCCGAGATGGACGCCCAGCGCGAGACCTTCGTCGAGGGTGCCGGGACCAAGGGCGTCGCCAAGCAGAAGGCCTCGTCGATCTTCGATCTGGTCGCCAAGTTCGCGGGTTACGGCTTCAACAAGTCTCACGCCGCGGCCTATGCGCTGGTCGCCTATCAGACCGCCTACATGAAGGCGAACCACCCGGTCGAGTTCCTGGCCGCCTCCATGACCTACGACATGACCAACACGGACAAGCTGGGCGGCTACCGGCAGGAGCTGGACCGGCTCGACATCCGCCTGCTGCCGCCGGACGTGAACCGCTCCGAACCCGATTTCGCTGTGGAGGCGGGCGAGGAGGGAAAGGCAATCCGCTATGCCCTGGCCGCCCTGAAGAACGTCGGCCGCGGCGCCATGACGGAGCTGTCGGCCGAACGGGAGAAAGCCGGCGTCTTCGTCTCCTTGTCCGACTTCGCGCAGCGGCTCGACCCGCGCCAGATCAACAAGCGCACGATCGAGAACCTGGCGACCTCCGGCGCCTTCGACAGCCTCGAATCGAACCGTCACGCCGTTTACCAGGCTGCCGAGACCGTTATGCGCCATGCCGCTGCGGCAGCGGACGAGCGGATCAGCGATCAGGTCAGTCTGTTCGGCGGCGGCGGCGACAGCCAGGCCGGCGAACTGAAACTGCCTAAGGTGATCGACTGGGCCGGTATGGAGCGGCTGCAGCGGGAGTTCGATGCCATCGGCTTCTATCTTTCCGCCCATCCGCTCGACGGCTACGAATCGTTGCTCCGGCGCAAGCAGGTGATCGACTACGCCGACCTCAGGAAAGACCCCTTCAAGGGCGAGCCGCGCAAGCGCTTGGCCGGCATCGTGGTCGGCAAGCAGGAGCGGACCTCCAAGAAGGGCAGCCGCTTTGCCTTCGTGCAGATGTCGGACAGCACGGGTCAGTTCGAGGTCATGGTCTTCGCCGAGGTGCTCGCCCAGAGCCGCGGGCTTCTGGACAGCGGCCGGCCGCTGTTGGTTGAGGCGGCCCTGGACGATCGCGCCGGCGGCGGGGAGGAGGGCGATCTTCGTCTGCTGGCACAGCGCTTCGAAGACCTTGAGGAGTCCCTTGCCAAGACAGCGGCCGGCCTGCGGATCTATGCCGATACGCCCGAGCCCTTGCCGCAACTGCAGAAACTGCTGGAGCGCGAGGGGCAGGGGCACAGCCCGGTGAGCCTCGTACTCTCCCTGAATCGCGGCGAGGAAGCGGAGATCGATCTGCCCAAGAGGTATAATCTGCCGCAGGCGGCACGCCAGGCGATCAAGGCAATTCCGGGCCTGCATGTGACCGATCTGTAGGGCGAACGGGGCCGCAGCCGCAAAGCGCTCGCCCGACCTCTTGAAACCGGCACCGGCGCTTGCAATTTGCACCGCTGGCGGGTATCACCCGCGCCATATCCAAACCCCACACGCGGGCTTCATCGGTCGTTCGGCAGTACGAAGTGCTCCCGTTCGGCCTCTCCGGTGTCCGATGTCCGGTGGCTTTTGCCAGATAACCGGGATCGGATCGGCGGCTCGCGGAGGCACGAACCGGACGAAAGAGGACTCTGTCGAACCATGGCTTTGCCTGATCTCTCCATGCGCCAGCTGCTCGAGGCCGGCGTTCATTTCGGTCACACCACCCGCCGCTGGAACCCGAAGATGGCCCCCTACATCTTCGGCGAGCGCAACAACGTCCATATCCTGGACCTGCAGCAGACCGTTCCGCTGTTTCACCAGGCGCTCGTCTTCCTGCGCCAGGTCGCGGCCGGCGGCGGCCGCGTGCTCTTTGTCGGCACCAAGCGCCAGGCCAGCGACGTGGTGGCCGATGCCGCGCGCCGCAGCGGTCAGTACTACGTGAATCACCGCTGGCTCGGCGGCATGCTGACCAACTGGAAGACGATCTCCCAGTCGATCAAGCGCCTGAAGGAGCTGGACGCCCGCCTGTCCGAGGACGAGAGCGGCCTGACCAAGAAAGAGCTGCTGATCATGACGCGCGACCGCGACAAGCTGGATCGCGCGCTCGGCGGTATCCGGGACATGGGCGGTCTGCCGGACGCGATCTTCGTGATCGACACCAACAAGGAGCACTTGGCGATCAACGAAGCCAACGTGCTGAACATTCCGGTGATCGCGGTGCTGGACTCCAACTCGGACCCCAGCGGTGTCGCTCATCCGATTCCCGGCAACGACGACGCGATCCGCGCCATCCAGACCTACTGCGACTTGGCGGTCGAGGCGATTCTGGACGGCCTGCAGCAGGAGGTCATGGCCTCGGGCGGCGACATCGGCGCGTCGGCGGAAGTGCCGCACGAACCGGCCGTCGCGGCGGCCGAACCGGCGGCTGAGCCTGCTGCCGAGACCACCGAGACGGCCAGCACCCCGGGGGCGGCCGTGACGGAAACGGCCGCACCGGTAAGCGAAACGCCGGCTGCGGAAGAGCCCAAGCCTGCAGGAGCTTAAAGCCCGGACGGGCGCTTAGGGCAGCAGGAACGGCGGCTCCGAACGGCCGCCGTTCTTATGTCGGAGCCCAGGGCTCTTGTGGTGAAGCTTGGGCGTCTTTGACACGCTTGTATGAGATAAAGGTACGCCGGCAGGCCGAAGGGGGCCGGGCGCAGAGAGGCAAGAAGGTAGGAGAAAGATGGCTGAGATCACCGCCGCCCTGGTGAAGGAGCTGCGCGAGAAGACCGGCGCCGGCATGATGGACTGCAAGAAGGCGCTGACCGAGACCGGCGGGGACCTGGAGGCCGGCGTCGACTGGCTGCGCAAGAAGGGCCTGTCCGCTGCCGCCAAGAAGGCGGGTCGCACTGCGGCCGAGGGGCTGGTTGCCGCCGCCGTGGCCGGCACTTCGGGTGCCGCCGTCGAGGTCAATGCCGAGACCGATTTCGTCGCCCGAAACGAGCACTTCCAGGCCTTTGCCTCTCAGGTTGCCGCGCTGGCGCTGCAGGCCGACGGCGATCTCGAGGCGCTGAAGGGTCAGGCCTATCCCGGCAGCGGGCGTACGGTCGCCGAGGAGCTCACCAGCCTGATCGCCACCATCGGCGAGAACATGAACCTGCGCCGTACCGCCCATCTGCAGGTCGGGGATGGGGTGGTCTGCTCCTACATTCACTCCGGCGTGGCCGAAGGGCTGGGCAAGATCGCGGTCTTGATCGCGCTGGAGTCGAGCGGCGATAAGAACAAGCTGATGGAGTTGGGTCGCCAGCTGGCCATGCATGTGGCTGCGGCCAACCCGCAGGCGTTGGATGTCGGCGACGTCGATCAGACGGCTCTCGACCGCGAGCGCGAAGTCCTGAGCGAGCAGGCTCGGGCCTCGGGCAAGCCCGAGGAGATCATCGCCAAGATGGTCGAAGGGCGGCTGCGCAAGTACTACGAGGAAGTGGTGTTGCTGGAGCAGGTCTACGTCATCGACCAGGAAAACAAGGTCAAGAAGGTCGTGGAGCAGGCCGGCAAGGATCTCGGCGCACCCGTCAAGCTGGCCGGCTTCGTCCGTTTCCAGCTCGGCGAAGGCATCGAGAAGGAAGAGGCGGACTTTGCCGCGGAAGTCGCGGCGGCCCGCGGCGCCTAGCTCTGTTATCTGGACCGGCAGGGGCGCTCGGCGCCGTCGCCCCTGTCCTTTGGTAAGGCGGCCACCACGACGGACCGGGCGACCATGAAGATAGACGGTGAGCCGACCTACAAACGGGTGCTCCTCAAGGTCTCCGGCGAGGCCTTGATGGGGCAGCGCGACTACGGGCTGGAGCCCGAAACGGTCGATCGCCTGGCCGAAGAGATCGAGGCCGTGCACGGCATGGGCGTGGAGCTCTGCCTGGTGATCGGCGGCGGCAACATCTTTCGCGGTGTGTCCGGTGCGGCCCGCGGCATGGATCGCGCCGCGGCCGACCACATGGGCATGCTGGCGACGGTGATGAATGCCCTGGCCGTTCAGAATGCGCTCGAGAAGCGCCGGGTGCCGACCCGGGTGCAGTCGGCCATCCCGATGGCGGCCGTTTGCGAACCCTACATTCGCCGCCGCGCCGTGCGGCACATGGAGAAGGGCCGGGTGGTCATCCTGGCGGCCGGCACCGGCAACCCCTTCTTCACCACCGATACGGCCGCTGCCTTGCGCGCCTGCGAAATCGGCTGCGATGCCCTCCTGAAGGGTACCAAGGTCGACGGTGTCTACGATGCGGACCCAATCAAGCATCCCGATGCAAAGCGTTACGAGCGCCTGACCTATCACGAGGTGCTGTCGCGCGATCTGGGAGTGATGGATCATTCGGCCATTTCTCTGGCGCGCGAAAACCACATTCCGATACTAGTATTCTCCATCGCCGAACCGGGCGCCTTCGCTAAGGTGATCTCGGGCGAAGGGCGGTTCACCGTCGTCGCCGACGACGCCTGACAACGACCAAGACCCACGTAGTACTTCTCAGAAGGGGGCGACGACCATGGCTGCGGACGATCTCGACGATCTCAAGAAACGCATGGACGGCGCGCTGCAGGCCCTGAAACGCGAGTTCGCGGGACTGAGGACCGGGCGAGCTTCGACCGGCTTGCTCGACCCGATCACGGTCGAGGCTTACGGCCAGCAGATGCCCCTGAACCAGGTCGGCACCGTATCGGTCCCCGAGCCGCGGATGCTGACGGTTCAGATCTGGGACAAGGGGATGGTGTCGAAGGCCGAGAAAGCGATTCGCGAGGCCGGTCTCGGTTTGAATCCCTCCAGCGACGGCAACACGGTGCGGATCCCGATCCCGCCGTTGTCCGAAGAACGCCGCCAGGAGCTGAGCAAGGTCGCCGGCCGCTATGCGGAGCAGGCCCGCGTGGCGGTCCGCAACGTGCGCCGCGATGGCATGGAGACGCTGAAGCATCAGCAGAAGGACGGAGAGATCTCGGAAGACGAGCAGCGACGGTTGTCCGACGAGATTCAGAAGCTGACCGACGAACACGTGAAATCCGTCGACCAGGCTCTCTCGTCCAAAGAAGCAGAAATCATGCAGGTGTGAGCGGCGAGGCCATGCCCGAAGCCCCGATCTCTTCCTCCCAGGCTATATTGGACGGCCGATCCGAGGCAGCTAATGCCGCGACGGCCAAGGGCGGCGAAGGCGGTGCAGTGCCGCGCCACGTGGCCATCATCATGGATGGCAACGGTCGTTGGGCGCGCGCGCGGGGCCTGCCGCGCACGGCCGGGCACCGACGCGGTGCGGATGCCGTTCGCCGGAGCTTGGAGGCGGCCGGGGAGTTGGGCATCGAGTACCTGACGCTGTTCGGGTTCTCTTCGGAGAACTGGGGCCGCCCCGAGCAAGAAGTCAACGATCTCATGGGCTTGCTGCGCCGCTATCTGCGCAGTGAGATCGCGGAGATGCACGAGAAGGGCGTCCGCCTGCGTGTGATCGGCGACCGCAGCCGGCTGGAACCGGACATCGTTTCTCTGATCGAAGATGCCGAGCGCCGCACGGCGGACAACCATCGTTTCAACATGACCGTGGCGCTGAGCTACAGCGGACGAGAAGAGATCGCCTTGGCGGCACAGCAGATTGCCCGCGAAGCCGCCGCCGGCCGGCTGGATCCGGACTCCGTCAACCCGGAAACCTTTGCGACGCGTCTCTTGACCGCGGATATGCCGGACCCCGACCTGCTGATCCGCACGAGCGGTGAGCAGCGGCTGAGCAATTTCCTGCTTTGGCAGCTTGCTTATGCCGAGTTGGTTTTCATCGATTGCCTTTGGCCGGATTTCGGGCATGCGGAAATGAAGGCCGCGGTCGCGGAGTTCCAGCGCCGGGAGCGGCGGTACGGCCTTTCGGTCAGCGCTCGCTGAGGCAGTGCTGCGCCCTCTGACCGTCCGAGTGCTCTCAGCACTTGTTCTGGCACCTCCCGTTCTCGCCATTTTTTGGATCGGCCCGCCCTGGACGGACGTCCTGCTGTGTCTCGCCGCCGCGGTGATGGTTTGGGAATGGGCGCGCATGTGCGGCGCGCGTTCGATCGGTTGGCTTGAGGCGGTCTCGATCCTGGCCGTCACCTCGGCGGTTGCCATAGGCGCGCTCGTCGATATCGAACGGGCGTTTGCCGTGGTCGCCATCGGCGCGCTGGCCGCCGGCGTGACCGCTGCGCTGCGCCGCACGCGAGGGGGCGAGGATGGGAGCTTCGGCTGGTTCAGCTTGGGAATCGTCTACGTCGCCGTGCCCTTGTTGGCCTTCCAGTGGCTGCGGGGGCTCGACGACGGTCGCTCGCTCATCGTCTGGCTGCTCCTGGTGGTATGGGCAACGGATATCGGCGCCTTCGCGGTGGGGCGGACCGTCGGTGGCCCCAAGCTCTGGCCGGCGGTAAGCCCCAACAAAACCTGGGCAGGCAGCCTGGGCGGTCTTGCCGCCGCCGGCCTGGCCAGCACCGCGTATGTTGCCGCTATTGGAACCGGGCAGTTCGCCTTGGGCGTTCTTCTCGCAGTTGCAGCGTCGATCGCTGCCCAACTTGGCGATTTCTTTGAGTCCTTCGTGAAACGACGGTTCCATCGTAAGGATACTTCAGGCCTAATTCCCGGTCATGGCGGCTTGCTCGACCGGGTCGACGGTCTGGTCGGAGGGACGCTGGCGGTGGCCTTGATCATCGCCTTAAGGGAGGTTTCGTTATGAGTCACGACGCGCCACGCAGTGTGACGGTGCTAGGCGCGACCGGCTCGATCGGGGTCAGTACGCTGGACTTGATCGGCCGCGCACCGGAGCGCTTTCGGGTGGAGGCGCTGACAGCCAACACCTCGACCGAGGAGCTTGCTGAGGCGGCGCGGGCTGTCGGAGCGAAACTGGCGGTCGTCGCCGACCCCTCCGCTTATGCCTCTTTGAAGGAGGCTCTGGCCGGGAGCGGCATCGAGGCGGCCGCCGGCGCCGAGGCTGTGGCCGAAGCGGCCGAGCGCCCGTCCGACTTCGTGATGTCCGCCATCGTGGGAGCGGCCGGACTGGCGCCGACCTTAGCGGCCGTGCGCCGCGGCGCCGTCATCGGACTTGCGAACAAGGAAACCCTGGTGTGCGCCGGGGCGCTCTTTAAAGAAGAAGTGCGCAGCGCCGGCGCGACCCTGTTGCCAGTCGATTCCGAGCATAACGCGATCTTCCAGGTGTTGGATCGGGAACGGCCAGAGGGCGTCGAGAAGATCATCCTGACGGCGTCCGGCGGCCCCTTCCGCAGCTGGGAGCGCACCGATATGGCGCGCGTCACGCCCGAGCAGGCGGTGGCGCATCCCAACTGGTCGATGGGCGCGAAGATCTCCGTCGATTCCGCGACGATGATGAACAAGGGCCTGGAGGTGATCGAGGCCGCCTACCTCTTCGACCAGCCGCGCGAGAAGATCGAGGTCTTGGTTCATCCGCAGTCGGTCGTGCACTCGATGGTCGCCTACGTCGACGGGTCGGTCCTGGCGCAGCTCGGCGCGCCGGACATGCGTACCCCGATCGCCTACAGCCTGGCGTGGCCCGCGCGCATGGAGGCGCCTGTCGAGCGGCTCGATCTCGGCCGGATCGGACAGCTGACTTTCGAGGCGCCGGACGAGGTGCGCTTTCCGGCCCTGCGCCTGGCCCGCGAAGCCCTCGCCAATGGCGCCGGGGCGCCCTCCGTCCTGAACGCCGCCAACGAGATCGCCGTGGCGGCCTTCCTGAACCGGGAATTGGGGTTCCTGGCCATTGCCGAGGTGGTGGAGTCGACCCTGGAACGACTGGCCGGGCGCAGTATTCCCGACCTCGAAAGCGTTCTCGCGCTCGACCACGATGCCCGGCGTCTGGCCCAGGAAGCGCAAGCGCGACAGGCCGTCAGAGCCTAGCCTTTTCGGAACGGTCGAGGCCTGCGGTTCAAACAACGGTGAGGCCTCGTCCGCTTGAAATTCGCAGCTTGGAACGTCAGGTGCTATAAGGTCCGCGCAACGCGGGAACGCCGCAGCTCAAGTGAGATAGTCCGATCATGGAAATTATAAATTTCATAGTTGATTACGCGATTCCTTTCATAGTGGTTCTGAGCATCTTGGTGTTCGTGCACGAGCTTGGGCACTACTGGGTCGCGCGGCGCTGCGGCGTGCGGGTCGAGGCCTTCTCCATCGGCTTCGGTCCCGAGCTGTTCGGCTGGACGGCGAAGTCCGGGACCCGTTGGAAGGTCAGCGCTCTACCTCTCGGCGGCTACGTGAAGATGTTCGGCGACGCCGATGTCACCTCACGGCCGGCCAGCGGCCAGGTGGTCGAGGAGGGCGAGGACACCGGCGACTGGGCGGGCGGGCAGACGCGCCCGCTGACGGCCGAGGAGCGGGCCGTTTCCTTTCACCACAAGTCGTTGCGGCAACGCTCCGCGATCGTCGCGGCCGGACCGGCAGCAAACTTCCTCTTCGCCATCGTTGCCCTGGCCGTGCTGTTCGGAACCGCGGGCCAGCGCACCACCCCGCCGGTTGTGGGGGAGGTGGTGGCGGCGAGTGCCGCGGAAGAGGCCGGTATTCTGCCCGGAGACCGGTTCCTGGCCATCAACGGCACGCCGATCGAGCGGTTCGAGCAGATCCAGAGAGTGGTGCAACTCAACCTGTCGGAGCCGCTGGAGGTCACGCTGGATCGCGGTGGCATCGATGAAGTTCTCACGGTGACGCCCCGAATCGTGGAGGCCACCGACAACTTCGGGAACACCATCGAACGCGCACTGCTCGGGATTTCGGCCAGCGGAACGGAGATGGTGCGCCACGATCCGGCAACAGCCGTGTGGCGGGCGGTCGAAGAGACCGGCTCGCTGACCTGGGGGACCCTGCGTTACGTGGGGCAGATGATCACCGGCAGCCGCAGCACCGACGAATTGGGCGGCCCGATCATGATCGGCGAGATGTCGGGCCGAGTCGCCGACTTCGGGCTGGTCGCCGTGCTGTCCTTCATGGCGATCCTGTCCATCAACTTGGGTCTGATCAATCTCTTCCCGGTACCGATGCTCGATGGCGGCCACCTGCTGTTCTACGCCATCGAGGCCGTGCGTGGCCGCCCCCTTGGCGAACGCGCGCAGGAATACGGTTTCCGCATCGGCCTTGCCCTGGTATTGACGCTCATGGTCTTCGTAACCTTTAACGATCTCAGCCGGTTAAACGTGTTTTGATCGCTAAGGGACGGAGCAGGAAAAGGCTAGGACCTGTGAGCGTCCGCTGCTATTCAGCATGCCGGCTGTCCGAATCCAACGACAGCCGTTGCGGGCGTATCGTTCCGGGGATGTTGGGGGAGTTTCTTTGCAGGCGTTGAGACCGGTTCTTCGCGGCCTCTTGCTGGCGGTCGTCGCGTCTGTGCTGAGCCCTGCGGCCGTTTCGCCGACCGCAGCCCAGTCGATCATGCAGGGTGGCCTGATCGAGGAAATCCGGATCGAGGGCGCGCAGCGCATCGACCCCCAGACCGTGCGCTCCTTCATGCCGATCGATCCGGGGGATCGCTTCGATCCCCTGCGCCTCGACGAATCGCTCAAGGCGATTTTCGACACCGGCCTGTTCGCCGACGTCACGCTGCGGCGCGAGGGCAATGCGCTGGTGGTCGACGTGGTCGAGAACCCGATCATCAACCGCATCGCCTTTGAAGGGAACGATGCGATCGACGACAGCGAACTAGAGGGCGAGGTGGAGCTGCGTCCGCGCGTCGTTTATACGCGTACGCGCGTGCAGAACGACGTGCAGCGCCTGCTCGACCTCTATCGCCGCAACGGTCGTTTCGCCGCGCGGATCGATCCGAAGATCATCGAGTTGGAGCAGAACCGCGTCGATCTGGTCTTCGAGATCAATGAGGGCGAGGTCACCGGTATCAAGTCGGTCAACTTCATCGGCAACCGCGCCTTCTCGGACGGCAGCCTGCGCGGCGAGATCAGCACCACCGAGTCGGCCTGGTACCGCTTCCTGTCCAGCGACGATACCTACGATCCCGACCGGCTCAATTTCGACCGGGAGCTGCTCCGCCGTTTCTACCTTTCGGAAGGCTATGCCGACTTCCGCGTGCTCTCGGTGGTGGCCGAGCTGGACGACGACCGCAGCGGTTTCATCGTCACCTTCACGGTCGATGAAGGACCGCTTTACACCTTCGGAGAGGTCGATCTCACGACGACCCTCAAAGACCTGGATGTCGAGCAACTGCGCGGCGATCTCCAAGCGAGGCCCGGCGATACTTACGACGCAACGGCCGTGGAGGCCGACGTCGACACCCTGACCGACGTGGTCGGCAACCTTGGCTATGCCTTCGTCGATATCCGGCCGCGGACCCGCCGCGACCGAGAGAATCTGACGATCGGGATCACCTACGATATTCAGGAAGGCCCGAAGGTTTTCGTCGAGCGCATCGATATCGAAGGCAATACCCGCACCCTCGACCGCGTGGTCCGTCGGGAGTTCCGCTTGGTGGAGGGCGACGCCTTCAACGCCTCGAAACTGCGGCGTTCTCGCCAGCGGATCGAGAACCTGGGCTTCTTCCGGTCGGTCAACGTTCAGCAGGAGCCGGGAAGCACGCCGGACCGCAGCGTCGTCAAGGTCGAGGTGGAGGAGCAGTCGACGGGCGAGATCACGATCGGCGCCGGTCTTTCGACCTCCGTCGGTCTGCTCGGCAACATTCAGCTGCGCGAACGCAACCTTCTGGGACGCGGTCAGGACCTTCGCCTGGGCTTCACCCTGTCCGGCGCCTCCTCCCAGATCGATCTCAGCTTCACCGAACCCTACTTCCTCGATCGCCCGATCGCCGCTGGCTTCGACCTCTTCCGAGTCACCCGAGAGTTCGAGGAAAGCGATTTCGATCAGCGGCGTATCGGCTTCGGTTTGCGAGCCGGCTACGATCTGACCGAGCATACGCGTCACGTCGTTCGCTATCGACTGGAGCAGCAGGAAATCAGCGATGTGGACGACGACGCCTCGATCCTGATTCGCTCGGAAGAGGGCGAGACCGTTAGGTCGATCGTTGGGCAAGACCTGACCTGGGATCGCCGGGACAATCGTTTCGATCCGCGCGAGGGCTTCCGCGTGCGCTTGTCGAATGAGGTCGCCGGCCTGGGCGGAGACGTCCGCTTTCTGCGCAACACTCTTGAGGGCGACTACTTCATACCGGTTTTCGAGAACATGACTCTGAACATTGGCGGCGAGTTCGGTTACATGTTCGGAATCGGCGAGGACACCCGGATCGCCGACCGCTTCTTTATCGGTGGCGAGTCGTTCCGCGGGTTCGAGCCGGGGGGGGCCGGACCGCGCGACGTCGACTCCGACGACGCCCTCGGCGGCAACGCCTACTACCTGGGCACCGTCGAGCTGTCGTTTCCCCTGGGCCTTCCCGAGGAGTTTGACATCCGGGGTCGCATCTTCACCGATATCGGCGCCAGCTTCGATGCGGACACCGATGCGTCCTTCGTCGAGAGCACTCCCACGCCGCGCGTCAGTGTGGGGCCTGGTCTGTCCTGGCGCTCGCCTTTCGGGCCGCTGCGTCTGGATCTGGGTTTCCCACTCGTGAAGGAAGATTTCGACGAGGAGCAGCTTTTGAGCTTCAGCTTCGGAACGCAGTTCTGAGCAGGCTGTTTTGCTGCAGCCCGCGTGTTCCGGCTTGCGTTGCTTTGTTTCGGCAGAACCGGCGGAGTGCTTCGTAACCCTATGACTTGGAAAGACTTGCTTCCCGCTTAGAGACGCGAAAGCGATTCCCCTCGTCGATCCGCTCCTCTACGCTTCCCCCACTTCGAAAGTGCCGGCGAGTCGCCGCACCGAACGCTTGCCGAGACCCCTTGATGGCCGATCCGCGCTTTTTCACGAATGTCGGGCCCTTTCGCCTGGACCGCCTGGCGGAGATCGCGGAGGCCGACCTCGGTGGCGCGGCCGATCCGGCGCGCCAGCTCCACGACGTGGCGCCGCTCGACGCGGCCAGGGCCGACGATCTGTCCTTTCTCGACAACCGCCGGTATGTGAAGGCCTTCGCCGCGTCCCAAGCCGGTGCCTGCGTGGTCCATCCGGACTTCGCTGCGCGAGCGCCAGAGGGAATGGCGCTGCTGGTGACATCTCAGCCCTATAAGGCCTATGCGCAGATCGCCAGCGCCTTCTATCCGACCCCGCAGCGTGACGGCGGCGTTCATCCCACGGCGCTGGTCGATGACAGCGTCACGCTGGGGGAGGGGGTCTGGGTCGGGCCCTACGTCGTCATCGGGCCGAACGCCGAGATCGGTGCGGGCGTCAGCCTGCATGCCCATGTGACGGTCGACGCCGGGGTTTCCATCGGCGAGCGGACGGAAGTGATGCAGGGCGCGACCCTGTCCCACTGCCTGATCGGCCGTGGCTGTCTGATCCATGCCGGTGCCCGCATCGGCAACCGCGGCTTCGGCTTCGCCCTGGATCCCGGCGGTTATGTCGACGTACCGCAGCTCGGCCGCGTGGTCGTCGGCGATGCCGTGGAGATCGGTGCCAACGCCACGATCGACCGCGGTGCGGGGCCCGACACCCTGATCGGCGACGGCTGTAAGATTGATAATCTGGTGCAGTTGGGGCACAACGTTCGGCTAGGTCGGGGCTGTGTTCTCGTGGCGCAATCGGGCGTTGCCGGCTCTTCGAAGCTGGACGATTTCGTGATGATTGCGGCGCAAGGCGGAGTCGGGGGGCACCTCACCCTTCATACCAAGGCTCAGTTGGCCGCCAAGTCCGGTTTGATGCACGATATCCCGCCGGGCGAAACCTTTGGCGGTCTGCCGGCAATGCCCCTGAAGGATTACTTTCGGCTTGTCACCCTTTGGAAGCGGCAGCTGAAGAACATGGAAAAGAAAAAGGATGGCTGAAGACGCAGTGACCCTGTCCCGGGAGGCCGAGCCGGCCGATATCATGTCGGTGATGCGGATGATCCCGCATCGCTACCCCTTCCTGATGATCGACCGCGTGGTGGATATCCAGCTTGACCGAAGCGCCGTCGGCATCAAGAACGTCTCGATCAACGAACCGCATTTTCAAGGCCACTTTCCGCGCCAACCGGTGATGCCGGGCGTGCTGATCATCGAGTCGATGGCCCAGACCGCCGCCGTTCTGGTGGTCGAGACCTTGGAAGGCGCCGCCGCCGGAAAACTGGTCTACTTCATGACCGTCGAGGGTGCGCGCTTCCGCAAGCCGGTCGTGCCCGGTGACCAACTTCGCGTTCATGTCACCAAGGTGAAGAACCGTGGACCGGTGTGGAAATTCTCCGGCGAAGCCAAAGTCGAAGGGACGCTGGTTGCGGAAGCGACCTTCACCGCCATGATCATGGACGATTGATGTCCGCCGTTCAGACCGCCGACGTTCATGCGACCGCTATCGTCGATCCGGGCGCGCAGCTCGGTGCCGATGTGCGCATCGGGCCTTTTTGCGTGGTTGGCCGCGATGTCTCGCTGGGCGACGCGGTGGTCCTGCACAGCCATGTGGTCGTCGATGGGCGCACGACGGTCGGCTCGGGCACTCAGATTTTTCCCTTCGCCTCGATCGGGCACCGGCCTCAGGACCTGAAGTACCAGGGCGAGGACTCCGCCTTGGTGATTGGCAGCGACTGCATGATTCGCGAGCATGTCACCATGAACCCCGGCACGACCGCGGGCGGGCTGGTGACGCGGGTCGGCGACGGCTGTCTGTTCATGATGGGCGCGCACGTGGCGCATGACTGCAAGGTCGGTAACGGGGTCATTCTGGCCAACAACGCGACGTTGGCCGGCCACGTCGAAGTCGGCGATCACGCCATCATCGGGGGGCTCTCCGCCGTGCATCAGTTCGTGCGTGTCGGGCCCCATGCCATGATCGGCGGCATGTCCGGCATCGAGCACGACGTGATTCCCTATGGCCTGGCGATGGGGGAACGGGCACGGTTGTCGGGCGTCAACATCGTCGGCATGAAGCGCCGCGGTTTCGACAAGGCCTCCATCCAGGGACTGATGACGGCTTACGAGCATTTGTTCGGTGGCGAGGGCACGCTGGCGGAGCGAGTCGAACAGGTTGCTTCCGGATCCTGCGGCAACGACGTGGTTCAGACGATCGTCGACTTCGTGCGCCAGGACTCCTCCCGCGCGCTCTGCCAACCCAAGCCGAGCCATGGCCAGTGATGTCTCGAGCGAGATGTCGTCGTCCGGTACCCGGCCGCCGAAACTGGGGATCCTGGCCGGCGGAGGGGCGCTGCCGCGCCACCTGATTGCCGCCGCGCGTGCCCAAGGGCGCGATGTCTTCGTGGTTGCTTTCCACGGCCAGACCGAGCCGGCCACGGCCGAAGCTGCGCCCTCCTTCTGGACCCATCTCGGCAATGCCGGCGAAACCCTGAGCCGGCTGCATGGCGAAGGGGTGGAGGATCTGGTGCTGGCCGGGCCGATCCGGCGGCCCAGCCTGTTGCAACTCCGCCTGGATGCCCGCGCCGCGAAGTTCGTGGCGCAGATCGGTCGCCGCGCCTTCGGCGACGACGGTCTGCTCGGTGCGGTCGTTCGTGCGCTCGAGGAGGAAGAAGGCTTTCGGGTGTTGGGCTCGCAGGAGCTTCTCGGCGGCCTTCTGGCGACGGCGGGCGCCTACGGACGTCACCTCCCGGACGCGCAGGCGGACAGGGACATCGCCCGCGGGGTCGAGGTTGTGCAGGCGCTCGGTCGGCTGGACATCGGTCAGGCCGCGGTCGTGCAGCAGGGCCTCGTGCTCGGCGTCGAAGCGATCGAGGGCACCGACGCCCTGCTGCGCCGCGTCGGCCCCTTGCGTCGCGAGGGACCGGGCGGCGTCTTGGTCAAGATCGCAAAGCCCGGGCAGGAACGGCGCATCGATCTGCCCACCATCGGGCTCGATACGCTGGAGGCGGCCAAGGCCGCCGGCCTGCGCGGTCTCGCGATCCAGGCCGGGGCCACCTTGGTTGTCGACCGACCGCGGGTGGTCGCGGCGTGCGACGCCTCAGGTCTTTTCCTGGTCGGGCTCGACATCGATGACGGAGACTGACGCGCCGCTGATCTTTCTGGTGGCGGGCGAACCCTCCGGCGATCAGCTCGGCGCGCATCTGATGGCGGCACTGAAGGCGGAGACCGGCGGCCGGGTCCGCTTCGCCGGTGTCGGCGGGCCGCGCATGGAGGCCGAGGGGCTGCGCAGCCTCTTTCCCATGAGCGATCTCACGGTCATGGGGCTGGTCGAGGTGCTGCCGCACCTGCGCCGGCTGCTGCGCCGGATGAGCGAAACCGAAGCTGCCGCGCGGCGCCTGCGGCCCTGCGTGCTGGTCACCATCGATTCCCCGGCCTTCTCCTTGAGGGTCGCCAAGCGGCTGAAGGGGGCGGGGTTTCCCCTGGTGCACTACGTTGCCCCCTCCGTCTGGGCCTGGAAGCCCTGGCGCGCCCGCAAGGTCGCGGCCTTTCTCGACCGTCTGCTGGCGCTGCTCCCGTTCGAGCCGCCTTACTTCGAAGCCCATGGGCTGGCGACGACGGTGGTTGGGCATCCGGCTGTCGAAGCGGTGGCCGATCCGGCCGCCGGGACCGCGTTTCGCAAGGCTCACGCTATCGCCGAGGGAGCCCCGCTTCTGGCCGTGCTGCCAGGGAGCCGCCGGAGCGAAGTGACGCGCCTGAGCGGCACCTTCGGGGAGACTCTGGCCCTTCTGAAGCGGGAGGTTCCCGGCCTGCGTGCCGTCGTGCCGACGGTGCCGAACGTCTCGGCTCTGGTTCGGGGGGCGACCGCAGCCTGGCCCGTCGAAACGACGGTCCTGGAGGGGGCGCAGGAGAAGTATGCCGCTTTTGCCGCCGCGGATGTCGCCCTGGCAGCGTCCGGCACCGTGGCGGTCGAGCTCGCGGTGGCCCGGGTGCCGACGGTCGTCGCCTACCGGGTCAGCCCGATCACCGCAGCCATCGCCCGGCGGATGTTGAAGGTGCGCTACGCCTCTCTGCCCAACCTGGTTCTCGATCGTGAGGTTCAGCCCGAGTTCCTGCAGGAGAACTGCAGAGCGGATCGCCTCGCCACTGCGGTCGCGAACTTCTTGTCGGATCGCAAACTCCGCAGGCGTCAGACGCGCGAGTTGGACCTCGTCGTCGAGGCTCTGTCTGGGGTCGGCAAAGGCTCGCCGAGCCGGCAAGCCGCCTGTGCGGTGCTTCGGGTTATCGCCGAGAAACGCTAACCGCTGGCGCAGTCCACGCAGGTCGGCGTGGCCGGGTCGAGGTCCAGGCGTTTTGCGGCGATCTCCTCGCCACAGGCCACGCAGGCTCCGTACTCTCCCTCGGCCAGCCGCTTCAGGGCCGCCTGCAGACGGCGGATCTCCTGCTGCCGGCGGCCTTCGGTGGCCTGTGCCATGGCTTGACCCTGCAAGGCGTCCATGCGGCTGAGGCGTCCCACCCGTGTCTGGTCCAGCTCGACGGCCGCGCGCGACTCACCGCTCTTGGCGCTCAGCCGCTCCAGCTCCTGCAGGCGTGCCGTCAGGCGACGCTCGATCTCGGCAGCGTCATGCAACCAACTCTGCGTCATTCAGAGAGCTTAAACCGCAAGAGGGGCGCGCGGACAGCCGCACGCCCCTCAGAAGGCGGAACCGCGACGAGGCCTAGCGCCGGTCGATCGGCACGAACTCGCGCTGCGTGTAGCCGGTGTAGAGCTGACGCGGGCGGCTGATGCGATGGCCTGGATCTTCGATCATCTCGGTCCACTGTGCGACCCAGCCGACAGTCCGGGCCAGGGCGAAGAGCACGGTGAACATGCTGGTGGGGAAGCCCATGGCCTGCAGGATGATGCCCGAATAGAAATCCACGTTCGGGAAGAGCTTCTTCTGCGCGAAGTAGTCGTCCTCCAGCGCAATCCGCTCCAGCTCCATGGCCAGAGAGAGCAGCGGTTCGTCGCGCTTGCCCAGCTCGTCCAGCACTTCGTGGCAGGACTGCTGCATGACCTTCGCGCGGGGATCGTAGTTCTTGTAGACGCGATGGCCGAAGCCCATCAGGCGGAAGGGATCGTCCTTGTCCTTGGCGCGCTTGATGAATTCCGGAATGCGATCCTTGTGGCCGATCTCCTGCAGCATCTGCAGAACGGCCTCGTTGGCGCCGCCATGGGCGGGCCCCCAGAGGCTGGCGATGCCCGCGGCGATACAGGCGAAGGGGTTGGCGCCGGACGAGCCGGCGATGCGCACGGTCGAGGTCGAGGCGTTCTGCTCGTGGTCGGCGTGCAGGATGAAGATACGGTCCATGGCGCGGGCCAGCACCGGATTGACCTTGTACTCCTCCGCCGGCACCGCAAAGGCCATCTGCAGGAAGTTTTCCGCGTAATTCAGGTTGTTGCGCGGATAAACGAAGGGCTGGCCGATAGAGTACTTGTAAGCCCAGGCGGCGATCGTCGGCATCTTCGCGATCAGCCGGTGCTGAGCCACCATCCGCTGGTAGGGGTCGGTGATATCCGTGGAGTCGTGATAGAAGGCGGAGAGGGCGCCGACCACCCCGACCATGATCGCCATGGGATGCGAATCCCGGCGGAAGCCGCGGTAGAAGTTGACCATCTGCTCGTGCAGCATGGTGTGGTAGGTGATGTCGTGGTCGAACTTCGCGAGCTGCGCGGCATCCGGCAACTCGCCGTGCAGCAGCAGGTAGCAGACCTCCATGAAGGTGCACTTCGAGGCCAGATCCTCGATCTTGTAGCCGCGGTGCATCAGCACGCCTTCATCGCCGTCGATGAAGGTAATGGAGGAATCGCAGGAGCCCGTGGAGGTGAAACCGGGGTCGTAGGTAAACATCCCGGTCTCGGCATAGTACTTGCGGATATCGACGACATCCGGGCCCGTGGTGCCCTTGAGCACCGGAAGCTCCCAGGATTTCCCGGTCGCATTGTCAGTCAGCGTAACGGTCTGGGATTCGGCGCCCTTGGCAGCCGTGGCGGAGCCGTTCGTCATTTGCAAAATCCTCGCGCTCTGGCCTGACGGCGGCGCAAAGCGGCCGCCCCGGCTCGTTCGTTGCGTCGCAGCATAGGGGCAAGGCCCCAGCAAGGCAAACGCGCCGAACTTTCCTTTGTAAACAGACTATTACGGAAGAATCATACAGCTCTATCGGCAATACGCGCGAGGCTTTCCTCCCGGCCCAGCACCTGCATCACTTCGAAGATCGGGGGTGAGACGTTCGACCCGGTCAAGGCGGCGCGCAGAGGCTGCGCTGCGGCACCGAGTTTCAGTCCTTCGGATTCGGCAAAGCCGCGCACCAGAGCTTCCAGCGGCTCTGCCGTCCAGTCCGTGCAGCTCTGCAAGGCTGCGAGCAGCTTCGCCAAGACCGCAGGCGCCTCGCCGGACAGCAGCTTCGCCGCCTTATCGTTTGGAACCAGGGGCCGCTCGGCCAGGTAGAAAGCAGCCATTTCAGCGAGCTCCACGAGGGTCTTCACACGTGGCTTGAGGCCCGGCATGCCGGCCAGCAGGCGCTGGCGCGCCGCCTCCGAAACCGACTCGAAGCGCTCGGCCACCAGATCGGCCAGACGCGCGTCGTCCGCCTCGCGGAGATAGTGGCCGTTGAGGTGATCCAGCTTTTGCAGGTCGAAGCGCGCGGGCGAGCGGCCGACCCCCTCCAGGTCGAACCACTCCACGGCCTGTGCCGTGGAGATGATCTCGTCGTCGCCATGGCCCCAGCCCAGGCGCAGGAGATAGTTGCGCAGCGCCTCGGGCAGATAGCCCATGTCGCGATAGGCCTCGACCCCCAGGGCGCCGTGCCGCTTCGACAGCTTGGCGCCGTCCGGTCCGTGGATCAGCGGGATATGGGCGAAGGCCGGCGGTTCCCAGCCCAGCAGGCGGTAGAGCTGGGTCTGGCGAAAGGCGTTGGTGAGGTGATCGTCGCCGCGGATCGCGTGGGTGACGCCCATGTCGTGATCGTCGACCACCACGGAGAGCATGTAGGTCGGCGTGCCATCCCCGCGCAGCAGCACCATGTCGTCCAACTGCTCGTTGGCGACGACGACCTCGCCCTGCACAAGGTCGGTGATCTTGGTTTCGCCGCTCTGCGGCGCTTTCATACGGACCACGGGGTCGATGCCGGCCGGGGCTTCGCCGGGATCGCGGTCGCGCCAAGTGCCGTCGTAGCGCATCGGCCGGCCCTCGGCCTTGGCGGCCTCGCGCATGGCGGTCAGCTCCTCCGGCGTGCAGTAGCAGCGATAGGCCTTGTCTTCGGCCAGGAGCCGCTGGGCCGCCGCCACATGCGCCTCGGCGCGTTTAGACTGATAGACCTCCGTCTCGTCCCAGCTCAGCTCGAGCCAGCGCAGGCCCTCCAGGATCGCGTCGATCGCCTCCTGCGTGGACCGCTTGCGGTCGGTGTCCTCGATGCGCAGCAGGAAGCGGCCGCCGTGGTGCCGGGCAAACAGCCAGTTGAACAAGGCGGTACGGGCACCGCCGATGTGCAGGAAGCCGGTCGGAGACGGCGCGAAGCGGGTGACGACGCTCATCGTTTGAAATCGCTGCTCTCAGATGATGGAAGGCCAGATGATGGAGGGGCAGGCCGGCGGCGACCCTCCAAACTTACGATTAGACTAGGAGTCACGCTTCCGGTGGGATCGCTATGGCGAGTCCACCGGAAGCGATGCTGCTCTAACACAGGCGGTCAGGGCCTGCCCAGGGGCCTGCCTGCCGGCATGGCGAGCGCGTCGGCCCGAGCGAGCAGATCGGCCAGCGCCGTCTTTGCTGGCTGGATGGCCTGCGGTGTCTCGGGCCGAATCAGGAGGGTGACCGCTCCACGCGGACCATTGGCTTTGGTGACCTCCAAGCGCACGACCTGGCTGTCGTCGGCCCAGACGGCGCCGGTCAGCGCATCGAGGCAGACCTTCGCCACGTTGTCGACGTCCAGCTTCGGCGTCGTCGCTCCGCATTCGATCCAGATGGTGACCGCATAGGGCTCGAAGCTCGGCCGCAGCCTGCGGTAGTCTTTGCGAAAGAAGTCGGCAATCGGTGTCTGGAGCTTACCGCCGCGGGTCGTGAGGCCATGAAAGCGCAGCAACAAGGCCCCCTGCAGGCGTGCAGCCCGAACCTTGCCGCGCCCGACCCACCCATGATCGGCCCAGCCGTGATCGAGCTGCTTCGTCGAGAGCGATGCCATCGGAGGGCAACATTGGACGCACTGCCGTGAGGGGCAAGCTTTTCGCGCAGAGGAGCGCCGCGCTTGCCCCCTTTCTCGCGGCGCTTGCCCGGGCGCCGGTTCGGCTCCGCGACGCGGCCCTGGCCGAGCGCGACCGTTGGGGACTGTGGCTGCCGGTCTTTCTGGGCGGTGGCATCGGTCTCTATTTCGCGTTGCCGCGCGAGCCGGCCGGCTGGGCGGGCGTGACCGCATTGGCTGCGGCCACGCTTTTCCTGCTGCTGGGGCGCCGCCAGCCGCTGCTGCTGTCGCTCGGGATCGTCTTGGCCTCCCTGTCGCTCGGCTTTGCCGTTGCCCAATGGCGCACGACCGACGTTGCGGCTCCGGTGCTGCAACGAGACCTCGGGCCGGTCGAGCTGACCGGCCGCGTGGTCAAGGTGGAACAGAGCGCAAGCCGCGTCCGCCTGACCTTGGAGCGGCTGAAGATCGAGCGGCTCGATCCGGCTGCAACGCCGGCAAGTGTCCGGATCAGTTCCTCCGGATCAGCCGCCGGCGATCTCGCGCCGGGCGATTGGGTGCAGGGGCTCGTGGTGTTGCGGCCGCCGCCGCAGCCGGCCGCACCCGGCGGATACGACTTCGCGCGGCGAGCCTGGTTCGAGCGCCTGGGGGCCGTGGGCTTTAGCCTTGGAGCGCCTAAGGCAACAAACCCGCCTGTAGAGTCACCCCAGCACGCGCCGCGGTTCGAAGGCTGGCGCCTGTTCTGGGAAGGTCTTCGCCAAGACATCGCCAAGCGGATCCTGGCCGTCCTGCCCGGCGAACGCGGTGCGCTGGCCGTGGCGCTGACGGTCGGCAAGCGCGATGCAATTCCGCCGGAGACGCTCGACGCCATGCGAGATTCAGGGCTCGCGCACCTGCTGGCGATTTCCGGTCTGCACATCGGTCTGGTTGCCGGCACGCTCTTCGTCGCCCTGCGGATGGCGCTGGCGCTCTGGCCGGCCGTGGCTCTGCGCTATCCGATCAAGAAGTGGGCCGCAGCGGCCGGACTGGCGACCGCCTTCGTCTATCTCTTCCTCGCCGGCGCCACGATCCCCACCCAACGCGCCTTCCTGATGGTCGGCCTGGTCTTCCTCGCCGTCCTGCTGGACCGCTCGGCGGTCTCGCTACGGCTGGTCGCCTGGGCCGCTGCGGCGGTTTTGCTGATCGCGCCGGAAAGCCTGCTCTCCGCCTCGTTCCAGATGTCCTTCGCGGCGGTGGTGGCGCTGGTCGCCGGCTACGAGGCCTACCTCGAACGCCGCGCCCGGCGCGATGCCGCCCAGGCTCGCGAAAGCGGCCGAGCGCTCTGGTACAAGCCGGCGGCCTACTTCGGCGGCCTGGCGCTCTCCTCGGTCATCGCCATCGCGGCCACCAGCGTCTTCGCCTGGTATCACTTCAATCGCTTTGCCTGGGTCGGTCTGGCAGCCAACCTCGCAGCCGTTCCCTTGACCGCCTTCCTGGTCATGCCTTTGGCTCTTGTGGCGCTGATGGCCATGCCCTTCGGACTGGAGGCGGCGCCGCTCTGGCTGATGGGGCAGGGGCTCGGCCTCCTGATTGCCGTCGCGAAGGAGACCGCGAGCTGGCCGGGGGCCGTGCAGCTGCTTCCGGCCTTGCCTGCCTGGGGCCTTGTGGCGATCACGCTGGGCGGCCTTTGGCTCTGCCTCTGGCGCGGCCCCTGGCGCCTGATCGGGCTCGCCGTCATCGCCGTCGGTCTCAGCGGCGTGCTCTGGCGGGCGCCGCCGGATCTGCTGATCACGGCCGACGGCGGTCTGATCGCGGCACGCGGTTCCGGCATGGGGCTCGCCTTGTCGCCGGGCCGGGGACAGAGCTTCGTGCGGGAGCAATGGCTGCGGCGCGCCGGTCAGGCCGAAGCCGCGGCCTGGCCGCCGCCGGGGGACTGGCTAAGCTGCGATTCCGCAGGCTGTGTCTATCGTCGGAATGGCTGGACCGTCGCTTTACCGCAAACGCCGGCCGCACTTCCGGAGGACTGCCGGCGCGCCGACTTGATCGTCGCGCCCTTTCCGGTGCCGGGTGGCTGCCGGCGCCTGCAGGATGATCCACCGCGCATGATCGACCGCTTCGACCTCTGGCGCGAGGGCGGTCACGCGGTGACCCTAGGCGAAGATGGGGATCTGCGGATCGAGACGGTGCGCCAGAGCCGCGGCACACGGCCCTGGACCGGGGATGGCCCCAGGACTGTTGATCTTCGGGAAGATCAGTAGCGGCGCAGCAGACCGATCAGGCGGCCCTGGACCTTGACCCTGTCCGGCGGGAACAGCCGCGGTTCGTAGTTGCGGTTGGCCGGCTCCAACGCGATGGCGCCGCCGCGCCGGCGGAAACGCTTGAGAGTAACCTCGCCGTCGTCGACCAGCGCCACGACGATGGCGCCGTTCTCGGCTTGGTCGGAGCGCTCGATCACCACCGTATCGCCGTCCAGAATGCCGGCCTCCACCATGGAATCGCCTTCCACCTGGAGGGCATAGTGCTCGCCACGGCCGAGCAGATCGGCCGGCACATCGACATAGGCGGCATGATCGCGCAAAGCCTCGATCGGGGTTCCGGCGGCAATCCGCCCGTAGAGCGGCAGGCTGACGGCTTCGCTGTCGTTCGCGACCTTCGCGCCAGAGAGCCCGGGCCGGCGGCCGCCCTCTATGACGTTCGGCGCGAAACCGGTCTTGCCGCCCATATTTTCCGGCAGCCGCACCACCTCGATGGCACGGGCGCGATGGGGCAGGCGGCGAATGAAGCCGCGCTCCTCGAGTCCCGTGATCAGGCGATGAATGCCGGACTTCGACTTCAGCCCCAGCGCCTCCTTCATCTCGTCGAACGAGGGCGACACCCCGTGTTCGTTCAAGTGAGCGTGGAGAAACAGCAGAAGTTCGTGTTGCTTGCGCGTCAGCATGACGTCCGGCCCCCGTTTCGCGTCACCGGCAAGGGTAAGCCCGCTTCCCGGTAGAAAGGTTCGCCTCTCGGGCACACCATCAGCGGGAGATCAAATCATCCACAATTCAGGCGCATCACGGCAAGACGAATCGCTTTTTGTTCTAATCACGTTCCGTTCGTACGTCAAGCGTTCTCGGAATAGTGCTTAAATTGACGATAAACTACTGGGAAACCGGAGTATCTCCACAAGCGTCCCGGCCGGCGCCGGCGGTGCATGGGGCGCCCGCAGGATCAGGGCATCGGCGTGGGCCAGAGTGGCCAGCATCGAGCTGTCCTGCTTGTGGTACGGGCTGGCGCGGAGGCGTCCGTCGTCGCCCGGTTGCAGGGTGGCCCGCAGGTAGTCCTGCCGGCGGTCGTTGGCGCCCAGGTCGGCGGCCAGAACGGCCGGTTCTGTCGGGTGCGCCGGGCGCTCGAGGCCGAGCAGCCGATCCAGGATCGGGCGCACGAATAGCAGCCCGCAGACCAGACTGGAGACGGGGTTGCCCGGCAGGCCCAGCATCCGGGTGCTTTTCAGGCGGCCGAACATCAGCGGCTTGCCGGGCCGCATGGCGATCTTCCAAAAGTCGAGATCGAGCCCGTCTTCGCCCAGAACCGAACGAATCAGGTCGTGCTCGCCGACCGAGGCGCCCCCGGTGGTGATCAGCAGGTCGGCACCGGCCGCGCCGGCCGCCAGGCGGCGCAGAGAGTCGGCCGAATCCGCTGCGATCCCCAGGTTGATCGCCTCGCCGCCGCAGGCCTCGACCAGGGCGCAGAGCGCCAGGCCGTTGGAGGAGACGATCTGGCTGGGGCCGACGGGATCGCCCGGCATCACCACCTCGTCGCCGGTGGCCAGCACCGCCACGCGCGGACGGCGGCGCACCGACACCCAGGGCCGGTTCATGGCGGCGATCAAGCCCAGGTCGCGGACCGTCACCGCCCGGTCGGCCGAAACGCCGACGTCGCCGGCCCGAAAGTCCAGGCCCGCCGGCCGCACGTAGGTTCCGCGCGCCGCAGCTTCCTTGACGGTGACGGTCTCGCCGTCGCGCTCCGTATCTTCCTGAATGACGATGGCGTCGGCCCCTTGGGGCAGGGGCGCGCCGGTGAAGATCCGCGCGGCCTGGCCCGCCGCCAGCGGAGCCTCCTGGCGACTGCCCGCCGCGATGTGGCCGATCACCTGCAACTGCGCGGGAACACTGGCGACATCAACGGCGCGCACCGCATAGCCGTCCATGGCGCTGACGTCGGCGGGCGGCTGAGTCACCCGCGCGACGACGTCTTCCGCCAGCACACGGCCCAGCGCCTGGCTCACCGCGACGGTCTCGGCGGGCAGGGGCGCGAAGGCCGAGAGGATACGGTCGAGCGCTTCGTCGACGGAGATCATGCCGGGCCGCTCACTCCGCCTCGTAGCTGCCGGACTTGCCGCCGGACTTGTGGGTGAGGCGGACGGCCTCGATGCGCATGCCGCGGTCGACCGCCTTGCACATGTCGTAGACCGTCAGCGCCGCGACGCTGACTGCGGTCAGCGCCTCCATCTCCACGCCGGTCCGGCCGTTCAGCTTGCAGGTCGCCTCGATCTCGACGGCATTGCGCTCCGGCAGCAGGCGCAGGTCGAGCTTGACCGAGGTGAGGGCCAGCGGGTGGCAGAGCGGAATCAGGTCCGGCGTCCGCTTGGCGCCCATGATCCCGGCCAGCCGGGCCACCGAGAGCACGTCGCCCTTCTTCACGCCGCCGGATTGAATCCTGGCCAGCGTCTCGGGCTGCATCACCACCTCGCCCTTGGCGGTGGCGCTGCGCTCCGTCTCGGACTTGCCGCCGACATCGACCATCACGGCCTTGCCCTCGGCATCGAAGTGGGTGAAGTCGCTCATGGCTGCGCCCCGACCGCCGTCCCCGCGTCCGCAGGGGCGAGCAGGGCGCGCGTCGCGGCCGTCACGTCGGCCTGACGCATCAGGGATTCGCCGATCAGAAAGGCCTTGGCCCCACGGGCGGCCAGCCAGCGCAGGTCGTCGCCGGAGTAGATGCCGCTCTCGGCGATCAGGAAGCGCTCGTCCGGCACCTCGGCGGCCAAGGTCGCGAAGGTCTCGAGCGAGACCTCCAGCGTCTTGAGGTTGCGATTGTTGATGCCGATCAGCGGCGAGGTCAGGCGCAACGCCCGCGTCAGCTCTGCGGCGTCGTGCACCTCGACCAGCACATCCATGCCGAGTGCCAGCGCCGCGGCTTCGAGCTCGGCGGCCTGAGCGTCGCCGAGGGCCGCCATGATCAGCAGGATGCAGTCGGCGCCCAGGGCCCTGGCCTCGACCACCTGATAGGGGTCGAGCATGAAGTCCTTGCGCAGGACCGGCAGCGACACCGCCGCGCGGGCTGCCTGCAGATGTCTGTCTTCGCCCTGGAAGTAGGGGCCGTCGGTCAGCACCGACAGGCAGGCAGCTCCGCCGGCCTGATAGGCCCTGGCGAGTGCGGGAGGGTCGAAATCCGCGCGGATCAGCCCTTTGGAGGGCGAGGCTTTCTTGATTTCGCAGATCAGCGCGGGCCGGTCCTGCGCCGCCTTGGCCGCCAGAGCCGCCTGGAACCCGCGCGGCGTCTCGGCCGTGGCGGCGAGCGCTTCCAGGTCCGCCAAAGGCGTCGCCGCCTTGCAGGCCGCGATGTGGGTCAGCTTCTCGTCGCAGATGCGAGCCAGAACGTCGCTCATGTCTGAAGCGGCTCCGCTGCCTGTCGGTTGGTGACCTCGACCAGCTTGGCCAGCACGGCCCGCGCGCGGCCCTGGTCGATGGCCTCGGCCGCCAGCGCGACGCCATCGGTCAGGTTCCAGACCTTGTCGGCGACGATCAAGGCGCCGGCCACGGTCAGCAGCACGGTGTCGCGGAAGGGGCTGCGCTCGCCGTCGAGCAGGGCCGTGATGGCGTGGGCGTTGACCTGCGCATCGCCGCCGCGGATGTCGTCGATGCCGGCGCGCGGCAGGCCGGCGTCTTCCGGCGTCACCTCGAAGGTAGAGATCTCTCCTTCCTTCAGCTCGGCGACATAGCTGATGCCGGTGGTGGTCATCTCGTCGAAGCCGCCTTCGCCGTGCACGACCCAGGCCTTCTCGTGCCCCAGCTCGCGCAGCACCTGGGCGATGGGCTCGATCCAGCCGCGATCGAAGACGCCGAGAAGCTGGCGCTTGACCCGGCAGGGATTCGACAGCGGCCCCAGCAGGTTGAAGACCGTGCGGGTGCCGAGCTCGACACGGGCCGGCCCGACGTGGCGCGTGGCGCTGTGGTGACGCGGCGCCATCAGGAAGGTGATGCCGGCTTCCTGCAGCGCGGCCTCGACCAATGCCATCTCCGCGTCGATGTTCACGCCCAGCGCAACCAGCACGTCGGCGGCACCCGACTTGGAAGAGAGGGCGCGGTTGCCGTGCTTGGCGACCGGCACGCCGCAGGCGGCCAGCACGATGGCCCCGGCGGTGGAGATGTTGAGGCTACCCTTGGCGTCGCCGCCGGTACCGCAGGTGTCGAGCGCACCGGCCGGGGCCTTGAGCGCAAGCATGCGGGCGCGCATCGAGCGTGCGGCGCCGGTGATCTCCTCCACCGTCTCGCCGCGCACCCGCAGGGCCATCAGCAGGCCGCCCATCTGGGCCGGTGTGGCATCGCCCGACATCATGATGTCGAAGGCGCGCTCGGCCTCGGCTTCGGTCAGCGAGCGGCCGCTCGCCGCAACGGCGATCAGGGCCTTCATATCTGTCAGGTCGGCGGACATGCGGGGCTGTTTACGCGTTGCGTCCGCTCAGACGCAAGAAGTTGGCGAGCAGGGCGTGGCCGTGCTCGGAGGCGATGGATTCCGGATGGAACTGCACGCCGAAGATCGCCAGCTCGCGATGCCGCAGCCCCATGATGACGCCGTCGTCGGTCTGGGCCGTCACCTGCAGGCAGTCGGGCAGGTCGTCCCGCGCCACGATCAGCGAGTGGTAACGCGTCGCGGTCAGGGGACTGGGAAGGCCGCCAAAGACGTCGCTGCCCTCGTGGCGCACCGGACTGGTCTTTCCGTGCATGGGGATCGGCCCGCGCGTCACGGTCCCGCCGAAGGCCTGTCCGATGGACTGGTGGCCGAGGCAGACCCCCAGGATCGGCAGTTTCCCCGCCGCCAGGCGAATCACTTCCAGGCAGATCCCGGCCCGGTCCGGGTCGCAGGGTCCGGGCGACAGGATGATGCCTTCGGGCGCCAGATCGATCGCCTCCTGCGCGCTGAGGGCATCGTTTCGGCGCACCTCCACTTCCGCGCCCAGGTCGCCCAGGAAGTGATAGAGGTTGTAGGTAAAGCTGTCGTAGTTATCGATAAGCAAAAACATTTCAGTGCACTAGGCTGTGATATTGAGATAGTGGCGGAAGAGGCTCAAGGCAAAGGTAGCACCGCCATTCCCCGCCGCCCAGTGCGACTGCCGCAGAAGGAGTCAGGGAGCGGAAAGATGATCTCTTGACCTTCCCAGGGCTGGAAGGCCCAGCTTGTCGGTGATGTCCAACGCAGCGCTCGATAACGCTCTCGCCGACTGCGGCGCCCGACCCGCGGCCATGTCGGAGAGGAATCCGAGGACCGTCACCGTCACCCTGCCGGTGACCGGGATGCGCTGCGGCCTCTGTGCGGGCCGGGTGCGCGCGGCCCTGGAAAGCGTCGATGGGGTGCTTGCTGCGGAGGCCGACGCGGCCGCCGGGCAGGCCAAGATCGAGCTTCCGCCGGAGCTGGCTGCCAAGCTCACGGAGGAGGGACCGGACCGCTCAGCCTTCGCCGCCGCCCTGACCGCTGCGCTGACTGCGGCCGGCTATGATTTGTCGGAACAGCCTCTATCGCATCAAAAGGCGCCTGGGACACTGCCTGGCACACTGGATGACTGCGACGGCGTCGCGCGGGCGAGCCAGAGGGACGAGTCGGTGCGCCCCGTCGACTTGGCGGTCAGCGGCATGACCTGCGCCTCCTGCGTGCGCAGCGTCGAGGCGGCGCTGTCGTCCGTGCCGGGGGTGACAGAGGCGCGGGTCAACTTCGCGACAGGTCGCGCGCGGGTGACGGCGGCGGCCGATGTCGCGCCGGCTCGACTGGTGCAAGCGGTGGAGGCCTCGGGATACGGCGCCCAGCCGGCGGAGGGCGCGGCCGACCTGCCGGCCTCCCAGGCCCGGGACTGGCGGATCTTCGCTCTCTGCGCCGTTCTGACGGGGCCGCTGGTCGGGCAGATGGCGCTGCCGCTGGTCGGCATCGATGCCATGATTCCAGCGCTGATCCAGGTGCTGATGGCCGCGCCGGTCCAAGTACTGGCGGGCGCGCGCTTCTACCGCGGCTCCCTGGCCGCCCTGCGCCACGGCCAGGCCAACATGGATCTGCTGGTCGCGCTCGGCACGACGGCGGCCTTCGGATTGAGCCTCTGGCTGATGTCCAAGACGCCGGAGGCGCTGCTGAGCCTTCACGGACCGCACCTCTACTTCGAAGCCGCCGCCGCCATCCTGACGCTGGTTCTGCTCGGCCGCTTGCTAGAGGAACGCGCCAGGCGCCACACCTCTGCGGCCTTGCGCGCGCTGCAGGATCTGCGCCCGGACCTGGCCCGAGTGGAGCGGGACGGCGAGATCGTCGAAGTACCCGTGGAGCACCTGGAGGTCGGCGACCTCGTCGTCGTCCGCCCTGGGGAACGGCTCCCCGCCGATGGGCTGGTCGTGGAGGGCGAGAGCGAAACCGACGAGTCGATGCTGACCGGCGAGAGCCTGCCGGTCGAAAAGAGGCGCGACAGCAAGGTCATCGGCGGCACGCTGAACGGCTCGGGCCTGCTGCGCCTGCGCGTGACGGCCTCGGCCGCGCAGTCGGCTCTGGCCCGGATCGTGGCCGCCATGGAGTCCGCGCAGGCCGATAAGCCGGCCGTGCAGCGTATGGTCGACCGCGTCTCCGCCGTCTTCGTGCCGGCTGTGGTCGCGCTGGCGCTGGTGGCCTTCGCCGGCTGGCTGCTGGCGGGGGCGGAGACCTCGACAGCCATCCTGGCGGCGGTCTCCGTCCTGGTGATCGCCTGTCCCTGCGCCTTGGGCCTGGCGACCCCCATCGCGATCGTGATGGGCACGGGCGTGGCGGCAAAGCGCGGCGTGCTGATCAAGGACGCCGAGACGCTGGAGCGGGCGCGCGAGATCGACACCGTGGTCTTCGACAAGACCGGAACCCTCACGGAAGGGCGCCCGGAGCTGCTGGCGTTGCTGCCCGTGCCGGGGCAGGAGCGCGGCGAGGTCCTGCGGCTCGCGGCCGCCGCACAGCAGGGCAGCGAACATCCCCTGGCTCGCGCGCTACGTCGCGCCGCCTCGGCGGAAGGCCTGGGTCTGCCGCGCCTGACCGACTTCCGCGCCCTGTCGGGCCGCGGCCTGGAGGCCAGTTTCGAGGGACGCCGTCTGCTGATCGGCAGCCGCCGTCTGATGCTCGAGCTGCAGATCGATCTAACGGCGCTGGACGCCGGCGCGGCGGCGGAGGAGGGGCGGGGGCGCAGCCTGGCCTGGATCGCGGAGGGGCAGGGAGACGAGACGCGGCTGATCGGTCTGGCCGCCTTCGGCGATGCGCCACGGCCGGGCGCCGCCGCCGCCGTGGCCGACCTGAAGCACCTGGGCCTGAGCGTGGCCTTGCTGAGCGGCGACAACCGCCGGGCTGCCGAAGCGGTCGCCGGCGAGCTGGGGATCGAGCGGGTGATCGCCGAAGTGCTGCCCGAAGACAAGGCGGCGCAGATTCAGCGCCTGCGCGCGGCCGGGCATTCGGTCGCGATGGTCGGCGACGGCGTTAACGACGGTCCGGCGCTGGCGGCCGCCGACCTGGGCATCGCCATGGGGGAGGGCAGCGACGTGGCGCTGGAGGCCGCGGCCATGGCCCTGCTGCGCCCCGACCCGCGCCTGGTGGCGGAGGCGGTGGTGCTGGCCCGGGCGACGCGGGCGAAGATCCGCCAGAATCTCTTCTGTGCCTTCGTCTACAATACCGCCGGCCTGCCGCTGGCGGCCCTGGGGCTGCTGTCGCCCATTGTGGCCGGGGCGGCCATGGCGGCCTCCTCGATCTCGGTGGTGGGCAACACCCTGTTGCTCGGCCGCCGAGGGCGCGGCCGGCGCTTCACATGATCCGGTCGCAGGCTTCCGAAGTCAGATTTGGCGAGGTGATCCAGGTTAACCATGAATATCGGTGAAACGGCCGCGCAGTCCGGTGTGCCGGCCAAGACGATCCGTTACTACGAGTCCATCGGTCTGATCGCGCCGGCCGAGCGCACCGCGGCCGGCTACCGGGTCTACGGCAGTCGCGATGTCGAGACCCTGCGCTTCATCGCCCGGGCGCGCGGGCTCGGTTTCTCGGTGGCCGACTGCGCCAGCCTGCTCGCGCTCTGGCGGGACAAGACCCGCGCCAGCGCCGACGTGAAGGCCCTGGCGCGCCACCAGGTCGAAACCATCGAGGCGAAGATCGCCGAGCTGGAGACGATGCGCGAGACGCTCGAGCACCTGATGCAGCGCTGTCACGGCGACGACCGGCCCGACTGCCCGATCCTGAGCGATCTGGCGGGCTGCGGACCGTCGCAAGGGACGGTGTCACGAAAAGACGCTTGATCCGGCACGGCCTCGACCTGTGAACTGCGCCGCGGTATCCGGTCGTTAACCTAAACGAGCCCAAACTGCGGCGTGACGCGCGAAACGGATCAGATGCAGGTGTTGCAGCTGCGCTCCGCCAGACGGCAGAGGGTTGCGCTGCGCCGTGGCCGCAGGGCGGCCGGATTGCACCCCGACCCTCTGGACAGGCGGATCGGCAAGGCCGGCCGGCGCGTTCTGCGCAGCCGTGCGCTGCAGCTGGGGTCGATCTGGTCGACAGCACTCGCGCTGGGTGTCGTCGGTGGCCTCTGGCTGGAGCAGAACGGTCTGCCGAGCTTCGTCACCGAGTGGCAGCTGGCGGAGATCTCCCTCCCGATCGCGGACTCTGAAGTCTCTGAAGGTCAAATCGCTCAACAGCCGGCGCCCGAGCCGTCGCCTGTCGTGGCCGCGCAACCGGCAGCGACCCTGGCGAAACCGGCGCCGACCGTCGAAGTGGCCGCGTCTCCGACGCCGGAGGGTGAAACGGCTCCGGCGCCTGCCGCGCCTCCGGCCGCACCCTCCGCCGTGCCGCCCGCCGCGCCCGCGCCGGCCGTGGAGACGGCTGCTGCTGCTGCGCCGGTCGCGCCTCTGCAGGCTGCCTTGATCGCGCCGCCTGGCCGCCCGGCCTGGCTCGCCAATGGCGTTCCAACGGCGGTGGATCTGGAGCGCCCGATGATCGCCGTGGTGATCGACGACCTCGGTCTTCGGCGCCAGGCGACCCGCAACGCCATCGCGCTGCCGGGTCCTTTGTCGCTGGCTTTCCTGGCCTACGCCGAGGATCTCCGCGGTCAGACCGCAAGCGCGCAAGCGGCGGGCCACGAGCTGCTGCTGCACCAGCCGATGGAACCGGAGGGCGCGCAGGACCCCGGCCCGGACGCCCTGCTGACAAGCCTCAGCGGCCGGGAGAACGTTGCGCGCCTGACGGCTGCGCTCGACCGCCTGCCGCAGATCGTGGGCATCAACAATCACATGGGCAGCCGCTTCACCGCCTCGCCGGCGGCGCTGGAGCCCGTGCTGCGAACCCTGAAGCAGCGCGGCCTGCTGTTCCTCGACTCTCGCACCAGCGCGGCCTCCGCCGGCCTTTCGACGGCCCGGAGGTTGGGCGTTCCCAGCATCGGCCGCGACGTTTTTCTGGATCACCAGGCCTCGGCCGGTCGGCCCTACGTCGAACGTCAGTTGGCCGAGGTGGAGGCCATCGCTCGGGAGACCGGCGCCGCCGTCGCCATCGGCCACCCGCATACCGCCACGCTGGATGCTCTGCGCGCCTGGCTGCCGGCGCTGGAGGCGCGGGGCTTCCAGTTGGTCCCCATATCGGCCCTGGTGCAGGCACGGCAAAGCCGCCAGCTTGCCGAAGCGAACCGCGGCCGGTAGGCGGTTGGGGCGTAACCGTCACGGACGGAAGTCGATGCCTCCCCGACCGGCGCGCGTCAGTCCTGTCGCTTGAGATGGCCCGTTACTTGAGATGGTAGGTCAAGGCGTGACGCACGAGCAGCCTCAGCTTCTCGACCGGGAGCGCGTCGCCGTCCCTGAAATGGATGGCGCGGTTTCCCTCGTAGACGAAGTCGTCCGGAAATTGGTTTTGGAAGTCCGCGAGGATGCTGGTCTGGCAATGGGTGTAGATGGCAAAGCCGCCGTGCTTCGGCAGCCCCAGCCGGATCGTCGAGCCTGACTTGGTGTGTGGCGTCAGGTAGGCGGGTTGACCCCACTTCAACGTTTCCTCCAGCGTTCCGACCTTGGGTGTGGTCTCGGCCGTTTCGTAGATCAAACGGCGCAGCGTCAGGAGGCCCTGCTGCGCAGGATCTGGAAACGAGGCAAACCTGGCCGCGACATCTGGATCCTTGAAGGGTGGTTTGGCTTCCATCACGCTCTCCGGCCGGATGTTTGAACTCAGCTTACCTCAGGGTCCGTTCGAGTTCATCTTGCGGCCGTGGCGGTCGTTTAGGCCCCGTTCCTCTAAGGCGCGCTCTGCACAAGGGAGCAAAGACTTTGGAAGAGCGTCGTCGGCGAGTCGTGGGTTTCCTCAGCGCCGGCTTCGGCCAGTTCCCGCTGCGTCCCATAGCCGTAGGTGACGCCGATTGCCCGGATACCGTTGTTCAAAGCGCCGAGCATATCGTGACGGCGATCGCCGATCATCACGGCGGCGGAGGGATCGCTGTCGCTGTGCGCAAGTGCATAGTCCAGGAGGTGGGACTTGTCCGCGCGGGTTCCGTCGAGCTCCGCACCGAAAACGGTCTCAAAAAAGGGATCGAGGCCGAAATGCGAAAGAATGCGTTCTGCGAAAACCTTCGGCTTGCTGGTCGCGATGAACAGCCTCACGCCGGAGGCCGATGACAGCGCCGCCAGGCCGGGGAGGACGCCGTCGTAGAGACGGTTTTCGAACAGGCCCAGCTGTCCGAAGCGCTCCCGGTAGTGGCACAGCGCCCTGCGAGCCTGTGCGTCATCTCCGGTCAGTTCTCGGAGGCTGTCCAGCAGCGGCGGCCCGATGCACCAGGTCAATTGCTCGGAGGCCGGAGGCGCGAGGCCGACCCTTTGCAACGCGAAGGCGATCGAGCGCGTGATTCCCTCCCTGGGGTCCGTCAAGGTACCGTCGAGATCGAAGAAAACGGACGTCATCCGGCGCTCCGGCGCGTGGCCATTGCTGCGCGAGCGGGCCGAGGCCGCCGCAGCACGAGCAGGCCGGCCGCCGCGATCGTCAGCATGCCGATCAGGGTCGTGGCCGCTGGCGTCTCGCCGAACAGCAGGAAGCCCCAAACGCCGGCAAAGATCAGATAGGCGTAGTCGAAGGTCGCAATCGTCGCTGGCGGTGCGGACTGGTAGGCTTTCGCGACGCCGGCGCTGATCGCGATGATCAGCAGAGCCATCAGGGCGATCAGCGCCCAGTCGCGCAGCCCCATCGGCACCCAGGCGCCGAACAGGAAGCGCTGGATCGAGGCGCCGTCCGACGCCGGAGACCAGAGCGCGAGCGCGCCGCTCGCGAGGACGCCGGCCAACAGAAAGGCGAGGGTCAAGCTGAGCGACAGGACCAGCGGTCTCTCCTCCAGGCACTTCTGCCGCGTGACGATCATGGCAAGGGCATAGAGGGCGGCGGCCGCAACTGGCAAGAGCGTCATGGGCGAGAAGGCCTCGCCCCCCGGCCTCAGGACGATCAGCACACCGGCGAAACCGAGCAGCAAGGCTACTCCACGCCGCAGCCCCACCGGCTCGCGGATCAGCAGCGCCTGGAACAGCGCGATGAACAGCGGCCCGCTGTAGAGCGCGGCGGCCACGACGGCGAGATCAAGGACCGGCAAGGCCGCGTAGAACAGAATCCACATGGCGACCAGCAGGAGGCTGCGGAGGATCACCCAGGAGACCGCCTTCGGACGCATCGCTGCGGCGGAATGATCGACTGGCCCGCCGGCGCGCAGCAGCGCGACCAGAAGGGGCAGGGCGACAAGCGACCGGGTAACGAAGATCTGCCAGAGCGTCAGCTCGGCCCCGACGTATTTGACCAGGGCATCCCCGAAGGACATCAGGAACACGGACCCGATAATCAGTGCAATGCCGAGCGCCGTCCTATCGTCTGACTCGAGGGTTTGGTGATGCATCTGCCGTCGCCAAAGAGCTGCGGACCCGTGACTTCTGCGTTAAGTCTGCGCTATAAAGCTGCTGGTCGTGCAACGACTTCTCAGCTTCAATGCATTACCTGATCTTATGAATAGTCTTCGGAAACGGCTTCCGCCGCTGAGCAGTCTGCTGCCTTTCGAGGCGGCGGCGCGGCACGAGAGCTTCACGCTGGCCGCTCAGGAACTGCATCTCACCCAGGCCGCGGTCAGCCGGCAGATCCGCGCCCTGGAGGACGATCTCGGTCTGCGCCTCTTCGAACGGCGGCAGCGGGCCGTGTTCCTGACCGAGGCCGGGCGTGATCTGGCCCAGGCCGTGACCGCCGGATTGGACGGCATCGCGGCGCGCGCAAGCGATCTGCGGGGCCGGCGGCGCAGCGGCGAGGTCGTGCTCTTCGCCGAGCTCTGTTCCGCCGTCTACTGGCTGATGCCGCGCCTCGCCGACTTCCACCAGCGCCATCCGGACCTGGAGGTCCGCGTCTCGGCGTCTCTCCTGCCGGTCGGCCAGTCGAGCGAGGACTTCGACGTTGCCCTCCAGACCGCTGGTCGGCCCAGTGGGGCGCATGCTCTGGCCTTCACCGCCTCGGACGACGTCATTCCGGTCTGCAGCGCGGACTATTTCAAGACGCATCTGGCCGGGCGGCGAGCGCCGCTTCCGCTCGCCGAGCTGCCGCAGCACCGCTTGCTGCACCATAGAGTCCACCCCCAGGACTGGCCGGACTGGGACGATTGGCTGCAGCGGCTGGGCTGCGACCTGCGCGTCGGCGACGGAGAGACCGGCGGTGTGACAAGTGTGGACCGGCCAAATGGGGGTGGGGCCGTCGTCTTCGACAGCTACCCCGTTCTGATCCAAGCGGCGGTCGAAGGCCATGGCATCGGCCTTGGCTGGCGCCGCGCGATGGAGCAGCTCCTGCAGTCCGGCAAGCTGGTGCGGCCCTTCGCGGAGAGCGTGACGCTGGACGACGGCCTCGCGGTCTACAGACACAAGCGAAGCCAGGAGCGCCCGGCCGTCAAGGCGCTGCTGGCGTGGCTCAAGGCTCAGCTGGCGTAACGATCTATCGGGAGCGACGGGTCGCGGTGAGCTTGCGCTGCAAGACGGCCCTTCTGCGGATTGACGGAGCTGAAGGCGAGGGGGGCTTCCGTTCAATCTAACCGGGGACCTGCCGGAACCTCCGTAGGTCTCAATCTCCACTCACACTGAACAGGCGCTTTTTGGGAGTGTGTCATGAAGGTCACCAACATCAACTCACCTGACGGTCCATCTGCTTCCGGTGGCTACTCGCAAGGTTGTTTGGCGGAGAAGCCCAATCGCATTCTCTACATCAGCGGCCAAATTCCGGTCGACGCAGAGGGTTCGGTGCCCGAGGCATTCGAAGACCAAGCTCGGTTGGCGTGGAAAAACATCGAGCATCAATTGGTTGCAGCGGGTATGGGATTGGAGAACATCGTCAAACACACGACCTTTCTCTCCAGTCGCGAGCACCGCGCGGCCAACAGCAAGATTAGGCAAGACGTACTGGGCGATAGCGCACCGGCCCTGACGGTCGTTATTGCCGAGATCTACGACGAGGCGTGGCTCTTGGAAATCGAGGCCGTCGCGATCGGATAGCCGAGGTGGAGGGCCGAACGTCCAGGCGTCCGAACAGGTCTTGTTCACACTCCCGGACCGGACGGCCGCCTTGGGTGGATCCGAGTCTTTGGAGCGCTCGATCGGGATGCTTCCTCCCGACGCCTTTCCTCGATCGCTCTTTGGTCGCCGATAGCCGTATGTAATGATGCAAATAGGTCTCAATCTTACTGAGGCCTTGGCGGCTCGCCTCTGGCGGGCCCAACTGCATCCGACCGGGATGAGGAGCTCCACTCTGCCCGGGGTAAGGCGGAAGCGAGGACCTATGGAACGAAGGTACGCAGATTTCTACGGCAACAGCGGCTATGGCGCGTTCAGGTACAAGATGCGCAGGGGTGGTCGTTACCGAACCGTTGCGCTTCGCACGAACCAAGGTGCTCATGCCTTCACCGATCCGGCAACGAGCGATCTCGTCGTGGGCCTGACCATCGGCGGCAGCACACCGGCCCGTTGGGCCGTGGACGGCACATGGCGTGAGATCGATGCCCGCCGCCCCGGCCATATCGGCGTATCTCCTGTTGGATCGGCCATCGAGTTCGACGTATCCGAACCGCACGAGCTGCTGGTTGTCGCTGTCGATGCAAGTGCGCTGCAGGAGGCTCGGGAAGTCTACCTTGCCGATTGTATCGACGTGCTGAGCCAGGGGTACCTGGACTACAAACTGGACATCAACGTCCAGTCCGCAATGCTGCAGCTCTGGCATGCCATGGGCCGGCGCGACACGCAGATGTCGCTTCTGATCGATGGCTTGACCGACTGTCTCATCGCCCACCTGATCGGCATGCTCGGAGGCGGCACAGAACTCAAAGAGGATGCCCCTCTCATCCCGCTGCACAGGATTGAGGACTTCGTGCGGAGCAATCTTCAGGGCGGCATCGTGATCTCCGATCTTGCCAGCCTTTGCGAGATGCCCCGCTCAACGTTCGGGCGACACTTCAAGAAGCAAACGGGGGTGTCGCCCTATCAATTCGTTCAAGGGATACGCATTGCGCAGGTGGAAGCCATGCTCCTTGCCGACCGCCCGGACTTGGCGGCCATTGCCTTTCAACTCGGCTTTTCCGATCAAAGCCATTTCTCCCGTGCCTTTCGGACGGCAAAAGGCATGACCCCCAGAGACTACATGGACCGCTAGAGCGGGCTGCAGCACGCAGCCGGCCGGACTCGTTTGGCGATACGCCAGGTCGCATGATCCTGAGCCAATTCTTCCAACGTGCCGTAATTCTTCAAGAAACGTGGCTGGCCAGTCTCCACCTGTCTCGCAAGCTGCTGATATGACGCGCTTCGAGAGGTCTCTCTAAAGGACTTCAGGACAGACGCCTCGGTCTCCTTCCAAGCCGTCCGCGCGCCGGGGGCTGCCGCCATGCAAACGCCTGAAGGCAGATTGTCCACGACCTTCGAATGTCGAGGTTCGGCGGTGGCATGCCGTCCTTTCGGGCGGCGCCTCGAGGCGACTAAGGGAACAATCAAATGGTGACCTACGACAGACTGTTCATCGGTGGTAGCTGGACGCGCCCCGGCGGCAGCGAAACGGCCGAGCTGATCAACCCTGCAACGGAAGAGCTCTACGCCAGGGTCGCAATGGGGAACGCCGCCGACGTCGACAGGGCTACGCAAGCTGCGCGGGCTGCCTTCGGTCCTTGGTCGGAGCGCCCGCTTTCCGAGCGCGCCGATATCATGAGGCGTTTCTTGGCCTTGTACCGGGAGAACGCTGAACGACTGTCCCTGACGGTCACACGCGAGATGGGCGCGCCGCTCAAGGTCTGCCGCAGCTTCATGGTGGACGTGAACGGCGACGCCTTGGAGGCCTTCATCGACGTCGCGGAGACCTACGCACATCAAACGCCGATCGACAACGGCATCATCGTCCGGGAACCCTACGGCGTTGTCGGCGCCATAACGCCTTGGAACAATCCGCTCATCATGATGATCGACAAGGCGGTTCCCGCCATGCTTGCAGGCTGCACGGTGGTCCAGAAGCCGGCGACCATGACGGCGGTCGATGCGCTTGTGCTCGGCGAACTGCTGGAGGAAGCCGGCCTGCCGAAGGGGGTCTACAACATCGTTCCTGGCGCCGGAGCCGTCGTTGGACAGGCCATCGTCAAGCACCCGGAGATTGATCTTGTTTCCTTCACGGGGTCAACCTCTGGGGGGCGCAAGATCGCCGAGACCGCGGCCAAGGGGCCGAAGAAGACCGTTTTGGAGCTTGGCGGGAAATCGGCCTGCATCGTTCTCGAGGACTTCGATCCGAAACAGGCCGCGGAGGTCGCCGCCAGCGCGATCTTCTCCAACTCCGGTCAGCTCTGTGCGGCTTGGAGCCGTCTGTTGGTTCCGCGCTCTCGGCAGGCCGAGATCGTCGACGCCTTGGTCGATCGCGTGAAAGGCATGAAGATTGGCGATCCCGAAGACCCCGACACCGACATCGGCCCAATGGTCTCAGCAAAGCAGAGAAAAACGGTCGCCGATTACATCCGCATCGGCATCGAAGAGGGCGCAAAGCTTGCGGTCGGTGGGCCCGAAGCCCCTGCCGGTCTCGAGAAGGGCTTCTACGTTCAGCCGACGGTCTTCGACGACGTTGACAACTCCATGCGGATTGCCCGGGAGGAGATTTTCGGCCCGGTGGTCGTTGTCGTTCCCTATGACAGTCTCGACGACGCGGTCCGGATCAGCAACGATTCCGAGTACGGGCTGCATGGCGGCGTCTTGTCGAACGACCATGAGAAAGCCGTCGATCTCGCCCGCCGGATGAGCACCGGGCAGGTCGCGCTCAATGCCTTCACCTTCCATCTGACAGCGCCGTTCGGCGGCTATCGTATGACAGGCTACGGCCGATGCATGGGACCGATGGGATACGAAGAGTTCCTGCAAACGAAGGCGATCCTCTTCGCACCGCGGAGGACAGCATAATGGCGAACAGGCCGCTTGAAGACCGAACCGCCATCGTCACCGGCGCATCGTCGGGAATTGGCGCCGCAACCGCCTTTGCCCTTAGCGATGCCGGCGCCCGCGTCGTCCTCATCGCGCGGCGGGCCGACCGCCTCGCCGACCTGGCGGACGAGATCGCCAGGCGCACGGGGCGAACGGAGGGAGCCATTGCTCTGTCCGGGGATCTCTCCAGCGAAATCGGCGTCGACGCTGCCTTTGCCGATGCCGAAGCTGCGCTCGGTCACGTCGACATTCTGGCGAACGTCGCCGGCCTTATGCTCGTCGCCCCCTTGCTCGGAACGGACAGGGCGCAGTGGCGCCGAATGGTCGAGATCAATCTGATGGGCCTGATGCAGCTGACCCAGAAAGCGGCCGAGCACATGGTCGGCCGCGGCAGCGGACATATCGTCAATGTCTCGTCTCTTGCTGCCCGCATCACTATGCCCAACTTCGGGGTCTACTCCGCGACGAAGTTCGGCGTCGCCGCTTTTACGGACAGCCTTCGCAAGGAACTCCTGGGCACCGGAGTGCGCACAACCGAGATCCTGCCCGGCATCGTACAGTCGGAACTCATCGACCAAATCGAGGACGAAGCCATCCGCAAACAGATTCACGACTGGGCGGCATCGGTTTCCCCACTTGCGTCCGAAGACATCGCCGACGCGCTGCTCTACGCCGTTACGCGGCCACCGAACGTCGCCATAAGCGAGATGATCGTTCGACCGACAAATCAGGAGCTATGATATGGCCGATAGGATTGCGGCAAGGGACATACAGTCACTGCGCCACAAGCCGATCGACGTCCAGGCTCCAAACGGCAACGACGTACGCCGGCTCATCTTCGACGTCTTCGCGCATTTCGCTCATCTGGCGCCAGCCGACTGGTTTCTCCAGCACTTCGACCCGGAGGACATGCATCTCGATTTCGGGCCGATCCAAATCAGAGACCCGGCGGCCTTCCGCGCCTGGTACGCCGACTGGCTGGCCCATTGTCCTTGGGAGTATCACGAGATCAGCGGCATCGAGGTGGCCGGCGATGCATCGGCCGGTTTCGCCGCTCAATTCCTGCTCCACCACACAGGCGAATGGCGCGGCGGGCCCGGCGAAATCAATACCGCGATGACCGAAAACGGGCCGTTCAACCGATTGCTGCGCGAGACATGGCGCCTCAAGGTGGCCGATGGCGATCTTAAAATCACCTACTACGGCGCTGACTCTCTGATCCTGTGAGCAATCGGCGGACCACGCGTAATGAAGATGCGAACCATCCTTTTGCCATAGCCTTACGCTAGCGTGACTGTCCGATGCGCTGTGATGATGAGTTCTGCGAAGCAGCTTTTCGGAACAGTCTTCCGTTCGGTTCTCGACCTGCTTTCCGCGACGTTGCGGGAAGCAAGATTGGGCCAAGTGCAACGGACTAAGGGTTCCGCGGTGCCGGTTCGAATGGCTGCAGCTGTTCGGACGGCATTGCCCGTTAGGGATTAACGATGCATCGGTCGGCGGTCTCATCCGCGAAATGCTTCACGCAGGCCGCGACGAAGTCTCGGACCAGGCGGCGGGGGCGGGCCGTGTCGTAGGCTACGGCCAGCGTCAGCGGGGGCAGGGGATCGGCGATGGGCCGTGCGACGACCGCGTCGCCGCCATAGCTCGTGGCCGTCAAGGGCCGCATATTCAGGATCGCGCAGCCGAGGCCGGCGCCAACGAGGCTCCGCACCATTTCTGTCGAGGTCGCATAGGCCGCGACGGCGACCTCGCGATCCTGCGCCGCGAAGAGACTGCGGTAGTAGTCCACCGCGACCGGGCGGTTCAGGACGACCACCGGGCCTGCCGCGATCTCGGCCATGGAAACGCTGGTCTGCCGCGCCAAGCTATGCGACGCCGGTAGAAGGCAATAGGCCGGCGCCTCGATCAGCACCTCGAAGTCGATGGAAGGCCGCACGTCCCGGCTGACGAAGAGGATGACGTCGTAGGTCCCGTCGAGCAGGCCCCTCTGCGCGCTGTCGTTGTCGCATTCCTCCAGATGCAGTTCCACCTTCGCCACATCCGGAACGAAGGACATCAGGATCTTCGGTAGAAAGGCTGGCGCGATTGGAGCGTAGTACCCGATGCGCAGCATCCCGCTCTGCGCCTGCTTCAGGTCGGCGCCCTCGGCCAGGACAGAGCGGTACTCCTCGAGCAGGCGCTCCAACTTGCGCGCGACGGTGAGACCGCTGGCGGTCGGCTGGATACCGCGGGAGCGCTGCCGCGTGACCAGCGTCAGGTCGAAGGCGGCCTCGATCTGGTCGATTGCCGTCGACACGGCGGAGGCCGCGATATTCAGCTCCGCCGCGGCCCGGGCGATGTTCCCATGTCGAACTGCGGTGACGAAATACTCCATCGCCCTGAGCGTGACGGCCATTTTTACCTCGGAAAATCAGATGATTTTCCCGGAATTATGCCATTTTTCAAATGAATGGGCATCTGACAAGTTCGGGATCGAACCACAGGCGAGGTCGCTTCCGATGGCTGACGCACCCCTCAAGGGCTGGAACCACGTTCCCGACGTTCCTCTCCGGGTCTCTCCGTTCTTCTCCTGGCCGCTGCGCCCGCTGGAGATGCTGGGCTGGATCTGGAACTCCTGGTTTCCGATCACCGAGCGGTTGATCATCGTGGGGATCGCGCTCGTTTCGTTCTACTGGTTCCAACCGCCGCTGGAGGAGAGCCGGACCCTGGCCGTCGGCTGGATCGCCGAGATGTGGCTGCGCAACCTCGCGCTGATGACGATCGTGGCGGGGGGCCTGCACCTCTGGTTCTACACCTTCACGAAGCAGGGTCAGAAGCTGAAGTACGACTCCCGCCCGCTGAGCAGGAAGGGGCGGCAATTCACTCTCGGAAGCCAGGTCCGTGACAACATGTTCTGGACGCTGACCAGTGGCGTCACTGTCTGGACGGCCTACGAGGTGCTGATGTTCTGGGCGCTGGCCAACGGTCATGCGCCGTTACTGACCTGGGCCGCGCACCCGATCTGGTTCGTGGCCCTGTTCCTGCTGATCCCGGTGTGGGAGAGCTTCTATTTCTACTGGATCCACAGGTTCCTACACAGTCCATTCCTCTATCGCTACGTGCACGCCTTGCATCACCGGAATACGAATGTCGGACCCTGGTCGGGAATGTCGATGCATCCCGTCGAGCACGCGATATTCCTGGGCTCGGTGTTGATTCACTTCGTCGTGGCGTCCCATCCGGTGCATATCCTGTTCCACCTGCAATACTACGTGCTGACGGCGGCGACGACGCATACGGGCTTCGAGGGGCTGGTGGTGAAGGACGAGAACCGCCTGCGGCTCGGCACCTTTCATCACCAGATGCACCACCGCTATTTCGAGTGCAATTACGGTTCGCTGGAGATCCCCTGGGACAAGCTCTTCGGATCGTTCCACGACGGCACCGAAGCCGCGGGCGAGAAGATCAAGGAACGTCGCAAGCGGATGACCGTCTAGCTGGAGCTCCGTCAGATCACTCTCGGCACGAGACCGGCCTCAGTCCAGATTGGCAAGTGGCCGACGTTCGGAAGGTGCTCGTGCTCCGACGCCCGCCTGTGCCGGAAAGTCTCGCAAAGCGGCCATCGAACTAGCACAGTAATACGCCGGATGCCCTGCGGCAGATGGCGGGCGAGGCCCGACGAAAATACGAACTATTCCTTCGCTATAGCCGTAGGATAGCTTGGCTGCCCGACGCGCTGCGACGATCAGTTCTGCGAAGCAGTACTCAACGCACTACGCCGGCACACTAAGGCCTTAGGCCGTCCTTGCACCTGCTGCGCGCGACCGCTTCGAGCCCAAAGCACCGGATGCTGCAGTGCTGGCGATGGCAGCTTTGGCTTCAACGTTGAGCCACTGCGTAATAAGAGAATGCACAGAGAATGGTCGGCTTCGCGCCGGCTTTCGCCGGAGAGGTGGAGATGAAGGTGCTGATCACGGGAATGTCCGGGACCGGGAAGTCATCGACCATTGCCGCTCTGGCGGCAATCGGATACCAGGCGATTGACCTTGACGAAGACGGGTGGTCGGGCTGGGTACCCTGCGAAGGCAACCCAACCGGAGCAAATCCTGGGCATGACTGGCTTTGGGACGAGGCGCGGTTGGCTGCTCTTTTGGACGGCATCAACGATGAACCGCTCTTCGTCGCTGGATGTGCCCCGAACATGGGGGGCTTTGTCCCAAGGTTTGATCAAATTGTTCTTCTGAGTGCGCCGACCGAGATTCTACTCACCCGCATCAGAACCCGCGTGGGGAACAACTATGGTAAGTCCTCTGCCGAGCTAGCACGAGTTGTGGAAAACACTCGCGAGGTCGAACCGCTATTGCGCCGGATCGCGACATACGAGTTGGATGCTACGCAGCCTCTTAGGGACGTGACGCTGGCGATCCTACGTGCTGGAGGTCAGACCGACGCGTATACAGCTCCGTGATCTATGTTGCCTAACTTTCAATAGGCAAAGCCAGCGGGTGCGGACCTCCAAACGCGAATTTCGGGCGTCCGTTCTGTTCGGCAAAGCGGACATCGAACCGGGGTCGTAGAACGTCGCACAATCGGCGGCGAATGGCGGGCCGTGCGAGACAAAAATGCGATCTTCTGGCCCGTTACATTGCACCATGGCTTGAATCCGACGGCAGAGCGCATCACGCGCCATCGCGCGACGGTCCGGGCTTCGGGCGCTTCGGATGGAGGTGACTATCCGAGGCCTCTGAGCAGTGCATCCTCGCCTTCGTAGTCGAACAAATCGAATGGGTAAGCGGCTAGAACTGGCAGGTGAGTCTGCCAGTCGTCGATCGGCACGTGATCACGCAGCCAGCGGACCGTCGGCGGAACGAGATCCCGATACCCTCCGATCAGCCGAACTTCGGGCGAAGGGACACAGATCATGTCTCTTTGAATACCCCATGGATTGGCGCCGTTGCCTGGCGGATAGCTCTCGTTCTTGAGGCTGATGATCTCGGCTTCGATGCCCAGTGCGGTCATGATTGCCGCACCGATTTCGGCGGTTGTCAGCGCTTCGGGATCGACAACATTGAGGATCGGACTGATGTTGCTTGTCGCGACGGTCCACACTGCCTCTGCGATGTAGTCGGACGCTGTTGTATGAAAACGCGTCGCGCCGCCGTAGGCGAGCGGGATGCGGCGGCGTCCGTCTATGAGCCGCTTGACGAAGAACCACTCGCGCGCGTGGTTGCTGTACGGTCCGTAGATGGCGCAAGGGCGCAGCACCGAGACCGGCACGGCGGCCCCATCGAACAGCCGGCGCTCCATCGCCGCCTTGCGTGTAGAATAGGTCTCGGGCCCCGGCGGCACAGTGCGGCGGTCGGTGTCGAGCGGACCGCCGAAGTCGGGAAAACCGTTGGAGGCCGCCTCATCAAGCGTACGCCCCTTCGGATCCGTGTACACACTGGCTGAGGATACTGCACAGAGCTTACTGGTGCAGTCCTGGAGGGCGAGGAGCTGCTCGGCGTCCCGCGCGTCGAAGCTGAGGCAGTCGAGCAGGATGTCAACACCGCTCCCAAGAGCGGTCCGCAGCGCCGTTGTGTTGCGGCGATCGAGCGTTTCGTAGTTGACGAGCCCATTCGTCAGCCGATTCGCAGGCACCGTTCGCCCAATGGACGTGACCTGCCAGTTCTCGCGGACAAAACGACGCGCGACGGCGCGGCCGATTTGGCCATTGCCGCCGATGATCGCGATCCGTCCAGTCACACCACTTCACCTCAAAGTACAACGACGCACTCGGACCCATGTCGCGACCGCGCCAATTCAGACTCCGATTTATCCGCAAATCCGACCAAGCCGACAAGAAGGAAGGAGCGCAGCGACGCGAAGCGCTCCAGGGGCGGCCGTCGAGTATGCGGGCGGATCATCACCGCGGCCCAACTGGGCAGATTCGCCCAGGCTGCGCGCGCTTGCACAGCGCGTCGAGGTCTCCGAACGCGACGTCCGGATTATGAGATCGGAAATACCTTGCTTCGGGTTCTGGCGGCTTCAAGCGGCGTAGAACCGCTGGCGAACGGCGTTCGCACTTCCGTTCTCAGATGGCAGAGGTCGGTCAGGATCGGGTGCTGCAAGCCGGTGGCTGGGTGATGGTCGTGAGCCTGAAGTTGAGCCTAGATCGAACGCTCTACGACAAGGCCGGAAGATCAGTTGGCCCTGGTGTCACACCCGCTGCTGTCAGCATCGCGTGAACTTGACCCCGATGGTGGGTCTGGTGGTTGAAGAGCTGGACAACGCAAAGATCCGTAGGTTTCTCAATCCGCGTTGTGCCTCCCCCAGGGTACCAAACGACGACTCCGTTGAGGTCTGCGTCACACAGTTTTGCTGCCCACCTTTCGATCTCGTCATTCCGTTGCAAACGGAGAGTCTTGAAGTCATTCCACTCCGACGGAGTGGTGAGGGAGTGCTGGAAACTGTCCTCCGGTCGTTCGTTCCCTTTGATGCGTTCAAGCGAGAGGGCATCGGCCCAATAGAGATGATTCAGCGTTGCAGCAATCGATTTGAAGAATGCACCTCGATCCCTCCAACGGTCTGCGTCGGTGAGCCCATCGGCGGCCGTCACAAGAGAATTGTTCTGCCAGGTGTTATACCGTGCCATCAAACGGCAGTAGTCCGCAGAGATCACCTGTTCCAGGCTCCTTATACTCAGAAGATCGAACCGAGAGATATCGAGAACGCTGAACAGCTCGCACCTCAGTTTCGTCCCGCTCCACTGTTGGCCGCACGACAGCGGCCGAACGAGCGCGTTGGGTGGATTTGCACCCTTGGAATCATGGATCGAAGCGCGTCATCCCAGGCCAGGTTCGGGCACCCGAGATAACAGCGCTCCAGGCCTCAGCCCTCCGCCAGCATCAGTCCCGTCAGGCGCGGGTCGTCGATGATCTTGCGTTCCTGAGCTTAAGGGACGAAGCCCATCGGCCGGTAGAGCGGCAGGGCCTTGGGGTGGTCGAGGGTGTTGGTGTTCACCCGGAGGCCGCGATATTCAGCTCCGCCGCGGCCCGGGCGATGTTCCCATGTCGAACTGCGGTGGCGAAGTACTCCATCGCCCTGAGCGTGACGCTGAACGACGGCCTCGCGATCTACACGCACAAGCGAAGCGAGGAGCGCGGTGCCGAATCTGAAACGCCGCCCCATCCAGACGATGAACAGGGCACGGGTCAGATGACCTGTTTGACCTCCAGCAGGAAGCTGTCGATTCCGCTGCGCAGCACATCGGCCTGCTTGGCCAGTTCGGTGGCTGCGTCCAGTACTTCACCGGCCGCGGTCTTGGAGTGGTCCGCCGCCTGATTGACCTGGGCGATGTTGGTCGTGACCTCCGCGGTTCCCGTTGCGGCTTCCTCGATACTGCGCGCGATTTCGGTCGTTGCCGCGCCTTGCTCCTCGACGGTGGAGGCAATGGAGTCCGACATCTCCGTTACCTGCTCCATGGTCGTACCGACGGCGTCGATCGCGGTGACCACCGCGTTGGTGGCGCTCTGGATGTTGGTGATCTGATCGCGGATATCGTCGGTCGCGGTGGCGGTCTGGTTTGCCAGGCTCTTGACCTCCGAGGCGACGACGGCAAAGCCCTTGCCGGCCTCGCCGGCGCGTGCCGCCTCAATCGTCGCGTTGAGCGCGAGGAGGTTGGTCTGGGCCGCGATATCGGTGATCAACTGAATGACGTCGCCAATCTTCTCCGAGGCGCTGGCCAGCTGTTCGGTCTCGCTACCGGTGCTGCGGACCTGCTTGACCGCGTCTCCGACGATTTCCGTCGAGCGGTTCGCCCGCTGGCGGATGTCGCTGATGGTGCTGGCGAGCTCTTCGGCCGAAGCCGCGACCGTCTGGACGTTTGCGGAGGCCTGGCCGGCCGCAGCCGCCACGGCGGTCGCCTGTTGGCTCGTCGACACTGCCGTGGACCGCATCGATTGCGCCGAGGTCTCCAGCTCTGTCGAGGCGGAGGTGACGGTCTCCACGACACCCTCCATGGCGCTCTGGAAGTGCTCGACCACCGTCGTAAAGCCGGTGACTTGATCCTCCATCGACTGCGTGGCGCTGTTGATGGTGACGGCGGCATCTCGAAAGGCGCCGACCATTCCGGTTTCGACGATCCGCCGGAAGTACTTCTTCTGGCTGACGTACTCCAGTGAGGCCGTCGATTCCCGAACGTAGGCGTCGGTGCGGTCGATCATCCGATTGATGGCGTTGTAGAGCTCGGCAAACTTGTCTTTCGGATCGATGCCGGTAATCCGCGCCTCGAAGTCTCCCTCTGCAACCGCCTTACAGACCTCCAGCGCCATGCGATTGGGATCGGAGCGTCTCGCCATGATCTGCGGGTCCTATTCTGATGGGCTTGGTTTTCAGGCTCTTGCTCGTCCAGGCTTGGCGTGCCGCTTCGACTGCTAGGCGGCCTTCAGGCTCCAAACGAATTCGTCGTAGTTCACGCCATTCTCCTCCAGCAGCTCGACCACGGTCTGGAAGGCCGCCAGCATGCCCTCCTTCCTGTTGGCGTGCCGTTCTTCGACAGCCAGCAGCGACTGGTAGAGCGGGACGATCTTCTCGTTCACGACCTCGCGGTCGGGAACCCGACGGTTCGAGTGATAACCGATCACCTGGTTGCGCCTGTCACGGCTTGGGGTGACATGGGCCAGGACCCAGTAATGGTCGCCGTTCTTGGCGCGATTGACCACGTAGGCAAAGATCTCCTGACCCGCGGCAAGGGTGTCCCAAAGCAGTTTGTAGACGCAGCGCGGCATGTCGGGGTGCCGGATGATGCTGTGGGGCTGTCCGAGCAGCTCCTTTTCGCTGTAGCCGGCGACTCTCAGAAAGACATCGTTGCAGTAGGTGATGCGCCCCTTCAGATCCGTCTTGCTGACGATGATCTCGTCGTCGTCGAAAAACACCTCGCTCCCGGTGAGATGAAGGCTCTGTGCCATCGCCGTTACCCCAGCTCTTCGCTTTTACCGCTGCCAACTTGCGCGTTTGAACCTTCAGCCATGGTTTTATTTTATACAATAGTATTATGGCGAAGGAGAACGCGCTCAACGACTTCGGCTGAACACTGGTGCGTCATCCTTGTTGTTTGGTGAATTTTCGACTGCTTTTGAACTATTTTGCCGAGCAAAATGCAGGTACCGAGGCTTCGATGATTGCAAGCCGCCGTCGGTCAGTCACGCCACCGCGGCGACCACGACAATCTCGATGAGGTATCCGGGATCGAGGTCGACCCCCACGCAAGCACGCTGCGGCCAGTTCTCCTCGCCGCCGATCCACGCGCACCACAGCGCATCCATTTCCGGCTTGTCCGCGATGTCGCTGAGATAGACCGTCGCTTGTATCAGGCGATCCTTGCCGCTTCCCGTTTTGGCCAAGAGGTCGTCGAGGTACCTCAGCGTATTCGAGGTCTGCCTGGCTATTCCCGCTTCGCGCAGCGGATCGAAGGCGACGGCATATAGCAGTCCGCCCGAGACGACGGCGGCGCTCTTGCCCGACAGCCCCTCCGGAAAACGCTTCATGGCAGCGGTCCCTTCTGTCCGGCCGAGCTGTCTTACTCAGGACGACAGCGCTCCGGGCCTCAGCCCTCCGCCGGCAGCAGTCCCGTCAGGCGCGGGTCGTCGATGAGCTTGCGTTCCTGGGCGTAGGGGACGAAGCCCATGCGCTGGTAGAGCGGCAGGGCCTTGGGGTGATCGAGGGTGTTGGTGTTCACCCAGAGGCGCGTCGGCTCGTAGGACCAGGCGATGTCGATGGCGCTGGCGAGCAGGTAGGGACCCAGGCGCTGGCCGACGAACTCCGGCAGCAGACCGAAGTAGGCCAGTTCGATCTCAGGCCGCTTGCGCCGGTCGAGTTCGGCGTAGCCCGCCGGCTGGCCATCGAGGTAGAGCACATAGATCTCGACCCGTTCGTCCTGGACGATCTCCGCCAGGGTGGCATCGTCCAGCAGCCGGCGCTCCCACCACAGCCAGGGTTCGCCGACGCTGTTGTAGAGAAAGCGATAGAAGTTGACGGTCGGCTGCAGGCAGCGCAGCAGCGCGACATGCCGACCGCTCGGCGGATGCAGAGTCGGCTGCGCCGGGCGGCTACGCATCTCCAGATAGGTCACGGTGTTGGCCAGCTTACCCGGCGGAACAGTTTGCGCCGCGTCGTCTTCCTGGGAGGCTGCTAAAGAGACAGGTGAGACGGTTTTGACACCGTCCGGCGACGAGGTCTCCAAATCGCGCGAGAGCAGGGTCGCCTTGGCGCTGGCGTAGCCGAAGGCCTGACCGACCCGGCGGGCATCAACGTCGGCCGGGCCGATCAGCACCTGGGCCTCGCTGGCGCCCCGCGCGCGCAGCCAGCGCTCGCCCTCGCGCATCAACCGGCGGGCCAGACCGCTGCCGCGCAGCTCCGGCTCGACCGCCAGCTTGATCAGCCAGCCGCTGTCGCCCTCCAGCCGCAAGGCGACGCAGCCCGCGACCTCACGCTTGTCTTCCTCGTCACGCAGGGCGACCAGCAAGCCGCCGGTTTCGCCGTCACGGGCCGGCAAAGCCTCCGGCAGGCCGCAACGCCGCCAGAGCGCCTGGCAGCCTTCGAGGTCGTCGGACCCGGCTTCGGTGACGTCGAACGGCGCCGCACTGTCGCTCATGCAGAGGCGTCCGACCCGCCGGTGGCCACGGGCGTCTCGGCATCGGGCAGGCCCCACTCGGCCCAGGATCCGTCGTAGACCGAGACGTCGCGGTGTCCGACCACCGCCAGTCCCAAGGCAAGAATGCAGGCCGTGACGCCGGATCCGCAGGTCGTCACCACCGGCTGGCCAAGGTCCAAACCTGCGGCGGCGAAGCGCTCGCGCAACTGCGGCTCGGGCAGCAGCGTGCCGTCGGTCGGATCGATCAGGTCGGTGAAGGGCAGGTTGAGCGAGTCGGGGATCCGTCCCAGGCGGCGGCCCGGCCAGATCTCGCCGGCGGAGCCGTCGAAACGCTCCCGGGCGCGGGCGTCCAGTACCTGCTCGCGCGGCTTGTCGAGATTGCGCAGAAGCTGCTCCTTGCCGCGCACCTGGGTGCGGTCGAAGCGGGCGGTGAAGTGGCGTTCCTCCGGCCGCACACTGCGGTCGTCCAGCGGCCGGCCCTCCGCCTTCCACTTCGGCAGGCCGCCGTCGAGCACCGCCACGTCGCGATGGCCCATGATGCGGAAGCTCCACCAGACCCTGGGCGCCGAGCGCAGGCCGTGACGGTCGTAGACCACGATGCGGTTGCCGTCGCCTAGGCCCAGCTTGCGCACCCGCGCGGCGAACTTCTCCGGGCTCGGCAGCATGTGGGGCAGGGGCGAGGTCTCGTCCTTGATCTCGTCGATGTCGAAGAAGACCGCGCCGGGAATGTGCTCGGCCTCATAGTCGGCGCGGGCGTCGCCCTCTTCGACAGGCAGATAGTAGCTGGCGTCGACCAGCCGGACGTCTGGCGCGTCCAGATGCTCGGCGAGCCAGTCGGTCGAAACCAGTGCGGAGCTGTCGGGTCGCAGCATGCGGACGTCGTCCTTTTCCTTGTTGGCTCTGGTGTCTGCTCGGTCATCTGCGTTGTGGTTTGGGCGCCGAGCTATCTCCGCGCCCCTCAGCCGGCGAAGCGGATGTTGATGCGGCGGTTCTGCTTGCCCTTGTTCTCGATCTTGCCGATTTCGACCGGCCCGATCTCGCCGGTCCGTGCCACGTGGGTGCCGCCGCAGGGCTGCAGGTCGACGTCCGCGATCTTCAGCAGGCGGACGCGGCCGGCGCCGCTCGGCGGCTTGACCGACATGGTGCGCACCAGTTCCGGCTGGGCGGCCAGCTCGGCATCGGTGATCCAGACCGGGTCGACCGGATGGTCCTCCTGGATCAGGCGGTTGAGTTCGTCCGTCAGCCAGGCCTTGTCCGGACTGCCGTCCGGCAGGTTGAAGTCCAGTCGGCTTTTTTCCGCGCCGACCTGCCCGCCGGTGACGTCGCCCTCGACCAGGCTGCAGAGCAGATGCATGCAGGTGTGCATGCGCATGTGCCTGTAGCGACGGTCCCAATCGAGTTCGGCCGTCACCTTGGCGCCGACCTCCGGCAGAGCTTCGCCCTCGGCCGGGATCAACAGCGTGTCCTCGTGGCTGTCGCCTTTGCGCGTGTCGGCAATGCGGACGGCACGGCCGTCGGCCAGGCGCAGCAAACCGCTATCGCCCGGCTGGCCGCCGCCCTCCGGATAGAAGACCGTGCGGTCCAGGCGGATACCCTCGGGGCTGGCCGAGACGACTTCGGCGTCGCAGCTCTTGAGGTAGGCGTCGTCGCGGAACAGCAGCTCCATGGGACTCGCTCCTTGTCGCCGATCAGCGCTCGAGCCAGCCGGGGACCGGCAGGCTTTTGCTGCGCAGAAAAGCGGGATTGAACAGCTTCGACTGGTAGCGCGTACCGCCGTCGCAGAGGATAGTGACGACGGTCTTGCCCGGCCCCAGCTCGCGGGCCAGGCGGATTGCGCCGGCGACGTTGATGCCGCTGGAGCCCCCGAGCACCAGCCCTTCGTGCTCCAGCAGATCGAAGACGATCGGCAGCGCTTCCTCGTCGGGAATCCGATAGGCCAGGTCGATCGGCGCATCCTTGAGATTCTCGGTGATGCGGCCCTGGCCGATGCCTTCGGTGATCGAGGTCCCCTCGGCTTTCAGCTTCCCGTGGGCGTAGTAGCCGTAGATGGCGGAACCGCCGGGGTCGGCGACGGCGATCTTGACCGCGTCGCTGCGCTGCTTCAGCGCCATGCCGGTGCCGGCCAGCGTGCCGCCGGTGCCGACGGCGCAGACGAAACCGTCGACCTGGCCGTCGGTCTGGTCCCAGATCTCCGGCCCGGTGGTTTCGAAGTGGCCCTGCCGGTTCGCGACGTTGTCGAACTGGTTGGCCCAGATCGCGCCGTTCGGCTCCTTCTCCGCCAGCTCTTCCGCCAGGCGGCGGGAGACATGCACGTAGTTGTTGGGGTCCTTGTAGGGCACTGCCGGAACCTCGTGCAGCTCGGCACCGCAGAGCCGCAGCATGTCCTTCTTTTCCTGGCTCTGGGTGTCGGGGATGACGATCACCGTTCGGTAGCCGCGGGCACAGCCGACCAGAGCCAGACCGATGCCGGTGTTGCCGGCGGTACCCTCGACGACCGCCCCGCCGGGTTTCAGCAGGCCTTTTTCCTCGGCATCCTTGACGATGGCCCAGGCGGCCCGATCCTTGACGGAGCCTCCAGGGTTGAGGAACTCGGCCTTGCCCAGAATGGTGCAGCCCGTCGCTTCGGAGGCGGCCCGCAGCTTGATCAGCGGCGTCTGTCCGATGGTGCCGATAAAGCCGTCGCGCATTTGCATGGCGCCTGGCCAACCTCCCGTTCCGATTGTCCGTCACGATCTTTCATGTCCGCCGGTGGACGTATTGCCAGCGGACGGATCGTTCGTGTCCGCCCAGCGGACGGAGCCGGACTTTAGGCCGGGGCCGCGCAGCATCGCAAGGTTGGGAGAGTGGGACGGAGCCGTGCAATCGCGTGATAGTCGCTAAGCCGACCAGGCGGCCCGGACGGCCTCGCGGTTCAGCTTCAGCCACATCAGCGCCATGATGGCCGGAGTGTTCTCGATCTGCTTGTTGGCCAGCAGCGCCCAGGCCTCCTCGAACGGGGCGGCGACGGCTTCGATGTCCTCGTGTTCATGGTCGAGGCCGTAGACCCCGCCGGCGCCCGAGAGATCGGCGCGGCCGAGGAAGAGCTCGATCCGCTCGCTGCTGGCGCCCGCCGAGGTCATGAAGCGAAAGAGATGCCAGAGGTCGGTGACCTCCACGCCGGCTTCCTCCTGCGCTTCGCGGCGCGCGACCTCCTCCACGACCTCGCCGGGGTCGATGATTCCCGCCACCGGTTCGACCTGCCAGGGGTGTCCGCTGCCGAGCAGGCCCGGCAGGCGAACCTGGCGGATCAGGAGGACCCGGTCGGCAAGGGGATCGTAGGGTAGAACGGCCACGGCGTGCCCGCGCTCGAAGACCTCGCGCTGCACCGGCTCGGACCAGCCACCGCCGAAGAGGCGATGGCGGAAGCGGTAGCGGTCCATCTTGAAGTAGCCGTCGTAAACGCGCTCGCGCTCCAAGATTTCAATGTCGTCGGGACCGAAACCGCTGTCGAACATCTGCACTGCACCTCCCTGCTGGCAGCGCGCAAGCTAGAGCGCGATGCAGATCGGTGGAAGTGGCATTGCTTCGACCCGATGCCGCATCCGACGCTCTACCTGACACCCGGCCCGATGGGTGGCTTGTGCCGGGCCGGGCTGCGTGGCTCACTGGCCCCAAGTCGTGGAGGCCGAAGAGAGGAAAGAGCGGGCATGCGCAGCGAGAAATTGACGTTTTCGGGCAGCGAGGGGCAGGAGCTGGCGGCGCGGCTGGACCTGCCCGAGGGCCTGCCCAAGGCCTATGCGCTCTTCGCGCACTGCTTCACCTGCAACAAGGACATCTTCGCGGCGCAGCGGATCGCCGCCGGCCTGGCCGACCGTGGGATCGCCGTCCTGCGCTTCGACTTCACAGGGCTCGGCCACAGCGACGGCGAGTTCGCCAACACCAACTTCTCATCCAACATCCAAGACCTGCTGGCGGCGGCCGACCATCTGAGAAAGGCCTACGAAGCCCCCAAGCTGCTGGTCGGCCATAGCCTGGGCGGCGCGGCGGTGCTCGCCGCCGCCGGCGACATTCCCGAATGCGAAGCCGTGGCCACCATCGGGGCGCCGTCGGACCCGGCGCATGTGGCGCATCACTTCACGGAAAAACGCGAGGAGATCGAACGGGCCGGGGAGGCGGAGGTTCAGCTCGCTGGGCGGCCCTTCCGCATCAAGAAGCAGTTTCTGGAGGACATCGCCACGCAGCGCCTCGCCGAGCGCATCGCCCGGCTGCGCCGTCCGCTGTTGATCTTCCATGCGCCGCTGGACGAGACGGTCGGCATCGACAACGCCAGTGGGATCTTTCTGGCCGCCAAGCACCCGAAGTCCTTCGTTTCTCTCGACGATGCCGATCATCTTCTGCGGCGCAAGCAGGACGGCGTCTACGTCGCGGAGGTTCTGGCCGCCTGGGCCGGTCGCTACCTGAAGACAGGCGAGACGGAGACGCGGGCCCCGTCACGGGCCCGGGAAACCGAGGCGGCCTTGCCCGAGGGAACGGTCGTAGTGCGCGAGACCGGCGAGGGCTTCCTGAGCCAGCATGTCTTCGCCGGGCGGCATCGCCTGCGCGCCGACGAGCCGACGTCGGTCGGCGGCGACGACAGCGGACCGACGCCCTACGACCTGCTGCTGGCCGCACTCGGGGCCTGCACCAGCATGACCATGCGGATGTACGCCAAGCGCAAGACCTGGCCGCTACAGGCGGCAGAGGTCACGCTCCGCCATGAGAAGATCCACGCAACGGACTGCGCCGACTGCGAAACCAAGGAGGGCAAGATCGACCGGATCGACCGGCGGATCCGGCTGGAGGGGGCGCTGGACGACACGCAGCGCGAGAAGCTGATGGAGATCGCGGACAAGTGTCCCGTCCACCGTACGTTGCACAGCGAGATTAAGATCGTCACAGAAAGAGAAGCTGTGGCCGAAGAGGGCTGAAGACGTCGCGATATGGCGGATTTATTGGAGAGTCTGTCGCAACTTGGCAACTTGCGCCTTGGGAGGCGGCCCAAACTCTGTTAGCGTTGGATAAGAAGCTCGCCCAGTCAAACGCGGGCAAACAAAGGAATATCCGGTTCGGTGTGCCTGCTGAATCGGGATCAGGGAAGGCGATGGCACAACTTCTCAGCACGAACCGTTGCAGCGGCATCACAGGCGAGGCCGTTGCACGCGAGGCGCTGCGTCCGGCAGCTGCCGGCATCTCGCCTAGCGCGAGCGCCGGAGTCGCCGCGCATCTCTAGGCTTGCCATCCTTCTCTGGGATTTTCGTTGCGCATCGGCCAGGTCGGTCGGTTGCGCTTGAGGGCTTTATCGACCGGGGCGTCGGGTGCGTCGGTCAAGCAGTCTAGGGAGATAGGAATGGCAAAGAGCGAAATCCGCGACGAGAGCGGGAAGCGCGTTCACCCCTACATACCGGAACTCTGCGAACAGCTTCGCAAGGGCGATTGCGACCGGCGCGAGTTCTTGCGCACCGCCACGCTGCTCGGCGTGTCCTCGGCCGCGGCCTACGCCATGGCCGGCAACATTCTGGGCGAGGGCTCCGTCAAGAAGGCCGTCGCGCAGGAAACCCCGAAGATGGGCGGCACGCTGCGCTCGGCGATGCGCGTGCAGCGCATGGACGATCCGGCCACCTACGACTGGACGGAGATGTCCAACCAGACGCGGGCGATCTGCGAGTACATGACGGTGACCGGGTCGGACAATGTGACGCGGCCCTATCTGGCCGAGAGCTGGGAAGCCTCCGACGATCTCAAGACCTGGACCTTCAAGCTGCGCCAGGGAATCACCTGGTCGAATGGCGATGCCTTCAATGCCGACGACGTGATTCACAACTTCAGCCGCTGGCTCGACCCCGAAGTCGGTTCGTCCAACGTCGGCCTGTTCGGCGGCATGGTCGAACAGACCGCCGACGGCGGCCAGCGGATGCGCGACGGCGCGATCGAGCGGGTCGACGACCACACGGTGCGTCTGCATCTTTCCGAGCCGCAGCTGGCCGTTCCGGAGAATCTCTACAACTATCCGACCGTGATCGTGCACCGCGGCTTCGGTGTCGACTACGAAGGGGATCTGGCGCGCAATCCGATCGGAACCGGCCCCTACGAGCTGACCGAGTTCCGGGTCGGAGAAGTCTGCCGCTTGCGCAAGCGCGGCGAGTACTGGGGCGGTGAGGTCTTCCTGGACGAGATTCACTACATCGACACCGGCGACGATCCCAGTGCCCGCGTTGCGGCGCTGGCCTCCGGCCAGGTCGACCATGTCTACGAGGTGGACATCAGTGCCATCGATCTCATCGAGCGCATTCCGGGCGCCGTGCTGCACGAGGCCGTGACGGCGCAGACTGGCGTGGCGCGGATGCGCGTGACGGAGGCGCCCTTCGACAACCTGAAGGTCCGCCAGGCCGTCGTCGCCTGCATGGACCACCAGAAGGTGCTCGATATTGCCTATCGCGGGCGCGGCAAGATCGCCGAAAACCATCACGTCGCGCCGATCCATCCGGAGTACTTCCAGCTTCCGGGGCTGACGCGCGATGTCGAGAAAGCCAAGGCTCTGCTGGCGGAATCGGGCGTACAGCTGCCCGTTCGCGTCAAGATCGACCTGGGTCAGGCCGAGGCTTGGCACCTGGCGGCCGTACAGGAGTTCAAGCAACAGCTCGAGCCGGCCGGCATCATCCTGGATCTCAACCCCATGCCGGGCGCGTCCTACTGGGACGTCTGGGACAAGACGCCCTTCGGCTTCACGCAGTGGACCCACCGTCCGCTCGGCGTGATGGCGTTGAACCTGGGCTACAAGTCCGGTGTTCCCTGGAACGAGTCGGGCTATGCGAACCCCGAGTTCGATGCGGCCCTGGCCGAAGCGTCGGCGACACTGGATGTCGTCGAGCGACGCGCGAAGATGGAAGCGGTGCAGAAGATCCTGCAGGACGACGCTGTAATCGCCCAGCCGCTCTGGCGGTCCGTCTTCTCGGCAACCACTGACAAGGTAAAGGGTTACGAAATCCACCCAACCTTCTATCACCAGTTCCACAAGGTCTGGTTGGACACCTGAGGTGAGCGAGGCCGGCCGCGGGGCTGCGGCCGGCCGTTCGTTCTAAGACTCGGGGGAGAGTGCCTGTATGTTGATCTTCGTGACGCGGCGTGCCGCCACCATGGTCCTGACCATGATCGCGGTCTCAATGCTGCTCTTCGCGGCCCTCGAAGTGAACGTCGAGAACGTCGCGGTTAAGGTTCTCGGGCCCTACTCCACGGACGAGCAGCGCAATATCTGGCTGGAGAACAACGGCTACTTCCAGCCGATCTACGTGCGCTACTTCAGCTGGCTGAGCAACTTCGTCGTCGGCGATTTCGGGCAGTCGATCCGCTTCCGCACCGACGTTTCGGAGGTACTCTGGCCGCGGCTCGGCAATACCGCGATCCTCGCTGCCTGCGTCTTCGCCGTGGTCATTCCCGTATCGTTGCTGCTGGGTGTGCTCTCGGGCATGCGCGAAGGCTCGAAGCTCGACAGAACGATCTCGGTCACCTCGATCGTGACGACCTCGGTGCCGGAGTTCGCCTCGGCGCCTCTGCTATCGGCGATCTTCGTCTTCTATCTCGGCCTTTTGCCCGGGACGAGTGGGATGGCGGCGGGATTCGACCCCGTTCAACTCATCCTGCCGGCCCTGGTGCTGATCATCTACGACTTCGGCTACGTGGCGCGCATGACCCGCGCCTCCATGGCGGAGGTGATGACGACCAATTACATCCGAACTGCGGTTCTCAAGGGGTTGCCCTATCGCCGGGTGATCGTGCGTCACGCCTTGCGCAATGCGCTGATCGCGCCCTTTACGGTCATCATGCTGCAGATCAACTGGCTGCTGTCGGGCGTGATCGTGGTCGAGTTCTTCTTCGCCTACAAAGGCTTCGGCGCACTGCTGCTGGAAGCCTCGTTGAACCAGGACATCTATCTGATCGAGGCCTGCGCCATGGTCTCGGTGTTCGTCGCCGTCATGACGCAGGCGTTGGCCGACATCGGCTACACCTATCTCAACCCGCGAATTCGGTTCAGCTAGGGCAGGGGCGTAGACTCGATGAGCGACACCACACTCAACGGCAGCCCGCAGGACAAGGCGCCCCGTTCCGGCCCGTCGGGACTTGCGCGCTTCTTCGCCAGCGTCGCTCTGCTGCGCGAGAGCCGCGTCGGAATGTTCGGCGCCGGACTGGTTTTGATCTGGGTTTTCATGGCCCTGCTGGCGACGCTGAATTCGTTGCTGGTCGACGCCGGTGTGCTGCAGCTCGGCATGGTCTTTCCTCCGAACGCAACCTTCGCCCCGATCATGCCGCCGTTCTCGGAGTTCATCGTCCGGGCCGGCACGGTCATCAACGAGATGCCCGTCGAAGAGCTCTGCAGCCTGATCGAGAGCGGCGAGAACGAGGGCTCCTACAACTGCGGAACCTTCTGGCTCGGGACCGATCATCTGGGGCGGGACATCTGGGCGCGGATCTTCTACGGCTCGCAGACCGTCCTGACCTGGGCGCCGATCGCTACCCTCTGCGCCTATGCCGTGGGCATCCCGATGGGCTTGGCGGCCGGCTACAAGGGCGGTTGGGTCGACGATCTGCTGTCGTTCCTTGCCAACGTCATCCTCTCCTTCCCGGTGCTGGTGCTGTTCATCCTCTTCATCACCCTGGTCGGCGCCTCGGCGATCAATATCGTGGTGGCAATCACCTTCGCCTCCGCGCCCGGCATCATGCGCATCGTGCGCGGCCTCACGCTCGACCTGCGCACGCGCGAGTACGTCTTCGCTGCCCAGACCCGCGGCGAGCCGACCTGGTGGATTCTCTTCATCGAGATTCTGCCCAACGCGCGCGGACCGCTGATCGTCGACTCGATGCTGCGCCTCGGCTACGTGATCATCACCATCGGGGTTCTCGGCTTCCTCGGTCTCGGCCTGCCGCCGCCGGATCCGGACTGGGGCGGCATGATCAACGAAACCCGGCAGATGGCCATGTCCTTCCCCTGGATGACGGTCTTCCCATGCCTCGCCATCTCCTCTCTGGTGCTCGGCTTCAACCTGCTGGCCGACGGCCTGCGCGAAGTCTCGATGCGCGATTGATGAGGCGAGATCGACGGAACGTGACTAATGGCGCGCGACTGATGGCCAATCGATAGGAGAGATTTCCCGATGCGTCCGAAGGACATCGAGTTCGGGGACGTGGTTCTCGAGTGCAAGAACCTTTCGATCTCCTACTTTACGCGGGCCGGTGAGATCCCGGCCGTGATCGACTTCAACATGACCTTGCGTCAGGGCGAGTCCATCGGCCTCGTCGGCGAGTCGGGCTGCGGCAAGTCGACCGTGGCCATGGCCGTCATGCAGTACATGGGCAAGAACGGCGGCATCGTCGGCGGCGATATCCTCTACAAGGGCCGCAGGTTGGGCGACATGAGCGGCGAGGAGCTTCGGCAGCTTCGCGGCAACGAGATCTCCATGGTCTATCAGGAGCCCATGGCCTCCCTGAACCCCTCCATGGTGATCGGCGATCAGTTGATGGAGGTGCCGCTCTACCACGAGCAGGTCACCCGTGCGGAAGCCCACGAGCGGTCGCTCCAGATGCTGGCGGACGTCAATCTGCCCGATCCGGAGCGCGTCATGCGCTCCTATCCGCACCAGATCTCCGGCGGTCAGCAACAGCGCGTGGTCATCGCCATGGCGCTGCTGTCGAAGCCGTCGCTGCTGCTGCTGGACGAACCCACCACCGCGCTGGACGTCACCGTGGAGGCAGGGATCATTGAGCTGATCAGCCAGATCGCCGCCAAGTTCAACACCTCGCTGATCTTCATCTCGCACAACCTCGGCCTGATCCTGGAGACCTGCGACCGCGTCAATGTCATGTACTCGGGACAGGTGGTGGAGGAGGGGCCGGTCGAGGACGTTTTCGACCGCATGCGTCACCCCTACACCCAGGGGCTGTTCGGCTGCATTCCGCTGCCGGGGACCGACAAGACGGCACGTCCTCTGGTGCCGATCCGCGGCCAGCTGCCGCTGCCGCATCAGCGGCCGACCGGTTGCTACTTCGGCCCGCGCTGCGACCACTTTGCCGCAGGGACCTGCGACAGCGGCCTGATCCCGATGGAGCTGGTCTCCGAGACGGTGCACCACCAGGTTCGCTGCAGCCGCTGGGGCGAGATCGACTGGTCGAGCTACAAGCCGGAGGGGTTGTCGACCGAAGCGATGACAGCCGGGGACAGCGTGCTGCAGATCCGCGATATGCGGAAGTACTACGAGGTGCGCGACAACTCGATGGCTGCGCTGATGAGCGGCAAGCGCATCCGCTACGTCAAAGCCAACGAGAAGATCGATTTCGACGCGCGCGAATGTCAGACCGTCGCCATCGTGGGCGAGTCCGGCTGCGGCAAGTCGACCTTCGCCAAGGTTCTGATGGGCCTTGAGACGGCGACGGACGGGGAAGTGGTCTTCCAGGGCAGCGATCTCGCCGACAAGCCGGTGCAGACGCGTTCGCCGCAGGAGATCGGCTCCGTGCAGATGGTGTTCCAGAACCCCTTCGACACGCTGAACCCCAGTCACACCGTCGGAGGGCAGCTGTCACGGGTGATCCGCAAGTTCGGAGTGGAAAGCGATCCGGAGAAGATCCGCCAGCGCGTCTACGAGCTGCTAGACTTGGTCAAGCTGCCTCGGGACTTCGCCAAGCGTCGTCCGCGGCAGCTTTCCGGCGGACAGAAGCAGCGCGTCGGCATCGCGCGCGCCTTCGCCGGAAACCCACGCATGGTTGTGGCGGACGAGCCGGTTTCGGCGCTCGACGTATCGGTCGCGGCTGCCGTGACCGGTCTGCTGATGGATATCCAGCGCAGCTATCGCACGACACTGCTGTTCATCAGTCACGATCTCAGCCTGGTCCGCTATCTCGCGGACCGGGTCGTCGTGATGTACCTCGGCCATATCGTCGAGCAGGGCACGACCGACGAGGTCTTCGCGCCGCCCTATCACCCCTATACCGAGGCGTTGCTGTCGGCCGTACCGATTGCGGACACCTCGATCGAGAAACAGCGAATCATCCTCGAGGGCTCCTTACCGTCGGTGCTCAATCCGCCCAAGGGCTGTCCCTTCAACACCCGCTGCCATCGCAAGGTCGGGCGGGTTTGCGAGACGGAGGTCCCTCCGGTTCTGGAGGATGCCCCCAATCACATGATCGCTTGCCATATTCCGCTCGAGGAGCTGCGCGAGGTTCCGCCGGTCTTCGAGCAGACGGACGAGGATGGCAAGAGCGCGGCGGAATAGGCCTGTCGCCTCGGATTGAGACCGCTCTCCCGGACAGCATTTCAGTGATCTGCTTTTTTACGTCGTTTCGCGTTGGCACTCCTATTGCGGAGGCCGAGCGCCTGTCTTACTCGCGTAAGTTTTAAAGAATTGTTCCTTTTCTACAATATGGCTTGCCGTCACGGAAAGCTGCCGAAAGACTGGGCTTTCCGCCTCAGGATTCGGAGCCAACATGTCGGGTATTGAGGAGCAGCCCCTGCGGGAGTTTTACGACTATTGGAGCCAATGTAGGAACAACCGGGCCATTCCCCGCCGCAAGGACATCGATCCGGTCGACATTCCGCAGCTGCTTCCCAGTCTGATGCTTTTGGAGGTTCACCCCGCGCCGCACGGCGACTACCATTTCTGGTTCCGGCTCGTCGGCACTGCCATCTGCGATATCGCCGGTACGGACCTGACGGGGCGTTGGCTGCACGAGCTGTTCTACCCCGGCCCTTACGTATCCTATCTCGTCGGTCTCAACCGCGAGGTCGTGAAGCTCGGCCGTCCGACCTACAGCCGCACCGTACTGATGCTGGGCGGCGGCGTTCATCACCGGACCACATCGCGCGTGATCTGCCCGCTGGGCGAAGATCCTGGACAAGTCACGATGATCGTCGCCTGCCAGGTCTTCGATTCGCGACCGACCTGGACGCCGATGGTCGAGGAGGAGGACTACGATTTTAAGGAAACGTTGCACGAGGTGTTGGACTGATCCCCGGGGCGCGGTCGTCGAAGCGAGTCCATCCAGTTAGCTCCACGTGCAAAAAAAAACGGCCCCACCAGAGGGAGGTGGAGCCGACAAGGAAGGGATGGAGGAGACAGGGATGTCTCTGACACCTTCTACATAGGCCGAGGAGAGGTCCTGGGGTGTGAAACCCGTCACACCGGGGCGCAGCCAATCGGTCGTGCAAGCCGATGGAGTGTCAGACGCTTTCGCTTCGTTGCCGCAGTCTATATGTCTGCTGCATGTTTTCGGATAGAGGCCGCTTCGGCGGCCGCGAACCGTAAAGAGGGGCCGCGCTTGACCGACACTGCCACCACCGTCGAAACACAGACGAAAAGTTCTGAAGCAACCCTGTCCCTGCGCCGGCCGGACGACTGGCACGTTCATCTGCGCGATGGGGCGATGTTGCGGATGGCAGCCGACATGACGGCACGACAGTTCGCGCGCGCCATCGTCATGCCGAATCTGGTGCCGCCGGTGACCACCGTCGCGGCGGCCAAGGCCTACCGCGCCCGCATCCTGGCCGCTCTTCCCGAGGGACGGGATTTCACGCCGCTGATGACGGCCTACCTCACGGACGAGATCGATCCGGATGAGTTGGAGTCGGGCTTCCGCGCCGGCGTCTTCACGGCCTGCAAGCTCTATCCGGCCAACGCCACCACCAATTCGGCTGCGGGCGTGACGGATGTGCGACAGATCTGGAAGGTCCTGGAGCGTTTGCAGAAGCTTGGCATGCCGTTGCTGGTGCATGGCGAGGTGGTCTCGCCGGACATCGACATCTTCGATCGTGAAGCGGCGTTTCTGGACGGCGTGCTTGGGCCGGTGCTGCAGGATTTTCCGGAGTTGAAGGTCGTCCTGGAACACATCACCACCGAGGACTCCGTTCGCTTCGTCGAGGCGGCAGGGGCGAACCTCGCAGCCACGATCACCGCGCATCACCTTCGCATCGACCGCAACGCCATGTTCGCCGGCGGTTTGCGGCCCCACGCCTACTGTCTGCCGGTCGCCAAGCGCCGACACCACCGTCAGGCTCTGCGGAAAGCCGCCGTGTCAGGCAGCCCGAAGTTCTTCCTGGGTACGGATTCCGCTCCGCACGCCAAGCAGGACAAGGAGAGCGCCTGCGGCTGCGCCGGCATTTTCAGCGCGCCGACGGCGCTTGAAAGCTACGCTCAGACCTTCGAAGAGGAAGCGGCTCTGGAGCGTCTAGAAGGCTTCGCCTCGGAGTTCGGGCCACGCTTCTACGGGCTGCCACTCAACGAGGGCCGGGTCACACTGCGCCGAACGCCTCAGCCGGTGCCCGAGGTGATGGGGCAGGGCGACCTTAACGTGGTGCCGTTCCATGCCGGCGAGCAGCTCGCCTGGCGTTTCGAGGACGAGACCCTCGCCTGATCGCCCGAGGACAACCGGATAGGTTGATCACGACCGCACGACGGAACCCGGAGCCGAGTGCGCGACGGTCTTCGATGCGTTGAGCTTCCGTGCAGCAGCGCGGAGCGAGGGATAGGGCAGATCCATCAGCTTGTAGTGCTCGAGATGATCCCACGCGCTCACGAAATGGAAGTCGAGATAGGTCGGCGCGGCGCCGCCGAACATCTCCGAGCGCCGTTCGAGCCATTCGAGCCCCTGTGCGATCGCGCTACCGGCCTTCTGGAAGTATCGCCCCTGATCGGTGTCGAGGCCTGCGCGTTGGGCGAGTATGATCTTGACCTCGTTCGCCATGATGCCGTTCAGCACGGCACGCGCGTTCAAGACGGCAAGCTCGGTTGAGAGCACGCCGTAGCGATCTGCGGGATCGAACCTCCGCGAAACATAGGCGGCGATGTGATCGGACTCGATGATCCAGGCGTCTTCGTCCTGCAGCACCGGCACGCCCATCAGGGGATTGTCGTGGAAGCGGTGAGGGTCTGCGTCGCCGACGTTTCCGGTGTCGACAAGCTCAAAAGGAACTTCGTAATGGTCCAGAAGCAGCCGGACCTTGCGCGAAAAATGCGATAGTGGCGTCGCGAAGAGTTTCATGCCGCCCGCCCTCAGATATTCGCTCGAACGGGTGCTCCCGAAGGGTCGACCCAGGCTTCATCATATCTGAAGCCGGGCTTTGATCTTGCCGATCTCGGGAGGCATGGCTCCGCGGGCAGGACTCGAACCTGCGACCCGGTGGTTAACAGCCACCTGCTCTACCAACTGAGCTACCGCGGATCACCATGAAACGCGCCCGTCGCCGTGGCGCGAGGGCGGGCTTATAGCAAAGCCCCCTTTTGGGTGCAAACGCTTTGAGCCCTCGGTTTGGTAGGCAAGCCGGCCGGTCAGGCGCGTTTCGGTTGCAATTCGTTTACATGGGACGACACCGGTGTTTACGCACGGGCGTTAGCCTCCTGAACCAACCGGCCGTTTATTGAACGAAAACCGGGCGGTGACGTGGGGGCTAACCTGAGGTCGACGCATGTCTTTATCGTCTTCGCGACTTGTTCGCACGGAGCACGAAGAACTGCCCTTTGACAAGATCTCCGACTACCCGGTGCTGGAGAGCGTCTATCGGCTCTGGGCGCGAGACCTGCCGCAGTTGCCGCGACAACTCGATCCAACGGAAATGCCCCCCAGTGCGTTGCCTTATGTCCTACTGCTCGATTTGGAGCAGGATCCCATAGATCTCCGCATCCGCCTCGCCGGCACGCGCGTTTGCGAGCTCCATGGTCGGGAACTGCGTGGCCACAGCGCCGCAGAGTTCTTCGAGCCGGCGGATGCCAAGATGGTTCTTCAGGCGGCGCTAGCCTGTTCCAAGAGTCGGCAGCCTTCGCTGGCCTACCGCCGCTACGTCAACTTGAGCGATCGCGCGTGGGGCTATACCCGGCTGCTGATGCCACTCAGCAGCGACGGCGTGACTGTGGATCGGTTTTTCAAGCTGGTGGAGCCGCTGACCCTCACGTCCTTCGGTTAGGGCCGGCAGCCATCGGGGCTAGACCCCGAAAACGGCCCGCAACAGACACTCGGCGACTGGCAGATAGTCGGAGTTGGGCATATGGAACCAGCGCAGGAACTCGTGAGTCGGCAGGCTTCCGTCGAGCCAGGCATTCAGGAACTGTCTGCTGACCGGATGCAGCGGCTCCGGCAAGCAAGCTTGCATCTCGACCGTCAAAACGATCGCGTCCGTTGCGGCGTCCGACGCCGCGTCCAACGTGGGATGCACGTCCTTCATGGAGGGAGTCTAAGCTCGCGCGAAGAGGCTCCGCAACGCAGAAGCGCAGCAGAGGTCGGCAATCGGTCAGGGAGATACGGAATTTGGAGGCCCGGGCCGGAATCGAACCGGCGTGCGCGGATTTGCAGTCCGCTGGATCACCACTCTCCCACCGGGCCTTCGGCGAGGAGGCCGTACATACGGCTGGCTCGCCTGGCGGTCAAGCCGCCAGAAGCGACGGCCGAGGAGCCGCGCCGGCGCCTTTGATAGCCAGGGATACCTGGTGTCATCGAGGCCTACTGCCATTGATGCACTGCACCCGGAGCCGTATAAGGCGCCGCAGATCGCTTTCACCCTCGCAGCCACGGATTCTCATGCAGATGGTCGACTACGCTGCCGCACGCTCCAACATGGTCGAAAGCCAGCTCCGCACCAACCGGGTCTGGGACCAGCGGCTGCTGGAGGCGTTCGAGACGTTGCCGCGCGAGGCCTTCGTGCCGGAAAAGGCCCGACGCTTCGCCTACATCGACGAAGACCTCTCGATTGGGCAGGGCCGGCACCTGATGGAGCCGATGGTGCTGGCCAGGCTGATCCAGGCGGCGGCGATCGGCGAAGAAGATATGGTGCTGGATCTCGGCTGTGGCCTGGGTTACTCGACCGCCGTCCTGGCACGCTTGGCGGCGACGGTCGTCGCCGTGGAGCAGATCGGCGAATTCGTCGCCGTCGCCGGACAGGCCTTGGATACGCTGGAGATCACCAACGCGGTCGTGGTTCAGGAGACGCTGACCAAGGGCTACGCAAAGCAGGCGCCTTACGACGTGATCCTGCTGGGCGGTGCGGTTGCCGAGGTGCCGCAGGAGATCCTGGCCCAGTTGGCTGAAGGCGGGCGACTGGTCACGGTGCTGCTCGATAAGGACGGACTCGGCCGCGCGACCCTCATGCGCAAGGACGAAGGTATCGTCTCCGGACGGGTCCTGTTCGACGCCGCGACTCCGGTTCTGCCCGGGTTCGAACGGAAAGACGGATTTGTCTTCTGACCGTAATGTTCGCGACAGCTCTTACCGCGCGGCTGCGCGGTTTTTGTTCGTATACGGCGGCACTCCACCCCTGCGCTCTTAACGAGACTTAAAATCTTCTTGCGTTTCTTCGACCTATCGCCACAGTGCGACCGGGGCAATTCGGCAAGAGAGCAGGACTTCATGAGCGTACGGCGACAGCGATCGCGGTGTCGGAAACAGAAGGGCCGTGCGGTGCGCAGCCTCGCGGTAGCCCTAACGGCAGGCTGCCTTGCCATAGCGTCCACCCCGGCGAGTGCGCAGACGGCGCAGACGCTGGTGGAAGCTCTGGCCTTGTCCTACCGCACGAATCCGACCTTGGAGAGCGCGCGTTCCCAGTTACGCGCAACCAACGAGGCCGTCCCGCAAGCCCTGTCCAACTGGCGCCCCACGGTGACACTGTCCGGCTCCGCGGGTCAGCGCTGGCAGGAGGTGGAGCCCTCGGCCGACAGCAGCTTCGATACGCAACCACGGGACGTCGAGCTGTCGGTCAATCAGCCGCTCTACCGCGGCGGCCGCACGGTGGCGCAGACCAACCGCGCCGAGAACGAGGTTCTGGCCGAGCGCTCGCGCCTGACCGTTATCGAGCAGGACGTGCTCTTCGCCACGGCGACCGCCTTCATGGATGTCTGGCGCGACCGCTCCGTGCTGCAGCTCAACATCAACAACGAACAGGTGCTGGCGCGCCAGTTGGAGGCGAGCGAGGATCGCTTCGAGGTTGGCGAGATCACCCGGACCGATGTGGCGCAGTCCGAATCCCGGCTGGCCGGCGCAACGGCCGACCGCATCCAGGCCGAGGGCAATCTGACCGAAAGCGCGGCCATCTACGAGGAACTGGTCGGCGAACTCCCGGGCGAACTGCGCGCGCCAGCGCCGCTCGAAGGGCTGCCGTCGTCGCTCGACGACACGGTCGTGCAGGCCCTGGAGCGGAATCCGGAGGTTCTGCAGGCCGACTTCCTGGAGCGAGCAGCCGACTTCCAGATCCGCGAATCCATCGGCGATCTCTTGCCCGAAGCCACGCTGACCGGCCGGCTGCGCTACAGCGAGGAGCAGTCCTCGCCCGATAGCGAGCGCGAAGAAGCGGAGATCCTGGCTCAGCTGGTCGTTCCGATCTACCAGGCCGGTTTCGTTTCGAGCCAGGTGCGCCAGGCCAAGCAGCTTGCGAGCCAGCGTCTGCTGGAGATCGACCAGGCGCGCCGCAACAGCCAGCAGCAGGCCGTGAGCGCCTGGGAAGCGCTGACTACGGCGCGTGCTCAGATCACTTCGTTTCAGTCTCAGGTGGAGGCTTCCTCCATCGCGCTCGAGGGCGTGCGGCAGGAAAACGCGGTCGGAACCCGGACCACCCTGGACGTGCTGGATGCCGAGCAGGAGCTGCTTGACGCTCAGGTCAGCCTGGTGTCTGCCCAGCGCGACGAAGTTGTCGCAGGTTTTCAACTTCTCACGGCCGTGGGACGTATGACTGCATTCGAACTGGGTCTGCCGGTCGACATCTACGACCCCGTGGCAGACTATAACGAGGTTCGCGATACTTGGTTCGGGCTCGAAGCGCCCGGAGCTGTGAACCGCAATTAGCTGCGGAGCCAAAAAGGGCCTTTACGGCGGCCCGAGGAGATAGGTCATGAGCGAGGCCACGAAGCAGGAACAGCAAGAACCCTCTATGGAGGAGATCTTGGCCTCTATTCGGCGGATCATTTCGGACGACGGCACGGAACAGCCGGCCTTGGCGGACGGCGAGGCCAAGCCGCAGCCTGCGGACGCGGACTCGGCTGCCGGCGATACGGAAACCGCGGCAACAGCCGCTACCGAAGAATCGGCCGAAGATCCCATGGAAGCGGCCCCTGTCGCCGAGGAAACGGCGGCACCGGAAGCTGCCGCCGGAGACACGGGAAGCGGCGGTGCCATCGATCTGCGCGCCGACCATGGCCCCGATGACGCGGAGCCGATGGAGCCCGCTGCTCCGACCGCCGCCGCACAGGACGAGGAACTGGAAGACGAGGAACCTCTGGACCTGACAGAGGCCGTGCAGGACGACGGCACCGTGATCGATCTTGCCGCACAGCGTGCCGCCCAAGCGCGCGCCAATGCCCCGGCGGTCGCACCGGATGACGACATGGCGATGGCCGATGCAACGGAGGAGGCGGCAGCGTCACCTGAGGTCGAGGCGGAGATGCCGATACCTGACGATGACGGACTGGAGCTTTACGCCGAGGACAGCGACCCGGCGGAGAACGACCCGATAGATATGGAAAGCGATCCAATGGAGAGCGCCGCAATGGAGAGCGCCACAGGGGAAAGTGCCCCAGCGGAAAGCGATCCGATGGACGGCGACATCGCAGCGCCGGAGCCTGAGAGTGATTCTGTGGAGCCGGCCTTCGGGGCGGTGGAGGACGACATGAGCGACAGCCCGAAGAGCAACGATCTCGAGCATGAGCGTCTGGTGTCCGAGGCGACCGAGGCAGCGGCGCTTGCCACGCTTTCGGCCGTTGCCCATCCGCCGACCGCAGAATCTTCCCAGCCGATCGTCGGAGGAGAGCGGACACTGGAACAGGTCGTGCGCGACGCCATCGCCGAGCATCTGAAAGTCTGGCTTGACGCCAATCTGCCCGAACTGGTCGAACGGGTTGTCCGGGAAGAAGTCCGCCGCTTGGCGCGGCGGGCTGAGGACACCTAAACAGACAGCGTTACCCGGGATCTCTGATTTCGAGATCGAACCCGCCGTCGCGACGCGGCGGGAAATCCCTCGTATATATCGCTGAGCAGGATTCACCTCCTCGGTGGAAGCGAGACCGCTTCTGCTGAGGACCGTCGTGCTCTAGCGAACGACTGTGCCGTTGCGCCCTGACCGCTGGTGGCGTAACCAGCGCGGCGTAGCTGTGGAATGCCGCGAACCGGCCGAGCCGGTTTCGCGAGGTAGTGGGAGACGGCGGCAATGGCCGAGTTAGAAAAGACCTTTCGCCCAGACGAGGTGGAGGCGAAGCAGTACGAGCGCTGGGAGCGCTCCGGCAGCTTCGCCAGCAACGTCGAGTCCAACGCCGAGCCCTACACCATCATGATGCCGCCGCCGAACGTCACCGGCAGCCTGCATATGGGTCATGCACTCACCTTCACGATTCAGGATGTACTGGTTCGCTGGCACCGCATGACGGCGCGCGATGCGCTCTGGCAACCGGGAACGGATCACGCCGGGATCGCCACCCAGATGGTGGTCGAACGCCAACTCGCCGAGCAAGGCGTGACACGCCACGACCTGGGTCGCGAGAAGTTCCTCGAGAAGGTCTGGGAGTGGAAGGATCAGTCCGGCGGCACCATCACGCATCAGCTCCGACGTCTCGGAGCGTCCGCCGACTGGCCGCGCGAGCGCTTCACGATGGACGAAGGGCTGTCCGCTGCCGTTCGCAAGGTCTTCGTTCAGCTCCACAAGGAGGGGCTGATCTATCGCGACAAGCGGCTGGTCAATTGGGACCCCAAGCTGCACACCGCCATCTCGGACCTGGAGGTGCAGCAGCAGGAGGTCAACGGGAAGCTCTGGCACTTCCGCTATCCGATCGACGGCGAGGACGGAGCCCATATCGTGGTCGCGACCACGCGGCCGGAGACGATGCTGGGCGACAGCGGCGTGGCGGTGCACCCGGAAGACGCGCGCTACAGCCACCTGGTCGGCAAGCAGGTGCTGCTGCCGCTGGTCGGCCGGCGCATTCCGATCGTCGCCGATGAATATGCCGACCCGGAGGCGGGCTCCGGCGCGGTCAAGATGACGCCGGCCCACGACTTCAACGATTTCGAGGTGGGCAAGCGCCATGGCCTGGAGATGATCAACGTCTTCGACCGTGACGCCTGCATCAACGACAACGCACCGGACGCCTACCGAGGCCTGGACCGCTATGCGGCGCGCACGAAGGTCGTCGCCGACCTTGAAGCGTTGGGACTGATCGAGACCATCGAAGACCACTTGCACAACGTGCCGCACGGCGACCGGTCCGGCGTGGCCATCGAGCCCTGGCTGACGGATCAATGGTTCTGCGATGCCAAGACCCTGGCGCAGCCCTGCATCGAAGCGGTGGAGCAGGGGCGCACGGTCTTCGTGCCGAAGCAGTGGGAAAACGTCTACTTCGAGTGGATGCGCAACATTCAGCCCTGGTGCGTCTCCCGTCAGCTTTGGTGGGGCCATCAGATTCCCGCCTGGTACGGGCCGGACGGCAAGATCTTCGTGGAAGAGACCGAAGCGGAAGCCCTGGCCGCCGCCGAGGCCCACTACGGGAAGGCGGTCGAGCTGACCCGCGACCCCGACGTGCTCGACACCTGGTTCTCCTCCGCGCTCTGGCCCTTTTCGACTCTGGGCTGGCCCGAGGAGACGCCGGAGCTGGCGCGCTACTATCCCGGCAACGTGCTGGTCACCGGCTTCGACATCATCTTCTTCTGGGTTGCCCGCATGATGATGATGGGACTGCATTTCATGGGCGAGGTGCCCTTCCGCCACGTCTACATCCACGCTCTGGTGCGCGATCAGCACGGCCAGAAGATGAGCAAGTCCAAGGGCAACATCATCGACCCCTTGGAGCTGATCGAGACCTACGGCTGCGACGCGCTGCGCTTCACCCTCTCGTCGCTGGCGGTTCCGGGCCGTGACGTGAAGCTGTCGCCGGAACGCGTGGAGGGCTATCGCAACTTCGCGACCAAGCTCTGGAATGCCGCGCGCTTCTCGCAGCTTCAGGGCGCCGCGCTGCCTGCCGACTTCGATCCGCAGCAGGTGGCGCAGCCGGTCAACCGCTGGATCATCAGCCGATTGGTGGGCACGCGGGCGAAGCTGGGCGAGGCCATCGCCAGCTATCGCCTGAACGAGGCCTCGAGCCTGCTCTACCACTTCGTCTGGCACGAGGTCTGCGACTGGTACCTGGAGTTCGCCAAGCCGATCATCGGCGGAACCGATGCGGGAGCGATCGCCGAGACCCGTGCCACGCTCGGCTGGACGATGAACCAGCTGCTCCGCCTGCTGCATCCTTTCATGCCCTACGTGACGGAGGAGCTGTGGGAGCACTTCGGCGACGGCGACCCCCTGATCTCCGCCAGCCTGCCGGAGCCGGACCGGCGCCTGCAGGCACCCGAGGCCGAAGCGGAGATCGACTGGCTGATCCGCCTGATCGGCGAAGTCCGGGCCGTGCGCAGCGAAATGAACGTGCCGGCCGCCGCCAAGGTCGAGCTGCTGGTGAAGGATGCCAACGCGACGACGCAGGCGCGCCTGACGCGCTATGCCGACCTGCTGCAACGCCTGGCGCGAGCTTCGGGCGTTGAGCTGGCCCTGGGCGATCTGCCGAAGGGCGCCGTTCAGATCGTTCTGGACGAAGCCGTGATCGCCCTGCCGCTCGCGGAGGTCATCGACCTGCAGGCGGAGCGGGCGCGCTTGGCCAAGGAGATCGACAAGGTTTCCGGCGAGCTCAGCAAGATCGATCGCAAGCTCGGCAATCCCCAGTTCCTGGAGAAGGCGCCGGCCGAGGTGGTCGAAGAGCAGAAGCAGCGGCAGGAAGACTACGCCCAGGCGCGCGATAAGCTGCAGGGTGCGCTGAAGCGGCTGGAGGCGATCTAGGCTCATCGCACCGCTGCATCGCTGGCCGTCCTGCCTGTGCGATCCGCTTTTCCTGCGCGCCGAAATGCGGCCCTGCGCAACCCTTGTATCCGCAAAAAGCGGTGGAGCCTTGCCGGCCCGCTCGGCTAGCTTCGCAAGCGATCAAACAAAACTGCGCTTCCGAGTGCGAGAATTCGGTCGGCGCGAACATTGGGTTGCAGAGTCATAGGGAGAGCGCCATGCCGCTGGACGAAAGCAAGAAGCGTTTCGACAAGAGCAAGCTGCCGAGCCGCCACACCACGGTCGGACCGGACCGGGCGCCGCACCGCTCCTACCTCTACGCCATGGGGCTTTCGGAGGAGGAGATCAATCAGCCTCTGGTCGGCGTCGCAACCTGCTGGAACGAAGCCGCACCCTGCAACATCTCCCTGCAGCGCCAGGCTCAGTCCGTAAAGGTGGGGGTCACGGCCGGCGGCGGCACGCCGCGCGAGTTTTGCACCATCACCGTCACGGACGGCATCGCCATGGGGCACCAGGGCATGAAGTCGTCGCTCGTGAGCCGCGACATCATCGCCGATTCCGTCGAGCTGACCATGCGCGGCCACTGCTACGACGCGCTGGTCGGGCTGGCCGGCTGCGACAAGTCGCTGCCGGGCATGATGATGGCCATGGTGCGCCTCAACGTGCCGAGCGTCTTCATGTACGGCGGCTCGATCCTGCCGGGCCGCTACAAGGGCAAGGACGTGACCGTCCAGGATCTCTTCGAGGCCGTAGGCCAGCACGCCGCCGGCGAGATCGGCCCGGAAGAGCTGCACGAGCTGGAATGCGTGGCCTGTCCCTCCGCCGGTTCCTGCGGCGGTCAGTTCACCGCCAACACCATGGCCTGCGTGTCCGAAGCCATGGGGCTGGCGGTGCCCAACTCGGCCGGCACCCCGGCGCCCTACGAAAGCCGCGACGCTTACGCCGAGGCCTCGGGCCGCGCGGTGATGGAGCTGCTGGCGAGCAATCTGCGCCCGCGCGATATCGTCACCCGCAAGTCTCTGGAAAACGCGGCGACGGTGGTGGCGGCCTCCGGCGGCTCGACCAACGCCGCGCTGCATCTGCCAGCCATCGCCCACGAGTGCGGCATCGACTTCGACCTGCACGAAGTCGCCGCGGTCTTCCGCCGTACGCCCTACATCTGCGACCTCAAGCCCGGCGGCCGCTATGTCGCGAAGGACATGTACGAGATCGGCGGTATGCCCGTGCTGTTACGCGAGCTGCTCGACGGCGGCTACCTGCATGGCGACTGCATCACCGTGACCGGCAAGACCCTGGCGGAAAACCTCGCCGACGTCGTGTTCCCGGAGGATCAGGACGTCATTCGGCGCCTGTCGAATCCCTTGTCGAGCTGGGGCGGTGTCGTCGGCCTTAGGGGCTCGCTCGCTCCCGAGGGCGCGATCGTCAAGGTCGCTGGCATGAGCAACCTGAAGTTCCGCGGACCGGCCCGTTGCTTCGACTGCGAAGAAGACGCCTTCAAGGCGGTGCAGGAGAAGCAGTATGCGGAAGGCGACGTCTTCGTGATCCGCTACGAGGGTCCGAAGGGCGGCCCCGGCATGCGCGAGATGCTGTCCACGACGGGCGCTATCTATGGCCAGGGCATGGGCGACAAGGTGGCCCTGATCACCGACGGTCGCTTCTCCGGCGCGACCCGCGGTTTCTGCATCGGCCATGTCGGTCCGGAAGCCGCGGTCGGCGGGCCGATCGGCCTGCTGAAGGACGGCGACATCATCGTCATCGACGCCGAGACCGGCATCCTGGACGTCGAGCTCTCGCCGGAAGAGCTGGCCGAGCGCCGCAAGGCCTGGAAGCCGCGCGGACACGACTACAACGCCGGCGTCATCTGGAAGTACGCACAGACCGTAGGCTCGGCCGAAAAGGGCGCCGTAACTCATCCGGGCGGCAAGGGCGAAACGCACGTCTATGCAGATATTTAGAAGGCTTTATTCACACAATGCAGCAGAAAGCGGCGGCACCTCGGTGCCGCCGCTTTCGCCTTCCGAGCCCGCAGCATGACCGAGCAAACCGAGGGGCGCCGTGCCTACGGCGTGCTCTGTGTCGTCTCGGCCAGCCTCTTTACCTCGCTGGCCGGCGTGCTGGTGCGCTCCGTGGAGGACGCGGACGGCTGGACGCTGCAGTTCTGGCGGCAGCTCTGTTTTCTGATCTTCATCTGGCTGTTCCTGGCCTGGCGCCACCGCCGCGGTCTGCCCCAGGCCGTCGTGGCGATCGGGCGCCCCGGCCTGGTCGCTTCGCTGATGCTCGGCGTGGCCTTCATCGCCTTCGTCTTCGCCCTGATCAACACGTCGGTGGCCAAGGTGGTCTTCATCGGGTCCACTTCGCCGATCTTTGCGGCCTTGATCGCCTGGATCGTGCTGCGCGAGCGCCTGCCGCTGGCCACCTGGCTGGCCATGGCGGCGGCTCTGGGCGGCATCGGCGTGATGCTCGGCGATGCGCTGGCGCTCGGTGCCGCGACCGGGGCGCTGCTCGCCCTGATCCCTGTGGCCGGCTATGCGGTAACGCTGGTTTGCTTCCGGGCCAGGCGAGAGGTCGACATGCTGCCGGCGGTGGGCTTGGCCGGCGTCGTGGCGCTCGTGGTCTCGGGGTTGATGGCGGAGGATCTGGCAATCTCGCGCCACGACTTCGCGATTGCCGCCGTCTTCGGCGTCGTGCAGCTCGGGCTTCAGTATGTCCTGACCACCCTGGGCACCCGGCATGTGCCGGCAGGCGAAGTCGCGCTTCTCGGCCGGCTCCAGCTCGTCCTGGCGCCGCTCTGGGTCTGGCTGGCGGTCCGTGAGATCCCCAGTTCGGCCACCTTCCTGGGCGGCGCCATCGTGCTGTCAGCCGTGCTTGCCAATGCCTTCTACAGCTTGCGGACCGCCAATGCGCGGCGGCAGCTCGTACCGCCGAACCCGCCTTAAGAAGACGGCTCCAGCAGACGCAGCGACTGTTGCGCCAGGTCGCGCACCGCGTCGAGGTCGCCGTAGGCCCGATGCAGCACCGCCATGCCCCGGGAGACGCCGAGGTAGAAGCGCGCCAGGGCCTGGGGATCGATGCCGTCCGGTAGCGTGCCGTCCTGGCGTGCCCGTTCGAAAACCGCGCGCAACGCGCCTTCCGTGCACAGGAAGTGGTGCCGGACCCGCTCGGCCGGCACCGGGTCGCGGCCGCCGCATTCCAGCGCCGCCTGGCACATCAGACAGCCGGCCGGGTTTTCCGGATCGGCCATGCGGCGGAGATGGGCGTCGAGAAACCCTGCGACGGCCTTGCGCGGATCCGGGTCGGCCAGGGCCGCCAGAACCGGGCCGCCCTGGCGTTCGGCGTAGCGGTCGAGGGCGCGCAGCAGCAGGTCTTCCTTGCCGTCGTAGGCGTGATAGAGGCTGCCGCGCTGCACGCCGGCCGCCTCCGCCAGGTCGGCCATGGTGGTGGCCTCGTAACCCTGTTGCCAGAAGACCTGCAGGACGGCGTCGAGCAGGGCGGCTTCATCGAATTTCCGAACGCCTGCCATAGCGGCTTCTCCTTCCAGGCAGCCTATCGCAGGCCAGGCAGCCTATCGCAGGCCAGGCAGCCTATCGCAGGCCAGGCAGCCTATCGCA
>JBQLZH010000001.1:351405-867076 GCA_052168175.1 Kiloniellales bacterium
CCAGGCAGCCTATCGCAGGCCAGGCAGCCTATCGCAGGCCAGGCAGCCTATCGCAGGAAGGTGAGATCCAGATCACAGGCAGAGACTCAAGCCATATTTGACATCAATGTCAAACACCCCAATCTGCAGGCGAGCGGCGCCGAGGGTCGGCGCGGCGACAAGTCCAGCAACAGCAGGGAGTGCCAGCCATGACCGCTATCGACGACCGACCCGACGACGCCCCCTCCAAAGATGATCGGGCACTCGCCGCGAGCCTCGCCATCCTGCGGCTGACGACCGGCGCCTTCTTCCTGGTCTGGGCGTTGGAAAAGATCTTCGCGCCGGAGATCGCACGCCGGGTCTTCGAGACCTTCTACTTCTCCTCGCCCTCCGACACGATGCTGCTGGCGACCGGCCTGCTGCAGCTGGCTTTCGTCCTGGCCTTCATGGCCGGCCTCTTCCGCTTCTGGACCTACGGCGCACTCCTGGCGATGCACGCCGTGTCGGTGGTCTCGAGCGCGCCCCGCCTGCTCGATCCCTTCACGCCGCCCAACCATCTCTTCTGGGCCGGCGTGCCGGTCCTGGGGCTGTTGCTGGCCCTGTTCCTGCTGCGCAAACGGGACAGCTTCCTGGTTCTCGGAAGGCCGGACGGCCGTGCGACCGGCGTTCTGCGCTCCGCCGCGGTGACCACGCTCGTCGCGCTGGCGCTGCTGGCCGCGCCGCAGCCTGCGCAGGCCGTCGACGGAAACGACGGTATCGTCATCCATAGCTACGCCGCTCAGCCGAAGCTGGTCGACACCACCAACAGCCATTGGATCGAGACCGAAACCGGCGTGATCGTGATCGACACGCAGCGGATCTTTCCCGAGGCCGAGCGGGCAGTCCGGCACATTCGCAGGCTCGACAAGCCGGTGATCGGCATCTTCATCACCCATGCACACACCGACCATTACGGCGGCCTCTCGGTCTTCAAGGCCGCCTTTCCGGATGCGCCGGTCTATGCCGCCGAAGAGACGATCCGGTCGATGCGCGAAGACAGCCGCGGCTACAACGCAGCCCGCAAGGCCCGCCACGGCGACGTTTTCCCCTCTCAGGCGGTGATCAGCGCGAACCTGCCCGAGCGGGTGATCGACGACGGCGACCTGGTCGAACTCGGCGGAGTCCGGCTGGAGGTGCACAAGATGGGGCCGAGCGAGGCGGAGGTGACCTCCATGCTCTATCTGGCGGATCAGGGCGTTCTCTTTGCCGGAGACCTGATCAACGACGGCTTCGTTCCAGCCCCTCTGGAGAGCCTGGACAACTGGCTGCCGCAACTCGACGCGATCGCGGCACGCTATCCGGAAGACACACGCGTCTACATCGGGCACGGCGAAGAAGGGCCTCTCGGCCCCAGGCTTCGGGCGCAGCAGGTCTACCTGGAGGACCTGAGCACACTGGTGAACGAAGCCATAGAGGACGACTTGCTGACGGCAGGGGAGGCCGATGCCATCTCGCTCGAGCTTGAGGCGCGCTATCCGCACTGGCACGGAGTCGGCGGCAATCCGCGCCAGGAGGTCTTGCGCGCGGTCGCCGGCTTCGTCGCGGAACAGCGCGGCGCGGAGGTGCAGGTCGACGCAGCCTTCCGCTGACGCGCCGAGGTCGCGGCGCATGGGGGGAGGGGCACGGGGGAGGGGCATGGATCCGCGAGACCGTGTCTCGCCATCCCCTTCGGCGTCGCCCACTCGAACGGCCTGCCACGGATCGGCCTTGCTTGACCGCCCGCCGGACGGGAGCTAGTACCAAGTTTGATCCGAAAAGGCGGCCGGAATGGGCCTCGCGTTGCCACAGCAGATACCCGCAACCGGGCAGGACGCCCCCGGCGCCACTGACCTGCCGGCGAAGGTCGACTTCGCCGTCGTGGTGCCGGCCTTCAACGAGGCGCCGAACCTCGAGACTCTGGTGCCGGAGATCTTCGCGGCGGTCGAGGGCCTCGGGACCTGCCAGGTCTGTATCGTCGACGATGCCAGTACCGACGAGACCCAGGCCGTGCTCGCCGGGCTCCAGAGCCGCTATCCGAGCCTCTTGGTCGCACGACACAGTCAGCGCGGCGGCCAGTCGCGCGGTATCTGGACCGGACTTCGGGCCAGCGCCGGTGCCTGGGTAGTCACCCTCGACGGCGACGGCCAGAACGATCCGGCGGATATCCCGCGGCTGCTCGAGGTCGCGCGCGGCGACCGCAGCGGACGGCTCGGGCTGGTTCAAGGGCTGCGGACGACGCGCCGGGACAGCTTCTCGAAGCGGCTGGCCTCGCGTGTCGCCAACGGCCTACGCGCTCGGCTGCTGAAGGACGACTGCCCGGACAGCGGCTGCGGACTGAAGGTAGTGCGGCGCGATCTCTACGAAGCTCTGCCCTACTTCGACTCGCGCCATCGCTATATTCCAGCTTTGGTGAAGGGCTGGGGCTGGGACGCAACCTATCTGCCGGTCAACCACCGGGCACGCTTGGCCGGCGTGTCCAAATACACCAACTGGCGGCGCGGCCTGGTCGGCATCGTGGATATGGCTGGCGTCATCTGGCTCCTTCGGCGTACGAAACAGCCGTTGAGCCCGCCTGACTAACCAGCCGGCGGGCCAGGTACGAGGCAATCTAGGCACGGGACGGTCGATGATCGTCGCTATCGAGAGAGGAACACTGCGCAGTGGAGGGATTTGCCGCCTGGTGGGATCAGATGACCGCCATCGACAATACCTGGCTGGCGATCGGCCTCGCCGGACAGTCGATGTTCTTCATGCGGTTCCTGATGCAGTGGCTCGCGACGGAGCGGGCCCGCCGCAGCGTGGTGCCGGAGGTGTTCTGGTACTTCTCCATCGGCGGCGGGTTGATCGTCTTCGCCTATGGCATCCATCGCGCCGATCCGGTGATCGTGATCGGCCAGTGTGCCGGCGTGACGATCTACAGCCGCAACCTCTACTTCATCTGGAAGGAGAAGCTGGCGCTGCGGCGGGCCAAGCAGATCGAGGTTGAGAAGCTCGAGGCGTCCCAGGGCCAGCCAGAACGGCCATGACCGCGGTCGCGCTGGAGCAGGAGGGGCGGCGAGGGCTCGGGGCCTGGATGTACCTGGCTCTGGCGCTGGTAGCGCTGGCCTTCTTCCTGCCCGGCTTCCTGGACCTGCCACCCATCGACCGGGACGAGGCGCGCTTCGCCCAGGCCAGCAAGCAGATGCTGGAGAGCGGCGACTTCGTCGACATCCGCTTCCAGGACGAGGGGCGCCACAAGAAGCCGGTCGGGATCTACTGGATGCAAGCCGCCGCCGCCGCGGTGGCCGGGGGCCCCGATGCGGCCGAGATCTGGGTCTATCGGCTGCCGTCGCTGCTGGGCGCCATACTTGCCGTGCTCCTGACCGCCTGGGCCGGCGTGCGTCTGGTTGGGCCCCAGGCGGCGCTGCTGGGCGCCCTGATGATGGCCGGCTGCATTCTGCTGTCGGTCGAGGCGCGTATGGCCAAAACCGACGCCATGCTGCTGGCCAGCATCGTGCTGGCCCAGGGGGCCCTGGCGCGCATCTACCTGGATTGGAAGGCCGGGCGCTCGAGCGGTTTCGGGACGGTCGCCCTGTTCTGGATCGCACTCGGCCTCGGCGGGTTGATCAAGGGGCCGATCAACCTGATGGTCAGCGCCCTGACCCTGGTCGCGCTCTGCGGGCTGGAGCGCAATCTCGGCTGGCTGGGCCGGCTGCGCAGCCATTGGGGCCTGCCGCTGGCCTTGTTGATCGTGCTGCCCTGGCTGGTGGCGATCCAGATCCAGACGGACGGCGCCTTCTTCCGCGAAGCGGTCGGCGGCGACCTTCTGAGCAAGGTCGCGCAGGGGCAGGAGGCGCACGGCGCGCCGCCGGGCTACTACCTGCTGACCTTCTGGATCACCTTCTGGCCGTTCAGCCTGCTGGCGGGCCTGGCCGTGCCCTGGGTCTGGGTCAAGCGGCGCACGCCCGAGGTGCGCTTCCTGCTGGCCTGGATCCTGCCGACCTGGATCGTCTTCGAGCTGGTGGTGACCAAGCTGCTGCACTACACCCTGCCGACCTTTCCGGCGATTGCCCTTTTGGCCGCCGCCGCTGGTCTGGCCGGCTGGCAGGTGGGGCGCGAGAGGCTGGAGCGCTGGTCGCGACGGATCGCCGTTTATGTCTTCGCGGGGGTCTCGGCCGCGCTGGGCATCGCGGTGATCGGCGCCCCGATCTATCTGACCGGCAGTGTCAGCGTCGCCGCGCTTCTTGCCGTGCTGCCTCTGGCGGCGATGGCCGTCTACGTGTTGCGCAACCTGGATAGCGCCCCCTTTCGCAACCTGATCGTCGCCATGACGGCCGGCGGCTTCCTCTTCGCGGCGCCGGTTTGGGAGATCACGCTGGACGGTCTCGATCCGCTGCGCCTTTCGCCCCGGCTGGCCGAGCGGGTGGAAGCGGTCAGGCCGTGTCCCGACACCGTGCTGGCGAGCGGCGGCTATGGCGAACCGAGCCTGGTGTTTCTGCTCGGCACCGACACCATGGTCGGCATTGGCGGAGAGGGCGCGGCCGAGGCGCTGCTGGCCGACCCGGCCTGCGGGCTGGCGGCCGTCACCCAGCGGGAAATGGAGGCGTTCCAGAGCGTTCTGCAGGCCGCCGGCGCCGAGGCGGAGGCGCTTGAGAGCCTCGAAGGCCTGAACTACTCGCGCGGGGACGATCTGGTCATCACGCTGTTCCGCCTCAAGCCATGAAGCGTCCTCCCTTATGGCGCTCGCCCCTGTTCGGGAACACTGTCGCGGTCTGCGCGCTGCTGATCGTGACCGTCGACCGGCCGGTGTCGGAGGCCATGCAGAGCCTCCAGCTCTGGGCGCTCGACCTTGCGCGGCTGCTGACCGACCTTGGCAAGTCGGACGGCTGGCTCTGGGGCAGCGGGCTGCTGGCGATCTATCTCGGCTGGCGGCGCTGGGGCGCTATCGGGCGCATGAAACGCGCGCTGCTGGGCTGGGGCGCGCAGGCCAGCCTTTTCTTCTTCGTCGCGGTCGCCGGATCGGGAATCCTGATCAATCTCTTCAAGGTGCTGTTCGGGCGGGCCCGGCCGCGCATGCTGGAACGGCATGAGATCTTCGGTTTCCAGCCCTTCACCTTCGATCCGGACTTCCATGCCTTTCCCTCCGGCCATGCCAATACGCTGATGGCGGTCGCGCTGGTTCTGGCGCTGTTTCTGCCGCGCTACCGACTGCCGCTGCTGATTGCCGGGATCGCCCTGGGCTTCAGCCGGGTTGCCGTCAACGCCCACTTCGTCAGCGATGTGGTCGCCGGCGCCGCAATCGCGGTGGTCACGACCCTCTGGCTGCGCGACCTCTGTGCCCGGCGCGGCTGGGTTTTCCGGCGCGGTGGCGACGGAACCGTACGACTGGCGGCGCCGGGGCGCCTGCTGCGCCAGACAGCCCGACGAAAACTCGCGGCCTTGGCCGCTACCGCCCATTCAGTTTTGGTAAGGAGAGCGACATGAAGATCGCGATCGCCGGTTTCCAGCACGAAACCAATACCTTCGCGCCGGCCAAAGCGGATTTCCAGGCCTTCGCCGCGGGCGGTGCCTGGCCGCCGCTGTCGCGCGGTCAAGCCATGCTGGAGGCGTTGTCGGGCGTCAACCTGCCGGCGGCCGGCGCCATCGAGGAAGCCCGCAGTCTCGGCCACCAGGTCGAGCCGCTGTCCTGGGCCGCGGCCACACCGTCGGACCGGGTGACGGTGGATGCCTACGAGAGGATCGCCGGCCAGATCTTCGAGGACCTGGAGGCGCAGCGGGGCCTCGACGGCATCTATCTCGACCTGCATGGCGCCATGGTCACTGAGGCCAGCCAGGACGGCGAGGGAGAGCTGCTGCGCCGTCTGCGCAACCGGGTGGGCCCCGACCTGCCGATCGTCGTCAGCCTCGACCTGCACGCCAACGTCACGCCGGAGATGGTCGAGCTGGCAGACGGTCTGGTGATCTACAGGACCTATCCGCATGTCGACATGGCGGATACCGGCGCACGAGCCCTGCGCCTGCTGCATCGCCTGATGAACGCCGGGCCGGGCAGTGGACCGCGTTATAAGGCCTACCGCCAGCTTCCCTTCCTGATTCCCCTGACCAGTGGCTGTACCTTGATCGAGCCGGCTGACAGCCTTTATCGGCAGATCCCGGATCTGGAGGGGAACGGCGTCGCGACCCTGTCCTTCGCCTGCGGCTTCTCGCCGGCCGACATCCATCATGCCGGCCCCAGCGTCGTGGCCTACGGCGAGAGCAACGAGGCGGCGCAAGCTGCGGCCGACGCCCTCTACGAGGCCGCCGCGACGCAGGAAGCCGCCTTCGCAGGACACATCCTCTCTGCCGAGCGTGCCGTGGCCCATGCCATCGAACGCTCCGCCAAGGGCGACGGGCCGGTGGTTCTGGCCGACACCCAGGACAATCCCGGCGCCGGCGGCAACGGCGATACCGTCGGGCTGCTGGCGGAGCTGGTTCGTCAGCGCGCACCGGAGGCGGTGATCGGCGTACTCTTCGATCCCGACAATGCCCAGCGTGCCGTCGAAGCCGGGGAGGGCGCAACGCTGCGCCTGGAGCTGGGGTCGCACTCCGGCCTGGCGGGCCACGCGCCACTGCGCGGCGACTACAGAGTCAAGCGCGTCGGCGACGGCGTCTTTACCTGCACCGGCCCCTTCTACCGCGGCGCCCGCATGCGCCTCGGCCCCATGGCGCTGTTGGAGATCGGCGGTGTCGAGGTCGTGGTCGGCAGTAAGAAGGCCCAGGCCGCGGATCGCGACATGTTCCGCCACCTGGGGGTCGAGCCCGAGGCGAAGCGGATCGTGGCGCTCAAGTCTTCGGTCCATTTCCGAGCCGACTTCCAGCCCATCGCCAGCGAGGTGGTCGTGGCGGCGGCGCCGGGACCCAACCCGGTCGACCATCTGGCGCTCACCTACAGCAACCTTCGGCCCGACGTGCGTCTGATGCCGAAAGGACCGCTGCAGTCCGTCCACCGGGCCTAGAGCTGGGTCGCCTCGACGTGGAATCGCTTTAGCGATCCCACTTCGAGGCGGCAGCTACCCCCAGGGCCCCTTGCGGCCGGAAGGGGGCTTTCGTTTCGCGGCGGTGGCGTCGTCCCAGGGGCCCTGGCCCTCCCAAGGCCCTTCCGGTTCCTCAGGCTCCTGGCGCTGCTTGGCCTTTGCCGCCCGGCTGCTTGGCTGCGTTTCACGGTGCGGCGCGTTCGGGCGCCGGACGACGCCCCGCTCGATCCGCAGATTGCGCGGCGGCCGCTGCCCGCCGAACAGCGGCACGGTCCGTCGCTTCATGGGGACGACCAGGGCCAGGCCGGCCAGGAAGCCGCCGATATGCGCCCACCAGGCGACGTTGCTGGCCGCATCGGCGTCGAAGACGTTCAGCAACTGCGAGCCGAACCAGAGCAACAGCATCAGGCCGGCCGGCAGCATCAGCGGCAGAAAGAACACCGGCGTCATGACCCAGGCGCGCGGGTAGAGCAGCAGGTAGGCGCCGAGCACGCCGGAGATCGCGCCCGATGCCCCCACCACCGGAATCTCCGAGCCGACATCGAAGACGAAATGCGCCAGAGCGGCGATGACACCGCTCAAGAGGTAGAAGACGATAAATCGCAGCCGGCCGAGCGCGTCCTCGATGTTGTCGCCGAAAACCCAGAGAAACAGCATGTTGAAGGCGAGGTGGAAGGTGTCGCCGTGCAGGAACTGGCTGGTGAAGAGGGTCAGGAACGACGGAGGTGCTTGCAGCGCGGGCGGCAGCACCGCGCCGCCACCGAAGACGGCCGGAATGAAGCCGAAGCGGTAAACGGACTCCTGGAATCCTGAGTCGCCGCCCGAGGTCTGCCAAACGAACACCAGAACGTTGAGGGCGATCAGGCTCCAGGTGACGTAGGGCCGGAGGATGTGAACCCGCGGGTTATTGTCGTAGATCGGCAGAAAGGGCATCTCGGCGCCTTACTCCGTGAGGCTGCACCAGATCGGGGTGTGGTCGCTCGGTCGTTCCTTGCCGCGCGGGTCGCGGTCGATCTCGCAGGCCTCCAGCCGGTCGGCCGCCTGCGGGCTGAGCAGCAGATGGTCGATCCGGATGCCTTCGTCGGCCGGCCAGGCGCCGCCCTGATAGTCCCAGAAGGTATAGGCGCCGGGCTGCGCGCCGTGCAGGGCGCGGTAGGCCTCCAGATATCCCAGGTTGACCAGGCCGCGGAAGGCGGCGCGCGTGGCCGGCTGGAACAGGGCGTCGCCTGTCCAGGCCCCCGGATCGTGGCAGTCCAGCGGCTCCGGAATCACGTTGTAGTCGCCGCCGAGCACCAGGGTCCATTCCTCGGCCAGGATGGTGCGGGCATGCTCGGTCAGGCGCTGCATCCAGGCCAGCTTGTAGTCGAACTTTTCCGTCCCCGTGGGATTGCCGTTGGGCAGGTAGATCGAGGCCACGCGGAGGCCACAGGTGGTCACCTCCAGATAGCGGGCCTGGGTGTCGTCGGGGTCGCCGGGCAGTGCCGCCAGCGGATCCTGGATGGCGTCGCGGGAAAGCACCGCGACGCCGTTATAGCTCTTCTGCCCGACCGCCAGCGCGTTGTAGCCCCGCGCGGTGAACTCCATTTCCGGAAAGTCTCCGGTCTGGCACTTGAGTTCCTGCAGCAGCAGCACGTCGGGCGCGGCGGTGTCCAGCCAGTCCAGCACGTTCGGCAGGCGCGTCTTGATCGAGTTCACGTTCCAACTGGCGATCTTGACCATGATGTCGGGCACTCTCCTGCAGCGGGCGGGCAGATGGGGTTTCGCGGGCCGGTGACCGCCGCAAAAGGAAAACGGCCCCGAAATCCCGAGGCCGTTCTAGCAGTCTTGGTCGCGCGACGTGAGCGCGAACTGCGCCGCTAAAGCGAGATGGAGAAGGAAGAACCGCAGCCGCAGGCCGATTCGGCCTGAGGGTTCTCGATCTTGAAGTAGCTGCCCATCAGGTCTTCGACGAAGTCGATCTGGCTGCCGGTCAGCAACTCCAGAGAGGTCTCGTCGATCACGACCTTGGCGCCATCGCGCTCGAACACCCGGTCGTCGTCCTCGACCTGGGTGTCGAAATCGAAGCCATACTGAAAGCCGGAGCAGCCGCCGCCCGAAACGGACACGCGCAGCATGCTGCCGGTCTGCTCTTGAGTCACAAGCGCGTTGATTCGTGTCGCGGCGCTCTCGCTGAGCGAGAAGGCGGGAAGAGGGGCACTATCCGGCATGGTTTCGTCTCCGACGGGAATGACCCCCTAGATGTAGTCCATCTGAGCGGCTCTGTTAAGATGCAGCGCTTATCGCGGCAATCGGCGTGAGATCGACGCGAGGGTGATTGCCGCAGCGCAACGGCTGGGGTAGGGCTTGCGGCCATGAGCCTGCCTTTGCCGCGCCAGCCTGCCGTCTATGCCTGCGATCCGCTCCGGACGCGCGGCCGGCGGCTGGCCGAACCCGAGAGTCCGACCCGTACGCCCTTCCAGCGCGATCGTGATCGAATCGTGCATTCGGGGGCCTTCCGCAAGCTGCAATACAAGACCCAGGTCTTCGTCTATCACGAGGGCGACTACTACCGTACCCGGCTGACCCACTCGCTGGAGGTGGCCCAGATCGCCCGCTCGATCTCCCGCCAGTTGGGCCTGAACGAGGATCTGGCGGAAGCCGTGGCGCTGGCGCACGACCTCGGCCACACCCCCTTCGGCCATGCCGGTGAAGAGGCGCTGGACGGCGCCATGCAAGACCATGGCGGCTTCGATCACAACGAGCAGACCTTCCGCATCCTGACCGAGCTGGAGGCCCGCTACGCCGACTTCGACGGGCTCAACCTCACCTGGGAAACGCTTGAGGGGGCGGTCAAGCACAACGGTCCGCTGGCCGAGCCGCGTCCCCACCTGGCCGCCTTCTGTCAGGAGTGGGATCTGGAGCTGGACGGCTGGCCCAGCGCGGAGGCGCAGGTGGCGGCTCTGGCCGATGACATCGCCTACAACAATCACGATATCGACGACGGCTTGCGCGCCGGGCTCTTCACCGTCGAAGACCTGATGGACTTGCCGCTGGTCGGGCCGGTCTTCGAAGAGGTTCAAGCGCGCTATCCCCGCCTGGAGCTGCCGCGCTGGATCCATGAAACCATCCGGCGGCTGATCAACGTCATGGTCGAGGATCTGCTGGGGGAAACCCGCAAGCGCTTGGCCGAGCTTGCCCCTCGAGGCGTTGACGACATCCGCACGGCCGGTCGCGCGGCTGTTGCCTTTTCCGAAACCATGCGCCAGAACGACCGGGTTCTGCGGGACTTCCTCTTCAACCGCATGTATCGGCATTACCTCGTCAACCGCCAGACCCTGAAGGCGCGGCGGGTCGTCTCGGAGTTGTTTCGCCTCTATATGGACGAGCCCAACACCCTGCCGGCGGAGTGGCGACGGCGCGCCGAAACGGCGGAAACGCCAACGGTGCGGGCGCGGATCGTCGCCGATTACATCGCCGGTATGACCGACCGCTATGCCCTGGAGGCTCACCGGAAGGTCTTCGACCCCTACGTCCGCTTCTGACCCCGCGACTCCGGCCGCTCAATCCGACGCTCGAGTCCAACTACTGAAATCGCCAGAGTATGAACGTCTTCAATCACTTCCATGCCGTTGTCGAGACGGCACTCGAATCGCTGGTCACGGCCGGCAGCCTGCCCGAAGGCCTCGACGGCACGCGGGTCGCGGTGGAACCGCCGCGCGACCCCAGCCATGGCGATCTCTCGACCAACGCCGCCATGGTTCTGGCCAAGCAGGCCGGCATGAAGCCCCGCGATCTCGCGGACCTGCTGGCGGATCGCCTGCGTGGCGCCGAGGCGGTGGAGGATGTCACCGTGGCCGGCCCGGGCTTCATCAACCTGCGCCTGAGCGACGACTTCTGGCGGGCGCATCTGCGCCAGGTGCTGGAGGCCGGACGGGACTACGGCCGCTCCGACCTGGGGGCAGGCCGCAAGGTCAACGTCGAGTACGTCTCCGCCAATCCGACCGGCCCCCTGACCGTCGGACATGCGCGTGGCGCCGTGGTCGGCGACGCCCTGGCCGGATTGCTCGAGAAGGCCGGCTTCGCGGTCACCCGCGAGTACTACATCAACGACGCCGGCGGTCAGGTCGATACCCTGGCGCGGACCGCCCACCTGCGCTATCGGGAGGCGCTCGGCGAAGAGATCGGCGAGATTCCCACGGGGCTCTATCCCGGCGCCTACATGCGCGACGTCGGCCGCGCCCTGGTCGAGCGCGACGGCGACCGTTGGCTGAGCGAGCCGGAGGAGGTGTGGCTGCCGGAGGTGCGCCGCTTCGCCATCGATTTCCTGATGCGTGTCGTCAAGCAGGACCTGCACGCGCTCGGCGTCGATCAGGCCGTCTTCACGTCCGAGCGCAGCCTGGTCGACGCCGGCGCGGTCGAAGAGGTGTTCTCCAGTCTGGAGGGTCGGGACCTGCTCTATGTCGGCGTCCTGGAACCGCCGAAGGGCAAGACGCCGGACGACTGGGAGCCGCGGCCGCAGACTCTCTTCAAGGCCACCGCCTTCGGCGACGACGTGGACCGGCCGCTGAAAAAGTCCGACGGGAGTTGGACGTACTTCGCCAACGACATGGCCTACCACCTCGACAAGTACCGCCGCGGCTTCGCCCGCCAGATCGATGTCTGGGGCGCCGATCACGGCGGCTACGTCAAGCGCATGCAGGCCGCGGTCAAGGCGCTGACGGAAGAGCAGGCCACCCTGGAGATCGTGCTCTGCCAGTTGGTCAAGCTGTCCAAGGGCGGTGTCGAAGTGAAGATGTCGAAGCGCTCGGGCAGCTTCGTCACGCTGCGTGACCTGATCGACGACGTCGGCAAGGACGTGGTCCGCTTCATCATGCTGACCCGCAAGTCGGACGCGCAGCTCGACTTCGATCTGGAAAAGGTGTTGGAGCAGTCGCGCGACAATCCGGTCTTCTACGTACAGTACGCGCATGCCCGCGCCCACTCGGTGCTGCGCCACGCCGCGGCCGAGTTACCGCAGGTTCCAACGGATGCGCGATCCCTCGGTACTAGCCCTTTGGCGCGTTTGACCGACTCCGCAGAGCTCGGATTAATCAAGCAGATGGCCAATTGGCCGCGAGTCGTAGAGCAGGCGGCTGTCGCCTCCGAGCCGCACAGGGTGGCTTTCTATTTGTACGACTTGGCCGCCGCCTTCCACGGGCTTTGGACCAAGGGCAAGGACGACGCCAGCCTGCGCTTCCTACTCGCGGACGACCTAGAGGCGACGGCAGCCCGTTTGGCTCTGGTCAAGGCTCTGGCGGAAACCATCGCCTCCGGCTTGGCCGTGATGGGCGTCGAACCCGTCACCGAAATGCGTTGAGGGAGGCGGCTTGAATGGCCGGCAACGACGAGAATCCCTACACGATGCCGCCCAGACCCGGGCAGCCCACACCGGGGCAGTCCGGACAGGGTCAGCCTGGGCAGGGACAGCCGACACCGGGGCAAGCACCGCCGGGGCAGCCCGCATCAGGACGGCCGCCCGCAGGTCCGGCGCGACCCGGGTCGCCGCCTATCGGGCCCGGACCGCTTGGACAGGGACCGGTAGGGCAGGGACCCGCAGGGCAGGGGCAGCGCCCGCCGGCCGCCGGCAGTCCTGCTCCCGCCGCTTCGGCCCCGCCGCCCTCCAGCCAGCCCTCCGCTGCAGCAGCCGGCAAGTCGGTGCCGCCGCCGGCGCCCGGCGTCCGCCATGGCCCTGCTATCGCCCCGCGCGCCGCGGAGACCGGATACCTGCCGGAAGAGCCGAGCCAGCCGACGGTTCAGGCGCCGCAGCGCAAGAGTCGTCTCTTGCCTCTGACGATCGCGGTCCTGGCGCTTGGCGGCTTCGCGGCCATCGTCTGGTATGCCTATAGCTGGGGCACCGGGGAAGCGCCGCCCGGCGAGCTTCCGGTGGTCACAGCAGAGCGCGATCTGGGCGAGGTCAAGGAGCGGCCGGAAGAACCTGGCGGCTTGGAGGTTCCGCACCAGGACGCAGAGGTGATGAACGACCGTGGGGGCAGCGGCACCGAAGGCGGTGCAGACCCGGAGCAGGTCGAGCGCCTGTTGCCGCCGCCGGAGAGCCCGCAGCCGCCTGAACCGATCGTCGAAGCGCCGATCGTCGAAGATCCTGCCGCCGAGGCGGCTTCGGACCCGACGGCCGGCAGCGAGACCGAGGGGACCGCCGGCGTAACCGTCGACGACCTGCCCACCGTGCCGCCCGCGCCGCCGCAGCTCGGCGAAGCTCCGACCATTGCAGAGAGCGAAGGGCCCACCGAAGCCGGTCCGGACGAGGCCGCATCCGGAGAAACACCGGCCGCGGAGGCACCTGAACCGCCGCCGCCGGCAACAGAGGCGCCGACCGATCTCGCGGCGGAAGAGTCCGTCGAGGTGCCGGAGCGACCAGCCGTTCCGCCGCTGTCACCTTCGCAACCGGAAACCGCCGAGCCGACGCCGCCGGCCCCCGCAGCCGAAGAGCCGGCCGCACCGGACACCACGGCCCAAACCGCAACACCCGAAACCGCGGCGACGCCCGCGCCTGCGCCAACCGCTGGTGCGGCTGGGGTGCAGAGCGGCGATTGGGTCCTGCAGATGGCCGCGCTCCGCGATCAGGCCGCGGTCGACGCAGAGTGGGCCAGGTTGCAGTCCAAACATCCCAATCTGCTCGGCAGCCTCACCTTGGTGACCCAGACCGTGACGGTCGAGGGGCAGGGGGTGTTTCATCGCCTGCAGGCCGGGCCGCTGCCCAATCGTGCAACGGCAACCGACCTCTGCGGCTTGTTGCAGGCGGCCGGAACCGATTGCCTGGCCAAGCAGCACTGAGCGGTGACCGAACCTGCGGTTTCTTCCCTCCCGGTCTCAGCGGCCATCTACGGCTGTGCCGGCCGGGAGCTGAGCGACTGGGAGCGCGGCTTCTTTGCCGAAACCAATCCGCTTGGGCTGATCCTTTTCGCGCGTAACGTCGATACGCCGGACCAGGTCAGGGCACTGACCGAAGCCTTTCGGACCATCGTCGACCGGGCCGACGCCCCCGTGCTGATCGATCAGGAAGGCGGGCGGGTGCAGCGCCTGAAACCGCCGACCTGGCGCCAGGCGCCGCCGCCGCGCCTGTTCGGCCGCCTGGCCGAGCGCGATCTACGGCTTGCGGTCGAGGCCGTTCGCCTGAATGCGCGGCTGCTTGCCCATGAGCTGCTTTCTCTCGGTATTACAGTCGACTGTGCGCCACTTCTCGACCTATCGTTCAAGAACACGCACGCGGTGATCGGCGACCGCGCCTTCGCCAGCGACCCAAGCCTGGTCGCGACATTGGCCCGCGCGGCCTGCGAAGGCTTTCTCGGCGGCGGGGTTGTGCCTGTCGTCAAGCATATCCCCGGACACGGCCGGGCCTCCGTCGACAGCCATCTCGAGCTGCCGTCGGTGGATACGCCGCGGAGCGAGTTGAGTCGGACGGACTTCGCCGCTTTTCGCGCCTTGGCCGACGCGCCCTGGGCCATGACCGCGCATGTCGTTTATGACGCCGTCGATCCCGATCGTCCGGCCACGGTCTCGCCGACCGTGATCGAGGAGGTTATCCGCGGCGAAATCGGGTTCGACGGCCTCTTGGTGTCCGACGACCTCTCGATGCAGGCCCTGAGCGGCACGCTGTCCGAGCGAACCGCCGGAGCTCTGGCCGCCGGCTGCGATGTGGCTCTGCACTGCAACGGCGAGTCGACGGAGATGCAGCAGGTGGCCGAGGCCGCTTCCCCCTTGACCGAAACGGCCCGCCGGCGTCTCACGGAGGCGGAGGCCCAGCGCAGAGCGCCCAGTCTGTTCGACTCCCTGGCGGCGGCGGAGGCGCTCGAAGAGCTGCTCTCCACGGTCGCGATCGGGTGAGGCGCCGGGCGATTCGCTTGCAGACCCGGTTGGCAAGCCACCGACCTTGGTCTAAGCCTGTCAGATAAGCCCCTCATCCCATCGTCGCATTCGATCTCAGCCGGAGAACCGCGCCGCCGTGAGCGCAGAAGAAACCCAAGCGGACAGCTTTGAAGAGGATGCCCCCGAGGCCCTCGTGCTCGGCGAGCAACTGCTGCTCGACCTGGAGGGGTTCGAGGGCCCCATCGATCTGCTGTTGCAGTTGGCCCGCGACCAGAAAGTCGACATCACCAAGATTTCGATCCTCGCGCTGGCGGAGCAGTATCTGGTCTTCGTCAATCAGGCGCGGCGCCTGCGCCTGGAGCTTGCCGCCGACTATCTGGTGATGGCGGCCTGGCTGGCCTACCTCAAGTCCCGCCTGCTGCTGCCGGAGCCCGAGGGCGAAGCCGAGCCTTCGGGGGCCGAGATGGCCGCGGCGCTGAAGTTCAAGCTGCAGCGCCTGGAGGCGATGCAGGAGGCCGGCCGCAAGCTGATGGCCGGGCCGCAGCTCGGCAGCGAAGTCTTCGCCCGCGGCATGCCCGAGGCTCTGGAGCGGGTGAACAAGGTGACCTGGGAGGTCACGCTCTACGAGTTGTTGAGTGCCTACGGGCAGGCCCGGCGCGACCGCGGGACGCAGTCGTTGCGCATTCTCGCACTCGACCTCCATTCCGTCGAAGATGCCGTGGAGCGTTTGGGCCGGCTGTTGGGGCAAGGCGTACCGGGGTGGCGCAGGCTGCAGGCCTTCATGCCGCCGGAACTGCAGGCGGCGATTACCCCCTTGCGCCGGCGCTCGGCCCTGGCCAGCACCTTCGTCGCCAGTCTCCAGCTCGCCAAGAGCGGCCAAGTCGAAATCCGGCAGGACGGGACCTATGGATCCATCTTCCTGCGCCCCGGCCGCGGCGAGAGCGACATGCCTGACGAGGATGTCGAGGGGGAAGAGGGACGCTCTCAGATCAGCGATATTGCAAGCGGTAAACCGGACGTATGAGCGAAGTTCGTTTCCAGCAGATTCGCCTGCTCGAGGCCCTGCTGTTCGCGGCCTCGGAACCCTTGGGTGAGAAGGATCTGGCACGCCATTTCGCCGAGGACGCAGACCTAGGCCGGATGCTGCAAGAGCTTGCCGGCCTCTACGAAGCCCGCGGCGTCAACCTGCGGCGGATCGGCGATAAATGGGCCTTCCGTACGGCGCAGGACTTGGCGCCGAAAATGCGGATCGAAAGCGATACGCGACGCAAGCTCTCGCGGGCGGCGATCGAGACCCTGGCCGTTGTTGCCTATCATCAGCCGGTCACCCGGGCGGAAATCGAGGAAATCCGGGGCGTTGCGCTCTCCAAGGGTACGCTCGACACGCTTCTGGAGGCTGGCTGGATCAAGCCGCGCGGGCGTCGGCGCACACCGGGAAAGCCGGTCACCTGGGGCACCACGGAAGCCTTCCTGGATCACTTCGGCCTGGACGCCGTGACCTCTCTGCCGGGTCTGGAGGAGTTGAAGGCTGCCGGCCTGCTGGATGCGCGTCCGGCGATTACCGCCCTGGGCGCCCGTGGTGAGCTGCCGCCCGCGGGGCCCGTTTCCGATGAAACCGAAGACGACGAGGACCTGGAGGACGAAGAGCTCGGAAGCGACGAAGCCCTGGTCGCCGAGTTCGGTGTGACCGCAACGCCGGAGCCGGCAACCAGCGCGGAAGCCTCGCGCGATGCTGCAAACGACGAAGCGAAAGAGCAGGACGAGGACGGAGACGGCGAGGACGGAGACGGCGGGGAAGACGAAGAGCGAGACGCAGAGGTCGGAGAGGACGAGGGCGCCGAGGACACGACGGATGCAAGCGAGGACGCAGATGCCGGCCGCCCGCGCTGAAGCGACCGTAGCCGCAGAGGCACCCGCCGCCCTGGCGTTGGAGGCCGTCACCCATCGGTTCGGCAGCGTCCTGGCCGTCGACGAACTCTCGTTGGCCCTGGAGCCGGGTGAGTTGGTCTGCCTTCTGGGGCCGTCGGGCTGCGGCAAGACCACCGCATTACGGCTTGCCGCCGGCCTGGAGGTATTGCAGCAGGGGCGCATTGCCATGAATGGCCGCACCGTTGCGGTCCCGGGCCGCAGCACGCCCCCGGAAAGCCGCTCCGTCGGACTGGTGTTCCAGGACTATGCCCTCTTCCCGCACCTCAGTGTCGGCGACAACATCGCCTTCGGTCTGCAGAGCCTTGCAGGGCGCGAGCGACAGGCAGCCGTGGCGCAGGCGCTGCGGCAGGTCGGCTTGACCGGCTTCGAAGACAACTACCCTCACGAGCTGTCGGGCGGGCAGCAGCAGCGCGTCGCCCTGGCACGCGCCCTGGCGCCGCAGCCGCGCGTCATGCTGCTCGACGAACCTTTCTCCGGGCTGGACGAGCGCCTGCGGCACGAGGTTCGCGACGAGACCCTGCATGTTCTGGAGGCAGCGGGCACCGCGACGCTGATGGTCACGCACGATCCGGAGGAAGCCATGTTCATGGCCGACCGGATCGCCTTGATGAATCACGGCCGGCTGGTTCAGGTCGGCGCCCCGGATCGGCTGTACTTTCACCCCGCAACCGCCTTCGCGGCCGAGTTCTTCGGCGAAATCAACAGGTTGCCCGGGCAGGTCGAGGGCGGACGGGTGCTGACGCCCTTGGGCCCCCTGCCGGCAAGCGATCTCGGCGATGGCCGGCCGGTCGAGGTTCTGGTGCGGCCGGAGGCGATCCGGCTCCTGCCGCCCGGCGAGACGGCGGGATCGGGCGCGGCCGCGGCGCAGGTCATCGCCGCCCGGCTGCTGGGGCGCACCTCGATCGTGCATCTCTCGGTAAACTGGGCGGGCGGCGATCCGCTCCACCTGCACGCGCGTGTCCCCGGTCGTTTTCTCCCTGCGACTGAAGATGCCTTCAGTCTTGACCTGGATCCCGCTTTGGCCTTCGTTTTTCCGCTCGCCGACGTTACATGAAGGTGGATCCGTCGCGGTGGAGCGCGCGACCTGAACTGCGGTCGCGCGCAAGATTGCGGCTGCGAAGGCTTTTTGCGATAGTCCCGGTCATATCCGGGCGAAAGCGACGCCCCTAAGAGGAGACCTTGATGGGTATCAGCATATGGCAGGTTGCGATCGTCGTTCTGATCATCGTCCTGCTTTTCGGTGCTGGCAAGATTCCGCGGCTGATGAAAGACGTCGGCTCCGGCATCAACCAGTTCAAGCGCGGTTTGAAGGAAGACGGTAAAGCCGAAGAGGACTCCGACGAAGTCGCCTCGGCCAAGTTGGAGCAAGGCAAGGAGAGCGCCGCTGCGACCACGGCAGAGCGTTCGACCGAAAGCGAGACCAAGGACGACAAGAAAGTCGCCAACGGCTGAATCTGTCTGCGCTCTGGGCCTCTGGCGGGGCGCAGGCGCACTTTTTTCCTCTGCCAGCGCCGGGTAGGCCATGTTCGACATCGGCTGGACCGAGATGATGGTGATTGCCATGCTGGCGCTCATCATCATCGGTCCGAAGGATCTTCCGGGAGCGCTGCGCACCGTCGGACAGTGGGTGCGCAAGGCGCGTTCGCTTGCCCGAGAGTTCCAGTCGGGCGTCGACGAGATGGTCCGTGAGGCCGAACTCGACGATGCCCGCAAGGCGCTCGAGGCGACCAATCGCGGTAACATCGCCAAAAGCATTGCGAACGCGGTCGACCCCAGCGGGGAATTGAGCGCAGAGGCGAAGGCCTTCGAGACCAGTGCGCGCGAGGCGACGCAGGTAGAAAAGATCGGCGGTCCCACCAAGGCTGCCGAGACCGAGAGCTCCGACAAGACGACCTCGGACGCGAAAGCGAAAGACGAGCCCGAAACGCAAGCCGATACGCCTCGGGCTAAGGTGGTCAAGCACCCGGCCAAGATCGCCCCGGGCAACTCGGTCCGGCCGCCGCAAGACGCGTCGCCGGCAGAGGAGACGGCGCCGGGCAGTAAGACAACGGGCAGTAAGACAACGGTGCGTGAAGCGGCGAGCGACAAGACTGCCGAGGGCGCCGCGGCCACGACCGAAGAAAGCGCGAGCAAGGCCGGCTAGCCCGGCCGATCGAAGGCTTGCATAGTGAGACCCTGACGGGCCCGAAATGACCGACGCGACGAAAGACGACCTGCAGAAGATGCCGCTGCTCGATCATCTGATCGAGCTGCGTACGCGTCTGCTCTATTCGGTCGGCGCCCTGATCGTGGCCTTTATCGGCGCCTGGTTCCTGTCGGAAGACATCTATCGCTTCCTGGTCAAACCCCTGGCGGACATCCTGCTGGAAATCGGCATGGAGCAAGGCGAAGCCCGGCGGATGATCTTCACCAACCTAACGGAGGTCTTCTTCACCTACGTCAAGGTCTCCTTCTTCGCCGCCGCCTTCGTCACCTGTCCGGTATTCTTGGGGCAGATCTACAGGTTCGTGGCGCCGGGCCTCTACAAGCACGAGAAGGCCGCGTTCCTGCCGTTCCTGGTCGCCTCGCCAATCCTCTTCTTCATCGGCGGCGCGCTGGTCTACTTCGCGATCCTGCCGCTGGCCTGGGACTTCTTCATTCAGTTCGAGGCGCCGGGCGGCACCGACAGCCTGGCCATCCAGTTGGAGCCGAAGGTCAACGAGTACCTGTCGCTGACCATGAAGCTGATCTTCGCCTTCGGCCTCTGCTTCCAGCTTCCGGTCATCATGACGCTGCTGGCGCGGGTCGGCATCGCCTCTTCGGAAGGCATGGCGAAGAAGCGCAAGTACGCCATTGTCGCGACCTTCGTGGTCGCCGCGCTGCTGACGCCGCCGGACCCGATCTCCCAGATCAGCCTCGCCGTGCCGATCGTGCTGCTCTACGAAATCTCGATCTACATGGCCAAGCTGGTGGAGAAGCGCCGCCGTCAGCGCGAGGAAGAACTGGACCGCGAGCTCGAAAGCTGACGGCAGTCGAAGACCCTCCAAGCGCCCTTTAACAGCCTCCTGTGACAGGCCTGCGACCCTGGACGCGACGCGACGGCTCGGCCTATAAGCCGATCCACGCAAAGGGCTTTATCCAAGGCCCTGCCAGTTCCTCCAGAAACCGGGTTTCCGTTCGATGCACGATCTCCGCTGGATCCGCGAAGCGCCTGAGGACTTCGACGCCGCGATGGTGCGGCGGAGCCTGAGCCCGCTGTCGTCCGAGATCCTGGAGCTCGACGGAAAGCGCCGTCGCATGCAGACCGAGCTGCAGGAGATGCAGGCGCGGCGCAACGAGGCCTCCAAGGAGATCGGCCTGAAAAAACGCGCCGGCGAGAGCGCCGACACGCTGATGGCCGAGGTCGCTCAGCTCAAGGACAGGATGGCGACGGCCGAACAGGAGGAGCGGAGCGTCGGCGAAGCGCTGGAGACGCTGCTGTCGGGCCTGCCCAACGCGCTGGCCGCCGATGTGCCCGACGGTCCCGACGAGAGCGCCAATGAAGTCCTGCGGGTGCAGGGCGACAAGCCGGAGTTCGATTTCACGCCGAAAGAACACTTCGACTTGGGCGAGGGCCTAGCCGGCCTGGACTTCGAAGCCGCCGCGAAGCTGTCTGGGTCGCGCTTCGTGGTGATCAAGGGCCAGGTGGCGCGGCTGCACCGGGCGCTGGCCCAGTTCATGCTGGATCTGCATACCCGGGAGCATGGCTATCTGGAGGTCCAGCCGCCGCTGCTGGTGCGCGATCATGTGCTTTTCGGCACCGGACAGCTGCCGAAGTTCGGCGAGGACCAGTTTCGTACCGAGGAGGGCTACTGGCTGATTCCGACCGCCGAAGTGCCTTTGACCAACCTGGTCGCCGAGGAGATCCTGGATCAGGCGGAGCTGCCGCTGCGCTTCACCGCGCACACGCCCTGTTTCCGCTCGGAGGCCGGGGCCGCCGGGCGGGATACCCGCGGCATGCTGCGACAGCACCAGTTCGAGAAGGTCGAGCTGGTCTCGGTCACGCTGCCGGAACAGTCGGAAGCCGAGCACGAGCGCATGACGGCCTGTGCCGAGGAGGTTCTGAAGCGCCTGGGGCTGCACTACCGCGTCGTCGTACTGGCCAGCGGCGACACCGGGTTCGGCGCGCGCAAGACCTACGACCTTGAGGTCTGGCTGCCGGGGCAGGGGGCCTACCGTGAGATCTCGAGCTGCTCCAACACCGGGGACTTCCAGGCCCGCCGCATGAGGGCGCGCTATCGGCCGGAGGGCGAAAAGGGCACCCGCTTCCTGCATAGCCTGAACGGCTCCGGCGTCGCGGTCGGCCGGGCGCTGATCGCCGTTCTCGAGACCTACCAGCAGGCCGACGGCTCGATCCGGGTGCCCGAGGTGCTGCAGCCCTACCTGGGCGGACAGGAGCGTATCGCCGTCTCATGACCGAGCTGAAGCAGGCCCGCATTCTGGTCACCAACGACGACGGCATCCACGCGCCCGGCCTGAAGGTGCTGGAGGCGGCCGCGCGCAGCCTCAGCGACGACGTTTGGGTCGTGGCTCCTGAAGTCGAGCAGTCGGCCACCAGCCACTCCCTGACCACGCGTCGTCCGCTACGGGTGCGCCGCTTCGGCGAACACCGCTTGGCGGTCGACGGCACCCCGACCGACTGCGTGTTGGTCGCCGTCAACAAGCTGCTGGAGGACCGGCGGCCCGACCTGGTGCTCTCCGGCGTCAATCACGGCGCCAACCTGGCCGAGGACGTTGGCTACTCGGGCACCGTCGCGGCCGCCATGGAGGCCGCCTTTCTGGGCCTGCGGGCCATCGCCTTCAGCCAGGTCGGCACGCCCGGTCAGCCGGTCGACTTCGCGCCGGCGGAAGCCTGGATCCCGCGGCTGGTCGAACGGCTCTACGGCTTCGACTGGCAACGCGACCAGTTGATCAACGTGAACTTCCCGGTCCCGCAGGCTTCGACCATCGAGGAGGTGCGCGTGACCCACACCGGCCGCCGCGACGCTTCCGTCGGTCTTGTCGAGGGCCAGGACCCAGGGGGACGTCCCTATGTCTGGATCGGCGATTGGGCCGCGGACACCACCAGCGACCGCGAGAGCGATCTGGCCGCGGTCGACGAGGGCGCGATCGCCGTCACGCCGCTGCATCTCGACCTCACGCATCACAAGGCCCTGGCGGCGCTGAAGGACCGGCTGCGGTGACGTTGGAGGCCCGCAAGATCCGGCTGCTGATGCAGCTGCGACGGGCGGGCATCGCCAGCACCGAGGTGCTGGCCGCACTCGAGCGCGTGCCGCGCGAGCTCTTCGTCCCGCATGCCTTTCGCGACCAGGCCTACGAGAATCTGGCCTTGCCGATCGGTCAGGGGCAAACTCTCAGCCAACCCGAAGTCGTAGCGCAGATGACGGCGGAACTGGCCGTCGACAAGACGATGACCGTTCTCGAGATCGGCACAGGCTCAGGCTACCAGGCCGCGGTGCTCGCGCGGCTGGCGCGCCGCGTCTACAGCATCGAGCGGCACAAACCGCTGCTGGACGAGGCGGAGGCGCGCTTCGCCGAGCTGCGCCTGCACAACGTCACAACCCGGCTTGGCGACGGCAGCCGCGGCTGGCCCGAGCCGCACAGCTTCCCACGCATCATCGTCACCTGTGCCGCGGCTCTGCCGCCCGAACCGCTGCTGCAGCAACTGCGCCCGGGCGGGATCATGCTGCTGCCGGTCGGCGAAACCGGGCGGAGCCAGGAGTTGGTCAAGCTGGAGAAGACGGACAGCGGGGTCCGGGAAACGCGGCTCGGCATGGTGCGCTTCGTGCCCCTGGTGGGCGATCCGCCGGCCGTGGCCGGGGGCCGTTCCGCATGAGACCGGCCCGGTGGCCGCGTTTCCTGGGGCCGCTGGTCCTGTTCCTGGCGGTAATGCTGGGCCTGTCGGGCTGCCTGCAGACCGCCAGTCTGCCCGAGCCGGGCGTCACGCCGATGGAACCGCCGCCGCTGCCGCCGCGCCGGCCGGCAACGCCGGTCGCTTTCCTGGCGCAGCAGGACGAGCTGCCGATTCCCTCCGGTCTGTACCGTGTGCAGGCCGGGGACACGGTCTATGCCATCGCCCGGCGCGCCGGGCTGCCGCTGCGGGCGCTCATCGATGCCAACCGGTTGGCGCCGCCCTACAGCCTCGGCGTCGGGCGCGACCTGATCGTGCCGCGTGCGGAGGTGCATGTGGTGAAGGCGGGCGAGACCGTCTATGGCATCTCGCGCACCCACGGCGTCGACATGAGCGAGCTGACGCGCCTGAACGGGGTGGGTGCGCCCTTCGAGATTCGTGTCGGCCAGCGCCTGGTGCTGCCGGAGGCTGGGGTCCGCCAGATCGCCGCGGCGGGAACGCCTGCCGCACCGCAACCGCTGCAAGCGCCGCAACAGGTCTTGCGAACGCCGCCGTCGCAACCGACAGCACCTTCGCCAACGCCGATACCGCCGTCCTCGGCGCCCCCTGCGGCCGACTTGCCGGCCGCGCCGACAGGCCAGCCGCCGCTGCCGCCCCGCCGTCCCGCCACGGCAGGGGCGCAAACCCCGCCGCAAAGTCCGCCGCAGGCCCAACCGCCCGTACCGGCACCGGCGGTTCAGCCTGCCCCTCCGCCCCAAACGGCGGCGATCCCGCAACCGCCGCCACGTGCCGGCGGACGGTTCGGCTGGCCGTTGCGCGGGCGCATCCTCTCGCGCTACGGCCCGCAAGACGGCGGCCGCCATAACGACGGCATCAACATCGCGGCGCCGCGCGGTGCGCCCATCAAGGCGGCCGAGAACGGTGTAGTCGCCTACGTCGGCTCGGAGCTGAAGGGCTTCGGCAAGCTCGTGCTGATCAAGCATGCCGACGGCTGGGTCACGGCCTATGCCCACGCCGAGAGCGTCATCGTGCGGCTCGGCGAGACCGTGCGGCGCGGCCAGACCATCGCCCGCGTCGGCTCCAGCGGCAACGTCGACCAGCCGCAGCTCCACTTCGAGATCCGTAAGGGCACCAACGCCATCGATCCGACGCAGATGCTGGAAAGCACAGCGTGAAGCGTGCGCGCCGCTCGATGACGTCGCCCAGGATCGAAACGACCGAGTTGGTGATCTTCGACTGCGACGGCGTTCTGCTGGACAGCGAAGTCATCGCCTGTTCGGCCGATGCGGAGGCTCTGACGAGGGCCGGATACGAGATCACCACGGCCGAGATCGTAGAGCGCTTCGCAGGTGTTCCGGCCGATGCCATGTACGCCGCCGTCGAAGCCGACCTCGGCCGCCCGCTGCCCGCCACCCTTCAGGCTGACGTTAAGAGATCGATTCTGGAACGCTACCGCTCCGAACTCCGCGCCATCGACGGGGCGGCGGAGGTCCTTTCGTCCATGAAAACCAGGAAGTGCGTGGCCTCCAGCTCCGCGCCGGCGAAACTCGCCTTGGGCCTTGTCGAAGCCGACCTCTTCGAACTGCTGTATCCCAGTATCTTCTCGACGGCGCTGGTGTCGCGGGGAAAGCCGCACCCGGACCTGTTCGAATACGCAGCGCGCGCGATGGCGGTCGGCAGCGAGCGTTGTCTCGTGGTGGAAGACAGCGTGGCCGGCGTTACGGCCGCGGTCGCAGCCGGGATGCGCTGCATCGGCTTCACCGGCGGCGCACACTGCGCGAAGGACCATCATGAGCGCCTCGGCGCAGCAGGCGCAACAGAGGTCATCAGCGATCTGAGACACCTCATGACGTTTGTGGAGTAGCGAGACAGTAGCCACTCTCCGATCCGCTACAGCTCTTGCTGGCGCTTGTCGTCAGATGCAGATGCTGGACATCATGGCGAAGAGTGGAGCTTGCGCTCGGAACTCACGACAGCCTGTCGCCGGCAGCGAGAACAAGGTAGTCGAGGAATGCCGTGACCCGCGGTGCCGGCTGCCTGTGCGACTGGAAGACGGCAGACAGATCCAGGACGTCTGTTTCAGCTTCCTCTTCCAAGATCTGCACCAGATCGCCACGGGCCAGGTCGCCAGCCGCGTGAAAGGCGGCGAGGCGGGCGATGCCGAGGCCGTGCAACGCAAGATGCCGGAGCATTTCGCCGCTATCCGTCGCGGGACCGAGGCGTGCCGTGGCGCTAGAGCGCCCGCGATCCAAGGGGAAACTCAGCAAGCTATGGTGCTTGAGATCTTCGCGCGTTGCCGGGACGCCGAAGGTCTCAAGGTAGCAGGGTGCGGCGACGTGGAGCATTCGGACCCTGCCGAGGCGTCTGAGCTTCAATGCCGAATCCCGAAGCGTCCCGATGCGCAATGCGACGTCGGCACGCTCTTCGATCAGATCGATCAGGCTGTCGGAAACCAGGAACTCCAGATCGATCCCTGGGTGGCGGTCCCGGAAACCCGCCACGAGCGGCGCCATGATATGAAAGGCCAACGGGCCTGAACTGCTGATACGCAGCGGACCGCTCAAAGCGGCCTGCCTGCCGCAAACAGCCGCTTCGGCGTCTTCGATTGAGTCCAGGATGCTTCGGCATGCCTCGGCGTATCGGCTGCCTTCGGCGGTGAGCGTCAAGCCATGGGTGGAGCGGACGACCAAGCGGACTTCGAGCCTTCTTTCGAGCCGTGCCACCAGCCTACTGATCGCAGAAGGCGACAAACCCTGCCGCCGTGCCGCCTCCGAGAAGCTTTCTGCGGTGGCGACCGCCGCGAAGATCTCCATCTCGTCGATGCGCGTCTTAGTCATGCGATTCTATCAAAAGCATTTCGATCATCGTGAACCTACGGCAAAGGAGATTTAGCAGCCATCTCCGGGGCGTAAACGATCTCTTGGCGCAGGAGAAGCAGATGAAGGTCTTTATCACCGGGGCGACCGGCTACATCGGAGGGTCGCTTGCCCGTGCACTCCTTGACCGTGGGGCCGAGTTGCGGGGTCTCGCCCGGAGCGAAGCCAGTGCAGGCGCACTCGAGGAGATGGGGGTCGTCCCCGTGCGCGGTAGCCTGGCGGATTGGTCCAGTCTCGTGGAGGAGGCGCGAGCAGCGGACGCAACGATCAATGCCGCAGACGCAGATGATTCCTTTGCCGTCAGCGCGCTGGTCTTTGCGCTTGCGGGTACGGGGAAACAACTTATCCATACCAGCGGGTCAAGCATTGTGGGCGACATGGCGGCCGGTCTGCACAATGCACCGGTTTTTTCCGAAGACAGTCACATTGCCCCGAGATTTGAGAAGGCTGGACGAGTCGCCATCGACCGCGCCGTGCGCGCCGCCGCGACGGCAGGGGTCCGGAGCACTGTGATCTGTCCGACCATGATTTACGGGCAGGGACGCGGTCCGAAGGCAGACAGCATCCAGATTCCCTGGCTGATCGCACTTGCGCGCGAGAGCGGCGCCGGCCGGTTCATCGGCGACGGTTCGAACATCTGGTCAAACGTTCACATAGACGATCTGGTCGATCTCTATCTGCTTGCTTTGGAAACGGCCCCGGCGGGGTCTTTCTTTTTCGCGGAACAGGGCGAGTGCAGCCTGCGCGATGTTGCCGTCGCGATCAGCCAAATGCTCGGCTTCACCGGTAAGACCCGATGCCTTTCTATCGACGAGGCGGCGCGACGGTGGAGTCCGGAGGCAGCGCACTTCGCATTCGGGTCCAACTCCCGCGTTACCGCAGAGAAGGCACGGCGAATGCTCGGCTGGTCACCCAGCCGGCCGGGCCTGATCGAAGAGATCGAAAGGGGCTGCTATTCCTCCCAGGCCTGAACGTCGGCGATCACGAGGTCCGATGGCCTATCGGCCAACTTCATCCCCCGCCGCGATGCACGGCGAGGGGTTGGAAGGCCTGTATCACCGGCATCATCTCCAGCCGGTTGATGTTGACGTGGCGGGGCAGGGTGGCGGCGAAGAAGATGCACTCGGCGATGTCCTCGCTGCTCATGGTCTGAATGCCTTCGTAGTTGGCCTGCGCCCTCTCGGTATCTCCCTTGAAGCGGACTTCGGAAAACTCCGTTTTGGACAGGCCGGGTTCGATTGAGGTCACGCGCACCTGCTTGCCCAGCAGGTCGGCGCGCAGATTCAGCGAGAACTGTGTCACGAAGGCCTTGGTGGCACCGTAGACGTTGCCGCCGGGGTAGGGGTAGCTGCCGGCGACGGAAGAGAGGTTGATGACGTGACCTTCGTCGCGCGCGACCATTCCGGGCAGGATCGCGCGCGTGCAGTAGAGGAGGCCCTTGATGTTGGTGTCCACCATGGTCTCCCAGTCGGAGAGATCGGCGTTCTGCGCCGGATCTAACCCCAGGGCCAGCCCGGCGTTGTTGATCAGCAGGTTGATCTCCGCGAAGTCGGCCGGCAGCCCTGCGACCGCGGCCTCCACCGCCGCCCGGTCCTGAACGTCCAATTGCAGCGGGTGCGCCCGCTCGCCCAGTTCGTCGGCCAGGGCCTGCAGACGCTCGGTCCGCCGACCGGTCATCACCACCTTGGCGCCGGCGCTGGCGAAACGGCGGGCGCAGGCGGCGCCGAACCCTGCCGTGGCGCCGGTGACGAAGACGGTCAGGGTCTTGGGGTCGACGCTCCCGATCATGGAGTCTCCTCTTCCGGTGTTTTGGCTTCTGCAGCTTTGGCACGCTGCCAAGCCGCCTCCATCGCTTCCAGGCCGGCCTCGGCCAGCTCGGCCCCGCCGGCGGTCAGCTCGGCCTCGAGCGCGCGAAAGCGGCGCTCGAACTTGCTATTGGTATGCCGCAGAGCGGCTTCTGGGTCGATCTTCATGTGGCGCGCGAGGTTGACGGTGGCGAAGAGCAGATCGCCCAGCTCGTCCTGCAGCCGCTCGGGATGGGGCTGGTCTTGCGCCATCTCCACCTTCAGCTCGCCGAGTTCTTCCTCGATCTTGGCAATCACCGGCGCGATCTCGCCCCAGTCGAAGGAGACGCGCGCGGCACGCTTCTGCAGCTTGACCGCGCGCAGCAGGGCCGGCAGGCCCCGCGCCACGCCGTCCAGCGCCGAGGGCTTGCCGTCCTTGGCCTTGGCGGCGCGCTCGGCTGCCTTGATCGCCTCCCAATTGACAGTGACCGTCTCGGCGGCCTCGGCCTCGGTGCTGCCGAAGACATGCGGATGCCGGCGGATCATCTTCTCCGCGACGGCCTCTGCGACGGCCGCGAAGTCGAAGGCGCTCTCCTCGGCGGCCATCTGCGCGTGGAAGACCACCTGCAACAGCAGGTCGCCCAGCTCGTCCTTCAGGTCGGCCAGATCGCCGCGCTCGATGGCATCGGCGACCTCGTAGGCCTCCTCGATGGTGTAGGGCGCGATGGTGGCGTAGCTCTGCTCCAGGTCCCAGGGGCAGCCGCCATCGGGGTTGCGCAGTTTCGCCATCACGGCAAGCAGCCGCTCGATGGGAGCCAAGCTCTCGAAGGTCTCGACCGGGCCCCGGGTCGGACCCAGATTCGGGCCTCGGGTCGGATCTGGCGGTGTGTCTGGGGACGGGCGGTCGGGCATATCCGGGGCAGTCTAGCCAACGCCGGCCGGCGCGCAAGGCGACGAACGACACGGCAGCCCTGCGGCGGCATCGTCGAAGCGAATTCATCCAAGACGATCCGGCTTTGGCGGTTCCATCGACCGGGCGACTCGTTCGACTCCGAGAAGCCGGATCCGAGCGCTGCCTGTGACCTGCCGGATCGACTCGATCGTCACCTTGACGGCGTCCGCCCGGCGCACGATCTTCGGGGCATTCCCGACCGAGGAGCGAAGAATTGGCCGACTTGCACCCTGCCGAGCCTGCCAGGAACACGGCAGATGCCTATAAACGAGAGGGGCAGATCTTCCCCAAGCTGACGCAGGAGCAGATCGCGCTGGCCGAGCCCTTCGGCACGCGGGAGAAGCTGGCCAAGGGCAGCGTCGTCTTCTCGCGCGGCGAGCGCAACGTCGACTGCTTCATCATCCTCGAAGGCTCGATCGAGATCGTCGATCCTTCCCATGGCGAAGAGCAAGTCATCACCGTCCACGGCGCGCGGAACTTCACCGGCGAGCTGGATCTCTTCAACGGCCGCAAGATTCTGGTGGGCGGCCGCATGGGCGAGGACGGCGAGGTCCTGCGCCTGACCCGCACGCAGCTGAAGCGTCTGCTAACCGCAGAACCGGAAATCGGCGAGATCGTGACCCGCGCCCTGATCCTGCGGCGCATGGGACTGATCCAGGAAACTCAGGGCGGCGCGGCGCTGGTCGGTCCGCGACGCGGCCGGGACACCTTGCGGATCGAGCGTTTTCTGCGACGTAACGGCTACCCCCTACGGGTGCTGGACCCGGAGAACGACGCCTCGGCGACCGCCTTTCTGAAAGAGCGCGATTGGGATGTCACGCGACTTCCAGCCGTGTTCGGCGTCATGTCGGAGGGCCTGGAGAATCCCTCCAACCTCGAGCTATCGAAGCATCTCGGCCTTTTCGAGGAGCCCGACGGCTCCGAGCCTTGCGACGTGGTCGTTGTCGGCGCCGGGCCCTCGGGTCTGGCAGCGGCGGTCTACGCCGCCTCCGAAGGTCTCAGCACCTTGGTTTTGGAAAACCAAGCGCCGGGTGGACAGGCGGGCACAAGCTCCAAGATCGAGAATTACCTTGGCTTCCCCACCGGCATCTCGGGCCAGGCGCTCGCCGCACGCGCGCAGATCCAGGCGCAGAAGTTCGGCGCCGTCATCTCCGTGCCGCGCAAGGCCGCGTCGCTCGATTGCAGCAGCTACCCTTACGTGATCGCCACCGAGGACGGCGGGCGTTTCCAAGCACGCTCCGTCGTGATCGCCTCGGGCGCGACCTACCGCACGCTGGGGCTGGACAACGTCTGCGACTACGAGGGCTTCGGCATCCACTACGCCGCCACGGCGATCGAGGCCGATCTCTGCGGCGGCGAAGAGATCGTGGTGGTCGGCGGCGGTAACTCCGCAGGACAGGCGGCTGTCTTTCTCTCCCGCCATGCCGCCCATGTGCACATGCTGATCCGAAGCGCCGATCTCGCCGCCAGCATGTCGGACTATCTGATCGAACGCATCGATTCCTCCTCCCGCATCACCCTGCACCGCCATACCGAGATCACCAAGCTGGAGGGCAACCGCTATCTGGAGCGTGTCACCTGGCGCAACAGGCAGAGCGGGGAAGAGCAGGTCCACGCTATCTCCAATCTCTTCCTGATGATCGGCGCCGTGCCCAATACGGCCTGGCTCGGCGACTGCGTCCAACTCGACGACAAGGGCTTCGTCTGCACCGGCCCGGCCGTCTCGGAAGCCTGGCCCCTGGCGCGGAGGCCCGAGCTGCTGGAGACCAGCCAGCCCGGTGTCTTCGCCGTCGGCGACGTTCGTTCCGACTCAGTCAAGCGCGTGGCTTCCGGCGTGGGCGAGGGCTCGATCGCCGTGCAGTTCCTGCACCGTGTCCTGGCCGAGATGACATCGGCGCCCGGGGAAACCTCCGAGGCCGCTCCGGCCGTGGCCCCTCGTTAACGCGACAGCCAAGCGAAGCCTGAGGACGCTTTCTGCCGGCGCTCCTATTCGGGCGGTGCGGACCAAGTCTCTTGCGCCTGATCGCTTGAAAAGCCGGCAATAATCCTCCATCGCAGGTACGCAATAATTTGAACCTTCTGGACATCCGGTCCGACTGACGGAGTGGGTGGTCCGAAGGGGCTGTCGTCGGCGCGCCGTCGCCGGGCGATCTCTTCGGCCTTTTTGTTGTCGGTTCAACGAATGGGGGCACCATGATGACCGTGCTGGTTCCTGCCGTGCTTGTTGCGCTGCTCTTGCTCTGGGCGGTGCTGATCTACAACCGATTGGTCGCGAAGCGGCAGAAGGTGGAGGAGGGCTGGAGCGGCATCGACGTGCAGCTCAAGCGGCGCACCAACCTGATCCCCAACCTGGTCGAAACGGTCCAGACCTACGCGACACACGAACGCGAGGTGCTGGACAACGTCACGGCGCTGCGGACAAAGGCCGAGGCGGCGCAGGGCGGCCGGGCGGACGAACGCTCCGTCGTCGAGAGCGAGCTGAGCGGCGCGCTGCTCAATCTGATGGCCGTCGCCGAGAACTATCCCGACCTGAAGGCGAACCAGAACTACCTGGCCCTGCAGCAGACGTTGGAGGAGATCGAGGATCACATCCAGATGGCGCGGCGCTACTACAACGGCGCCGTGCGCAACCTCAACACCCTGATCGAATCCTTCCCGAGCAATCTGATCGCCGGGCGCTTCGGCTTCGTCAAGGCGACCTACTACGAGGTCGACTCGCTGAAGGACCGCAGCCTGCCCAAGATCAGCGGAGGGAAGGTGACATGAGACGGCATGCCGGACCGCGCAGCCTCGGTCTCGCTCTGCTGCTGCTTTGCTTCGGACTCCTGGGGCCGGCAGCCGCTCAGTCCGCTGCCGATCCCGACCGGCTGCCGCGCTTCAGCGCCGACATTGCCGTGCAGCAGAACGGCGACCTGCTGGTGACGGAGGAGATCGACTTCCTGGTTACGCCGGGCAGCCGCAAGCGCGGCATCTTCCGCGACTTTCCCACCACCTACCGCACGGCCCTGGGCATCACCGAGCGCGTTGGCTTCGAGGTGCTGGAGGTCACCCGTGACGGCGCAGCGGAGCCCTACGTTCTCGAGCCCGGACTGGCGGGCCTGCGCATTCGTATCGGACAGGAAAGCGTCTTCCTGGACGAGGGCCTGCACCGCTACCGCATCGCCTACCGCACGGACCGGCAGTTGCTGTTCCTGGACGAGGTCGACGAGCTCTATTGGAACGTCACCGGCAACGACTGGGCGCATCCGATCGATCGCGCGGAGGCGCGCATTCGCCTGCCTGCCGGAGCCGAGGTCGTCGAGAGCACGGCCTACACCGGCTTTGCCGGCGAAGACGGCACGGACTTCACACGCAGCACCGCATCCGACGGCAGTCTGCTTTTCGCCAGCAGCGGCACCTTGCAGCCCGGCGAGGGGCTGACCGTCGCCGTCTCCTGGCCGAAGGGCGTGGTGGATGAACCGAGCCTGGCCGCCCGCACCCTCGACGGCCTCAAGGATAACTTCGGCCTTCTGGTCATGCTCGCCGGCCTCGTCCTGGTCTTCGGCTACTTCCTCTGGCAGTGGCGCCGCGTCGGCCGCGATCCGGAGAAGGGCGTCGTCATCCCGCTGTTCGAGCCGCCCGAGACTCTCTCGCCGGCCGCCACGGGCCACATCTGGAGCCTGCCGCGCGGCGGCCTGGCCCGGACCAAGGCCTTCACGGTCGCGCTCACCAGCCTGGCCATCAAGGGACGCCTGACCATCGCGGAAGAAGACAAGCGCTTCACCTTGGAGGCTCGGGATCCGGACGCCGCAGACGCCGGCGAGGACGCTTTGCCGCCCGGCGAGGCCGAGGTCCTGACCGGGCTGTTCCCTAACGGCGAGGGAAAGGTCGTGATCCGCCCCAGCTACACGCCGGCGGTCGCGGAGGCCGTGCGCCGGCAATCCGCCGTGTTGAACGACGACTACGGACGCGCCTACTACCGCGCCAACAGCGGCATCTGGAGCGGCGGCGCCGCGCTCGCGGTCCTCACCGGCCTCGGCGGTCTGGCCTTGCAGGTTCTGCCCTCGGGCGCGCCGGAGCTGGCCATCATGCCGCCGTTTCTCGGCATCTTCGCCATCATGCTGGTGGTCGGGACAGTGCTCGTCGGACAGGCGTTCTGGCCGTCGATCCGCGATCTGCTGCAGGGTCGTTTGGACGGGGCGGGGCGGGCACTGCTCGGCCTTCTCCTGACCAGCTTGACCGGCTTGCTCCCCTTGGTGGCGCTTTACGTGGCGGCCCTTTTCTTCGGCTGGCTCTCGGCGGTCGTCCTGCTGGCCTTGCTCGTGCTGACACTGCTGTTCTGGCATCTCCTGAAGGCGCCGACGCCGCTGGGCCGTAAGCTTCTCGACCGGATCGAGGGCTACCGTCTCTATCTCTCGGTGGCCGAGGGCGAGCGCCTGAATCTCCTGACCTCGGAGCCGGAGATGACGCTGGAGACCTTCGAACACCATCTGCCCTACGCCATGGCACTGGGCGTGGAGGAGGAATGGAGCGCCCGTTTTCAGGCCGCGGCCAGCCCCGCCGCCCTGGAGCAGGCGAAACGGCAACCACGCTGGTACCGCGCCTCCGACCTGCGCAACGACCGTCCGAACCTGACCCGTGTCGGGTCCCGCCTGAGCGGCGGCCTCAGCCGCACGCTCACAAGGGCCTCCAGCCGCCCAAGCAACCGCTCCGGCGGCTCGCGCGGCGGCGGCTCTTCCGGTGGCGGCGGAGGAGGCGGCGGCGGCGGGAGCTGGTAGGGGGCCGACTTTACCCGAACAGCGCCAACCGGCGCCCTTGGCTGCTTTCGCGCCGGCCCCCTTTCCAGGGGTCGCAGCCACCGCCTGCGAACTCTGCGTCGGCTCTTACAGAGCAAGCGGGTGAGGGCATCCGCAGGGATGCGCGCTCCTCCCTTGCAATGCTTCGTTAAGGTTGTGTTATCCTAGAATTCAGTAACTATAACTCTATCTCCTGCGGACCGCGCGGGAGCGGATAGAGCTGCCGCGCGCTTTGCACAGCCAAAAGACGTGGGCGCCGAAAGCGTTCATGGTTTTCTCGATGCAGGCTCTCTCCTCTGTCTTGCCGATCTCAACAACGGGGGCCTCATGACAACCGTGACTGTCATCGCCGCACTGCTGGCGCTACTCCTGCTCTGGGCGGTGCTGATCTACAACCGATTGGTCGCGAAGCGGCAGAAGGTGGAGGAGGGCTGGAGCGGCATCGACGTGCAGCTCAAGCGGCGCACCAACCTGATCCCCAACCTGGTCGAAACGGTCCAGACCTACGCGACACACGAACGCGAGGTGCTGGACAACGTCACGGCGCTGCGGACAAAGGCCGAGGCGGCGCAGGGCGGCCGGGCGGACGAACGCTCCGTCGTCGAGAGCGAGCTGAGCGGCGCGCTGCTCAATCTGATGGCCGTGGCCGAGAACTATCCCGACCTGAAGGCGAACCAGAACTATCTGGCCCTGCAGCAGACGCTGGAGGAGATCGAGGATCACATCCAGATGGCACGGCGCTACTACAACGGCACCGTGCGCAACCTCAACACCCTGATCGAGTCCTTCCCCAGCAATCTCATCGCCGGGCGCTTCGGCTTCGTCAAAGCGACCTACTACGAGGTCGACTCGCTGAAGGACCGCAGCCTACCCAAGGTCAGCGGAGGGCAGGTGACATGAGGCTGCGCATCGGCCTGCGCCTGCTCTGTCTCACGTTGCTGCTCGCCGCCGGTACCGCGGCATCGGCGGCCATCCAACCCGCTGCCGCCCGATCGGGGGGCGATCCCGATCGCCTGCCGCGCTTCAGCGCCGACATCGCGGTGCAGGAAAACGGCGACCTGCTGGTCACGGAGGAGATCGACTTCCTGGTGACGCCCGGCAGCCGCAAGCGCGGCATCTTCCGCGATCTCCCCACCGCCTACCGCACGGTCTTGGGCCTTACGGAGCGGGTCGGTTACGAGCTCCTGCAGGTCACGCGTGACGGCAACCCGGAGCACTACGAGATTGAGCCGGGATCCACCAGCCTGCGTGTCCGCATCGGGCAGAAATCGGTTTTTCTGAACGAGGGCCTGCACCGCTACCGCATCACCTACCGCACCGACCGGCAGCTCCTGTTCCTGGAGGAAACCGACGAGCTCTATTGGAACGTCACCGGCAACGACTGGGCGCATCCGATCGATCGCGCGGAGGCGCGCATTCGCCTGCCTGCCGGAGCCGAGGTCGTCGAGAGCACGGCCTACACCGGCTACTATGGTGAGACCGGCGAGGACTTCACTCAGAGCTCGACGCCCGAGGGCAGTCTGTTTTTCGCGAGCACGCGGACCTTGCGGCCCGGCGAGGGCCTGACCATCGCCGTTTCCTGGCCGACGGGCCTTATCGCTCGGCCCAGCTTCACAACCCGGGCCACTGACAGCCTCAGCGACAACCTTGGCCTGCTGGTCATGTTGGCGGGTCTGCCTCTGCTCCTCATTTACTTCACCTGGCAGTGGCGCCGTGTCGGCCGGGATCCGGACAAGGGCGTCGTGATACCGCGGTTCGAACCGCCAGAGGGCCTGTCTCCCGCGGCGACCGGCCATATCTGGGGTCTGCCCCGAGGTGGTTTCGATCACGCCAAGGCCTTCGCCGTGGCGCTGACCAGCTTGGCCGTCAAGGGGCGTCTCATGATCGACGATGAGGAGGACCACTTCACGCTGCAAGGCAGAGGACCCAGGGATTGGGACAGCATCAAGGACGTCTTGCCGCCCGGTGAGGCAGAAGTTCTGGACGCACTCTTTCCGCCAGGCAGCGATCGCATTGTGATCCAGCCAAGCTACACCCCCGTCGTGTCGGAGGCCGTGCGCAGATTGTCGAAGGCGCTACGGGACAATTACGACCAACCCTACTATCGCGCCAACACGACGGTCTGGGGCGTCGGCGGCGTTCTGGCAGGCATTGCTGGCCTCGGCGGGCTGGCGCTTCAGGTGCGCGAGCTGGATATTACGATTTTGCTGCCCATTATTATTGTCTTTTGCGGCGCGCCGCAGTTCGTCTTCAGTCTGGTAGGATCGAAACTCTGGCCGTCGGTATTTGAATTGCTGGAGGGTCGTGTGGTGAAGGCCCGAAACATACTCTTTGCTGCGGCTTTCGCTTTGCTACTGGGCGTCGTGCCGCTAGCCAGCCTCTACCTGGTCTTCTCTGTCCACGGCGTCATCCCTGCCGCGCTGCTTGCCGCCTTGCTACTTGTCGTCGGATTGTTCTGGCATCTTCTCAAAGCACCGACGCCGCTTGGCCGGGAGGTCTTCGATCAGATCGAAGGCTACCGCCTCTATCTCTCGGTGGCCGAGCGCGACCGCTTGAACGTCCTGACGGCCGAACCGGAGATGACGCTGGAGGCTTTCGAGCACCATCTGCCCTATGCCATGGCTCTGGGGGTCGAGGAGCAATGGAGCGGGCGTTTTCTTGCCGCTGCGCGCCCGGCCAGCTTGGAGCAGGCCAAGCGACAGCCGCACTGGTATAGATCCACACGCCTTCGCTCCCCGCATCTAAGGTTGGCGGATCTCGGATCACGCTTGAGCGGCGGGCTCAGCAGAACTCTTTCGATGGCGGCTAAGAGCCCAAACAACCGCTCCGGCGGCTCCCGCGGCGGCGGCTTTTCCGGCGGCGGGCGAGGCGGCGGAGGCGGTGGGAGCTGGTAGGGGGCTGGCTCAGTCGAATACCGCCAGGGTGCGCACCTCGATGCTTTCGCGCGGGGGCGCGTCGGCCGGGGTGTTCGGCAGGGTGACGGCGCTGTGCGGGGTGAAGCGGGCGCGGCCGTCGTCCAGGCTGTCCCAGCCCTTGATCAGCAGCACCTCGTCCGGCGTCATCTGCGGCGCGTAGTACCAGCGCTGAGCGGGATGGTAGGCGAGGTGATAGATCTCGCCGGTGCGGTCGGGGAAGACCTGGTCGGTGGCGATCAGGTCCTCCGCGCGCAGCGTCGTGGCATCGGCCAGGGCGAGGGGTGCGCGTTGGACCGGGCCACGGATCGGCCGCCAGACGTTGACCTGCGCGACCCTGGTTCCGTGGCGCAGCAGGCGCTCGGCTTCGGACTCGCCGAGCAGGTCGCGCAGCCGCTGCGGGCCGCTCTTGACCGTGTAGTCGACATGGACCCGCGTCGCCGGGCCGCGCTGACCGTCCGGGTTGGCGGCGCCGTCCTTGCTGTCGGAGCGGCGGGTGGTGTCGAAGGCGATGACGCGGCTGGCGCCCAGCTCGCGGCGCAGCAGGGCCTCGACTTCGGGGATGTAGAGGCTGGCGACGGCCTCGTCGTCATAGAGGTCGGTCACCGCAATGGGCCGGCGCAGCAGGGCGAAGCCCTGACGATCCAGCGAGACGCGCTTGGCCAGCGGCCGCATGTCGGCGATCGCGACGGGGCGCGCTTCGGTCTCGAAGAAGAAGCGGGGGGCGCCGCCGGTCAGCGCCGAGCTATGGAACACCGGCTTCTCCCTCTGCCGGCGGATGAAGTTCAGCGATGCGACGATGCTGCCCGAAGCGGGAAGTGGCGCCGTGTCGGACGCAAAGGCGGAGGACGACACGAGGGTCTGGTGCATGACAGGTCTCCTCGAAGGCTTCGGCTGAGTCCGGATCTACGGACGACAAAGGCCGTGTCGAGAGAGATGTGCTTTTCCGTTTTGAATTGAATGCGGCGTTTCAAGAAATGATTTGTGATATCTGGGAATAGATGATCCAGCGCTTCAAGCTCAGCTATTACGATATTTATCGCATAATATATATTATGGCGAATCTTCTGCTGGCGGTTTCGCTGGACTGCTGGACTGGGCGGACAATACAGGACGGTTCGCCTGTCCACTTCAGAAGATCCACTTCGCCATCACACCGAAGCGGCGCGGCGGCCCAGCCGTGCCCAGCCGACCGGCGCCCGTGACATTCCCCAAGGCTGCGGGCCCCGACAAGCCAGTCGCGTAACTCTCATCGAAGACGTTCTCCACGAAGACCCCGACCTCGAACCTGTCTCCCCGAAGGCCGGCACGCAGGTTCAAGACGTCGAAGCCGTCGAGTCTGGGGGAGTCCGGGTCGTCGTTCGCCGCGAAGTTCGTCTGGGCGTAGTACTCGGCGCGCAGATATCCGTCGGACGCGAGTTGATTGACTGGAAAGACGTAGTCCGCGGTCAGTCTGACACTGTGCTTCGGAGACAGCGTGAGATCGGATCCTTCCAGATCCTGGCCGTCCGGCCCTACCGCGCCATCGGCGAACTCGGCATCCAAGAACCCGTAGCCGGCGCTGAGCGTCAGATCGTCGATTGGCCGCCCGACGACCAGCAACTCTGCACCGATGCTCTCCGCGTCGTTGTTCCCGTCGACGAAGACCGGGATGCCCCCGACATCTATGGAACTTTCCGACTGGAAGCCGTCGACCTTCAACAGGAAACCGCTCGCCGAGAGGGAGAGGCGGTCGTCCAGGAAGTTTCCACGAAAGCCAATCTCGAACTGATTGGCGTTCTCTTCGTCGATGGTCGTGAAACTGCGTCCAAGGATCGGGGAGAAGCCTCCCGCGCGGAAGCCGCTCGTATAGGAGAAGTAGGTCGAGAGGTCTTCGGTCCAGTCGTATTTGATGGAGGCGTTCGGCGTGAAGGCCGTGAAGACATCGCTCCCCGACTGCTTCGGAACCGAGGGGACCGTAACGGCGGACAAGCCACTCGAAATCGTCTCGGTCGTAAGAGATACATCGTCGAGGTTGAAACGAACGCCGGCGGCGAGTTCCAGCCGTGGGATCGGGCGCCAGCGTCCTTCGGTGAAGACTCCCAGTGAAAAGACCTCTTGAGAGGTCTCGCCGCGAATCGTACTGCCGTCGTCCGCTATATTCGGGGGGAACGCCGCTTGGCCCGGATCGGTCACGCCGTTGTTTTCGAAGTCCACGAAAGCGATGGATGTCCCGAGGTTCAAAGCGAGTCCGCCGATTCCGCCGGGCAGATCGAATTCATTGCCTTCGTATCGGACTTCGCTGCCGATGGATCGATTTGAGGTGTCGAGGGTCGTCTCTATGACATCGAGTGTTGTGAAGTCGGTGTCGGTTGTCCCCTCAAGATCGCTCTCCGCGTAGTTGACGCGAAAAACCAATCTGCCCGCGTCGAGTTCGTAGGCGGCGTCGCCTCTGATCATCAGCCGATCCGAAGTGCTCTCTCCCGGGGAGGAGCCGGGGAAGACCGGATTGCCGTCTCCGATCGACTCGAGGGTTGCGAAGCCCAGCGCATCGAACTGGGATCGATCGAACGAGAAGGAACTATCGAGCGTCAGCCCTTCGACGGGTCGCGACCGGAGGCTGAAGCGCAGGTTGTAGTCCTCGTTGCCGATCTGGTCCGGTCCGTCGCCCGCGATATCGACAAAGCCGTCGGAGGCCGATCCGGAAAAGGCCAGACGTGCTGCGGTACTGCCGTCCTCGTTGAGCGGCTGGTTGAGGATCAGCGTCCCTCTCCCGTCCGGCCGCGATCCAAGCTCGCCGCCGACCTCCAGCTCGAATTCGTCGGTCGGCTTTCGGGTCACGAAGTTGATTGCGCCGCCCACCGTGCCACGGCCGAAATTGTTGTTCTGGGGACCCAGGACGGTCTCGACCCGCTCCAGGTCCAGAGTCGACTGGCCGACGCCGAAAAGCGACGTCGTCGGATTGGCGATCACGCCGTCCACGAATACGCCGACCGACGGCGAGGTCGCGCCGATGCCGATCTGATTGCCGAAGCCCCGGATGACCGGTTCGGCAGTCACCGGCGTGCCGCCGCCAACAAAGTTCACATTGGGCGTCGCCTGCATGACGTCCCGCGTGTCGTCGAAGCCCGACCGCTCCAACTCGTCGCGCGACACGACGACGACGCTGGCCGGGACATCCTGCAGCCGCTCCTCGGTTCGCCGGGCGGTCACGGTGACCGCCCCCAGTCGTATCGGGCCGTCGGACGCGGCAGCGTCCTGCGCCCGCTCGATAGTGACCGCTCCGTTCTGCAAAAACCGGTAGCTGAAGTCCGTACCGGCGAGGAGCCGGTCCAAAGCGGCCTGCGATGATAGATTGCCCGATACGCCGGCACTGCTGGCCCCGGCCGTCAGGTCGGCGTCGTAGAAGATCGCGAGTCCGGTCGTCTCGCCGAAACGGGCCAAAACCTGGTCCAGCGAGCCGGGCGCTATCGCGAAGTCGACGGTCGCGGCTTGCGCCGCCGCTCCCGATGACGCCGCAACCAGTGCTATTGGCGTCGTTGATGCGAGAAGCACGGCGAGAAGCGTGCCTCCGAGCGAATTCCGTCCCGTTGTCATGGCTGCCCCCGATACTGACTGTCAGCGGGCGCGCCTCTTGCGGTCTTCCTGCGCCCCTCAGGGACACACACGCAGCCGATCGGGAAATGCGAAAAATTAACTGTGCAGAAGAACGATATCGCCCGGCAGACGGGTGGCGCTGATCGACAGGGCCTGGATCATCTGCTCCAGGACGCGATCGGGTCGTTCCAATGGGAAGACCCCGCTGATCCGCCGTCGCTCGACCGCTTCGTCGAGGATTGCGATATGGCCTCGGCGATGCCGATTGAGCGCGGTTACAACGCGTGCCAACTCATCGTCCCTGAAAACGAAGAAACCGCGCGTCCAGGCAGCGATGCGGTCGGCTTCGACCTCATAGGGTCCGGTCACGCCGTCCTGCATGACTCTCAGGGCCGTTCCAGCGGAAATATCGATTCGCATAGGTGCCGCCATGCTCGCGGAGCCTTCGATACAGGCGATCTCGATCACATCATCGAAGATATCCAGGGAGATCGATCCGGTTGCGGTCCGAACGACACTGGGACCGGCGAGGATCTCGAAAGTCGGTTGAACGGCCGAAGACGCGGGCAAAGTGAAAACGGCCGCTCCACGATGCAACGTCACGCCAGCCGCGTTCACGTCGAGCGCGGTATTGCCGTCGAGCCTGATCTCGACACCGTCGTCGAGCTGGAGCGTCGCGAGTTCGCCTCGCCCTGTCGTATGGTCCGAAAGCAGCGCGACGCTGTCGGGCAAGAGCCCGAGCACTCCACCGGCATAGACCATCGCAGCCGCGCCGGACAGACATCCGGCTCCAACGAGGACACCTCGGCGCGTTATGGGAAGCCTGTGCCGTCGCTTCGCTGCGCCGACGTCTTCCGAAATCGCCCGATGCGCAATCCGCCAGAGCTTCAGCTCCTCGCGATAGGCGCGCTCGTGCGCCGCGCTTTTCCGACGCCAACCTGCGAGAGAGCGCCGCTCATCCGGGCCCAGCTCTCCGAGACGTTCGCGCAAGACGATCGGTCGGACGTCCTCTCTCAGCCTGGCGATCAGGGCATCGTCTCCGGGGCTTGTCACCTAGTCTTCCTTCGAAACCTTCGTCATACGAATGGCCTGCTTTCTCCTTATCCAAGTCACTTCGCCCGAAACGAGATCTCAGCGCAGTGGTCGACGGCGCGTCTGATCTCCATTTCCACGGTCCGCTTCGATAAGCTGTACCGTGCGGCGATCTGGGTGGAGCTTTCGCCTTCAAAGGCCGCAGCAACGAACATGTCACGCCGGCGCTTGGGTAGCTGTGCGATCGCTGACTTCATGGCATCGATCTCGCTTCTGGCGATCGCCTCCGCCTCCGGCGTTGGCGACGCGTCCGGTATGCTCTCGCTTAGAGGAACAGCATCTCCCTCACAAAGGACGACCGACCGGCGGGCGAAGTCGATGGCGAGATTGCGGGCGATCCGCCAGAGGAACAGGTGCGGCGCGCTTCCTGCTCGGCCCGGATACCGCGAGAGTCGAATCCAAGCTTCCTGCGCCAGATCTTCACCGGAGGCCGCGCAACCGCTCCGTGCACTCAAAAATCGCTTCAGGCGCGGTAGTTCTGCAGTGAAGGTTTCCAACAACGCCTGATTCACGTCTTTCATCGCAGCGCATCGCTCCACAAACATCGACCGAGGTTCGGATGGCTTGCGACACGCCGGGGTCGCTGGCGACTCCTATTGCCTTTCTTTCTGTCGAATCGAGCCTGAAATGTCTACAGCGCAGCGTTTCACGCTGGATAACGGTTTCCGGGGCCGGTCATTGAAGCTCTCGCAATAGCCATTTCCAAGGCGATCCAGTCTCGAACCGACCGATCTCACGCAAGCGTTCCTGCCGGTGTTCTTCGCGGGCCGCGTCGGATTCTTGCCTGACGTAAACATCCCGCGCTCTTGTCGGGTCCAGCACAGCACGGGATGTGTTAGCCCGACACCGCCTGCGGTAGTGCTTGCGTGTCCCTTTGCCTGACGCCAAGTTCGCTGCCGGAGGTGCCTGAATGCTGAAACTGCGCCGCATCGCGATCGATACCTACCCCGAGAACATTGCCCTGTTGTCCCGTGCCTGCACAACCTATCGCGCCGAGGAGTTCCAGGCGCTCAAGAAGATCGAGGTTGTCAGCGACAGTCAAACGCTCCTGGCGACGCTGATGATCGCCGACGACGCCACTATTGTCGGCCCTGACGAGCTCGGGCTGGGCGAACAGGCCTTCAGGCGCCTGGGCCTGCCGGAAGGCAGCCGCGTGAAGATCTCCCAGGCGACCCCGCCCCGCAGCCTGGAAGCCATCAGAGCCAAGATCACCGGCCAGACCCTGTCGAGCGGAGACATCGAGGCGGTGATCACGGACATCGCGTCGCACCGCTATTCGCCGATCGAGATCACCGCCTTCCTGATCTCCTGCGCAAGCTTCATAACGACGGCCGAGATGCTGAGCCTGACGGAAGCCATGGCCAAGGTCGGGAACCGGCTGATGTGGGACGCCCCGATCATCGTCGACAAGCACTGTATCGGTGGAATTCCCGGAAACCGCACCTCCATGATCGTGGTGCCCATCATCGCCGCGCACGGCCTGCCGATTCCCAAGACCTCCTCGCGTGCGATCACCTCGCCGGCAGGAACGGCCGATACGATGGAGGTGCTGGCCAACGTCGACCTGTCGATCCATCAGATGCAGGCCATCGTGGAACGGGAGAAGGGCTGTCTCATATGGGGAGGGCACGTCAACCTCTCGCCCGCCGACGATATTCTCATCTCCGTCGAGCGGCCGCTGCGCATCGACACGCCGGAGCAGATGGTGGCCTCCATCCTGTCGAAGAAGCTGGCCGCGGGCTCCACGCATCTCGTCATCGACATTCCCGTCGGCCCAACGGCAAAGGTGCGCAGTCATACCAGTGCGATCCGTCTCCGCAAGATGTTCGAATACGTCGGCGACAAGATCGGCCTGGCGCTCGATGTCGTCCTGACCGATGGATCGCAGCCGATCGGCACCGGCATCGGGCCGGTGCTGGAGGCGCGCGATGTGATGGCCGTCCTGCGCAATCACCCCACTGCGCCTGCGGACCTGCGCGAAAGAGCGCTCCTCCTTGCGGGCCGCATGCTCGACTACGACCCGGCATTGCGCGGCGGATCCGGCCACGAGCGCGCACGCGACCTGCTGAACTCGGGCCAGGCTCTGGCGGCGATGGAGCGGATCATCGACGCACAGGGGCGCAATGAGACCAGCTACCCGCTGGGGTCGCTGGTTGAGGAGATCCCCGCGCCCGCTACAGGGACCGTGGAGGCCATCGACTGCCATCGCATCGCGCGCATTGCCCGGCTCGCCGGTGCGCCCCTGGACAAGGGGGCCGGTCTCGAGCTTCTCAAAAAGGTGGGCGATCCGGTACGCCAAGGCGAGCCGCTTTACCGCCTTCACGCCTGCGTCGAAGCCGACTTCCGGTTTGCGACTGACCTGGCAGCGGACGGCAGCGGATACACCGTAGGCCAGTCCCGGGCGACGTCCGCGACATGAGCCCTCCGCCCGCCGCTGTCTACGGTTTCGAGGAGACCGCCGAGGCCGCGCGTCGCCTCGCCGCGGCCCTCGGCCTCCCCTTTCGGGAGATCCACCTGCACCGCTTTCCGGATGGTGAAAGTCTGGTGCGGGTCGATGCTGTGCCCGGCGCTGCGCTCGTCTACCGCTCCCTGGATCATCCCAACGACAAGCTTGTCGAGCTGATGCTTGCGGCCTCGGTCCTGCGCGAAGCGGGCGCCGAACACCTCACCCTGCTCGCCCCCTATCTCTGCTACATGCGCCAGGATACGGCCTTTCATCCCGGCGAAGCCGTCAGCCAAGGCGTCGTCGGACGTTTCCTCAGCGGCCTCTTCGACTGCGTCGTGACCGTGGAACCGCATCTGCACCGCACGCCCCGACTGACCGAGGTCTTTCCTGGCGCCAGGGCCGTCAAAGTCTCGGCCGCCGCGCTGCTCGCCGAACAGCTGCGCAAAGATGGCGTCACGACGGACACGTTGCTGGTCGGACCGGATGCGGAAGCGCGGCAATGGGTCGAAGCGGTCGCGCAACCGCTCGGTCTGGAGGTGCTGATCGGGCAGAAAGTCCGAAGCGGCGACCGGGATGTGAAGATCGTGGTTCCCGATGTCGAGCGGGCGCGCGGCCGGCCGGTCGTTCTGGTCGACGACCTGGTCTCGACAGGCGGCACTCTGATCGAATGCGCCAGGCAGTTGACCGCGGCCGGTGCCGCGAGCGTCGAGGCCCTGGCGATCCATATGCTCTGCGGTCCCGACGTGGATGCCGCCTTGCGCGCGGCGGGTGTCTTCAGGCTGCGCTCGACCGACAGCGTTCCCCATCCCAGCAATGCGATTCATCTCGCACCGCTTCTGGCCGCGGTGCTGCAAGAGGACAAGACATGAGTGTGGATCTGGTTTTTTGCGGCGCGGCCGGAACGGTCACCGGCTCCTGCTATTGGATCACGCACCCGCGCGGCCAGTTCCTGGTGGATTGCGGACTGTTCCAAGGGTCGAAGACGATCCGGGAACTCAACTACGGTGCCTTCCCCTTCGACCCCGCGAAGATCGACTTCGTGCTTCTGACCCACGCGCACATCGATCATGCCGGCCTTCTTCCGAAACTGGTCAAGCAGGGATTCCAAGGGCCGATCTTCAGCACCGCCGGCACCCGCGATCTGCTGACCTACATGTTGCCCGACAGCGGCCATATCCAGGAGACCGAGGTCGCGCGGCTCAATCGCCGAAATGCCCAGCGCGGCCGCCCTGCCGTGACGCCCATCTATACCGGCGTCGATGCCGAGACCTGCCTGACGCAGATCCGGCCTGTCAATTACGATCGGTGGGAAGAAGTCGGCGACGGCGTACGAGCGCGCTACTGGAATGCCGGGCATATCCTCGGGTCCGCCTCCATCGAACTGGAGGTTTCGACCGGCGACCGCGAACAACGCCTGCTGCGCCTGCTGTTCTCCGGCGACATCGGGCCGGAGCACAAGCTGTTTCTTCCGCAGCCCGAAGCCCCCGAGAATCTGGATTACGTGTTCTGCGAAGCCACCTACGGCGACCGGGCGCGCCCGCAGGTGACCGTGCAGCAGCGTCGCGAGGTTCTGGCCGAAGAGGTCAATTCGGCGCTCCGGCGCGGCGGCAATCTGCTGATCCCGTCTTTTGCCATCGAGCGGACGCAAGAGCTGCTGCTCGATCTCTCGGCGCTCATGCGCAAGGGCCGTGTTCCGGAGGCGCCGATCTTTCTGGACTCGCCTCTCGCGATCCGTGCCACGAACGTCTTTACCGCGCATCTGAAAGACTTGGAGGACGTACCGGGCGACGGCAATCCCTTCCAAAGCCGCAACATTCGCTTCACCGCGACCGTCGAGGAGAGCAAGGCGATCGCCCGCTTCAATTCCGGCGCCATCATCATGGCTGCGAGCGGGATGTGCGATGCCGGACGCATCCGCCATCATCTCAAACGCCATCTCTGGCGGCGGGATTCGACGCTCCTTTTCACGGGGTATCAGGCACCGGGAACCCTGGGCAACCTGCTCGTACAGGGGAAGAAGACCGTCAGAATCCATGGCGAGGAAATAGCCGTACGTGCCGCTATCCGAAAGCTCGACGTCTATTCGGGACACGCCGACCAAGGCGAGCTCGTGACCTGGGTGAAGCGGCGACTGCCGGTGCGCCGGGGGCTGTTCCTCACCCATGGCGAGGACGGCGCCCGCGCCACGCTGCGCGACCTCCTGGCCGACAACGGCCTGTCGCGGCGACGCATTCACCTGCCTCAGCTGGACGACGCCGTCGATCTTCTCGGCGACCGGGGGCCGCGCAAGCGACCGGGTCCGCACCGCCTTCCCCCGAACGTCGTCGGTCGAACCGACTGGCACAACGACTATGCCCAGTTCTTGCTCGATCTGCGGGGGGCGCTGAGCCAAGCGGCCGACGACAAGACCCGCGCTGTCCTGCTGCGCCGCTTGCGGACGTTGCTGAAGGCACGGAAGTAGCGGCCCTGGGCAAACCCAAACCGACGTGGGTCCGTGTCATGCAGGGATGTTGCGCCCCGCACGACACCGACCCATGCGCCTGTGCCGGCTATTCCCGACGTTACTGGGCGCCGACCGTCACGCCGGCGGGCGGCGAGGCTTCCAGGCTCGCGTCGGCAATGCTGCGGATCAGCGGCCAGTTGTTCTCCGCGCCGCGGATGAAACCGGGCACGTCTTCCTTCCAACGGGCCTGAACGTCCTTGTTGAGGTTCAGATAGAGCTTGTCGTCGACGATCGCCCAGGCGTTGGGGTCGCCGTCGAACTTCCGGCCCATGGCGGCACCGAAGGCGCAGTAGCCGCCGTACTGCGGCGCGTAGGCTGCCGGGTCGGCGGCGAAGGTGTCGCGATGTTCGGCGCTGGAGAAGCGATAGGTGGCGCCTTCATGCTCAGCCGTGAAGCGGTCGTCGCCGTCCACCGGCTTGCCTTTCGTGAAGTAGGCGACGACGTCGTAGCCGTGCACGGCGTAGCCTTCCATGATGTTGACTTCGGCTTCCGCCACGGCGACCTGCGCCGTTGCCGGCACGAAGGCCATCGCCAGGCCCACGGACAAAAGCGCACCGCGAAGCGCATTGGTGACAATCGACATTGCAGTTTTCTCCACAAGAGTTCATTCACGGGAGGACCGGCAAGCTGCGGCAGGCTGCTGCGCTCCGGCCCCTTCGAAAAGGCTAAGTCCTCAGGTCCGATCATTTGTCCGAAGAAGCACGCCGTCCGTCCGAAGATCCCGCTCTCTTCTCTTGGCTGAACCGCCGCAGCCTCAGCGCCAGCGTGTTCTTTTCCGGATCCCTCTGCGGCCGCTCGGACTTCGCCGGCGACGATGCGCAGGGGAACAGGCAAAGCGGGCATCTGCATCTGCTACGCCGCGGATCGCTCTCCCTCCAGACCGCCGGCGGCACGATCAGGCGGATCGAGCAGCCGAGCCTGATCCTCTTCGCAGGCGCCCAGGGGCACCGCCTGGAAACCGAGGAACAGGTCAGCGCCGAACTGGTCTGCGCCCACCTCAGCTTCGCGGGCCCCGAGGCGGAACTGCTGCTGCGCGGTCTGCCGACGCTGCTGGTCATTCCGCTCGACAGCCTGACGGGCCTCGGTCCGGTGCTCGAGCGGCTGTTCGACGAGGCTTTCACGCCCGCCTTCGGTCAGAGTGTGGCCGTCGACCTGATTGTCGAACTGCTGCTCGTCATGCTGCTGCGGCACTGCATTGCCGAGGGCCTGACGGAAAGCGGCCTGCTGGCCGGACTGGCGGATCCCAGGCTGGCGCGCGTGCTCGCCGCGATGCACGACCGGCCGACGGCGGAGCTGAACATCGAAGAACTGGCGGCCATCGCCGGCATGTCCCGCTCCAGCTTCGCCGCGGCCTTCAAGCAGCGGATCGGCACGTCGCCCGGCGACTATCTCACGACCCTGCGCCTGGCCCTGGCCAAACAGGCTTTGCTGCAGGGGCGCCCCCTGAAGGCGGTGGCGCCGCTGGCCGGCTACAAGAGCGCCACCGCCCTGGCGCGCGCCTTTCAGCGGCAGTTCGGCTGCGGGCCGCGGGACTGGCTCGCCTGTCAGCGGCGGGATCCGGCTTAGGGAGCGGTGCCCCCGTCCTTCACTGTATAGCGGGCTTCCAAGCCATCGAGCAGCGGCTTGCCGACCAGACGCTGCCGTTCGGTGAAGCTGGCGACGAGGCCATCGGCCTCGTTCACCCGGCCATCGGCCTGCAGGGCGGACAGCGCCTGCTGCATTCCGGCGATGGCTCCCTGCAGGGCCGCGTTGGCGTAGAGCACCAGGCCGACACCGAGATCCTGCAGGGCCGCCTGCGGGATCGGCGGGGTCTTGCCGCCGATCACCATGTTCACGAGCTGCGGCACCGGCAGCCGCCGGACGATCTCCGCGACCTCCTCGAGGCGCCGGGGTGCCTCCACGAAGGTGATGTCGGCGCCGGCGGCGATGTAGCGCTCGGCCCGGGCCAGGGCAGCCTCCAGCCCCTCGGAGGCATAGGCGTCGGTGCGCGCGACGATGAGCAGGTCGCCGGTCGAACGGGCCTCGCAGGCGGCGCGGACCTTCTCGGCCATCTCCGCGGCCTCGACCACGGACTTGCCCTCGAAATGTCCGCAGCGCTTGGGTGCCGCCTGATCCTCGAGCTGGATGGCGTTGGCCCCGGCCCGCTCCAGCCGCCGGACGCTGTGCCAAACGTTGACCGCATTACCGAAGCCGGTGTCGGCATCGACGATCAAGGGCAGCTCGGTCACCTCCCGGATCGCCGCGACATGGCCGGCGAGGTCGGTCAAGCCGAGGAAAGCCGCATCGGGCAGCCCAAGGTAGGCATTGGTGACCCCTGCCCCGGTGACGTAGAGCGCCTCGAAACCGAGATCCTCGGCCACCCGAGCGGCCAGCGCGTTCATCACGCCGGGCACCAGGAGCGCCCGGCGTGCCTCGACCGACCGGCGCAACCGGGAGCCCGGGGCTTCGGGCGTCTTCGACATGCTCACTCGTCCTCCTTGGTCAGCGGCAAGACGGCCGAACGGCCCTTGGCGAAGCGTTTCATCAGCAAGGGACTGAGCGCCACGAGCGCGGCACCGATCCAAAAGGCAATGCCGGTCGGCGTGCTGATCAGGATCGACCAGTCGCCGTCGCTGATCGAGAGGGCCCGACGCAGGTTGGTTTCCAACAGGGCCCCCAGAACCAACCCCAGGATCACCGGCGCCAGGGTGAAGCCCATCTTGCGCAGGAGGTAGCCGAAGAAGCCCAGCAGGATCATCAGGAACAGATCGAAGGTGGCGCCGAAGAGCGAGAAGACGCCGATGAAGGTCAGCACCACCATCAGGGGCACCAGGTAGGCGCGCGGAACCGACAGCAACCGGGCGAAGAGGCCCACCAGCGGCAGGTTCAGAACCAGCAGCGCGACATTGCCCAGATACATCGACGCGATCAGGCCCCAGGCGATCTCGGGCCGCTGCTCGAACATCAGCGGCCCGGGGGTCACGTTGAACAGCAGCAACGCCCCCAGCAGGATCGCCGTGGTGCCGCTGCCCGGGATCCCCAGGGTCAGCATCGGCACCATCGCTCCGGCGGCGGCGGCATTGTTCGCCCCTTCCGGCGCGACCAGCCCCCGCGGGTCGCCCTTGCCGAACTGCGCGTCGTCTCCTTGGGCCAAGCGCTTCTCCACCCCATAGGCGACCGCGGAGGCAATCGAGGCGCCGGTACCGGGCAGCACGCCGATGAAGAAGCCCAGGACCGAAGCCCGCAGCAGCAGCCAGCGATAGCGAAAGATCTCGGTCAGCCGGACGGCGCCCTTGGCGACCGGCGTGTCGCCGAGCTTGCGGCCCGACCAGGTCTCCAGCATCAACAACGCCTCGCTGACCGCGAACAGTCCGATCACCACCACCAGGAACTCCACCCCATCGAACAGGTTGGGGATCCCGAAGGTGAACCGCATCACGCCGGTCGCGCTGTCGATTCCGATCATCGCCAGCATCAGACCGATCAGAACGCCGATCAGCGTCTTGAGCGGCCGCGCGCCCACCAGCGTGGCCAGGCAGGCGAAGGCGAACACCATAAGCGCCACGTAGTCCTGCGGACCGAAGCCGACGGCGACACGCCCCAGCAGCGGGGCGAAGACCGTCATCATGACGAGGGCCGTCGTGCCGCCGACGAAGGACGCCAGCGCCGACAGCGCCAGGGCCCGGCTCGCCTCCCCCCGCTTGGCCATAGGGTGGCCGTCGAGCGTCGTCATCACCGCACTGGCGTCGCCCGGCACGTTCAGCAGGATCGAGGAGATCCGGCCGCCGTACTCGGCACCGTAGTAGACGCCGGCGAGCAGGATGATGGCCGATTCCGGCGGCAGGCCGATCGAGTAGGCCAGCGGCAGCAGGATCGCGACCCCATTGATCGGTCCGATCCCGGGCAAGGAGCCGACCAGGGTTCCGAAGAAGCAGCCCAGAAGCAGCAGGCCGATGTTGAGGGGACTCAGGGCGACCGCGAAGCCCTGCGCCAGCAATGCCAGGATGTCCATCGGTCTATCCTGTGAAGAGCTCGCCGGCGGGCAGGTTCAATCCCATGCCTTCGCCGACGCCGAAGTAGGCGATCACAGCCAACGCCACCCCGTACAGGGCCGCCGGCAGAACGGAGAGACCGAACAAACGGCTCATCGCCGTCACCGCCAGGGCGGTCGAGAGGATGAACCCCAGCGGCTCGAACAGAGCGGCGTAGAGGCACAGCAGCAGCGCGCCGGCGAGCACGCGCCAGGCGGCGGCCCGGCTGTCGAACCATCCGATGGTGTCGGGGCGGAACGTGAGCACCACACCGCAGATCGCCAGCAGCGTCCCCAAGACGATGGGGAACGCCTTAGGGCCCAGAGGTTCGTACTGGAACGGCACCTGAAGGTTGGCGGCGCCGGCGATAAAGGCCAGCGCCACGAGCAGAAGGACCGCGCCAAGGACGCGGTCCCACCATGCGCTACGCATTACTCGATCAGGCCGGTGGAGCGGGCCAGATCTCGCATTTCAACCACCGACTCCCGAACGTAGGCGTCGAGCGGTTCGCCCGCGAGATTGAATTCGAACAGCCCCTGCTCGGCCCGGACTTGCTGGAACTCGGGGCTCTGATAGAGCGTTTGGAACTGCGATACCCACCAGTCATAGGCCTCGTCGGAGGCTTCCTGACCCATGTAGAAGCCGCGGAAGATAGTCCACTCCACGTCGTAGCCCATCTCCCGCGCCGTCGGGAACTCGGCGAAAGGCTCCGGCAGCCGCTCAGGTGCCAGAACCGCGAGAATCCGCATGGTGCCGGTTTCCAGTTCTCCGGTCATTTCGGAGACATCGCCCGGAAAGACGTCGATGTGGCCGCCGAGCAGGGCTGCCTTGGATTCTCCGCCGCCTTCATAGGCGACGTAGCGCAGCTCCCGCGGATCGACGCCAACCGACCCCACCAGCAGCGCGGCCTTCATCCAGTCCTGGCTGCCGATCGAGCCACCGGCCCCGAACACCAGGCCCGAGGGATCGTCCTGCACCGCCTCCAGCAGGTCGTCGAGGGTCTCGAACTCGGAATCGGCACGCACGACGATCGCCCCGAAGTCCGCCCCGACGGTGGCGAGCCAGCGGGCATCCGTTTCGTCCAGTCCGACGCCGAACTTGCCTTGCGCGATGTTGAGCGTGGAGCCGCTCGAGAAAGCGACGATGGTGTTGGGGTCGTCGATCCGGCTGGAATTCATGTGGGCATAGGCGACGGCGCCGATCCCGCCCGGCATGAAAGTCACCTCCATCGGCGAGGGCAGCAGATCGACCGCCTCCAGCGACCGCTGGGCGATTCGGCAGGTCAGGTCGAACCCGCCACCCGGCGAGGCCGGTGCAATACAGGTCGGCTGGTTCGGCTCGAAGGCCCGGGCATCGGACGTCCAGGCGACGGATGTCCAGGACAGCGCGGTAGCCGCGACCGCCACCGCAAAGGCAGTGCGCATCTTCTGTTTCCTCCCAGTTGCACCGCTCTGACGCGTCCGGCTCGCGTCTGACGAGCGATTGGTTTGTTGCCGGACTATGCGCGGTATCTTATGGGTACAGGCTGTCATCCACCTGTCATTGCAATAAGGGGTCCGCCTTTTCGAATCGCGGGCGAGCGATGCGCATCTTGGTCGTCGAAGATACCGCCCGGATCGCCCAGGCCGTCAGCGTCCGCCTGCGCAGCCAGGGCCATGCCGTAGACTGCCTGGCCTCCGGCCTGGAGGCGCGGGAGGTGCTGCAGTATCAACGGTACGACCTGATCCTGCTGGATCTGGGCCTACCCGATTGGGATGGCACGGCACTTCTGAGCTGGCTTAGAAAACGCGGGGACAAGGTCCCGGTGCTGGTGGTCACCGCCCGCTCCGCCGTCAGCGATCGGATTGCCGCGCTCGACCTCGGTGCCGACGATTATCTGATCAAGCCCTTCGATCCCGAGGAGATGGAGGCAAGGATCCGGGCGCTGCTGCGCCGGGTGCAGGGAGAGGCCGTCAACGAAACCCGGCTCGGCCGGCTGGCCCTGGACCGCGCCGCCCGTGTCGTCCGGGTCGCAGAGCGCCGGCTGGACCTGCCGCAACGGGAGTTCCGGGTCCTGGAGATCCTGATAGCGGGCGCGGGCAAGGTGTTGGCGAAGGAAGAGATCGCCGACCAGCTCTTCAATTTCGACGAGGCGACCGGGCTGAACGCAGTGGAGGTCTATGTCGGCCGGCTTCGCCGTCGTCTGGCCGAGGCCGAGGCGGGGATCGAGATCCGGACTCTGCGCGGGCTCGGATACCTGATCGAGGCCGACCCGGAGATGCCATGATCACGCCCGGCCGATCCCTTCGGCGGTCCCTGACCCTGCGCCTGCTGATCCTGGCGCTGGCCGGAACGGCCGTGCTTTTCACCGCGGCGTTGAGCTACAGCCAGCGGGCCGCCGACGCCGCCTACGACCAGGTGCTGGCCGGAGCGGCGCTGGCGATCGCCGAGGCGGTGACCGTGGTCGACGGCGCCATCGCCGTCGATCTGCCGGTGGCTGCTTTCGACATGCTCGCGCTGGCCCAGGACGACCGGGTCTTTTATCAGGTCGTGGCGCCGGACGGTTCGGTGGTGACGGGCTATGGCGATCTGCCGAGCGTCGGTCTGCAGGACCGTCCGGGAGACACCCACTTCGCCGACCGCGCCTATCGCGGCGAGACGGTTCGCTTCGTCAGCATCGGCCGGCTGCTGGCCGACCCGGAGCTCCAGGGCTGGGCGGTTGTACAGGTCGGCCAGACCCGGCTGACCCGCGATACGCTCGCCCGTCAGATGGCTCTGGGGTCGGTCTTGCCGATCCTTGTGGTGATGGGGCTGGCGATCCTGCTGGCCGGTCTCGTCATCAATACCGTCCTGCGTCCCCTGCGGAAGCTGGAAGCCGACCTCCTGGACCGCGACGCCACCGATCTGCGGCCGCTGACCGGGACCATCCCGGCCGAAGTCGTGCAGCTCGTCGAGGCCTTCAACCGCTTTACCGGGCGGCTCCGCCAGCAGCTCGACGGTATGCGCGATTTCATCGCCGACGCCGCTCATCAGATGCGCACGCCTTTGGCAAGCCTCAAAGCGGATATCGACCTGGCCCAGGGACACGCCGACCTGTCCGCCCCCCAGAGAGAAACCTATGCCCGACTGACCGAGACGATCGACCAGGCCAGCGGCCGGGTGAACCAGCTGCTGGCCCATGCCTTCGTCGCCCATCGCTCCGAGTTGATCGTTCCGGAACCGGTCGATCTCGGCCTTCTGCTGCCGGACGCGCTGCGAGACCTCGCCCCGCTGGCCCTGCGCCGGGGGATGGAGCTCAGCTTCGACAGCGCCCTTGCCGACACCCGGGTGGCGGCCGACGCGACCCTGCTGCGCGAAGCGGTGCGGAATCTCATCGACAACGCCCTCAATCACGGCCGGCCGGGCGGACGGATCGCCGTCTCCCTGACATCCGATCCTGCCGCGACGGCCGACGTGGTGATCGAGGTCGCCGACGACGGTCCCGGCATTCCTCCGGAGCGTCGGGCTGCGGTGACTGAGCGGTTCAACCGCCCCGCGGGCAACTCCGGCTCTGGTCTGGGGCTCGCCATCGTCCGTCGCGTGGCCCAGGCCCATGGCGGGCGCCTGACGCTGGACGAGTCCGCTCTGGGCGGGCTGGCAGCGCGATTGAGCCTGCCGCGCGACGGACGGACGGCCGGGCGCCACCACAATCCCCCCTCGCCTACCGAGGAAGGACAGGAGCAGCCGAACTCGGCCCGATCCATGGGGCCGGCAACCGCCCTGCTGTTCGGCCTTCTGGCTTGGGTCGGGCTGCCGGACGACGCTGCCGCCTTTCGCGAGCTGTTTCCCGCTCCGGCAGGCGGAGAGCGTAAGCTGCTGATCCACAGCGCCACCGATCTGGCACAGATGCGGCCGCTGATCCGGGCCTTTCAGGTCCTCCACCCGGATATCACCATCGACTATGTCGACATGAACACCAACGAGGTGTTCGCCGAGATGACGGCGGCGGCAGCCGCAGGAGGTCCGACGGCCGACCTGGTGCTGTCGTCCGCGATGGATCTGCAGGTCAAACTGGTCAACGACGGGCTGGCGGCGACCCATGCAACCCCGACCGGCGCCGAACTGCCGGCCTGGGCCCGGTGGCGCAATCAGCTCTTCGCCTTCACCTACGAGCCGGCAGTGATCGTCTACAACAGCGAACTGGTCCCTCGGGCGGAGGTGCCCCGCACCCGCTTCGACCTCATCCAAACCCTGCGGCGCGATCCCGAGCGCTACCGAGGCCGGGTGACGACCTACGACATTCTCGACAGCGGCGTCGGCTATCTTCTGGCGACGCAGGACGCGCGCCAGTCGGGGACCTTCTCTACCCTGATCGCCAGCCTGGCGGCGGTGGAGGTGGAGCTACGCTGCTGCACCAACCAGATGCTGCACGACATCGCCCGCGGCCGCTATCTGATCGGCTACAACCTGCTCGGCTCTTACGCCCGGGACGCCGTGGCAAAGGGCGCGAACATCGGTGTGGTGATGCCGCAAGACGTCACTCTGGCGCTGTCGCGCACGGCCTTGATCTCGGCCCATGCCGCCAACCCCGAAGAAGCCCATCTCTTCCTGGACTTCCTGATCTCCGACATTGGCCAGTTGGTGTTGGCCGAACGCTCCAACATGCTCGCCGTGCATCCGGCCGTCAGCGGCCCCCTGGGACCGGACGGCCAGACGGGACCCTTGCGGCAGATCCAGCTCAGCCCCTCGCTCCTTGTCCATCTCGACGACCATAAGCGTCGCCGCTTCCTGACGGAATGGCTGGGCCTCCTGACGCCAGAGCGCTTGCCGCTGCTGGAGTGAGCGCGTCGGCGGCGCGCCGAACCCGCCCTAGAAGCCGACGGCCTGGCCGTCCTTGCGCGGGTCCGAGCCGGCGGCATAGCCGCCGCCCGGCAGGCGATGGATCAGTTGGGCGCCGCCGAAGCCGAAGGCACCGTCAGGCGATTCCAAGGTGATGTCGTGTCCCATCCCGCGCAGGCGCTCCAGCGTCTCAGGCGCCATGGTGCTCTCGCAGGCCACGCCCTTGCCCGAGGTGACGCGCCAGCGCGGGGCATCGGCAGCGCTCTGCACGTCCTGGCCGCAGAGCTGCGTCCGCAGCGTCATCTGTAGGTGTCCTTGAGCCTGAATCGGGCCGCCCATCACCCCGAAGCTCATCAGCGGCGCGCCGTCCTTCATCAGAAAACCGGGGATGATGGTGTGGAAGGGCCGCTTGCCCGGGCCGACCCGGTTCGGATGCCCCTCCTGCAGCGTGAAGCCGGCGCCCCGGTTCTGCAGATGGATGCCGGTGCCCGGCACCACCACGCCCGATCCGAAGCCGGCGTAGTTCGACTGGATGAAGGAGACCATCATGCCGCGCGCATCGGCGGTGCTCAGATAGACCGTCCCACCTTGCTTGGGCGCGCCCGAGGCGAAGTCCTGCGCCTGTGTGGCGGAGATCTCCGCCGCCCTGCGCGCCAGATAGGCCGGCTCCAGCAGCGCCTCGGCCGAAACCTCCTGCATGTAGGCGAGGTCGGCGACATAGGCCTCGGCGTCGCGGAGAGCGAGCTTCATCGCTTCCCATTGATAGTGATAGGCCAGGGGGCTGTCCGGCCCCTCTTCGCGCAGCGGCGTGTGATCGAGAATGCCCAGTGCCATCAACGCGGCGATGCCCTGCCCGTTCGGCGGGATCTCGTGCAGCTCGATGTCGTCGAAACGCTGGTGGATCGTGCCGCACCAATCCGCCCGGTGGCTGGCGAGATCCTCCCGGGTCAGCACGGCGCCGTGCGCCGCCGCGAAGGCGGCGATCTTCTCGGCCAGCGCACCGCGGTAGAAGGCGTCGCCACGGCTTTCGGCGATCTGGCGCAGCGTCTCGGCCTGCGCGGCATTGCGGAACCTTTCGCCGGCTGCAGGCGGGCGCCCGCCGGGCATGAAGGCCTCGGCGTAACCCGGCTGGTCCTTGAGGACCTCGGCGTCTCGGCGCCAGCGCTCGGCGATGATCGGCGAGACCAGAAAACCCTCTTCGGCATAGCCGATCGCCGGCTCGAACAGCGTCGCGAAGTCGAGCTGGCCGAAGGCCCGGGAAAGCTCGACCCAGGCGCTGACGGCGCCGGGTACGGTCACGCTCTCCCAGCCACGAAACGGGATTTCCGGCACGGCGGCGAAACGCTCCGGAGTCCAGGCCTGCGGCGCACGGCCGGAGGCGTTCAGGCCGTGCAGCCGCGTCCCGTCCCAGAGAATGCAGAAGGCGTCGGATCCCAGGCCGTTGCCCGTCGGCTCGACCACCGTCAGAGCGATGGCGGCGGCCAGCGCGGCATCCACCGCATTACCGCCGCGCGCCAGCATCGACAGGCCCGCCTGTGCTGCCAAGGGTTGCGAGGTCGCGACCAGATTGTCGGCCAGGACGGCCGACCGGCGGGACGGATAAACCGGTTCGTGAGTCAGTTTCATGGGCTGGAGGCCTCCCCTTTTTTCGTTGTTTTGCGATGTTTCCAGAGCACCCAGGCGATGGAGAGCGCCGCGGCGATCAGCAGCAGCAGGCTGACGGGCCTGGTCAGGAACAGCGACCAGTCCGCGTCGGTCATAAGCGCCCGGCGCAGGTTGGTTTCGGCGATCGGCCCCAGGATCACGCCCAGCACCAGCGGCGCCAGCGGGTAATCCAGCGCCCGCAGCGCGTAGCCGGCCAGGCCGATGAATCCCAGCAGGTAGAGATCGGTGATCCGGTTGTTCAGGGCGTAGGAGCCGACGACGCAGCAGACGATCACCGCCGGTACGATCAGCCACTTGGGAATCTCCGTGACCCGCAGAAAGGCGCGCATCGACAGCACGCAGACCAGCAGCATCATGAAGCTGGAGACCACCATGGCCACGAACATGCCGTAGACCAGATCGGCGTTGTCGAGGATCAGGCGCGGCCCGACGGAGATGCCGTGCACCATCAGCGACGCCATCAGGATGGCGTCGACCGCCGAGCCCGGAATGCCGAGAGAGATCATCGGGATCAGGCCGCCGCCGGCGGTCGCGGAGTTGCCGGCCTCCGAGGCGACCACGCCTTCGGGCGTGCCGGTGCCGAACTTCTCGGGAGTCTTCGAGCCGCGCTTGGCCTGATCGTAGGCGATCAGGTTGGCGATGGAGCCGCCTGCCCCCGGCAGCGCGCCGACCAGCACGCCGACGACGGAGGAGCGGACCAGATTGACCGGCCGCATCAGGACCTCGCGCATCACCGCCCAGGTGCGGAACTCGATGTCCTTGGTGGAGAGCGCGATGCCGGACCGGACCGAGCGCGCGTCCTCGACTTCCGAGAGCAACTGGGAGATGGCGAAGATGCCGATCAGCACGATCAGGAAGGACAGGCCGGGCGCCAGCATCTCGATCCCGAAATCGAAGCGCGGACGCCCCATGATCGGGTCCGGACCGACGGTGGAGATGGCCAGCCCGATGGCGCCGGCGATCAGGCCGCGCAGAACCGACCGGCCGACCAGGCTGGCGACGATGGTCAGCGCGAAGACGATGAGCGAGAAGTATTCCCAAGGGCCCAGGCGGACGGCGAAGATGGCCAGCGGCGGTGCGGCCAGGACCAGCACGACGGTGGAGAGCACCGTGCCGAAGAAAGAGGCCCAGATCCCCAGCGACAGCGCCCTGCCCGGCTCGCCCGCGCGGGCCATCGGAAAGGCGTCGAAGGTCGTCGCCACGGCCGAGGGCGTGCCCGGGATGCCCAGCAACGCGGCCGAGATCAGACCGCCGGTGTAGCCGCCCACGTAGACCGCCAGCATCACCGCGATGCCCTGCAGGGGATCCATCGCGAAGGTCAGCGGCAAGGTCAGCACGATGGCCATGGTCACGGTGAAGCCGGGAATCGCGGCGGCGATGATCCCGGCGATCGAGCCCAGCAGCATGTAGAGCAGCGTGTCGGGCGAGAAGACCTGTCCTGAGCCCGAGAGGAAGGCATCGAGCATCGCTCAGGCTCCCCGTGGCAGGAATACGTTGAAGACCTCGGCGAAGAGCGCGTTCAGCCCGAAGGAAAAGAGCAGTGCGATGACGAGCGCGAGCAGAAAAGACGTCCAGCGGCGCGGCGCCAGAACCAGCTGCGTGACGAGCAGGAAAACGAAGGTCGCGACGGAGAAACCGAACCGCGGGATGGCCAGCAGGTAGATTCCGAAGCAGGCCGCCATCACCAGAACCAGATAGCGCCTGCGCAGCCAGTCTGCCGCCGCGCCGGCAAAGCCCCTGACACCGGCGAGGCTCAGCTTGCGCAGCGATCCGACGATCGCCAGGCCCGAGAGGGCAGAGAGCAGTCCGAAGACCAGTTGCGGAAAGGCTCCGGCGCCCAAGACCTCCCACCGGCTGGTGGGCAGGCCGCGGGCATCGAAGAACAGAAAGACCGAGACCGCCAGGATCACGACATAGGAGATGAGGCGGGCGACTTCGCCCGCCTCTTCACGCTCCAGTCCCGCGTCCTCCGGACTCGCGCCCTGCATCGTCACGCTCAGGGCGCGAGGCGGGAGGAGAGGCGCTGCACCGTCTCGGTCAAGGCAGTCAGATAGGCGGCGTAGTCCGCCTGGCCGCGGAAGCCGATCTCGCTGCCCACGTTGGTCATCTGCTCGCGGAAGGCCGAGTCCGCCGCCAGCTCTTCGAGTGCGGCCTCCAAAGTCGTGCGCGCCGCCTCGGGGCTGCCCTTGGGCATGACGATACCGCGCGTGATCATCAGCTCCAGGTCGCCACCCAGTTCCTTGAAGGTGGGGACGTCCGGCGTCTGCGTCATACGCTCGGGATTGCCGGTCGCCAGGAAGATCAGATCGCCGTTGTCGACGAACTGCTTGGAGGAGGCAATGTCGCCGATCGCGGCGTCGAGGTTGCCGCCGACCAGGGCACGGATACGCTCGCCCGTGCCCTCGTAGCCGACGTAGGAGAACTCAATGCCGAAGGCATCTTCGATCATGGCCGCATGCAGATGCGGCACGCCGCCAAGCGTGACCCCCATGGTGATCTCGCCGGGGTTCTCCCGAGCGTAGGCGACAAACTCCTCGAAGGTCTCGTAAGGCCGCTCGGCATTGACGACCAGGTACTGCGGCGAGACGGTCATCAGGGCGATGGGGTCGAAGTCGTCCCAGTTCAGCTCGGTCAGGCCGGTCTCGTTGGCCACCAGCAGGCCTTCGTGCACCTGGCTGATCGTGTAGCCGTCCGCGGTGCGCCGGGAGGCCTCGGCCAGGCCGACCGTACCGCTGACGCCAGGCATGTTGATGACCGGCATGGGCTGCCCGAGGAAGGGCTCGATGTTGTTGGCGACGATCCGCATCAGCGTGTCGCTGCCGCCGCCCGGTCCCCAGGGCACGATGAACTCGACCGGCTTCTCGGGATAGTCGGCCTGCGCGGCGAGCGGCGTCATGAGGACGCCCAGCGTCCCGGCCACCGTTCCGACTGCCGCAAACATGGTGCGTAGCACTTTCATAGCCTCGACTCCTGTTCCTGCATGACCGTTTTTCGGTCTTGTCATGCGGCCCACTGTAACGTGCATTATTTCTTATTAAAGCGCGAAACGCTTGTTTATTAATTCAGAAAAACTTAATTTGAAGCCATGGACACACGGCAGCTTCAGACCCTTCTCGCCATCGCGGAGGAGGGCAACTTCGCCGCCGCCGCGCGCAAGGTAAACCTGACTCCCTCCGCGGTCAGTCAGCAGATCGCCGCTCTGGAAAAGGAGATCGGCGTGGCGGTATTCGACCGCTCTCGCCGCCCCCCCGCCCTCAACGCCAAGGGGGTGCAGCTGCTGCAGGCGGCCCGTACGATCCTCCAGATCGTCGAAGACACCCGCGCCGACATCACCGGCAAGGGCGTGACCGGAACGCTCAACATCGGCGCGCTGCGCACCTGCACCTTCGGCTTGCTGCCCCGCGCCATCGCCGATCTGCGCGAGACCTACCCGCAGCTGACCTACAGCCTGACGGTGGGCTTCTCCCAAGCGCTGATGAACGACGTGGTCTCCGGCCGGCTGGACGTGGCGATCGTGGCCGAGCACGTCGGGGTGCTTCCGAGCCTGAGGTGGACGCCCTTTCTGCACGAACCCCTGCTCGTCGTGGCGCCGCCGGGAACCCCGCGGCAAACGACGGGCGACTGGCTGACCGACTGGCCCTACATCCGCTACAAGACCAGCGTTCCTCTGGCCAATCAGATCGACACGGAACTGGCGCGTCTCGGCGTCGCGCCGCGCGACGTGGTGGTGGTCGACACCATGCCGGCGGCGATCGGCTTCGTGAAGGCCGGCTTGGGCGTTTCGGTCGTGCCGCTCATGTCCTTGCAGGACCAGATGGCCGCGACGAATTTGCCCGTCATCGCCCTGCCCGCCGTCCCCTTCGGCGATCCGCCGAGCGTGCGTCGGATCGGTACCGTGCAGCGGATGAGCTCCGCCCGCTCCAGCGTGATCGCGACCTTCCATGAGGCCCTGCTGCGCCAAGCCGAGGTGCTCCAGGCTCCCCACGGCCAAGTCTCTATGCCGGCGGCCCGATCCGGAGCATCCGGTCCCGGACCCTGAGCGGCGTCATACAGAGTGCTTCGGCCGGCGCAAGACAGTTCCTATCTCGCATTCAGTCCAAGCGCTCGGGACCTGGGCGTATGACCGGAGCGCAGATGCTCGGCCGTATCCTCTTGCGAGCCGGATCACAGGTCCGTCCCGCAAAGCGCTCTATTTCCTAGATAACGCTTCCTTTAGGGTCACTGTCATGCCGAGCGATTCGCGTATCCACATCACACCTGCCGCCTGCGATCCGCGGCCGCCTGAAGACCGTCCGGCGACCGCCCGCGAGGATCGCAGCGACATACAGTCGCCGAAGCTGCGCGCCAAACTGGCCCGCCGCCTCGCAGGAGCCTTGGCCCCTGCCCTTGCGGAGATCCTCGACCAGTCGGCCAAGTCCCCAGCGTCCCCTCTGGCGGAGTCCTTCGCCAAGGTCTCGGCCGACTGCTGCGCTGTCGAAGACTTTGCCGCAGCGCTGGAGCCGGCGGTCCAGGAGTTCCAGGACCTCTACGACCGGCGCCCGCTAACGTCAAACAAGGGCGGCATGCAGTTCAACGACTCGCTCTGTCTCTATCTGGTGGCCCGCATTCTGGCTCCGGCCTTCGTGCTAGAAAGCGGCAGCTTTCAGGGCCACTCGGCCTGGCTGCTGCGCCAGGCGCTGCCCCATGCCGACATCCTCTCCTGCGACATTGACCTTGGACAGCTTCGCCATCGTGCCGAAGGCGTCACCTTCCATGAGGGCGACTGGGTTGGCGCCGTCCTGCCGGAGATCGATCCGCGCCGGTCGCTCGCCTGGTTCGACGACCATACCGACCATTGCCGCCGACTGGCCGAAGCCCAGGCCCGCGGGTTCCGACATGTCCTGCTGGACGACAACTTTCCGGCCGAAAATCTCTATGCCACCGGTGGGCCGCCGGTTCCCACTTTAGCCATGGCTTTGGATCCAGAGCTTACCGACGGCGAGGAGCTGGTGTGGCGACGGCGCGGCAAGACCTACTGCTATCGCTTTGAAACAAAAGATACACTGGACGTGGCCGCGCGGATCGAGAAGCTCGTCGTTCTGCCGGACGTGACCGCAATCACCCGTTATAATCCCCCGTCCGGAATGACCTACGTACGTCTCAAGCCCCTGGTACCGCCCACCTAGCCGCCCCCGTCGCCACAGCGGATTTCGAGAGCCGAGAGATGATTTTCCCCCTGCCCCGCATCCGCTGTGTCGTCCTGGCGCTGCTGCTCGCACTTACGACGACGGCGCTGTTCTCCGCCGCTGCCGACCCGGCGGCAGCCGAGATGGAGGTGCTGGAGCGTAGCGATCCGCCGCTCCCCGACGCCTTCACCGAACCGCCGCTGCTGGCCGAGAGGGTCGCGGCAGGCAAGCTGCCCGCGATCGGAGATCGCCTGCCCGACCTACCCCTGGTCGTCGACTTCAGCCAAAGGACGCTCGGCGAACCCGGCGGCGAGCTGCTGATGCTCGTCGGGCGCAACAAGGACGTCCGCCTCCTTACCGTCTACGGCTATGCGCGCCTCGTGGGGTTCGACGAGACCTTCGATCTGGTGCCGGACCTGCTGCAGAAGGTGGAGGTAGAGGATGGCCGCATCTTCACGCTGCACCTGCGGTCCGGTCACAAGTGGTCTGACGGCGCATCCTTCACGGCCGAGGACTTCCGCTACTGGTGGGAGGACATGGCCAACAACGCCGACCGCTATCCGGCGGGGCCTCCGGCCGCCTTGCTGGTCGACGGCGCTCCGCCGGACTTCGAGATCTTGGACGAGACGACGGTCCGCTACAGCTGGCCAGCGCCCAACCCCTTCTTCCTGCCCGCCCTGGCCGGGGCGCGGCCGCTCTTCATCTACGCACCGGCCCACTACTTGAAGCAATTCCATCCCGCTCACAGCGATCCCGTCGCGCTGCAGGCCAGGGCGGAAGAGCTGGGCCTGCGCAACTGGGCGCAGCTGCACAACCGCATGGACAGTCTCTACGGTTTCGACAATCCGAACCTGCCGGTGCTGCAGCCCTGGCGCCTGATCACCGAGCCGCCGAGCCAGCGCTACGTCGCCGAACGCAACCCCTACTTCCACCGGGTCGATCCCGAAGGCATGCAACTGCCCTATCTGGACCGCTTCGTTCTGGACGTGGTGGGCGGCTCGCTGCTGCCGGTGAAGACCGGCGCCGGGGATACCGACCTGCAGTCGCGCGGGCTGAATTTTTCCGACTACACCTTTCTGAAGGAGGGCGAAAAGCGCGGTAACTACAGCGTGCGGCTCTGGGAGACCGTGCGCCCATCGGAGTTGGCGCTCTACCCCAATCTCAACGCCAGGGATCCGGCTTGGCGGGCGCTGTTTCGCGATGTCCGGGTTCGCCGGGCGCTGTCGCTGGCAATCGACCGGGACCTGATCAATCAGGTCGTCTACTTCGGTCTCGGACTCACGGGCAATCAGGCCGTCCTGCCCGCCTCGTCGCTTCACGCCGAAGCCCACCGGCAAGCCTGGTCGCAGTTCGACCCCGACCAGGCGAACGCTCTGCTGGACGAGGCCGGCTTGAGCGAGCGCAACCGGGCCGGCATCCGTCTGCTGCCCGACGGGCGCCCGATGGAGATCATCGTCGAAACCGCCGGGGAGAACCTCCAGGAAACCGACGTGCTGCAGCTGATCAAGGAGGCCTGGGCCGAGATCGGCGTGGAGGTCTTCATCAAGCCGCTGCAGCGCGAGGTGCTCCGTAACCGCATCTTCGCCGGCGACACGCTGATGACCATGTGGTTCGGCTTCGAGAACGGCATCCCGACCGCCGACCTGCCGCCCAACGAGTTCGTGCCGGTGCAGCAGCACGGCTATCACTGGCCGAAGTGGGGACAGTACTTCGAGACCAAGGGTCAGTCCGGCGAAGCCCCCGACCTGCCGGCCGCCGAAGAGCTAATGGAGCTTTACCGAGCTTGGCATACAGCCACCAGCCGGGCCGGTCGCCAGGCTGCCTGGGAACGCATCCTCGAGATCAACGCCGAGCAGGTCTTCACCTTCGGACTGGTGGCGCAGATTCCGCAGCCGGTCGTCGTGCGGAACGGGCTGCACAATCTGCCCGAGACCGCGATCTACAATTGGAATCCCGGTGCCCAGTTCGGCGTCTACCGCCCGGAGACCTTCTGGATCGAAGAAGCCGCGCGGCAGTGACTGGCCCGGTGACCACGGGCCAGACAGCGGCGGCAAAGGCAGAGGCGTCCTCTTGCGACCTGCGCGAGGGCACGGCCTCCGATCTGGAGGCCGTCGTCGCGTTGCACCTGGCATCCTGGCGAGACAGCTACCGCGGCCTGCTGCCCGACAGCTATCTCGACGGCGCGCTGGCCGAGGACCTTGCGGCGAAGTGGCACCGCAAGCTGATCGGCACCGCCACGCCCGGCAGCTTGCTGCTGCTTGCGGAGAACGATGGAGGGCTTGCCGGTTTCCTTTATGCCTGCCGGGATCCGGAACGCCCGGGTAGCGCCTACATCGACAACCTGCATGTGGCTCCGGACCGTCGCGGTTCGGGGCTCGGCGCCCGGCTACTGCGACAGGCCGCCACGCGGCTGCCGGCCCTTGGATACCGCGGCGCCCACCTGCTGGTCTTCGCGCAGAACGAGGCCGCCGTTCGCTTCTACCTTCGACTGGGCGGTCGCATCGTCCATCGCGGTGTGGAGGATCTGATGGGGCATCCGGCCGACACCTATCGCATCGTCTGGCTGGACCTTTCGGTCTTGAGCTAGACGTCTTCGACGTCCGCCGCAACCACGTCCCTTTGCCGCTCGATCTGCGCCGGCAAGGCGGCCAGCCAGCGCTCCACGCGCTTACGATTGACGCCGAAGTCCCAGTAGCCCTTCAGGGAACGGGAGTAGATGGCCAGGGTCGAGGCGCCGTTGCCCAGGGTCACGAACTCGACGACGATCCGATCGGGAAAGCCGAACAGGCGGCTTTTCTGTTCGAACTCCACCTGCCGCGCCTCTTTCTCCATGCCCACAATGTGACAGCGGGGTTCCTCGGCCACGACGCCGACCAGCGCTTCACGCAGGACGTCGAGCGAAACATCGAACCGCGGGGCGCGGCCCAGGGCGTGCGGATGCGCCCAGCCGTTCGGCACCACCAGATGCCAGTTCGGTCGGCCAGGCGGTATCAGCTTCTGCAGATCCAGGATCACGGGGTCTCCACGAGTTCAACCGTTAGCCCGTCATAGCCGGGCTCGACCCCGTCGGGGCAGCGGGCCAGGACAGTAGCATAGTCCATGGTGTGATTGAGATGAGTCAGGATTGCGCGTTTGGGCTGCACGCGATCGATCCACTCCAGAGTCCGATCGAAGTGCGTATGAGTTGGATGCGGCTCGAACCGCAGGCAATCGACGATCCAGACGTCGATCCCCTCCAGGGCCGCAAAGGCCGCCTCGTCCAGGGTGACGCAGTCGGTCGAGTAGGCGAAGGCGCCGATCCGGAAGCCGCTGGAGACGACATTGCCGTGATCCTGGTCGAAGATCCGTGCCGATACGCCGACCGCTTCGAAGTCGCCCTCCACCGCATGGTCGGCCATGATCGCCGGATAGAGCTTGGCCTGCGGATGGCTGGAGGTGAAGACGTAGTCGAACTTGCCGGTCAGGTCGGCGTGGGTGCGCGGGCTCATGAAGGCCGGGATCGGCCCGCGCTGCGAATAGGACAGCGCGCGCAGCTCGTCCAGGCCGTGGCAATGATCGGCGTGGGCGTGGGTGAAGAACACCGCGTCGATCCGGGTCACCCGGTTGTCGAGAAGCTGCAGGCGCAGGTCCGGCGAACAGTCGATCAGGATCGTCTTGCCCTGGGTCTCGACCAGCACCGAGACGCGCCGGCGCCAGTTCTTCGGCTCGTCGGGATCGACTCCTGCTCCGAAGGTTCCGCCCGGCCGGTCGCCGGCAAGCGGAACGCCGCCGGAGCCGCCACTGCCCAGCATGGTGATTCTCATGCGGCCGCCGGACGCTCCACCTTGTCGAACAGACGGAAGAAGTTCTCGCTGGTGGCCGCAGCCAGCTCTTCGGCGGAAACGCCCTTGATCTCGGCCAGCTTCGCAGCCGTGTGAACGACGAAGGCCGGCTCGTTGCGCTTGCCCCGATTGGGCGTCGGCGCGAGGTAGGGCGAGTCGGTCTCCACCAGCAGACGGTCCAGGGGCACCTCTGCAACGGTCTGGCGCAACTCCTCCGCCTTCTTGAAGGTCACGATGCCGGCCAGCGAGATGTAGAGGCCGAGCTCCAGCGCCGCCCGCGCCAAGCCGGGACCCGCCGTGAAACAGTGAATGACCCCGGGAAAGGGCCCGTGTTCGGCGTGCTCCTCACGCAGCAGGGTGACGGTATCGTCGTCGGCATCGCGGGCATGCACGATCAGCGGCAGTCCGGTGCTGCGGGCCGCCTGAATATGGGCGCGAAAGGACACGGCCTGCGCCTCGCGCGGGCTGTGCTCATAGAAGTAGTCCAGCCCCGTCTCCCCGATGCCGACCACCAGCGGATCCTGCGCCCGTTCGATCAGGGGGTCCGGCGTCTCTATACCCTCAGCCCCCGCCTCGTGCGGATGCACGCCGACGCTGCAGGCAACGTCGTCGTAGCGCGCCGCGATGGCTTTCACCTGCTCGAACTCGCTGAGCTTGGTGCAGATGGTCACCATCCGCATCACGCCGGCGCGGCGGGCGCGGGCGACGACCTCTTCCAGATCGCCGTCCTTCTGCAGGTAGTCGAGATGGCAGTGGGAATCGACCAGCATCAGGCCTTCGCACCCTCTTGGACGTCTTCGCTCTCCAGGTAACGCGGGAAAACCGGCTGCGGCTTCGGCAGCGGCGTTCCCGGTTCCAGCTTGCGGTCGAGATCGACAAAGCTACGGTGCGCGGTCGGAACCGAGAGTTGTCCAAGAAGGACGTCCATGGCCTGCGGCATCACCGGCTGACTGTAGAGCGCCAGGCGCCGGATGACCTCGCAGAGGGTGTAGAGCACCGTCTCCATGCGCGGCGGATCGGTCTTGCGCAAGGCCCAGGGCGCCTGCTCGTCGACGTAGCGGTTCGCCGCCCCCACAACCTGCCAAGTGCGCTCCAGGGCGCGATGGAAGGACTGGGTCTCGTAGAGCTCGCGCAGCGTCGGCAAGAGCGCCTCGCTCGCGGCAAGCAGGGTCCGGTCGGCCTCTTCGAGGTCGCCCGGCTGCGGCACCACGGCATTGCAGTTCTTGGCGACCATGGAGAGGACGCGCTGCGCCAGATTGCCGAAGTCGTTGGCCAGGTCGTTGTTGATGCGGCCGATCAGCGTCTCGTGGCTGATGTAACCGTCCTGACCGAAGGGCACTTCGCGCAGCAGATAGTAGCGCAGCTGATCGAGACCGTAGCGTGCCACCAGCTCCTGCGGCCGCAAGACATTGCCGACGGACTTGGACATCTTCTCGCCGCGGTTCAGCAGCCAGCCGTGAGCGAAGACCCTGTGCGGCGGTTCCAGACCGGCCGCCATCAGAAAGGCCGGCCAGTAGACGGCGTGGAACCGCAGGATGTCCTTGCCGACCATGTGCACGTCGGCCGGCCAGAAAGCCTGGAAGTTCTCCGTCTCCGTGTCCGGATAGCCGACCGCGGTGATGTAGTTGGTCAGGGCATCCAGCCAGACGTACATGATGTGGCGGTCGTCGCCCGGCACCGGCACGCCCCAGGAAAAGGTGGTGCGGCTGACGGAGAGGTCGCGCAGCCCGCTCTTGACGAAGGAGATCACCTCGTTGCGGCGGCTTTCGGGCAGAATGAAGTCGGGCCGCGTCTCGTAGAGCTGCAGCAGGCGGTCCTGCCAGGCCGAGAGGCGGAAGAAGTAGCTCGGCTCCTCGACCCACTCCACTTCCGCGCCGGAGGGCGCGACCAGCTTGCCGTCGTCGGTCCGGGTCAGTTCGTCCTCGCCGTAGAAGGCCTCGTCGCGCACCGCATACCAGCCGGCGTAGCTGTCCAGGTAGAGGTCGCCGGACTCAACCAGCTTGGCCCAGATCGCCTGCGACGCCTTCAGGTGCCGCTGCTCGGTCGTGCGGATGAAGTCGTCGTTCGAGTAGTTCATGTCCGCCGCCAGCTGGCGGAAGTTCTGGCTGACCTCGTCGGTGAAGGTCTTCGGGTCCTTCCCCGCCTTCTGCGCCGACTTCTCGACCTTCTGGCCGTGTTCGTCGGTGCCGGTCAGAAACATCACGCGGCGACCGTCCAGGCGCATGAAACGCGCCAGCGCATCGCAAGCCAAGGTGGTGTAGGCGTGCCCCAGGTGCGGCACGTCGTTCACGTAGTAGATCGGTGTCGTAACGTAGTAGCGCGAACGCTGGTCAGGCATCTGCCGGCGAACTCCCGAGGCTCAGGTAGACCGCCGCACTCAGGACGCCAGAGCCTCGATCTCAAGGAAGGCGGCGATCAGCGCCTGCTTGCGATCGAGCGCGGCGCCGTCGGCCTGGGCGAAACGGCGGCGCAGGTTGTCCCACAGGTCCAACCAGGAGGCAAGGCTGCGCCGGGCACCGAGACTGCTGAGCAGCTGCCGTTCGCCGGGCAGGATCTCGACGGGAGCTTCGCCCTGGGCGCGTGCCAGGACCAGCCGGCCGATACAGCCCGACAGCAGTTCGCCGACCGTACGAAACAGCGCGCCGGAGCTGTCGCGCGCCAGCTTGTCGCCGAAGTCGTGCAGTTTCGCGACCTCCAGCCGCGGCAGACTTTCCAGCAGGGCGATCATCTGGCGGTAGAGTGCCAAGCCCCCTTCATCGGCCAAGGCGAGTGCCCGGCCGATCGAGCCTTCGGACAAGCGCGCCAAGGCGGTGGCGTCCTCAGCCGAGAGCTCCGGCGCGAAATCGTCCAGCAACTGCGATACGGTGCCCTCCGACAGCGGCGTCAGGGCAAGCTGGCGGCAGCGCGAGCGGATGGTCGGCAGCAGACGGCCGGGCGCATGGGCCAGCAGCAAGAGCATCGCCTGCTCGGGCGGCTCTTCCAGAACCTTCAGCAGCGCGTTAGCAGCATTGGGGTTCATCTCGTCGGCGGCATCGACGATGCAGATGCGCCAGCCCCCTTCGGCGGAGGTGCGGCGGAGAAAGCCTGTCGCGGCCCGCACATCGTCGACCACGATTTCGCCGCGCAGTTTCTTGCTGGTCGGATTGACCGTCCGCGCCACGGTGACGAGATCGGCATGACCGCCGGCAGACACCCGGCGAAAGACCAGGTGATCCGGCTCAAGCTGCAGCCCCGCCGGCGCCGGTTCGGCCTCGCCGAACAAGCCGGGTCCCTCCTGCGCCGCCGCGTCGCGCTGCCCCTCCGCCAGCAGAAAACGCGCGAAGCGGAAGGCCAGCGTAGCCTTGCCGACGCCGCGCGGGCCGGTAAAGAGCCAGGCGTGCGGCAGGCGACCGCCGTCGTAGGCGGCCAGCAGCGCCTCCTCCGCTGCCGTCTGGCCCAGCAGGCGCGGGTTGGCGCGCGGCTCCGGCCAGGCCTGGGCCGCGTCCTCAGCCACGGCGGCGGCCTTGCGGCTCACGGTGCCAACTCCAGCCGGTCGGCGACGACCGTCCAGACAGCATCCGCGACGGCCTCCTCGCTCGCCGTCGCGTCGATCACCCGGCAACGCTCCGGCTCGCGCCGCGCGATCTCCAGAAAGCCGTCCCGGAGTTTGCGGTGAAAGGCTTGCCCCATGCCTTCGTACCGGGCGCCGCCGTTCTGCCGCGCCGCGGCCCGGCCGAGACCGACGTCCACCGGAAGGTCGAGCACCAGCGTCAGGTCGGGCGCGAAGTCCCCGACCACCGCGCGATACAGCTGTTCGATGAAGGCGGGATCGCCGCCCTGCCCCGCCCCCTGATAGGCCCGGGTCGAGTCCGCGAAGCGGTCGCAGAGCACCCAGGTTCCGCGCTGCAGGGCGGGCCAGACCGTCTTGATCAGATGGTCCCGGCGCGCGGCGAAGTGCAGCAAGGTCTCCGTCGTCGCATCCCAACGGGACGCCGCGCCATGGATCAGCAGTTCACGGATTTCCTCCGCCCCAGGGCTGCCGCCCGGCTCGCGCGTCGCAACCGCGTCGACCCCCGCCGCGGTCAGCTTCGCCGCCAGGTGCCTCAGCTGCGTCGACTTGCCGGCGCCCTCGCCACCTTCGAAGGTAATAAAACGGCCTGGCGGCGCCCCCATCGGCGTCTGCGTCCCTAGAGCTCGCCGAGGATCAGGTGTTTGACGCCGGCGATCAGCCGCCCCACCGGTCCGAGCTTGTCGACGGCCTCCCCGGCCAGCAGCGGAAAGCTTCGGCTCGGCATGTCGGGCGCCTCGACGGTCAGGGTGGCGAGGCGGTCGCCGGCCGCGATCGGTGCTGGGATCGGCCCCTCGTAGCTGACCGTCACCATCACGTCGTCGCGGTCGTCGCGACGCAGGGCCATCACCGCATCCTCCGCCATCACCAGCGGCACGTTCGCGCTTTCGCCAAGCCAGACCTCGGCCTGCTCCACCACCTCCCCGGTTTCGAACAGACGCTCGGCAGTGAACTCGCGGAACCCCCACTCCAGCAGACGCTCCGATTCCTCGGCGCGCTGGCGCGCGCTCTCCAGGCCCGCAACCACCATCACTAGCCGCCGGTCGTCGCGCAGCGCAGAAGCCGTGAGGCAATAGCCAGCCTCTTCGGTGTGTCCGGTCTTGAGACCGTCGGCACCGATATTGCGATAGAGCAATGGGTTGCGGTTGGCCTGGGTGATTTCGTGCCAGGTAAACTCCGTCTCCGAATAGAAGCCGTAGTACTCGGGATAGTCCTGGATCAGCACGCTGGCGACGGTGGCTAGGTCGCGCACCGACATGCGGTGGTTCGGGTCAGGCCAGCCCGTGGCATTTGCGAAGCGGGCATTGCTGAGGCCAAGCTCCTCGGCCTCGCGATTCATCAGATCGGCAAAGGCCGCTTCCGAGCCGGCGATACCTTCGGCCAGGACGATTGAGGCATCGTTGCCCGACTGCACGATCACGCCGCGCAGGAGGTCGCGCACGGCCACGCGGTCGCCCACCTCCACGAACATCTTGGAGCCGCCCTTACGCCAGGCCTTTTCGGAAACCGGAAAGGTGTCGTCCAGGCTGAGATCGCCCGCCTTCAGGCGTTTGAAGACCATATAGGCCGTCATGATCTTGCTCATGGAGGCCGGTGGGATCGGCGTGTCCGCCCCCTTTTCGAACAGCACCGTACCGGCGGTGAGGTCGATCAGAATGGCCTCCTCTGCCGCGGTATCGAAAGCGGCCGCGGGGCGGACCAGCAGGCCGATCAGCAGGCAGGCAAGCAACAGGCGGGGCATCGGTGGCGTCTCCCTTGGCTCTTATCCGGACGCTCTTGTCCGGCGCGGCTGGCTAGCCGCCAATTGCGACGCGACTGTGGCCGCGTAACTGGGGCCGCGTGACTGGGCCCAGGTAACCGGGGGGTCAGGTTATCGGGCGGCACACCTCTTTTCAGACCGTCCGCCTGCTCGAAAGGCTTCGTTCAGTCCACCACGACACGAGATTGCGGAAAGCCGTCGTAGATCAATGCCGCCAACACCGCATCGGCCTCGGCCACGTCGCGCAACGGGCCCAGGCGTACCCGCCAGAGGCGCTGTCCGCCGACGTTGGTCTGACTGATCGAGGGGCTGCCGTAGGGCGTGAGCCGCTGTGCAAGATTCAACGCATTGGTCTGTTGCGAGAAGGCGCCCGCCTGGATGAAGAGATCGGACGGGGCAACCGCAACCTGAGTCACCTGCCCGCTCGGCTGCGGATAGGCCGCGACCGGCTGCGGAGCTCCTGCCTGGGGTGTCGCCGGGGCCGTGGTGGCCGGCGCAATCGGCTCAGCCGCGACGCTCTCGAAGGGGGCAGCCACGAACTGATCGACCTCTCCGGGCGGCATCCGGGCGATGTCGCTGCTCTCCGCGATCTCCCCTCCCCGGGCGAGCGCCGCAAGCTGACGGCTTTCCTCCTCCAGCACCTGGACCCGCACCTTGGCGATGCCTTGCCCCAGGAACCCGAGCAGCTCCGCGCCGCGTTTGGAGACGTCGATGATCCGACCGGCCTTGAAGGGCCCGCGGTCGTTGATCCGCAGGTCGATCACCTTGCCGTTCTCCAGATTGGTCACCCGCACCAGGCTGGGCATGGGCAGCGTCGGATGGGCCGCCGTCAGGGCGTACTGGTCGTAGGTCTCGCCGTTGGCCGTCAGGCGGCCGTGGAAACCGGGTCCGTACCAGGAGGCGATGCCGGTCTCGTCGTAGTCGTAGTCGACCATCGGCACGTAGCGGACGCCGCCGATCACGTAGGGCTGACCGACCTTATAGTAGCCCTGGGTCGGCACGCGATCCGGATCGGGATCGCCGCTGCTGCAGGCCACCAGTCCCGCGGTCAGCAGTCCGACCACGGCAAAGCGCGCTAGACCGCTCAACATCTCGCGAATCGCTCCCCTCTTTTGCCAGAACGATGAGTGTACCAACCGGCCCTGCCATCACAAGCCGCTCATCATCAGGCCTTCCAGCTCTCTCCAAGCCGGGATCCTATCACCTCAAGACACTATATGCAGTATGACATGAATAAATGATTGCAAATCTCTGAAGAATAAGGGTTTCCCGCCATGAAATGAGCCTTTGCTCGCTGGCCGTTCGGGCTAGCCTCGCGAACGCCGTCGCAGCTCCTCCAGCAGCGCAGGCGATGCAAAGGCATCGGTCGGCAGACCGGCGGAGGTCTGGAACGCGCGAATCGCGTTGCGAGTTTGCGGGCCGACACGCCCGTCCGCTTCGCCCACATCGAAGCCGAGAGTCGCGAGATGGCGCTGGATCTCCTTGACCTCCTCGACCGCCAGGCGCCGCTCTTCGGCCGGCGGCTGGGCTTCGAACTCCGGCAGGCCGGCCAGACGGTCGGCCAGATGACCGACGGCGACCGCATAGAGGATCGAGCGGTTCCAGGAGAGGATGTGGCGATAGTTCTCATAGACCAGGAAAGCCGGACCCTCGGCACCGGCCGGCAGGATCAGGCCGCCGGCGATGTCGACCTGCGGCAGCGGCGCCCCGTTGGCCCGGCGCACGCCGAGTGCGCTCCACTCGGCCAGGCTCTTGGTCGTCTCCGGCAGGGTTGCGATGGAGACGAGGTCGTAGTCGAAGTCTTCGGGCAGGCGCACCTCCCGCCCCCAGGTCTGGTCGCCCTGCCAGCCCAGCGTCGAGAGGTAGTTGGCGGCGGAGGAGAAGACATCCGGCAGCGAGCCCCAGATGTCGCGCCGCCCGTCGCCGTCCCCGTCCACGGCGTGGCCGATGAAGGTCGAGGGAATGAACTGCAGGTGCCCCATGGCCCCGGCCCAGGAGCCCTCCATGCGCGCCGGCTCGATATCGCCGGCCTGAATGATCCGCAAGGCATCCAGCAACTGCGCCTCGAAGAAGGCGCGTCGCCGCCCGTCCCAGGCCAGGGTCGCCAGGGCATCGATCACCGGGAAGCTGCCGAAGTTGCCGCCATAGTTGGTCTCAAGCCCCCAGAAGGCGACCAGAAACCGCGCCTGCACGCCGTAGGTCCGCTCCACCTGGGTCAGCAGCACCTCGTGTTCCCGCAGCAGCGCCTGTCCCTGGGCGACCCGTTCCGGCGTGACGGCATTGCCGAGGTAACGCCAGAAGGTCAGCAGGAACTCCGGCTGCCGCCGGTCGAGCTCGATCACCCGCGGGATCGGCTGCACGGCGGCGAAGGCCTTGTCCAAAGTCGCGGGGGCGATGCCGTCGGCCAAGGCGCGGCTGCGGAAGTCGGTCAGCCAGGCCGCGAAGGGTTGCTCGGCCGCGACGGCGGACGGCGCCGAGGCCGGCAGCAGCAGGCCGACCAACAGGACCATCGACAACAGTCTGGGCAAGAGTTTGGGCGATATTCTGGGCAGAACGCCGGACAAGCAAAGACGAAGGCGGTGCATGGGACTCGGCCCCTCACGGCAGATAGCATCTCGATAGATAGAATGGCATCTGTCTGCCACGAGCGGCGAGTCGCGACAATCACCACCTGGCACGACCTGGCTTTATCACGGTCCCGGACTGCAGGCCCGGCCCCCTCCTAACCGGCAAGCTCACGACACTGCGCTGCTCTACACTGCGCGACTTCAGGGGTCGTTCGAGCGCGGCGCGGGAAACAGCTCGTCCGTCCAGCCGACCAGGCGATAGGCCAACAGGCCGATGTATTCCTTGGTCGCGAGCGAGAGCGTACCAATCGCCCCGAGCGGGTTCGGCACGAACCAGCCCTCCCGGCCACCGTCATGCGGAGGCAGCAGCATACGGTCCACCGGATAAGGCAGTGTCTCCCACCCCACAGCCCGGAAGCAGGCGACGGCGCGCGGCATGTGAAAGGCGCTGGTCACCAGCAGCCAGGTCTCGCCCGGCTGCGGATCGGCCAACGCGACCGAATAGAGCGCATTCTGCCGCGTGTTGAGGGAGCGATCCTCGCGCAGGATGCGCTCCGGCGCGACGCCCAGATCCTGCATCAGCGCGGCCGCCTGATCCGCCTCCGACTCCGGCGCGTCGGCGGGCCAGCGCGCGCCGCTGGCATAGATCAGCTTCGCCTCGGGATAGCGCGCCGCCAGGCGGACCGCCGCGATCAACCGGTCCCCTGCCCCGTTCAAGGCATGGTCCGGCCCCATGGTCGCATGACCGACCGAGATGCCGCCGCCCAGCACGACGATCCCCGTGATCCGCTCCGGCAGCTCCGGGGTGGCGAAACGCTGCTCCAGCGGCATCAACAGCCAGCGCTCGACCGGCGTGAAGGCCGGCAGGGCCAGCAGCAGGCAGGCCGCCCCGATAGCCGCCAGGGCCAGGCGCCGCCAGCGGAGCAGCAGGCAGACGAAGCCGCCCACCATCAGGATCAGCAGCAACGAGGCGGGATTGGCCAGCAGCCAGAAGATCTTGCCGAGCTCGAACAGCATAATGCGGCAGCGATAGCATGCGCGGCCGCTTCCGCAGAAGCGCCGCGTCGCGTCGCGTCGCAAGCGGGCTATGCGGCTTGCGACAGCTTTGCTACAGGACTGCGGTCAAGGACCACGGTCCGGAGGGGTGGCAGAGTGGTCGAATGCACCGGTCTTGAAAACCGGCAGGGGTGCAAGCCCCTCGTGGGTTCGAATCCCACCCCCTCCGCCATCTGGGAACAGAAGTGCGGACGCCGTTTGAAGACACCAGCACCCGGATCAGTTCGTCGCGCGAGCCCATGATCCGAACTTCGTACTTCGCACTCTCGACTCGCTGCGCTAGGGCCCGCAGGTGGTCGAACCCGTCCATCTGGGTCGTGCGCCCACCGCATCCAGTCTTGCTCTGCCGCGCGGCAGTCGAGCAGGTGTAGTAGCGATAGTGCTTAGCCTTGCCGGACGTACTCAGGACCGTCGCCCCCGCCGCAGAAGCAGATCCCCGTTAGCAAGGTCGGTCCGTTGACCACCCGGCCGATGAGCCAGCGATGTTCCATCCCAACTGGAACCGGGTGGAAACGCGCGGATAACGAACTCCCTGCTTCACCGGTCAGCCGACTAAGAGCTGGTGCATTCTGTGCGAGACCGCGCTTCTGGATTACCAGACCTTGCTTTTGCCTCTCGTGCTGCTGATCGGTCCGGCCGGCGCACCCGTCTGGATGTTCCGTTGGAGACCCAAAAGAAGCTATGCGCTCACCGGCCACTCTTCTTGGCGATAGGCGCTGTCCCAGAACATCCACTCATACTGGACGGAGCGCTTGAAAGCACTCAGCATGGCGCCGCGGTGGGCCTCGGTTGCTTGATCGGCGGCCGCGTTGCTGATCGCGATCACGGCATCCACGGATTCACCGAACGAAGGATCGCTGTAGGTGTCGATCCAAGCCTGATAGATATTGCCGGGAGCCGCGCGGGCCGCGATGTGATTGCCGACGTCCCAGTAGACCCAGAAGCAGGGCAGCACCGCTGCGACCAGTTCTTCGTAACTTTCCTGATGCGCCACGGTGAGGAGGAAGTTGGTGTAGCCGTAGCAGGTCGGTGAAGGGTCGTGTGCCGCCGCGTCCTGTGAGGCGATACCGAAGCGCTCGAAGAAGCCTTCATGCAAGGCCCGCTCCACGATCAGCGCGCCCTGCGCCGACCGTGCGAACTGTTCCATGGCCGCCGCGTCCGGCGCCTTGGCTGACGCGATGGAAAGCGCACGGGAGTACTCTTTCAGGTAGAGCGAGTCCTGGATCATGTAGAACTGAAAGCGCGGCTGCGACAGCGTCCCTGCTGCCAGTTCTCGGTTGAAAGGCATCTCGAAGATGCGCGCGCGAAGCGCACTTGTTGCCTCACGCGCCCATTCGCTGAACGTGGTCATGTCAGGTTGCGCTCCTGATCGGCTGTCGCCCAGAGGGCATGGAAGTGGTGAACCGGCCCGTGACCGCGTCCGACATCGAGCGCATCGCAGGCCTGCAAGGCGCCCGTCAGATAGGTCTTGGCGTCGGTGACGGCTGCGCTCATCGAAGGTCGCTGCGGCAGCAGAGCCGCAATGGCGGCCGACAGGGTGCAGCCGGTGCCATGGGTATTGGCGGTGCGGACGCGCTCGGCCTGAAGGACCGTGAACGTCTCGCCATCGAGAAGGACGTCCGGACTGTTATCTTCGGCTAAATGACCGCCTTTCACCAGAACATGACGCGGCCCAAGCCGGTGCAACGCCCGCGCGGCCTCTCTCATGCCGTCGAGTGTGTCAGCCGGCGCTTCTTCCAGCAGCACGGCCGCTTCCGGCAGGTTCGGCGTAATCAAGGTCGCGAGCGGCAGGAGCTCGGACCGAACGACGGAGATCGCATCGTCCGCCAGCAGCCTATCGCCGCTCTTCGCGACCATCACCGGGTCGAGAACGATCGGGCCAGCGCTATGATGGCGCAGACGCTCCGCAACCGCCCGTGCCACCTCGGCGGTATCGATCATGCCGATCTTGACGGCATCGACGTGTACATCGGCGAAGAGGGTGTCGATCTGGGCGGCGACGAAGTCGGCTGGCAGGTGCAGGATGCTCTCTACCCCTTGAGTGTTCTGAGCGACCAGCGCCGTCGTCACCGACATGCCGTAGGCGCCAAGGGCCGAAAAGGCCTTGAGGTCCGCCTGGATGCCGGCGCCGCCGCTCGGATCTGTGCCTGCAATGGTGACGACGTTGGGGATCATCGTCTTGCCTCCTTGAGTGCCTGGACAGTCGCATGGGATGCCGCTCGGGGATCCGCCGTGCTGAAGATTGCGAATACGACCGCCATGCCCTCGGCTCTGGCCGCAATGACATCGCCGACATGCTCCCGCTTCGGCCCGCCGATGCCGACGACCGGAACTGAGACTTTGGAGAACAGCCGGGCAAGGCGGTCGAACCCGATGGGCGGCTTAGGGTCCGGTTTGGGCGCGGTCGCGAACACCGGGCCTGCGCTGACGTTCATTGCCACATAGTTCGTGATGCACTGGACGAGAGGCATCACCGCGCGCGTCGCGGCAAGAGCTTGACCGAGAGATGCTGTCAACACGGCCTCCTTCAGGCGGAGACCGGGCGACTCAGACGGGTAAGGAAATCCGCTGACGACGCCGAGCCACTCCCTCCGCCAGCATGATCTGGTTCAGGTTCAAAGGGTGCTTCTCAACCCGCAAACCAGCGGACGCCCCTGTGTCTCGTTTACGACGATACACGGAACCGACGACCTGTCGTCAAGGGGCATTCGTGACCAACAGTGACGATCGCTCGCCAGTGCTCCTAACCATCAAGCGGCACGATTGCTTGGAACTGGAGCGGTCGTTGGCTAGGAGTGGCTCCCGCCCCCGTGACCACGAAAGTGAGACGGTCGATCGAGCTTCGCGACTGCTCTACCGTAGGGCCATGGCGAACGAATAGTTCGCATCTTTGTCTCGCAAGGCCCGCCATCTGGGAACAGAAGTGCGGACGCCGTTCGCCGCCGGTTCCGAGCCAATTAAAGCCGCCAGGACGGCAGCAGGGTGTTTATCGCCGCGTGCGCCAATGCTGGCTCTGCTCCCAAATTCGCCGCTGATCCCCACCCTTGTGAAACGTGCCTCCTGTCCTTACGCTGGAAGTGTAAGCGAACCGGAGATTGTGATTGTCATGGACCTGACTCTTGCCCCCACCGACCCTTTGGTTCTGCTGCAAGACGTCCTGTTCCATGCCTGTATTCATCACCCTGTCCAATCTGTCCTGGTCGACGCCTGACGGTGCGCCGCTTTTCACCGATCTCAATCTGACCTTCGGCGCCGAGCGCACCGGTCTTGTCGGCCGCAATGGTGCCGGCAAGAGCACGCTTTTGCGCATGATCGCAGGCGACCTGTCGCCCAGCTCGGGGCAAGTGCAACGTGCGGGCGCCGTCGCCATGATGCGGCAGGATCAGATCGAACGGGCGGATAATACGATTGCCGATCTGTTTGGAGTCCGCGCTGAGCTCGATCTTCTGGACCGGGCCGTTCAGGGCATGGCCGAAGCCCACGAGTTGGCCAAGGCCGATTGGTCTTTGCCGGCGCGCATGGAAGTGGCGCTTGTGCGCTGTGGCCTGTCGGCCGACCCGCGCACCAAGCTCGTGACGCTGTCCGGCGGTCAGCGCAGCCGCGCTGCTCTTGCCGGGGTGATCCTTGCCGACCACGATTTCTTGTTATTGGACGAACCGACCAACAATCTCGACCGGGCTGGGCGCGACGCGATGATCTCGCTTCTGCGCCGCTGGACGGGCGGGGCGATCATCGCCAGCCATGACCGTGAACTGCTCGAGGCGATGGACGCCATCGTCGAATTGACGTCGCTGGGCGCGGCCCGCTATGGCGGCAATTACAGCACCTACCGGGCGCACAAGGATGCCGAACTGCGAGCGGCCGAACAAGACCTTGTCCATGCCGAACAAGCCAGGAAAGAAGCGGCGCGCAGAACCCAACAGGCCGCCGAGCGCAAGGCGCGCACCGACGCGAAGGGCAAACGGGCAAGGGCCAGTGGCAGCCAGCCCAAGATCATCCTCGACGGCATGAAGGCGCGTGCTGAAAAAACCGGCGGCGCGGCAGCGCGACTGCGCGCGGTCCGTACGGAGGCGGCGGACAAAGCGCTTTCGGCTGCGCGCGAGAAAATCGAAGTGCTGCAGCCGCTGCACATGGACATCGCGCCGACCGGCTTGGCCCGGGGCAAGACCGTGCTACGGCTTGAGGGTGTCAGCGCCGGCTATGACCCCACCCAGCCGATTATCCGGAATCTTTCCATGGTGATCACCGGTCCCGAACGTGTGGTCATTGCCGGGCCGAACGGCAGCGGCAAGACGACGCTCGTCCGCCTGATCACCGGCCGGATCTCCCCACAAGAGGGTTTAGCCGAGATGATGGCGCCGTTCGCACTGCTTGACCAGCAGGTCGCCCTACCCGAACCGGAGCGGCCGCTGGTCGACAACTTCCGTTTGAGAAATCCGTCCGCGGCCGCGCATATGGCCCATGAGGCATTAGCGCGGTTCGGTTTTCGCGCCCGCGACACGCTGCGCAAGGCGGGCGAATTGAGCGGCGGCGAATGCCTGCGCGCCGCGCTCGCCTGCGCTTTAGGCGCCACGCCGCCGCAACTGCTGATCCTGGACGAGCCAACCAATCACCTCGATCTTGACGGTATCGAGGCGCTGGAAGCCGCGCTTGCCGCCTATGATGGCGCGGTGCTGGCGATCAGCCATGATGAGGCGTTTGTCCGCGCGCTTGGGCCGGACCGCACGGTTTCCTTAGAGTAACGCGATGGCGAAGGAATAGTTCGCATTTTCATCGCGCATGGCCCGCCATAGCCTTTGTTAGGTCTTTGTATGACTTTCTACGCTAGAGCCAATCTTCCTTGGCCGGAGTTGTTGGCTTAAACGGCCTCAGAATCCTAAAAATCCTGCCGCGCCTCTTGAACGGTGGCCGCAGATGTAATGCGAGCCCCGCACGACCAAGTGGCTGGATCGATCATTAGGCGCCCCTCACGCCGCCCGTCTGAAGAGCCGCGCGATAGCGCCCTGTTTCCACATCCAAACACCGCTGATCACCAGCCCCGGCGTGACGATGAAGAGTGTCACTGCAGTGAAGATCGGGTCAGACCCCCAAGGCGAGTAGAGATACGTGCCGAGGGTCAGTCCCCCGGCAATGTGGAACCAACGGAGCACCTTTCTGATCGTCGTTTGGTTCACGTTGCGCGCCTTTCGCCTCTCAAACATTTGATGCATAACATGTAACTATGCACCGATAACTTTGCAACGCTTAGATTGAGGCTCTATGGAGAAATCAGCGTATCACCATGGGGACCTGCGATCGGCCTTGCTAGACGCGGCCGAGGATGAGCTGCAGGCCGATCCCCGTTGCAGCCTGAGTATCCGCGCCCTTGCCAGTAAAATCGGAGTAAGCGCAACAGCACCCCACGCACACTTCAAGACGAAGGCTGACCTGCTAACTGCTCTTGCGATTCGCGGCTTTGAGCGTCTGCGCGATGAGACGATCCGGAAATCCGCTGAAACGACTGATATTGACCAAAGGTTCATTGCGTTAGCTGAGGCTTACCTTGAGTTCAGCAAGGCGCATCCAGGCCTCTACCGGGTCATGTTTCTGACCGGCGCCGACTTCGATGCTTATCCGGATTTGCGCCGTGCCTCTCTGGAGTCGTTTGGCGTTTTGCAAGATACGGTTCGAGAACTGCAACTTTCGGCGCCACTCGATCATGCGCAGGATCTTGCCTTTGCCGCTTGGGCCGTTGTTCATGGCATCGCTTCGCTGCTGAGCGAAGACAGGCTCATTCCCGAGGTCGCGCGGAGCAGAGAAATACCGGACCTTGCGCGCATTGCGGCGCGTCTGATCGTTTCGCAAAAACTGTAGCCTGAGGCACCGTTTGCACCTGCCAGCCTGTTGTCTTTACGACGAAGGACCTCGGAGCCAGTTGCGCCCATTCTCGCTCAGTTCGCGAGAAAACTCCGGCACTCCATCGTCGCTAAAGGTAACAAGCCCCTGGTCAAATGCGGCGTCCCAAAGGGCCGAAAACCGCAGTCCGTTGTGCAGACCGAACCGATCCGCGTCGCTTTCGCATTTGCTCCAAAGGATGATGTATGAAGCGCGAAGCAGCGCGGGATCTGTTATCGCGATAGGAAGATAACGGCTTTGCCAGTAATCCGTAAGGCTCTCGCGAAATACGTTCTGCCGGATGCACTGAACGATGAGATGATCCTCCTCTGTCGAACGTGGAGGACCCCCGACCTTCGATCCCAATACCCGTTGTCTTCTCCGACGTGTCGCCGACAGCTTTTCCGCTCGACCGTTTTTCGGCATTCGGTGGAGACAATGAAGGACTGAGGGCTTTCAAGCATGTTTCTCATAATATCATGGGTCACGCCTCAAAAGACGCTCGACGCCGGGTACGCCGCGCAGCACTACCAGTCTTAAAGCTCGTCAGACTGTCGATCCAGCGCTCATCTCCTCAAAGACGAGCTTTGAATCACAGACCTTCCAATCCGGGACTCCCAAAACACCAAAATGTCACCACAGCCTAAAGCAGCAGTGCCATCGGGGTTTCGACGGCATTCTTGAAGGCGGCAAGCCATTGCGCCCCGACCGCGCCATCCACCGAACGGTGATCGACGGACAGGGTCACGCTCATCACCGGCGCGAAATCGATCTGGCCATCCCGTTCGACTGGGCGGCGTTCGGCGGCGCCCACCGCAAGGATACAGCTCTGCGGCGGGTTGATGATGGCGGAGAAGCGTTTGACCCCGTACATCCCGAGGTTGGAGAGGGAGAAGCCGCCACCCTGGTACTCCACGGGTTTGAGCCGCCCCTCTCGCGCCTTGACCGCCAGTACCTTCATCTCGGCCGACAGGGTTCCCAGGCTCTTGCGGTCCGCGTTGCGCAGAACCGGGGTGATCAGCCCACCGTCGGTGGCCACGGCGACAGAGATATCGATGGTGCCGAGGTGCAGAATGGCGTCGTCAGTCCAGACCGCATTCGCCTCGGGCACCCTAGCAAGCGCATGGGCCACGGCCTTTATCAGGAAGTCATTGACCGAGATCCGCTCGGGCTTGTCCCGGCCTTCGTTGACCTGCGCCCGCAGCGCCAGCAGGGCTTCGAGACCGCAATCGGCTTCGAGATAGAAATGCGGAATGGTGGTTTTCGATTCCACCAGGCGGCGGGCAATGGTGCGGCGCATGGTGCTATGCGGCACCGCCTCGTACTCCCCGAACCCGGTCAGCTTGGCTGTGGTCTCGGCGACATCCGCCTGCGGCGCCGGGGCTGCGACCGCCTGCTCGGCGGCCCGCTCGACGTCGATCCGGACAATCCGTCCGCGCGGACCCGAACCCGACATCCCCGTTAGGTCGATGCCGTTCTGTAAAGCGATCCGGCGGGCGAGCGGCGAGGCGATCACCTTATCCGTCGCAGTTGGTGTTGCGACGACCGCCTTTGCCACGGGTGCAGCGGTTGCGTCTTTCAGTGCGGGGGCATCTGCGGGCTTCGCAACAGCCTGAGCGTAATCCGTAAGCGCTTCCGCGCCTTCGCCCTCTTCCAGCAGCACGCCAATCACCGAGTTGACATCGGCGCGTTCGCCGTTCGACACCAGTATCTTGCCGACGGTCCCTGCGGCGTCCGCCTCGAGTTCCATCGTCGCCTTGTCGGTCTCGATCTCCGCCAGCGCCTCGCCTGCGGCAACGGCTTCGCCTTCCGCCTTGAGCCAGCGCGCAATCACAGCGTCTTCCATCCCTGCCGAAAGCGAGGGCAAAATGATTCCCTTCGGCATGTCTTGTCTCCTACTCGGCGGCCAGCGGCAGACCTTGGTCGGCCATGACCTCGCGCAGCGCGGCCTCGATGTCCTGAAGGCTGGCGCAGGCCGCTGCCTCCAGCACTTTCGAGATGCTGGGCGACGCCTCGGCGCCATGAACCCGCTTGACCGGCTGGTCGAGCGCATCGAAACAGCGGCGCTGCAAGTCGTCGGCAAGCCAGCCGCCATAGGATGTGCCCGCTGCACCCTGTTCGACGATCAGCACATTGCCGGTCTTTTCGATCGAGGCCTCGACGGTCTCCCAATCGAGCCCGGCGCGATCGAGACTGCGCAGGTCGATGATCTCGGCATCGACGCCCAGCCGCTCGACGACCTCGCGGGTCTTCTCAACCATGACGAGATAGGTGAGGATCGTGACGCTGCCGCCCGTGCGGACCGTCTTTGCCTTGCCCAGCGGGATCATGTAGTCCAGATCCTCCGCCGAGGCCGCGCCCTTCGAGGCGTAAAGATCGACATGTTCGAGCACCAGAACCGGGTCCTCGCAATGCAGCGCCGCGTTCATCAGCCCGACATAGTCGAAGGGTGTCGAGGGCGCGACGATGCGCCAGCCAGGCGCGGTTGCAAAGATCCCCGCCGGGTCCATGGAGTGCTGCGAGCCATAGCCCGTGCCCATGGCCACCTTGGTGCGCAGCACGACCGGCATCGCGCTGTCGCCGCCGAACATATGGCGCGCCTTGCCGATCTGATTGAACACCTGATCCGCGGCCACCCACATGAAATCCGGATACATGAACTCGATCACCGGACGCACTCGCCCGTCAGCGGCCATGCCGCCCGCGATCCCGGTAAATGCATTCTCCGAAATCGGCGTGCCCAGGCAGCGCTCGGGAAACTTGTCCGACAGGCCCTTGGTGGCGCCGTTAGTGCCGCCCTTGAGCCGGTGCACATCCTCGCCCAGAACCACGACACGCTCGTCCGCCTCCATCCGGCGCATCATCACATCAGCCACCGCGTCGATGAACTTCACATTGTCCTTGAGCGTACCGGAAAAGCTCTCCTGCTCTTCGAACCGCGCGCCTTCAAACTCCGACAGATCGCCGCGCAGCCCAAAATCGCGGAAGCTTTCCTCTGGCCAGAGCGCGGGCACGATGCGGCGCTTGCCGTCGGCCTCTTCGACCAACTCGTCGGCGATCTCTTCCATCATCTCCTGACACCGGGTTCGCAGATCCTCGACCGCCTGCGCGCCGATGATCTGACGTTCCATCAGATCGCGTGCCATGGCATCGAGTGGATCGCGCCCGCGCCATTCCTGTTCCTCTTCCTTGCTGCGATAGCCAAAGGCAGAGCCCGGAAGCGCACCGTTCTGGTGGAAATAGCGATAGACATCCACCTCGATCACCACTGGCCCGTCGCCCCGGCGCATAGTGGCGTTGGCCTCTTCGGCGGCGAGATAAACCGAGAGCGTATCCATGCCGTCCACGCGAAGCGCAGGAATACCAAAGGCCAGCCCACGCGCCGACAGACGCGTCTCGGCGGTAACTTCCTCGACATGTGTGGAGACGGCGTAACGGTTGTTTTCGATGAAGAAGCAAATCGGCAGTTTCCAGGCCGCGGCGACGTTCATCGTCTCGAGTACCGAGCCGATATTCACCGCGCCGTCGCCGAAGTAGGTGTAAACGACATCGCCTGTGTCGGCCTTTTTATGCGCCCAGGCAGCGCCGGCCGCCATCGGCACACCGCCACCGACGATCGCATTGGTGCCGAGGTTGCCGCTGGTCGCCCACCGCAGGTGCATAGACCCGCCACGGCCCTTACAGAACCCTTCGGCGAGACCCAGGATTTCCGAAAGCGTGCGCTTGGACAGATGCCGCAAGGTTTCCCCGAAACTCTTCTCGGGGTCGATTCCCTCGGGTGCCACATAGGCCAGTGCCTTGGCCAGGAACTGGTGGTGCGCCCGGTGCGAGCCGTTCACCTGGTCGGACGCGCGCATCGCCATGGCGGAACCGACCGCCCCGCCCTCCTGGCCAATGGCCGAATGTGCCGGGCCATGGACAAGCCCTTGCCCTGCAAGATCCAGAACCTTTTCTTCGAAGGCCCGGATCAGATGGAGCTGGCTCAGCATCGTTCGTCCGAGCGTGGGGTCGAGCGCGTGGCGCTCGTCGTCGGATGCACTGATGTCACGCCATGAAGTCTTGGGTGCCAGGTCGCAGTAGATTGGCATGTCGGAACCCCTTCACGAACTTCGGTAAGCAAAGGCCGGCAGCCCGGGGCCGTGTCCCGTACTTGAAGAAGACGGAAAGTATTGGAAACAAAACGGCGCGGTTCTCGGCGGTGCCGAGCTAGAGCGCGATCGTCTCAGGTGGAAGCGTTTCGCCTCCACCTGAAACGTGAATCGCCTTCTCAATCTATGATGAGAGGAGGATTCACGCCTTGGGTGGGATCGCCAGGGCGGTTCCACCCAAGGCGATCCTGCTCTAGACCGGTTGCACATCAGGTCGAGAAGAACTCGCGCAGTAGATCCAGTTGCCCCAGCAGCATCGCCCTCCCGTCGAGATACGCAATGTCGGCGTCCTGCGCGGCGCGGCCAAGCGCTGTCAGGTGCGGCGGCACCAGCGCTTCGGCGATCAAGTCGGCGCCCTTCAGACGATCCTCAGCCAGTGGCATCGGATCGTCGGCGCGCAGGCCGACAGAGGTAGCGTTCACAACCAGATCCACCCGCTCCGGGGAGGTACCAGCGAGGCCGATGCTGCATCCCGAAAATGCCGGGCTGAGCCGGTCGGCAAGGCGTTGGGCGCGCTCGGGCGTGCGGTTCAGGAGGTGCAGTTCGGCTATGCCTTCCTTCAGAAGTTCCGCTGCGATCGACGCCGCCGCACCGCCCGCCCCGACCAGCAGAACCCGCTTGCCCGCGATGGCATGACCGCCCTGCCGCAAGCCGGCGACGAAACCCCGCCCGTCGAAGGTCTCGCCCAGAAGGCTGCCGTCAGGCTGTACCCGGATGGCGTTGACGCTGCCCGACAGCGTGACGCGGTCGGAAACCGTGTCGCAATGGGCGACGCCCTGTTCCTTATGCGGGATCGTCAGGACAAAGCCTGCGACATTCGCGATAGCGCGGGCCGACCCCAGCGCCGCGCCAAGTGCCTCGGCAGGGACATGCATCGGCACGCAAAGCGCCTCGACGGAGGCCTCTGCGAAAGCCTCGGACAGCAGTTGCGGGGTGCGGACCTGTGCAACCGGGTCAGCCATTACACCGACTAGGCGCGTGGTGCCCGGAATCGAAAGGGGAATGCTGGTCAAGGGTCAGGTCTCCTGGCGAAACTGCTTTTCGATCGACGCAGCCAGTCGAAGCAGCAGATCTTCCTGCCCAAGCGCCGCGGTGATCTGGATGCCCACGGGCAGGCCCTCTTTCGTGTGCCCAAAGGGCACGCTGGCTGCCGGAAGGCCGGTCACGTTGGCCAGACAGGTGAAGGCAAAGGAGTCCATGACGCGATCGTAGGCGCACCCGGCCCCGATCCGGTCGACATCGTAGTACCCCAGCTTCGGCGCGGGATGGATCACCGTCGGGGTCAACATCACGTCGACCTGTTGGAAGAAGGTTCCCATGCGCCGGGCCAAGTCCTGGAAATAGACCAGGTCGGTGACGTATTGGACCGCCGGCAGGTCGATCCCGAGGGAGATCATATGCTGGTTGATCGGCTCCATCTGCCGGGCGATCTCGGCCACCGATGTATTGCGCGCCGCAGCCAGCCCAAACGCGGCCCGAGACACCGTGATTGGCCAGAACCGCGTAAACACCTCGCGGAATTCAGCAGGATTTATCGGGGTCGCGGTTTCGCTCACCTCATGCCCCATGGACTGGAGCAGCGCCGCAGCCTTCAGCACCTGGGCGCCTACCTGGGGATCAGTCGTGCAGCCGTCAAAGAACGGATCGGTCGACACCGCGACCCGCAGGCACGACAGCGGCTGGTGCAGGCTGTCGAGATAGCTGCCGGAAAAGGCCGGGGCGACATAGGGATCGCCGGGGGCGGCACCCTTGGTGACATCGAGAATGCCGGCGCTGTCGCGGAGGCTTCTTGTCACCACATGTTCCGACGTAATGCCGCCGATGGACTCGCCGACATCCGGGCCGAGCGTGATCCGGGCGCGCGACGGCTTCAGGCCGAACAATCCGCAATAGGACGCGGGGATGCGCGTCGAGCCCGCGCCGTCGTTAGCATGTGCCGCAGCGACAATTCCGCCTGCAACCGCTGCCGCGGCACCGCCGCTCGACCCACCAGGGGTGCGCTCGGCATCCGCGGGGTTGCGCGAGGGGCCGTAAAGCAGCGGCTCGGTCGTGCCAATGCTCACCATTTCGGGAACGTTTGTCTTGCCGAAGATCACAAATCCCGCCGCTTCGAACCGTTCGGTCAGGATGCTGTCGTGGTCCATCACCCCACCGGCAAGCAGCGCCGAGCTTGCCGTGGTCGGTGTATCGGCCTTGTGTGCGTAGAAATCCTTGAGCAGGAACGGCACCCCGTGGAACGGGCCGGAGGGTACGCGCCCCGCTTTCACTGCATCGCGCGCCATATCGTAGAATTTCACGGTGACCGCGTTCAGGGCGGGGTTTCGCTCTTCGCAGCGGGCAATCGTCGCGTCCAGAAGTTCGATGGGCGACACATCGCCTGCGGCGATCCGCTCGGCCTGCCCGGTGGCGTCGAGAGACAGGATCTCGTCCATCATTCCGCAGCCTCCGGCGCCGCCGGCCGAACAGCGAAGCCGTCAACTTCAAGGAGCCAATCCTCGCTGCCAAGCCCGGCGACAAGCACAAGCGACATGGCTGGCCGGTGATCGCCTAGCCAGGTGTCGCGGGCGGCTCGGATCGCTGGCAGATCCTCGCGCCGCTGCACGAAGAAATTCAGCTTGCCAACATCTTCGGTACCGAGCCCTTCCGCCGCCAGCAACCGCGCCAGCGTCTGGAAAATAAGCGATGTCTGCGCGCCTGCGTCGGCAGGGAGCGTGCCGTCGCGCTCGCAACCGACAAGACCGGAGAAGGCCAGCAGCGAGTCGCCGGAGCCAATTTCCACCGCGTGACAATAGGGCCCGAAGGGCGGAACGATGTCTGGGTTGTGAACTTGCCTCATCCGGCACCTCTTATTTGGCTCGGAACAGGTTGTAGCCGCCTGCGAACGCCCATTTGAGACGGGCCTGTGGCTCTGAGTCCGCCGACGCGCGGCGCATATGTGTTCCGTCGTCTCGTTTCACTCCGCGATCCAGCGAGAGCGCAGCCTATAACAAGCAGCCTGAGTGGCCGGAGGACATCTCTCCCGGCCTCTGATGAGAACTGATGCCGCTCCGCCTCGACGGCTGGGAACATCAACACTCCACCACGAGCTGTCAACAACTAATGTATCCATTTGCTAAGCACACTCCATACAGCTCCATTGCACGCCACGCCACTCAGCAGCCCCGAGCTTACTCGGACGGGATAAGCGGGTGTTTAAATGCAATCGCATTTCGACTCTATCTATATGATTATAATTATAAAGTTCTTACGCGCATGCAGTCAGGCACGCGGGAGCAAGCTCCCTAAACGCCAATCGAGAAATCTGCCTCATTTTGTATAAGCTAAAAAATGTATCCATTGCTCTTGACTGATGGTGCAGATTCGCATCCAATTCCCCAAACGAACAGTGGACGAACGGATGCGCTATTTTGTTGGGTGCAAGCATGAGCTTCACCATCTTAAAGTCGTATTCTCACTCTCTCAGGCGCGTAGCTCGAACGATGTTGCGGCGCGCGTCGACCTGCTAGCTGCAGCCGCTGACAGCTTCGGATTGCACCGTGCCGAGGTCACCAAGGCTCGGGAAAGCTGCCTGGACGGCGTGCACAGCGCCCGCTACGTCCGGTTTCTACGCACGATCTATGCGGACTGGGCTGCGGCCTATGGCCCGCCCCCCGATGGCATCTTTCCAAACATCTTTCCCACGATGCGCATCGGCGACCGGTATCCCGAAGACCCGGTAGGCCGTGTCGGCCTACATATGCATGACCAATTGGCGCCGATTCATGAGCATACCTTTGCCGCCGCGCTCGAAGCGGCAACCATTGCCGACACGGCCGCGAAAGCGGTGCTGCAGGGGGACCACGCCGCCTATGCACTCTGCCGCCCTTCCGGCCACCACGCGGGCCGGGATTGCGGCGGCGGCGCCACCTATCTCAACAACGCAGCAGTGGCGGCACAGACTCTACTGTCAAAGGCAAAGCGGGTTCTTCTGGTGGACATTGATGTCCATCACGGCAACGGAACCCAGGACATCTTTTACGAACGCGACGACGTGCACTTCATCTCGTTGCATCGCGATCCTGCCCATTATCACCCTTATTTCTGGGGCCACGCAGAGGAGCGCGGTGCGGGGCCGGGAACTGGTTTCAACCGGAATGTGCCTCTGCCGGGAGACACCGACGACATCGCCTACATGGCGGCGCTCGACACCGCCCTCCAGGAAGGCATGCTCAAAAGCCCCGACACGCTCGTCGTCTCGATGGGATTCGATGCGCATATCGACGACCCGAGCAAGGGCCTTCGCCTCACAACAGATGTCTATGGGCGGATCGGACAGCACTTCGCAGCACTGAACCTGCCGACCGTGCTCGTTCAGGAAGGTGGATACAATCTGGAGACTGCGCCGCGCTGCCTCTCCGCCTTCCTCACAGGTTTCCAGAGTTAGGAAAATGTCGGCCGAGTTTCCTCGGGGGTACAGGATGTCAATCGTCGCCAGTCAACTGCCAAAAGACAACGACGCACAGGGCTGCGCCTATGTTGACGGCGCGTTCATTCCTGTTGCCGAAGCGCGGATCCCGATGCTGGACCGCGGCTTTGTACGCTCGGACGCCACCTATGATGTGACACATCTATGGAAGGGACGTTTCTTCCGGCTCGATGACCATATCGAGCGGTTTTACGCCTCGATGGCCGGGCTGCGCATGGAGATCGACGAATCCCCGGCCGAACTGCGGAACCTGATCCTTCAGGCCGCGCGTCACAGCGGGCTCGAGGATGCCTATGTGCAGATGACCTGCACCCGCGGCGTGCCGCCGGCGGGAAGCCGCGACCCGCGCATGTGCAAGAACCAGCTTAGCCTTTTCGTGCAGCCTTTCGTCTGGATCGCGCGCCCCGAGCAGCAGGAAACCGGCCTGAAAATGGTGATCGCGAAAACGCCGCGTATCCCTTCGGAGGCGGTCGACCAACGGATCAAGAACTTCAACTGGCTCGACCTGACACGCGGTATCTTCGAGGCCTATGACCAAGGCGCGGATGTCGCCGTGCACCCGAGCATCCACGGCGGGCTGACCGAGGGGGCGGGCTTCAACTTCTTTTGCGTGAAAGGCCGAACGCTCTCGACCTCCGCCGATGGCATTTTCGAAGGCATGACCCGGCGCACGGTGATGGAACTCGCCCCGTCCCATCAACTGACGCTCGAGGTTGGCCGGGTTACGGCAGAGCAGCTTCAAGACGCCGACGAAGTCTTTTTGACAAGCACTGCTGGCGGGGTGATGCCGGTCAGCGAAGTCAACGGTCGTCAGATCGGAAGCGGGCGCCCCGGGCCGGTCACGCTGTCGCTTAGGAAAGCGTACTGGGAACTGCATTCGAACCCGGAATACACCACGGCCCTGACCGAGGCCGGGGCATGACCCGCAAGCACGTGCTGATCACCGGCGGAACGCATGGCATCGGTCGTGCCTGCGTCCAGCTGCTCGCCCGGGAAGGCTACCTGCCGATCCTCACCGGCCGCGACGCGGCGGCCGGTACGGAACTCGCCAGCAACATTCCGGGCTCCAGTTTTTTGCAAGCGGATCTGTCCGCGCCCGGCGCTGTCTCCTCATTGGCGGATCGGGCGCTATCGCTTTGCGATGGCCGTCTCGCCGGTCTTGTCAACAACGCCGGACGCAGCGCCCGAAACATCTTCGACGAAACGACCGAAGAGCTGTGCAATCAGGTTTACGACCTCAATCTCAAAGTGCCGAGCCTGCTGACCGCCTTGTGCCTGCCGGCCTTGAGAGCGGCGAAGGGGTCCGTGGTCATGATCTCATCCATTGCCGGCAAGACCGGCGAAGAAGGAATCGCGCTCTATACCGCGTCGAAAGCAGGCTTGATCGGCCTAACGAAGGCTCTAGCGCTCGAAATCGCACCCGAGGTTCGCATCAACGCGGTCTGCCCGGGTCAGATCGAAACGCGGATGATGAGCGACACCCTGTCGTTCTCCGGCCGCCGCGTGCAACTCGAAGAGCGTATCCCCTGCGGCCGACTTGGTCGCCCGGAAGACATCGCCGAAGCAGTGCTTTGGCTCATCTCGCCGAAATCGTCCTTCGTGAACGGAGACGTCATCACGGTCGACGGCGGCGAGACCGCCGGACACCGCAACCTGCGGACAAATCAAACCTGACACCCGCACAAACATCAAAAAAAGTCATCAACAGAGAGGAATGAAATGTTGAGCAAGAACAACTTCGCCATCACGCGTCGCATGGCGCTCTTGGGCGCAACAGCGCTGATTGCTCTGCCAGGAGTCGGCCTCGCACAGGCAGAGCCGGTCGACGGCGGTCGTCTGGTTCTGATTGCCCGCCCCGAGCCCGCCACGCTGGGTCTGGGCCTGAACCTTCAGGCTCCGACGATCTATGTCGGCGGCAAAATCTTCGAGAGCCTTCTGACCTATTCCAATGATCTGAAGCCCATGCCGTCGCTCGCAAAGTCCTGGAGCATTTCGGACGATGGCCTGACCTACCGTTTCGAGTTGCAGCAGAACGCGACTTGGCACGACGGTACGCCCTTCACCTCGGCGGATGTGGTCTTTACCGCCGACGACATGATGCGCAGCTCGCATCCGCGCTGGAAACTGCTCGCCGAGACCTACGTGGAACGCATCGAGGCCGATGGCGACTTCGCCGTGATCTTCACCCTCAAGGAACCCTTCTCGGCTTTCATCTACGCTTTCGAGCTCAGCTCGCTGCCGATCATGGCGAAACATGTCTACGAAGGTACGAACTATCGCACCAATCCCGCGAACAACGCCCCCATCGGTACGGGGCCGTTCCAATTCGTCAGCTGGAACCGTGGCCAGTCGATTGAACTCGAGCGCTACGAAGACTACTGGGATGAAAGCGACGCGCATCTGGACCGGATGACCTTCCTGGTGATCCCCGATGCCGCCTCGCGCGAGACGGCGTTTGAGCAGCAGCTGGTTGACGTGTTACGGCCGGGGGACGTGGAAGGCTTCGTCGCGCGCCGTCTGTCCGACACCGATGGCGTCGTCATCACCACAGCGGGCGAAGAGTTCTACGCGCCGCACGCTTTCATCCAGATGAACCTGCGGAAGCCGCCGTTCAACAATCTCAAGATCCGCCACGCCGTCATGCATGCGGTCGACCGCGATTTCATTTCCAATAACATCTGGTTCGGGATGGCGGCGCCGGCGACCGGTCCCGTTTCGTCCAGAACAGCTTTCCACGAACCAGAAGTCACGGCCTACCCATTCGACGTCGAAAAGGCGCGCAGCCTGGTCGCCGAAAGCGGGCTCAGCGGCGACGGTCTGAAGGTCACGCTGACGCCACTGCCCTACGGCCAGCAATGGGACCGCACGGCCGAATACATCGCGCAGCAACTCACTCAGGCGGGGCTCGACGTTTCGATCCAGGGCGTGGACGTATCCGGCTGGGCACAGGCCCTGTCGACCTGGGAGTTCGATCTGGCCCTGAACTATACCTACCAATACGCCCATCCGGCCCTGGGTGTCGCACGTCACTATCTCAGCTCGAACATCATCCAAGGGACACCCGCTGCAAACAACCAAGGCTATTCCAACCCCGAGGTGGACAGGTTGTTCGCCGAAGCCGCCAACTCGGTCGAGACCGAAGAAACCCAGCGTCTCTATTCTGAGGTTCAGAAACTCCTGGTGGATGACGTGGCCCTTGGCTGGATCTTCGAAATGCGCTCGCCAACGATCTACCGAGATACCGTCAACGAGGTCGTGACAAGCGCAATCGGCGTTATGGACACCATGAAAGCGACCTGGAAGGCAGCCTGATCGTCGCGCGGGAAGCGCCGCAAGGGCGCTTCCCGATAGTTCGAAAGACAATCTCATGACGTACAGAGTGTTCTTGAGCCGGCTGGGCAATGGCCTGCTGGTATTGATGGGCGTTGCCATTATGAACTTCACGCTGGTGCACATTGCACCCGGCGATCCGGCGCTGATCTTCGCCGGCGAGGCAGGCGGCGGCGACGAAACCTATGTCGCACAGCTCCGTCAGGAGATGGGCCTGGACAAACCGCTGGTGACGCAGTTCGCGATCTACGCGGGTGACCTGTTGCGTGGCGATCTGGGTTACTCGTTTCGCAATCAACGCGACGTCGCCAGCATGATCGCCGAGCGAATCCCTGCCACGCTTCTGCTGACACTGAGCGCATTCGTCATCGCCTTGGTCATCGGCATTGCCTTCGGCATGTTGGGCGGCTGGTTTCGGGACACCGCCATCGACCGTGGACTGATGGTCGTCACCCTGGTCCTGTATGCGACACCGCTGTTCTGGCTGGCATTGATGTTCGTGCTGTTCTTCTCTGTCCGGCTGGGCTGGTTTCCGCCTTTCGGAATGCAATCGGTGATAATACCCGATGCACCGCTCGACCGGATCCTGGATATCGGGCGGCACCTCGTCCTGCCCGCCTTTTCGCTCGGGCTTTTCTACGCGGCAACCTACGCGCGGCTGGTGCGGGCGTCGGTGATTAATGTGGCCAATGCCGATTTCGTCAAAACCGCGCGCGCCAAGGGGGTCCCCGGCGGCCGCATTCTGCGCGTCCACGTTCTGCGCAATGCCATCCTGCCTGTATTCTCGCTTGCAAGCGTTCATATGGGGCAACTGGTCGGTGGCGCCGTCCTCACCGAGACGGTCTTTGCCTGGCCCGGGATCGGCCGACTCATGTTCGACGCGATCCTTCAGCGCGACTACCCCGTCATTCTGGGCGTTTTCCTGACCACCGCCCTTCTGGTCATCCTGATCAACATCGTCACCGACCTTCTCTACCGCATCGTCGATCCTCGGATCGAAAGCACTGCCGGGAACTGAAGACCATGAAGAGACTCTTGAAAAACAGCTCTCTCTCCGTCGGGTTGGCGCTCTTACTCCTGATCGTGGTGATCGCGGTCTTTGCGCATGTCTTTTACCCCGTGTCGCCTTGGCAAAGCTCTGCCATTCCGCTTCTGGCACCGCTCTCGGAGAGCGGCCTGCCCTTGGGGAGCGACATGCTCGGGCGGGACGTCGCCGCTGGCATCGCCCATGGCGCACGCGTCTCGCTGACGGTTGGCGTCGTTTCCACCATTATCTCGATCACGCTCGGCGTTGCGATCGGCGCCATAGCCGGTTTCTACGGCGGCGTTCTGGACAACCTACTCATGCGCTTCACCGAACTGTTCCAGACCGTCCCGCAATTCGCTATGGCGGTGGTCTTCGTGGCGATCTTCTCGCCCTCGCTGATCACCATCGTGCTCGCCATCAGCCTAGTGTCCTGGCCGCCGGTCGCCCGCCTCGTCCGCGGTGAGGTGATGAGCCTCAAGACACGTGAATTCGTCAAGGCGGGGATCATCCTCGGCGAAAGCGAAAGCAGCCTGATCTTCCGGCATATCCTGCCGAATGCCGTGTCGCCCATCGTTGTCATGGCCTCGCTGATGGTCGCGACGGCGATCCTGACCGAAAGCGCCCTATCGTTCCTCGGTCTCGGAGACCGCAACATGATTTCCTGGGGATACATGATCGGCGCCTCCCGCACGATGCTTCGGGATGCCTGGTGGCTGAGCGTCTTTCCGGGGCTTGCCATCGTCATCACCGTCGTCGCCGTCAACCTGATCGGCGAAGGCTTCGAGAAAGCCCTCAACCCGCAGGCCCATGGGGAGCGCAAGGCATGACCCAGTACGCACCTGAAGTTCTCAACATCGGCAAGCTCAGCGTCCGGCTTCCCGATGGCAGCGATCGGGCTTTTGCGGTCCACGAGATGGATCTGAAGATCGAGAAGGGCGAAATCCTCTGCATTGTTGGGGAAAGCGGATCGGGCAAATCCATGACGGCCGATGCTGTGATGGGGCTGCTGCCGAAAAGCCTGCGCTTCAGCGCCGAGCATATCCGGCTGAACGGCCAGGACCTGCTGCGGCAGCCCACATCCACCCTGCGCGACATGCGGGGCCGCGAGGTGGCGATGATTTTCCAGGAACCGCTCTCGGCGCTGAACCCGCTCATGCGGGTCGGCGACCAGATCGCCGAAGTCATGAAGGTGCACCCGGGCAGCGATTTTTACGATGTCCGCGCCCGCGTGATCCAGTTGCTGGATTTCGTCGGCCTGCCGGAGCCCGAGACCATCCGACACAGCTTTCCTTTCCGATTGTCCGGCGGCCAGCGCCAGCGTGTCATGATCGCCATCGCGCTCGCGCTTGAGCCCGACCTGCTGATCGCCGACGAGCCCACGACGGCGCTGGACGTCACCACGCAGGCTCAGATCCTCGACCTGATGAAGCGTATCCAGGACGAAAAAGGCATGGGCATCATGATGATCACCCACGATATCGGTGTGGTCGCGGAACTCGCCGATCGCGTGATCGTGATGCGCCAGGGCGAAACGCTGGAAGAGGGATCCGTCACCGATGTCCTGGAGGCGCCGAGACATGCCTACACCCGGCAGTTGATCGACGCCGTTCCCATGATGATTCCCAAGGACGCCCGGCAAATCGACGGCCCTCCGCTGCTGAGCGTGAAGAACCTAAACAAGATCTACGGCAAACCCGGCGGCAAAAACCGGGCGGTGCACGCGGTGAACGATGTCTCATTCGACCTCAGGGCCGGAGAGACCCTGTCTGTGGTCGGAGAATCCGGATCGGGGAAATCCACCGTCGCAAAGCTGCTGGTCAAGCTGGAAGAGCCAGACAGCGGAAAATACGTGCTCGAAGGCGAGGATGTCACGCATCTGTCGGTACGCGCCTTCCGGCCAAAGCGACGCGTCATTCAGATGATCTTTCAGGACCCCTACTCCTCTCTGAATCCGCAACACACAGTGGCCCGCAGCATTACCGCGGGGCCATTGGCAGCAGGCGTCTCGCCGGCCCAAGCCATGGGCGATGCCCGCCGCCTGATTTCCCGCGTCGGGCTGGACGAAAGCGCGCTGAACCGCTTCCCGCATGAATTCTCGGGCGGTCAGCGGCAGAGGATCGGCATCGCAAGGGCGCTAGCAATGTCGCCGCGCGTCCTTGTGGCCGACGAGAGCGTCTCGGCGCTGGATGTTTCGGTTCAGGCCAAAGTGCTGGATCTGCTGGCGGACCTTCAGCGCGAATACGATCTAGGCCTGATCTTCATCACACACGACCTCCGGGTCGCCTGCCAGATCTCGGACAACCTTGTCGTCATGCATCGCGGACGAATCGTCGAGCGTGGCACCGCGCATGAAGTGCTCCTGCACCCCAAAGCCCCCTACACCCAAGCTCTGGTTGCCGCCTTACCCGGCCAGGAGTGGGAGAAACGACGCGAAGCAGCCATGTTTGCGGAGCGCAGCGCATGAGTACAGACGCCACTCAACCCGATATCGTCCCCGGTTGCCGCGGTATTGAACATATCGGCCTCACGGTCCCGGAACTCGATCAGGCGGTCGCGTTTTTCTCATCCGTCTTCGGGTGGGAAAAGATCTACGAACTCGGCCCGTTCGCCTCGGAAGACGGTTGGGCCGAGCGCCAGCTTGCGGTTCCCCCGGGGACCGTCATGGAAAGGCTGGCTTTCATGCGCTGCGCAAACGGGGCCAATCTCGAGCTTTTTCAGTATTCCGCGCCGGATCAGGCCCGCACACCCCCCGCCAACAGCGATATCGGCGGCCATCATCTAGCGTTTTACGTCGATGATTTCGATGCGGCCCTTGCGTGTCTCTACCGTCATGGTGTCGAAGTGCTGGGAACGCCAGTCATCCGTGATCAGGGCCCGAGCGGTGGACAGACCTGGATCTATTTCCGAACGCCTTGGGGCCTGACTTGCGAACTGGTAAGCTTCCCGTCGGGCAAGGCATATGAACGCTCAAGCAATCGGCTCTTGTGGCAACCTCAGCCTTTGTGAGGACGCATCGCAATGAACACATGGACGAAAACAGTCGCAGCATGAGTGAGCGGAAGCAAAAGTCCGATACCTCGACGACTATGAGCATGTCGATTGCGTCGGACATCAGGGCCGCCGTTCTTTCCGGTGAGTTGACTCCGGGTCAGCGGATACGCCAGGAGCAACTCGCCGAGCGCTATGGCACGAGCCGTATTCCGGTCCGTGAGGCACTCAGGATTCTCGAACGTGACGGACTGGTGGTCTTCGTTCCGAACAATGGCGCCTGGATCGCCGAAGTCGACATGACTGAATGCGTCGAGATCTACAAGATCCGCGAACGACTTGAGCCATTGGCTCTATCAGAGAGTATTCCCAGGATGACACCCGAGACGCTGAAGCAGCTCGAGGAACTTCACAGGGATTGCGAGGCCGCCCCCGACACCGAGACGTTCCTACGTCTCGATCGGGAGTTTCACCTGCTGACTTATTCCTGTGCGGCGACACCGATGTTGCTCAGCATGATCGAGCGCTTTTGGAGTACGACGCAGCACTATCGCCGAACTTACTCCAACATACTGGGCGCACAGGGACAATGGATCATTCATGCAGAGCATGGGCTTCTGTTGTGTGCGATCAGCCGAAAAGACTGCGAAGAAGCTGAGAACCTTCTTCGCGCTCATATCCGCAAGACACGTACGAAACTCGAGCAGGCGTTTTGTTCAGTCGATGTTCACTAGCATTCGGAGCAGAGGTTCTTACGCGGGTTTGCCGACCTGATGAACTTCCACGGTGGTGTGAGACACCTGGTCGATGTGACCCAGCATCACCTTGTATTCAGCGACTGTCTTGGGTGTCTCAGACGCAATCGACGCGATGACCGAGTAGTGACCCGGGCCGACCTGCCAGATGTGCAGATCGGTAATCCTGTCGCGGCCGTTTTCGACGACTTTACGAACTTTGGCTTCGATATGACCGCCTTCGGGAACCCGGTCCAGCAATACACCGCCCGAGTCCTTCATCAGTCCCCAGGACCACCTCGAGATCACAATCGCGCCGACGATGCCCATCACGGGATCAGCCCAAGACCATCCGTAAATTCGCCCAACCAGAAGAGCGGCGATGGCAAGAACCGACGTCAGAGCGTCCGCTAAAACGTGCAGGTAAGCCGCCCGCAGATTGTTGTCTTGCCCATGGCCATGGTGGTGGTCGTAATCATGATCGTGGCGATGGTGTCCATGGCTGTGCCCATGATGATGGTGGTGGTGATGGTCGTCCCGTAGAAGCCAAGCACTCAGCAGGTTCACGACCAAACCGATCACAGCAACCATGATAGCCTGATTGAAACTGATCGGGACCGGCTCAACAAGCCGCTGAAAGCTCTCCCATCCGATCAACAGCGCAATGAGCGCCAAAATCACCGCACTGGCAAACCCGGCAAGATCACCGACTTTGCCCGTGCCGAAAGTGAAAGCCCTATTGTTGGAGTTCTTTCGGGCATAGCGATAAGCCAGCACCGCAATGAGCATGGCAGCGGCATGTGTGGACATATGCCAGCCGTCCGCAATCAGCGCCATGGAGCCAAACCAGTGGCCCGCAGTGATCTCGACAACCATCATGGTGGTGGTTAACGCGATGACCAGCCAAACGCGCCGTTCGTTTCGCTCCTGGTTCGCACCAAGGAAGACGTGCTCGTGTTCAAGCGCTGAGGTGTCTTGGCGGCTCATCGCCAGGCCTGACTGGATGGTCTCACGCGTCATTTGAGGTACGACTTCAAAATCTGGATCATCTCGTCCGCACCCTGTTGGCGGGCCGCATCATCAGCAGCATCTACGACGTGACTGCGGAGATGGTCCTCGAAGACTTCGTTGGTCAGACCCGTCATAGCCCCGCGAATGGACGCAATCTGGCGAAGCACTTCGGCGCAATCGGCATCCGCCTCCAACGCACGCTCGACACCTTCGACCTGTCCTTTTATCCGGCGAAGACGGGCAATGAGTTTGGAATTGTCGCGATTGAGATGACCCATGACGCACTCCAAAATACTATAGGGGGGTATACTATATATCCTATAGCGAACAAGTGCCGATCTGTGCATGAATATCAAGGGTAAGAGCTGGTCGCAGCCATTCGCCATCTTGCAGCATCCGTGACTTCGGGCTCAAAGCTGTTGTGGGCAGCGCTGCGTCCGGACGGCCCATAACCGCGATGTGCCAGCGCAGGACGCCCGCGCATGGCTTCGCGGCACTGAAAAAGACCCCGCGCCCGGCGGTTGTAGGATCATAGTGCGATGGCGAAAGAACAGTTCGTACTTTTGGCGCGCATCGCCCGCCATCTGCCGCCGTCTGTCCGACGTCCGACTACCCCGGTCCGACGGTCGCTTCGCAGAGGGGGTAGACATTGCCGGGCTGGGATAGCATGTCGGCTTCCGTAACGACGGCGATCTAGATGCACTGGCCGGATGAAGGGGCCCAAACGCCCGGCGCCGAAAGCGCCAGGCGCGTGCTGGTTGCAACGGACTAGTTGATCGCGAGGATGTCGTAGTTGCGGACGTTGGCAACGACGCCCTCGTCCCAGCCGCCTTCAACGAGATCGGCCGCCCTCCCATTCAGTAGGCCCGCGACCTGGCCGGCAAAGTGTGCGTCGCGACCGGAATTGTCAGCGAAGACGTCGAAGATCGCGAAATTCGTTTCGTCGATCCGCAGTGCCACCCAGAACAGGGTCTGCGGCTCCGTTTCCGCAACGATCGGCCCGGCCGCGCTGAGCAATTCTGCCAGCTGTTCGGCCTGGCCCGGCGCCGCTTCGAGCGCAATGTAGGTCGCGGTCGTCGCGCTGTCCAAGTCGACCGGTGCCTTTGCCGACAGCACAACCGAGTTGTTGATGTTGGCGACCACGCCGTCATCCCATCCGCCTTGCACCAGGGTGCCGGCATTGTCGTTCAAGGCACCAGCCACGGCGCCGGAGAAATGCGCATCCCGCGCCGCCTCGTCGATGAAGATGTCGAAGATGGCCAGCCTATCCCCGGCTTGCAGCGCAAACCAGAGTTCGGTGCCGGGCTCGGTCTCCCTCACCACGGCTGCGGCGCTGGCCAGGAATTCGGCAAAGGCACTGGTCTGGCCACTGGCGGCCTGCATTTCGATATAGCTTGCGGTGTGGTCGTTCATAACGGTCTCCTGGGCGGTTGCGAGCGACGCCGTGGCGACGAGGGCAAAGGCCGACAGCATCGGGAAGATTTGCTTTTTCATGGTTCATCTCCTGCGTTGGGTTTCATCGATGTCGATGACCCCTTGTCCCACGACGCCCGCTTCCAGCTCCAATCCCGAAGTTCTATTTTACGATAGGCATTGACTATACATCTTGTTCCGCCGAGGCTGCCGGAGCGACATCCGGGAGGTGCCGATGGAGATGAACCAGATCCGCTATTTTCTAGCCGTGTGCGAGCATCGCAATTTCACCCACGCGGCCAGTGCCTCCAATGTGTCTCAACCGTCCCTGACAGCGGCCATCAAGAAGCTAGAGGACGAATTGGGTGGCGCCTTGTTCATCCGGGATCGCGCCGGCTGTCGCCTGACTCCTCTCGGAAAACTCATCTTCCCCCGGCTGGAGAGGTTGCAGAGAGAGGCCAAGGAAGCGAAGGCAGAGGCGGTTCGGCACACGCGACTTGACCGAGTCCCGATCAGCATCGGTCTCGGCGAAACCATCGGTCTCAACAAGATCTCGGAAGCGGTGGAACGCTTCAGAGACCGTGTGCCTCAAGCTGAAATCGAGTTGATCGTCACGCCGCAGGAAGACCTTCTGAACGGACTTCGGGAGGGAGATTTTGATGTCGTAGTCACCGCCGATGATGTCAGCCCCGTGCTGTATCGCATAGACACTCTCTATCGAGAGGCCTATCAAGTCGTTGTTGCGAATGGGCATCCTTTGAGCCAATTGGACGCCGTCACATTAGAGATGCTTGCCGAGACAGCCATGCTCGACAGACCGAATTGCGAGATGCGCGACACGCTCCACAGCAGCTGCGCCGATGGTGGTTTCACGCTCTACGCGGCGTATCGGTCCAACCGCGTCGACTGGCTGCTCGGACTAGCCAGGCAAGGCTCGGGCGCGGTGATCCTGCCTGAGACGGCGATCCCGACAGAGGCCCGTCTTGTTTCCCGCCCCATCAAGGGTATCGATATCGCACGCACTGTGGTGGCGCTGCGCTATCGCCATCAGTCGTCGAGGTCAGAAACAAACGAACTGGTTCGCGAGTTTTCTCGCGGGTAGCGTCTGGGCAATCGACAAAGCAGACAGTCGCGGAGCCTGCGGCATCCGATCGCTTGGGCTCAGAGTGGTCGTGCTCAGCAGGCGCTGGCAAGGCCTACGGCCTCATTGTACCGGCGTAGAGCGCTTGCGTGCTGCCTCGCAGAACCGATCATCACATCGCATGGAGCGGTCACGCTATAAGAGGGCAATGGCGAAGGACTAGTTCGCATCTTTGTCCCGCACGGCGCGCCATTCGCTTTGCAAGTCTTTGTAGGATTTTCTACGCAATGGCCTGTCTTCGTTCATCGGAGTTAGTTGCTTAAACGGCCTGACAGTCCAAAATCGGCGCCCCGGCGCTTTCAAAAAGACTCCGATCCAGATCGAAACGGTTTCTCGCCAGCCGCCGCAAGCGGGTGTCGCGTCAGACGCCTGCCACCTCTCCGACGCGATTCAAAGCGTCTTCCAAACCGCGCCGAAACAAGTCGGGATGGTCGAGATTAGTGAAATGACCGACGCCGGGTAAATCGATGACATGAAAGTTCGGTTTGTGTTCTAGCACCTCAATCGAACGATCGAGATAGCGGTTGATATGGGTGTCGCACGCGCCGCGCAGCACGATGAGCTGACCTCCAAAAGCCTGCGCGATGTCAAGACGGTCGAAGACATAAATCTGGCGATCGATGAAATGCATCACGTCTCGGGACGCATTGGCGTACATTTCTTCGACGAGTGGACGCATGTTTTCATTGGTCGTTGCATAGCGCGCAATGACTCTTGGCAGGCGGCGACCCAACAGATGATACGTCGCGAACCTGGCCCAAACCACCAGTGGCGACAGCTTGAATTTGTAAGCCGTCCCGCAGGTGATCAGCGACCGCAAGAGGTCAGGGCGTGTCCGGGCAATTTCAAGACCGATCATGCCACCCAGGGAGTTGCCGAGATAGTCAACGCGCTCGAAGCCACAGTGCTCGATAACGCCGATCACATCGCGCGCCATGCGCTCCAGGGAGTAGTCCTCGACCCGACCATTGCGCACGACGGCAGACGCACCATGACCGCGAAGATCAACGGTAAGCACCGGACGGGACTCTGCCAAAAGACGCGCCTCTCCCTCCCATTGAATGTGGTAGGCGCCGAGACCATGACAGATGACCAGCGGAACGCCCGTGTCCGGGCCAATCCTGTTGTAGCCGATCGGCACGAAGCGTTCGACCGCGACATAGCGCATATCAAGAGCGTACATAGATTGCATCCGGATTGTTGTACTGGCGCGTCCTGATGACGCTTGTCGCCTCATCGCGCAATGAGACCGGAAACACCCTGGCTGCAAGTGTCAGAACAAAACCCATTTCTGATCTGCGTCCAGGCAATCGAACCCGCTTCTGACTCACCCGGCTGCCATAGAATGCCAATCGAGCCCGTGCGCATGAACTGCTATGACAACGCCCCGATGAAACTCTTCAGGCCGCGAGCGCAAGACACCACCTTGCCGGGATCCACGAGATCGATGGCATCTTTTGTCGTATGGGTGATGGTCTGGGTGGCCATGTTCTCAAGCAACCAGTTCGACGTAACTGCAATGGCTGGGCATCCGGATTGAACGAACATGCTGTGATCGCCCTGCGGCCATTGTACTCCTTCGCAGGCACCGGGCGCGCCAACAAGCTCGGCGAGGGCCAGCGCTTTCATGTCTTCCCGTAAATCGAAGAAGGAATAGGCCGTGTCACCTTCGACATAGCCGACCCCGTCAATGTTGATATTCAGCGCAATCGTATCGAAGGCATCGCGATTGGCGCTCATATAGGCTATCTGCCCTGGCACTGCGTAATGGTCTTTGCCGTTCAGCGCCACAAGCTCGATGCAGAAACCACCGTTGTAATCCGCTAGCAGGCGGCTCAAGAGCAAAAGCGTCGCGACCCCCGTGCCATTGTCCAGAGCGCCCGGCACGTTCTTCTTGGCATCGACATGCGCTGTGACGACGATGCGGCGAGCCGCACCTTCATTGATCCAACCGATGATGTTGGCAGCCTTGCCGGGAATGCGGCGGCTTTCTGAGACAAGCATCAGCTGCCGACCGGCGAGAGGTAACAGGCGGTCACATTCCTCCTCGGTCATGAACACGGAGGGCACATCAAAATCGCCATCTTCAATCATCGGCGCTGGATAGGCGCCGCCTGCAGTGATGCATTCAGCCGCAGTTGCGGTGATGATCGCCGTCGCGCCGGAGTTCTCCAGACCTGCAATAATCCTCTGATGTTCTTCGACAGCGAAGAAAGGGAAGCGCTTCGGCATCAGTGGCTCGCAGGCAATATCCCCGTGAAGCAGAAGCAGCGCGCCCGATGCATCGGAGCGTTCGAGCTCCTCAATGGTTGATGCCACCATCAACCGGCCCGACGCCTTAACGCCAGCCGCATATGGGCTTGGGAACACCGCAAATGCCATGCCGTCGTCGGACGTCAGTGCCGCTTTACTGCCGCCCCAATCCAGGGCGTCGAACCACTGTGCGCGTGTAACCCAACCATGTTTCGCTAGCTGCGCCTCGACGTAAGCTGTCGCCGCCCGATTGCCGTCACTGGCGACACTGCGGTCTTCAATATCGACGGTGATGTGCTTGAGAAGTGTGACGGCATCTTCGCGGTACACATCCTTCAACCCTGGCCTAGTGGCGGTCTTCATTGAGGATCTCTTCGGCTTGTCCGGGTAAATGAGGCAGATCCGTCGTTATCCGAACCGCTCTTGGGCGATCTGCTGGGATACGCCGAGCACGGCACCGATGGCTGTCCAGTTGACGCCACGGTGGCGCAGTTCCCGGACCTGGCTCTGAAGACGATCGCGGGTTTTATCGACAAGCTCTGACGTTGCGGCCATTTCGTGGAGCAGCGCTTCATCCCCGGTCTTCTCCCAGGCCGACGGACTTGGATCGGGCTGTTCCAGTGCGTCGCGGGTCGCAATCGCACGAACGCCAACGTCAATACATTGATTGCAGATATTCACCTGAGGGCCGGCAAGGAGCGCCCCAACGGACTTTGCGTCCAAGCCGCAGAAGGAACAGGTGAGCATTATCGGTCTCCTCGATGATGCCGGTTAATGGGGCGTGGCGTTGGAAAGCGTGTTGATGACGATCACGCCGGCAACGATGAGCCCGATACCCGCAACGGCGGCGAAGTCCAGGCTCTGGCGAAACACAACAACGCCGAGCAATGAGATCAGCACAATGCCGATACCCGCCCACATCGCATAGGCAATGCCGAGCGGCACAACCCGCAGCGCAAGCGACAGGAAAAACAGGGCGACAGCGAAGCTTACAACCGACAGCGCGGCAAAGCTGAGTTTCGCAAACCCAGCGGACTGCTTCAGCGCCGCGCTGCCGGCGACTTCTGCGGCGATGGCCAGGCCGAGATACATCCAGTGCATCGCCTACTCCCAACTCTCGAGAAGATGTTCGATGGCTGACGACACATCGACAATCAGAGAACCGACACTGTCGGTCTCGTTGCGAGCGAACTGGACCTGGAGCGACGCGCCGTCGATCAGGGCGACCAGAACCCGCGCCAAACCTGCGGCCCGGGCGGCGGGCAGATTGGGCGCCATGAGGCCAATCAGTTGTTCGACATGACCCAACACATGAGCGTAGCCGTCAGCTTTGAGCTTGGCGTAACGCGCATCATGGAGGGCTAGAGACTCCATGATGGCGTAAAAGCGTCCGGCCTCGCTGGCGTAGTACTGCATGAGGGATCCAACGGCTTGTCGGATGCTCTCGCGCGCATTATTCGGGCTCCAGGCAATGTCACCCAACAAGTCGATCGGTTTCCGCGTCTCACCGATGATCACGCTTTCAACCAGATCATCCTTGGTGGGAAAGTAATACTGCAGATTGCCGACCGATATGCCGAGCCTGGTCGCGATCCTCCTCAAGGAGACGCCCGCATAGCCCTCATCAAGCAGCATCCGCCGCGCCGCAGCCTCGACCGCTTCGCGCCGCTCTTCGCCTTTAGAACTCCTAGCGATCGCCATCTTGATCAGTGATGCGCCGTTGGCTTCCGTTACAACGCCACATAATAGGTCAACGACCTAAAATCAAGCTGCAAAGCCACGACCAAGCGTTTGAGCTACTCGGCGTTACCAAACATTCGTTCATGTATCCTATGAGAAATTAGCGCCTACCGAATTGATGCTGTTTCGAAGACGGTCCTCCCTGCCGGCACTCCGCGCTCGTGGATCACGTCAGGTTGCCGCGGCGACCGGGCCCACCGCCTCTCTCGCGGGCACCTGGACCACCATCTCGATCTCGATTTGAAGCTCCGGCGTCGCCAGGGCCCTGACGCCGATGACGGTGAGGCTCGGCTGGACGCCGTCGAGAAAGGAAAGCAGATGGGGCATCAGGATGTCCTGCGTCCCAGGTTCCAGATCGACGATGTAGACACGTAGCTGGACGATGTCCCGAGGCACCGCTCCAATTTCGGTCAGGGCAATTTGTAGGTTCTCGATCACGGTCGCCGTCTGCTCGGCCAAGGTTCCGGCCACCGCCCCCTCGTCACGGCGCCAGGCCACCTGGCCGGAGACGAAAGCGAGCCGACCGGCCTCGGCGACGGAAATCTGCGAATAGCCGATCTTTCCGGCGTCCGGCAGCGTCTTGGGGTTCATGCGAGTGATTGCGGAAGACATGGTGCTGTTCCTCGTTCGACTGTCTGCCGCCGCATGTGGAGACTTTGACCAGCGATTGGCAGTCGCATCTGAGGCGATCCATTTGCTACAAAGGCGCGCATGATCGGATCGAAAGTCAACGACATCCTCGTCTTCCTCTCCGTCGTCGAGACGGGTAGCTTCGTCGCGGGCGGCAGGACCTTCGGCCTGTCGCGCTCGACGGCCGGCAAGGCCGTGGCGCGGCTGGAGGACGGCTACGGTGTACGCCTTCTGAACCGGACCACGCGAACGCTCAGCCTCACCGAAAAAGGGCGCAGCCTCTACGAGCACGGCCAGGCGATCCGCATCGCCATCGAAGCGGCCGATGCGAGTGTCGCGGGCGACTCAGGTGTTCCGCGCGGTCTGCTGCGGATCGCCGCGCCCGACGCGCTCGGCCGCCGATTGCTGCTGCCGGCGGTTCGGCGGTTTATGGACTCCTGGTCAGAGGCGCAGGTCGAACTGAGCTTTTCCGACCGCGTCACGGATATCGTCGAGGAGGGCTTCGATCTGGCGATCCGGGTGGGCGTGACGTCGCCCAACGATGGCCTGATCTCGCGAACGCTTCTGACGGACACGCCGGTTCTCTGCGCCAGCCGGCTCTATCTCAAGGAACGAGGCGAGCCTCTTTCGGTCGAGCAACTCAGCCGCCATGAGGTGCTGCAGTTCTCTGGCCGGGGTGAACGTCAAATCTGGCGCCTTCAGGACGACGACGCCAAATGGGTCCCTGCGCCGGGGCACATGCGTCTTCGGCTCGACAGTGCCGAGGCCTTGCGCGATGCGGCCCTGGCGGGTCTGGGGATCGCGTTGCTTCCGCGTCTGCTGGTCGGTGAGGATATTGCGGCGGGCCGCCTGGCGTCTGTGCTGCCGCACGTGAACTGCGGCACCGTGCCAATCGTCGCCCTCTATCCGCACAAACGGTTCCTCGAACCCCGTATCCGCCATTTCATCGACATTCTGACCGACCATCTCCGCAGTTCCGCCGAACAGTGAACTAAGGACCGAGCGAACCCTAGCGACAAAGCTGGCGGTTCAAGGAAACCAACTAGCGTCCGGCAAGGTTGCCGCCATCAGCATATCGACCGGACATAGGCGCACCGGGAAGCAGAGATCTTGTCGGGTGCAATCCGATCAGAGAGCTATAGCGAAGGAATAGTTCGCATTTTCATCACGCGTGGCCTGCCATTCACCGCCGGTTCTACGTCATCTGGAGCCGCCAGGACCCGTAACAGGGCATCTTTTAATCCCACTGTCGGCACTTCGCGTTCGGAAACCTCGACACGCCGCGCGAGCGCGCAGATGATTCCGCCGATAATCGCCGCCACTATCTCGTATCTGGCGACGCCCAAAGCACCAGGAGGACGGATGTGAGAATCTACGAGTTCGATGGCGGAGCGAACCCCAAGCGTGTCCGGGCTTTTCTCTCCGAGAAGGGTATTTTGGATGACATGGAGTTCGTGTGCCTCGACATCGCCAAAGGCGAAAACCGCGAGCCAGAGTTCAAGCGGAAGAATTCAAAAGGGACTCTACCAGTCCTCGAACTCGACGATGGCACCATCATCACAGAGGGCGTCGCTATCTGCCGCTACTTCGAGCTGACCAACCCCGACCCACCTTTGATGGGGATCAGCGCAACGGAGCAAGCCACTATCGAGATGTGGAATCGCCGTATCGAACTGGGGCTATTTCGCTACATCGAAGATGTCGTGCGCAATACAAGCGACTTCTTCAAGCACATCGTTATCCTGCGTGAAGAGGTCGCCGAGGTCGGGCGCAAAACGGCTGCGCTGGAATGTGAATGGCTAGACGCAGAGCTGGTCGACCGCCGCTATGTGGCTGGCGATCGTTTTTCCATCGCTGACATCACTCTCGGCGCAGTGTTTTATCTCGGGGTGCCCTCGATTATCGAAGTCAACGGCAGATACAAGAACATTGCGCGCTGGCATGAGCAGGTTTCCAGGCGCGATAGTTTCAAGCTGGCGTTCGGATAGGCTCGCTCGTTCAACTGTCCCGTCGACTTACTTGCTCCCCGGCATCGGTCGGCCAGTGCTTTTTTCGCTCACGATAGCCGCAGAAGGCGCGAAGCCGTTGCTGGTACAGGGCTCGGGGAAAACTCACAAACCACATCCGGAAAGAGCGGACTGGCGCGCCATCTTGGGGGCAAGACCGAGACTGAAACAACCTTTACGGCTCAATTCCAAGCGTACATCTTGCGCGCATGGGCGCGCTGGGATCACGTGAACTCAGATTGATGCAGGGCTTGTCCCAGCAAGTCACGATACGGCGCCCCGAGCTGTTGAACAGCGAAGCCACTGTCGGGGAGATGGCCTGGCTCTGGGCGAAGGATTTCGACGCGCTGAGCAGTTTCTGGCGGCACCGGTTTTGGTTTGAGGGTCACGAACTGGTCGCTTGGGCGTGGGCGTGGCTTCCGTATCGGATCCCGCGCGGCGATGGGGCGTTCCGACAGACCAAGGCGGCCAACCTCGTCTGGCAGGTGCATCCGGATCGACCGGACCTGATCGCAGAGGTCCTGGATTGGTATGATAGTGTTGTTCGCGGTGATGAGCGGAAGCTGATCGTGCAATCCACGGATGCCAAGGCACAGGCCATTGCCGCGTCTCGCGGCTACGTCATCGATCCCGAGGACTCCGCCGACACTGGATCCTGGATGCAGCTTAACATGCGGGAGCTAACGGACGTGCCTGATCCGGTGCTGCCGGAAGGATTTCGCTTCAAATCGGCAGCGGAGCTCTCGCCGGCGGATGCCGTGAAAGCGCATCGGGACGCATGGCAGCCATCGGTCTTCAATGAGACTGCCTTCGATCGGGTGCGGTGCACATGGCCGTACCGAGCCGATCTTCATCTGCTGATCGAGGCACCGGACCAAACCCTCGCGGCGACTGCGATCATCTGGTTTGACGATGCGGCAAACACCGCTGAGTTCGAGCCTGTCGGGACCCACCCTGCCTATCGGCGGCGTGGGCTGGGCACCGCCTTGCAACTCTACGGCATGCATCAAGCTGAGGCAGCGGGAGCGACGCGAATGCTCGTTGCCTGCCTCGGCGCTTCGATCTACCCGGCTGCCAGGACCCTATACCACGGTGTCGGATTTCGCCCGATAACGCGTGATCTGCCTCACACCAAGGTTGCAGATTAGTGGTCGCCCCGGTGGACGTTCGACTTCGTCTTGAGTCAATTACTCACCTAAGGCGTCGAAGGCAGCTTGCAGCTCTTGTGCGACTGACGGTCCCTTTCGTTTCCGCCGGACGCCGAGATGCTCGCTGCGCAGATCATCCATGAATCGGGACCACATGTCGGGGCCGCCTTCTTCGAGAAGTTGCGCTCGGATGGCGTATTGCGGCGTCGCAGGAAGCCAACGTCGGCCCCAGGCGCCAAGGTGAGCAAAGAGCGGCACGAGAGAAATCGACTTCTCGGTGAGCGAATAAAGCGCTTTCTGCTTATGGGATGGATCGTCCGCTTTCGTCAGCATGCCGGCATGGACCAGTTTTTTCAGCCGATCCGCCAGCAGATTTGATGAAATCCTCTCGTCGGACTCGGACAGAAGCGCGCCATAGGTCCGCCGACTGCCGAACATGACGTCCCGTAGAACGACCAAACTCCATCGGTCGCCGAGCAGTTCGACGGTCAGATTAATCGGGCATCCCGAGCGGTGATCGGTCACGGCGTTGTCGCTCCCCTCCTCAAACCGCTTGCATTATCGCACCAGTTACGCCACCATCCAACCACTTGCAAATCCGCACTGGTTAGGAGGGGCACGCCGTGGCTGAAGTATTGGCAATTGAGAAGAGGGTCCGCGCGGTGTTCAACGCCTACCTTTCGCGGGACGCGGAGGCTTTTCTGGCGCTGCTGCACCCGGGCTTCTCGTTTACCAGCCCCTATGACGACGCCATTGATCGCGCCGCCTTCATGGAGCGCTGCTGGCCAAGCACGCATTTGCTGACGGCACTGGACTTGAAACAGGTCTGTACGGCCGGTGAGACGGCCTTTGTGCTTTATGAGTCTGGGCTCAACGGCGGAGAGACACTTCGTAATGTCGAGCGCTTCACCTTCCGCGATGGCTTGCTCTACGACATCGAGGTGTTTTTCGGTAACCCGCCTGCAGGACATGGCCGATGGAGAAGCGACGACATCCGCGCAGCGGCGACGGTCCGCAAGCTGATTGAAGATCGGTATCAAGCCATCCGCGCCAAGGATACAGAAGCAGCCCTGGCACCGGTCGCGGACAATGTCGTCATGTTCGACGTGGTCGGTCCGCTGCGTCACCTGCACGCGGATGACGTCCGGCGGCGCGAACAGGAGTGGTTTGACGGCTTTGACGGCCCGATCTGCATCGAGCTCAAGGATCTCGTTGTGTCAGCCGATGGCGACACGGCCTTTGCGCACAGTCTCAATCGATATTCCGGTGCTTTCAGAGCCGGCGGTTCAACCGACATGTGGGTGCGCCACACCTCCTGTTATCGGCTTGAAGAACGTGGCTGGCACCTGGTGCATGAGCATTTGTCAGTCCCCTTCGATCCGGGCACCGGCATGTGGTCGCTCGATGCACAGCCTACCGCGAGCGTGAGCGAGCAAACATCTTCAAAGCCGAAGACGGCGATCCAACAGATTTATGGCCAGCTTAACTGTTCCGACCTTTCCGCCAGCCAAGAGTGGTTCGAGAAGCTGTTCGACCGTGCCCCCGACACAACTCCTATGCCGGGACTCGCCGAGTGGCATCATCGCGGCGCCGCGGGACTCCAACTCTTCGAGAACAGCGAGCACGCCGGACACGGAACGCTGACGCTCATCGTGACTGATCTTCGGGCGGAGCATGCGCGTCTCGAGAGCGCTGGACTGAACCTCGGCCCCATTGAGCCAACGACGTCAGTGAACCTGATGCAGATGAACGACCCCGACGGAAACCTGATTGTCCTGGCCCAATCGGACAAAGCCTGAGTGCGGTTGAGTGAGAATCAAAATCGAAATAGGCGTTCGAATACGTCAGTGCGAATGCCCGTTCAGGGGCTAAAATCGGTCGTAACGCAGTTGCGTGTCAGTGAGTGGTCTTTCGTAGTCCAGCGACGCCCTATCGTGGGGCTATAGCGAAGGAGTAGTTCGCATTTTTCTCGCACGGCCCGCCGCAACCTGTCGTTGCCGCATTTGCTGTCACCGAAGGGCGCAGACTCCCGTTCCGAAACTGTAGGAACCGGCAGTGCCCGAGCCCCGACGAGGCTCTGGGCACCACTCTTCTGTCTTTCGCGGTTCGTCCAATCTCAAACCTTCCCGCCCTCGACGATAAGTGAGGGCGCACGTTCGGCCGAGCGGTCCCTTCGGATCAGTACGAAGGCGAACAGCGCTCCGAAGGCTGCGATACCGGCTGCAACGAAGCAGATGGTGCTGAAGGCGTCGACAAATGCGACATCGGCAGCCAAGCGCGCCGTTTCCGCCTCGGCCAGAGGCAAGGTCGCAACAGCTGCGCCGACATCGCCCGAAGCCACACGCTCCGCGAAGGCCCGACCCTGATCGGCGAGACCGGAGACGATCAGTCCCCCGAAGAGCGCGCCGAGGCCGGCAATGCCGACGCCATATCCGAACTGGCGCATGGTGTTGTTGATGCCGGACGCCATGCCGCTGCGTTCCGGTGCGACCACGCTGATGGCGACGTTCGAAAGCTCCCCATTGATCAGCCCCGCGCCGACCCCGGCAACGAACATCCCGACATAGACAGCCGCAACGCCCGACTGCGGTGCGAGGGCGATGCAGGCGGCGCCCGCCGCGATGATAAGAAGGCCCTGCGGCAAAAAGAACTTCGGCGAGATCACCGCGGCGAGCCGGCCGCTAATCGGGCCCATGAGCAGCAGCGGAACACCGAGCGGCAGCAAGGCGAGGCCCGCCTGGGTCGGACCATAGCCGAGCGGTCCCTGGAAGTAGAGCGGCAGATAGACGATCAGCGTGAAGAAGGCGGCGGCGATCACAACGGCGACGACGGACGCGCCGGTAAAGGTTCTATCCGCGAAGAGCGACAGATCGAACAGCGGTCGCGACTGTCGGAGCTGACCGACGACAAAGACCGCCATGAGTGCGATCACCGCGCCGAGCAGGGCGAGAACGATCGGGCTCGTCCAGCCGAGGGCATTCCCTTCGATCAGCACATACATCAAGACGAAGAACATTGCCGTGAAACTGACCAGGCCGACGCTGTCCAGCTTCTTCGACAGCGGATCGCGGGACTCTCGAGCGCTCCACTGCATCAATGCCAGAACCGGAAGACAAATCGGAATCATCGACAAGAAGATCCAGCGCCAACCGAAGCCGTCGGTTATCACCCCGCCAACCAATGGCCCGAAAACGGCGCCCGCGCAGACGATGACGCCCCAGATCGCGAAGGCTTGGATGCGCGCGTTGCCGTGGAAGTCCTGAACGATCAACGCCAAGCCAGCGCTCAGCATGAAGGCGGAGCCGAGACCGGCGACCGCGCGGCCGAAGCTCAAAACCACCGGGATGTTTGCAAGACCGCAGATGATCGATCCGGCGAGAAAAGCCAGGAGGCCGACCTGAAAGATCAACTTGCGTCCGAAGCGATCGGCGAGGGATCCGCCTGTCAGCACCAGCGCCGCGAAGGTCAGGACGTAAGCGTTGACGATCCATTGCAAGTCGGAAAAGCCGGCGCCGGTCGCCCTTTGAATCTCCGGCAGTGCGACGACCACCACGGTGGTGGCGAGGGGTTCAAGAAAGCTGGCGATACAGATCGCCACCAGCATGGCGGTACGCCGGTCGACCAGGGTCATTGCGGCCATCTCCTTCACATCAGGCGGATTGTTTGAGGAGAAGCCTAATAAGGGCACTTCAGGCGATAAAGATGATCTCTGAAGCTTCACTAGGGACTAAACGTGTGCAATCTTTCGCCTATGGCATTGGATCGCATCACCGACATCATCGCCTTCGTCCGCGTTGCCGACGCCCGTAGCTTCACGACCGCTGCCGAACAGCTCGGGCTTTCCCGCTCGGGCGTGGGCAAGTGCGTGACGCGTCTGGAGGATCAACTCGGCGTGCGCCTTCTCCATCGCACCACACGAAGCGTGACGCCGACAGATGAAGGCGAGGCCTTCTATGAGCGCTGCGTCCGCATTCTCGCCGACCTGGAAGACGCCGAGGTCGCCATGGCGAGCCGATCCGAGCGGCCGCGCGGCCGGCTGAGGCTCGATCTGCCGGTCTCCTTCGGCCGCCTCCACGTGTTACCTCTGCTGCACCGCTTCATGGAGAGCTGGCCCGACGTCGTCGTGAACGTCACCTTCACCGATCGCTATGTCGATCTCATCGACGAGGGTGTCGATCTCGCCATTCGCATCGGCGGCGAAGAGGACAGCCGACTGGTCGCGCGTACACTGGCGCCGCACCGCCTCGTCACCTGCGCCACGCCGGACTATCTGCTCGCGCAGGGAACACCGCGCACGCCGGCCGAGCTTGCCGACCACAGCTGCCTCGCCTTCACCCATGCAGGCCGGCCGACCGACTGGCGCTTCAAGACGAGGCCCGACGACAGGTTAGACAATCCGGTAGCGGACAACCGAACCCTGCCGGTACATGGGCGCTTCTGCGCGAGCAATGCCGAAGCACTACGCGACGCGGCTCTCACCGGTTACGGCATCGGCCAACTCGCCACCTTTCTCATCGGTGACGACCTCCGTGCGGGCCGTCTCGTTCCAGTTCTCGAAGCCTACACGATCCCTGGGCCAGCAATCCGCGCCGTGTATCCGACGGGTCGTCATCTTTCGCCCAAGGTTCGCCTGTTCATCGATCTGCTTGCTGAGGCCTGGCGCCCTTATCCTCCGTGGGATGAGCGCCGATGAACACTGGCGATGCGGCGCATGATGGCGAACGCAAAAGCGCTCAGTCGAACTCCGATACTTCGCTCATCGATGGGGTGTCCCTGCCAGCAGGTTGATCGCTCCCGTGAGCGCTAGGACTGCGAGCGCTGCGACCGGGAGCACCTGGAGACCAACGGCGGTGGCCAAAGAACTCGCCAGACCGGATCCGAAAGCAATGCCCAAGTAGCTTGCGGAGGAGTTCAACGCCAAGATCAGCGCGTGCCGATCCTTGGGCACCAACGCGACAAGACGGCTTTGCTGAGGAGCTACGAACAGGGTTCCCGCGAAGGCGCATCCGGCAAGAACGAGCGACCCGGCGAAAGCCCCGAGGTCTGCATTCATGATGAGCAGCAGCGCAGCAAGGCTCACGATGCTAATCCACACCAGAACACCTGCACCCACACGATCTGACAGAAACCCTGCCGCAGCGTTTCCAGCGACGCCGAGGATGCCGAAGAGCAAGATCGCCAAAGGGAGACCAGCATCATTGACGCCGAAGCGTTGCCCTAGTAGCTCGCCCATGAGCGCATAGACTGCGAACTGGGCTGCGAGCATGCCCAAGGTCGCCAGCAAGACGACCGCAGGCTTCCAGAGACCGACGGTCCGCCGCTCATCCGCTGCAGGCCTGTTCACGGCCTTCTGCGCACCGGGAAGGAATAGGAGCGCAAGCAGCAGAAACAGCAGGGCGGCGACGGCGATCGCCAGCATCGCACCACGCCACCCTAAAAGGAGCGTGAGCCAAGTAGCGACCGGAACCCCTCCCACGGTAGCGAGTGTAAAGCCCGCGAAGACGATGGCCAGAGTGGCGCCCCGGCGATCGCTGGGCACCGACGCGATGGCCAGTGCGGCACTCGTTGGCGCAATCAATGCACCGCCCAGGGCGGCAGCGATGCGCGCCATCAGCAAGCTGGAGAACTCCGCCGCAACCGCCATCCAAATGAGAGACGCCGCGAGAATGGTCGTGCCTGCGACAATGAGGTGCCGCGGCGAGACCCACCGTCCCAGCGTGAACTGTGCGACCGGTGCGGCGATCGCGAAGGTCGCGGCAAAAGCTGTCACGAGCCAGCCCGCTGCACCGGGCGCAGTCGCAAGGTCTCTGGTCAGTGCAGGTCCGACGCCGAGGATGCTGAGCGACGTCGTGCCGATAACGAACATTCCGAGAGCGAGAATCCAAGGCACGATCTTGCTGAAGTCGGACTGCATCGGGCCTCCACTGCGATTTGGAACAGCTCACGAAGGCCCGTCCGACGGCATGCAAGTGGCGTTCACGCAACAGCCGATCCATCGCCGGGCAGGGTTTTCGTCGATCGCAAGCAAAGCAGCGGATGCGGCGCAGCACAACAGGCCTAGACGTGTCCGCTCCAAACTGACCTGCTTTGCATTCCTTCGAGTTCCGAAACAGATGAGTAAGTGGCGCAGCGCTCACTTGGACAGTTTGAGCATCACTGTCCCGATCAGCGTGGTACCGATGGATGCCAGCCGCGCCAGGTCGAGGCGCTCCTTGAGGACGAAGACACCAAAGAGCACGGCGAACACCATACTCGTTTCCCGGACGGCGGAGACCAGGGCCATAGGCGCCTGCGTCATGGCCCAGATAACGATCCAATAGGCCAAGAGCGATAGCATGCCGCCAAGCACGCCAAGCTTCCAGGCCTTCCGCAGCGACAGGACGATCTGACCTCTTCGCAGATAAAGCGCCAAGAGGGTTATCGGAACTCCGTTAAAGAGGTGAACCCAGAAGGTGTAGCTATGCGCACTCTCGGCGAGACGGGCGCCCAGACCGTCTACGACCGTGTATCCGGCTATAAACAGGCCCGTGCCCAGGGCGTACAGCATGGCCCTGGGGTCCCTGAAGCCGTCCGCGCCACGCGTCAGGGTCAGGCTCATGATTCCCAGCGCGATGACGACAACCGCCAAGCCGGCCTGGCGAGTCAGTGTTTCGCCGACGATCGCAACGGAAATAACCGCAACGATCAGCGGCGCGGATCCCCGGGAAATGGGGTAGACGTGGCTTAGATCGCCATAGCGATAGGCCTTGATCAGGAACACGCAGTAGGCGGTGTTCAGAGCGGTGGAAGCCCAGATATACGGCCAGCTTTCCGGCGTGGGGACGGCCACGAAGGGCACGACCAGCAGGGCAACGGCAACCTGGCTCATCATCATGATCGCGATCATGACAAGCCGATCGGCATTCACCTTGACCAGCGCATTCCAGGCTGCATGCAGCACCGCCGCGCCAAGCACCATCGCAAACACTTGGATCGTCATATCGCGCTCCGTGTTCGACGGTGTTTATCACTCGAAGCCGTCCTAGGCGACAAGCGCTCGGCCACTACAGCCCAGCATTTTCCGGGGGGCGTTCCAGGCACAGACATTTCCTAAATCCGTATTCTGAGCAACGATGATGCTTGCTGCCCGGTCCCGGCTGTTTCCGAAACGACCCCTGCCCGCTTAGACATTGGGTGATGCCCTCAGCGTTTCCCGGCCACTATGCGATCCAGGATCAAGGCGCAGAACAGGATCGCGAGACCGGCCAACAGGCCCTGCCCCAGCGGCGGCGAACTGCAGCGCTTCCAGCACGTCCTCGCCTAGACCCTGCGCGCCGATCAACGAGGCCACCACGCCCGCAGGCTTGCCTGAGCCGATAAAGGCCACCACCGGAATCAGATAGACTAAACTGGGCATCGACTGCATGAAATCGGGGATCGGGCGAACGACGGCGAAAACGCGCGGTCTGCGAGCGCAAAATGCCAAACGGGATGCCTAGCGAGATCGAGATCAGCGCCGCCGCGCCCAGAAGCGCCACGGTGGTCATCGCCTTCTCCCAGAAATCCAGAAGAGCAGCTTTTGGCGCCTCGGCGCTGTTCTCGCGCGGTGCTATGCGAAAACACCGTTCGCGTTTTCTTCTCGGATGGCCTGCCAGCGCTCATTGGTTCAGGGACCGCTCTTTCCCGTCGTCATATCTCTCGCGACCAGGATCGCGACCAAGGTTGCCGCTGCCGGTGCGAGCGCAAAACCCGCGAAGATCCAGAAGGCTGCATCTTTTGCACCCGCAACGGCGCCCGAACCGTCGAACCCATTGGCGTTCGCGACCATTCCCGCCAGCGCCGCCCCAAGCGCCGTTGCGAAAAGCTGCAACGTCGTGATCCCGGAGGACGCTTTATCCTCTTCGTCTTTGGGCGCAACGACCAGGACACGGGCGAGAAGATGCGGCCAGGCAAGACCGATCCCAAAGCCCACCCCCGTCAGGCTGGCGGCGATCACAAAGAGTCCGATCCCCCCGGCGGGAGACGTCGCGGGCAGAACGGCGGCGAGCACCAAGAGTGCGAGGGTGACGGTCATCGGCCCCAGCACGACAGCACGGCGCGCGCCGGCGCCTTTTAGCCCTGAGAACAGAATGGCCGAAATCGCCCAGCCTGCTGCCATCAGGGCCGCCAGGTAACCAGCGACAAGCGGCGAGAGATCGTGCATGGCTTGCAGAAAATACGGAACGAAGATCTCCGTCTGCATGCCGATCACCAGCAAGGCCATGACGGCGTAGAGGATCGAAAGCGATGCGCCGGGATCGAACGATCCGCGCGGCAGCAAACGAAGCGGTCTTTGTCGTTCGGCAAAGATCAATGCTGCGATCAAGATCGCTGCGCCGAGGATGCCACCAAGGTTGATGGCCAAACCCTGCGACAGAGACCCGACGGAGATGAGCATGACAGCGAGCGTCAGGAAACCAATCTGGAGCCAGGCGACCGCCGCTCCCCCGACCCTGTTCGCCTCCCTTTTGGGCAGGATCTTCTCGGTCAGCAGAAGATAGGGTATGCCAACAACGAGCAGGCCCCAAAAGGCGCCCCGCCACATATCGAACTCTGCAAAAACACCGCCCAAGGCCGGACCGGCAAGGGTTGCCGCGCCCCACATGCTCGAAACGACGGCCATCGCCCGCGGCCACAGGTGTGCGTCGAAAACAATCCTGATCATCGCGTAAGACAAGGCGAAGAGGACGCCGCCACCCAGGCCTTGAACCGTGCGGCCAGCAAGCAGAAGGGGCATGCTCGGTGCGAGTGCGCAGACCGCTGCGCCGCTCAGGAAGACAAGGATTGCCAGCCGATAGCTGGCCCCGGGGCCAAACCGCTCAAGAACACTGGACGACACGGCTGAGCCAACGATGGAGGCAAGAATAAACAGCGTCGTGTTCCAAGCGTAATAGGCCGCGCCGCCGATCTCTTCGACAACTGAGGGCAGGATTGTGATCGTCACATAGACGTTGATGGCGTGAAGCATGACGCCGCCTGCCAAAGCCAGGCACACTACGCCATTTCGACCGCGCAGCAGTGCGCCCCAGCCGGGTGAGGCCTTATGTCCTTCAGGGGTCGTTCTTGAATTCTCGGTTGTCGTCATGGCGGCCTCCAAGCCTCGATCGTGTCAAAAAGGCTTGCACAGGCGAGCCGCCACAAGGCATACAATCTCAACAATTGTTGAGGTCAAGGATGAATTTCCATGCCCGAAAAAATCGATGTCAAACGTCCGCTCAGCGTGGGAGAGGTCGCGGCGCGAAGCGGCGTCGCCGTCTCGACACTGCATTTCTACGAGCGCGAAAAACTGATCGAGAGCTGGCGCACGACCGGCAACCAGCGCCGCTACGCACGAGATGTCTTACGACGGATCGCCGTTATCCGAGTGGCCCAAAGAGCCGGCGTCCCCCTGGCCGAAATCCACGATGCGCTCAGCGCACTTCCGCACGGCCGAACACCGAACCAACGGGATTGGACCCGGCTTTCAACGTCTTGGCGCGACCGCCTGAACGATCGCATCGAAGCGCTTACCAAGCTGCGCGACGGACTGGACGACTGCATCGGCTGCGGTTGTTTGTCAGTGAAACAATGCCCCCTCCGGAACGCCGGTGATCATCTCGGTTCCAAAGGTCAAGGAGCTGTACTGCTCTGAACCAGATGGCAGCCGGAGGACCTCAGCACTAAAGCGATTCTTCGGGCAAGATCGCGAGTGGAGCGTTCATACCTCCGCCTGCGCGTCGGCCGGAATGGGGCAGTTGGTGCAGACGCGATTATCGCAAAGGCGACAGAGCGTCCGGCGTTCGGCAGCCGTCGTCTCCATCGAGGACAGCATCTTGTGCAGGAGTGCGGCAAGTGTCTCCTGCTCCACGCCGGTGAGCGGGGTCAGCAGCGGCCGGATGGCGGCGAGGCGTTCCTTCAGGAGGTCTTCGCGTAGAGCCATGCCCCGTTCGCTGAGGTGAAGCGCGATCGCACGTTTGTCTTGCCCTTTGCGACGCTCGACGAGGCCATCGGCGACAAGCCGGTCGACAAGCCGGACGGAGCCCGGGTGGGACAGGCCGAGGACGCGCCGCAACTGATCGTTCGAGAGGCCGGAGCCGTACCCGATGACAACCAATGCCGCGGGCGTTTCACCCCCGTGACGAAGAATGTCGCGCGCGGCATCTCCGATGCGGTCGGCGACAGCCAACCCAACGACTCCGAGCAAATTGGCGGTGCGATCAATCATCGAGCGAAGAATATGTGCGGAGCGCACGAATTTCAACTTGACGATATGTGCCGAGCGCACATAATGGTCCGGAACCTGGAAAATAGGGCCGCGCGATACCTCTCAACTCCACGGACGATCGCGACAGAGATGAGGGCGACGAATAGTGCCAAGCCAAACGAATGAGGGCGCTGCCGCACTGGCCGGAACCGTCGAAGCCCGACCGGATGTGGGCGTCGGCGAGCGCGTGTTCTGCCAAGCGGACCGCCCTACCCTCCATCACGTCAGTCTATTCGTGTCGGACATGGAGGCGTCCGCGAGGTTCTACACTTCTGGACTGGGATTGACTCTGCGGGAGGAGTTCCGAGACATCATCGGACGCCGAGCGTCCGGCGAGTTTGCGTTCGGCGTCGCGAGCCTATTTCTGGAGGCCGGGACTGGGCGGTACATCGAGCTGCACCCCGCCAGTCAAGCTACGATGTCCCCGCCAGGCTTCCCAATGAATCACCTCGCGCTCAGTGTGGTGGATGTTGATGCCGCCTACGCTCGGGCACTCGCCGCGGGCGGCTCACCATTCCAGGTACCGATACCGGGCGAGCATTGGGATGGGACGCCGCTCGATGTGATCATGTCTGGCGATCGCCCCGAGCCCATGCGCATGGCGTTCCTGCAAGGTCCAAGTGGTGAGCTAATCGAGCTGTACCAGGCGGCCACGGTCGGCAGCTCTTCTGGAAAGCCAGCGGCTTAGATAAGTCGCAACGCTTGAGGCTTCGAAGCACAGCGTTACTGATCTGGCCCAGCCAGAGGGCGCCCACGCGAAGTGAAGACGAAATGCAGGCGAAGGGCAAAAAGTGTTAGATCCATATCGCAGAAAAATGCTCCTTGGCGCAGGCGCTTTGGGAGCGGTCGCGCTTGCAGGCCAGGGCAATGCGCATACCCTGGAACCAAGCGCCGGCGGCCTGACGCTCAGCGCCGCCGGCTGGGACGCGAACAGCCCTCCCGAGTTGGAGTTCTTGTTTGAGGCGCGTGTCCAGCTTCACCTTCCGCCGATAGACGTAGGGCTGACACCCGAGGGGACGCGCCGTATCTTTGTCGTGAAGGGCGGCACGTTCGAAGGGCCCCACCTGCGCGGGCGTGTGGTGCCGGACGCAGGAGCGGACTGGGTACGCATCCGTCCGGATGGGACGGGTGTCCTCGATGTGCGCTTCTGCCTGGAGACAGACGACAAAGCCATGCTCTATGTCTATTGGCAAGGGCGGTTCTGGTCGGCGCCGGAAGATGCCGACTATGCGACCGATCTCGAAAAACCGGACGATCCAGCAGGCGCATGGCGCTACTACTTCCGCGCGGCACCGCAATTCGAGACCGGAGATCCCCGCTATGCATGGCTCAACAACGTCATCGCCGTGACCAAGTCCCGAACGGGCGATGGTGGCCCGATCCACCGCGTTTTTGCCGTAAAGTGACCCATGGTGCACTTCTCGCTCTTCCCGACTCCGCTCGGTGACTGCGGCATTGCCTGGCGCGACGACAAGGTCGTCGCAACGCAGCTGCCGGAAGAGAGCTCTGCTGACACCGCCCGCCGTCTGGCCGCGCGAACGGGCGCCACGAAGGGCCAGCCGCCGAACGTCATCCGTCACGCCATCGCGTCGATGACCGCTCTGCTCGAAGGTAAAGGAACGGATCTCACTTCCATCGTCTGCGACTTCGATGGGATCGATCCCTTTGCGGCAGAGGTCTATGCCGCAACGCGCGTGATCCCGGCCGGCGAGACATCGACCTATGGCGCCATCGCGTCGCAACTTGGTGACAGGCAGCTTGCCCGCGACGTCGGGCAGGCCCTTGGCCGCAACCCCTTTCCGATCATCGTGCCGTGCCATCGTGTCATCGGCGCCGGCGGCAGGCTGACTGGCTTTTCGGCGGCCGGTGGCGTCGCGACGAAGCTCAGGATGCTCGCGATCGAAGGCGCGCAGGTCGGCGATGCGCCCGGGCTCTTCGGTGATCTTCCGCTTGCGGCGAAGCCGGGCAGCTGACACGCCCCGATCCTCGCCCGCCTGTGAGAGCACGCCGGACTGCCGGCTATACCTCGTCCCGCGAGACGGGGCCGAGGACCGCTACAGAGTCAAGGTAACCACCCACTTATGCTTGCCGATCTTCCGTGATCGTTCGAAGCCGAGACGCTCGAAGGTCGAGAGCACTCCGTTGAACAGGAATGCCGGCGAAGCCTTTCGGCCCTCGATGTCTTCCGGGTATCCCTCGATGCGCCCGCCGCCCAGCCTCCTGATCTGCCCGATCGCACCCTCAAGCGCGGCGGACGCCACTCCGGTACCGCGATGGCCCTTGCCGGAAAAGAAGCAGGTAATTCGCCAGTCGGGGAGCGTCGGATCGCTCGCCAGATAGGCACGCCGATTATGAATTCGCGGAAGCTCGTCCGGCGACCCGAACTGGCACCAGCCGACGCAGTCCGACCCATGAAAGACCAGAGAGGCATGCGCCCGCCCTTCCCGAACGCGGCACTCCTTCGCCTTGCGGTTTCCCGCCGGGGTCTCGTCCGACCGTTCGTCCTTGCCGTGATACCACATGCACCAGCAGCCGCCCCAGACACCGTTGTTCGCCTCGACCAGACGTGCGAAGTCCGGCCAAGTGTCCGCATCGAGCGCTTTGGTTTCATAGTCTGTCATGAGCTTTCTCGGCATCGGCTATGGTTATGTGCGTAGCGCACATATCGTCAAGCTGAGAATTCTGCGCCCTGCACATCACCATGTCCGATATCGAGCGTCACGACAGAGGCGACAGGCGCCGGCCATCGCCCCCGTCGAGTTCGGGTTTGAACTTGAACGAATGCCGGTCATCGCCACTCGGCGTTTTTCAGGCTTGCCCCAAAGGTGCGCATTTCCTAGATCCGTGCCCCGAGCGGCCGTGATGCTTGCCGCTCGGTCGACGGAGACTTGATGTCAGAGCTTGTGTGACAAGGCTCTCCGGATCTCGGAGAGCTTCGTGAATTCATAGCCGCCGGGTGCCTGCGCACTCGGGGTGTTTTTTTGCGCCTGTCACACGAGACTTCCATGAACATCTCACGAAATGAACAACGTGCACTGCACGTCCTGGCCCTTGGTGGCTGCATTCTGCACAAGCGCGGCGAGGGCCCCAAAATCACGTCCGTGACATGCGTCACGCGCGACGGGATGATTCTTGCCGACTTCGACCTGACTGTCTTCAAGCGATTGCGGCGAAAACGGCTGATCGAATCCCGATCAGGCAGCCCGTATCGGATCTCGAAACGCGGCCGCGCCTCCGTTCGCGCGCAGTTCGACAATCAGGGGGCATGACATGCCACTCCGCAGCCAAACGACCGGAAACATCCCGGCCACCACCCGGGGTGCGGCGCTGATGGGCGTCCCCGCCTACGATGGCCGGTTCGGCTTCCGGCATTCGGTCTGACTCCGCAGGAGTGATCGAAGGTCGGGCTGTATCCTCAAGTGGTGCAGCCCGACCACCTCATAGAGAAGTCCCGCCATCGATGTTCACCAACTGCTGATGTAATCGTGATGAACGACGCAGGTGGCCGTGGCTATGATGTCTGTAACGTGGTGTGCGTTCTCGTTCGTTTGAGACCCGGCTTGCCTGAACCGTGCGCTGCGGGAGGCCCAGGCAAACTCTTTGGTGGCTTGTGCGTCCAAGGATGAGATAGGCACGCGGAAGGCGCAGTCATGACATCGGCAATGAGCTCTCACTCCCGCAGTTTCCTGGTTGGGCTGTTAGTCGCACTTTCTTTGATCTGGCCCGATGCTCTGCGAGCCCAGGGCGCGATACCGCTGTCGGACCACGTGATTGAGAGATTCGGCGCACCTCCGCCCATCCCGGAAGGTCCGCTGTCCGAGGAATTGCAGGCTGCCGTACAGGTGGCCTTCGTCGACAGCGTGACTCAGTCGGGCTGGGGAAACGATCAGACGTTGGCTCTGGCAGAGATCTCGGAGTCAGAGGACCCCCGGCTTGCCTGGCTTATCAGCGATTTGATGCGCTTCGCCGGTGGGCACGAACTGAACGCGATGCTCACCGCCGCTGCTGCCGATTTGCTAGGCAAAGATCTGGAAACGCGAAATGCCTGGGGGGCCGTGACCGACCATCTCATTGCCTGGGATGTTCCGGCACCCCCCGACTACCTCGAAGTGAAGCGGGCGATCTACACGAGCATCATCCCCGGCTGGGACAGGATCTTCGTCGAAGGCAACATAGACTGGAGGCTCGTGTCCTGGGGCGGCGTACTGATCGACGATCGCCCTCACGACAAGACCGATGAGGTCTGCAACTGCATTCCCGCGGCAGACAACCCGGAAGTGACCACGGCCGAAGAGGCCACCTGGCTCAACGATGACGATGTCGTCTTCGGTATCACGGTGAACGGTGAGTCTCGGGCCTATCCGCGACGCATCATGGAAGTGCGCGAGATGGTCAACGACACCTTGGGCGGGCGCGATCTCGGCATTCCCTACTGCACCTTGTGCGGGGCCGCACAAGCCTACTTCACCGACCAACTGCCCGAGGGAGTTGAACGGCCGATCCTGCGTACGTCGGGACTGTTAATCCGCTCCAACAAAGTGATGTACGACCTCACCACCTTTTCCGTGTTCGACACCTTCTTGGGCCGCGCCGTGACGGGCCCGCTTGCTGAGAAGAATCTGCAGCTAAAGCAAGCCACCGTCGTCACAACAGACTGGGGAAGCTGGAAGAGGGATCACCCGGACACAACGGTCTTGGCCGAACGGCTCGCGCTCGGTCGCGATCCGGATTTTCGCAACACGAGGGATGCGGACGGACCGATATTCCCGATCGGCGACGTCGATCCGCGTTTGCCGGTTCATGAGGACGTGATCGGCGCGATCACGGCATCCGGCAAGCCAGTGGCGTTCCAGCGAAGCACGGCACTTGTGGCTTTGACAAAAGGCGAAGAGATCGTTTTTGAAAACGTCCGCTTGGAACTCGACGCGGGCGGCATACGAGCTTTAGATGTAGATGGCTCCGACATCGGCAGCCATCAGGCCTTCTGGTTTGCCTGGTCGCAGTTCCACCCCGAAACGGCACTCTGGTCCGAGTAGGGCGATCCCTAGATGGGCGGCGGCTGGCGGACGAACAGATCCTCGTTGCAAGTCCATCCGCCGATGACTGCCAGGTCCCAGGCGTCAAGCACTTTAGCTGCGTGACTCATCGCAAGGGATGAGGTGCGCGCGCAGAGCTGCCGCATCGCTTTCGTCGAGCACTCGGAAGATATCCTGCTCACGCGTTAGGCTGACGAAGCCGTCCTCGCGGTCGGTTTGCAGCCATGTACTCACAGGCAGCACGCGGAGCGGAGACTCCAAGAGACAACCTCCGACGACCGTAACGCCGAGCGCGCCCTTCCCTTCGATGCCCCGAGCCCTGAGCGCCCTGATCTCCGCTTGCGCCGCAGCAATGCGCGTGGCGTCCTCGGCCGCAAGGTGCGCCGCGTAAACAACCTCCTCATCGGAATTCGGCTGCGGCTCCCCAGCGCTGACGAGCCTCAATTGCAAGGACGCCGTTTCGTCGATGAGAACGGTCGACGCGGCACTCCCACCCGTAAACGCAATGCGTAGCTCGGCGTCGCCGTCGGCCAGGCGCAGGCTACCCGGCACCCCTATCGCGACAGCGATCTCGCTCGGCGGTGTGTTTAGGGGATCGAGCCGGCTCGCCGCGATCAAGCCCGCCGGACTGACAGACGCGCAGGCCGACAGGGCCAGCGCACAAGCGAGGCCGGTAAGTGCGGCTGAGATGAAATTTTGCTGCATGGCTTCCTACTTGTTGCATAATTGGGATTAAATATTTAATGTAAAACATGAAAATACTAAAGAGGAACAAATGGTAGTCGACCCGAACATCCTCACTGTGCCTGCGCGGCGCATTCGAACCGTCATGACCTGTGGCGTCATGCTGCTCTTAGCCATCGCGGCGACACTGGCATTCGGCGCCGTTGCAATGCCTGCCAGCGTGGGAGAAAGCCTTGCACGCGTGAGCGGTTTTCCAACCGGCCCACTGCAGGCTTGGCAAAACGGCGCTCTCATGGGTGTCGCTGCGATTCACCTCGCGATCTGGATCGTGCTTCTTAGTACCGCACGCCAGGTATTCGGGACTCTCGCCGAAGGCGAACCTGAAACCGCGGGCCACGCGGCGCGGACGCTCTCCTACTGGCTCTGGGCGATGTTGGTTTGGGGGCTAATCGCGCAGATGCTGGTCTCGCTCGTCGCGACATGGGGTTTACCGGAAGGCGAGCGCAGCCTTACCTTGGGCGTGGGAACGTCACAGATCTCCCTTGCCCTTTCGGCTCTCATTGCCGGCTTCATGGCCCGCGCCTTCGCGCTTGGCGCGGAGCTTTGGCGCGATCATCGAGAGGTGGTTTGATGTGCCTATCATCGTCCGGCTCGACGTGATGCTCGCCAGGCGTAAGATGACGTCCCGCGATCTCGCGGCACGCATCGGTATCGCGGAGCAGAACCTGTCTCTTCTGAAGTCCGGAAAAGTGCGCGGCGTGCGCTTCAACACGCTGGAGGCGATCTGCGCCGAGCTTGACTGTCAGCCCGGCGATCTCCTCGAATATCAGCCCGAAACCGAAGATGCGTGATGGTCTGCTCGACTCACGTTCGTTTCCCGGCAGTCGTCTTTGGGGGTTGCTCGCTCGACAAACAACTACATGGCTTCCTCAGGCTCAGCGGCGCAGGTTCAGCCAGGGTGGAAAGCTGTGCGAAGGAGGTCGCCTTTGCGTCAGGACAGGTCGAATGGCTATGAGGCGATCGCCGAGGAGTTCATCGGCCTTCGGTCGTCAAGCGGGCTGGCAACCGTCCGAAAATGGGCGGCATCGCTGCCGCGCAACGGCTCCGTCCTGGACGTCGGGGCCGGATCCGGCGAACCGCTGACCGCGGCCCTTATCGAGGAAGGACTGGCTGTTTGCGCCATCGATGCCTCGCCGACGATGGTCGCAGCGTTCCAGCGACGTTTTCCCGCTGTGGAGATCGCTTGCGAGCCCGCTGAAGACAGCCGGTTCTTCGACCGGACCTTCGACGGAGTCTTGGCCGTCGGGCTGGTCTTCCTGCTGCCGGAGGACAGTCAACGCAAATTGCTTCGCAAGCTCGCCGGTGTTCTCAAACCAGGGGGCGAACTACTGTTTTCCGCACCCCGTCAGGTTTGTAGCTGGGACGACCGTTTGACCGGCCAACGGTCAACGTCTCTCGGGGCCGAGGAGTATCGCCGGATTCTCGCCGACTCAGGATTGCGCCTTATAGGAGAGCATCTCGATGAGGGCGACACCTACTATTACCAGGCACAGAAAGACTGAGTTCGATCGGTAGCATCACTGAGGGAAACCGAAGAGTTCGTGCGAGCGCTCGCTCAGCGTTCGCAACGAGCTCCTCGCCGCCATCGTCCAGGAACATACTCGAACGATTTGTACCTCCATCGCACAGGAACCGCCCTTCGCCGCTGTTTGCATGACGCGGTAGCGCATTCCTAGGGGCCGCGTTGGCAGACGTCGCCGCGTCGATACCACGGCGAGGCCCGACCGTGGAAAACGCTCAAGAGCACTTCCACGAGATACCAATCCGGTTCCGCTGCACTAGCTTAGCGCTATGAGCTACCTCGATACGACAAGTTCCCTCCGCCGGACGCTCCGCGCGGTGATCCCGCTGGTCCTTGTCAGCTTCGTCTTGCCGGATGCGGCTTCGGCCGATCCTGCTCTCGAATGCGGCACCGCCAACAGCAGTCAGGTCGAGATCGCGGACTGCATCACGCAGCAGCAAGCGACCGTGGACCGGACTGTGACCCAGGCGTTCGGTTTCGCCAGAGACAGCGCCGCAGACCTGGATCGCGTCACCGAACGGCAGGTTGCGGTCCCCGCGCTCGAAGCGGGACAGGCCGCCTGGAGCCTGTATCGGGATGCGCACTGCGCCTATGTGGGCAGGACGTTCGGCGGTGGGTCCGGCGCCGGCATCGCCGAAGGCGCCTGCCGCATCCTCCTTGGCCGAGCGCGCGTCGCAGAGCTGATGATGTCTGCACAGTAACGAAAATACCGTAAGGACGTCCGGCACCGCGAACTCGACCGGAGCTACGTATCTGAGCGCGCGGTGCATTTACTCGAGTTTTTGCCGATCGAACGGCAGCATGTGGCTTTTACGCTCTTCCCCTTCTCCACCCGGTCCGACCAGAAGCTGAGACAACGACCTGGCGAGTCGAAAAGAGTGACGAAAAGGGGGGCAGTCCGACCCACCTTACTTGTCGCTGCCGTCACTCTGCCGTTTCGGTGAGCCGCGACCGCGACGTCGTCGCGAACCGCTCCAAGTCGTCATGGATGTGGAGCCATGGCAGACTTTGCGACTCGTGGGCGTGAAGTTGCGGAGCGAGATCGCTGGCCTGGTCGAGAAGTCCGATCGCGATGTAGACCTGTCCCGGCAGGTACGCGTATCGCCCCGTAAGCGGAGACCCGCAGGCCGAACAGAACGTCCGCGTCACGCCGGGATTGGCGACCACCTTACGCCCCTCGTCCGGCGAGAAAGTCACCACCGCCTCGTCGAAGGCCGCGAACGCCGCCACGGGCGCACCCGTTACCCGACGGCAGTCCGTACAGTGGCAGTAGGCGACGGCTTGCGGCGCTTGTGTCGCGCTGATCGTCGTCGCACCGCAATAGCACCGCCCTGTAATCACGGTCGCAGTGTCGTCGTCCGTCTTCGTCATCTTTTCCTCCTGTAGTCCCTAAGACCAAGAAGAGGCGCCTGTATCTATCGCTTGGCCGGCTTTCACCAACTGTAGGCACCGGCAAATACAGACGCTGCAGGCCCTGTTCTGCTGCGGCCGATCCGGCCTCGGCGCACCTCACCACTTGTGTTTTCGCAATGCAAAATACTGCAGGCCACCCATCGATCATGCACGCGGGAAGGAGCGGTCGCCTCGCAGAGATTGCAGGCCTTCGCGGTTCGCGCCGCTGTCGTGATCCTTCAAGAACTTCGCTGAAGGTCGTTATATCTCTTACGCGAACCTGCCTGCCGAGGAATAACATGAAGCTGCGATACACCATCCTCTACGTCGACGATGTCGCCTCCACCCTCGATTTCTATAAACGGGCCTTCGCTCTGGAAATCGGTTTTCTGCACGAGGCCGGAGACTATGGCGAGCTGTCCACAGGTGAGACGAAGCTCGCCTTCTCATCCACCGCGCTGATACGGCAGCTTGGGAAAACGCCCGGCAAGCCGCTTTCCGACGCCCCTGTCTTCGAGATCGCCTTCGAAACCGACGATGTCACCGCCGCCTTCGAGCGCGCCGTCGCGGCAGGGGCCAAACCTGTACAGGCCGTCCGCGACGAACCCTGGGGTCAGACCACGTCCTACGTGAGCGATCCCAACGGCTACCTTATCGAGATATGCTCGTCGGTCCAGTCGCCGAGCGCCGGTTGAGCGAGGAAGCTTTCAAGCGCGGCGTCCCGGCGTAGCTGCATCGGGGTCGATCCGAACCAGCGTGTGAGATCGCGCGTCATATGCGCCTGATCGCTGAATCCGCAGTCGCAGGCTATGTCGGCAAGGGGCGCGCCCGACGGCAGCATCTTCGCAGCGCGTCGCGCGCGCGCCAGACAGCGCCAGAAGTCGGGCGACGGCAATTCAAGGCGCAGGAATTGCCGTTGCATAGTTCGGATCGAAACCCCCAAAGCCCGAGAGACGGACGAGACCGTTGCACCCGGCGTGGCCAGGGCCCCTATCGCTTCGTCGACCTCGCCGAGTGCCGTCACTTCGTGCCGCAGGATGTGCTCCACCTGTTGAGGGTCGGCTGCGATTCCTTCAAACCCGTCTCGGGAAACGACCGCGCCGGGCCGCAGGCGATAACCGGTGATCTCGGTTCCGATCGGCAAGACGGCAGCCCGCGCATGAAAGTCGATTTCGGTCTGGACGACACGGTCAGCCTCTCCAGCCCTGCTGATGATGAGCACGTCCCGGCAACCGTCGGGGAGCACCGTCGCCCGTTCCGAGACAGTGGCGCGATAGCGCCACTTGTGAAATCCGGGATTCGTCATGTTCCTGGAATTAGCAGATCGCCACGCGGATCGAAACGCCGATGAGCGACGGTGTGCAGCCGGCGACAAGACATCCGTGCCTCAGATCCGGTAGCGGCGCCTATACTCGTTGTCTACGCCGTGACCCGCGTAGCAGGCATCGCGGTTCGCACCCGTTCAGCCGGTTTTCGGTCGCTGCCCTCACCGGCAGTCTAGACGCCGCGCGCGGTTTCCCTGTCGGCCGGCCAACGCGGATGCAGGTCATCGATCACATAGGCGTGGCTGTGATGCTTTCCTGCGGCGATATGCGGGTGATCGGCCGGAAGATCGTTGTGCACATGCGGAATCTCGACGGGATCGTGACGCGGCCAGAGCGCCAAAGCGGTCCCAAGTCCGGCGAGACTGAGTATGGCTAAGGTGAGCATCGCCACCACGCTGCCGTGAGCGCTTTGCAGCCAGCCCGCCAGCGGATAGGTGACGAGCCAGCAAGCATGCGACAGTGCGAACTGAGCGGCGAACAGCGCCGTCCGGTCCTCGACATGCCCCGAGCGGCGCAACAGCCGTCCCGACGGCGTGACCGTCGCCGAGTATCCCACACCGACCAGAAACCAGGCAGCCAGCAGCCAGCTCCAGCGAACGCCCCAGATCGCGCTCGCGCCGCCCAGCGCGGCGAGAGCCAAGGTCATACCCACCGCCCCGGCCAGCATCACGCGTCGGTCGCTCAGCCTTTCCAGAAGACGCGGCAGACCGAGCGCCGCGACCATCGACCCGGCACCGAAGGCGGCAAGGGTCAGCGCGAGAGCTTCGTCTGAAAGGTCGAGATCCTGGCGCACCAGAACCACGGTGTTGACGATTACCATCGCGCTGGCGGCCGCGACGGAGAACGACAGCGCAAGCAGCGCCCGGAGCCGGGGCGTTGCGAGATAGATTCGGCCTCCGCGGGTGATCCGCATCCAGACGCCGCGTCGCTCGGCCGGTCGCGGCCCCGGTAGTGCGACCGACAGAACCAAGGCCGCGGACGCGAGGAAGCCGATGACCGTGCCGCCGAACAGAACCGGAAAGCTCACCACCGTCAGCAAGGCGGCGGCCAGCATGGGCGACAGCAGGCTTTCCAGGTCGTAGGCCAATCGCGAGAGCGACAGCGCCTTTGTGTAGTCCTCCTCATCGGGAAGCACATCGGGAACAGTCGCCTGAAAAGCTGGCGTGAACCCGGCCGATGCCGCCTGAAGCAGGAAGATCAGCACATAGACCTGCCAAACCTCCGACACGAAGGGCAGCGCCAGCGCGACGACGGCCCGGATCAGGTCGAGCCCGACCAGCAGGGTGCGTCGCGAAACCCGGTCCGCAAGCGCTTGGGCGACCGGCGCCAGCGTGACGTAAGCGATCATCTTGATCGCCAGCGCCGTTCCCAGCACCTGGCCGGCATCGCCGCCAGCCAGGTCCCAGGCCAGGAGACCCAGCGCTACGGTCGCAAGTCCGGTGCCCACAAGGGCAACCACCTGCGCGGCGAACAGATGGCGATAGATGCGGTTGGACAGAACGCTGAACATAGCGGGCTAGAGCAGCTTGGCGAGCGCCTTCATCTCGACCAGATCCGCCTCGCCGCCGGTGCCCAGGCAATGGTCGATATGATCGTGGATCAGCGTGCGCTTGGCGGCGATGACCGCCTTTTCCACGGCCTGGAGCTGCACGGCGATGTCGCCGCAAGCCCGGCCCTCCTCGATCATTTCGATGACATGGCGCAGATGGCCATCGGCGCGCTTCAAACGCTTGACGATTCCGGGATGGGTTGCGTGCCGGTGGGCGTGTGTCATACGGAATAAATATCCCCATAGGGGGATATTGCAACAAACGAAATCGCGGCGCGCGGGCCAAGCCCCCCTTCCGGCGCGTAACGTCACACACATCTGACCCCGGCCGCACCATCCAGCGCTTCGGTCGAAGATCTCTGGCCAGGGTCACTCCAGGATCTTCCGCGCGCCGGCGTCGCTTACTGCGGCCGGCCGAAAACGACCACGCGGAACTCCTCCGGCTCGGCCTGTCTTGGAGCCGGGCCGATGACCCTCCGAATTCGGGATTCCGTCACATAGACGGTCTCATTCGCGTCGACGGCGAGATTGACAGGCGACTCAAGACCATCGAGCAGAATCTCGAGCCTGCGCAGCCCCGGCTCTGCCGGATCGGGAATTCGGATCAGGCGGCCGTCGCCGCTTTGGACCGCCCCCTCGACGGCCAGCAGGGCGCCATCGTCGGTGAAGGCGAGACCGTCCGGATTCTCCAGTTGGCGCGGCAACTCGATCTGCCGCAGCGCACCGTCGATCAGCACGAACAGGCGGCCCGTTTCGAAGTTCGCGATATAGACGCGCCCCTCCGCATCGGTCGTAACACCGGCCGCCCCGACGCGCTGCTGCGGCCCCAGCCGTTCATCTTCGATGAGCGTACGAAACGCATCCTGCGTCCAGTCGTAGGCGAGGACACGGCCGTTCACGCTGTCCGTTATCAGAAGACTTCCGTCGGCGGCGATCTCCGTATCATTCGCGAAGCCGTCGTCCGGCAGATGCAGAAAACGAAGCAGCTCCAGGGTCTCGCTATCGAGGGCGTAGAGGCCGTGTCGCCGCTCTGCATCCTGGTCCAGGAAAGCGGGAGATGTCCCCCAGATCAGGTCCTGCGCGCTGTCGTAAGTCAGGCTCGTGACGGAGAAAATGCCCGGGGCAGCAATGTCCAGGACTGTCCAGTCATCGTTTTCGAAGCGCAGGATCGCGGGCTCCATAATCGCGCCGACCAGCAGGCGATTACGGCCATCAAACGCGATGCCGTTCGGCCATGTCAGTGCCGGCGGGAGGGCGATCTCGCCGGCGGCCACCTCGATCCCGCTGCTGACAGGATTTTCCGCTTTCTGATGCGTATTGAGCCCGTCAAGCTGCGCCAGCTCGGCAGACGAAGACTGCGCAGGGCTGGCCGTGGCGAAAGTCGCCGCAATGGCCAGCGTAACCGTCAGTCCGCCCCTGCGCCTGCGTGTCGGCGCGTCGAAATCGTGTTTCAAAGCGCCGTTCGATGAAGCCGCTTCCTGCATTCCGCTCTCCCTGCACAATCCGTTCTGCCCTCGTATTGCACCCTGGAGGAAAGCGAAATAAAGTGGGATTTCAGCATCAATAACTGCATTTTCAGCACTAATGCTGTCGGCGCTTTCCACCCATGCTCTCAGGGAGTTCTCTGCGGTCGCCTCGCACCTGAGTTTTGCGCGTGCAGCCGATAGTCTGAACCTGCATCCCTCGGTGCTCAGTCGACGGATTAAGGCACTCGAGGCCGCACTCGGCACCCCCCTGTTTCACAGGCACACCCGGTCCGTCAGCCTCACCGAAGCCGGTGCGGCCCTACTCCCGCATGCACAGGACCTGCTTTCGAGGCTGGACGATGCGGAAGCTCTCGTCGCGCAGTTTTCCAGCGAACCGGCAGGCGTGCTGCGCCTCTCTCTGCCGACCTCATTCGGTCAGATCGCCGTCGCTCCTGTGCTCACCGCATTCAGGCGCCTTTATCCGGCCATCGACTTGGAAGTGAGCCTTTCCGATCGCTATGTCGACCTGATCGAGCACGGCTTCGACGCGGCGATCCGCATCGGGGTTCAGGCAGCGGGGGCGGGCCTGAGAACGCGAACGCTGGCGGTAAATCACAGGTATCTCTGCGCCTCTCCCGACTATCTGGCGCGCCGCACGGAAATTCGAACGCCCGGCGATCTGGCCGAGCACGACATCCTTCACTTCAGCCCACTGGCCACGGGGCCGGTCTGGCGCCTGAAAGGCCCGAATGGAGAGCTGGACGTACCGGTCAGACCGGCCGTTGCGGCGGATAATGCCCTGATGCTGCACCGCGCCGTGCTCGATGGCGCCGGGGTCGCGCTGCTTGCGGGTTTCCTTGTCGCCGAGGATCTCGCGCATGGACGACTTGTCGAGGTACTGCCGGCCTACAGGCCCAAACCCGGCATCATATCGATCGTCTTCGCGGAGCGACCGATCCTGGCGCGCAAGACGCGGGTGTTCATCGACTTTCTGGCCGAGCGCTGGAAGCCCTCGCCGCCTTGGGACCGGGCGGTGTGATCGCAAATGGAGCCGCGCACCAAGACAGGCGCATTCGGGAGGGAGACAGATCGCAGCTAGCTCATCCGAACGCCAGGTACGAACGCGCCCCGACCCGCACGTTCGACGGTCAGTTCAATCCTCTTCGCGCGGGTTTGCTCGGTCCTCGCCAGCTTGATCCAACGAAGGGTGAAGCGCTGGGCCGAAGGTGGAAAAAGGGCGAAACGTTCGCGCGCCCGCGGTTCGCTATCGAGGGCTGCTTTCAGATCGTCAGGCCAGACAAGCGCATCCACATCGTCCATGAAGTTCCAGAGCCCGGAGGACTTGCCGCGCTCAATGGACGCGAAACCGGGTGCGGTCATGCGGCCCGCATCGATCAAGCGGGCCGCACGGTCCTTGTAGGACTTTGCCCAATGCTGCACGCGGCGCGGCGCGATGAGCTGCAGGGTCCGGGTCTCGTCGAGCTTACGGCGTATGCCATCGATCCAGCCGAAACTGATCAGCTCGTCGAGGACTTCGTCACGGGAGACATACTTGTCCGGCACGGCGGCCTTGTAGGTCACAAGCCAGACGCTCGCGTCCTGTCCATGATTCTCGGAAAGCCAAGCCCGAAGCGCGGCCGCCGAAGTGACTTCGACCTTTTCGAACTTTTCCGTATCGATGGATCGGCCCATCAGACCGATACGAATTCGATGAAGTCGCGGCAGACGAGGGCATGGTGCGCGACCCGGTCCACCACCTCCCCGCTTTCCCAGGCGGATTGTGGCAGGTCGAGACGAACCATCATGCTCTTGAGCTTCAGCTCCGCGGCAAAGCGATGGTCGGCATGATCGCTATAGCCGCGCGGCATGGAGGAGAGTGACATGCTGCGGAAAAGATCCAAGCCTTCGGCCTTGAGGCCGCCGAGGATCTTCCCGAAGCGGTCGGGCTTCTCGAGAATACGGTCGCGAACTGGCCCAAGCGCCTTGGGGCTCAGATTATAACGTCCGAAAGCGGCAAAGCCGGTTTTCGCTTCGAGATGGAGATAGACAAAGCCTTCGCCTTCCCGTTTGTCGCCGTTAGGGGTCAACACTCCCGACACATTGATCTTGTAGGGCGACTTGTCCTTAGAGAACCGTACATCCCGGTTCATGCGAAACATGGTGTTCTTCCCGCCCCGGAAGGTCATGCCTTCAGCGGCGAGACGGTCGGAGATCGCCTCCAACGTCGCCGCGAAGGGCGCGAGCAGAAGAGCTTCGAACGCGTCCTTATGAGCCTTGTACCACTCTCGGTTATTGTTCTTGGCAAGATCGTCGAGCAGCACGAGGCCTGCGTCGCTGAACGCCACTTCGGCGGTCGACCGTCCCGGCGCATTGCGGGCGCTCTGTTTCGACATGCCCTTCTCCCAGCTTCTCGCATGATACGGCATCGTATCAATGGTACGGTGCCATATCTATATTGAAGCCGCGACTTGGCAAGTGTGCTATGGAAACTCTTGTTGGATGCCGCGATCTGGAAGGCATGGAAGAGTTCAAGACAGAGATCGAAACGCGTAGCGATACCGAGGCGCGCATCATCGCGGCGGCCCGGAATCTTTTTATCGAGCATGGCTTTTCGGCCGTGTCCGGAGACCGGCTCTGCAAGGAGGCGCGAGTCTCAAAGACCTCGCTCTACAAGTACTTCGGCGACATGACCGGCGTGCTGGCCGCCGTGGTCATGGATGAAGGCGACCTCTTCGAACTGCGCGTCGTCCCTGAGCCGGAAACCGCGGACGCGTTCTGGGAGGCCTTGATTGGCTATGGGGCGCGTCTCTTGACGCTCCTGAACCGCCCTTTCTGTATCCAGCTTGACCGCATCCTCCACGAGGAAGCGCGCGCCAATCCGGGCCTGGCCGAGGCTTTCTACGAGAATGCCTACGGCCGCGGGTATCGCGACATCAAATCGCTGATCGCTTCCGGTCAGCGGAAAGGATTTATCGAGCGAGGCGAACCTGCCGAAGATCTGGCAGATCATCTCCTCAGCATGTGGGAAGGGCTGCGTCTTGTCAGGGCCCGGCTCGGGCTGGTTGAACTCCCGTTCGAGGAGCCTGACGCCTGGTCGAGACAGTGCGTGAAGACACTGTTTGCCCTTTAGGCAGACAGCGCTTCTCGCCCGAAGACAACACCGAAAGCCAAGGTTGCCGCGGCGCAAAAGTACGCAGAAAACAGGTCGTGCGCAAAAACCTCAGGTCTCCGCTTGCTCCTGCGCGTCTCATCGGGCGGGCCTTGCGGGCGTTCGGTGAACGCCCGCAAACTGCGCCCTCCCCCGCTAGGCAGCGGTCTTCAGCCGAATTTCACCCTGGTGCAGAAAGCATGTCTTCCCGAAGAGAGTCAGGTCGAGCGGATTGGGCAGGCGTACGTCGGTCAGGTCGGGGACCGGCTTTCCCGTTAACTCGAAGGCGCGGTCGATCTGCGAAATCATCACGATGATCGATCCCCTGGTTTCGGCATAGGACCTCAAAGCCTGAACTTGTGTTGCGAGATCGGGAGTGCTTCGTTTCTGGTCCAGGACTTGAAGATAGTCGATCACGACAAGGGCGTCGTCCGCGACCCTGCCAAGACGTTCGATCATATAGTCGGCACAGATGTCGTCCGACGTGTCGACGATCACCGAAGCGGCAGCGTTGCTCCGCTCGACATCGATGGTCGCGAGCCGATCCAGAACATCACGCTCATTGTAGTCCAGGGTGAAGAAAACACCCGTTCGGCCGAGGCGCGGCGCAGATACCGCGAGTTCTAATCCTAGAAGCGTCTTGCCGTGACCGGGCCGGGCGCCAAGAAGAAGCATATCGCCCGCACGCAAGGTGTCGAGAATGCGGTCGGCCGTTCGGAGCGTCGAAGACATCGAGGCCAGATGGCTCCAGCTCCGGAAGCCTTCCGCGGATGCCACGCGATCGAGCGCTTGACTGAGAGGGATGCCTTGCCTGCGGGCCAGCAGCTTGGCCTGGCGCTTCAGTTTGAAAATGGGGGCAGAGAGCCTCATTCAGGAACCTCCTCTTTCGAGCGGTATCCGCAGTCCCTCCTTATGCGCAGGCTCGAACAGAGTGGGTTCGAAGGCTTTCGCTCCGCATGTGCAATGCTGCCCCGATGGAGGGGGGAGGCCCGAGCCAGGCCGGGCCCAAGACTAGCGAGAGGATGTTAACTTCTCAAGCCGCCATGAGAGCACGGGCTTTCAGATCGTTCGGCATCACGGACAGGCGCAGGACCTGCGGCGCTGTCGTGAAAGGAGATAGAGTTACCTGTGGCCGATGGCGCGATGAGCATGGCGCCCGTAAGCAATCGCCTTGTGGAGCGATCTTGGATGGCCGCCTTCACGCGATAAACTGTCAGGCAGACCGATATAGAGACAGCCCATGCAAGAGACCTCACTGGAGTTCCTCAGGCTATGTCGCGCCACTGTCGACGATCTGCAGGCACTGAAGGTTCACGACTCCGAAAGACACCTGATCGCCCCCAATCCCGAATGGATCGCTCAGGTCGCGTTCCTGGATGAGGCCGTGAGCTTCGGGCTCTTCGTCGGCAGGCGCGCCGTCGGACTGATAACACTGGTCGATCCTCGGCTGGTCGAGGACAAGAAGGAGCGCGCGCACTTTCAGCAAGACTGTCTGTACGTTTGGCGCGTCATGGTCGAGCGCACACAGCGCGAGCGCGGTTACGGGACAGAGGCGATTGAGTTTGCACGCAACTATGCAGGCCTCGTCGGCCTCAAGGGTGTGTCCTTGACAACGATGGACAAGGAAGTTGGCAACGCCTTGCCGTTCTACGAGAAGCTCGGCTTCCATCCGACAGGGCGCCGACTCGACGGAGAGATCGAGCTTGTATGGCGTGGCTAACGTGGATTGCCTTAGGTAGAACCGAGGCCGCTTCGACCTGAGACGATTACGCCCGCGTTCAGTGGGAGAGCTGCGTGGTAATCCGCTCGATGGGCTGTTTGAGATGTTTCGCGTAACACTCTACTATACCGAGCGTTTGCTGCTACGCTACACCAGTCATTGGGAACGGCCTATGGAGACCTTAGAACGCGCAAGCTCAACGAGGCTGTTTTGGGGGGGTGTCCTGAACGTCCTTTTGCTCGCTGTTCCAGTTGCGGTGCTGTCCAGCTCTCTGATGCAACTTGCTGCCCGCATTCTCGGCGAGAAAGTCGCTTGGCCGCAGATCGACTTCATGTCGACCTATCCCGACGACGTGCGAAACGGCTATCTCCTGTTCGTCGTCGCCGTTCTGATCATCCTGTTTCTTTCCTCGGGTCTCTTCGGCGGTCTCTTCGGTGCCAGCCCGGGCAAGATGCTGCTTGGAATTCGTTACGTTCGGCCCGATGGCAGCAGCGCAGGGCTTCCGCCGATGTTGGTACGAACAGGTCTGATGATGTTGCTCCTCTTACCGATCCTGCTCGCCGGACCGTTGCTCGGCTTTGTCTTCGGTCCGGCAGCCGACCTTTACTCGCTCATCGCCCTGGGCGTTGGAACTGCGCTTTTCGTTTGGCTCGCCTTCCCTTGGGGCGGCAATCTATCCTGGATCAATCGAGTGGCCGAAATCGAACCGGTCCGGCGGTAACGACGCTTGGCACCAACAGTGTTGTAGAGGCAGGAGCTTCAGGCACGAGCGAGGCCCTCCCGCGCCCGGCCGCCTCAGCTATGCAATCCCCAGGCTCGCAGAGCCTCGTCTGCCAGTCTTCGAACGCGACCCTCCGGACCAGTCGCTAAGATGCCAGTCGCGGACGTTCTTCCTGCGCAGACGCAGCGTCTTGCGCGGAAGACCTGTCGCCGGCGAGAGACCGCGCGGAAGCGGCGGGTCGGGCACGGGCACGCTCGAGGCGCGGGCGCCACACCCCCACGACGACATTGGCGACCGACAGCGCCAGCATGACACCGAGCGTCGCCCATTCGTAAGTGAGCGCGCGCTCCAGCACCTCGGCCGCGATCTCGCCCTCGGCAACCCGCTGAGCAACGGTGGAGGCGTAGTCCGCCTTCGCGCCGACGATGGTCAGGATGCCCTTGAACATCAAGATCCCCGAGGCCGCCTTCAGCCAGGCCCAGCCCTTGTGCAGGTAGGGGTCGTGCAGGACCATCGAGGCGATGCCCGACAGCAGCACGACCGCCAGCGAGGGCAGCAGGAGATAGTTGCTGATCGCCGCGATCGAGATGCGCAGATCCGCGTAGGCCGCCGGCGTGTCCTGTGGAGCCACGACGAGCAGAAGCATGTAGACGGCCAGTCCGCCGAGCAGCCCGGCCGCGGCGAGCGTATGGAGAATCTTCATCGCCTTGCGCATCAATGGGCCTCCATCGGATCGCATGGTCGCGCCAGAGGCGCAGAAGACCGACCACCCTGCCCGCCCCTATCTGCACCTGACGATCTGAGGTCCGACGAGCACCCACGCCGAAGTCTAACCGGCTTCCGGCCCGGGAAGCCAGACGGTCGCGCCGGAACCGACCATCCTCTCCACGCATCTTGCGGCGGGCCATCCGCAGCCCGCCGAACACTGGCCGGACGGAAGCGTCCGCTGCCCGGACATCTGGCGCAACGCCGACATGTGACGGCAGGGTGGCAATTCTTGCGCTTGTTGAACACCATGCCAGTGTCGTCTTCCCGCGGGAGCCGTGCCGGTTCGCCTGTCAGTGGGCAAAGCTCCCTTTAAGAAGGTAGCCGTTTTCAGACGAACGTGGAGGGTTGAGAATGTCGCATTCCGAGTTGATTGCGCTCATTGGTTTTGCCATCGCCGCCGTCGTTATGCTGCTCGTCGCCCAGACCAAGGAACGGGTTTCCTGGCCGGCGTGGCTCGTCCCGGCGATAGCCGTGGTTCCCTTCGCGGCATTGACCGGCCTCGCAGTTGTTGAGGAAGGGCTTTTCGGCTTCTTGCCGATGCTGGTGGGATCGCACTGGGGGCTGCAGGTCTGGTTCGACCGCCTGATGAGCGTGACAGCGGCCTTCTTCCTCCTGCAAAACCGTGCGCGGGCGGCCGGCATGAAGTCGGAGCTCTGGGTGCTCGCCGTCATCTTCACCGGAAGCATCGGACTGTTGCTGATGCTGGCGCGGACGGTCTATCTCGAGCGCAAGACGGCAGCCTGAAACCGATAAGGCGGAACTGCCAACGATCCGCCGAGCGCTGCACCTTGCCGCCCTCTCAAGCCATCGTCTTCAAGCCAGCACTCAGCCGCGCGGCGCTTGCGACTGCGGCCTCTCCAAGCAGAGGCCAACTCTGCGTAAGGCCTTCGAAGATGACTGTAAGGTCCGCTTCGCGACCGGGCAGATCGGCGGCTTCGGCGGCCCGTTCGGCCACCTCCGCCTTGTGCCGTTCCAGCAGGACGCGGAGCTGTCCGTCATGCGGTGCCGCCGCCACCGCGGCATGAAACAGGCATCCATGCGACGCCTCGCGCGCCATCCAGGCCGCAATGCGGTCGATGATGCCGGATAGCGCAGCCCCCCTGTCGTCGGGCAGATCCGTAAAGACCTGCTCCATATAGCGCCTGTGCCGATGCTCCAGTGCGACGCGCACCATCTCGTCCCGCGACGGCGCATACTTGTAGAGCGTCCGCAGACTTACGCCGGCGGCGCTCTTGAGATCGTCCACACTCGGCTCCGCGAAGCCGTTTTCGGCGAAAGCCCGCTCCAATCCGGCGGCGATCTTCTTCATCGTATCGGCCATGCTTGACCATGTAGAGGGATTGCTCTACTACAGCAAGTAGAGCAATCCCTCTACTGCGGAGACGAGGATGACCCATCCGGAAAGGATGTGCGGCATGCTCCTGACAGGGCATGGCGGACTGGAGAAGCTGGAGTGGCGCGAAGATCTGGCCGTGCCCAGACCAGGCGAGGGCGAGGTGCTGATCCGGGTCGGGGCATCCGCGGTGAACAACACCGACATCAACACCCGCACCGGCTGGTACTCCAGAAGCGTGCGCGGCGACACGGCCTCAGGTGCGGCGCAGGGCTATGGATCGCAAGCGGACGAGGACGGCAGCTGGTCCGGTGCCGCCCTCTCTTTCCCGCGCATCCAGGGCGCGGACTGCTGCGGAGAGATCCTGGCTGTGGGCGCCGCTGTCTCCTCCGCGCGGATCGGTGAGCGGGTGCTGGTTCGCGCCCTGCAGTCTCCGGCTTCCCCAGGTTCCGACCTGCCGACCGCCACCTTCGGCTCCGAATGCGACGGGGCCTTCGCAGACTACACGCTGGCCGCGGCAGAGGACGCGATTGCGATCCGGTCGGACCTCACGGACATCGAACTCGCCTCTTTTCCCTGCGCCTTCTCCACCGCCGAGGGCATGATCCAGCGCAGCGGCCTGGGCGCCGAGCGGGTGCTGATCACCGGGGCTTCGGGCGGGGTCGGTTCGGCTGCGATCCAGCTGGCAAAGCGACGCGGTGCGCAGGTCACGGCTATGACTAGCCCGTCGAAGGCCGCGGATCTGCGCGCGCTCGGCGCCGACGACACGCTGAACCGCGATGCGGTCCTTCCCGAACGCGCCTTCGACGTGGTGTTGGATCTCGTCGGCGGGCCGCGCTGGACGGATCTGATCGAGAGCCTGCGCAACGGCGGCCGCTACGCCAGCGCCGGGGCGATCGCCGGACCGATCGTCGAACTGGACCTGCGCCGGCTCTACCTACGCGACCTCTCCTTCTTCGGCTGCACCCATCAGCCGAAGGCCCTGTTCGACGATCTGGTCCGCTATATCGAGAACGGCGAGGTTCGACCCGTCATCGCGGAAACCTATCCATTACGGGAGCTGCGCGCGGCGCAGCAGGCCTTCCTGTCCAAATCCCACGTCGGGAAGATCGGAATTGAGGTCGCGGCGTGACGTCAGCGCACGGCGATGCAGCGCTCTAAGGGCCATCATCCAACCGGTCTTTGTTATGGCGTAGCGACAGCACGTCCCGGCGGCTGTAGTGCCCGGCGGGGTCGAGTTTGAGGTGAGCCCCGATGACGTCATCGAGCGAGATGTCTGCATAGAGGGTGATCTCTTCACCGGTGACCGGACCGGCGATCACGGTCCCGTCCGGAGCCGCGATCATCGAGCCGCCGTCGTTGATCACATCCCGGCCCGCGGTTACATGCTTTCGCAACGGAAAGCGCTCGGGTATGTCGGACGCGCGCAACAGGCCGGATACCGACACCACGTAGAGACGGCCCTCCAGGGCAATGAAGCGGGTGATGTCCTGGGTCACGTCCAGGTCACCGGGCCAGGTCGCGACATGGATCTGCTCGCCCTGATCGTAAAGCGCCTGGCGTGCCAGCGGCTGCCAGTTTTCGTAGCAGTTCAGCCCCCCGACCCTGGCCCCCTTCCAGTCATGGACTTGCAGCCCGTGGCCGTCCCCATCTGCCCAGAGCAAGCGTTCGTGGAATGTCGGCTTGAGCTTACGGTGAACCCCGACGACTCCCTTATCGGGATCGATGGCCACCAAGGAGGCATAGACGGACCCCCGTGAGCCGGAGCGTTCGACAATGCCGACATAGACAAAAACGCCCAGACTGCGGGCTTCCTCGGCGATCGCACCGATCTCCGGACCATCGACCGTAATTGCCGATTTCAGGTATTCGATCTGACCGACGCGCAACAACTCGTCGTTCGAGGAGACGGCCGGCGCCCGCAGCCAGATGGGGTAGCCGGACAGGAAGACCTCGGGAAAGGCAACCAGGTCGGCACCGTTCGAGGCGGCCTCACGCAAAAGACCAAGCAGCTTTTCGGTGCTTGCCTTCGGGTCGAGAAAAACCGGCGCGGCTTGGACGGCTGCGATTCTCAAGGCCGACTCTCCTGTCTTTCGATACCGAACTTCACTCTACGACCATTCAGGTGCGCGCTTGACCTAGCGGCGCAAGTGCTCGGCCGACTGATTGAAGAGAACGGCGTTCTGCTCGGCGACCGCCGAGCCTGAAAACTGTGCGTCTTTGTAGAGGTCGATCGCCGTACGCACTGCTGGACGCTTCTTGATGCGCTGCCGCCAGGTCGCGACGTTGGGAAAGCTATCGAGCGAAACGCCCAGGGGCTTGGCGATAAAGGCCCAGGGAAACGCGATCATGTCCGCGATGGAGTAGTCTTCGAAGATGTAGTCGCGTCCGGACAAGCGCGCGTCCAGCACCGCCAGGCTGCGCTCGAACTCCCCCTTGTAGCGCTTGTGGGAATAGTGCTGACCGGCCGGCGCGTAGTTGACGAAATGGCTCAACTGCCCGGCCATCGGCCCCTGGTTGGCCGCCTGCCAGAACAGCCACTCATTGAACTCCTTCCGCGCGCGCGGCGTGGTCGGTCCGAACCGCCCCGTCTTTTCGGCGAGATAAAGAAGGATGGCCCCGCTCTCGAAGACGGAGAGCGCACCGCCGTCCGCCTGATGATCCACTATGGCCGGGATCTTGGCGTTGGGATTGATGGACTTGAACTCCGCGGTCAGTTGGTCGCCTTCGGTCAGGCGCACCAGGATCGTACGATGTTCCAGGTCCGTCTCGGCCAGCATGATCGCGACCTTCCACCCGTTGGGCGTGGGCGCGTAGTAGAAGTCGATCATGATGCGCTCGATAGCTCTGGCGGCGTCAGGGCACCCAGAATGTCATCCGTGTGCTCGCCCAATTCCGGCGCCGGCCTGAATGTCTTTGCGGGGGTGCCGTGGAACTCCGCTGCCCCACGCGCCTGGCGCAGACGGCCAGCCTTGGGATGATCGTATTCGACGACGGTGCCGTTTGCCTGCAACTGCGGATGCATCCGCATGTCCTTGCGCGTCAGAACCGGCGCGCAAGGCACTCCGGCCGCTTCGAGATCGGAGAGCAGCCTATCGCGATCCATCTCCCTGACGATGGACTGCGTGAGTTCCAAACGGGCGTCGCGATTGATCTCCCGCAGCTCGGCACTCTTGAAACGGTCGTCCTCGAGAATGTCGGGACGGCCCGTGGCCTGGGCCAGAGCCTCCCAATGCTTGTCCTGCATGATCGAGATGGTGACGTAACCGCCTCGCACGTCGTAGATCAGGTCGCTGAACGACTGGCTTTCCTCTGTCTCCATCTCATCCCCGACGAAGGTGTGACCGTTCATGTCGGAGGCCCAGAGGAACGCAGCCACGGCGTCGAGCATCGAGAGCGTGACCTGCTGACCTTTGCCGGTCCGCTCACGTGATAAGAGAGCCGCCGTGATGGCCTGGCTGGCTTGGACGGCGGTCAGTTTGTCCGGCAGGATCGTACGCACAAGGCGGGGACGCCGCTCGTCCGATCCGGCCTGCACGGTGGTCAGCGCCGAGACCGCCTGGATAAGCGGGTCGTAGACCGGTTTGGAGGCCAGCGGGCCTTCGAACCCGAATCCCGCGATGGACATATGCACCAGGCCGGGATTCACTGCGCTCAGCGCCTCATAGCCTAGGCCGAGACGCTCGGCGACACCGGGACGGAAGTTCTGGATGAAGACGTCAGCGCTGGCAGTGAGCTGCTTGATCGCCTCCAAGTCCGCCGGGTCCTTGAGATCGACGACGATAGAGCGTTTGTTGCGGTTGTTGTTCAGGTAGGACGCCGAGTGACCTCCGCGGCGGGTGGCCAACTGCCGCGTGAAGTCGCCATCGGCGCGCTCGACCTTGATAACGTCGGCGCCCTGATCGGCCAGGATCATCGACGCCATCGGGCCGGAGATGACAGTCGTCAGATCTATGATGCGGATACCCGCAAGTGGCCCGGTGAATTCCGAAGGATTTTGGGCAGACATAGCCGACCTCCCGCATTTGCCGAGCTGCAAGGCTAAGGCAGCGGCGTAGGGCAGCGAACTGCAAAAAAATCAGCGGAAGCTGAAAAAAATTCAACTTCCCTGAGTCATCAACCAGGCGTGCAGGCGTTTGACGTCCGACGTCATGGGCTCGTCGCGGCGCACGATGTAATAGGCCGTGTTGTCGATGTCGGGCGTCTGAAAGGGTTGCAGCAGTGCACCCGATGCCAGCAAGGGATCGATCAGGGGTTTGCGCCCGAGTGCAATACCCAAGCCATCGCGCGCCGCTTGCACCGTCAGTTCGTAAGTCTCGAGACTGTATCTTCTGGAGGCGTCGGGCGGAGGGATGTGGCGTGCAGCGCACCAGCTATCCCACTCGTCCTCGACCGTCGTGTTGACCAGCGCGCGGGTCTTCCGGAGCGCCACGCCGAGGCTATCGCAGTCGAGTTTTTCGATAAGGCTCGGCGCAGCGACCGGTACGATGATCTCGCGCAGAAGCGGTTCGGCAATGTAGCCGTCCCAAACCCCAGACCCCCGCCGGATGGCAAGGTCCACGTTCTCGCTTGCAAGATCGACCACACGGGTGGTCGTGATCAGGCTGACCTCCAAATCGGGATGCAGCCGCTCGAGGTCCAGCAAACGATGCATCAGCCAATCGGCGGCGAAGGAGGGAGTCAGGGTCACAGTCACGCGCTTGCGGCCCGAGGCGGAGCGGACCAGTTCCGTCGCGCGCAGAATGTCGGACATCGGCCCCTTGATACGATCGAAAAACCCTGCGCCGTCAACCGTCAAATGCAACTTGCCCCGGCGGTTCTCGATCAGCCGAGCACCCAGCTCAGCCTCCAGCGCCTTCACTTGATGGCTGATCGCCGAGGCCGAGACTCCCAACCGTGCGGCGGCCTTCACGGCACTCCCCGTAAGCGCCACTTCGTAGAACGACTTCAGCCCCCCGAACGGAGGAAAGTAATCGCGTTCGACAGGCACGCGCTCCGACGTCATGAGATCCGCCCGGCTTCGTTTGGCGCAGTCTAGCCGAGGCGCGGCGGCATTGAAGAAAAATCAATGCGACGGCCTCGCTCCGGATGCGCCTTGACCTGTCTCTCTAGAACTCCACCACGGCCCGGATGGACTTTCCTTCGTGCATCAGATCGAAGCCGTGGTTGATTTCCTCCAGGGCTAGTTTGTGGGTGATCATGGGATCGATCTCGATCTTGCCCTCCATGTACCAGTCGACGATCTTGGGCACATCGGTCCGGCCCTTGGCTCCGCCGAACGCGGTCCCGCGCCAGACACGCCCGGTGACCAGTTGGAAGGGGCGGGTCGATATCTCGGCCCCCGCAGGCGCAACACCGATGATGACGGACTCGCCCCAGCCCTTGTGAGCGGCTTCCAGGGCGGTGCGCATGACGTTCACGTTGCCGGTGGCATCGAAGGTGTAGTCGGCACCGCCTTTGGTCAGCTCGACCAGATGCGCGACCATGTCGCCCTGCACCTTGGTGGGGTTGACGAAGTCGGTCATCCCGAAATGACGGCCCATCGTCGCCTTGTCGTCGTTCAGGTCCACGCCGACGATTTGATCGGCGCCCGCGAGACGCAGGCCCTGAATGACATTGAGGCCGATACCGCCGAGGCCGAAGACGATGGCGCGGCTCCCGATCTCGACCTTGGCGGTGTTGATCACCGCACCGATGCCGGTGGTCACGCCGCAGCCGATGTAGCAGACCTTGTCGAAGGGCGCGTCCTTGCGAATTTTCGCAAGGGCGATTTCAGGCACCACGGTGTGGTTGGCAAAGGTAGAGCAGCCCATGTAATGGTGGATCGGCGTGCCATCGAGCATCGAGAACCGGGTGGAGCCATCGGGCAGCAAGCCCTGGCCCTGGGTCGCACGGACCTTCTGGCAAAGGTTGGTCTTGGGATTCAGGCAGTAGTCGCATTCGCGGCATTCCGGCGTGTAGAGCGGGATCACGTGATCGCCGACCTCAAGCGACGTGACGCCTTCGCCGATCTCGATCACGACCCCGGCGCCCTCATGACCGAGGATGGCGGGAAAGATACCCTCGGGGTCATCGCCGGAGCGGGTGAAATCGTCGGTGTGGCACAGGCCAGTGGCCTTGATCTCCACCAGAACCTCGCCCTTGCGAGGGCCGTCGAGGTTTACCTCCATAATTTTCAGGGGTTCGCCAGCGGCGACGGCAACGGCGGCACGGGTTTTCATCATAGTATTGGTCTTTCTCACGTTCGCGCGTCCGGCCATACATCGTGTTGCGATTTGAGGTGGCCGCCCACGTTGATGTGTCGAAGGAATAGGTGGGTCCGAAGAGCTGACGAGCTGCGGCGGCCATCGCTCGCCGCATGCATCGCATATGGAAAACGAGGCAGGCGCCCAGACTGGGAGCTTGGAAACCGCTCTCTCTCGGTCGAGCGGTTTCCTTTGCCCTTCTCTTCTGCCCTTACCGGAGAGCGTCTTTGAGGCAGGGGCTCTCCACGCTCGACCTAGGACTCGACCTCGGCGATGTAGTCGTGTTTCTCGCCCAAGTGGACCAGCCCGGTATTGTGTCCGCCGTGCGCTTCGGTGCCCTTCAGAACGGCCGTTCTGCGTGTGAAGGTGACCGTAAGCTCACCGTCGAGAACCTGGCGTATGGTTTGATACTGCCACTCGCTGACCTGCTTACTGGCCGGACGTTCCGTCATTCTCAGGAGCCAGGCTCTCGTCTTCGGGTGCTTGCTCCAAACGGTGTCGGAAATGATACCGCCTGCTTCGTGAGAGACGAACTCGTGGAATGCGGCGAGATCGCCGTAGCTGATCTCATCGCCGCAAAGATAGTCGGTATCCTTGAGCCAGTAGCTTTCAATCAGATCCATCGACTCGTACAAGAGGTGTTTCCCCTTGCGAACTTCGGCGGTGAAGTCCTTATCCGCGCCGTAGATCATCGGTGCGAAGATCGTCCAGTGGAACGCGCCGCCCCCGAGGCGAAGCGTATAGGTGTACCACTGCACGAACTGATTGATACGCGCGCGTTCTTCCAATGTGCGCCCGAACCAATGACCTGGGCAGTCGTATTTCTCATTCAGGTAACGGCCGATCGCGACGTTCTCCCAAACTCTCAAGTCGCCATCGCAGAGAATCGGAACCTGTCCGGTGGGATTGTATTCGTCCCTGAACTCCTGACGCTCATTGATGTTCGTCGTGATGTCGACGACTTCCTCTTCGTGGGGAATGTCGTTTTCGATCAGGAACTGCAGCGCCGCACGGCAGGGCTGGGACGCTGGGTGGTGCAGCAGGCGCACTTTTGAAGTCATGGGCATTTCCTCCTTGTTGTCAGGCGGGACTTGATCCGAAACCCCAGTCGGTTTCGCTCGCCGCTCTTTATGCAAAAGGCCAAACGTTTGCCCTTTGCCGTCACCGATGTACTCCGGTGTGGGGTTACGCTATCGCCGGCCCAGATTTTATGCAATAAAATACATTAACGCATATGACTGCATAGCAATGTATAACAAAGACTGCCGCGCTTGCGCCTTGGTTCAAGGACCCTGTAGAAAGAGGCAGGAGTGGCTATTTCTATGAAAGGAAGCAGCTCTTAAGCGGTGACGCCCAACGTGGAATCATGGGCGCAACGCGATGACCGGGCCGGACTTCGGCAGTGCGTTTCAAAACGATGAGGATAGGTTGGTGACGACACCGCAGGATCAGAATTCGGAGCTGCTGAATATCAAGGAAGCGGCAGCGGTTCTGAAGGTAAGCGAAGCGTCACTGCGGCGATGGACGAATTCGGGCCAGCTCCCCTGCCTGCGACTGGGTGCCAAGGGGGAGCGACGCTTCCGGCGCGAAGATCTCATGTCTTTCCTCGAGCATCGGAAGATGGAGACGGCATCGCCGGAGTTGGCAAGCCGCCCAGCCGAAGTCTTGGTGGAAGGCATCGCCATCGAGTATGGCAATCACATTTGCACGCTCTACGAAAACGATCTGGGCCGCCTGAAGTGGTCGGTCCCCTTCCTGATCGATGGCCTCCGCAACGGCGACGGCTGCTTTCTGGTCGGCACGCCGGAAACGCGCAAAGAAATCCTTGGCCATGTTCGGAAGGGATGGGACGACGTTGACCAAGCCCTCGAGCGTGGACAGCTGGTTGAGACCGACGGCCTCAACAACGGGGAAGAGATGTGCCGCTTCATCGAACGCAGCTTGTTTATGATGAAGCGATCCGGCCTGCGCGCGTTCCGACTGCTCGGCGATATGAGCTGGTGTCAGCATCTCGGGATGACCCATGACGAGCTGCTGGCCTACGAGATGCGCTACAACCACGAGATCGCACCCCGCTATCCGCTGGTCAGCGTTTGCCAGTACGATGTCCGCGACTTCTCGGGTCCCGGCGTGCTGAGCGCGCTGAAATGCCACGACGATACCTTCAAGTATTCGCTGTCCCGCTTCTTGGCCTCTTAGTCCCGGGGGCGCCGAACGGACGTCCTGATTGGGGCGACCTTGTCGTCCGCAAGCTAGAGGTCGCTGAGCTGGCCAAGCACGAATTCGGCGCGTTGATCCACGGGGGCCTTTGGCAACAGGCAGATGTGATAGCCAAGGTCCGCAAATACAGCCTCGAGCCGCTCGAACTCCTCTACGGCGCTGGTCAGATCATGGCGACGGTCACCGTCTTGAGCGTAGATTTCGGGCCACGGCGGAGCGAGAAAAACGGTTGGAGCGTAGTGTCGCTCTCGACCAAGCGTCCTTCGATACGGCACGCCGGCCGCATGCTCCAAAGCAACGGCCGCGTCGACCAAACCTCTGTCGAAGAAGACGAAACCGGACTGCCGCTCGGCAAACGAAAGGTCGGATCGAGCCATCGCAATCGCGCGGCGAGCAAAAGCGGCCATGTCGATCCAGGGCAATGCGGCTCCGGTTCCAGCCTTCTCTTCGGTCACGATGCGGCGACCCGGCTCCTCGATAACGCAGTGCCCCCGTTTCTTGAGTTCGACCAGCAGTGTCGACTTGCCGCCGCCGGAGCAGCCTGAAATCAGAACGAACCGTCCCAACGTCGCCCCAAGTCCTCTTGACCCAGTTCAGTAGGCTCACTGACAGTCTATCTTTCGCAGGAATCGGCGGTCAATTTGCGCTCGTTCCAATCGCAGAGCTGTCTAAAGCTATGCGCGACCGCCGCACTCGAGCCGGAACTGGACCTCGATCAGCTTTCGGGCCGTCTCGGCAGTCATCACCGAGTCCCGCACCAGCATAGCGCCGGCCAGACCGTCCATCAGCGCGGCCAGGCGCCAGGCGGCGGCCTCCGCATCGGTCGGGCCCTCACCCGCCTCGGCGCCCGCCTGCCGCAAGAGTTCCACGATCAAACTGCGCCACTCCAGCATGGCCGCGTTCATGACCTCGGCCAGCAGGGGATCGCGGTGGGCTTCGTCCTGGGCGTTCAGCCAGAGCCGCCAATGGCGCATATCCTCGTCCTCGACCATCCAATCGGCGATGCGCGTCCTGGCCGCGCCGGCCGGCAGGCCGGCGATGGCAGCCTTCAGCTCATCGATCTCCCGCCAGGCGGCTTGCCGCACGGCCTCTGCCCGCAGCTCGGCCCAGGAAGAAAAGTAGTGGTGCAGAAGTCCTGACCCGACCCCGATGGCGCGTGTCACATCCCGTGTCGACGCCAGTGCCAGCCCTCTTTGCAGGATGACCTCGATCGCCGCTTCGACGATCTGCTGCCGGCGGTCGGCACCCGACATACGCGCCATTCCTTGTTCTCCTTGATCGCCACACCCAAGTTGAGCATATGTTCAATTGAGCGCATGCTCAATTCATGGAGGCGACATGAAATCCGAAGGCCATGTCAAGGTGATCGTCGTCGGCGGCGGGGCGGCCGGCCTGGCGGCAGCGGTCGCGGCGGAACAGGCGGGTCTGAGCTGCCAGCTTCTGGAAGCGCAGGATCGTCTGGGCGGCCGCGTCCGGACGTTGCCCTTGCAGAGCGGCGGTCTGTTCGATGCCGGAGCGCAGATGGTGAACGGCGACATGACGGCCCTGTTGACGCTCGCCGAGCGCGCCGGCCTGCATCTTTCGCCGATCCCGCAGACCGGCATCGGTCTCTGCATCACCGGCCAGGACGTCTTGCGCAGCGAAGACCTGATAGCGGTCGATGAGCTCTACGAGCTTCTGGAAGAGCAGGTGGTGCGCTGGGACAGCCCGGGCGAAGTGCTCCGGGCGCTGCGCCTGAAGCTGAAGTGGTGGAACACGCCCTGGGAAAGCCTTGGCGAGGCGGGACGCGGGGTGCGGAGCTTGGTTGAAGGACGGACAGCCCCGAAGGACAGCCTCGCCACGGCGCTGCGCGCCCTGCTTCTGGAGCCGGAAGAGCAGGCCATGGCTTCTTCGCTGTTTACGGAGCTCTTCGGGGCCTCGCCCGAGGAGGTCGACGCTCACGCGGTGAGAGATCTCTTCTCGCGTTACACGTCGGAACGGAACGATCTGGAATTCCAGATTTCCGGGGGCATGATCGGGATCATCGACCGGCTTGCCTCCGAGCTGCGTCATACGCCGAGACTGCGCACGCCTGTGGAGCGCATCCGCGTTACCGGGGATCGGGTGGAGGTGACAAGCGACGCCGGCGTCTGGACAGCCGACAGCGTCGTCGTCGCCGTTCCGCCTCCGGCGGCAGGCAGGATCGCCTTCGACTTGAATGGCAGCGAAGAGCTGGCCGGCCTTCTCTCCTCCTTTACCGCAGGAGACATGATCAAGACCGTGCTGGTGTTCGACAGCGCCTTCTGGCGGCTGAAGGGCCTCAGCGGCACGGTAACCTTCGCCGATCCCGCCGGCCTCGCCGTCGTCGATGGAAGTCTCGACGACGGTCTTCCGCCCCGCCTTGTTGCCTTTCAGGGTGGTCCCCTGGCGCGTCGAATGGCAGGGCTGTCGCAGGAGGCTCGACAGGCGCTTCTGCGACAGCATCTCAGCCGCGCTTTCGGTGAGGCGGCGCTCTTTCCCAAGGAGATGGCCGAAGCGATCTGGGTCGATCATCCCTGGTGCGGCGGCGGATACAACGCGACCGTGCGGATCGGCGGACAACGCGATGCCGTGGCGCGGCTGGCGGCCTGGGACGGCCCGGTTCGCTTCGCCGGGGCAGAGCTGGACGATCGCTTCTGGGGCTACGTGGAAGGCGCCATCCACAGCGGCCGCACTGCGATCGCGCGAGTCATCGGCAAGGACGTTGTAACGGCGGCCTGAGCCCGGCGCGATCCGTCACGCCACATCGAACCTTTTGGAGACCGACTCCTCGTCGGACCGATAGTCGATGAAACCCAGGCTGCCGTAAAAGGCTTGGCCGACGAGATTCTCTTTCCGAATGTTCGCATCGATAGCCACGACCTTGGCTGCCCTTGCCGCCGCCAAGGTTGCCGCGAACAGTCGGCGGCCGACCCCCTGCCCCTGCGCGCCTTGGGCGACGTAGCTCGCTATGAACGCCCAGTCCGCCGGCAAGGGGTTGGGGCCGGTCCAATTCGGATCGCTCCATTCCAACGCCTGAAAGCCGAGCACGTCATCGCCAGAGGCCGCGACGGAACATCTGATACCCAAGGGCGGTTCGATGAAGTCCCGGATCATCCGGTCTTCCGTGAAGGGGCTGCGGAAAGCCGTCGTGCCGCCGGTCTCGATGATCCGGTTCAGAAGACCACACATCTGCAAAGCGTCCGTCCTGCGGGCGGGTCGAATGACGATGTCCATGCCGACTTATGAACCTGCCTGTGAAGTTTTTTCAAGCGGGACGCCTTTGCATCACACGCCGGCCCGCCATGAGAGGCAGAGGCGGCTCACCGGATCGCACTCCGATGACGCATCGGCAGCCAGTCTTTGTTGCAGGTGCGCGGCCGACATACGGTCGTATCCTATCGACATGCCGAGCGACGAAGACAGAGTGATCGGGCACGGCACGTTCGAGGCTCCTGGGATCCAGGCGGGCGCGAACGCGCTGCCGCCGCTGTATCTGCATGTGGGCATGCCGAAGACGGCCACCTCGACGCTGCAGCAGATCTACTTCGCGCAGCATCCCGAGATCGACTACTTCGCGCTGGCCCGCAAGGGCGGTCCCTATCCAAAAGGCGGCGCCTTCGATGCCTTCGTCCGCTGGGTCCGGAACGCGCCCGATCTGGAAAGCGACCGCGAACATCATCGCGCCTATCTGCGGTCCGAGATCGATGCACCCCAGAGCAGTGCCCGCTGCCGCCTGATCTCGGAGGAGCGCTTCACCGGCCATTTCGGCGCCGGCCTCGACGCCAAGGCCGCGCTGGCCCACGACCTTTTCCCCGAGGCTCGGATCCTGCTGACCGTCCGCCATCCCGTCGGGCACCTGGTCTCGAACTACCTGCAGCATTTGAAGTATCCGCGCGCGGGCCAGCCTCCCTTGCCCGCTTTCGATGCCTGGGTACAGCAAACGCTCGCACAGGAAGACGATCCGTCGAGCTATGCGCAAACCCTGCGGATCCACGATCTCGTCCGCGCCTACGAGCGGAGGTTCGGCGCGGATAAGGTGCTGGTGCTGGTCTATGAGGAGTTCCGTGAGCGGCCGGAGCGCTTTCTGGCACGTCTGGCCGACTGGCTCGAGGTCGCGGAAGCCCCGTTTCACCGGCTGCGAAGCGATCATCATACGGTCCGCAACCCCGCCCCCACCCGACCCGAATTCGCCTGCTGGTACCTGCGGCAGCGCTGGATCAACCGCGGCCCGAGCCTGATAGGCTCCGCCCTGACCAAGGCCTCGCAGCTCGGCCACCGGATCGACTGGCGGCCTGCGGTTCGGCCGTCTCCCGCGTCCCGTACCCTGATCGAGCGTTTCACGGCGGCTCAATGCCGGGCGCTGTCGCAGGAGCGCGGACTGCACCTGGAGGATTACGGTTACCCCGGCCTCGCGTCCTGAAGGATGCCGTTTGAAAAACAGAGGCCGGCCGGCTGCCAGAAGCAACTGCGCCAGCTTGCATTCCAGCTATGGCCGGACGGGGTCCCGGTCATGCCCCGGTTTAAACGGCCAAGCCGACGTTCTATAGTCGCATCGTTGCATAGCATACCGAGAGAATTTCGTTTTCTGCGCATTGGTGCTGCATGCAGAACTGGGATGAAATCCGCACCGCCGCCGAGGTCGCCCGGCGCGGCACGATCAGTGCGGCGGCCGAAGCGCTCGGCGTGCATCGCGCCACGGTGACCCGCCATATCGATGCGCTGGAAAGCAGGTTGGGCGCCAAGCTGTTCCAGCGCCATGCGCGCGGCTTCTCGCCGACCGAACTGGGCGAAGCCCTGCTGCGGGTGGCCGACGCCACCGACGCCCAGTTCGGCGAACTTATGCGTTTGGCACGCGGCAGCCTCGATGACCTCTCCGGCGCCATGACGGTCACCTCCCTCGACGTTCTGATGCCTACGATCCTGCCTATCGTGGCGGCCTTTCAGGCGGATCATCCCCGCATGACCGTGCATCTGGTCAGCAGCGATCGCGTGCTGAAACTCGAGTATGGCGAGGCGGACATCGCCTTTCGTATCGGGCCGAAGCCCGACCATCCCGACAACGTCGTTCTGCCGCTCCGGCAGCTCCCGGTCGGTCTTTACGGCCCCCAGGCCGAGGCCCATCGCTTCGTCGGACCCGGGCCGAAGGCACCGAAGACACCCTATTTCGCTTGGCTGACCGAGAAGGTCGCGCCCGAGGACATCGTACTGACGAGCGACAGCATCGCCGTGCTGTGGGCTGCGGTCCGCAGCGGCATGGGCGCGGGGTTTCTGCCTCGACAGCTGGCGGCCGACAGCAATCTGTCGGAGTTGAGGCCCCCGCTGGACGACTGGCACGAACAGATCTGGGCCGTCACCCATGTCGATCTCCATCGCTCCGCCAAGGTGCAGGCGTTCATTCGGATCATGAAACGCGTCACGCCGTGATGCTGCAGAAACGCGCAGAGCCTGCGCGGATCCCGGCCTTCTTTGCGAAATCGAGGCTCTCCATCTCCGACGCGGACCCACGCAAGGAGATAAAGAGATGTCGACCCCCAAGATCTACGACCGCCCCGTTGCCGTGACGGGTGCGACCGGAAAACAAGGCGGCGCGGTGGCCCATCGCCTGCTCGACAGAGGGCATCGAGTCCGTGCGCTGACGCGCAGCCCGGACAAGCCCGAAGCCCGGATGCTGGCCGACAAGGGCGCCGAAGTCTTTCGGGCCGACCTGGAAGACCGCGCCTCGCTCGATGCCGCCCTGAAGGGTGCGGCCGCCCTCTTTTCCGTACAGGACTTCCTCGAGGCGGGTGTCGAAGCCGAGGTGCGTCAAGGCCTCAACCTGACGGAAGCCGCGGCTGCCTCCGGCATCGAGCGGATCGTCTATAGCGGTGCCTCGACCATGGATCGCAACACCGGCGTACCGCACCTCGACAGCAAGTGGCAGATTGAAACGCGTGTACGCGCTCTGGACACGCCCTGGACCGTCTTCCGGCCGGCGGCCTTCATGGACAATTGGGAATGGGACCGTGAATCCATCCTGGAGACAGGCATCGTTCGCTACCCGATCCGCCCCGACACCTTCTATCGCCAGATCGCCGTTGCCGACATTGCGGCAATGGTCGTCGCCGCATTCGAGCACCCGGATATCTGGAGCGGCCAGATCATGCCCTTGGCTGGCGATGTCTCGACCATGGAGGAGATAACCGCAACGCTCTCACGGGTCACGGGCCGTAAACTCCGGTTCGAACAGATGAGCTGGGAGCAGTGTGTTGCCGAACAGGGTGAGGAACTGATGCTCATGTACCGTTACTTCGACCGCTTCGGCATGGATGGGGCTCCCGCCTACGTGAAGCGCTGGTACCCGGACGCCTTGGACTTCGAAACCTATCTCCGCACTGCCGGCTGGAGCGTCGAAGCCGACGCTGCAGCGGATTGACGAAGATTGGGGGCGCTTCTTCACCGCCCCCTCCTCTTCCATGGAGCCTCGAATGTTCGATACGGGAGAGGCCGTCGCGCGCGCCTTTTTCGACCGCTGGAACGAGGGCGATGCCGAGGGGATCGCCTCGCTCTTCGTCGAGGACGCGGATTTCGTGAACGTTGTCGGACTCTGGTGGCGTAACCGACGCGCGATCCGCAAGGCACACGACTATGGCTTCCGTCGCATCTTTCAGACGGCAAAGGTCGAGATCACCGAGCTGTCGGTGCGCAAGCTGACGCCCGACATTCACATCGTCCACACGGTGTCGACTCTTGACGGTCAGACCGGTACCGACGGTGCGGCGGCTGCCCGGCGTGTCGCTGTGATCAGCATGGTGACACGGCGCGGTGCGTCCGACTTCGAGATCGTCAGTTGCCAGAACACGGACCGTGTCGAAGGCGCCGACACGCATGTTACCGACAGCGACGGCTTCAGACCCGTCAGCTATCGGCGATGACAGGGTCGCCGCCGCCTGGTTTGCGTTGCCGCACTCTCGCCCGGTAGAGCCCACTGCTTCCTCCGCTGCTCCGAATCTCGACTGCGACAGTTGTTCGCGGCCGATTCCGCAGCGCTCGCAACGGTGCGCCGCGAGCGCTGCACGTTGTCCTTGCGCTGTCAGCCTCCGTTCGACTCCCACAGCTTGACCGAGAAGTCCGTGGCGGGACAGAACGCCCTTGAGACGCCTGACTTTCGCCAACTTTTTACCCACCTTAGTCTGTTCAAGCTGTATCTGCCGCAGCTTGACCTGATTGCGCGGCGGCTGAGATTGCGCGATTGGGAGTCGATGGTCTGTTATTGGAGAAAGCAACCGGGAATGATCGCGACGTCCGCGCGCGGCGGCAAAAACAAAGGAAGGTGGGCGCTGGTTCGCTCTTGCTTATTCCAGGCACTTCTCCTGAGCGGGATATGGTGGATACTAGTCGACGGTGACAAGGGGTCCTGGCTGATCGGAGCCCCGGCAGTAGCGCTCGCCGTCGCCGTCGGTGTACTGGCGGGTCACCGAGCTCCGACGCACTGGCAGTTGAGCGGCTGGCTCAGGTTCCTGCCCTTCTTCGTGGGCAAGTCCCTCCTTGGCGCCTTCGATGTCGCGCGCCGCGTATACCATCACAGAATCGACTTGGCGCCGGCGTTCTACGACTATCCGATCCGACTGACGACCGAACCGGCTCAGGTGTTTTTTGCCAATGCCGTCAGCCTACTGCCGGGCACTCTGAGCGCCGAGTTGCGCGACGACCAACTGGTTGTGCATGCGCTCGATTCCACCCAGCCCGTCAAGCGCGACCTGGCGATTCTGGAAGAGCGGGTGGCGCAGCTCTTTGGCCAGACGGCGAGCTTGACCGAAACGATCGAATGAGACGATCGGCGACCTGGCGGTGCTTGTACAGAGATTGTAGGAGCACTACAGAATAACTGTACCCAGGCGCGACGAGAGACCTCTGGCGACCGCGCTTGTCCTGGCCACCCCCTCCGTTCGGATCCTTCCAGCAGGAGCCCCGAACCCCGACCGCAGGAGCAGGAGCTACCGACGGTGACCGCCTTCTACCTGGGTTTGACGTCGTTTCTGCTCGCAACGCTCGCGGCCGGTATGTGGCGTATCCTGCGCGGCCCAAGCCAAGCGGACAGAATGCTGGCGGCGCAGCTCTTCGGCACGACCGCGGTCGCAGTGCTCTTGGTGCTCGCTCAGGCGATGGAACAACCGGCCTTGCGCGATGTCGGTCTGGTCTTCGCCTTGCTGGCCGCCGTGACTGTCGTGGCCTTCGTCCGCCGCGCCTGGCCGTCGTCGGCTGAGGAGTCCGCCGACGATGCTTAGCGAGATCGCTACGATCGTGCTCCTCCTCGCGGGCGCGGCCTTCTTTCTCGCCGGCACCCTCGGCTTGCTGCGTTTTCCGGACGTCTATACACGCCTGCATGCCTTGACCAAGGCGGACAATGTCGGCCTCGGGCTGGTTGTGGCCGGGCTTGCCTTGCAGGCCGAAAGCTGGGCGGCGATCGGCAAGATGACGCTGATCTGGCTTCTGGTGTTGATCGCCTCCGCCACCGGCGCCCATCTGATAGCCCAGGGCGCCTTGCGAAAAAGGATACGGCCATGGAAGCCATGACGGTTTCCCTGGACTGGATGCTCGATGGCGTGCTGGCGCTGACGCTGCTCTGGCTGGGCTGGCGCGTGCTGGCCAGCGCGGATCTCTTCAAGGGGATTGCCTTCTTCATCGCCTTCGGTCTGCTCATGGCCCTCATCTGGGTCCGCCTCGAGGCTCCGGACGTTGCGATCGCGGAGGCGGCCATTGGCGCGGGCTTGACGGGCGCGCTCTTGCTGGCCGCGCTCTCGCGCCTGCGTCAGGACAAAGAGATCGCGACGACGAACGGACGGACGGACGGCGCGGGCCGGGACCGGACCAGCGGGCTGCGTCGTGGCACGGGGGTGGTGTTGATCGGGCTGTCGACGCTCCTCTTTATCGGACTGGGCGGCGCGGTATGGTCGCTGCCGACCGAGGCGCCCGGACTCAGCGGGCCGGTCGCCGACAGTCTCTCGACGAGCGGGGTCAGCAATCCGGTAACGGCCGTGCTTCTCAACTTTCGCGCCTACGACACGCTGCTGGAGAAGGCGGTCCTGCTTCTCGCCGTCGTTGCCGCGTGGTCGCTGGCTGCGGCGCCCAAGGAGTCGGTCTCTCCGCCGGGGCGTGTCCTGGACGTCTTCGTGCGGCTCCTGGTTCCCTTGATGATTGTCGTCGCAAGTTACCTGCTTTGGGTGGGCGCCCACGCGCCGGGCGGCGCCTTCCAGGCCGGCGCGGTCCTTGCCGCCGTGGCGGTGCTGCTCCTGCTGTCCGGCAAGAGCCTGACGGCACGCTGGCAGGGCTGGCGATTGCGCGCGCTCCTAACTCTAGGACTGGGGGTGTTCATCGCCGTCGGAGCGGCGGTCATGTTTGCCGGACATCGTTTTCTGGAGTATCCGCCGGACCAAGCCGGCAATCTCATCCTGCTGATCGAGGTGGTGGCGACCGTGTCTATCGCTGTGGCATTGGCGGCCTTGTTCCTGGGCGGACGGCCGCGACGGGGCGAACCCGGATGAGCCCAGCGATTCTCTATGCCATGACCGGGATCGGACTCTTCGTGCTGGGGCTCTATGCCTTGGCTATGCACGCCCATCTCCTGCGCAAGATCATCGCGGTCAATGTCATGGGCAGTGGCGTCTTCCTGGTGTTCGGGGCCTTGGCCTATCGAACGCCGGGCCTCGTCTCCGACCCGGTGCCGCATGCCATGGTGATCACCGGCATTGTCGTGGCCGTCTCGGCCACAGCGGTCGCTCTCGTGCTCATGCTTCGCGTCCAGTCCGAGACCGGCCGCCCGCATCTGCCCGAGCAGCCATCCGACTGACGGCCGTGGAAACTCCTTTTGCAGACTCGCCCTGGATCGTGTGGGCGGTCTTCTCCCCCATGATCGGCGCCATTGTCGCATTTCTTTGGCCGTGGCGTGCAGCATTCGTGGGCTGCCTGGCGACACTGGCCACGGTCGGCTCGGTGCTCTGGCTGATCTGGCAGGTGGCCCTGCTCGGCCCGCAGCACCACGCGATGGGCGGCTGGGGCGCGCCCGTGGGCATCGATCTCCACGCCGATGGGCTCAGTGCCGTGATGCTGCTGACGACGGCCCTCGTCGGTGCGGGCGTCACGCTTTATGCAACGGCGTACTTCCAACAGGCGACCGAAACGGCCCGCTTTTTTTGGCCGCTATGGCTCCTGCTGTGGGGAGCCATGAACGCCCTGTTCCTCTCCGGAGATCTCTTCAATCTCTACGTCACCCTGGAGCTTGTGGGGGTCGCGTCGGTCGCGCTCGTCGCTCTGGCGGGCAACAGCGATGCGCTGAGCGGCGCGATGCGCTATTTTCTGCTGAGCCTGCTGGGCTCGCTGACCTATCTGCTCGGAGTGGCGCTGCTGTACGGCGTCCATGGCACGCTCGACATCGGGGTGCTGAGCGATCTTGTGACGCCGGCGCCGGCCGACTGGGCGGCCACCGGCCTGATCGTCGCGGGGCTCTCGATCAAGACCGCGCTCGTCCCGCTGCACTTCTGGCTGCCGCCCGCGCACGCCGCCGCCCCGGCGCCGGTCAGTGCAGTCTTGTCGGCCCTGGTGGTCAAGACGTCGTTCTATCTTCTGCTTCGGCTGTGGCTGGAGCTCTTTCCGATCACCGGGCCCGGCCTCGGCCAGGTGCTCGGTCTGCTCGGTGCGCTGGCCATCCTCTGGGGCTCTTTTCAGGCGCTCCGTCAAGCGCGGCTCAAGCTGCTGGTCGCCTATTCGACGGTGGCCCAGCTAGGGTACTTGTTTCTCGCCTTCCCCCTGGCCTTGACGCCCGCAGCCGCGACGGCCTGGACCGGGACGGTCCTGTTCATCCTGTCTCATGCCTTGGCCAAGGCGGCGATGTTCCTGGCCGCCGGCAACATTCTGAGGCTCGCCGGCCATGACCGCATTGCGGATCTCGGCAGCGGGTCGCCAGGCGTTACCCTGAGCTGGGCCGCCTTCGGTGTTGCGGGCATAAGTATTATCGGGCTGCCGCCCAGCACCGGCTTCGCCGCCAAGTGGCTTCTGCTGCAAGCCAGCTTCACCGGCGATCAATGGTGGTGGGCGATCCCCATCATCGGCGGGAGCCTGCTGGCGGCCGCCTACATGTTCAAGGTCGCGGGTCTGGCATTTGTTCCAGGCGACCCCAGCGCCCCGAATGTGGCAGGCGGGAGTCTTTCCCGGCGCATGACCTGGAGCGCCCTCGGTTTCGCTCTCGGTGCCTTGGTCATGGGTTTTGCGACCCCGCAGATTCTGGCCCTGCTCGACAGCGGGACGCCCTTCGCGCAGCTCGGCGCAGCGGGTGTGCTGTGACCTGGAACGCATCGCTGCCCTTGCTCGTGCTGGCCTCGTCGTTGGTGCCGGCCCTGATCATCTTCTGCCTCGCCGAGGAGAGCAAAGGGATCCGCACCACGCTCAACCTGGTCGGCGTTGTGCTGAAACTGCTGCTCGTCGTCGTCATGGTCTGGGGCGTTCAGCAAGGGCAGAGCTACGAGGTTCGCTTCCCGCTTCTACCTGGCATCGACTTCGTGCTGCGGGCCGATGCCCTGTCGATGTTCTTCGCGCTCCTGTCCGCTGCCCTTTGGCTTGCAACGACGATCTACGCAATCGGTTATCTCGAAGACTCTCCGAAGCGAAACCGCTTCTTCGGCTTCTTCAGCCTCTGCGTGACCGCCACGCTCGGGGTCGCGCTGGCCGGCAATCTGGTCACCTTTCTGCTGTTCTACGAACTCCTGACGCTGGCGACCTATCCGCTTGTCGTGCATCGCGGCACCCAGGCCTCGCTACGCGCCGGGCGTGTCTATCTGGCCTATACCTTGACCGGCGGCGCGCTTCTCTTGACCGGCATCGCCTGGCTTCACGCGCTTGCCGGCAATCTCGAGTTTACGGCGCAGGGCTTCTTGTCCGGCCTGGTGCAGGATCACAGCGCGGCCCTGGTCGCCATCTTCGTTCTTTTGATCGCGGGCCTCGGCGCCAAGGCGGCGCTGGTGCCGCTGCACGGCTGGCTGCCGCAGGCGATGGTGGCGCCGGCGCCGGTCAGCGCGCTGTTGCATGCGGTCGCCGTGGTCAAGGCGGGTGCGTTCGGGATCGTGCGCGTGGTTCACGATGTCTACGGTGTCGAGGTCGCCACGCAGCTCGGCGTCGTCGGCCCCTTGGCAGCCGTCGCGGCGGTGACAATCATCTACGGGTCGCTCCGGGCTCTGTTCCAGACCGATATCAAACGGCGCCTCGCTTTTTCCACGGTCAGCCAAGTCTCCTACGTCGTCCTGGGCACCGCCATTGCCGGCCCCGTCGCCACCGTCGGCGGCATCGCCCATCTCGTGCATCAGGGCCTGATGAAGATCACGCTGTTCTTCTGCGCGGGCAACCTGGCCGAGACGCTCGGGATTCATCGGGTCGAGGACATGCGTGGCGTCGGCCGCCGGATGCCATGGACCATGGCCGCCTTCACCCTGGGCGCTCTGGGCATGATCGGCGTACCGCCGATGGCGGGCTTTTTCAGCAAGTGGTTCCTGGCGAGCGGCGGGCTCGATGTCGGCCAACCCTGGGTGCTTGCCGTTCTGATCGCCAGCAGCCTGTTGAACGCGGCGTACTTCTTGCCGGTCCTCTGGACCGCCTGGTTCCGGGCGCCGCCCGGCGCCTGGCCTGCCGAGCGATCCTTCGGGCGAAGCGAGACGGCCTTGATGCTCCTGGTGCCCACGGTGCTCGTTTCTCTCAGTGCCCTTGGGGTCGGCCTGCTGGCCTCGATGCCCTTCAGCCCGCTCCAGTGGGCCGGTCTCATCGTCGGTTCGGAGTACGGGCCGTGATGGGGGCGAGCTTGGACGCTTGGCTGCTGCTGCTCATTCCTTCCGCACCGCTGGCTGTCGCCTGCGGCCTGCTGCTCTGGCCGTCAAGGCGGGCCTTGACCCTGCTCGCCCCTTGGGCCGCCTTGCCCGCCCTGCTCTGCTCCTTCGGTCTTACCGCGCCGCTCGAGATCGATTTGCCCTGGCTCTTGCTCGGCACCCAGCTCGTCATCGATCACACGGCCCGGATTTTCCTGTTCTTCACCGCGTTCCTCTGGCTGGCGGCGGGTGTCTTCGCGACCGGCTACCTCCAAGAAGAGGACGGCAGGGCGCGTTTCTTCGTGTTCTTCCTCCTCGCGATGGCCGGGAATCTCGGACTCATCATCGCCGGCGACATGCTCAGTTTCTATGCGTCTTTCGCGATGATGAGCTTTGCCTCCTACGGCCTGATCCTCCACAACCGCACCGCAGAAGCGGGCCGCGCCGGGCGCATCTACATCGTCATGGTGGTCGCGGGCGAGGTCATGCTGTTCGCCGCCCTGGTTCTGGCTGCGACTGTAGCGGGCTCGCTGCTGTTCGCCGATGTGCCCGCGGCTCTGGCCGAGGCGCCGACGCGCGATCTGATCCTTGCGCTGGCGCTCGCCGGCTTCGGCATCAAGCTCGGCGTCGTGGGCCTGCATGTCTGGCTTCCCCTGGCGCATCCGGTGGCACCGACGCCGGCCAGCGCGGTCCTGAGCGGTGCGATGATCAAGGCGGGGCTCCTGGGCTGGCTTCGGCTGCTACCGCTCGGTGAGAGCGCGGCCTTCGCCGGATGGGGCGCGATGCTGATGGGCGTCGGGCTCTTGGCCGTGTTTTATGCCGCGCTTGTCGGGGTCGCGCAGCGAAACCCGAAAACCGTGCTCGCCTATTCCAGCGTCAGCCAGATGGGGCTTGTGACGACCGCCATCGGTCTCGGACTGGCGGTTCCCGCGCGCTGGCCGGAGATCTCGGCCATCGTGCTGTTTCTGGCCCTGCATCACGCCCTGGCCAAGGGCGCTCTGTTTCTGGGCGTCGGGGTGGCTGCCAGCCGCTTCGCCGCAGGCCGGTACCGATGGTTGGTTGCGACAGGCCTCGTCGTGCCGGCCCTGGCATTGGCCGGAGCCCCCTTCACCAGCGGCGGCCTGGTCAAGGAGCTGCTCAAGCCGGAGGCTATGGCGCTGTCGGCACCCTGGGGCGCTCTGCTTGCCAGCCTGCTCGCCTGGACCTTGGTCGCAACGGTCCTGCTGATGGCGCGCTTTCTCTATCTGGCATGGCCCGCTGCTTCATCGGTAGATGCTTCATCGGCAGGCGCTTCCTCAGGGTACAGCCTGTCAGTCCCTTGGGCGGTGCTGATTGCGGCGCTCCTGCTGTCCGCTTTCGGCTCCGGACTCGATGGTGCGGATGAGGTCTGGACCTGGTCGACGACCCTATCGGGTTTCGGGACGCTGGCGCTCACAGCGGCCTGCACCGCGCTTGGCGGATGGCTTCTTGCCAGGATCGACTGGCGCCGCATCCCGCTACCCGCCTCCGGCGACCTGGTGGTCCCGGCAGAGATGGTTGTCGCCTTTGTTGTCCGCGCGTCCTATCGCTCCGTTCACGATCTTGGCGATCGGCTGAGCCGAGGCGTAGCACCCGCGAAGCCCTATCTGGGGAAGCTCAAGAGACTGTTGGCACCGGCCGAGATCGTCGAGGGCGCCTGGGCACCGGCTTGCGCGATGTTCCTGGCGCTGCTGCTGATTCTCGCAGCGATTTCAGCAACGTGACGGCGCGGTCCGCCATTTTCCTTGCGCAGGAACGGCCTAGCACCATAGCGCTCGGTGGCCCCGCCATTGCGCATTGATTGCGCGACTCACAGGATGTCCCAAAAGCTCTGGTAACACCCAACAAAATTGGCAAGCGAGCTAACAGCTAGTTGCCCTCCCAAAGATTGCCTAGAGAGTCGCCGCCGAGCTCGTCGCTTCTATGCCAGCTGATCCAGACCGGCAGATCGCAGGCGCCAATCTCCTGCAATCTGGCAGCAAGCAATCGCGCCAATTCCTCCGGGTTGCCAGATCGCTCATGTTTGCGAAAGAAGCAGTCGATCCGCCAATGCGGATTGAAACCTTCAACATAGTTGGGGCGCCAAACGAAATAGCGCGCAACAGGGGTCATAACCGAACCGCTCCCGACCCTATTCCAACGAATGTGAAAGATTTCGCCGATCCGCGTTTCTGCTGTTTCGATACAATCTGCGCAGTATGTCTTATTGAGATCGAACTTTTTCAAAGCATCCACACCCTCGATGAGACAAAATGAGTTTCTGTCAAAAGATCATCTCGCGGCTATTGCCGGCTCGAACCGTCCATAGTGCAACACGACAGGTATGTTGTGCATCCACACGGAAGCTCCGGCTTTGCGAGACTGTTTCGGCATCACGGCGCGAACCTCCGCAGCGATGAGTGAGTCCAGCTGGCGATCGCTCCCGCGACGGGCCGGCAGCGCTGGGGTAATCCCTGCATAAGGCCGCTCCAGTTGTCCAGTTAACGACGTCATCACGCATCAGTTATTCGTGGTGATTTTACGGTCGTTGATGGTCTCACCAAGTCTTCGGGGCCGGCTGGGGTTTCGCCCCACGCGTCGGTTTGACTCACAGCAGGAGACCCCTATGACCCTGAAAGTTCTGTCGACCCTGGCCGGTGGCGCGATGCTGGCGGCGGCCACCCTCTCACCCGCCGAGGCTGGCAATCAGCTCCCGACCGCCATCAGCGGATTCGATGCCGTGTCCTACCAACAGGGCGATACACCGCAGCGCGGCGAGGCTCGCTTCAATCATTTCTGGAACGGTGCCATCTGGTTCTTCACCAGCGAAGCCAACCGCGATGCCTTCAGCGCGGACCCCGAGGCCTATGCCCCGGCCTATGACGGCTACTGCGCCTGGGCAGCTTCGCAAGGCTACATCGCCCCCGGCGACCCGTTGATCTACGAAGTGGTCGACGGCCAGCTCTATCTGCAGGTGCACCCGCGGGCGCAGGAACTCTGGCAGGCCGATATCCCCGCGCATATCGCCCAAGGCGCGGAGAACTGGCCGCGCATCAATCCCTTCTGATCTTCGCTATTTCTCCAGTGTGCCGCCAGGACGCCGCCGGTGCGTCTTGGCGGTACCGCTAATCACCTACGCGTACCTGCTGCCCTGATCCTCTTCAGTCCGACAGACGGATCGGTCTGGCGCCGGCTGACCCGGCAACCCACATCGTTGGCTAACGGTATCGAACGATGACCGGAAAGCCATGCGCCTGCTGCTTGTCGAAGATCATTTCTCGCTCGCCGAAGCTCTGTCCGACGCCCTGCGGCGGGCCGGCTTTGCCGTCGATCATGCGGCGAGCGTAGAGGAGGCCCGTGCCTTCGTTGCCGGTTCGGACTACGATCTCCTGCTGCTGGATCTCGGGCTGCCGGACGGCAACGGGCTCGATCTTCTGACCGAATTGCGCCGCGCCAAGGGATGGCCGGCGATCGTGCTCACCGCCCGCGACGCCCTGTCCGACAGGCTGGCGGGGCTCGACGGCGGCGCCGACGACTATGTGGTTAAACCCGTCGAAATGCCGGAGCTGGTCGCCCGCTGCCGCGCCGTGCTGCGCCGCCCCGGCGGGCGTCTCGGGACCGTGCTCGAGGCCTGCGGCCTGCAGCTCGACACCGCGCAGCGCCGCGTCACCTTCGGCGATCAAGCGATTCCGCTGGGCCGGCGAGACGTCGGCGTACTGGAGCATCTGATGCGGCGGAAGGACGAGGTCGTTCCGCGTCGTCTTTTGGAGGAGGCGGTCTACGCCCTGGACGACGCCGTGACTCCCAACGCGCTGGAGGCGGCGATCTCGAGGCTCCGCAAGGCACTGGCCCTGGCGGGCTGCCCGGTGGCCATCCATACCGTACGCGGGATCGGCTGGCTGTTCGCGGAGGGGGCGGAGGGCGCACCGTGAAGCCGGACAGCATCCCCATGGCGCGGCTGCTCACGCGCCGTCTTGCCTGGATCGCGCTCGCGGTCCTGCTCGCCAACCTGGTGCTGATCTGGGCCTACTACGGCTCTGATCGGGAGGCCCTTCAGGACAAGGTGGTGGAACGGCGGATGGCGATCATGGAGGCCGACCTCGCCGTCTCGGAGTCCGGCGACTACCGCATCGGTCCCGGCGCGCGCGCGCTTTTCATGGCTCATCCGCAAGCCTATGGCTTCGCACTGCTTGGGCCGGAGGGCACCCCGCTGGACCAGATGAACGGCGACTTGATCCCGGCCGACGCGCTGGCTAACAGCCACTTCGCCGACGACTGGATCGCACGCCTGCCAGACGGCACTTCGCAGGTGATCTTCGCCTCTCACATGGTCGGCCCGGTCGCGGCCGACCTGCGGCTCGTCTTCGTGGCGCGGGGCGATCCTGCGAACCTTCTGGTGCGCGCCCTGCTCTCCGAACTCGTCGGCCATATCGCCGTGCCGCTGGTCCCTGCGATCCTGCTGCTGCTGGGGGCGAACGCCCTGATGGTCCATCGCAGCCTTCGCCCCGTGACCCGGGCCGCCGCCTGGGCGCGGGCGCTGCACCCCGGCGCGCGCGATACGGCCCCGCCGCCCGAGACCGGATTGAAGGACATCGACGACCTGCTGGACGCAACCGGGCGCGCGCTCGACAGTTTGACCGGGGCGCTCTCGGCCGAGAAGCGTCGCGCCGCCGAGGCCGCCCACGCGCTGCGCACGCCGCTGGCCGCCCTGACCGCGCGGCTCGACCAGTTGCCCGAGGGCGAAGCGACCACCCGCCTGCGCGTCGACATGGCGCAACTCTCCCGCACGGTTCGGCAAATTCTCGCCTCGGCGAAGGCGGACATGGTGGCCATCGAGCCAGGCGCGCGGGCCCCTCTCGGCGCCATCGCCGAGACGGTGGTGGCCGGTTTGGCGCCGGTTGCGATCCGCCGAGGGGCCGAGCTGGAACTGCAGCGTCACGACCCGGTTCCGGAGATCGCGGGCGACAGCGAAGCCATCGCCCTCGCGCTGACGAATCTGGTCGAAAACGCGATCCTTCATGCTGGGGGGCACATCACCGTCACGGCCGGGCCCGGTGCCCGCCTGAGCGTCCGCGACCGCGGCTCCGGTCTGCCGGAGGGCGACCCCGCTCACCTGTTCGAGGCCTTCCGGCAGGGACCCGAAGCCCCGGCCACCGGCGCCGGGCTCGGCCTATCCATCGCCGCGCGTATCCAGCGTGCCCATCGCGGCACCGTGACCGCCTGCAGTCACCCGGACGGTGGCGCCGAGTTCCGTCTGTCGTTCGAGCCTCGCGGATAGCTTTTTCGCCGGCGGACGGTTTTTTTCAGCTCGTCAGGGTCTCGTCAGACAGGCCGGGTATCAAGAGGCATGAACGGTGCCGGACTCTTCGGCGCCGATTGTCCCGACCGATCACCCAGACGGAGCAAAGTCATGAACGAAATCGAAACACGTCCCGAGACCGACGAGCACCGCCCGCTGAACAGCTGGTTGACTGAAAGCGTGCGGCTTGCCCTCCCCCGCTACTGGCTGCTGCTGGCGACCTGTGCGGCCTTTGCGCTCGTCCTCGTGGCGCTGGATTGAGAGGGAGCGAAAGCATGCATCAGAGGATTACCCGCTCCGGAGTCCTGGCGGCTGCTGTCGCCCTCCTGATCGTCGCACCGGCGTCGGCCGAGACGATCACGCCAATCGACGAGGCCCAGCGCGGCACCGCCGTCACCCTTGAAGGGACCGTGGAGCGCATCCTCGACGAGGACGAATTCAGGCTGGCCGACGCAACGGGCCGCATCGACGTCTACATCGGTCCCAACATGGTACCCGCCAACGTCGGCGACCGCGTGACGGTGCGTGGGATCGTCGACGACGGGCTCACGCGCGATGTCTACGCCCGCGAGATGGTTCTGCCAGACGGTTCCGTCGTTACCTTCGACCGGCGTTACGACTGAGAGCTTGCGCCGGGCCGCACGGACAGCAGTGAAAGGCGCTGACCGCTCAAGCCGTGGTGGTTGGAGAAGTCGGCGTGACCCGTTAGCCTGAGGCGTCAAGCCTCAGGCCCCTACGGATCTTCGTGGACCTCGTCGCCCTTCTCCTGCTCGCCGCAGCGGCGGTCCTGGTTTTCGCGGTCGTCTGGCTGTGGACACCGGACAAGCAACGGACCGTCCTGGAACGAGACTATCTGGCCGACCCGGCCGATATGATCGAGGTCGGCGGCGCCTTACTGCATGTCCGCGACGAAGGTCCCGAGACGAAGCCGGGTGGCCCGGAGTTGGAGACGACGCCGACCGTCGTTCTGCTGCACGGATTCGGCGCCAGTCTCCATACCTGGGAGCCCTGGGCCAGAGCCCTGTCGCAGGACCATCGGGTGATCTCGCTGGACCTGCCCGGCTCGGGCCTGTCGCCGCCCGATCCCGAAAACGACTATAGCGATGCGCGAGTCATCGCGCTCCTGCTGGCGCTGATGGACCAGAAGAGCGTCAAGCAGGCCGTCCTGATCGGCAATTCGATCGGCGGCCGCATTGCCTGGCGGACCGCTGCCGCCCATCCCGAACGCGTGCGAAAGCTCGTGCTGATCGCGCCCGATGGTTTCGCCAGCCCCGGCTTCGAGTACGACAAGGCGCCCAAGGTTCCGGCGATGATGACCTTGTTGCGCTACTTTTTGCCCAAGCCGATGCTGCGCGCCAATCTCGCGCAGAGCTACGGCGCCCCGGCGGCGTTGAGCCGGACAACGGTCGATCGCACCTATGACCTGATGCTGGCGCCCGACAGCCGGCAGGCCTTGCTCGACCGGATGGCGCAAACGATCCTGACCGACCCGCGCCCGACGCTGAAGAAGATCGCCGCACCGGTCTTGCTGTTGTGGGGCGAAAAGGATGCGCTGATCCCCTTCGGCAATGCGCAGGACTATCTCGACCACCTGCCCTCCGCGCGGCTCGTCTCCTTTCCGACCCTCGGTCACCTACCCCATGAGGAAGCGCCGGAGAGGACACTGCCGCCGGTCGTCGAATTTCTGTTGGACTAACAGAAATCGAAGCAAACGCCGCTTTCGCAGACTTGGCGCGCGATTTACGTCTGAGCTGGAAGCGGCCCCGCTTCCAGCTGAATCAATTCGGTCCCGGCGGCGGCTGCACGGCGACGCCTAGAAGCACGTTGAATGCGGGTTTCAGCGCCTGGCGCACCGACCGCCGATTTATCCGGTCGTTATCTGCAAGATTTCCTTGTTAGAACGATTCTAACTACCTATATGTTTAGAACGGTTCTAAAATCGATGCCCACCAAGATTGGAGATAAAGATTATGGACGGCGGCGGCAAATGCCCGGTGATGCACGGCGGCAACACGGCAATGGACAAACCGGTTACCAAATGGTGGCCGAATTCGCTGAATCTCGACATTTTGCATCAGCATGGCGCCCGCACCAATCCAATGGACGCGGACTACAACCATCGCGAAGCAGTGAAAGGACTGGATTTCGAAGCCGTCAAGGCTGACGTCACGGCGTTGATGACCGAAAGCCAGGAGTGGTGGCCGGCAGACTGGGGCCACTACGGCGGCCTGATGATCCGTCTCGCCTGGCACTCTGCCGGCTCCTACCGCCTGGCAGACGGCCGCGGCGGCGGCGGTTCGGGCAACATCCGTTTCGCACCTCTGAACTCCTGGCCGGACAACGCCAGCCTGGATAAGGCGCGCCGTCTGCTCTGGCCGGCGAAGAAGAAGTACGGCAACGCGCTCTCCTGGGCGGATCTGATCGTCCTCTCCGGCACCATCGCCTACGAGTCGATGGGCCTGAAGACCTTTGGCTTCGGCTTCGGCCGCGAGGATATCTGGGGCCCGGAGACGGATGTCTATTGGGGATCCGAGAAGGAGTGGCTGGCGCCGAGTGAGAATCGCTACGGCGATCTCTCGAATGCCTCCACGCTGGAAAACCCGTTGGCCGCGGTTCACATGGGCCTCATCTATGTCAATCCGGAAGGCGTGAACGGCAGCCCCGACCCGGCAAAGACCGCCCTGCATGTGCGCGAGACCTTCGCCCGCATGGCGATGAACGATGAGGAAACCGCCGCCTTGACCTGCGGCGGCCACACCGTCGGCAAGGCCCACGGCCGCGGCGCCGTCAACGACATCGGTGTCGAGCCGGAAGCGGCTGGCATCGAGGCACAGGGCTTCGGCTGGTCCAACCCGGGCCATGAAGGCAAGGCGACCAACGCCTTCACCTCGGGCATCGAGGGCGCCTGGACCAAGAACCCGACCAAGTGGGACATGGGCTACTTCGACCTGCTCTTCGGCTACGAGTGGGAACTCAAGAAGTCCCCGGCCGGCGCCTGGCAGTGGGAGCCTGTCGACATCAAGGACGAGGACAGGCCGGTCGACCCGACCGATCCTTCGGTCCGCCACAACCCGATCATGACCGACGCCGACATGGCGATGAAGGTCGACCCGATCTACAACGAGATCTGCCAGAAGTTCATGGCCGATCCGGAGTACTTCGCCGACACCTTCGCTCGCGCATGGTTCAAGCTGACCCACCGCGACATGGGCCCCAAGGTCAACTATCTGGGTCCGGATGTGCCGAATGAGGACCTGATCTGGCAGGATCCGATCCCGGCGGGGAACGCCGACTACGACGTGGCCTCGGTCAAGGCCAAGATCGCCGAAAGCGGTCTCACCGCCGCCGAGATGATCGCCACCGCCTGGGACAGTGCCCGGACCTTCCGCGGCTCCGACAAGCGTGGCGGTGCCAACGGTGCGCGCATCCGTCTGGCGCCGCAGAAGGACTGGGAGGGCAACGAGCCGGCGCGTCTGGCCAAGGTCCTCGGGATCCTCGAGCCCATCGCGGCGGCGGCCGGTGCCTCCGTGGCCGACGTGATCGTTCTGGCCGGCAATGTCGGGCTGGAGCAGGCCATCAAGGCTGCGGGCCATGACGTCAAGGTGCCCTTCACGCCGGGTCGCGGCGACGCCAGCGACGCGCAGACCGAGGTGGCGTCTTTCGCCTTCCTCGAGCCGCTCGCCGACGGCTTCCGCAATTGGGAGAAGGAGAAGTACGTCGTCAGCCCCGAGGAGATGATGCTCGATCGGGCGCAGCTTCTGGGTCTGACCGCGAACGAGATGACCGTCCTCCTGGGTGGCCTGCGGGTTCTGGGCGTCAACCACGGCGGCTCGAAGCACGGCGTCTTCACCGATCGGGTCGGTCAGCTGACCACGGACTTCTTCGTCAATCTGACCGACATGGCCTATAGCTGGCATCCGGTTGAAGCGGACGGCACCTACGAGGTCCGCGACCGCAAGACCGGCGCAGTGAAGTGGACTGCGACCAGCGCCGATCTGGTCTTCGGTTCCAACTCGATCCTGCGGGCCTATGCCGAGGTCTATGCTCAGGACGACAATGCCGGGAAGTTCGTGCGCGACTTCGTCGCGGCGTGGAACAAGGTGATGAACGCGGACCGCTTCGATCTCGCCTGATCCAGGCGCGATCTCGGAGAGAAGGTCTTCGAGGGAGACTTCGGGGATCTCCTCGACAGGTTAATGAGCCTTTTGACCATGAAAGCTCTGGGCGGACCGCTTCGGTCCGCCCTTTGCTTTTGACCGGCAACCAACCTTCAATCAGGCGATTTGAGGGGCGTCGCGCCGGGCGGCTCCCGCCTCGGCGGCCTGCCCCAGCGCACTTGGCGCCAAACCTCCCAGCACACAGGGATCAAACAGACCGCGCGGGCTCCGCCGCCGCCAGAGACGATCGGCTCTCGGCAGTTCCAATCGTACGACTCCATTGACACACATCTGCCATGGCAGTTACATGGCAACTTGTGGGACGCGGCAGATTGGAGTTGCGACAGGTGTCACCCATCGCTTTCGGCTCGCTCGAAAGGCTCCGCGCCGGCTTCCCGGCGCTGAAGCGCGGCGCCTATCTCTCGATCTGCGACAAGGCGATCCTGCACGATCAGGTCCGCGACGCCGTCGAGACCTTTCTCGACCGGCTGGCCAGCGGCACCTGCTCCCGCGTCGAGCATGAGGTTCTGGTCAACGCCTCTCGCGACCGCTTCGCCGCCCTCGTCTCCGCCACGCCCGGCGAGGTGGCGATCAGCCGAAACGTCTCCGACGGCATCAACGCGGTGATCTGGGCGCTCGACTGGCAGGAGGGCGACAACGCCGTCATTTCCCTGGACGTCGAACACCCAAACAACGTCTACCCCTGGCTTCGCCTGCGGAAGCGCGGGGTGGAGCTGCGCAACATCCCCTCCATCGCCGGGCATCTCGACTACGACGCCATGACAGACGCCATGGACGGTCGCACCCGTATGCTGTCCTGCGCCTCGGTCAGCTTCGCACCGGGCTACCGCGCCGATCTCGAGCGGCTGGGCCGCGCGGCCCGGGCGCGCGACGTGCTGTTTCTGGTCGACGGGGTACAGAGCGCGGGTATCCTGCGGCACGACTTCGGCGCCGAGCAGGTGGACGCCTTCGCGACCTCCACCAGCAAAGGCCTCCTTGGCCTCTACGGCTACGGCTTTCTCTATCTCGCAGAGCATTGGATCGACCGGCTGGAGCCCGCCTATCTGTCGCGGCCCGCGATCGCACTCGACAACGACGACGCCTCCGCGACCGGATCCTACGATTACGAACTCCAACCCGATGCGCGCCGCTTCGAGGTTGGCAGTTACAACGTCGCGGGCGCCTACGCCGCCGACGCGGCCCTTGCACTGCTCGATGCGGCCGGAGCCGATCACGTGGAGGCTCGCGCGCTCTCCGTCGCCGCGACGCTGCGCGAGGAGCTCGCCGCCGCCGGTCTTGCCGATGTCAGCACAACCCGCGGCCCGGCCGAAGCGTCCCATCTCGTCACCGCGGGTCCACTCGACGCCGGCGGTCACGGCTTTTCAGAGACTCCCTGGGTCGAAGCCCTCTCCGCCCGGCTGACGGAGGCCCAGGTGGTCCACACCGTGCGCCGCGGTCAGCTTCGCTTCGCCACGCATTTCTACAACAGCGACGCCGATACCCGGCTGGTGCTCGACGTTCTGCGTAGCTGGAGGGGCGCCGCATGACCGAACTCTCCCGAGAGGAAGCCAAACGCCGCATCGTCGAGATGATGATCGAAGGCGGGCTCGATCCCGATACGCCGATCTCCGAACGCTCTCTGTCGGAGCGTACGGGCCTGGGCCGAACCCCGATCCGCGAGGCGCTCCACGACCTGGCCCGGGACGGACTGATCGCCATCGAACCCAAACGCGGCAGCTTCGTACGCCGCCTCGGCCTCGACGACGTACGCGAGATCTTCGAAGTCCGCTTCGCACTCGAGGCGCTGGCCGCCTCCCTCGCCGCACTGCGCGGCGCCTCGCCTCGCTTGCGCGCGATTCACGAGGAGCTGACCGCGCTCCAGGGTCGCGAGCTCACCGCAAGCGAGACCAAACAGTCCAAGGCGCTCGGCCACGAGCTTCACAACGAGATCGTCAAGTCCTCGCGCAACCGCTTGCTGCAGCGCCAGTACTCGCAGGTGCGCCTGATGATCGAGGTTTCGCTCTCGCTCACCGAGCGTCAGGAGACCTCGCGCATTCAAGACACCATCGAGGAGCACCTCGCCATCTCCGGCGCCGTGCTCGCCGCCGATCCGGCCAAGGCCCAGGCCGCCATGCAACGCCATCTGAGCGCGGGCCACGACATCCGCATGCGTATTCTGACCGACTTCCCGGCACTCACCATCGCAATCACTAATAACGAAAGTCCGGAATAGCAGCCGGACTCACGGCAACAAGGAGACTTCACATGAAACGGATCATCACTGCCTTATCGGCCGCCGCGATCTCCGGCGCCGCGCTTGCCCTTCCCGCTCCCGCCGCTCTGGCCGACACCGCTGAAACCATCCTCGATCGGGGCAAGGTCATCTGCGGGGTCAACGGCAGCCGTGCCGGTTTCTCCTCGATCGACAGTCAAGGCCGATGGATCGGCCTCGATGTCGATACCTGTCGCGCCATCGCTGCCGCCACGCTCGGCGACGCGGAGGCTACGGAGTTCGTCAAGACCACGTCGCAGACTCGCTTCACCGCTCTCCAGACGGGGGAGATCGACGTGCTCACGCGCAACACCACCATGACCTACCGCCGCGATGCCGAGCTCGGCGTCGACTTCGCGGCGATCACTTTCTACGACGGTCAAGGTTTCATGGTCCCCGCGAGCCTGGGCATCTCCACCGTAGAGGAACTCGACGGCGCCTCGATCTGCGTGCTGCCCGGCACCACCGCCGAACAGGTGGTGGAAAGCGTCTTTTCCGAGCGCGGGCTGAGCTATACCCCCATCGTCTTCCAGGATGCCAAGGAACTGGCCTCGGCCTTCTTCGGCGGCCGCTGCGACGCCCACATCCAGTCCACCTCGGGACTTGCCTCCACCCGCTCGACCCTGGCGCCCAACCCGACCGACTACCAGATCCTCGACGAGGTGTTCGACAAGGATCCGATGGGTCCCGTCGTCCGCCAGGACGATGCCCGCTGGAGAAACATCGTGACCTGGGTCGTCAACGCCATGATCACGGCAGAGGAGTTCGGCATCACTTCCGAAAATGCCGAGCAGATGCGTGCGACCGGTCCCGACAGCATCAAGATCCTGCTCGGCGCAAACGATAGCACCATCGGCGCGCCGCTCGGGCTGTCCAACGACTGGGTCTTCGACATCGTCAGCCAGGTCGGTAACTACGGCGAGGTCTTCGACCGCAATCTCGGCGCCGGGTCGCCCTTGGGTCTGGCGCGCGGGCAGAACGCCGGATGGGCCGACGGCGGCCTGATCTACGCCGCTCCGCTCAAGTAGTCCCACAGGCCACGCGACCGAGAAGGGCGGCCCGTGGGCAAGATCCTCAACAACAAGGAAGTCAGGTCCTGGATCTTCCAGAGCCTGCTGGTTGGCGGCCTCGCGCTTCTGGCCGTCACCGCCTTCCGCAATGCGCGGCAGGCGCTGGAGGAGCGCGGAATCTCCACCGGCTTCGGCTTCCTGGATGAACCCTCGGGCTTTGCCCTCTCGGAATCGATCATCCCCTTCGATCCGGGCGCCTCGGTCGCTCAGGCCTTTCTCGCGGGACTGGCCAACACCGTCTATGTCTCCTTATCGGCCATTGTCCTGGCCACGGTGCTGGGTGTGCTGATCGGGCTCGCACGGATGTCGCGCAACCGCCTGCTGTCGGCCTTCGCGGGACTCTACGTCGAACTCTTCCGCAACACCCCTCAGCTCATCCAGATCATCTTCTGGTACACCTTCATCATCATGCTGCCGAATATCCGCAACGCTTTCGAGTTGGGCGGCGGCTTCTATCTCTCCAACCGCGGCCTCGCCCTCTCCTGGCTCGCCGATCCGACGGCAGGCGCATTGACCGCAACCGCCCTCGGCGTGGGCTTCGTCGCCGCGCTGATCGTGCTCTGCCTGCCCGGCCGGCGCCGGTGGCGAGGTAAGGCCATCGCACTCTGCGTCGCCCTGCCGCTTCTGCTCCTCGCGGTTTCGGTCGCGCTCTTCGGTATCTCCCGTCCCGAGCTCACCGGGTTCAACTTTACCGGCGGCGTTGTTGTCTCACCCGAATTCCTCGCCCTCTTCCTCGGCCTTGGCTGCTACATCGCCTCCTTCATCGCGGAGATTGTCCGCGCCGGCCTCACCAGCGTCGACAAGGGCCAGATCGAAGCGGCCAGCACCCTCGGCCTGCCCGCGGGCAAGGTGCTTTTCTCGGTCAAGATACCGCAGGCGCTGCGCGTCATCGTACCGGTCGCGGCAGCGCAATACATCTCGCTGGTCAAGAACTCGTCGCTCGGTGTCGCCATTGGCTACCCTGAGCTCTTCAACGTCTCCAATTCACTGGCGACTCTCACCGGCCAAGCGATCGAATGCGTCGCCATCATGGGCGTCCTTTATCTGCTCACCGCGGTCGCTATGAGCGCACTCGCGAACGGCTTCAACAAGATGACCATGATCACCGAGCGATGAGCGGCGCCGGCCACATCGTCAATCCCGTCATCGCCGCCCGGACCGCGCCCCGGAACGACAGCGGATGGCTTGTCCGCCTGCGCGCCACCTATTTCCCCACGCCCTTCCAGAGCCTCGTAACGCTCCTCCTCGGCACGGCACTGCTTCTCCTGCTGCCGCGCTTCCTGGACTGGGCGCTCTTCGCCGCCGTCTGGTCGCCAGCCGATCCCGCCGCCTGCGCAACACCGGAAGCAGGCGCTTGCTGGGCGGTGGTCGCGGAAAAGCATCGCGTCATGTTCTTCGGCGCCTTTCCCTACGAACAGCACTGGCGTGCCGCTTTGGCGAGCCTTCTGATCATCCTCGCCTTCTGCGTCTCCGCGATACCCCGCTTCTGGTCCGTCCACCTCGCCTGGCTCTGGGCCGGCACGCTTGCCGTCGCTCTCTGGCTGATGCTGGGAGGTTGGGGCCTCGTCGAGCTCTCCACCAGCGATTGGGGCGGTCTCCCCCTGACCCTGATTCTCTCGGCGGGCACGGTGAGCCTGGGTCTGCCGCTGGCCCTGCTTCTCGCCCTCGGCCGCAACAGCGAGATGAAGGCCTTCCGCCTCGTCTGTATCGGCACCATCGAGCTGTTCCGCGGCCTGCCGCTGCTCGTAGTACTCTTCATGGCCTCGCTCATCCTGCCGCTGTTCCTCGGCGAAGGCGTGACCATCGACAAGTTCGTGCGCGCGCTCGTCGGCATGGTTCTCTTTTTCGGAGCCTATGCTGCGGAGATTGTGCGGGGCGGCCTTCAGGCACTGTCCAAGGGCCAGTACGAGGGCGCCCGCTCGCTCGGTCTCTCCTACTGGCCGATGATGATCAAGGTGATCCTGCCACAAGCCCTGCGCATCGTCGTGCCGGCGTTGGTCAACGACATCATTCGAGCATTCAAGAACACCAGCTTCGTCGCCGTCATCGGTCTCTTCGACTTCCTGGGGGCCACCAAAGCCTCTCTCGAAGACCCACTCTGGATCCGCTACGCGCTCGAGGCCTATCTCTTCATCGTCCTGATCTACTTTGCCTTCTGCTGGGCCATGTCCCGCTACGCCCTGTGGATCGAGCGGCGGATCGACATCGACAGACGGACTCCGCCATGACCGCGATCTCCCTGCGCCGCGTCAACAAATGGTATGGCAGCACATTGCACGCCTTGCGCGACGTGGACCTGACCGTCGAGGAGGGCGAGACCCTGGTCATCTGCGGCCCTTCCGGATCGGGAAAGTCCACCCTGATCCGCACCATCAACAGCCTCGAGCCCGTCGACGAGGGCGAACTCACCGTCGCCGGCATCCGGCTGGACGGCGCCGAGTCAGTGGCGGCGGTGCGCCGCCGCGTCGGCATGGTCTTCCAGTCCTTCAACCTCTTTACCCACCTCACCGTGCTCGACAACCTCACCCTGGCGCCGGAACACCTGCTCGGTCTGTCCCAGAGGGAGGCGGAGGCGCGCGCCATGACGCTGCTCGACCGGGTGGGCCTCGCCGACCAGGCGCGGAAGTTCCCCGGTCAGCTCTCAGGCGGCCAGCAACAGCGGGTCGCCATCACCCGCACCCTGATGATGGAGCCTGAAATCCTTCTGTTCGACGAACCGACCTCGGCGCTCGATCCCGAGATGATCCAGGAAGTGCTGCAGCTCATGGAGGCGCTCTCGCGCGAGGGACGCACAATGGTCTGCGTGACGCATGAGATGGGCTTCGCCCGCAACGTCGCCGACCGCGTGGTGTTCATGGTCTCCGGCTGCGTCGTCGAGCAGGCGCCGCCGGACCGCTTCTTCGACGCGCCCCGCTCCGAAGACGCCCGGAGCTTCCTGGCCCAGGTCCTGCACTGACGCTGACCGGCGCCCCAACCTCATGCGAGAGCGGAAGTTCAGGCCCCGCGGCGGAGCTTCACAGACCGGTGCGCCGCAGCCGGCACAGTTCGGGCGACGCCGGGACTATCTGATATCGGCGACATAAGATGCCGCCGCGTCGATCACCGACAGCTGCCAGGGCTGCACATCTTGGCCGGCGAGCGTGGCAAGAAAGTCCGGCAGATAAGGGTCCTCCGCGTCCGTCCTCTGGCCCGACAACGCCTCCAGGGTCGCCAGGCCGCACCAGGGGACGTAGACGGGCGAGTAGCCGCCCTCGTGACACATCAGCAGCCGTCCGTCGCAGAGCTCGTCCGCCAGTTCCATGAGCAGCGAGGTCATCTCCCGGTAGGTGTCGGAGATGCACATCTGCCGGCCGAGCGGGTCCATGGCGTTGGCGTCGAAGCCGGAGGGCACCACGATCAAATCGGGGCGGAAGGCCCGGAAGGCCGGCGCGACGACCCGCTTGACCGTCTCGACGTAGGCGCCGTGCCCGGAACCCGCGGGCAGCGGAACATTGATGTTGTAGCCTTGCCCGGCACCGGTACCGCGTTCCTCGATACCTCCGGAGTCCTGCGGATAGTAGTTGTCCTGATGCACGCTGACCGTGAGCACATCGCTGCGGTCGTAAAAGGCCTTCTGCGTGCCGTTCCCGTGGTGGACGTCCCAGTCGAAGGTGGCGACACGGCTGAGACCGCGTTCTGCGCGGCCATGCATGACGGCGATCACGACATTGCCGAACAGGCAGAAGCCGCGGCCCCGGTCGGCCTCGGCATGATGCCCGGGCGGGCGGTTGAGAATATAGGCGTTACGGACCTGGCCATCGACAACAGCATCGAGGCCCACGATGCAGCCGCCTGCCGAGAGTCGGGCAATGTCGTAGCTGTCGGGACCGATCGGTGCGAGTTCTCCGCCGTCGCCGAAGCCGGCGTCGCTCATCTGCTTGACGCGCCGCATGTAGTCCGGCGTGTGGAAGCGCAGCAATTCGTCTTCCGTCGCCATGCGCGGCCTCAGCGGCGTGAGATGATCGATCAAGCCGGACACTTCGACCAAATTCCTGAACCGCCGCTTGCTGGGTACGCTTTCGACGTGATTGTCGGGTTCGACAAACCCACCGGCCGGAAGCTGTCCGGCCGCAATTCCGGTCGAATGCCACATGTAGCGCTCGTGCCAGAGAAAACCGCTTGCCATGGCCTCTCTTTCCTCCTGTCTCAGAAAGCTTCGAAGTAGCGACGACGTTCGACGTCGGCGATGGCGCGGCGCGACGTTTGCGCCCTCACAACTTTAGAGCGCGCGTTCGCGGGCGTACCAGAGCCGGGGCTTGCCCTTCTTCTGCTTGTCCAGCTGCATGAGGTATTTGTAGCGGTCGGGGCGATAGAGGATGCGGATGAACTCCACCGGCCGCTCGCTGGTGTCGCTGACCGTACGCTGGATCGACAACAGCGGCGCACCGACGGCCACCTCCAATGCCGGGCCCGTCGTCGGATCGGCCAGTACCGCGCCGAAGCTTTGCTGCGCACTGCCGACGCGATACCCCGTCGTCTCGAGCAGACTGAGCAGCGAATGCACCTCCATGTCGGCGCGGCTGAACTGGCTGCCGATATCGCCAGGGACGAAGCTGGTCAGGTAGGAGAAGGGTCGCCCCTGGTAGCTGCGCACCCGCACCGCGCGCTGCACGACTTCACGCACGGTCACCTGCAGTTCCCGCTGAACTTCAACCGAAGGCTTGACGAAGCCGAACTCCAGCACCTTGACCTGCGTGCGCTTGCCCAGATCGCTCAGGTTCTCCAGAAAGCCGTCGATACTCCCCGTGACAGCGCGCGACACCGGCTGTTGCACCACCCGCGTGCCCGCGCCGCGGCGCCGCTCGACCAGACCCGCTTCGGCCAGTTCGCGGATCGAGCGCGAGACGGTGATCCGGGACACGCCGAACTCGCGGCTCAATTCCTGCTCGCTCGGCAGTAGCCCGTCTTCGCTGTAGTAGCCCTGCTCGACCCGCTCGCGCAGCACCAGCAGGATCTGGTGGTAGAGCGGCGTCGGCAGCTTCTGATCGGCAATCGGGGAGTCCTTGGCCTGCGGTCGCGGTCGGCCCATTGTCTCCCCTCTTGCCGGGCCTGGCCGCGGCCTGTCGCGCGCGCGGCTTCGGCTCTCACTCATCTACGCCGTATCCAACCTCAGGATGCGAATGGCATTCTCGCCCAGCAGACCCTCCAGGGCCTCCGGCGGAAGATCCAGTGCACGCACTTCCTGCAACGACTGGCTGATGGTCTGAACCGGCCAATCCGTGCCCCACATCACCTTCCGCATACCGTCGATATTGATGAAGCCGCGCTGTGCGATGTAGTCCACAAAGTGTTGCGACCAAGTGGACGGCGGATGCGCGTCAGCGATGATATAGACGTTTTCGTGCCCGATGGCGGCGCTGGTCATCTCGTAGTCCATGGGCACGCCGATGTGCAGGCCGATCAGCCGCAGCTCGGGAAAATCGTAGGCGGCATCCTCCAGCCATTGGGGCCGGGCGCAAAGCTTGGCGCCCGAGCGCGGCGACTGCCGCCCGACCTGCAGCGTGATCGGAACGTCCAGCTCGCAGCACTTGGCGTAGATGGGCCAGTAGGTGCGGTCATTGATCGGCACGCCGAACCAGTGCGGATAGACGTGCACGCCCTTGAAGCCAAGCTCTCGCACCGCGTATTCGATGTAGCGCAGCGTCGCCATGCCGCCCAGCGGATCGATCCCGACCCAGCCGAAGAAGCGGTCGGGATACTTCTGCAGCACCGGATAGACCTCGTCGACGTGGGTCTGCAGCAACTCGCCCCGCACGCCGTTCTGGACCGTGTTGGCGATCACCCCGGCCATCGCCACGCCATTGCGGTCCATTTCGGCGATGTAGGCCTCCGGATCCAGCGCCTTGGCCTTGGATTTGTCGGTCCCCAGCACATCGTAGAGCTTGAGATCCAGATGCGGCTTGAAATTCAGGCTAACGTCGATGATGCGTCCCATGCAGATGCCCTCCGCCTGCTGAGTCAGCTTTCGCGGTCGCGCGCGACCGCCTCGTGCCACGGCGTGACGAAGCGTCGGATGCCGACGACGGCGAAGTAGAGAACCAGCCCCAGGACGGTCATCAGCAGGATCACGCCGAACATCGCATCGACGTCGAAGGCGTTCAGCGTCGCGATGGCCATGTAGCCCAGTCCCTCGCTGCCGCCCAGGTACTCGCCGACGATCGCACCGATGGTGGCCAGGACGATCCCAACTTCCATTCCGGTCAGGATAAAGGGCAGCGCACTGGGCAGTTCGACGTCCCGGAAGGTCTGCCAGCGCGAGGCATTGAGCGACATCATGACGTCGCGGTGACCGCGCTCGACCGATTTGATGCCCAGGATGGTGTTGGTCATGATCGGGAAGAAGGCCAGTACGGCCGCCAGTACGATCTTCGAGGTCATGCCGAAACCGAACCAGACAATGAACAGTGGGATCAGGGCGACCTTGGGCATCACCTGCAGGCCGACCACCAGCGGGCTGAGGGTACGTTCCAACCACCGCACCTTGCCGAGAATTCCGCCCAGCACCACGCCAACCACCACAGCGATAAGGAAGCCGGTCACCGTCTCGAAGAACGTCACCCAGATGTGCCACAGCGTGCGCTGGTCGCTCAGCAGATCCTTGGTCGCGGCCCAAACGCTGGCCGGTGGCGGCAGGATGACAGGCGATACCTCGAAAGCGCGGGTATAGACTTCCCAGACGAGCACGAGGCCGACCAGGATCAGGGGGGTGGCCACCCAGGTCGCGATTCTGCTGTTCATCCGCCCGCTCGCCTACTTGCCGTCATGAAAAGGAGTCCAGCCGCCGCCGCATCTCGAGCTCGTACTCTTGGAACTGAGACTCGGTCTGCACGTAGATGTCGCGCGGGCGTTTCAGCTCGATGGGCTTCAGAGTGTCCATCCGCCCCGGACGCGGCGACAGCAGCAGCACGCGATCCGCCAGGAAGACTGCCTCGCGGATCGAATGGGTCACCAGCACGATGGTGCAGCCGCTCTCCATCCAGATCCGCTGCAGTTCCAGGTTCATCTGGTCGCGCGTCATCGCGTCCAACGCACCGAAGGGCTCGTCCATCAGCAGGATCTGAGGCGACCGGCTGAGCGCCCGGGCAATGGCCGCGCGCTGGCGCATGCCACCCGAGAGCTCCTTCGGCCAACGCTTCTCGAACCCGAAGATTCCGACCAGTTCGCAAAGCTCATGGGCCCGCGCGCGGCGTTCCTTCCGGCCCATCCCGGACAGCTTCAGCGGCAAGGCGATGTTGTCTTCGATGGTCATCCAGGGGAAGAGATTGGCGTCCTGAAACACGACGCCCAGATTGGCCATCGCGCGGTCGTTCCGCTGGTCCGAAATCCACAGAGGCTCGCCGCCCACCTGAACGCTGCCCGACGTGGATTTCAGCAGCCCGGCGATGATGCGGAGCAGAGTCGTCTTGCCGCAGCCCGACGGCCCCAGGATCACCAGGAACTCCCCGGCCGGAATCTCCAGGTTCACCTCGGTCAGCGCCACGACCTCGCTGTCGCGGGTGGTGAAACGCTGCTCGATGCCCGTCAGCTCGATCCGCGCACCGTGCGCCGTATCGGGGCGAACCGCTGCCCCCTGAACCGCTGGCCGATCCATGGTCACGCGATCTCCCTCGCCCAATCCTCTTGCGCCACTAGAGCGTCACTGTCGGTGATCCGGGCGAAGCCGAACGCCATCGCCGCCAGCGAGGCGTCGTGCCGCGCCGGCTCGAAATCGGCACAGGCGTCATGCACCACGGAGACCGCGTAGTCCCGCTGACCGAGGTCACGCACGGTGCTTTCCACGCACATCGGCGTGGTCACGCCCGCGACGTACAGGGTCTCGATCCCTCGGGCGCGCAGCAGGACCTCCAGGGATGTCCCGATCAGTGCCGAGTAACGGGGCTTGTCGATCACCACGTCGCTCTCGTCGCGGGCGCAGGCCGGCGACAGCGCTTCGTCGCCGCTGCCCCGGCGGAGCGCCCCGATCCGCGCCAGGTTCGGCCGGATCTCGCGAGTCAGGACGCCGCCGTCGGAGTAGTCCGCGGCAAACACCATGCGTGTCCAGATCACCGGAAGGGATCGGCGGCGCGCCTCCGCAGCCACCCTGTTGCCCACGGCCAACGCCTCCACCAAGGCGCCGATATCGCGGCCTTGCCGGGCCATCGAACCATCCGCGTCGCAGAAGGCCCGCTGATAATCGATCATCAGCAGCGCCGCACCGGGTCGGTCGGAAGCGATCACGAAAAGGCCAGCATGCGGGCAGAGTCGTCGTAGAAGCTGCGGTCCTCGATCTCGCCGATCAACCCCGCCTTGACCATCAGTGCGTAGGCAGAGTCCCACGCCTCCTGGTTCGAGGCCAGCTTGTCCGCATAGGGCTGCTCGTAGTTCTTGAGCGAATTGCGCAGCACTGCCAAGCCCTTGTCCGGACGCCCGGCCTCGAAGATCTCATATTCCGTCATCATGCTGGCGACGACCGGCTCGAGATCCTCGGTCTGAAGCATTGCGCCAAGGCAGTCGTGAACAGCCGCCATGAACTTGGCCAGGTCCTCCTTCTGCGCGTCGAGCTGCGTCCTCGACGTCATGTAGACCTGGCCCGGCGCGCGGGCATGCTCGTCCGTAGACCAGGCGACGATGGGCGCGTTGTCGACGTTGAGCTGCAGCACCGTGTCGCTGGTGGCGATAAAGGCGGCGATCCGGCCCAGCTGTACCAGCTCGAACGCCGCAGGCGCGTTCCCCACGACCTGTCGACCGACTGAGTCCGACGGAACGTCGCGGGCCGCCAGCATCATGTCCAGGATGTTTTCCGTCGCCCCGCCGGCCGAGACCACGCCGATCTCTTTACCGGCCATGTCTTCCGGCGTCTCGATCGGCGCATCCTGCGCGCTGATCACGTAGAAGATGTCGCGCTGGAAGATCTCACCGACAGCCACCACACTGGGATCCGCTGCATAGGCCTTGATCAGGTCGGTGCCCCCCGTGCGGGACACCAAGGCATTCTGCGACACCACCTGCTGCACCGCCATGGCCGATCCGCGACCGCCCTGAATCGTCACGTCCAACCCGTGCTTGGCGAAGAAGCCGCCGGTATCGGCATACATCGTCTCGGCGAAGGAGATGAGATAGCCAAAGGGCGTCAGATAGGTAATCGGCGTCGGGCTTTGCGCCATCGCCGGCCGGATCAGTCCAGGCGCGAGGCCCATCGCCATGGCCGCCGAGGCCCCTGCCAGAAAGCCGCGCCGCCCTGTTCTGAAAGTTGTCATGGGTCCCCCCTTTTTTGTGACGACCGCCCTCCTTCAGGCCGGCCCCTTGGAATAGTCGTGTAGTAGCCGCGCCGTGCGATCGGTTGTCCATCCGCGCTCGTAGGCGAAGCCACCGGTGACTTCCACCTCTCCCAGGACGTCCAGTTCCTCGTCCGGCGCCGTCCCAAACGTCAGCGAGCCCTTGCCCGCCACGATGTTGCGCATCCGAACGTTGGTGAAGCTCAGCTCGAACAGCTGCTCAACCTCGTCGACCTCCGGACTCGGCGAGGCAACATAGCGATAAAGAAACGTCGATCCGCCATGTCCCGGCAAAGCCTCGATCGGGGTTCCACCGCCGGGAAACGCGATCGATAGCGACAGGACGCGATGGCCATAGCGGGACACGGCGCCGCCGAGATCGTAGTCCTCCGAGGCGAAGAGCGGGTTGCTGAGCTGCCGCCGGCTGCGATCGATAGCCCCCAGCCGCTTTCCCCAGCCGAAGATCGCCCCCATGCCGAGCGACCAGTCTCTATCCACCCAGACGAGCGCGCTGTACCGCCCGATCTTCTCGCCGAAGCGGCAGTAAAACCCCAGAACGCACTCGTTGTAGGAGGAGCGCGCGGGGTCGCGCCAAATCTGGCCGGGATCGGCGGCACTGGCCTTGGCCATCTCCGCCACCATCACCCAGCCCTCGCCGGTCTCCAGAGGCGTCAGGCCCGGCGGCAGGAAATGAGCGACCCGGTCGGGATCCGCCCGAAAGGTGACATGCAAGGCATCGCAGCTGATGTGGTGCGGCAGCGGCTCGACAAGCGAGCTCCGACCGCTGGCCGTCCGAGGCCAGGACTGACCGGCCCAAGCCGTCTTAGGAGTCACGCTCTTCAAAGGTGCCGACATGCCGCCATCCCAGATAGTATACAATTAGATTGCTATATCAATATATCATTTGTCAACGTACTGTCTCAAATAACCCCCCGTCCCACGTTGGTGACTGCTGCGATCAAGTCTCGCTCAATCGCGCCGTCAACTCCGCCTTCAGCACCTTGCCCGCACTGTTCCGCGGCAGGCTCGGAATCCAGTGAAAACTCCTCGGCACCTTGTAGGGCGCGAGCCGCTCACGGCACCAGTTTGCGAGTTGGGCTTCATCCGGCACCTCGTCCCGAGACCCGTCGGACACCGCAGCTACGCAGAAGGCAGCCACCTCCTGCCCGAGCCGCTGCGACGGCCGCCCGACCACCGCCGCATCCGACACGGACGGATGCGCGCGCAGGGCCCTCTCGATTTCGGGCGGATAGATGTTCACGCCGCCCCGCAGAATCATGTCACGCGACCGTCCGCGCAGGGTGATGAAGCCCCGCCGATCGATCTCGGCGAGATCGCCCGGATAGAACCAGCCGTCTTTGAAGCCTGCCGTTTCTGGGTCGACCTCGCCGGCATACCCCGTCGCCACACCGGGTCCGCGGTAGCGAAAACGTCCGATCGTGCCCGGCGGCAGCGACCGCTCGTTGTCGCCGACCACCTCTGTCTCGACACCGAACACCGGGCGCCCGACCGAGTCTGGATTGGCCCGTCGTGTCTCGGGCGTGGAGAGAGAAATGCCGCCGCCCTCGGTCGAGGCATAGTATTCGCAGAAGTTCGCGTTCAACCGCGCGTCGATCTGGCGCCGTTCGTCAGGATCCAGCGGCGCACCGCTGGAGATCAGCAGCCTGAGGGACCGCATCGGCTCCAGCGCCTCATCCGGCAAAGCCAGCAGCGACCGCAACTGGGTCGGCACCAGAAACGTGCTGGTCGCGGCGGCATCTTGCAGAGCGTCGCAGAGATCCTGCGCCTCGAAGGGCGGCGGAAACAGCTTCACCGTGCCCCCGGCGAAAAGAACCGACATCGCAAAGGTTCGTCCGCCGCCGAAGTATAGCGGCGTCGCCGAGACATAGCGGTCGCTGGCATTGAGGCCGAGGTTGATCCAGTGGGTCCAGAAGCGGCGCAGCATCTGGGCATGCGTCAGACAGGGCCCCTTGGGAATGCCGGTCGTCCCCGACGACAGCGAGATCAGCAGCGGCAGCTCCGGTGCCTCGATCAGGGCCGGCGGCTCATCCTGCGGGGCATCGGCCAGAAGCTCTGCGAGGGGTATGAGGGACACCCCCTCCAGCGGCACGGCGTCATCCTCTCCCACCACCAGCGTCGCGCGAAAATGGGTTGCGACCCGCGCCGCCTCGGCCGGCGTCCAGCGCCAGTCGAGCGGCAGCAGGATCGCCCCGATCCATGCGCTGGCGTAATTGAGGACCAGATGCCATGCCGTATCGCGCAGCGCCACGCCCACCACGTCGCCCCGCCGGATCCCGCGTTGCTCGAGACGCAGGGCCATCCGCGCCACCTCACCCGCCAGCTCCGCGTGACTCCAGCGGAGGTCTCCGACCTCCAAGGCCGGATGGTCCGGCCGCCCCCGCGCGTTGACCATCAGCCCCGACGCCAGATTCATGCGCAGCCGTCCAGCTTGTAGAGCCGCAGCGCATTCTCGCGGAGGAGCTTGCGCTTCGGTCCCTCGCGCAATTCCAGCGCATCGATCTGGCGCAAGGTCTCTTCGAAATCCAGGACCGGAAAGTCCGTGCCGAACAGCACCTTGTCCTGACCGAAGGTATTGATGAAATGCACGAAGGACTGCGGCCAGTAGCGCGGTGCATGGGCGTCGGAACCGATGAAGACATTCTCGTGCTTCCACGCCATGGCAATCATCTCGTCGGTCCAGGGAATGCCGATATGAATCCCGATGAGACACAGCTCCGGGAAGTCGCAGGCCACGGAATCGAGCGTGATCGGGCGCCCGACGCTGCGGCGCGGGAGCCGCTTGTCGTAGATCATCGACTGGCCGACCTGCAGTTGGATCGGGATGTCGAGTTCCACGCATTTAGCATAGAAGGGATAGTAGCGCGCGTGGTCGGGTGCCAGCTCGAACCAATGCGGATAGACGTGCGCCCCGACGAAGCCGTGGTCGCGCACCGCCGTCTCCAGCGCTCGAACGCCGGCCATGCCTTCGGTCGGATCGATCCCCGCCAGACAGAGAAAGCGGTCGGGATGCGCCTGCGCCGCCTCGGCCACCAGCCGATAGGGCACGTGATAACAGGCACTGTGTTCCTTCGGACCGACCTTGGCGGCGATCAGCATGGCACGCTCGATGCCCGCCCGATCCATCCGCGCCAGCATCTCGTCCAGCGACACACCGCGAAAGGTGCTGTCGGCGACCTTCATCTTGCCGGTGTAGAAATCGCGCCGGTCGGGCCGTTCCGCTAAGGCCTCCTCGGTCCAGATGTTGACGACCGCATCGATCGCGCCGATCCCCCCGGCCTGCGCCATATCGGGCTCCTCGAAAATACTTTGTCATATCACTATGGCTAATTGCCCGGTCGCTCGACAAGACGCGAGCCCCCTATCGGACCCGATAGCTGTTATGCCGAACGTCTCATTTTGGAGTGACCTCCGGTCTGCCGGGTCAGAGAAATGCGAGGAGAGACTCCAGAACACGCTCCGGCGCCTCGAGCTGCGGCAGGTGACCGACACCGGGCAGCGTTTCGAAAGAGGCCTGCGGGATCAGGTCGTTCAGCGCCCTTCCGCGCGCCAGAGGAATCCAGGGGTCCTCTTCACCCCAGACGATCTTGACCGGACAGCGGATCTGGCCGAACAGCGGTTCGACCTCGGCCGTATAGCGCTCGTCGGCTTGAGCGAATTGACGGTAGAAGCTGCCGCGCCCCTCCTCGCTCAACCAAGGCAAGACCAGCGCTGCGAAGTCCTCCGGGTCGATCGCGTTGACGAGGGCACCCTGGATGTAGGCCTCGACCACCGCCCTGTGGATGTGAGGCGGCAGCCCCTGAAACGCCTCGACGTGCTTGCCGACATGATCGAAGAAGTCCGATCCCCAGGGCCGCAGGGCAACGACGTTCATCAGCAGGTAGCGATCGAACTCGCAGCCCTGCAGCAGATGCGCCCGCAGCGTCGTGGCCCCTCCGAAGTCATGCGCGACCACTCTGGGCCGATCGAGGCCCCAGTGTGCGAGCATCTCCGCAAAGACGTGCCCTTGCACATCCAGCGAAGTCTTCTGCTCCACCGTCTTCTCCGACTGTCCGTAGCCCGGCATGTCGTACCAAAAGACCCGGTATCGCTTCGCCAGCTCCGGAATGAGGCGATGCCAAGAATACGACGACCACGGCCAGCCATGCGCCAGCACGAGATCCGGACCCTCGCCGCAATGCCCTGCGGCGACCCGTCCCGCCTCGGTTTCAATTCGCTCCCCAAGGTGCCACGTCACTGAAAAGCCCCCTATACTCTTGCAATACGTCGAGAGTCGCTGCAGTGCGTCCGAACCCCGAGAGTCGCATCGAGATGCAGACCCCGGCCAACAGTATCCCTTACGATCCCTTGTCCAAGCTTCCCGGCCTAGGGGCGGAGTTGCGCAGCCGTCTTGACAGAAACGAGTTCCCGACCCGGATCGACAGGCGCCTAGCAGAGGCGATCGAGACGCTGGAAGGCCAACACAGTCTGACGCTCATCGTCTACAGCACCAGAGTATCCCAAGACGAAACCCAGCTCTGCCGGTATCTTTCCGCAGCCGAGGTCGGCGCCGAGGTTGCCGTGAACCTGCGCCAGCTCGAGAACGATTTCGGCGTCTGGCTTGTCGCCTACACGTGCGATGCCCAGATCCGCGCCCCGGTCCACCTCGAGCGCTAGGCTTCGCCGTTCTCCGTCTCTCCGATCATCGTCTCCCGATCGTCCTCGTAAAGCTGGAGCTTTCATGGATCGCCTTACAACCAAGGTCTGCGTCGTCACAGGCGCCGGGCGTGGCATCGGGGCCGCGATTGCGCAGGCCTTTGCCGTTGAAGGCGCCAGTGTCGTGGTGACCGACAAGGATCTGGAGGCCGCAAGCGCCATAGCAAAGGAGATTGGCGGTCGCGCGCTCAGGCTCGAGGTCTCGTCCGAGGATGACTGGCACGCTCTGGCGGAAGCCTGGCCGGAAATCGACGTTCTGGTGAACAATGCCGGCATCACCGGGTTCGAGGAGGCCATCGTCCCGCACGACCCGGAAAACGCCACGCTCGCGGCCTGGCGAGACGTGCATGCCGTCAACCTGGACGGCACCTTCCTGGGCTGCCGCTACGCCATCAAGGCAATGCGGCCCCGCAAGGCCGGATCGATCATCAACATCTCCTCCCGTTCCGGAATGATCGGCGTTCCGGCCGCCGCCGCCTATGCCTCTTCCAAGGCGGCCGTGCGCAATCACACCAAGAGCGTCGCGCTCTACTGCGCACAGCAGGGACTCAACATCCGCTGTAACTCGATTCACCCCGCGGCGGTTCTGACCGCGATGTGGGAGCCGATGCTGGGCGATGGACCGGAACGCGCCGAGCGCATGGCCGCCTTGGTCGCAGACACGCCGCTGCAGCGCTTCGGCGACCCTCGGGAAATCGCCATGCTGGCTGTTCTGCTCGCGTCCGACGAGGCCGCCTACATGACCGGATCGGAACTGACCGTCGACGGCGGCATCCTCGCCGGATCGGCCGCCAGCCCATCGCAAGACTGATATCGCAGAACCGACGCCGGGCCGTGGCCATCTGCCTCGCAACTGGCCGCGATCGTCGTTGCCAGCGCAAGCTCCGCTCTCCTCGGTTTCGCTGGAAACTCAAGTATCGCCGATCTTGACAGATTTTCTACCTACCACTAGGTAGGTTGCATGGATAGACGAGCACAGCTTCTCGATGCCGCCGAGCAGGCTTGCCGTGCGCAGGGCTTCGACGGCTTCAGCTACGCCGATCTCTCGGCTGCCGTCGGCATCCGCAAGGCAAGCATTCATCATCACTTTCCGACGAAGGCCGATTTGGCCGAGGCAGTGATCGAGCGCTACAGCGAGGTGTTCTTCCGCCACCTGGCCACTGTCTCAGAGGGCCGCAACGCTGGCGAGCGGCTGCGCGCCTATGTCGACAGCTATCGAACCGCCTTGTCCGATGGTGAAAGCCTTTGCCTCTGTGTCGCCTTCAGCGCCGGACGGAACAGTTTGTCGGACCCGGTTCTGAAGCGGCTCAACGCCTTTCACGCCGACAGTACGGCTTGGTTGACCGCTGTGTTCGAAGCCGCGCAGCAGGATAAGTCGATCCGCGCCGTCGGGGACCCAGGCAGCGAAGCGACCGCTTGCCTGGCCTTGATGGAGGGTGCGCAGCTTGTGGCGCGGGCCGCTTGCGATGTTTCCCTCTTCGATGCGGCAACCCGGTCGTTGCTCGCCAGGGTGGGCTAAATGAATTTATCCGTAAAAACGACCAACCGGTAGGACGTTTCGCATGACGCTGACACGGAAGACGGCAGTCGTCACCGCCGGCTGGAACTAGGAGGCTGGGATGGAGATCAACGCAGATTTCGAGAAACGCGCCGTGGTCCGTCCGGGGGACGTGGACTGGGTCCCCTCCCCCATGGTTGGCGTCGAACGGCAGATGCTGGACCGCATCGGCGAGGAGGTGGCACGCGCGACCTCGATCGTCCGTTACGCCGCGAACTCCGATTTCAGCCCGCACGAGCACGGCGGCGGCGAGGAGTTCCTGGTCCTCGAGGGTATCTTCTCAGACGAGCACGGCGACTATCCGCCCGGCAGCTACGTCCGCAACCCCATCGGATCGCGGCATAAGCCCTTCAGCAAGCAGGGCTGCACGATCTTCGTGAAGCTGCACCAGTTCGATCCAACGGATCGAGAGCAAAAGGTCTGCCGCACAGCGCAAGCCGAATTTCTTCCAGGCTCCGCCCCCGGTTTGTCGGTCCTGCCGCTGCATAGCCACGGTACCGAGAACGTCGCCCTGGTTCGCTGGGAGCCGGGAACGACCTTCAACCGTCACCGGCATTGGGGCGGCGAAGAGATCTTCGTCCTGGAAGGCACCTTTCAAGACGAAGGGGGCGACTATCCGAAGGGGAGCTGGCTGCGCAGCCCGCATCTCTCCGAGCACACGCCCTACTCCGAGGAAGGATGCCTGATCTACGTTAAGACCGGGCATCTTCCGTCGAGAGAACGGCCGTGATCGAGCAGGCTTCCATCACCGGATAGGCGGCGGTTTCCCGCCCTGCGTCAGCCGCCCTGCCTTCAACCGTCCACGCGTTCCGCCGACCAGCTTCGAATGTGGTCTGCGACCGACGTCAGCCTCACATCGAACACCTCCTGGATGGCGTCCGTATCGATCACCATTGCCTCTCTTTCCATCGTCCGCAGAGCTTCATAGAGAGCGGATAGAAAGCCCCCTACAGCGGGAGTCCCGAGCGCCGCACCGGCACGGGCCCCGAAGGCGGCAGGGGTCAGCGGTTGGAAGGAGATCGGACGCCGGAGCCAAGCCGACAACAGCTCGGCGAGTTCCGATCCAACCAGTGCGCCTGGCGTTCCGATGTCGAAGCTCCGGCCGGCAAGATCGGGACGGGTCAGCGCCGCGACGGCCAAGGTCGCCTGATCCCTGTGGGACGTCCACATCACCTTCTGGTCGGGACGTAAAGGCGGATAGTCCAGGATACCGTCGGTCTGCAATCGCGGCAGAAAAAGCGGCTGCTTCAGGTTTTCGAGATAAAGCGCCGGCTGCAGAACGATGGCCGGAACGCCACTGGCCTGCACGGCCTCGGCGACTGCGGTCCCGGCATCGATCGCCGGCGAGGAGGGGTAGCGCTGCCCCGCAGGCCCGGCCGTCGTGAAGACCAGCAAAGGCAGTTTTGTGCGTCTTGCCGCCTCCAGCAGGGAGGCAAGCCAGTTCTGGGCATCGTTGGGTCCTGCCGGTATGGGCAGATGGGCGAAGGCCGCGCTTACACCCTCCAATGCGGCAGCGACGGAATCGGTATCGTCAAGGGTCGCGACCACCGCTTCTGCCCGCGGATGTTTGCGAGCTATCTTCTGTTCATCTCTGGCAATGGCCTTGACCGCCAGGCCCCGCAGGAGAGCTTCGTCGACCACGGGCGCACCTTGCGCTCCTGTCGCGCCGAAAACGGCAACGGCTTTCTTCATGGTGGTTCCTATCAGTGCTAAGGTTACTATTCGGAACCAATGGTAGAAGCCGACGCTTGGCTGCGGAAGGAGGCATCATTTCGTCAGATAGGAACAGGAAAGTAACCGTCGCAGGCCAGACCGCGACAACCGCCAAAAAGCAGGCCAGTTGCGGCGGCGACTGGCTATCGAACGACTTCAGCGGACCCTGCCCGGTTCGAGATCTGCTCGATCGGATCGGCGACAAGTGGAGCGTGCTCGTCATTCTCCGCTTGGGTCGAAAACCGGAACGCTTCCGTGCCCTTCTGCGCGCCGTCGACGGGATATCGCAACGAATGCTGACCGTCACCTTGCGCGGACTGGAGCGCGATGGCCTGGTACACCGCGAGGTCTTCGATACGCGCCCGCCGTCCGTCGCCTACAGCCTGACCCCGCTTGGTCAGTCCCTGTTGAAGATCATCTCCGCCTTGGCATCTTGGGCGGTTGAGCATCAGACAACGATCACCGAGGCCCAAGGTCGGTATGACGCCGGCTGACAGCAAGCCGCGCTCCACTGAAACAGTGTGCACAGGGAACGTCGCTGGCGAGACGGAATGCATCGCCAGGTGCGAAAGACCTTCCGGCGTCTCTTTGGAAAGCCGCTGAAGGGGCTTTACGCCTTGCGTGGAAGCGGACCAGCCTCCACGCAAGGCGATCGCATTAAGGGTCCAGTCGGTAGATCCCGCCTTCGAACTCGTCGTTCAGGACATAGAGACGACCGTCTGGCCCTTGTCGCACCTCACGAATACGGCCGATGTGACCGTCCAGAACATATTCGGTCCCGGCGACCGTGCCATCGTCGGTGAGCATTATCCGCAGGAGCGCCAGCTGACTCAGGGAGCCCGTGAAAAGGTCACCTGTCCACTGCGGAAAGTCCTCGCCGCTATAGACTTCCAGCCCGGACAAGGAGACGGTCGGTGCCACGCCCCAAGTGAAGACAGGCTCCACGAAACTACCCGTCTCTGCCGCGCCCGGTTCTCCGTTCAGATCGCCAAAGGTCCGCAGCGGCCAGCCGTAGTTCCCACCGACCGTCAGACGGTTGAGCTCACCTCCACCCCTGGGTCCGTGGTCCGCGAGCCAGATGTCGCCGCTGGCGGGATCGATGGCGAGACCCTGAGGATTCTTGAAACCATAGGCCAGTGCGGCCGGGTGCAAAGCGCCACCGGGGTTATCCGAGGCCGGGGTGCCATCGAGATTCAATCTGACCAAGGTGCCGGCGGTCGTCTTCGGATCCTGAGCCTCCATCGGGACAGCATGATCGCCGACGGTGACCAGCATCATGTCTTCACTGTCGAAACGGATGCGGGCACCGAATCCCTCCAACTGCTCGACCTTCACCTCCGAGGTGAAGATCGTCGTGAGATCTTCCAAGCCCTGTTCCGTCAGGCGCGCCTTGGCGACTTCCAACCAACGCAGTTCGGTATCGCCCTCCATACCGATCTTCGAGTAGGCCAGATAGATCGCTTGATCCGCGCCGAAGTTCGGACTGACGCCGACATCGAGCAAACCGTCGCGGAAAAGACTGCTGGTCTCGGGCGCGCCTGCCAAGGGCTCCGAGATCGCTCCGTCCGGGTCGACAATCCGCACGCGCCCAGGCCGTTCCGTCACGACAATCCGACCATCGGGTAGCCAATCCAGCCCCCAGGGATTCTCCAAGCCTGTCGCAACCGGGGTCAACGTAAAGGCATGCTGCGCCGTCACGACGTCGATGGGCCGATCTTCGGCAAGTGCCAACGGGGGAACAGCCAGGAGAACGGTCGCAAAGCCGGCTGCTTTGACGAAGAACTTCATATCTTACTCCCTTGAGCGATCGGCCCGTCTTACCTGCGAGCCCTCTAAGCATTGAAAAAGCGCTCGATCGCTTGCATCGTGCGACCGAACCAGCAGACAAGCTGCAAGGCGCGTCTGCGCCCGCGCAGATGCATGCCCTGCCTCTCATCAACACCTTGGCCCGGCCAAAAATTCGGATGTTCCGGCGAAAAAAAACGAAATCGGCCATTTCCGACGACTTGAGAGCGCTCTATCCCAGGCTTTGGCGTTACGCCCTGGTCTTGACGGGCGCACGGGACTGGGCCGACGAGGTGGCGCAAACAGCCTGTGTCAAAGCCCTGGAGAAAGAACATCAGTTTGAGTGTGGAAGCCGTCTCGATCGATGGGTGTTTCGGATCGCGCAGCGCGTTTGGTACAATGAAGTTCGCGCTCAAGCCGTGCGACGGGGCGGCGGGCTGGTCGCGATCGAGAGCGCCGATCTGATCGATACGGCGCTAGACGTGGACGCCAACTACTTTGTGCGCCAAGTGATATCCCAGGTGATGGCCCTGCCGGAGGCGCAACGCATCGCGGTACTGCTGGTCTACGTCGAAGGCTACAGCTACCAAGAGGCGGCCGAAATCATGGAGATCCCGAAGGGAACGGTCATGAGCCGTCTCGCAGCCGCGCGCAGCAAGCTGGCGCATCGTATGAGAGAGTCTGCGGTCGAGAACGGGTGATGATCATGCGACGCTTTAGCGACGAGGAACTGACGGCTTATCTTGACGAGGAGCTGACGGCCGCCGATGCCCAGGCCGTATCGGCGGCCCTGGATAGCGATCCGGCCTTGAGAGCCCGATTGAACAGCCTGACGTTCGATCGAGATAGCCTGGACGCCGCGTTCACCGCGCTTTTGACCGAGGCGCCCGACCCTCCCGCGATGCGCGACGCTGACAAAGCCGCCACGGATCGGACGAAAAAGCGCACGCGCTGGGCAGTCGCCGCCGCTGCCGCCGTGGGATTTGTCATCGGTGCATCGACCCTTCCGCTTCTTCCGCTCGATGGGCCGGACAGCTGGCAACAGGCGGCGGCGATCTATCATAAGCTCTACGTCACCGAGACGCTGATCCCGGTGACGCCCTCCGATGAGCAGCTCTCCCTCGAATTGGCACGGGTCTCCGAGAGCCTACAGCGCGACATTTCTCTCGGAGAATTGGAAGGGCTCGACGCGCTGTCCCCGCGACGTGCCCAGATCCTGTCTTTCGCCGACCAGCCGCTTGTTCAGATCGCCTTCCTATCGGATGACGGCGTCCCCGTGGCTCTCTGTATTCTCAGATCCGACGAAGCAGAAGAGACAGCCATCGACATTCGAGAAATGGAAGGAATGAGCGCTGCGACCTGGTCTCGGGACGGCTACGAGTTCATGCTGATCGGTGGCACCAACAACGGCCGGATCCACGCCGCCGCTGAGACCTTGAGCGGCAGGCTCTGAACAGTCATCGTCACCCCTGGAGTCGTCTTCGCGTACTCTGCTCGTGGTAGCGCAAAGATGGGGCCCAGCTTCGAGTCCGAGCTCTAAAAGGACACCCACTGACGGCGCCAGTCCTTTCGCGTCATGCGAATGGAGTCTGCGCGATCGGGGAAGTCGCTTGCAGGGACATTGCGTATCAACAGGTCCGACAGACGCTCGGTCGTCTCGATCTGTCCCAACCCCCAATCCGTAAAGGTCGTCTCGTTATAGACGTTCGCGGACAGCAAAGGGTTGGTCAGTGCCTGGGAGAAGGCGTCGAGCGCGACCATGGCCCCGATCAGGGTCGGCATGGGTGTGTTTGGGTTGACATCCTCAGCGAACAGCCCCGTATAGAATTCCACGGCATCAGGCGTGCCATAAACCCTTTTCAAAGCCTCGCGCTTTTTTGGGTTGCCAGTCACCTGATCGAAGGATGTCACCTTCGGGATGCTCATGATGTCGCGGTATCGGTTGTAGGTATCGACGGACAAGTTACGTCCCTGCTGGATGGCCCTGCGTTCGACATCCAGCAAGAAGCTGGGGGTGTTGAAGAGAGTCAAGGCAGTCACCTTTTCCGCACTCACATAGCGGAAGCCGGCCTCCAGCCCAACATCCGTCAGGTAACGGTTGTCCAGAACCATCTGTGCGGATGGGACGCTCTCGCCCGCCCAGGTGACATGATCGGGCACCAGAGGATGCCATCTGTAGAGCAAGGCGAATTCGACCGTCATCCAGTTCGGCCGATTCCAACTGGCTGTCCAGGCCACCTTCGGGTCGGCCTTCAGTTTGAAACAAGTCGAGGAGATGTGATTGATGTACTCTTCGATTACGATCTTAATGTAGATCGTAATCAGGATGTTACGGGCGGTCTGGAAGATACGCTCATCGTCCCAACCGCCGTTACGTTTCTCCAATTCTCCGGCCAGACGGTTGTGCTCGCGAAGGAGAAGCGTGTTGAGCATGGTGACCATCGGGGTCGCATTGACCCGGTCGCCGCCCACGGCGAAGATCTGCCGCTCGAAGCCCTTGCCCGCGATGTTTTCTCCGCCGAGGGGTGGATCGAGGATCGGTTTGCCATTCGGCCCCGTGAAGCACTCGCGGACGGTCGATCCATCCTCCTCGTAGAGATAGGGCGGGTACTCCTCGCCGTTCAATTCCTGGCTCTTGAGCCGACCTTTGCGGCCCGGCGTTTCTTCGCGCCATCGAAGTGCGTCGGTTTGCGCGGACGTGCGCCCGTAGAGCGGCGAGAGATCGATTTCATGGTTGGACGTGGTTCGCGCCCGCACCTTCATATCGGTGCGCAGGAACCCATCGGTCAGATATTGCGCGAACACCGGAAAGAGCAGCGTCGACTTCGGACAGAATTCGCCGCCGCCCTCCGGTCGCGCGAACAACTCGGTGACTTCCGACACATCGGCCAGGTTCGCCGACGGCCGCGCGGGCGGGAGATGCCGCGCGAAGTACCTGCGATCCGTCAACGATGCCCAGGAGGTATAGTCGCTCCTGGTGCTGAAGGGGTGCGGACGGGGGCGCGATGCCTTGACCGCCGTGTTGATGATAAAGTGGTTGATCGGCCGGGAGAGAAAGGGAATTCTCTGAATCAGAGTCCAGACCGGCTCGAAATTCGAGAGCAAGAACGTTCGCAGGCGTCTCATAAAGCCGTCGCGCGCCTTGCTCCGGCGGCTCGCCGTCTCTCCTCCCATTTACCCCTCCCCTTCTGCGCGCCAAAGGCAAATCGCCCCAAGGATGCAGTGCTCGACCGCACCTGTCGAGGGTGCCTCAAAAGCACCAGATGCGAACAACTGAATTTGAGTTTAGAGTTCGGACACTACCTCAATCCGACGCTTTCCAGTCGACAGAATCTCGTCTCGCTTTTCGAGGGTAAAGCGCCCCTTTTGGGACAGACTGCAACTCGGCGCGGCGAAAATGGTTGGCGGTATCGCTCTGCCCCATTGGCGTCTGCCTGCCGTGACGGAAGTCCCGACGTTCCCTTCGGTGAAACTGCACCACAAAGGCAACGGTCAGCCCGCCGAAACAGTCCTGGCTTATCCGCAGGAGAGGGGCCATGCCCCTACTGACGTGAGGTCGCTGATATGCGGCAAAATACACGTTAGACAAGTTGTCTGCCAAATTATGCTCGCATAGCGTTTACAGCATCACGGTCGTTCGTTATATTGCATTTTAAATATCATTCTCCGCCCGATGGAGCATTTTTGCTATGAGCCTTCGCCATAAACTGCATGTCATACAGTTCGTCATCGGACTGTTCTGCTTCGGTATTTTCACAAGCGATGCGACTGCAAAAGTCATGACACTTTCCTTCTACATGAAGGGTGTTACGCAAAACAGTGTAGGCCGCCCCTTCTGTGGAGATACCCCTGCAGACTGCATAGTCAATTTGGAAGACCATGAGATCTATGGATATTTTGTTTTCAATGACAAGAATCGCGATGGAAAAATTACTTTATTTGAATGGGTCGAATACAATGTATCGGGATCTTGGAATTTTGGGAACGGCTTTCTCCCCGCGGATTTCGATCCGATTGAGGATCTTTATGATCATATATTCAATCGTTTGAGTTACCTTGATTTCCGGTATCAGGATATTCTGAATGAGCAGGGAAAGCCCACAGGCCGGCTTACAGGTCAAGGCGTGATCAGAACAGGAAGCTCAGGGTTCGGCTCCTATTTGTCCTTATGGGAAGACCAGAGGCTGACATATTCAGCAACGGACGGCGGACTCAATACCCGATGGACCAGCGGCTACCCACCTCGGGAAGGTGAGTTCTCTCGCATTTATCCGTCTCACACGTGGAATACGTTGAGGTCCGGAATCCACGTGGTCTCGCCGCCGCCGCCGCCTGTCCCCTTACCTGCCGCCGCTTGGTTCTTCCTGACGGCTCTCGGCGGCTTGTTCGGACTGCGTTACTTCAGAGCGCGATCGTCTTAGGTGGGGTCGCCGGAGCGCACATTTGGACGGCAGCCGTTAGCTCTTCGCCCTAAAACTCGACCCGGCCCCTGCAGGCCGCCAGAATATCGTCCCAGTTCTCGATGTCGAAATGCCCCTTATTGGGGACGAGGTGCAACGCGACGTCCGGAAGAGTCCGTTCGAGGTATCTCCCCATCGTGCTGGGCACGAAGACGTCCTCTTCGCCCAGCCAAATGTACGTCGGGACCCGGACGCTCGCGACATCGAAGTCCCAGGGGCGATAGGCGATACCTGCTTCATGGGCCGCGCCCCGGCTGCCCTGGCGGAAGGCCTCTCGTTCCATTCGGCGAAACTGCTCCAGGAATGCTGCGTCGCGCAGAACCGCCTGGTCGGCTGCCGAAACCGAGGCCTCCATAACCTTGAAGAACAGGCTCGGCCAGGACCTCGCGCCCCAGCCGAGCAACGGAAGACCACATTCAGCGTGTCCGAACCACAGTAGATTCTTTGTAATAATAGAACTGCGCAATCCTTGATGTGCGATTATCGATATACGGCAAAATACACGCAGAGCAAGCAGATTACACCGAAATACACGCATACCGTTTACAGCGCCATATAGGCTGTTTTATAATCTCTTTTAGACGAATTTAACTCTCTTTTACGGAGCTTTCGTGCCATGAAATACTTATCTAAGCTGCATATTGTGCATTTCTTAATTGGAGTGTTCTGTTTTGCGACCTTCGCTAATGACGCAAATGCAAAAGTAATTACGCTCTCATTCTATATGAAGGGCGTTACAGAAAACCGAATAGGCGCCTCCGGGTGCGAATCACCAGCCAATCCAAGAGATTGTATAGTAAATTTTGCTGATGATGAGATCTACGGATACTTTATTTTTAATGACAAAAACAATGATGGAATAATTACGTTATTTGAGTGGATGGAATACAGTGTTACTGGATCATGGAATTTTGGGCGCGGCTTTCTCCCCGTCGACTTTGATCCGATTGAAGATGATTACAACTCAAGACCCGATCGGCTCGACCGCCTTGATTTTCAGTATCAGGAGGTTTTGGACGAGTTTGGCAACTCTACAGGCAAGATTACGGGTTTCGGCCAAATTGGAAGAGGAAGCGAACTTTCTGCTAATTTTTTCTTATCTGAGGACCAGACTCTGACGTATTCGGCAGGTGATGGAGGATTAAACATATCTCGCTTCAGCGGTTTTCCGCCCGGTGGTGATGAATTCGCTTTTTTCTACCCATCTTACACATGGAACACGCTGAGGCACGGGGTCGACGTGGTCTCGCCGCCGCCTGTCCCCTTACCTGCTGCCGCTTGGTTCTTTCTGACGGCGCTCGGCGGTTTGTTCGGACTGCGTTACTATCGAAGGCGAGAGGCATGAATCTCGCGAACCCTGTCCCGGCGCACACCGAAAACCTTAGATAACAGCGTCCTTGACGCAAGAGTGTCTCGCGGTCTCATCGGCACAGGTACGATTATCCAGTCGATCCGACGGTCGGCACAGGTACAATTATCCAGTCGATCCGACGGTAAGCCGGTTGCTGAGCAGTTCGGATTCTCGGCGAACTATTCGGAAGAGACAAGGCCGAGGGGAGTTATGTTTCGATACGCGCACATTTGGACGGCGATCGTTAGCTCTTCGCCCTAACCCTCGATCCGGCCCCCGCAAGCCGCCAGAATATCGTCCCAGTTCTCGATGTTGAAATGCCCCTTCTTGGGGACGACGTGCAGTTCGACATCCGGCACTGTCCGTTCGAGGTACGCACCCATCGTGCTGGGCACGAAAATGTCCTCCTCACCTAGCCAGATGTACGTCGGGACCCGGACGCTCGCGACATCGAAGTCCCAGGGGCAATAGGCGATACCTGCTTCATGAGCCGCGCCACGGCTGCCCTGGCGGAAGGCCTCTCGTTCCATTCGGCGAAACTGCTCCAGAAAGGCTGCGTCGCGCAGAACCGCCTTGTCGGTCGCCGAGACCGAGGCCTCCACAACCTTGAAGAAGAGGCCCGGCCAGTAGGTTGCACCCCAGCCGAGCGGCGCAAAGGCGGCGCGTAGACTCCAGGGCAGCCGGCGCGCCAGCCTCGTGAAAAAACGGTCGAGCGTGTTCAGACTCGCCAGGATCTCCAGTGCGGCGACTGGTCCCCAGGGCCCGAGTGCGCCGATGAACTTGAGACGCGCAGGGTCCATGAAGGCACCGCAAGCGAAAAGATGCGGTCCTGCACCGGAGTGGCCGACGACACCGAAGTCGGCGAGGTCCAGATGGTCGGCAAGCGCCCGGATGTCCTTAGGCCAGTCCCCGAAGCAGCGGCCGGACTGGAAGCTGGAGCGACCGAAACCGGGGCGATCGGTTGCGATCAGGCGAAAGCCATGCCGTCGAGCAGCGGCGTCCGCGAAGGCGCCCTCCAACCGGCTGCTCGGCGTGCCGTGGAAGTAGAAGGCCGGAAAGCCTCCCGGGTCGCCCCACTCCATGAAGGCGAGATCGCGCCCATCGGGCAGCTTCAAAATCTCGAAGTCGTCCGAGCGGTCAGCCTGGGACAGAGTCGGAAAGTCGTTCGCCATGTCCTCTCATCGCCCTTGAAAACTCAGGTCGGCTGATACGGACGTCACGGCAGCGGTGGAACACGAAGCCATCTCTTCTTCGCAACACGACCGAAAGGTCATATCCAGAATCCTGCACCAACGGGCCCATTGACTATGGCACTACAAAGCCTCCGCAATCGAACTGAAGAGTGAAGTCAGCCAGGCCAGCCCTGGGTCGCCGTCCGACCGTCCCAGCCACACCGTCGAGAAAGCGAAGTTCTCGACCGCAAAAGGCGGTTCGCTGAGTTTGAGATTGTAGCTATCGGCAAAAGGTTCGACGACACTCCGCGGCTCCGTCGCGATCAGCGACGAGGCGGCCAGCACCTGCGGCAGGACGAGGAAATGCCCCAGCGTTAGCGCCACCTTGCGCCGATGTCCCAGACGCGCCAGAAAGCGATCCGGCAAGCCCTGCGGCTCTCCCGCCAGCGAGACGTGCAGATGCTGCGCCGAAAGGTAGTCCTCCAGCGTCAACGTGCTGCACGCCAGCGGGTTCTCGGCCGCCAGGGCGCAAACGAAGCGGTCATGAAACAGAACTTGCTGACGCATGCGTTTCGGCGCGCTGGGAAAGTTGCCGACGAGGCACTCCACCTCCCCCCGATCCAGCATGTCGAAGCCGATAGCACGGCTGGTATGGCGCACCAGAAAGGTAATGCGATCCATGGTCTCGGCGCAGCGCGCCGTCAGGGCGGGCAAGAAGACCGAGGCGGCGTAATCGGACATGCCGATAACGAAACGCCGGCGGTTCGTCTCCGGGTCGAAGTCCTGCTCCCGCCGCAGCAAGGTTCGCAGTTCGCCGAGCGCTGCTGCGATTCCCGGCGCCAAGGCCAGAGCCCTCTGCGTTGGCTCCATGCGACCGCTGCCGCGCACGAACAGCGGATCGTGCCAAACGTTTCGCAGCCGATTGAGAGCATGGCTGACCGCCGACTGCGTCATCCCCAGACGCAGAGCCGTCCTGCTCACACTGCCCTCTTCCATCAGTGTGTCGAAGACCAGCAACGCCGTGGTGTCGAGAGATCGTAAATCTGTTTGGCTCATATTAGAAATCATAAATATGCAGTTTACTCATTTACAACGAGAACCGATCTGTGAGCGATCACTCACCGAAAGGATCCGATCATGACGCTCGACCGATTTGTGAAAAGAAGGGTCTGGGCGCTCGCGCTCGTCTGCCTGCAGTGGTCGGCGGGTGCGAGTGCCGAACAGACTGCAGACCAGAGCTCCGCGCTGGCTTCAGCCGTGACCTGCGCAGGCGACGACCGCTACGAACGCGGCCTGGAACGGCTGGACCAGATCACTCAAGGTCAGGGGCGTGCGGTCGTCGAGTCCCTCTCCAACATATCGCCCGATCTCGGGCGCTATATCATCGAGTATCCCTACGGTGATGTCTTCTGCCGGAGCGGGCTCACGGATCAACAAAGGCAATTGGCGACGATCGCCGCCCTGGCCGCGCTGGGATACACGGCCCCCGAGCTGCGGGTACACATCCACGGTGCCCTGAACGTCGGCCTTACGGAGCAAGAGGTCGTCGAGACCATGATCCTCATGTCCGTTTACGCCGGCTTCCCCGCCTCTCTGCACGGCCTCCGGGCGGCTCAAGAGGTTTTTGAAGCCCGCGCGCAAGACTGAGCGCATCAGGAGGCCGCAGTCCCCGATACCGGTAGGTCCCGGTCCGACCAGGCTGCCTCGACCAGATCTGCAGCGGTCGTCACTCCGTCTTCGGACCGGATTTGCTCGCTCAGAACCGCAGCGCGGCTTCGGAAGCTCGGCGATCTCAGGTCCAACAGAGCCGTAGACAAGCTGTTCAGACTAAGACGCTTAAGAGGGATGGCCGCTGGCCCGGCCCCCACCCGTTTCACGACCCGTCCCCAAAAGGCTTGATCGCCGAACAGCGGGCAAACCAACGTCGGGCAGCCCCAGCGCAGGCCCGCGTGCGTCGTGCCGGCGCCGCCGTGATGGACGACGGCGCGACACTTGGGAAAGAGCCAGTCGTGCGGCACGCTCTCCACAACCTGAATGTCTTCACCGGGCGCGGCTTTCGCCAACGCTCCCCACCCTTTGGCGAGGATGGCGCGCGTCTTCGTCCGCTTCAGAGCATCGAAGACGACCGTCGCAATGCGTTCGGCATCGACGGCCGGCATGCTGCCGAAGCCGACATACACCGGGGGCGGTCCCGCAGCGAGAAAGGCCGCAAGCTCGGCCGGCGGCTGCCATTCTGAGCTGCGCGCCAGGAACCAGCCCCCCGTCACCTGGTCTTCGGCAGCCCAATCCGACGGTTTGGGAACAAGCCAGCCGCTGTGCGCGTGCAGCCTGGGGACCCGCCGTCCTTTAGGGTGGTAGCCGCGTAAAACATCGAGACGCGGATGCGCTGCCACCTCACTGTGTCGCGGCAGCCACTTACGAAGCAGCGAGCCGTAGCCCAGCCGCATCGCGGCAATCATCGCCTGACTCGACAGCTTGTTGCCGAGCGGTCCGACGTCCGGCAAGCGGACCAGAGCATTGGGGAAGGAAGAGGTCGCGACAAAGGCCGGTTGCAGGAAAGATGCCAGTGCGACAGCCCCCAGAGCGCGGGCCAGGTAGGGCGCAATAAAGGCCTTGGGGTGATAGACGATGACATCCGGTGCCTGCTCCCGCGCCACCCTCCAGAGATCGTCGAGCTGGCGCTGCATCAACGTTTGCGTCGAACGGAAGGCCCGCAGCCACCCCGTCAGCGACGTCATGGCCGCCAAGACCTCAGGCGTCGCCACCAGCGCCTGCATGTCGACTGAAAGCGCCGCCGGCGACAGGCCGTACGCGGCGATCAAATCATCGAAGCCCTGCCCCGTCGACAGCGTGACCTGGTGACCGCGCGCCATCAGCGCAGCGCCAAGTGCCACGTAGGGCTGAACGTCGCCGCGCGATCCAAGGGTGAGAATCAGAACCTTCGCCACCGCCACTCCTAGAGTTAGGGCAGAGTTACAAGAGAGTCGTCGCGTTGCGCGGTCACTGCAGCCTACCTGCGCCGGATCCGACTGCCTCCGTCAACTCGCCGATTTCGGACCTGATCATCTAAGCGTGTCTCGCGGTCATCGGTCCGGATCGTTAGTCTAGGGGCATGCTCGATTTTCAAACTTGCAATCAGGCCCGGCTGCGACGCGATCCAGCATTCGACGGCCTCTTCTTCGTCGCCGTGACGACCACGAACATCTATTGCCGCCCCGTTTGCCGGGTCAAACAGCCCCGCACGGAGAATGTCCGCTTCTATCCCAGCGCAGCCGCCGCCGAGCAGGAGGGCTATCGGCCCTGCTTGCGCTGCCGGCCCGAAACCGCCCCTTTCTGCCCGGCCTGGAACGGCACGAAAACCACGGTGGAGCGCGCGCTGAGGTTGATCGAGACAGGCGCCCTGGACGACGGGACCGTGGCGGACCTAGCGGAAAGACTGGGCGTCGGTCCGCGTCATCTCTCCCGGCTTTTCAAACTGCATCTCGGCGCATCGCCGCTGCAAACAGCACAAACCCTGCGCATTCAACGCGCCAAACGGCTGCTGAACGACACATCGCTGCGAATGGTGGAGATCTCCGAACGATCGGGCTTTCGCAGCCTGCGCGGCTTCAACGCCGCCTTTTCCAAGCTCTACGGGCGCCCACCCTCCGCGATCCGCAAGCGGAAGCAAACCGCAGAGACGATGGAAGCGGAGCAAGCCGTCACCCACCCAACGCCTTATGAAGACGCGCGCGACCGGAGCCTGCACCCGGCGCCGGCCTCCGCCAATCGCACAGGCCAGCCGACGGCGGTTACCCCCTGACCGCCACGTTCCAAACCCATCGAGACGTTTTTCCGACGAGTTTCCTGAGAGGCAAACATCATGACCCAGGCTGAAAAAGCCCGCAGCTTCACCGACCTTCATGTGCCCGGCGACCCCCTGGTTCTCTACAACATCTGGGATGCCGGCGGCGCCAAAGCCATTGCCGGTGCCGGCGCGAAGGCCGTTGCGACGGGAAGCTGGTCGGTGGCGGCGGCGCAGGGCTACGCGGACGGTCAGGCGATTCCTCTGGATCTGGTCCTGACCATCGTGTCGCGGATCGTCGCAACGGTGGACCTGCCGGTCACGCTCGATTTCGAAGGCGGCTATGCCGTCACGGCGGAGGAAGTGGCCACCAACGTCGCGCGCGTCATCGAGACAGGGGCCGTCGGTATCAATTTCGAGGACCAGGTCGTTGGCAGCAATGGGCTCTACTCCGCGCCCGATCAGGCAGACAGGATCGGTGCGATACGGCAGACCGCCGAAGCCGCCAACCTTCCCTTCTTCATCAACGCGAGAACCGATCTCTTCTTGAAGGAAAAGGACCGCGGCAAGCATGAAGCGCTGGTCCCGGAGGCCAAGGAGCGGGCGGCCGCCTATGCGGAGGCAGGCGCCAGCGGCTTCTTCGTGCCCGGCCTGGTCGACCCGGCGTTGATCGAGGCGATCTGCAAGGCGACCTCCCTGCCCGTCAACGTGATGATGCTGAAGGGTGCCCCCGCCACCAAGGATCTGGCCTCTCTGGGCGTGGCCCGGATCAGCTACGGCCCCGGACCTTACTTCGAGGCCATCGCAGCCCTGACGGAACGCTTTCAGCAGATCGCGACGCCATAGGGCGGCCCGAACGCGTCAAAGTCGCCGCTGCGTGTCGATCTCTAACCGAGGCGATCCGCAGCGGCCGAAGCGGGCCCGACGGGGGCCGCAGCCGCCGGCAGACCGCGCGCCTCGACGGCAAGAGCCGCGCGGGCGCCGATCACCATGGCGCCAAGCGCCATCATGCTGCCCAGCGACAGTGTACTGACGCCGCTAAGGCCGGCCCCGATGGTACAGCCCAGGGCCAGCACGCCGCCGAAGCCCATCAGCGCGGCACCGGAGAGGTAGCGCAGCAGTTGTCCCGGCGTCGCGAAGGCCTCCAGGCGGATGTCGCGGCGCAGCCCCGCGAAAACCGCGGCGCCGAGCAGGGTGCCGCCGACGACCAGAATGCCGAAGTCGAGCGAGGCTCCGGTGTAGGTCATGAGATACTGCAGCGCGTCACCCACTGGCGCCGTGAAGGTCAGGGCTTCCAGGGGAACGGGATCGAAGTCGTCGGCCCCCAGCAGGCCGGTGACCACCCAGGCCAACGGGATCAGGAAGCCGATGGCGACGCCCGCGCCCAGGTGCCCCCAAGCTGCTGCGCGCCAGGCTTCGGCGCGCAGCGCGTGCAGCAGCACGGCAAGGAGCCCAAAGGCCAGCAGCGCGACCAGAGCCAGCGTCAGACTCCCGGCGTCCAGGCCGGTCGGCACCGCCAGCAGGTTAGGGACCGCTTGGCTGGCCGCGGCCTCGACCTCCAAGGACAGCAGGCCCTCGAGCCAGAGGCGCAGCGGCGCCAGAATGCCCCGCAGCGTGGCATAGGCAACCAACGCCAGGATGGTCAGCACCAACCAGGAGCGAAGATTCCCACCCGACGCCAGCACCAGATGGCGCCCGCCGCAACCGCGGGCCAGCACCATACCGATACCGAACAGCAAGCCGCCCAGGGCAATCGAAACGGGATTGACGCGCGACGCGAGATAGAGGCTTTCCGTCAGATCGACTTGGCCGCCTGCCGCCAGAAGCTGCGAGGCGGCAACGGCCGTCAGCAGCGCCGCCGCCCAGGCGATGGCACGCCGCCCCGGTTGGCGTAGACGGAACTCGACCAAGGCGGAGCGCAGACAGAAGCCCGACGCGCGTCCAAGCAGGCCGAACAGCAGACCGACAAGCAGGGCGCCGCCGAGCAGAAGACTGCGCGGCTCCAGATTCGCGAGACTCTCGGACATGACCGCAGCTCCCACAGGGGTTCCTCCGGGCCGGGACAGAGCCGGCCAGCATCGGTCACATCACAGTACCCCACTTCGAGTAAGGGGAAACTCGTAATTTTCGCATTCAATTATGTTGTTCTATATAATTAACAATTTTCTATGAGGAATTAATTCCGGAACGCCGTCCCTGACCGGAGAGCGATCATGCAAAATCTGCTTTGAGGTGGAAGCTCGGCACCCGACTGCCGACTGAGACGGGACTAGCTATCCCGGTCGCGTCGCGCCGAGACCGTTTCCAGGTGATCCCGGATCAGCCGCGTTACCTCCAGCAGCTTCTCCAAGTCCTGTTCTTGCAAGGCATAGGCCCGTTCGAGCTTGTCCAGCCGTCGACGCAGCTCGTCCAGACCCATGTCGTCGGATTGCGCCGAGCCGGACTGCCGTTCTGCCGCCTGGCGCTCGACCTGGAGACCGATGTTCTGAAGCTGCTGAGCATCCTGCGACCTGTAGAGCGCCGCGAACTTGTCGAGCATGGCATCGACGAGATTGCAGTGGATCTCAAAGGCGTCCTTCAGCGGCCCCCACTGCGGCTGTTCTGCGGCGGGCTCCCTGTCGGAGACCGGGCGAACCGCAGTCGATTGCCGCGGCAAGGCGCTTGCCCGACGCTCGGGCCCCTCGCCGATCGGCCGGTTGCCGGGCGAAAAGGGCTCCAGATAGTCGTCCTCCGCCACGGACTGACCTGAGGTGCGGCTCTCCGTGTCAGGGTCGACGGGCAGCAGAACCACCAAGCGGCCGGTTTCGTCGCGAAAGCCGACCAGAGACCCCTGCTCGACCAACGCCGTGATCTGCGCCTCGGAGATCCGCAGGCGCGCGGCGGCGTCCTTTACGGAAAAGGGGCGCAGGGGATCGCGGGCCGAGGTCGTCATCGCTCAGGCGCCAAGTCGGCCGGCGCGCCGTTCGTTGAGCTGATCGAGATGCTGATCGATCTCACGCAGGATGGCCCCGGAATCCTGTGCAGGGGCCCGTGAAGAGTCCTGCGGCGGGCTCAGCAGCTGCTCGACGGCTTCCTGTAGGACCGCGGCAACCGCGACCTTGCGCCGGCGTGCCGTCTTCACCACCGCATCGCGCACCTGCGGGTCGATACCGCGAACGGACCAAACCTCGGTCATGGAGCCTCTCCGGAGACTGTTGGACGTCCGCTCCGATCCTAGCCTGAACTTGCAAAGAAGGCGTAAACACGCGTTTGCGGCGAGTTCCGCTAAAAGCCGTTCGGTATGACACGGCCGCGCTTCGGCAGTGGCAGCGTCATACAATCAGGCAGGCCTGCCCTTCCCACCGGCCAAGCCGTATGACCGGCGGCCCTTGCCTCGCGAGGTCCCTGATCACGTAAGACGACGGCTTCCCCACGTCTGCCGTAAATGCGCTTCGGAAGCGCGGTTCAGTACGACAGCGCACCGGCCAGCCAGCCGATCACCAGCAAGCCGACAGGCACGGTCATGATGAAGGCCGTCAGCACGAAGATCGTCGCCTCGATGGCTCGATCCAGCACCGTCGCGAGCATGGGGTACCTGTCTTGTGAATAGCTGGCCTGGTGCGATGGTGCCGACATAGCTGCAGTCCCTGTTCCCGAACGTTGCTGAGAAAGACGTGGCGTCTTCCGATGGCCGCTGCTGTGACCCAACACACAACGGTCATGCAGATCATCGCCGTCGGAAAGACAACGGCGATGGCAGCGGTTTTCATCCCGGCGTTAAATAGGGTATCGCCGCGCCGCGAGGCCGCAGCAGGGCCGACCAGGGGCGGAAACAGGGCTAAAACGTGGGCAGAAACGCAATCGCCGCCGCAACCTGAGGGCTGCGGCGGCGATCGGACTTCGGTTGGACAGCGGTCGTAAGCTGCCCGTTGACCCTGTACGGAACGGACTAGGCAGCCAGAGCCGGCGGATGGTTGCGACCGATCAGGCCGCGATCGCTCGCCGCCCGGCGCGTGGCAATCGCCAGCTTCTCAAGGGCCCGCGCTTCGATCTGACGAATGCGCTCGCGCGACACGCCGTAGACCTGGCTCAGTTCCTCCAGGGTGCGGGGCTCTTCGCTCAGACGCCGCTCCTGCAGGATGTGGCGCTCGCGGTCGTTCAGACCGGACATGGCCGTGTCCAGCAGCCGGCGACGCTTGTCGCGCTCGTCCTCCTCGGCGACCGTCGTTTCCGGCGTCGGCGCCTGATCGTCGCTCAGAAAGTCGATCCGCGAGTCCTCGCCCTCGCTGGTCAGCGGCGCATCCAGAGAGACGTCACCGGTGCCCAGGCGCTGATCCATTTCGCGCACGTCGGCTTCGGACACGCCCAGTTGCGTCGCGATCTCGGCCACCGCCGTCTCGGTCAGGTCGCCGGTTTCGCCGCGCTGCGCGCGCTTCGCCTTCATGCGGCGCAGGTTGAAGAAGAGCTTCTTCTGGTCGCCGGTCCGCACCGTGCGCACGATCGAGCCGCTTTTCAGCACCAGCTCGTGCATGGAAGCGCGGATCCACCAGGCAGCATAGGTGGCGAAGCGCACCTGCCGCTCAGGGTCGTAACGCTGGGCGGCCTGCATCAGGCCGACGTTGCCCTCCGCGATCAGGTCTTCCAGCGGCACGCCGTAGCCGCGAAGTCCGCGCGCAAGCTTGATGACCAGCCGCAAGTGGCTGCCCAGCAGCTTGTTCAAGGCATGCTGGTCGCTCTTGTCTCGCCAGCGGTTGGCCAGATCGTTTTCCTCGTCCTGCGCCAGCAGGGGGTAGCGGGCCGCCTCTGCAATCAGCAGGTCGAGCTCGCTGCGCTGGCCGCGGTCTTTTGTCGTGGTGTTCGCCATAGTACTTCTCCTTAAGCGGCGGCGGTCCACTTGCGCCCCGCGCAAACCCGCACAGTGGCCGGGCTTCGCACGGTCGCCCGCACGCCGTTTCTCGTCCTTCCTGTCCTGGAAATGACATACAGTATATGAAATTGACTTAGAACATTTCAAGTTTTTCGCATATCTCGTTGCGATGGCCTTGCGACCTGGGGCTGGCAATTATCCCTAGTTTAAATCCCGGTATTTCATCGTCAGGCTATTTCCTGCACTTACGAAGTATAGATCGATGTGATGTGGCGCGCCCGACTTTCAACACACCGGCCGCGCATGCGATCCATGCAACAAAGGCAGAGCGAGTGTAGAATCGGGTGAAATCGGACCTTCGGCACCTGCGGGCCGCTCGGTCGGAACCTTGCTGCACGTCAGCCTTGCCAGGGGCAACGGCCATCGCACCTCCACCGCCATCTGTTGAGATACAGCCTGGGTCGGATCACGGCTCCCGTGTCGTGACTGTACCTTAACGACACGCGGATGAATGAAGACGCGATCGGTCAGTCCCGCACTGAGTCGATAAGAATGGCACAAAGCAATTGCGTAACTTCGGTCGAGCCGACCTCGGACCCATCAGGACGAAGGTAGAGGTGCTCGATGGTCGCACCCGCATCGATTACGAGGCGGAGTCTTTGATGGGAGCAGTTATGCACCGACACCGTAATCACCCCTGACTCGGGTAGCGACGTCTCGCTGGCCGAGACCTCATAGATATAGCGCAGCCTGCTCCCGTCGCTCTCAAGGCGTAGAAAGGTCGCCGCCTCTTCGGTCGGCGTGCTCGGGGTCTCGGAGGCAATCTGCTGCAGCGCCGCCTCAAGACCCTGAGTCCGGATCATCGTCCCGATATCGGCTCTCTGCATCGCCGGGGCGTCGTAAGCGACCTCGAGCATGACCTGGACGACGGTCGTGACCAACACGCCCGCGATCAAGATCGTAAACCCAGTGAGTACACCGAGACCGCCGCGCAGAAACGCCCACGGCGACGCGGGTCGGGCAGAACTCTCGGTCTTCGACGGTTTCAGGAGCAACCAGAAGTTCGCGAGCGGAATGAACGCGAGAAACGCCATGCGCGCATGTCCAAACGCATCTCTGGATCTCGCCATCGCAATCACTCCGAGCCCATAGCCGACGGCGAGCCTGATTAAGATCTCCGCGAGCATGAAGCCCCAAAGGGGGGTCTCGGCCGCAGGTGGGAGCGCGCCAAGCCAGACGAGTTGCGAGGCGATTGCAGCGAAGAACAGAAGGCTGAGGTACACGAAGTAGGGCGCACGTCGCAGCTCTAAGGTGCTTTTATGAAAGACCGCGGCGAAAATGGCACCTGTAACGGCAAGTACGTAGACGGCCAGGCGATAACTGTCCTCGGATTGGTAGACGTACCGATTGGCAATATCCTCAAGCATGCGGACCCTCGCGCTCTTTATACCACCATAAGGAGAATATAAAGCGCGTACAACATCTAATGCGGTTTGGTCATCTCTGGGCGGCCGTCTCGGTTCAGGCCTTTTGGGAGTCCTGACCTTACGGGGAACGCCCGTACTTCACTGCTCCTTGACGCATGAGGTTTTCGGTTGGCGCGTAAACACCAAGCCGCCAAAGCTCGATCAGCTTGGGATCCCGAGGCTAGAGGGCAGCCGCTTCGGGCAGATCATCGGCCGTCTCGGCCGTCACGCGATTGCGGCCGTCGCGCTTCGAGACGTAGAGCGCGGCATCGGCACGCTGCAACAGCTGCGTGACGGGCTCCCCCACCCGATACTGCGACACGCCGAGCGACATCGTCACCGAGCCGAAGGAACTGCTGCCGTCCAGGGTCTTCAACTCCTTGCCGGCCAAGCGGCGGCGAACCTGGTCGGCGAAGGCCAGGGCGTCGCGCATGACGGTTCCGGGCAGAACCACGCCGAACTCCTCGCCGCCGTAACGCGCAGCAGTGTCGCGGCCCTTGATGCTCTGCTTCAACGTCCGCGCCACCAGCTTGAGAACCTTATCGCCTGTGGCATGGCCATAAGTATCGTTGAAACGCTTGAAGTGATCGATGTCGCAGAAAACGACGCAGAGCGGCTCGCCGGACTCGCCGGCCTGAAGAAGGTCGCGACGGAGCTGCGCGTCGAAGTGTTTGCGATTGAACAGACCCGTGAGGCTATCGGTCAGGGCCTCCAGTCGCAGATCCTCCAGGTGGCTGCGCAGATCCTGGATCTCCTGCGTCGCCTCGCCGAGCTGTGACTCCAGCGCCGCGTTCCGCTGCCGCGCCGCCTCGGTTTCGGCCAACATCCGCTGGATAACGCTGCCAAGGTCGCCACCGTTCGCGACGTCTTCGCCGAAGGCCGCCAGCTTTTCGCCGAAGCTCGAGACATCGACCCCGGCTTGCCGCAGCTCTCGGATCACCCGGACAGCGGTCTCCTGCATCTTATCCGAGGTTTCCTGAACGGCGTCGGCTTGGCCGTCGCTGCCGAAGAAGGTGCGATAGAGCTCATCGTTGCAGACTGGGGAGAAGCGCTCGTTCCGTTCCAGCAGGGCGTCGATGGCCTTGCTGAGATCCGGATACCGTCCGGACACATGGGCGTACCAGACGCCGAAATTCGCCGGAGTGGGCGGCACGGAGTTGTCGCGCATCAACTCTAATGCCCGCTCAGCCAGACTGCACGCTTGGCTCAGCGTCTCCGAGAACACCATGGCCCGCCGGCTCCCTACCTGTTCCGCCACCAGTTCCGACTTGCGATCCGCATCCTGCGATGGCCACGCTCGCAGACCGCATGGATAGAATACCTACCAAAAGTTATCCGATCCTTAGCCACGGCCGGAAAACCGGGCGTTTGACGACCGTCAGCCTCCGCTCGGCCAGTCGGGATTGACCCATCTCATAGGGCCACAAACGTGGGGTGAATAGACTGCGCAGCGAACCCGTAAACAGCAGTATGCGACAGCAAGGGACGCCTGCCACATGAGCTCGACGACCGCCTCCTACGTCCGCTGGTTTTCCGATCTCGGCCTGGGCGACGTGCCGCTGGTCGGCGGCAAGAATGCGTCGCTCGGCGAGATGTATCGCGAACTGGTTCCGCTGGGCGTCAAGGTGCCGAACGGCTTTGCCGTGACGGCAGAGGCCTATCGCAAGGTGCTCGCGGACAACGGTCTGGACGGCCGCCTGCACGAGTTGCTGGACGATCTCGACAAGACGGACGTCAACGATCTGGCGCGCCGTGCCCACGCGATCCGCGAACTGATCTACGGCGCGCCGCTACCGGGCGAGATCGAGCAGGAGATCCGCGAAGGCTGGCGCGCATTGGTCGCGGAATACGGCGACGACGTGAGTGTGGCGGTCCGCTCCTCGGCCACCGCGGAGGACCTGCCGACCGCCAGCTTCGCAGGCCAGCACGATACCTACCTGAACGTGCGCGGCGAGACCCTGCTGATCGATGCCTACAAGCGCTGCCTGGCGTCGCTCTTCACCGACCGGGCGATCTGCTATCGCATCGAGCGCGACTTCGACCACTTCAAGGTCGCGCTGTCGGTGACGGTGATGAAGATGGTCCGTTCGGATCTGGCAGCCAGCGGCGTCATCTTCTCGGTCGATACCGAAACCGGCTTTCCCGACGTGGTTTTCATCACCGGTGCCTACGGACTGGGCGAAACCGTCGTTCAAGGCACGGTCGACCCGGACGAGTATTACGTTCACAAGCCGACCTTCGAGAAAGGCCATCGGGCCGTACTCCGCCGCAGTCGCGGCGAGAAGCAGCTCAAGATGGTCTACACCGACGGCCATACCCGCGAGGCCAGCCGCGTCATCCCGACGCCGGAGGCGGACCGGGAGCGCTTCTGCATCGGCGACGCCGACGTCCTCACCCTGGCCGACGCCGCGATCAAGATCGAGAAGCACTACTCGGAGCGCGCCGGCCACCGCATGCCGATGGACATCGAGTGGGCCAAGGACGGCCTGGACGGCGAGCTCTATATCGTTCAGGCCCGGCCCGAGACGGTGACCAGCCAGCGCCAGGGCCAGATCCTGGAAGATTACGTGCTGAAGGGCACGGCGCCGGTGCTGCTGACCGGCCGCGCCGTCGGCGCCAAGATCGCCAGCGGTCAGGTGCGGGTAATCAAGAGCCAGAGCGAGCTGCACCGTTTCCGACCCGGCGAGATCCTGGTCGCCGACACCACCACGCCCGACTGGGAGCCGGTCATGCAGACGGCCTCGGCGATTGTCACCAACCGCGGCGGCCGCACCTGCCACGCCGCCATCGTCGCCCGCGAGCTCGGCATCTCCGCCGTCGTCGGCGCCTCGGGCGCGACCGAAGTCTTGGAGGACGGCAGAGCGGTCACGGTCTCCTGCGCCGAGGGCGATGTCGGACGCGTCTATGACGGCGCCATACCCTTCGAAACCACCCGCGTCGATCTCGGCGAACTGCGCCGGCCGCGCACCGCGATCATGCTCAACCTCGGCAACCCGGAACTCGCCTTCAAAACCAGTTTCCTGCCGAACGACGGCGTCGGGCTCGCCCGTATGGAGTTCATCATCACCGAGGCCATCAAGGCGCACCCCATGGCCCTGCTCTACCCGGAGAAGGTCGAGGACCCCGCGGCCCGCGCCGAGATCGAAGCCCTGATTTCCCAGCACGACAGCGGCGCCGACTTCTTCGTGGAGCGCCTCTCCGAGGGTGTCGGAACCCTGGCGGCTGCCTTCTACCCGAAGCCGGTAATCGTGCGGATGAGCGACTTCAAGACCAACGAATACGCGGCTCTGCTGGGCGGCAGCGGCTTCGAGGTTGACGAGGCCAATCCGATGATCGGCTTCCGCGGCGCCTCGCGCTACTCCCACCCCGCCTACGCCGAGGGCTTCGCCCTGGAGTGCGCGGCGATGAAACGCGTGCGCGAGGACATGGGCCTGACGAACCTCAAGCTGATGGTCCCCTTCTGCCGGCGTGTCGACGAGGGCGAGCGTGTCCTCGAGACCATGGCGAACTACGGTCTCAAGCGCGGCGAGAACGGGCTGGAGATCTACGTGATGTGCGAGATCCCCAACAACGTGATCCAGGTGGCCGAGTTCGCGAAACTCTTCGACGGCTTCTCGATCGGCTCCAACGACCTGACGCAGCTCACGCTCGGCGTCGATCGGGACAGCGAGATCGTGGCCTTCGACTTCGACGAGCGCGACCCCGGCGTGCTGAAGATGCTGCAGATGGCGGTCGAGGGCGCCCAGGCGGCCGGCCGGCATTCGGGCATCTGCGGCCAGGCACCCTCGGACTATCCCGAAGTCGCGGAGTTCCTGGTACGGGTCGGCATCGACTCCATCAGCCTGACGCCGGACAGCGTGCTCAAGACCACCATGGCCATTCTGGAACTGGAAGAAGAGCTGCAGAGCGACGCCGCCCAGTAGCATCCCCAGGTAACATCACGGCCTAGAACGGCAGGACCTGTGCCGAGCGGTTTCGTGCCGCTCGGCGGCGGTTCGCGTCACGACGCAACGGACCGCTCTGGCCAAAACGGCGCTTTGGCCGAGGCGACCTCGTCTATTCGGCGTCGCGATCCTCGCGGTCCCACTGCAGCAGGTGATCGCGGAGAAGTTCGTATTCCTCGGCAACCTGGGGGCCGAACAGCGGATCGCTGGTCTGGGCCAGGTCGGCATCCACTTCCGCCCAGTCGGCCTGCGTGAGCGTGCGCTCCGCAACCCGGAAGAACCGCTGGTTTTCCTTCTGCATGTGCGTGCGTTGCTGGTCGACGTAGTCCCGGCCCAGGGCAGTGAAGGCCTCGCGCGAGACCTCCTGCTCGGCCAAGACGTTGTCCAAGGCGGTCGCGAAGCGCTCCGTGACGCCTTTCAGCCGCACGTGCTCGCTCGCCAGATCGCCGGCTTCTTCCGCCGCCTTGGGGTCGCGCTTCTGCAGTTGCAGCATCACGCGGTCTTCACGCGGATGATGCATAAGGTCCGGGTAGCGTCGCATGTATTCCAGCACGCCCTCCATCACCTCGTAGTCGACGTCGCCGTCCTCCGCGAACAGCGCAAGCTGATGCTCGAGCACCTCGAGCAGACGGGCGATGTTGACGTGATCTTCTTGCAGGCGGCGCAGGGTTTCGGTCATGGCACGGCTCCGGCTTGGACAGGACGGCACGACGAGCATCGATCCTGGAGATCGAGGCACAGCCCGGCGTTGATCTGACGCAAGGCGGCGAAAGCGTTGGACCGGATCGTTAGGGAACCGGAACGGCGCAGGAAAGACCCACTCAGGCGACTTCCAGAGCGCCGACAGTCTTCTACTCGAAGGCCGTCTTCTACTTGAAGAAGGTCACCTCGGTCCGATTGCCAAGCTCCAGGATCTCTTGGCACGCCGGTGCGTCGCCCTGGCTGACTTCACAGGGATCGACGTTATTGACGAGAATCTGAGAGACGTCGCTGCAGGTCAACTCCGTGGCCACGAAGGCTGCAACGCGCGTGTCCCCCGAGGCAACGGGCGGTGTGCTGACGAGCAAGCGCTTGGAGATCACGCCGGCCGTGTCGAAGAAGTAGAGGTCCAGGCGAAGCAGCTCGAAGTCGTACTCCGTGCTGTTGCGCAGCAGCAGGAAGTAGTGGCACCCGCCGTCGGTCTGTTCCGCCTTGTTGAGTTCCACAAGCATGCCCGACGACGTCGGGGCGGCCGTGGCCGTCGGTTGCGTGTCCTGTGCCGCAGCCGACCAAAGCGGCAGCATAAAGGCTCCACAGACTGTCAAGATCTTGAAACACTTCATCTTCTGGAACTCCGCTGCCGTCGTCTCCTCGCCGCAGAGTCCTACACGAGGCCGGAGCGCTTCACCAGAGGCAAGCGCGTCTCGCTCGCATTCGGCTCAGTCCGCACTACCCGCTGCCCGCCCCGGACCCGATGCTCGGGAGGCGAAGACGCCAGCGACGCAGCCTGGATCGCATGTGCGACGAGGCCCTGCGCCGCCATCCGGTTTCTCCGGTGTCCGGCTCGAGCACGATGCCGACGCGTTTCGGCTCCGGCCCGATCTTGTCGACCACGATGAACTCGACCTGACCGAAGCGCAGGCGGTCGCCGCGGCCCATGCCTTCGCCCAGTCGGGTTCGGAGCAGTTCCGCCAGCGAAAGATTCGGATCGGCCTGACCCAGCTCGATGCCATAAGCGGCGCAGAGCTCGCGCAGCCGACTGCCGCCGTCGACCAGGAAGTCGCCCTGGTCGACCGAGAGTTGTCCCGCCGTCGAGGCGAAGCGGCGCGAGAAGAAGCGGTCCAGCGTGGCCGCAGTTTCGGGCGGTGTGATCACCAGCACGAAATCGCCGGCGGTCAGCTGCTGCACCTCCGGCAGGCGCTGAACGATGCCCTCCCGAATCACGGCGACCAGCCGGGTCCGCCGCGGCAGCTCCAGCTCCGTCAAAGGAAAATCGGCCGCCCGGCTATGCGGCATGACCTCATAGCCGATCAGATCGCGGTCCATGCGGTCCGTCCGCCGGGCGAGGTCCAGGTCCAGGCGGGTGGCCGCCTCCGGCTCCGGCGGCAGGGCGACGTGCAGGCGGCGCGCCACCCAGGGGATGGTCCAGCCCTGCAGCAGCAGAGAGACCAGCACCACCACGAAGGCGATGTTGAAAGCCTGGCCGCTGCGGTCGAACCCCTCCAGAAAGGGAAACAGCGCCAGGAAGATCGGGACTGCCCCGCGCAATCCGACCCAGGCGACAAAGGTCTGCTCGCGCAGCGGAAAGCGGAAAGGCGTCAGGCAGATCAGCGTCGCCAGGGGCCGGGCCAGCAGCATCAGGGTCGCGGCCAGGATCAATGCGGTTCCGAGGTCAGGCAGAAGCTCGCTTGGCGTGACCAGCAACCCCAGCAGCAGGAACATGACGATCTGCGACAGCCAGGACAGTCCGTCGAAAAAACGTCCGACAAGCTGGTCGGCGCGCACGCGGCGATTTCCGAACACGATGCCCGCGACGTAGATCGCCAGAAAACCGCTACCCCCGGCCAGCTGCGTGCCGCTGAAGATCAGCAGGGCACCGGCAAGCGCCAGGATCGGATAGAGGCCGCCGGACAACTCCAGACGGTTCATCAACCACACCAGAGCGAAACCGCCGGCAGCGCCCAAGACTCCCCCCAACCCCATCTGTACGGCGAAGTCGCCGGCCACATGCCACCCCAGATCGAGTTGGCCGGTTGCCAGCATCTCCGTGAAGGTGATGGTCAGGAACACCGCCATGGGGTCGTTGCTGCCCGACTCCACCTCCAAGGTGGCGCGCAGGCGGTCGCGCAGGGAGATCCCGGATTTGCCCAGCAGCATGAAGACCGCCGCGGCGTCGGTCGCGGAGACGATGGAGCCAAGCAGCAGCGCGAAGACCCAGCCGAAGCCCAGCAGGTAATGCGCCACCGCGGCCACCAGACCCGCGGTGATCAATACCCCGAGGGTGGAGAGCGCGAGTGCCGGGCCTAAGCCGCGCTCGATCGTCGCCCGCGGCGTACGCAAGCCTCCATCGAACAGGATCACCGCCAGGGCGGTGGACCCCAGGATGAAGGCCAGCTGGGAATCCTGAAAAACGATGCCGCCCGGCCCCTCCCGGCCGGCGAGCATGCCGAGCGCCAGGAACACCAGCAGCAAAGGCGCACCGACGCGCGCCGACAGCAAACCGGCGAAGATGCTGCCGAGCAGCATCAAGGAACCGACCAAAACCCATGCGAGCCCGTAGTCCACTTCCGTCCTTCACATTGCTTCGGGATAACGCCGCCGACAGTTTAACAGGCCACAAGCAGCGCGCGCGGCAAAGCTTCCGCTGCGCGAGCGATTCCCTCCAGAGAGATCCTGCTCTAAGGTCGCGGCCATGCGAATCTTACCCATGATCCTGATCGTCGGCCTGCTCGTCGGTTGCAGCACGGCGGACAGACCCACTCCGACTCTCTCGGACGATGAACTGGCCCCGCCCGATGCCTTCGTGAACAGCCTGCGCATTGGCGATACAACCTATCTCTACGCGCGCCGCACCGACGACCGCAGCCTGTTCGACGTCCGCGTGTCCGGCAGCCGGCGAACCACCGAGCAAGGCCTGCTGGATGCCGTCAGTGCGGCCTTCGGCTGCACCTCCCTGCGGGTCGTGGGCATGAACCGGACGCGCACGGCCGGCCGCGTCAAGGGAACGGCGTGCAAGCAGAGCCAGTACATTCAGTAGTCACCTCCGGCCACTACGCCCCTTGAACCTCCGCAACCTGCCAGGATGGACGGCTCCCGTGGCACGCCGCAACGGCAAGCCCCGGTGCGCTGTGGGGTTGCCAAGGTTCGGATCGGCGCCATTATGCTCCGCACGATGACCGCGCCAATCCTCGCGCGGCCTGCTTGAAGGCTCGATGTCCCGCGTGACTTTTCCCCGCAAACCTGGATCTCCACCAACGGCGCCGATCGACGAAACCTCGATCGATGACAGGCACACGGACCTGCGTCCGGGCAACCCTGCCGACACCCACGCGCTGCGCCATGCGCTCGGCTGGTTCGCGACCGGCGTGACCATCGCCACGGCCCTGGACGCAGAGGCGCGACCCGTCGGGCTGACCTGCAATTCCTTCAACTCCGTGTCTCTGGAACCGCCGCTGGTCCTTTGGAGCCTGGGTCGGCGTTCCTTCAGCCGACCGGCCTTCGAGCAGTCGACACACTTTGCGATCAACGTCCTGCCGGCGGACCAGACAGCGCTTGCGAGGCGTTTCGCCAAGCCTCTGGAGAACAAGTGGGCCGGTGTGGACTGGACTCCCGGCACGGCCGGCGTTCCGCGACTGCCGCTGGCGCTGGCCACCTTCGACTGCCGGATCCGCGACCGCTTTCGTGGCGGCGACCATCTGATCTTTCTGGGTGAGGTGGTGGAGATGCAAAGCCGGGACGCCGGCGACCCTCTGGTTTTTCTGCGCGGACGCTTCGGCGGTTTCTCCACGGCCGAGGACTGATCCGCAGATGCAGGTCTATCGTCACCACGACCGCTTGCCCGACGAAGGCCGGGGTGCCGTTGTCGCCGTGGGCAATTTCGACGGTGTGCATCGCGGCCACCAGGCGGTCATCGATATTGCGCGCGCCAAGGCGGCCGAGCTGAACGTACCGCTCGGGGTGATGACTTTCGAGCCGCATCCCCGCCTGTTCTTTCAGCCCGACCAGCCACCGTTTCGATTGACGGCCTTCCGGACCAAGGCCCGCCTGCTCCACACGCTGGGAGTGGAGCGTCTCTATTGCCTGCCCTTCACGCGAAAACTCGCGGGGCTGGAGGCTACGGACTTCGTCTCGGAGGTTCTCGCCAAGGGTCTCGGTCTACGGCATGTCGTCGTCGGCGACAACTTCCGTTTCGGCCGTAAGCGCGGCGGCGACCCGGAGCTGCTGAAACGAGAGGGAGAACGCGCCGGTTTCGGCACAAGCGTCGTACATCGGATCGGCGGCTCCCTGGCCGAAGCCTACTCCTCGACGCAGGTCCGCAGCTATCTTGCCGATGGCAATCCGACGCGCGCGGCGCTGATGCTCGGCCGCTATTGGGAAATCGAAGGACGAGTCCGGCATGGTGCCAAACGCGGCCGCGCCTTCGGTTTCCCGACCGCCAACATTCCTTTGCGAACCAATCTGCTGCGGCCGGCCTACGGCGTTTACGCCGTCCGGGCGGCTCTGGAGGAGGATAACGGCGACTCGCGCCGCTGGCTCCCCGGAGTCGCAAATCTCGGGATCGCGCCGATGTACGGTTACGAGGAACCGCTGCTTGAAACTCATCTCTTCGATTACTCAAGCGATCTTTACGGCCGGCATCTGCGTATTGCACTCGTCGATTATCTGCGGCCCGAACAGCGCTTCGAAGATGTCGAGACGCTGAAGCGACAGATGTCCGCGGATTGTGAGAAAGCGCGGCAAACGCTCGCTTGGGAGGATTGGCGCGGAGACTGGCCGGCAGGGCCCTTCGTGCGTCGCGGCGCACCGCCGGGTGAACGGGTCGTGCCTACCTCCGGCAGTTAGAATTGACAAGTACACGCGCTTGTTCGAGCCCGATCACTTGTCAAGCGAAAAACACTTGTGCGAATCGCAATACTATCCCCATGCTTTGGCATAGTTGCGTGCATCGCCATCGGATGTGCGCCAGGAACCTACGCGAAGGGGGACCTCCTATCATGGCCAATGCCGCGCGATCGAAGTCCACGGCGAAGGCTGCGGCCAAGCCGGCCAGCACTGCCAGAAAAACAGCACCACGGAAGACGGCCTCTGCGAAGTCCGCTTCTTCCAAATCGAAGCTGGGTCGCTTCGAGAAGTTGGTCGACAAGGTCCAGAAGCAGATCGTGACGGTCTCGGGCCAGGTCGACAAGCAGCTGCATGCGCTGGAGAAGAGCGTCAACAAGGAGCTCTCCTCCGCCAAGGTTCAAGGTTACATCAAGGTTCTCGACAGCGAATTGGACAAGCTGGAGCGCTCCGCTGCCAAGAAGCTCGAGCGTCTCGAAAAAACCGTCGAGGGCGAACTCAAAAAGCTGACCGGCGCTTTCGAGAAGAAGGCGAAGCGGGAAACGGCAAAGGCGAAGAAGCACGCCGCCACGGAAGCCAAGAAAGCGGCCGCGAAGAAGACGGCCACCAAAAAGCCCGCGGCGAAGAAGCCTGCCGCGCGCAAGGCGGCTGCTAAGACGACGACCGCCAAGACGAGCGCTGCCAAAACAACTGCTGCGAAGACGACCGCTCGGAAAACACCGGCCAGAAAGACAGCTGCTAAAAAGACGACGGCGGCAAGAAAACCGGCGGCCAAGACGGCCGCGAAGCGTCCGACGACTCGAGCCTCGACGGCCCGCACCGCCGCTGCGAAGCGAACCGCGGCCAAACCCAAGACATCGACCGCCAGAGCCAGTGGCGCGACAGCCGCCAATGGGGCAGCCAAGCCGAAGACCACGACGGCGCGCAAGGCCCCGGTAAAACGGGCGGCAACGAAAACGACGACGGCAAGGCGCACGACGGCACGTCGCAGCCCGGCTTCGCCGGCCAGACCGAGCGGTGGTTCGAGCTCCTGAACGAGCGCGTTATCGCCGGATAAGTCGAAGGGCGACCTGCTGCCGCGCAGGTCGCTCTTTTCTTGTGCGCCATTCGGCCTCACGACAAACGCTCTGGCCCCGTTGCGCGCACCTTTCGCGCGCTGCTTTCTTCGCCGCTTCAAGTAGGAAGATCGAGCGCCTTCGGATTGCTCTCCCGGACCCGGGCAACACTGCTCTGCATGAGGAGATCGTAGACTGCGGGGACGCCGTCGTACCGTCCCTCCCGAATGGCCTTCGCCAACTCGGCGTTTAGTGTTGCCAGGTCGCCGCGCGTCTGCAGCAGCTCGGCCAGCGCCTTGCGTTCCGCTTCGGCCGGCGCTTCGCCCGCCTCCAACTCGCGCCGGACCATGCCGACAGCCGCTGCCACCAACAGAACCTGGTAGCGTTGGTCTCCCGAGAGGCGCGGCGCGAGATCTTCGTTCAGCACCCGCCAGGCCTCGGCCAGGAGCTCGGCACCGTTCGGCCTGTCTCTCATCGCAACGCGCTCCCGCTTTCCGTCCAGTTCTGCGGTGATGTGAGACGCAGCAACGCAAGTTCGAGTTCGGCCGCCCGGCGGCCCGTCAGAGCCAGGTCGAGGCTGGCCTCCGCGCCGGAAACATGCCGGTCGCCCTGCTGCAAGGCGATGACGTCCCAGCGGATATGCGCCATGACCTCCCAATAGGCCACGCGCGCGGCCTCGATCCGACGGCCGGACTCCGCTTCGTAGCCGCGATAGAAAGGCGCGCGTGGCGCGACTCCTCCCGCCTCCAGGTCGAGACGTCCGAAGCGCCAGCAGGCGGCGCAGAACCAGCCGATATCGCGAGCCGGATCGCCCCAGCCGGCGAACTCCCAATCCAGAATGGCGGTCAGGCCGTTCCCGTCGACCATGTAGTTGCCGGTGCGATAGTCGCCGTGGATCAGCGTCAGCCGTTCCGGCGGCGGAGGCGCCTTCAGCTCGGCCCAGCGCAGCCCCCACTCCAGCACCGGACGCGCTTGACCGAGCGCGTCGACATAGCCGCGCAGCTGCGCCACGTCGGCCAAGGCGGGGTTTGCCGGAGGCTCACCCAGGAAGGCCAGCCCGTCATGCGGCGGCAGGATAGTGTGAATGCGCGCCAGTTCCCGGCCCAGCCGTTCGGCCAGCGCCGTGCGGTCTCCGCCCAGCCGCGCGTCCTTGACGATCTTGTTGCCGAGCGCCAGCCCCTCGACCTTGCGCATGATCTGAAAGGTCTTGCCCAAGACGGCGAGATCCTCGCAGAGCCAGAGCGGTTCCGGCACCGTCACACCGGCAGCGGTCGCGGCGCGCAGCAGGGCGAACTCCTCGGCACGGCCGTGGCTGACAGCAACGCCGGAGGGCGCGTCCGTCCGCAGCACGAGTTCCTGCCGTCCCGCGAAAGGGCCGCCTTGGACGTCGACCTCCAGCAGCCAGTTTTCCTGAATCGCACCGCCGCTCAGCGGTCGGGCCTCGGCGATCGCGACAGCCTCCGCCTGGGCCGCTCCACAGATCCAGGTTTCCAGCGACTCTTTGACTTCGCCCAGCACGCCGGTCAGTCCGTCCCGTCCCAGGCGAAGAAGTCCTGCCCTTCCGTCATCAGGAAGCGGGACAGCACCATGCGATGCACCTCGCTAGCGCCGTCGACCAGCCGCGCCTGTCGGGCATAGCGATACATCCACTCCAGCGGCGTGTCCTTGGAATAGCCGCGCGCACCGCAGAGCTGGATGGCGGTATCGACCGCCTGCTGCAGCGTATCGGCCACCTGCACTTTGGCCATGGAGACTTCCTTGCGGGCGAAGTCGCCGCTGTCGAGCTTGGCGGCCGCGCGCATGGTCAGCAGGCGCCCGATCTCGATCTGCATGGCCGCGTGGCCGAGCAGGCCCTGAACCGACTCCCGCTCCGACAGCTTGACGCCGAAGCCTTGGCGCTCCTGGACATAGGCCGTAGCGATCTCCAGCGCCCGCTTGGCCATCCCCAGCCAGCGCATGCAGTGAGTCAGGCGCGCCGTCCCCAGACGGATCTGCGTCACCTTGAGGCCGTCGCCGACCTCCATCAAACGGTTCTCGTCCGGAATCTCCAATCCATCGAAAATCAGCTCGCAGTGACCGCCGTGCTCTTCCGGCCCCATGATGGGAATGCGCCGCTCGATCCGCCAGCCGGGCTGGTCGCGATCGAACAGGAAGGCGCTGAGATGCTTGCGCGTATCCCCGCGGTCCGGGTTGGTGCGCGCGATCAGGATGAAGTGCTGCGCAATCCCGGCACCGGTGATGTACCATTTGCGCCCCTCCACCACCCAGCGATCCCCCCGCTTCTCGGCAAAGGTGCCGATCATCCCGGGGTCCGAGCCCCCGCCCGGATGCGGCTCCGTCATGACGAAGGAGGAGCGGACGGCGCCTTCGACGATCGGCTGCAGCCAGCGGTCCTTTTGCGCCGCGGTTCCGACCTTCTCCAGCACCATCATGTTGCCGTCGTCGGGCGCTGCGGAGTTGAAGCAGATCGGTCCGAAAATCGAGCGGCCCATCTCCTCGTAGCAGGCGGCCATCCCGACGACGGGCAGCCCTTGCCCGCCCCGATGCTTCGGCATCTGGAGCGACCAGAGTCCGGCCGCCTTGGCCTTGGCCTGCAGCTCGCGCACCAGGTCGAAGCGAATGTTCTCATGCTCGTCGTAGCTCGAGGGGTCGGCCTCCAGCGGCAGAATCTCCTCGGCGACGAAGGCGCGGATCTCCCGGCGCAGACGGTCCACCTCGGGGGAGAGGGCAAAATCCATGAGCAGCTATCCTAGAACTGGAGAAAATCGAAGGTGAGCCGGCGCGCGCCGAGCGGTCGTTGAAGACGCCCGTAAGGTCGGGTCCCGGGCGTCATACGATGGCGGACTGCCCGCCGTCGACCGCGACCACCGTCCCGGTCATGTAGCGCGACGCGTCAGAGGCCAGCAGCAACAGGGGTCCGTCCAGATCGGTGAGCTCCGCAAAGCGCCGCTGGGGAACGCGGCGCAGCAGCGCCTCTCCGGCCTTGCTCTTCAGGAAGTCGCGGTTGATGTCAGTGATGACATAGCCCGGCGCCAGGGCGTTGACCCGGATATCCTCCCGCGCCAGCTCCGTCGCCATCGCCCGCGTCAGGTTGATCAGCCCGGCCTTGGCTGCACAGTAGCTCGCCACCTGCCCCGTGCCGCGCAGCCCCAGGATCGAGGCAATGTTGACGATGTTGCCGCCATGGCCGAGCCGGACCATGTGGCGCGCCGTCTCCTGCGCCACCAGCCAGGCACCTCTAAGGTTGGTGTCCATCACCCGGTCCCAGTCCTCCTCGGCCAGCTCCAGCACCGGCTTGGAATCGGCAACGCCGGCGTTGTTGACCAGCAGGTGGATCGGGCCGAGCTCGGTTTCGGCGCAGTCGACGGCCGCCCGTACCGAGGCTGCATCGCAGACGTCCAGCTCGATCGGCAGGGCGCGGCCGCCCTGGGTTTCGATCTCCGACTGCAGGTGCGCCAAGCGCTCGGTGCGCCGCGCTGCGACGGCGACACGTGCGCCGGCGGCACTGAGGACCTGAGCGAAGTGGTGACCAAGGCCGCTGGACGCGCCGGTCACCAGGGCGTTCTTTCCAGTTAAATCGAACATATTCATATTATTATTCGATGTTCTTTGCGTCTTCTCTCAACACGAACTTCTGGATCTTGCCGGTCGAGGTCTTGGGAAGCTCGCGGAAGATCACGGTCTTCGGGGCCTTGTAGTGAGCCAGACCGTCGCGGCAGAAGGCGATGATCTCCTCCTCCGTCGCCTCGGCGCCGTCCTTCAGCGTGACGAAGGCGCAGGGCGTCTCGCCCCAGCGCGCGTCCGGCCTGGCGACCACGGCCGCCTCCAGCACCTTCGGATGGCGGTAGAGCGCTTCCTCGACCTCGAGCGACGAGATGTTCTCGCCGCCGGAGATGATGATGTCCTTCGAGCGGTCCTTGACTTCGATGTAGCCGTCGGGATGCAGCACGCCGAGATCGCCGGTGTGGAACCAGCCGCCGGCGAAGGCCTGGTCGCTGGCGCTGGGGTTCTTCAGATAGCCCCTCATCACGGTGTTACCGCGCAGCATCAGCTCGCCCATGGTTTCGCCGTCCCGCGGCACCTCGGTCAGGCTGTCGGGATCGAGCACCGTCGCCTCTTCCAGGGTGACGTAGCTCACGCCCTGGCGGGCCATGCGCGCAGCGCGGAGTTCCAGATCCAGCTCGGCCCAGTCGTCCTGCGTGGCGCAGTAGGTGGCCGGACCGTAGCACTCGGTCAGTCCGTAGGCGTGAACGACGTTGAAGCCCTGCTTTTCCATGTTGGCGATCACGGTAGATGGCGGGGCTGCGCCGCCGGTCACCACCAGCACCGGGTGCGGCAACGCGCGCCGCACATCGGCCGGCGCATGCGCCAGCATGTTGAGCACGATCGGCGCCCCGCAAAGGTGGGTGACCCTCTGCTCCTCGATCAGGGGATAGACCAGCTTGGGGTCGACGCGCCGCAGACAGACGTGGGTGCCCTGCGCCGCCGTCACGCCCCAGGTGAAGGTCCAGCCCGAGCAGTGGAACATCGGCAGCGTCCAGAGATAGACGCTGCGACGGTCGAGGCCGTAGGTCACGGCCTGTCCGACGGCGTTCAGGTAGGCCCCGCGGTGGTGGTAGACGACGCCCTTCGGATTGCCGGTGGTGCCGCTGGTGTAGAGCAGGCAGAGCGCCTGCCACTCGTCCTCCGGCAGACTCCAGGCGAACTCGGGATCGCCCTCGGCCAGAAAGGCTTCGTAGTCCAGCTCGCCCAGCTTGGCGCCGCGCTCTCCGCCCTGGGCCTCGGTCATGGGATCGTCGATGTCGATGACCAGAGGCCGCTTGGCGAGTTGCTTCAGCGCCCGCTCGATGGTCGGCGCGAACTCGCGGTCGGTGATCAGGACCTTGGCTTCGCCGTGCTGCAGGATGAACGCGAGATTGGCGGCGTCCAGGCGGATGTTGAGCGGGTTCAGCACACAGCCGGCGAGCGGAACGCCGAAGTGCGCCTCCAGCAGCGCCGGCACGTTGGGCGCCATGACCGCGACGGTATCGCCCCGGCCGAAGCCGCGGCGCTGCAGGGCCGAGGCCAGGCGCCGGGCCCGGGCGCCGAACTCGGCATAGCTATAGACCCGGTCATGGATGATGGCCGGCTTGTTCGGATAGACGGCCGCGGCGCGCTTTAGAAAGCTCAGCGGCGATAAGGCCGCCGAGTTTGCAGCGTTGCGGTCCAAATCCCGATCGAAGATCGACGGTTGGCCGGACTCGGCCATGGGCACCTCCCCGTCCCCGGTACTCTGCGTTCTTGGCGGCGAGCATAGAGGCCCGGCGCCGCGCTCACTAGAGTGGATTCTTCCGGTCTCCCAGTCGGTCGTCCCGCCGTGGCGGGGCGTCGCCGGCGCCTGTCTCGCAAGCTCGTGACTTGCGGTCGCGCGCGGCGGATCCCACTGTGGGACTTATGGAACTCGACATCTTCTCCGACGTGGTCTGCCCCTGGTGCTTTATCGGCAAGCGCCGTCTGGAGGCCGCGCTGTCCGACCGTCCGCAATCCGAACTGCTGGTGCGCTGGCGCGCCTTCCAGCTCAATCCGGACATGCCGGCCGAGGGGATGGACCGCCAGACCTATCTGGAACGCAAGTTCGGCGGCACGGCGAACGCGCAGCGTCTCTACAATCAGATCGGCACCGTCGGCGCCGAGGTCGGTATCGACTTCGCCTTCAACAAGATTCGCCGCACGCCCAACACCGTGAACGCCCACCGCCTGATCCGCCTGGGTGCCCACCACGACCTAGAAGACGCCGTCGTAGAGCGGCTGTTCCGCGCTTACTTCCTGGAAGGCTGCGACATCGGCGACCTGGGCCTGCTCGGCGAACTCGCCGGCGAAGCGGGACTCGATGCCCAGGAGGCCGCGCGCTTCCTCGCCAGCGAAGAGGAGCGCGCAGCCGTCGAGACGGAGGATTTCAGCGGCCGGCAGGCCGGCATCACCGGCGTGCCGACCTTCATCGTCAACCGCCGTCACGCTGTTCCCGGCGCTCAGCCGCCCGAGGTGCTGCACAAGCTCTTCGACCTGGGGCGCGAAGGCGCGCAAGCCGCGCAGGCGTAAGCTCCCGTACCTGCGTCCAGCGGCCCGTTCCCCGCTCTACGAGCGGCGCGGCGGGATCGAGTAGGTCGAGGTGACGTGCGCGACCGGGCTGCCGGGATCGTCGCCTTCGGCGTAGATCGAGACCTCACCGTAGGCCAGCCGCTGGCCAACTTTCAGCAGGCGGCAGTCACCGAGGAGCGCACCGGGCGTCGGCTTGCGCAGAAAGTTGATCGAAAGATTGGTGGTCACCGCCAGCTCGACCCGGCCGATCGCCGCCATCACCGCGATCCACATGGCATAGTCGGCCAGCGCCATCATCGCCGGACCGCTGATGGTCCCGCCCGGGCGCAACAGGTCGGCATGATCCGGCAGGCGCGCCTTGCAGCGGCCCCAACCGAGTTCCACGGTTTCCATTCCCAGCTTCTCGACCAGCGGCAGCTGCGGGTTCAACTCACGCCGGATCAGATCCCGGTCGATCAAAGGTTTGCGCTCGGCTGTCGTCTGCACCGTCATGCGGGGCTTCCTCTCTCACAAGCTGTTTTTCCTGTCATAGCGCTTGCAGGAGCCGGAGCGGAAGGCCAAGACTCTCCGTAACGTAAAATGACAGCGCGGCGAGGAGGACAGCCCGATGCCCGAAGACGCAGTGCAACTGGCCGGAGCACAGACGGCGGAGACACCCGTGCTGCTGCGGCACGATGCGGGCGGCGTGGCGACGCTGACCCTCAACCGACCGGAAGCCTACAATGCCCTGTCGGAAGAGCTGCTGGCGGCGCTGACCAAGGAACTGGGCCGCATCGCCGTGGACGAGACGGTCCGCGTGGTGGTGATCGAAAGCGCCGGCAAGGCCTTCTGCCCCGGTCACGATCTCAAGCAGATGCGCAGCAACCCCGACAAGGGCTACTACCAGCGCCTCTTCGCAGCCTGCAGCGACATGATGCTGGCGATCGTGAAGCTGCCTCAGCCGGTGATTGCCAGAGTGCACGGCATCGCGACGGCGGCCGGCTGCCAGTTGGTCGCCACCTGCGACCTGGCCGTGGCCGCGGAGGACGCGCGCTTCGCCACCAGCGGCATCAATGCCGGCCTCTTCTGCTCCACGCCGGCGGTGGCGCTCAGCCGTAACGTCCCGACCAAGCCGGCCTTCGAAATGCTGGTGACCGGGGACTTCGTCTCAGCGCAGCAGGCGCTGCAGTGGGGGCTGGTCAACCGCGTCGTGCCGGCCGAGGCGCTGAACGCAACGGTGGCGGAGCTGACCGGCAAGATCCTGGCCAAGTCGGCCGTTGCCGTGCGCCTGGGCAAGGAGATGTTCTACCGCCAGCGGGAGAAAGACCTCGAGGGCGCCTATGCCTACGCCGCCGAGGTTATGGCCTGCAACATGATGGCCGACGATGCCGGCGAAGGCCTCGACGCCTTTATCGAGAAGCGCAAGCCGGTCTGGAAAGACCGCTGATCCGACCTGTCGGGAGCGACTTGGTCCAGGAGACAGCGCCGGTCAAGCTCTGTCCGGCACCAGCAGTGTTTCGAGATCGGCGTTGAGGGTGACGAGGTCGTGGAGGGTGACGCCGTCGAGCGTTGCCAGGAAGGCCTCCAGGGCCTTCTGCAAGACGCCGCGCAGCCGGCAGGCGGGGAAGACCAGGCAGTCCCCCTTTCCGCCTTGAAAGCACTCTGCGATGGCGAAGTCGGCCTCCATGCGCCGCACGACGTCGCCGACGACGATGCGGCTGGCCGGTTGCGCCAGCCGTAGCCCGCCTGTGCGGCCTCTGCTCGCCTCGACGAAGCGCTCGCGGGCCAAGGCGTTGACCACCTTGTTGAGATGGTTCCGCGAGATGCCGAAGCGATCCGCGATGTCCGCCGTCGTCGCACGCTGGTCCTGCAGTACCGCCAGGTAGGTCAGCACCCGCAGGGCATAGTCCGTCTGGAGGTTCAGCCGCATGTCCCGCAACCTTATGGTGACTGTTCGATACCTCTTATAGAGAGGCCGGCGCGTGAAGGCGACAGCGCGTCGAGACGCCGACTTCATAAGTCTCTTCGAGCGGCATCGCTCTGCAGGAGATACCGGAGAGGATAGACCTCAATCCGAGATCGCGTGGCAACGGAGGTTGATCCACCAGTCCCCTCCGATTGCGTCATTCGGCGCACAAAATATGTATTTTGGATCCATAATTAAGTAAGCTGGTCGCCGAGAGACGGAAGGCGACTCCGCCTTCAACGGCAGGGGATTTTTTCGCGACGCAGATTGCGCTGGCCGGCCCTGCTAGGCTAGGCAGGCGCCATGATCGCGTTTCGCTTCTCCGCTTCCTTGCTTTGCTGCCTGCTTTTCCTGTCGGCCGCTCCCTTGGGAGATGCCCGTGCGCAGGTTCCGCTGCGCGATCTGCAGGTCGGCGTCGATCTGCTGCTTGCGGGCAACTCCGAATCCGCCGCGGACATTCTCTTGCCGCTTGCGGAGCAGGGCGATGCCGATGCCCGCTATCTGCTCGCCACCGACGCCCAGCTGCAGAAAAGCCTGGCGATGGAAGGGTGGCGTCTCGCCCGGGGCAGCCGGGATGCCGCCGACCAGCAGCTCCGCGCCTGGCTCGGGAGTTCGGCCGATGCAGGGCATCCCGGCGCGCTGGAGGCCATGGTCAGCCGCGGTCAAGACCTGGCGACCCGCATGCTCTACGCCGAGCGCGGCGCCGATGCCGGACTGATCATGGCCCAAGAGTGGATCGGCGTCGTACGCCTGGGAACTTATGAGGGCAGCGAGGCCCGCCCGGAGGAAGCCGTCGCCTGGTTGCGCTTGGCGGCGGAGGCCGGCAGTTCCTCGGCCGCGATCGCGCTCGGCGTCCGCTACCTCAACGGCAACGGCTTGCCTCAAGACAGGGAACTGGGGGTGCGCTGGTTGATCTATGCCACCGATCTGGGCGACCCGACCGCCCTGATGCCGCTCGCCCGCGCGGGCGCTTCGGATTCCGAGCTGGTCGGCGGTCCCGAAGAAGCCCTGCGCTGGCTGATGACCGCACAGGAGAACGTCGGCGAAGGCCTGGCGCGCAGCGCGCGGCGCCTCCGCGACGGGCTGGAACGGGATGCGATCCGGCGGGCGGAAGACGACGCCCGCATCTGGTGGGAGCGGAAGCGGGCAGACACCTCGACTCCGCTTGGCCGGGTCGACCACTGGCTGGAGCGGGCCTATGAGGAAGATCGCGACTGGGCCAACTGGGAAGTTGCCTTCCTCGCCTCCAACGTCGATTGCCCCGCCCCGAAGCTACAGCGCCTGGTGATCAACAACTACGATGCCAGCGCCCACTTCAACGCCTGCATGTTCGAGGCCCTGAACGCCTACGGTGTGCGTTGACGCCCGCAGCGGCGCCTAAAGCAGCAACCAGGTCACCAGGGCGAAGTAGATCAGCAGGCTCAGCACATCCTGCAGGATGGTGCAGATCGGGCCGCTACCGAGCGCAGGATCGAACCCCAGGCGCTGAAATCCCCAGGGCAGCGCTAACCCCGTGACGGCCGAGACGGTGCCGGCCCCCAACACGGCCAGCGCGACCGCCAAGGCCAACCATGCGTCGCCGAAGATCCACCAGATCGGTGCCAGCACGATCGCGCCCAGCGCCAGGCCGATCAAGCCGCCGGTCGCCAGCTCCCGCCACAACAGCGGGACGATTGCCATGCGCCGGGCGCCGAGACCGCGCACCGCGACCGAGACGGCCTGGCTGCCGATCGCGCCGGCGATATAGACCAGGGCCGGCACGAAGAAGGCGACGGCGACGTTGGCATCCAGGGTGTGCTCGAAGCCGGCGACCACCAGCGTCGCCAGGGAGGACGCCAGCAGCCCGATCACCAGCCAGGGCAAGCGCCGGCGCAGCCGGTCGCCCAGCGGCGCCTCCAGTACGCCGCGCGCAAAGGTATCGCCGTCCCGCGAGATACCGGCGAGGCGCTGAAGATCCTCCTCGTGCTCGCGGCGCAGGATGCGCGCGAGGGCCTGCGGCGGCACGGCCCCCAACAGCCGTTCCTGCTCGTCGACCACCGGCACCGCGACGAGACCGAAGCGCAAGGCAGCCAGGGCGACGGCCTCTTGGTCCTGATCCGAATGAACCGCCGTGTGTTCCGGCTCCATGATCTCGGCCATCGCCTGCTCGGGCCGGGCGGCGAACAGGTCGTTGATATGGACGACACCCTCCAGGCGGCCTTCCGGGTTGGTGACGAAGATCGCCTCCGCGCACTCGAAATGCCGGCCGCGCAGATCGTCCAGCACCACGGCTGCACTGTCGCCGGTCTCGGCCCGCGGCACCCGGCCGGCCATGTGGGCTCGGGCGGTCTCATGCGGCCGAGCCTTCAAGCCCGGCCAAAAGGTCTCCATGGCAGCCATGCTCTGCGCCCTTCCCTCCTCCAGCATTCTCTGCGTGAATCCGGACCTGACATACGACTACAGTGTGCTGCACCACCTCACCACCACCGCAGCCTGCTCTTTATCCCCGAATTGGATCGCGATGAATCACGACCTCTATTCCGATAGCTACCTGCGTCGCATTTTGCGTGAAACCCGAACCGTGGCCATGGTCGGCGCCTCGGCGAACTGGAACCGGCCCAGCCACTTCGCCATGAAGTACCTGCAAACGAAGAACTATCGGGTGATTCCGGTTAATCCCGGACAGGCGGGAAAGACAATTCTGGGCGAAATCTGCTACGCGCGCCTGGCCGACATTCCGGACTCCTTCGACCTGGTCGACATCTTTCGCAACTCACAGGCCGCAGGTCCTATCGTCGACGAAGCCATCGCTTTGAAGGAAGCCAAGGGAATCCGCACGATCTGGATGCAGCTCGGCGTGCGGAACGAGGACGCCGCCGCGCGCGCCGAGGACGCCGGTCTGCAGGTGGTGATGGATCGTTGTCCGAAGATCGAGTTCGGCCGGCTCAACGCCGAGCTCTCGTGGGGCGGCTTCAATTCGGGCATCATCAGTTCCAAGCGCCGCAAGCTCGGCGCGTAAACGGACAATCGACGGAGGCACCGCCACCATGAGCACCGATAAACCCGGCTTCGAAACACTGCAATTGCATGCGGGCACGCAACCCGATCCGGTCACCGGCGCGCGGCAGACGCCGATCTACCAGACCACCTCTTACGTTTTCGAGGACGCGGACCACGCGGCCAGCCTGTTCAATCTGCAGACGTTCGGTTTCATCTACTCGCGGCTGACCAATCCGACCGTCTCGGCCCTGGAGGAGCGGCTGGCCGCCCTGGAAGGCGGACGCGGCGGTACCGCCTGCTCGTCCGGTCACTCGGCCCAGCTCCTGGCACTCTTCCCCCTCATGGAAGCAGGCGACGAGGTGGTCGCCTCGACCCGCCTCTACGGCGGTTCGATCACGCAGCTCTCCAAGTCCTTCCGCAAGTTCGGCTGGGGCGTCAGCTTTGTCGACTTCGACGACCATGAGGCGGTGCGTGCCGCGGTCGGGCCGAAGACCAAAGCGATCTTCTGCGAATCCCTGGCCAACCCGGGCGGCGTGGTCACCGATCTGGAGGCCATCGCGGCGATCGCGGAAAATGCCGGGATCCCGCTGATCGTCGACAACACCATGGCGACGCCCTACCTCTGCCGGCCGATCGAGTTCGGCGCCACCCTGGTGGTGCACTCGACCACCAAGTTCCTGACCGGCAACGGCACGGCGATGGGCGGCGCCATCATCGATTCCGGCCGCTTCGACTGGTCCCGGAACGGCAAGTTTCCCAGCCTCGCGGGACCGGAAGAGGCCTATCACGGCCTGAACTTCACGGAGACCTTCGGGGACCTTGCCTTCACCATGCATGCCCATGCGGTCGGCCTGCGCGATCTCGGGCCCTGCCAGTCGCCGATGAATGCCTGGTTGACGCTGCTGGGCAGCGAGACCCTGTCGCTGCGCATGGAGCGGCACTGCAGCAACTCGCTGGCCGTGGCCGAATTCCTGGAGGCGCATCCGCAGGTCGAGTGGGTCTCCTACGCCGGGCTTCCCTCCAGCAAGTACAAGGCTCTCGCAGACAAGTACCTGCCCAACGGCGCCGGGGCCGTCTTCACCTTCGGCGTCAAGGGCGGCTACGAGGCCGGCCGCGCGGTGGTGGAGAACTGCGAGATGCTGAGCCATCTCGCCAACATCGGCGATACCCGCTCGCTGATCATTCACCCCGCCTCCACCACGCACCGCCAGCTCAATCCGGAGCAGCTGGCCGCGGCCGGCGCCGGGCCCGAGGTGGTGCGCCTTTCGATCGGCATCGAGACGGTCGAGGACATCATCGGCGACCTCGACCAAGCGCTCGGGCAAGCCCAGAAGAAAGCCGCCGAGTAACCGAGGCACCCTAAGCCCTGCGAGCAGTCCGACTTCGCTAGAGCGCGATTTTCCTGGGCGGAAGCGGTTTCGCTTCCGCCCAGGACGTGACTCCGGCTCTAGATGAAGGCGGCGCTGCGGACGGTGGCCATGCGTCCGCCGTCCGGCGTTTCCACCTCGACCTGCGTGCCGCCGGTCCAGTGGCTGAGCTGAACCATGCCGATCGCCACGTTGGTGTCGAAGTCCGGAGACCAGGCGGCGGAGGTGATCTCGCCGACCCGCGTCGTGCTGCCGGGTGCATAGATGGGCCAAGGGTCGAGGCAAGGCGGGACCGGCGCGCCGTCGATCGCCAGGCTGCGGATCTGCCGGATCGGTCCGTCCACGGCAACGCGCAGCAGAGCATCCCGTCCCGCGCAGCCGATGGCCGTCAGGGTATCGCAGAAGCGCCCCAGGCCGCATTCATGGGGCGTGTTCTCGCGTGTCATGTCATTGCCGTAGGACAAGAGCTGTCCTTCGATCCGTTCGATCAGGTTGGGACAGCCGGCACGCACCTGCAGATCGCCGCCCTGCTGCATCAGCGCGTCCCAGAGGGGCCCCGCCACCTCCGCCGAGTCGACATAGACCTCGAAACCGCCCTGCTTGGAATAGCCGGAGCGTGCCACCACCAGCTCCTGCCCCTGAAACGGCAGGCAGCTGAAGCGAAAGAAGCGGATCTCGCGCACGGCCGGCCCGAAGACCCGCGCCATCAGCGTCTCGGCCTGCGGTCCCTGCACCGCCAGCGGCCAGACATCCGGCTCCGTGATGTCCACCTCCAGACGAAAGCCGTACGCCAGTCCCTTGATCCAAAGCAGCAGATCGCTGTCCGCGATGGAGACCCAGTAGCGGTCTTCGGCCAGCTTCACCGTGACCGGGTCGTTCAGCATGCCGCCGGTCTCGTCGACCATCGGCGTGTAGTAGCAGCGGCCTGGCAGCATCGGCCGCAGATCGCGGGGGGTCAGCATCTGCAGCAGCCGCGTGGCCTCGCGTCCGCGCACCTCCACCTGCCGCTCGCAGCCCACGTCCCAAACCTGCACATGGCGTTTCAGGTGGTGGTAGTCGGCCTCCGCCGACTCGAAGAGCGTCGGCAGCAGCATGTGATTGTAGACCGTGTAGGCCTTGAGGCCGGACTGCTCGACCCGGTCGGAGAAAGGTGTCCGCCGCACCCGTCGAGACGGCGTCAGAATGAAGCTTTCCACAGCGCCCAGCCCTCCGCGCTTGCGTTCCCTCCCACCTGCCTACCCGAGATCGCGACGCCCTGCCATGGCAGGCGCGACATGGAGATGGCGTTCCTGAGCAAGGCCGCGTAAGGCTTGGGAAATTTCCAGCGAGCGGGACCCCGGCATGCCCTCAGATCTCACCGTCTACGTCGATGCGGACGCCTGTCCGGTGAAGGCGGAAGTCTATCGGGTCGCGGAGCGCTACCGCCTCAAGGTCTACCTCGTCGCCAACGACATCATGAGCGTGCCGCGCGACCAGCCGAACGTCGAGCTGGTGGTCGTCAGCGACCGCTTCGACGCCGCCGACGACTGGATCGCGGAGCGGGCGGGCCCGGGCGCCATCGTGGTGACGAACGATGTGCCGCTCGCCAGCCGCTGCGTGAAGTCCGGGGCCTACGCGTTGGCCCCGAACGGGCGCGTCTTCTCGCCGGACTCGGTCGGAATGTCGCTGGCCGTGCGCAACCTGATGCAGGACCTCCGCGCCAGCGGCGAGGTCACGGGCGGCCCCCCACCCTTCTCGAAGAAGGACCGCTCCGCCTTCCTGTCCGCGCTGGACCTAGCGGTCACGCGGGTGCGCCGACAGATCCAGACACGGGGCTAGCGACGGATCGGGTCAGTCGTAGGTCGCGATTTCGACCAGGTTGTCGTCGGGGTCGCGGATATAGAGCGAGGTGACGGGGCCGAGCGCGCCGACTCGCGGCACCGGGCCGGCGACCAGCGGGATATCCGCCGCTTCCAGTTTCTGGCGCACCTGCTCCAGCGGAACGGCGGCGATAAAGCAGATGTCGGCGGACCCCGGCGTCGGCTTGCCGGCCTTGGTGTCGATCGGACTGGGGTTCGGATGCAGGTTGATCTTCTGCTGGCCGAAGCGCAGTGCGGTGCGGCCCTCGCCGAAGGTCTCGCGCTCCAGGCCCAGCGCCGTTTCGTAGAAGCTGCAGGTCCGCTCGATATCGTCGACGGTCAGGACCAGGTGATCGAGGCTTTCGACCAGTGGCATCAGTTCCTCCCTTGCTTGTTTTGCTTATTCGGCCGGCTGGGTGGTCGGCAGAGTGACTGCCTTGCGGTCGCTCGGCAAGAAAGCCGCGGCCAACGTCGCGACCAGTGCCAGACCGGCCGCCAGTGCGAAGAGCCAGGTAAACTCGCTGGTCACCTCCTGAACCTCGGAGACAGCCCAGATCGCCACCGGCGCACTGCCGAAGGCCAGCACGAACTTGGCGCCGTAGGCCAGGCTGCGATGGCGCTCCGGCGTGTAGCGCGCCAGCAGCATGTTCTCGGCCGGCAAGGCGCCTGTCGAGAGGAGGACCGTGATCGCGGCCGCCACCACCAGCGGCAGGCCGCCCAGCAGGGCAATCGCCATCAGAACCGGAACCTGGAACAGAAAGGCGCCGATGTAGAGCGGCTTCAGCGGCAGCTTGTCCGCCAGATGGCCGCCCAAGATCTGCATCACGCCGCCGACGGTGTAGACCGCCGCCACCACGGCGCCGACGCCGAAGGCGCCCTCGCCGACCAGATCGCGCAAACGCAAGTCGAAGACCTTCGGCAGGGCCGCCTGGGTCGCCTGGAACAGCAGCCCCATCACGGTCATGGTCAGCACCAGCACCAGCAGCACCCGCAGCAATTCGCTGCGGCCCGAAGGACTGTGCGCGACGGTATCTCCCGCGCCCTCGGCCACCAGGCCGCGTGCGATGGCGATCCAAAGCGCAATCCCGGTGGCGAAACAAATGACCCCCGGCACGATGAAGGCAGCACGCCAGGAGAAGAGATCGATCAGGGATCCGGCCACCAGCCCGGCCGAAGCGACGCCGATCGCGCCGAACACCCCGTTGATGCCCAGCGCCTTGCCCCGCTTGGCGGCCGACTTCACCAGCCAGGCGATCCCGACCGGGTGATAGATCGAGGCGAAGAGACCGATGGTCGCCAGACCGAGCAGCAGGGCCGTCGGCTGATCGACGAGGCCGCAGACGATAGCCGCACTGCCCATGCCCAGGAAGTAGACCACCATCATGCCCCGTGCCGACCAGCGGTCGCCGAGCCAGCCGGCCGGCAGCGCCGCCAGGCCGACCAGCAGCGCGCCCAACGTCCAAAGCTCGATGAGCTCGTGGTACGGCAGGCTCCAGACCTCTTCCAGCGACAGCACGATGATGAAGTAGAAGGCCGTGAAGAGGTGGACGTAAAAGTGGCCCAGGCAGCTGAAGGTCAGCGACAGCCGGGCGGAGGGCGCGGACATGGAGTTGGCCTACGGTTGAGGAAACGCCGACACTTTGCCGTGCCGGCGCGGTCGAGAGCAAGATTCGCCCCCGCATGGCTGCTTTGCTGCGCAACACCCGGGGGTGACGACCGGCCGCCGGTCGACGACGAGAGGAGACTCGCTTCAGATGGACGCCCCCTGAAGCCTGCATCGCGCCCTAGCCGGCTCCGCCGGTCTCGCTGCCGATCCAGTCGAGAAAGGGCCGATGCCCGGCCTCGATGGGCAAGGCCACCACGCAAGGCAGATCGTAGGAGTGCGTCTCGACGATCAGGCGCGTCGCGGCCGGCACCAGATCGCCCCGGGTCTTCGCGATCAGCACGGCCTCGCTGCCTTCCTGCACCTCACCATCCCACCAGAAGATCGGCGTCATGCCGTCGATCACGTTCGCGCAGGCGGCCAGCCGCGCCTCGACCAGCGCCCGGCCGATCGCCTTGGCTTCGGCCGCCGTCTCAGCCGTCACATAGAGCAGCCTGTAATCCATCGCTTTCCTATCCCTCAAAGGCAGCCTTCGCCGGCACATCCCCGGCTAGCCGAACAGGGCGGGCGCGGCTACCTTAGCGCGGGGGGACGAAGATGGCGGCAATGACACGCAACGCAAACTCACGGCGCAGCCCGACGACGGTACAGCGCGCTTATCTCAGGCGCGGTTTGGACCAGCCGGGCGGAAAACTGCCGCTGTTCGATGTCCATGGCCAACGCTATCCGGCCAGCACGATTCGAAGCTGTATCGAACGCGGCTGGGCCGAACCCTGGTTCGCGAACCCGATCAAACCCGATTGGTTGGTCTGCCGATTGACGCAGGCCGGACGCGGCCTGTTCGAAAGCAAGACGCGGCCAGCAGGTTAGGCCGGCTTTTTAACACGTCACTCAAACTTGAAGAGTGGTCGGGACGGCAGGATTTGAACCTGCGACCCCCAGTCCCCCAGACTGGTGCGCTACCAGGCTGCGCTACGTCCCGAACCTGCGCCGGATCAGCCGCTCCTGGACAACGGCTTGGCGAGAGGACCCGCTATATAACGGGCAAGCGGCGGGCTGACAACACGGGCTCTGACAATATCGGCTTCGGGGCGGGACAGCGCACGCGGGCGAGCCTCGTCGAATGCGGGAGGCAGCAGCCTCACGTATCCGCTGCGGCCTGCAACAGGTCCCGCAGCACGACGAGTTCCTTGCGCAAGGCCATGAGCTCACGGCGGACGGAGGTCTCGACATCAGCCTCCTTCGGGCTGCCGCCTGGGGCCGCCGAAGGGGCCTCGCTCCTGCTCTCGCGCAGCAGCTTCTGCACACCCTTGATGGTGTAGCCTTCCCGATAGAGAAGGTCGCGGATGCGTCGCAGCAACTCGATATCGTTCGGTCGATAGTAGCGGCGACCGCCGCCGCGCTTGAGCGGCCGAACCTGACTGAACTTGGTTTCCCAGAAGCGCAGGACGTGCTGGGGCACCTCCAACTCGTCGGACACTTCGCTGATGGTGCGGAAGGCATCGGCCGACTTCCCGCCGGCCCGCCCGCTGCCACGGCCTGCGGCCTGGCCCGTCGGCTGTTCGCTGTCGCGCGCGCTGCGCCCTGAAACGAGTTGATCGGTCACGAGTTGCTCGGTTTACGCTTTCTGATCCGGATGTCGTCCGCTCCGGAAAGGGTCAGCCGCCTTCGGCCGGGTTGATCTTGTGCTTCAGCACGTGCGATGCGCGGAACACCAGCACCCGGCGCGGCAGGATCGGAACCTCTTCGCCGGTCTTGGGATTGCGCCCGACGCGCTCGCCCTTCTGGCGTACGGAGAAGCTGCCGAAAGAGGAGATCTTCACGGTATCACCGTCCACCAGCGCATCGGAGATCTCGTCCAGAACCGCCTCGACCAACTCCGCCGACTCGTTTCGGGAGAGGCCGACCTCTTCGTACACGGCCTCGCTGAGATCGGCCCGGGTAATGGTCGATCCGCTCATCGGCTCCCCTCCTCTCTAAGCTGAAACAAGAGGTTAATCGAGAGCGTTGAAGCGGTCAATCACGCGAATGGCACAAAGAAAAGGACAATTAGAGATCACTACCAGCGCAACACCGCGGATCCCCAAGTGAATCCGCCCCCCATGGCGTCGAGCAACAGCAGCTCATTGGCCTGCAGACGGCCGTCGCTGGCCGCCTCGTCGAGAGCCAGGGGAATGGAGGCTGCCGAGGTATTGGCATGGCGGTCGACCGTGACCACCACCCGGTCCATCGGCAGGTTCAGGCGCTTGGCCATCGCCTCGATGATCCGCACATTGGCCTGGTGCGGCACGAGCCAGTCGATGTCCCCGGGTGTCAGATCGTTGGCCTCCAGGGCCGTATCGATCGCCTCGGACATGCGCACGACCGCATGGCGAAAGACCTCCCGGCCCTCCATGCGCAGATACCCGGTGGTTTGCGTCGAGGAGGGGCCGCCGTCGACATAGAGCGCGTCGTGGTGCCGCCCGTCGGAGTAGAGGTGCGTCGACAGCAAGCCACGGTCGCCGTTGCCGCCGTTGCAGCCCTCGGCGCGCAGCAGAACCGCCCCCGCCCCGTCGCCGAAGAGGACGCAGGTGCCGCGGTCGTTCCAATCCAGGATGCGGCTGAAGGTTTCCGCCCCGACCACCAGAGCCGTCTTGGCCTGGCCGACGCGCAGGAAGTTGTCGGCCACCGCCAGTCCGTAGACGAAACCGCTGCAGACGGCCTGGACATCGAAGGCCGCGCCGCGGGTCATGCCCAGTTGTGCCTGCACACGGGTGGCCGTGGCTGGGAAGGTTTCGTCCGGGGTCGCGGTCGCGCAAACGATCAGGTCCACCGAATTCGCGGAGACACCCGCTCGTTCGAGGGCTTGACGACAGGCCGCCACCGCGAGGTCCGACGTCAGCTCGCCCTCGGCCGCGATGTGGCGCTGGCGGATCCCCGTACGCTTCACGATCCAATCGTCGGAGGTCTCTACTTTCTGGGCGAGTTCGTCGTTGGTCCAGATCGTCTCCGGCAGATAAGCGCCGTGTCCGATGACTTGCGCACGCAAGGGCATAAGGTATCCGGGGTCCTTCGGGAGGTGCCGCTCAGACGGCGGCGGCCTGGGCGGTACTGGGGGAACGGCTTTCAAGCTTTGCGATATCGCCGCGAATCGTGTCGATGAAACGGTGGCGCGCCAAGTCTACGGCAAGCGTGATGGCATGGGCAAAGCCGAGTGCATCGCTGCCACCGTGGCTCTTGACGGCAATGCCGTTCAGGCCCAGCAGCACGGCCCCGTTGTAGCGGCGCGGATCGACCCGCTTGCGCAGCTTGCGCATGGCCGGCTTCGCCAGGAGGTAGCCGAGCTGCGCCAGGGGCGACGAACGAAAGGTGCGGCGCAGAAACTCGGTGTAGAGCTTCACCGTGCCTTCCGCCGTCTTCAGCGCGACGTTGCCGGAAAAGCCGTCGGTGACCACCACGTCTGTGGTTCCCGTGGCGATATCGTCGCCCTCGACGAAGCCGTAGAACTGCCCCGGAAGCTCGACCTCGCGCAGGATCGCCGCCGCCTCGCGCAGCTCCTCATGCCCCTTCTGCTCCTCGGAGCCGACGTTGAGCAGCCCGAAGCTCGGCTCCGCCAGCCCTAGGACCGAGCGGGAGAAAGCGTTGCCCATCACGGTGAACTGGACAAGGTTATCGGCATCGCAGACCACGTTGGCGCCGAGGTCCAGCATCACCGACTCGCCGCGCAGCGTCGGAAAGAAGGAGGCCATCGCCGGGCGATCGACACCCGGCACCATCTTCAGCGCGAACTTGGCCATCGCCATCAGTGCGCCCGTGTTCCCGGCCGACACGCAGGCCGCCGCCTCGCCATCCCGCACGGCATTGATCGCCAAACGCATGGAGGAGTTGCGGCCGCTGCGCAGAGCGACCGAGGCACGCTCGTTGGATTCGACCACATCCTCCGTGTGAACGATGCGCGATACCTTCTTGAGTTTCTTGAGCTTGTCGAGCAAAGGCCGGATCTGATCCTCGCGACCGTAGAAGACGAACTCGAGGTTCGGCTTACGACGCAGGGCCATGTTCGCGCCCCGTATCACAACGGCCGGCGCGTGATCGCCTCCCATGGCGTCCAACGCAATGATCAGACGAGCGCTCACAGTTCTTGCGAGTCCCACATACCGCTGACGTCACCGACCGCAGCGACCTAGAACTCGTCCTTCGGCTCAAGGATCTGACGGCCGCGGTACATTCCGGTCTTCAGATCGATGTGGTGGGGACGACGCAGCTCGCCGCTGTCCTGGTCCTCGACGTAACTCGGCGTCTTCAAGGCATCGTGGGCGCGGCGCATGTCGCGGCGCGACTTCGACACCTTCTTCTTGGGAACGGCCATCTCTTCATATCCTTTCTTTCGGGGCCCGCTGCCGAGGTCTCGCCCGCATCGCATGCCCCACTGGCGCAACGGTTGGACAGATCGCCACGCGACTCGTGGCGATCTGTCCAACCGTTGCAGGTGATTTACAGCCCAAGCGTCCCTCGGGACACAAGGATTTACGTCGTCTTAGCGCAAAACAAAAGCCAGCGGCAAGAGCGGCACCCCCGACTTCAACGCCATTGTCACACAGCCCCCTCGTCATCTCGCCGCTGCTGCAGCCGCTCAAGCACCGCAAAAGGCGAAGCAGCCGCGCGCTGCTCCTGCCCGCCGTCCGCTTCCTCTCCGCCGTCTTCGGGGGCCGCGGTACCGGGGCCGAACTCGCTCCGGATCAATGCCGCTTCGGCGGATCGCGGGAAGGGATCCAGCGCAACCGAAAGTGTTTGCGCCATGGCTTCCCCGAGATCGATGGCCCCCTGCTCGATCGGTTCCGGCGGGTCGTCCCCCTCGACCTCAACCAGAATCTCGCCGCCTTCGTCAAGCTGGGGCGCCGAAGCAAAGGTCAGCGAAACCGGCAGATCCAGGGCAAAAGGCACCGGCTCCAGGCTCACCACGCAGACTTGCGCCCCGTCCGCCACCAGGCGGCCCTCGACGCGAACCAAACCGCTCCCGGCACGACTCAGGCTCAAGTCGGCGGTCAGACGGTCCAAAGACCCCAGGTCGAAACGGTCTGCCAAGGCCGCCCGCTCAACAGGCTTGGCCTCGATCTCGACGACGGCCGGTTGTAGCCCCAGCTTGTCGACGGCGAAGGGCCGCGAAAACTCGGGATCCGGCGCCGGGCGCGCCTGCTCGGCGGGCCTCCGAACGACTCTCCGCATGATCGCTTCCTTCCAACCGACTGGCCGCCCCGACTCATCCAACCCAACCAGCCGAAAAGCAGACTAGGTGCCAGCCTCTTGAGGGGATGGCGCTTCCGTCACCGGCGGTGCCCCGAAGGCGGCGCGGCCGGCCAGAAGCGCGGGGAGTGCCTGGTTCGACAAATCGCGGCTCTCCCGGCGCAGATAGGCTGCCATGGCCCGCGTTTGCAAGAGGTCCGGCTCCGCACCACATCCATAGAGGTTGCGGGCGATCGCCGCCTCGAGATCCTGAGGCTCCTGCGCGATGAGCGCGCGTTCGTAAGCGCGGTAGCGCCCCATCAGCGCCTCGCCCATCGCCTTCAGACGCGTCGCGCTGCCGTGGTCGCCCGCGCCGCTGATCCGCACCGACTGGTCCAGGTGGAACGCCATGATGTCGAACAGCCTCTGGGACAGGTCCTTCGTTGCACTGCGATCCGACTTGAGGCGATGGAACACCAGAAAGGAGTGCAGCGCCAAGAGTTCGAAGCGTCCGTCGACGCTGTCGGGTACGGCCAGATGGGTGTAGAAGCGCGGGTGCCGCGCCTGCGCCACAATCGCGTCGTACAGCGCACGGGCTGCCTCGTCGCCCCGGCGATCGCCCGGGGTTTTCAAGGGGTCTCGGCTGAACAGTCTGGTAAGCACAATCGCTTCGCTTTGTAATGGGTCTCGATGATACAAGTTATGTCGCGTCAAATGGCTGGATCCGCCATGAGGTCAAGACGCCTGCGCGAAGCAATCCCGTCCGGAGATGCTGCCCAGGACATGTATCGCAATCAGGACAGATGAAAGACCATGTTTGAGCTCACGCCTTCATCGCTCCGCCGGCTCCTGCTTGCCGGCGCCGCCGTCGCGCTGCTGGTCGGCTGCGCCGAGCGCGTCGACGTCCGCGGCAACCTGCCGGACATCGAGCAGGTGGTGGAAATCGAACCAGGGGTCTCGACCCGCGAGGACGTGGTCCGCATCCTGGGCACGCCTTCGACCCTCTCCAGCTTCAAGGACCGCACCTGGTACTACATCGGCCAGCGTCAGGAGCAGGTGGCCTTCTTTCGCCCGGACATCACCGACCGCAGCGTCTTGATGATCACCTTCGACGAACGCGGTCTGGTGCAGGAGACCCGCCTCAACACCATCGAGGACGCCAGGAGCGTCGATCTGGTTTCGCGGGAGACGCCCACGGAGGGCAGAGAGCTGACGATCCTGCAGCAGATCTTCGGCAACCTGGGCCGCTTCCCCGGCACTACCGGAGAGTAACCGAAGGGGTCGAGGTCCGGCCGCCTGCCAAGTCACGACTGTCGGGACCCCGACAAACGACAAGGGCCCGGAGCAATCTCCGGGCCCTTTCGCGTTGTACCGGCCCGCGAATCGCAGGCCGGCCGATCAGTGCGCCAACACGGCCAGCAGCAGCAGGGCCACGATGTTGGTGATCTTGATCATCGGGTTGACGGCGGGGCCGGCGGTGTCCTTGTAGGGATCGCCGACCGTATCACCGGTCACCGCGGCCTTGTGAGCCTCGGACCCCTTACCGCCGAAGTTGCCGTCCTCGATGTACTTCTTGGCGTTGTCCCAGGCACCGCCGCCCGCCGTCATGGAGATGGCGACGAACAGGCCCGTGACGATCACGCCCAGCAGCATGGCGCCGACCGCGGACAGCGCCGCCGACTGATCGGCAACGGCCCAGACCACGAAGTAGAGCACCAGCGGCGAGAACACCGGCAGCATCGAGGGAACGATCATCTCCTTGATCGCCGTCTTGGTCAGCATGTCGACGCAGCGCGCGTAATCGGGCTTCTGCGTGCCCTCCATGATGCCCGGCATCTCCTTGAACTGGCGCCGGACCTCCTCGACCACGGCGCCGCCGGCGCGGCCGACCGCCATCATGCCCATAGCCCCGAAGAGATAGGGCAGCAGACCACCGACAAAGAGGCCGATGACCACGAAGGGGTTGGAGAGCGAGAAGTTCACCACCACGCCCTCGAAGGCCTCGACCCCTTCCTGGATGAAGAAATTGAGGTCTTCGGTATAGGCCGCGAAGAGCACCAGAGCCCCCAGGCCGGCCGATCCGATGGCGTAGCCCTTGGTCACGGCCTTGGTGGTGTTGCCCACGGCATCCAGCGCATCGGTGGTTTCACGCACGCTGGCATCGAGGTCCGCCATCTCGGCGATACCGCCCGCGTTGTCGGTGACCGGACCGAAGGCGTCCAGCGCCACGACCATTCCGGCCAAGGCCAACATGGCTGTCACCGCAATGGCGATGCCGAAGAGGCCGGCCAGGACGTAGGTCAGATAGATGCCGATCACGATCACCAGGGCCGGCAGGGCCGTCGCCTCCATGGAGACGGCCAGTCCCTGGATCACGTTGGTGCCGTGCCCCTTGACCGAGGCCTCGGCGACCGACTTCACGGGGCGGAAGTTCGTCCCGGTGTAGTACTCGGTGATCACCACGATCAGGCCGGTCACGGCCAAACCGATCAGCGCGCAGAGGAAGAGATCGAAGCCGGTGAAGACGGTATCGGCGTAGCTGTATTCCGTGCCGAAGCCGAGGGTGGCCCAAGTCACCGGAATGAAGGCGAAGACCGATAGCAGCACAGATGCCCCGAAGCCCTTGTAGAGGGCGGCCATGATCTTCTTGCTCGGCCCCAGCTTCACGAAGTAGGTGCCGGCGATCGAGGTGAAGATGCAGGCGGCGCCGATCAGCAGGGGATAGAGCATCATCTCCGGCAGGAACGCCTGGCCGGCGAAGATGATCGAGGCCAGCACCATGGTGGCGCCGACCGTCACGACGTAGGTCTCGAAGAGGTCGGCAGCCATGCCGGCGCAGTCGCCCACGTTGTCGCCGACGTTGTCGGCGATGACGCCGGGGTTGCGCGGATCGTCTTCGGGGATACCGGCCTCGACCTTACCGACCAGATCCGCGCCGACATCGGCGCCCTTGGTGAAGATACCGCCACCCAGACGCGCGAAGATGGAGATCAGAGACGCGCCGAAGGCCAGGGCCACCAGGGCCGCCACGATCTCACGGTCGCCCAGGGAGTAGCCGACGATCAGCAGCAGGGCGAAGTAGACGCTGAGCCCAAGCAACGCCAGGCCGGCGACCAGCATGCCGGTCACGGCGCCGGACTTGAAGGCCACATCCAGGCCCTTCTCCAGGCCGCCGGTTGCAGAGGCCTGGGTCGTACGCACGTTCGCACGCACCGAAACGTACATGCCGATGTAACCGGCCACGCCGGACAGCACGGCGCCGATCAGGAAGCCGATGCCGACGATCGGCCCGAGCAGAATGGAGACCAGAACGAAAATGACCGCCCCGACGATGGCGATGGTGCGGTACTGGCGATTCAGGTAGGCCGCAGCCCCTTCCTGAATTGCGGCTGCGATCTCCTGCATGCGCTCGCTGCCGGCATCGGCGCTCAACACGGACTTCGCCGTGATCGCACCGTAGCCGACGGCCACGAGGCCGCTGAGGATGACCAGAAACAGGGTCACTTCCATGTGACGCTTCCCCCGGTTTGCTTTGACCCAGTGTCCGCCCCCACCTGCCGCCGTTCGGTCGGGCAGCCGTTGCAGACACTCGAAAGTGGCATGAAATTCGGTTGTGACGCCCTCCCCCGAGGCAGGGCGCGCGGACCATGGCAGAAGTGCCTCGTTATGGCAACAGAGTCGCGGAAACCGTGGCGGCAGGGCTGCGCGGCAGCAGCTTTAGGCGACCTCTAGGCGGTCGCCGGACGACGCGATCCGAGCCAGGCCAGGGCGCCGAGGACGGCCAACAGCGGCACCACCACTGCGAGGTTGATCGCTTCCCATCCCAGGCCGTTGTAGAGCGCCCCGGAGGAGAAGGCCGTGATCGCGACGGTGCCCCAGATCAGCGTGTCGTTGAACGCCTGGACCTTGGCCTGTTCCTCGGGACGATAGGTTTCCGTCAGCAGGCTGGTGCCCCCGACGTAGAGGAAGTTCCAGCCGAGCCCCAGGAGGACCAGGGCCACCGAGAAGTGCCCCACTTCGACACCCGAGAGATTGACGCCGACACAGCCGAGAATCAGCAGCACACCGATGCCCAGGATCGGCAAGTGCCCGAACTTCTGGATCAGATGCCCGGTGAAGAAGGACGGCGCGTACATACCCAGTACGTGTAGCTGGATGACGAAGGCCGCGATTTCGAAGGGGTGATCGCAGCCCAGCATCGCCAGCGGCGTGGGCACCATGATGAGGTTCATCGCGCCGTAGCCCACCATGGCGGCCAGAACGGCGACGATGAAGGTCGGCTGGCTGGCAATCTCCAGCAGGGACCGCCCGCTCGCCCCGCCCGCCGTGCGAACCGGTTTCGGGATGCGAATGAACTGCAGCAGCGCCACCACGAAGAGATTGAGGACCGCGATGGCCAGATAGCCACCAAAAAACATAAAGGGTTCGAAGAGATCGCGTGTGTGTTTCGCCAGCTCCGGCCCCAGGATCGCCGCGCCGACTCCGCCGGCCATGACCAGCGAGATCGCCTTGGGACGGAAGCTCGGGCTGGCCGTGTCCGCGGCGGCGAAGCGGTAGAACCCGCCATGCACCGCCATGATGCCCAGGAAGGCCGAGCCAACGCAGAGCAGAAAGAAACTGCCGTACCAGACCGCCGCCGCCGAGATCAGGCTGCCCAGAAAGCCGAAACAGGCGCCGAGCGTGAAGCCGGCCCGCCGGCCGAAACGCTGCATGAAGAAGGAAGCCGGAATGGTGCTGCAGAGGACCGCGAGGAACTGCAAAGCCAGCGGAAAGGTCGCCAGTTTCGGATCAGCCGCCAGCATGTCGCCGACCACCGCCGAGACGGTCATCAGCAGACTGAGGCAACTCATGGTCAGGGCCATGCAGGCAGCCAGAACGGCGACGTTGCGAACCGTCGGGTTACGGCCGTCGGACAAACGCTGCGCTTTGGGCTGGGCGCCGGAAGATTGGGCGAGAGACTCTGTCATCGGGGTCGGAGCTTAGCGGCAGCCCTCGCGCTGCACCAGCCGAACGCGAGACGGTCAGCCCTGTGTCTCGCGCTGGCCTCTGACCCGGTCGACCGCGTTGATCACCACATCGGTAACGACGCCGGGACCCAGCTCTCGCTCGCCCGCCACCAGCAGCCTCTGCTTCACCAGCGGCAGTTCCACCCCGCCCTCGCGGACGAAGCGCAAGGACAGCAGACCGTGGAGCTCGGTGTTGAAAGCGTCGATCACGCGTGGCATCGCCTCTTGCAGCTTCTGGTCGCCCTCCGGCCCTGCGACCTCGAGCGAGATGGCGAGCGTCAAGTGATAGGTGACCCGGTTGTTCTCGATCACCGGAACCAGCAAGGGGTCGAGATTGACAACCACCGGCTCGGGCTTCTCCTCCGCCTTCTCCGCCTGCATCTCTTGGTAGATCGGCATGCCATAGGTCCAGGCGGCAAAGCCGCCACCGCCCAGGAGGGCCAGCAAGACCAGCAAGATCACTATGCGCTTCATCGTCGAGCTCTGGACGGGGATCGAGGTGCAAGCCAGCAACCTCCAACGGGCCTGGTAAAGGCAAAGTAAAGCCGGCCCGAGATTGCGACCGACCGTCCCCGTCGTCTTTCGGCCCGCGCCGCGGCATCGCCCGCGCAACCCGTAACGGCCGACTTCTTAAGATAAATAAATCAGATAATTAAGGGGTTTTTCTCAGAAGTGAGTCCAGCTTTGGACCGCGAGATCCAAACGCCCCCCCTGCCGATCACGGACCACGACGCCCGGCTCACTCCCTGGCTCAGCCTCCGACTCCGCCAGCGTACGCCCGATGCAGACGATGGGAACCTCGCTGTCGCGGCTCAGTGCGGTAATGGCCTCCGCACGGTCCGGCGGTGCCGTGAAGGCCAGTTCGTAGTCGTCACCGCCGGTCAAGACGAGCGACAGCAGGTCGGGATCGTCGCTGAGCACCAGCTTCGCCGCATCCGACAAGGGGAGTTCGGCAGAGGCCAGTTCGATGACGAGTCCGGAGGCCGCGGCAATGTGGCCGACGTCGCCGACCAAGCCGTCGGAGACATCGAGGCAGGCTGTCGCAAGCGATAGCAACCGCGGCCCGACGGTCGTTCGCGGCAGCGGCAGGCGGTAGCGCGTCTCCAGAAATCCGCGCTCGCGCTCGGGAAGGCCGGTCAGCCGCCCCTGCCGCACCAGCAGGCCGAGAGCGGCATCACCGATGGTCCCCGTCACGTAGACCAGATCGCCGGGGCGCGCGGTGCCGCGCTCCAGCGCGCGGGCGTTCGGAACGCGGCCGAAGGCAGCCAGCGACAGCGTCATCGGCCCGGGTGTCGAGACGGTATCGCCGCCCAGCATAGCGAGTCCGAATTCCTGCTGATCGGCGGCCAGACCGGATGCGAAACGCGCGACCCAGGCCTCGTCCCGTTTCCGGTCCAGAGCCATTGTCAGCAGGTAGCTTTCGGGCTCGGCCCCCATCGCCGCAAGGTCCGAGAGATTGACCCGCAGCAGCTTGCGCGCCACCAGCTCGGCCGGATCGTCCGGCAGATAGTGAATGCCCTCCACCATCGTATCGATGGTCGCGACCAAGCCGCGCTGCCCGTCCGGCGGGATGACGGCGGCATCGTTGGTCAGGGCAAAGGCGCCGGGCACCGCCTGGGCCAAGGGTGCGAAGTGCTTGGCGATCAGCCCGAACTCGTTCCGCACCGCCATGGTTTCAGCCGAAGGCTTCGGCTCTGACCGAACGGGCCAAGCGGTCCAGCACGCCGTTGACCAACGCAGGTTCACGGCCACCGAAGAAATCGTGGGCCAGATCGACATACTCGGTAATCGCCACCTTCGGCGGGACGTCGGTCCGCTGTGCCAACTCGTAGGCGCCGGCGCGCAAGATCACCCGCAACAGCATCTCCAGGCGCTCCAGAGTCCAGTCAGGCGCGAGCAGCGGTTCCAGCAGCTCGTCCAGCGCGGCCTTCCGGGCCGAGACGCCGCCCACCAAGTCCTTGAAGAGGGCGCGGTCCATGTCCGCGAGCTTCAGGCCGTCGTCGATCTCGTCGTCCAGCCGGTGCTCCAGGAACTCCAGCAGCACGGCGTCGGCTCCCACGCCAGCCACCTCGATCTGGTAGAGCGCCTGGGCTGCTGCGAGCCGTGCGATCCGGCGCATCCGGGCTGGGTCCTGTCGTGAAGCGGGCGGCATAGCGTGCCTCAGCGTGGGTAGAGCCGGAAGCGGCGCTTGAGATCGAGCATCTGCATACAGGCCTGGGCTGCATCGCCCCCCTTGTTCTTCTGGTCCCGCGCCGCACGCGCCCAGGCCTGGTCCGCGTTCTCAACCGTCAGAATGCCGTAGCCGAGCGCCAGGCTGTATTGCACGGCGAGGTCCTGAAGTTTGCGCGCACTCTCGCCGCAGACATAATCGTAATGCGAGGTCTCGCCCCGGATGACGCAGCCGAGCGCCACGTAACCGTCGAAACGTCGCCTGCCGGCAAAGAAGTCCATCGAGCGAATAGCGTACTGAATCGCGGCGGGAATCTCGAAGGCCCCCGGCACTTCGAAGCGCTCGTAGCTCGCGTCGGCCGCCTCAAGCACCTCGATCGCGCCAGCCGCCAACTCGTCGGCGATGTCCTCGTAGAAGCGCGCCTCCACCACCATGATGTGCGGGCGATCGTCCATATCGTCTACCTATCTTTCTACAGAACGCCAGGTCTCAGGCGGGCTCGCCATCGAGTGGCTGCTGACCCACGACGCGCAGGCCATAGCCTTCCAACCCTACGATGGTATGTTTCGTGTTGTGCAGCAGGATCATATCCCGCACGCCGAGATCCAGAAGGATCTGCGCGCCCTCGCCATAGTCGCGCAGTTGCACGGCTGGACGCCCCCCCTCGTCGAGACGCGCCTTGATCTCCTCTTCCAGGCTGCTGGCGTGCGGCTGACGAATCAGCACGGCCACGCCGCGCCCGCTGCGACCGATGACTTCCAGCGCCGCCTCCAGCTCTCCGCCGCGCCCGAGCGAAAGATCGCCGAGCAGGTCGTCGAGCAGGCTGAGGGCATGCACCCGCACCGGAACCGGCTGTCCGTCCGCGATTTCCCCCTGCCACAGCGCGACATGCTCGGCGCCGGTCACCGTGTTGCGATACACCGTCATGGTGAAGCCGCCCCCGTGGCGGCTGGCGAAACTGCGGTCCAGCCGCCGCTCGAGAAGCTGATCGTGCCTGCGGCGATAGGCGATCAGATCGGCGATGGTCGCGATCTTCAGGCCGTGGCGCTGCGCAAAGGCGATCAAGTCGTCGCGGCGCGCCATGGTCCCGTCTTCGTTCATGATCTCGCAGATCACGCCGGCCGGAATCAGCCCGGCCAGCCGTGCAAGGTCGACAGCCGCCTCGGTATGGCCGGTACGCACCAGCACGCCGCCGTCGCGTGCCACCAGCGGGAAGACATGGCCGGGGGTGACGATGTCCGCCGGAGCACTGCTCGGATCGATCGCGACGCCGATCGTCCGGGCTCTGTCTGGTGCCGAAATACCGGTGGTGACGCCCTCGCGCGCCTCGATCGAGACCGTAAAGGCCGTCTGATGGCGTGTCTCGTTGCTGCGCGCCATCATCGGCAACCCGAGCTGTTCGATACGCTCGCGAGTCATGGCCAGACAGATCAGCCCCCGGCCGTGCTTGGCCATGAAATTGACGGCCTCGGGCGTGCACATCTGCGCGGGAATCACCAGGTCGCCCTCGTTCTCCCGGTCCTCGTCGTCGACCAGAACGAACATGCGGCCGTTGCGCGCTTCCTCGATGATGTCCTCGATCGGAGACGCAAGCTCGCGGAAGGTCAGGCGCCAAGGTTCCGGGGGCGGTTCCTGGGGTGTGGCAGTCGACATAGGAGTTTCGCTACGGCTCAAGAAGGCTGGCGTCAGGCGCCGGACGCACGGCTTGCCAGCAGGCGCGCAACGTAGCGTGCGAACAGGTCGATTTCCAGGTTCACCCGGTCGCCGCTCCGCAAAGTGCCGAAGGTCGTCACCGCGTAGGTGTGCGGGATGACGTTGATCCCGAAGGTCGCACCGCCGTCGCGATCGTCCTCGACCTCGTTGACCGTCAGAGACACGCCGTCGAGGGCGACAGACCCCTTAGACGCTATGTAGGGCGCAATCTCCCGGTCCACGGCGATACGGAAGCGCCAGGAATCGCCTTCCTGCTCAATCCCGGCGATCCGGGCCGTCGCGTCGACATGGCCCGATACCAGATGGCCGCCCAGTTCCTCGCCCAGTGCCAACGCCCGCTCGAAGTTGACCGGCGTGCCTTCGCGCCAGGTACCCAAGGTCGTCTTCGAGAGCGTCTCGGCCGAGGCATCCACAGCAAAGCGGCCATCGCCCCGCTCCACAACCGTCAGACAGCAGCCATTACAGGCGATGGAGGCCCCCAGCGCGATGGTCTCGGTATCGTAGCCGGTATCGAAGGTGAAGCGCGTGTCGCCGCGCTGTTCGATAGTCCGCACGGCACCAAGGTCGGTAACGATTCCAGTGAACATGGGTCTGGATTTAGCTCGCCCGGCGCCAGCATTCCAGAAGATCCGGACCAAGCCGCTCCAACCTCTCGAGATCGAAGGCGGGAGCGTCCGCCAGCCCCTCGAGCCCGAAGTCCGCGATGGCGGGCAAGCCGTCGCCGCCGACCAGCTTGCCGGCCTGGAACCAGGCCAGGCGGTCTACCAGCCCCGCCCGCAGGAACCCGGCGGCGACATGGCTGCCGCCCTCGACCAGCAGTCGGGTGATGCCGCGTTCGGCCAGGGTCTGGGTCACGGCCTTTAGGTCGATCCGCTGTTCGGCATCGACCTCCGCCGTCACCACGTCCACACCGGCATCGCGGAGGGCGCCGATGCGATCTCGCGGCGCGTCCGCGCGTGTGAAGAGCCAGGTCGGCTGGCGGTCCGCCTCCGCGATCAGCCTGTGCGTCAGCGGCGTCAGCAGCCGGCCGTCCAGCAGTACGCGCACCGGGTTGCTCGACGCCAGCCCGGGCAGCCGGACGTCGAGCTGCGGATCGTCGGCCCCCGCCGTCCCGGCGCCGACGAGCACGGCATCATGGCTGGCGCGCAGCAAGTGCGCGCGTGCGCGGGCCGCCTCGCCGGTGATCCACTTGCTCTCGCCGCCGTGGGTGGCGATGCGACCATCCAAGGTGGTGGCCAGCTTCAAGGTGACGAGCGGCCGCTTCTCGGTCAGCCGAAGAAAGAAGCCGCGATTCAAATCGCAGGCTTCCTCGGCCATCAGGCCCACGTCGACGACGATCCCGGCGTCGCGCAGCTGCTGCAGACCGCGCCCCGAGACCCGTGGATCGGGATCCTCGCAGGACACCACGGCCCGCGCGATCCGCGCCGCCACCAGGGCGTCGGTGCAGGGCGGCGTCTTGCCCCAGTGGGCGCAGGGCTCCAGGCTGACGTAGACGGTCGCCCCCTTGGCAGCCGTCCCAGCCCGCCGCAGCGCTTCGGTCTCGCCATGGGGACGCCCGCCCGGCTGGGTCCAGCCGCGGCCCACCACCCGGCCCTCCCGCACCACGACGCAGCCGACCGAGGGATTGGGCGCGACCCGGCCCAGCCCGCGCTCGGCCAGGCGCAGAGCCGCGGCCATGAAGGAACGGTCTTCTCGGCTCCAGGGCCGCGCCTGCACGCCGCCGGCCGGCATCAGTTCGCTTGGTCTTCCGCCTCGGCGCCGAGCTTGCCGATGAAGTCGCCGAAGTCGCCGACCTCACGGAAGTTTCGGTAGACGCTGGCGAAGCGGACGTAACCGACAGGGTCCAGCGTGGCCAGGGCATCCATCACCATCTCGCCGATCAACTTCGAGGGGATTTCGCTCTCGCCGGACGACTCCAGACGCCGGACAATGCCGTTGGCGACCCGCTCCACCCGGTCGCGGTCGACCGGCCGCTTCTGCAAGGCGATCAGCATGGACCGCAAGATCTTCTCGCGATCGAAGGGTTCCTTGCGGCTCTTGCTCTTCACGACCGTCAGCTCACGCAGTTGCACCCGCTCGAAGGTGGTGAAGCGAGCGCCGCAATTGGGGCACTGACGGCGGCGGCGGATGGCGGCGTTATCCTCCGTCGGCCGAGAATCTTTCACCTGCGTGTCTTCGTTGCCGCAGAACGGGCAGCGCATACCGAATCTCTCCCCCCAACTCGCCCCAGGGCACTCAGTGAATCGAAATCAAACCGTCAGATCCGGGTAGATCGGGAAGCGATGGCAGAGCGTCTTGACCTCCGCCTTCACCTCGGCTTCCAGGGCGCCATTGCCGTCTTCGCCGTTGCTACGGAGCCCCTCCAGCACCCGATCGATGAGCTGCCCGACCCGCACGAACTCCGCAGTTCCGAACCCGCGCGTCGTGCCTGCGGGCGTGCCGAGGCGAATCCCGCTGGTCACCATCGGCTTCTCCGGATCGAAGGGCACCCCGTTCTTGTTGCAGGTGATCCCGGCACGGTCGAGGCTCTTCTCCGCCGCCTTGCCGGTCAGCGACTTGGGCCGCAGATCGACCAGACAGAGGTGATTGTCCGTCCCGCCGGTCACCATGTCGAAGCCGGCCTCCATCAGCGTTCCCGACAGGGCCTTGGCGTTCTCCACGATCTGCCGGCTGTAGGCCTTGAACTCCGGCCGCAGGGCCTCGCCGAAGGCGGCCGCCTTGCCGGCGATGGCATGCATCAAGGGCCCGCCCTGCAGACCGGGGAACGCAGCGGAGTTGATCTTCTTGCCCAGGTCCGGATCGTTCGACAGCACCATGCCGCCCCGCGCGCCGCGCAGAGTCTTGTGCGTGGTGGTGGTCACGATATGCGCATGGGGCAAGGGGCTCGGATGCACGCCACCGGCCACCAGCCCCGCAAAGTGCGCCATATCGACCAGGAAGTAGGCGCCGACCGCATCGGCGATCCGGCGGAACCGGGCAAAGTCGATGATCCGCGGATAGGCCGATCCGCCGGCGATGATCATTTTCGGCTTATGCGTCTCGGCCAGGCGCTCGACCTCCTCGAAGTCGATCAGGCCGTCGTCGCGTCGCACGCCGTACTGCACCGCGTCGAACCACTTGCCGGACAGGTTCGGCGCGGCACCGTGGGTCAAGTGACCGCCCGCCGAAAGAGACATGCCGAGAATGGTGTCGCCCGGCTGCAGCAGGGCCAGCATCACCGTCTGGTTGGCCTGGGCACCGGAATGCGGCTGCACGTTCACGAAGCTGCAGTCGAACAGCTGCTTGGCGCGCTCGATTGCAAGCATCTCCACCACGTCGACATGTTCGCAACCGCCGTAGTAGCGCCGCCCCGGGTAGCCTTCGGCGTACTTGTTGGTCAGCACGGACCCCTGGGCTTCCAGCACCGCGCGCGAGACGATGTTCTCGCTGGCGATCAGCTCGATCTGGTCCTGTTGGCGCCCCAGCTCGTCCCTCAGAGCGTCTGCCAGATCCGGATCGCCGTCGCGCAAGCGGGCGGAGAAGAAACCGCTGTCTAGGGTATCAAGGCCTCGGGCGGCGTCGGAGGGGCTCATGGCAGTCGACCTTCTGTGTTGACGTTCTTTCCAGCCCGGCCCTGCAGCCGGCTCTCGCGTCCGCAGTCGCGAACGGCAAACGATTGTTCTAGAGCGATTCACACCTTGGGTTAAATCGCCAAAGCGATCCTGCTCTAGGGCACGCCGAGCTTCTCGACGCGTCGGGCGTGGCGTCCGCCCTCGAAGGGCGTTTCGAGAAAGGCGCGCAGAATGTCCTTGGCGGTTTCCAACCCGGTGATCCGGGCACCGATCGCCAGGACGTTGGCGTCGTTGTGCTGGCGCGCCAGGCGTGCGGTCGTGCTGTCGTGACAGAGCGCCGCCCGGACGGCCGGGTTGCGGTTCGCCGAGATCGATATGCCGATCCCGGTGCCGCACACGATCACGCCCCGTGGCGCCTGCCCCGATGCCAGAGCGTCGGCCAAGGACTTGCCATAGTCGGGATAGTCGACCGACTCCGGCCCGTTGGTTCCGAGATCGAGTGCGCTGTAGCCCAGCAGGGCCAGCTCTTCCGCGAGTTGCTGTTTCAACTCATAGCCTGCGTGATCCGCGGCCAGCGCAACGGTCTTATCCGTCATGACGATCTTTCGCCGTGCCCCGCACGTCCCGATGTGGACCCGTTTTGGATTTATTTCGGGATCGCCGATCTGCGCCGCCCGAAGTTATTCTGGACGCTACCATATGTCGGGGCCGCGTCAAAGGTCACCACAAGGCCTTGCCGCGAGAATCCGCAAAGCCCTCGAATCATTCAAATACGAACATCCCGGACGGAAGTCGTTTCGCTTTCATCTAGAACGCGAATCGCTCTCTACTATTGTGAGAGAGTAGGATTCACCTGGCAGGCAGGACTGCCAGAGCGGCCCTGCACTAGTCGAGCAGCTCTCGTTTACACCTCTTTGCGCATTAAGTCAGGTATTCGGGGACCCTACCGTAATAAACGCCATGTCTTTATGCTTTTCAGTGATGAAGCTTTCGCGTAGTGTCTTTGTCATTGGGGGAACTAAGTCGGGGCCTTAAAGAATGACCGAAGAAACGGGTGATAACGTTAGCGAAGCCGAGGTGCTCAGGATGACCGCTGCGGTGGTCTCCGCCTATGTACGCAACAACTCTCTCGCCACCGCGGATATGACCGGACTGATCGGCTCGGTTCACGCCGCCCTTGCGGAGCTGAACAGCGAAGCGGTTGAGCCCGAGGCGCCAACGCCTGCGGTACCGATCAACAAATCGATACAGTCCGATCATCTGGTCTGTCTGGAAGACGGCCGGAAACTGAAGATGTTGAAACGCCATCTCCGCACGACCTACGGCATGACTCCGGACGATTATCGGCTCAAATGGGGCCTGCCGGCAGACTATCCGATGGTGGCGCCCAACTACGCGGAGCAACGCTCGGCCTTCGCCAAGAAGATCGGCCTCGGCACCAAGGGCGGGAACCGCAAAAAGGGACGCTAACCCGACCGGCCGCTGCCGTCATCTAGCGGCCCCGCGGTACAAGCCCGCAGTGGTGGAGGACTGCGGGCGACAACCGAGGCTCGTCAGGGGCTGAGAAGTTCGTCATTGTACGGATGAAGGACACGCATCGATAATGTGTGCCGGCCGCATGCTCGAGCCGAGGGTGCGGCTTAGGGCTCGTCGGCAGCATGCGGAGGTTGTCGGTGCCGGCGCAAAACAAGGTAAACAACAAGGGAGACAAGATATGACTTTCGGCAAGTCGTCGCTGGCTGCGGCCGCCATGACGGGCCTCCTGGTCGCTGCCGGCCCCGTTGCCGCACAAGACGTCAAGATCGGCGCCTTGATGCCGATGACCGGCGACCTGCAAGCCTTCGGTCCCTCGTCGCTGTCCGGCATCGAACTGGCGCTGAAGGAGATCAACGCTCAGGGCGGCCTGCTCGACGGTCGCAATCTGACCGTCGTGGTCGGCGATACGCAAACAGCGGCCCAGACGGCGGTCGATGCGGCCCAGAAGCTGGTGAACGTCGACGGCGTCGTCGGCATCGTCGGCGCGCTCTCCTCAGGCAACTCCGGTCCGGTGGCCACCTCGGTGACCGGCCCGCTGGGTATCCCTCAGGTTTCCAGCGCTTCGACGGCCCCGGTGCTGAGCGATATCGACGACAACGACTTCTTCTTCCGCACCGTACCGGCCGACAGCCTGCAGGGCGTCGTCCTGGCGCAGATCGCCAAGGCGGAAGGCTTCGAGAACGTCTCGGTCCTCTACATCAACAACGACTACGGCGAGGGCCTCTCGACCGCCTTCTCCGGAGCCTTCGAAGCCGAAGGCGGCACGATCGCGGCCAACCTGGCCTACGAACCGGGCAACGCCTCCTATCGCGGCGAGCTGCAAAGAGCCGCCGGCGGCGGGCCCGAGGCGTTGGTGCTGATCGGTTACCCCGAGAACGGCGTTGCCATCCTGCGCCAGTCGCTGGAGGGCGGTTTCTTCGACTCCTTCATCTTCACCGACGGCATGAAGACGCCCGACGTCATCTCGGCGATCGGGGCCGACTTCATGAACGGCGCGATCGGCACGGCACCGCAAGCGGTCGCCGACAGCCCGGCCGCCGTGACCTTCCGCGAAGCCTATGAGGCCGAATTCGGAGAGCTGCCGCCCAAGCCCTTCATCGATACGGCCTACGACGCCGCCTTCGTGCTGGCACTGGCCATCGAGAAGGCCGGTTCGACCGACGGCGCCGCGGTCCGCGACGCCCTGCGTGAGGTCGCCAGCGCGCCGGGCACCGAAATCCTGCCCGGCGAGTGGGAGAAGGCCAAGGCGGCCATCGCCGCCGGCGACGACATCGACTACGTCGGTGCAGGCGGCAGCCAGGACTTCGACGCGAAAGGCGACGTGCCGGGCACCTTCGCTTTCTGGGTCATCGAAGACGGCGAAATCGTCACCCGCGAGGTTCTTGCGCCGAAGATGTAGAGCGCGCTCGATCCTGCGACATCATGCCAGCGCCCGCGGGACCTCTCCCGCGGGCGCTGTGCATTGTCGGCGAGAGCAGGATCGCGCTCTAGTAACGCCGCCGGACAGCTGCCCACCAGAGCCGCAGGGCTCGGTTCGGCAGCTCGACCTGCACACGCGCATCGAAGGGATCGAAGTCCGCCCGTTCCAGCCGTGCAAGATAAGCGTCGGCGAGACAGGCCGGTAGCAGAGCCGGCAGGGCCGTCTTGGGCACTTCTCCGCGCAGGCGACGGGCCTCGCTCATGCGTTCACGAGCCCGCTTCGCCAGGCGCATGACCACACCGGCCAGGGCGTCCGAAATCCGCAGCTCGAACAGCTCGGCGGTCTGCACGCCGGTCACCGCGAGATGGTCTTCCGGCAGATAGAGCCGCTTCTGGCGTGCATGAAACGGAATCGCTCGCAAGAGACCGGTCAGCGCCCAGGCGATGCCGACCTGGCGTGCTGCCGTCTCGGCCGTCTCGTCCTCCACCCCCAGAACGGTCAAGGCGAGGCTCTGCAGGGTCGCGCTCGTCGCTTCGGCATAGCTTTCCAGCGTCGCCAGATCGGGCGGCGGCGCCGGGTCCAGGTCGGCTTCGCGCGCATCGATCAGCCGCTCGAAGGCCGCCTGCGCGAGCCCGTGATCGCGGATGGCGGCCGCCAGAGGCTCGACCACGTGATGCCGGCGCACCTCCTTGCCCTCGTAGATCTCCGCGAGCGCCTCGCGCCACCACTGCAGCCGGATCTGACCGAGCATGGGCTCGCTGACGATCTCGGCCGTCTTGGCCACCTCGAGGTTGAAGGCATAGAGCGCGAAAAGCGCCTCGCGCCGCGACGGCGGGGCAAAGAGGCACAGCAGAAAGCGGTCGCGATCGCGTGCCCGCAGTTCCTCCGCGCAGTAGGACAGCCGATCAGCCGCCACGTCGGTGACCGAAGATTTCAGAGAGCATGGAACTCCATAGAATTCAAATGGTTCACATCAGCGTACCTTCGCCTATGTAAGCGGAGCCGGCCGCTGTAAAACACTCAGGCCATTCAAGGAGCGGTCGCGCCCAGCGGATTCCCATCTTGGCCAACACGATCGACGCAAGGAGAGACGTCATGCCCTTCCAATTGCCCGAGCTACCCTATGCCAAGGATGCGCTCGAGCCCCATTACTCCGCGAAGACCCTGGAGTTCCATCACGGCAAACACCACAACGCCTACATCACCAAGACCAACGAGCTGATCGCCGGGACGGATCTGGAAGGCAAGTCGGTCGAAGAGGTGATCGCCGCGGCCAAGTCCAAGGGCGACAAGATGCTGTTCAATCAGTCCGCCCAGATCTGGAACCATACCTTCTTCTGGCATGGCATGAAGCCGGGCGGCGGCGGTGCGCCGAGCGGCGCGGTCGGCGAGGCCATCGACAAGGCCTTCGGCAGCTATGCCGACTTCATCAGCCAGTTCAAGGCCAAGGCGGCCGGCAACTTCGGCTCCGGCTGGACCTGGCTGGTCAAGACCGGCGACGGCGTCGAGATCGTCAACACCGACGATGCCGACACCCCCCTGGCGCACGACGGCATGACGCCGCTGCTGACCGTCGACGTCTGGGAGCATGCCTACTACCTGGACTACCAGAATCGCCGGCCGGACTACGTGCAGTCCTTCTTCGACAATCTGGTCAACTGGGACTTCGTCAACGACAACTTCGCCAAGGCGTAAGCTTGCGCGGCCGATGCCGTTGAAGTGAGAAGGGCCGGCTCTCGGGAGCCGGCCCTTTTCCATGCCTTGATCCGGCGCAAGGCGCCAAGTCCCCAGACCGATAGCTTACGGTGACGTTTCCCAGGACCGGAGCTACCGCCGATGCCCAACAGGATCCTGATCGTCGACGGCCATCCCGACCCTGACGACGGTCGCCTCTGCCACGCGCTGAGCGAGGCCTACCGGCGCGGCGCGGAAGCCGCCGGGCAGGAGGTCCGGCGAATCGCGGTCGCCAGGCTGGATTTCCCGCTGCTGCGCACCGCCAAGGACGTCGAGGCGGAAGAGCTGCCCTCCGACATCGCCGCGGCGCAAGCGGACATCCTCTGGGCCGATCATCTCGTCCTTGTCTATCCGTTGTGGCTCGGCACGCTGCCGGCGCTGCTGAAAGGCTTTCTGGAGCAGACGCTGCGCGACGGCTTCGCCTTCGATGTCGAGAAGGGGTTGCGCGGCGCGCGGCTGAAGGGCCGCTCGGCCCGGGTGGTGGTGACCATGGGCATGCCCGCCCTCGCCTACCGCCTGTTCTACCGCGCCCACAGCCTCAAGAGCCTGGAGCGCAACATCCTGAAGTTCTGCGGCTTCTCGCCGATCCGCACGACCCTGTTCGGCGGCGCGACGACACCCTCCGAAACCACCGCCAAGGAGTGGATCGCCGAGATGGAGCGCCTGGGGCATGAGAGGCGCTAAATCGCGATCAGCGCGGCGGCCACCCGGCGGCCTTCGGTCTGCAGCAGGTTGAAGGTGCGCGCCGCGGCGCCGCTGCCCATGCATTCGGGAACAGGACCGCGTTCCCGGATGGCGCTGCGCAGGGCCTTGGGCAGCAGATGCGATTTGCCGCCGGTGCCGATCAGAAGCACCTCGTAGGCAGGCTGCTGCTCCAGGATGAAGGACAGGCTTTCGAGGGTGATCTGCTCGGGGATCTCGACGGCCCAGGCGGCGACCCGATCTTCCGTCAGCAGAATCGCCCCGTCGCGAACTTCGCCGGCGACCGTGAAACGGCCGGGTCCGTAGGCTTCGACGAGCACACGGCCTTCGGTCAGCGGCGGGGTGACATCGGCATCCTTCATGACCATCAGGTCGGTCACTCGGCGCCGCTTTCAACCGCCCCTTTCGGCGTGTCCGGCGCCTTGTCCTCGTCGCCGCCGGTCAGCTGTTCCCGGCGCAGGCCCAGATAGAGCAGCAGCGGCACGGCCAGCGCGACCGAGGAGTAGGTGCCGATCACCACACCCCAGATCAGACCCAAGGTAAAGCCGCGGATCACCTCGCCACCGAACGCCGAAAGCGCGATCAGCGCCAGAAGCGTGGTCACCGAGGTCAGCAGGGTGCGCGACAGGGTCTTGTTGATCGCCAGATTGAGCAGCTCCGGCATCGGCATCTTCTTGTACTTCCGCAGCTTCTCGCGCACGCGGTCGAACACCACCACCGTATCGTTGATCGAGTAGCCGGCGATGGTCAGGACTGCCGCCAGGGTTGCCAGGTTGAACTCGATCTGGGTGATCGCGAAGAAGCCGATGGTGGCGATGATGTCGTGCGCCAGGGCGACCAAGGCCGCCAGACCGAACTGCCATTCGAAGCGCAGCCAGATGTAGAGGCCGATGGCGCTCAACGCGAGCACGGTCGCCAGGATGCCGGCCTGGCGCAGTTCGGCGCCGACCTTCGGCCCGACGAACTCGGTGCGGCGATACTCGACCACCTGCTCGCCCAGCGTCTGCTGGACCTGCTCGATCGCGGCGCGCTGCTCGGCCTCGCCGCCGTCCTGGCGGCTGATGTTGAGCAGCAACACCGTCGGCTCGCCGAACTCCTGCAGGGTGATCTCGCCGAGATCGAGGTCGCCGAGATCGGCCCGGAGCTGGCTGAGATCGGCCGGCTCCGCGGTCTCCACCTCCATCAGGATACCGCCGCGGAAGTCGACGCCGAAATTCAGCCCCTGAACGAAGAAGGTTCCCAGCGATCCCAGCACCAGAAAGACGGAAAACACCATGAAGAGGTGCCGCTTGCCGAGAAAGTCGAGCTTCGGGTCGATCGGCAGCAGTCGGATCAAGGCCATAGCGCAGTGTCCTACTCGAAACGGCTCAGATCGGCAGAGCCTTGGCGGGCGTACGCCGGCGGCGCAGCCAGGTCACGACCATCAGACGGGTGACCATGATCGCCGTGAACATGGAGGTGAGGATGCCGATGGCCAGAGTCACGGCAAAGCCCTTGATCGGGCCGGAGCCGAACTGGAACAGCAGCAGTGCGGCGATCAGGGTCGTCAGGTTTGAGTCGATGATCGTCGTCAGCGCCCGCTTGTAGCCGGCATCGATGGCCGACACCGGACCACGGCCCAGGCGCGTTTCCTCGCGTATGCGCTCGAAGACCAGAACGTTGGCGTCCACCGCCATGCCGATGGTCAGCACGATGCCGGCAATGCCCGGCAAGGTCAGCGTCGCCTGCAGGCCTGAGAGCGCGGCCAGCAGGAGGATCAAGTTGATGATCAGGGCGACGTTGGCAAAGAGTCCGAAGAGGCCATAGGCCAAGCCCATGAAAACGATCACCAGCAGCAGACCCAGCATCGCGGCGAACTCGCCGGCGCGGATCGAGTCGGCGCCCAAGCCGGGCCCGACCGAGCGCTGCTCGATCACCGTCAGTGGCGCCGGTAAGGCACCGGCCCGCAGCAGCAGGGCGAGATCCTGCGCCTCCTGAACGGTGAAGTTCCCGCTGATGACGCCGCTACCGCCCAGAATCGGTTCGCGGATCACCGGCGCGGAGATCACCGCTTCATCCAGGACGATGGCGAAGGGCCGTCCCACGTTGTCCTGCGTCACCTGGCCGAAACGCTGGGCGCCGGTGGAATCGAAGCGGAAGCTGACCACCGGCTGTCCATCCTGGAAGCTCGGCTGCGCGTCGGTCAGGTTCTCGCCGGACACCAGGATGCGCTTGCGCACCACGATCTGCGACGCGCCGGTGGGATCGTCTTCCATCGGCAGCAGCTCGGAGCCCGGCGGGACCGGGTCGAGGCCCGGCTGCACGTCCCCGTTGACCATGCGGAAGCTGAGCTGCGCCGTCTGCCCCAGCAAGTCGATCAGGCGTTCGGGGTTCTCCACGCCGGGCACCTGAACCAGAATGCGCTCGTCACCCTGGCGTTGGATCGCTGGCTCTCGGGTCCCCAGCTCGTCGATACGGCGGCGCACGATCTCGATCGATTGCTGCAGGACACTGATCTGCCGCTCCTGCCTGACCTGTGCGGTCAGCTCGATTTCGCCCTCGCCGCTGCTGCCGTCGACCCGCAGCAGGGCATCGCCGGTAAAGACCACCAGAGCCTCTTCCGCCGCCTCCGCCTGGGTCGGGTCGCGTAAGGTGAAGAAGACGCTATCGCCCTCGCTGCGCAGGCCGGTGTAGCCGATCCGCTCCTGCCGCAGCTCGCTGCGTACCGTGTCGACGAGGTTGTCCAGTTCCTCTTCGAACACCGTCACCATGTCGACTTCGAGCAGCAGCGACGAGCCGCCCTGTAGATCCAGGCCGAGGCTGACCTGCTGGTTCGGCAGCCAGGACGGCAGGCTTTCGGACACCTGCCGGGGCAAAAGGTTCGGCGACGCGAAGGCGAAGCCGAGCAAAACCACGGCTAGGACCGCCAGGAGTTGCCAGCGGGAAAACTGGACCATGGGAATTCCAGACCTTCTTTAAAGCCAGGCGCAGGGATCGCAGCAACGCCGTGGGACAACCGGAGATCGGCCAAGGCGACCGGCGAGAGAGTCGGTCGTGCGCCGATATCCTGCCGGGGGCGGCCTACGCTTCCTCTTCTTCGGCCTCGTCCTTCTTCTTACCGCGAGTCTTGGCGCCACGCTCGACCGGTTCGTTCCGGCCGACGATCTCCTGCACCGTGCCGCGCAACATGCGCACCTTCACGCCATCCGCGATCTCGACATCCACCTCGGTATCGGAGATGACACGCGCAATAGTGCCATAGATACCGCCCGCCGTGACCACGCGATCGCCTCGGCTCAAGGACTGCACCATTGCCTTGTGTTCCTTCTGGCGCTTCTGCTGCGGGCGAATCAGAAGGAAATAGAAGACAACGAAAATCAGGATCAGCGGCAGGAACGTCAGCAACGCGCTGCCGCCGTCCGCGCCGCCGGCGGCCTGAGCATATGCGGGAGAGATCAGCATCAAGTCCTCGTTTGTTGGGACCGGGACCGGCCCAGCCCCACACAGTGGGTTCGAGCCTAGGGTCTGCCGGGTCGAAAAAGTCCGGCGGACTATAGCCGCGCGCCCGGGTTTTGCAACGTCGGCAGGCAGAATAGGGGAAGACGCCGGCTCGGCCTGATCGCCGGCCCAGGCGCCGGCCCAGTCACCTACTCGGCCACCTACTCAGTCACCTACCCCGACCGCCCGGCTCGGCCGCCTGGCTGGCAGATTGACCGCGTCCGGTCCGCAGGACTAGCTTCCCCGCCCGCAACCACCGGTCCTTTCCTATCCATTTGGGGTTTTTCATGCCGTCGTCCAACGTCGAAGACCTGTCGCCTTTGCTGGGGCGGATCGCCGAAGCCCTGGAACGCCTGGCACCGCCCGCGCCGGCAGCGGACCAGCAGATCGCGGCCGACGGCTATGTCTGGGACGCCGAGGCCGGGCGTCCGTTGCCCGTGCCCAAGATCAACCGCGTCGCCTTCCCGCTGTTGGTCGGCATCGACCGCCAGGCCACCCTGCTGCTGGACAACACCGAACGCTTCGCCCGCGGGCTGCCGGCCAACAACGCGCTGCTGTGGGGCGCGCGCGGCATGGGCAAGTCGTCACTGGTGAAGGCGGCCCATGCGCAGGTCAACGAAACCCTGAAGCTGACCCCGACGCTGGCCCTGGTCGAGATCCACCGGGAAGACATCCCGACTCTGCCGCGCCTGCTGCACCTGTTGCGCGAGGAGGCGCCACGGCGCTTCCTGCTGTTCTGCGACGATCTCTCCTTCGATCAGGAGGACGCCAGCTACAAGTCGCTGAAGGCGGTCCTGGAGGGCGGCATCGAGGGGCGGCCCGGCAACGTACTGTTCTACGCCACCTCGAACCGCCGCCACCTGATGGCGCGCGACATGATCGACAACGAGCGCTCGACGGCCATCAACCCCAGCGAAGCGGTCGAGGAGAAGGTCAGCCTTTCCGACCGCTTCGGTCTCTGGCTCGGCTTCCACAACTGCGACCAGCAGACCTTCCTGGCCATGGTCCGGGGCTATGTCGCCCACTTCAGCCTGGAGGTCGATCCGAAGCAGTTGGAGGCGGAAGCCAAGGAATGGTCCGTCACCCGCGGCTCGCGCTCGGGCCGGGTCGCCTGGCAGTTCATTCAGGATCTCGCCGGCCGCCTGGGTCAGCCGATCGAGCTCTAAGCCGGAATCTCTATCCAGCCGCTATTGTGAGATCACGCCGCAGACCAGACGACGTCCGCCACCGCCGGCGGGGTCGGTGATGTGATCGTCCGGATTTTCGTGGACCACCAGGGCTGCGCCGTCCTCGTCGAGCACGGTCATGCCGGGGCCCTCCGCGCCGGTCAGCGAGGCAAAGGTGGTGAAGAGCTGGACCCGGACCCGTCCCTGCTCGTCGGCATGAATGTTCGGCAGGTTGCCGGCATGCGGCCCGTCGGCCGCCATCAGCCCATGCGCCGCTTCCTCCAGCCCGAGATGGCCGCCGGAGGCCTTGAAGCCGTCCTCGGGATCGGAGCAGTCGCCGACTTGGTGGATATGGAAGGCGTGCCAGCCGGGTGGCAGGCCGACCATTTCGACGGTGATCAACAGACCGTGCGGGCCCTGGATCAAGGCAGCCGTCCCTGTCGTCTCGCCGTTTCTGTCAAGAATCCTGGCCTGAGCGTCCGGAAGCAGGTCCTGGGCGTCCGCGGCGCCTGGCAAGGCGACAAACGCGGCCAGGATTGCAGCGGACAGAGGAGTCGGAAATCTCGGCAAGACGCTTCTCCCTCTCGCGCAAGGCCTCGTCCTGGCGGCCCGTGAGCGCGCACCGCCTCACAGCTTGAACCGATGGTAGCGCTGGGCCCTACTTCGGAGAAGTGACAGAGAAGTTACCAAGCATTCAGTTTACCGGGATCTCCCTGCAGATGGGCCGCAGTGGCAAGCTGGGAGCACACAATCAGAACGCGACGTTTCGTCTGCGGCTTGAGATCAGGGCAGAGCGCCGTCTGCGGTCATCGCCGCGTCGTCCTCGGGACGCCAGTCGGGCCCGAAGAGCGCCGCACGCAAGCTCAGCCAGGACTCCCGGTCGGGCGCAGAGAGCAGGCCAATGCCCTGCCCGTCCTGCGGCCGATAGAGGCGCCGGTCGAGCAGGCAGGAGTGACCGCCGGCTTCCCGGTGGATCAGAACACCGGCCAGGTGGTCCCAGGGTTTCGTGCTGCTGAAGAGCGTGAAATGCGTCTCGCCGCCTGCCAGGCGGATGTATTCCTGACCGGAGCATCGCAAGCTGCGGACCTGCCGCACGGCGCCGCGATTGCGATCGATCTTGGCCTTCAGGTCGGGGTTGCCACGAAATCCGGCGTGCAGCGTCCCGCGCAGATCCGCCAGCGGTTCCGCCGGAGCCGTCTGCAACGGCGCGCCGGACAGCCAGGCGCCGCTCCCCCGCTCCGCCGTCGCCGTTACGTTGCGCACCGGATCGTGGATCCAACCGGAGAGCGTCTCTTCGCCGCGGCAGAGGGCGACGATCACCGCAAAGTTGGCATCGCCATGAGCGAAGTTGAAGGTTCCGTCGACCGGGTCGACCACCCAGACCGGCGCGTCGTCTTGCGCCAAGGCCGCCATCGAGAGCTCGCCGCGCGCGACCATCTCCTCGCCAAGCACCCAGGAGCCGGGCAGCAGATCGGGCAGCCGCGCGGCCAGGGCCGCTTCGGCCTCTTCGTCCGCAACGGTGACGAAGTCGTTGACGCCCTTGTCGCGCACCTCGTGCTTCTCCAGGGCGCGAAACCGCGGCATCACCACCTCGGCCGCCACCTCGGCGACGATCTCTTCGACTTTGTTCGGATCGAGCTGCATCGTTCCTCAAGAATAGGTTGGCGAAGACACCGCACAAGAAAGGGCCGCGAGGCTTGCGCCCCGCGGCCCGATCCTAACGAACGAAAGGTACGGGAAGCGGTGAGCTTAGAAGCCCATGCCGCCCATACCGCCCATGCCGCCCATGTCAGGCGCGCCGGCGGGCATGTCGTCCTTCTTCTCCGGCTTTTCGGCCACCATCGCTTCGGTGGTGATCATCAGGCCGGCGACCGAGGCGGCGTCCTGCAGCGCAGTGCGCACCACCTTGGTCGGATCGATGATGCCGGCCTTCACGAGGTCGCAGTAGACACCGGCGTAAGCGTCGAAGCCGTGGTTCTTGTCCTTCTGCTCCAGCAGCTTGCCGACCACCACCGAGCCGTCGTTGCCGGCGTTCTCGACAATCTGGCGGATCGGGGCCTGCAGGGCCTTACGGACGATGTCGATGCCGACACGCTGGTCGTCATTGCCCGGCTGCAGCTTGTCGAAGCCGCGGGAGGCATAGAGAAGCGCGGTGCCGCCACCGGGGACGATGCCCTCTTCGACGGCCGCACGGGTGGCGTGCATGGCGTCGTCGACGCGGTCCTTCTTCTCCTTCACCTCGACTTCCGTGGCACCGCCGACGCGGATCACCGCGACGCCGCCGGCCAGCTTGGCCAAGCGCTCCTGCAGCTTCTCACGGTCGTAGTCCGAGCTGGTCTCCTCGACCTGGGCACGGATCTGACCGCAGCGAGCCTCGATGTCCTTCTTCTTGCCGGCGCCGTCGACGATCGTGGTCTCTTCCTTGGTGATCGTGACCTTCTTGGCCTGGCCGAGCATCTTCACGTCGACGTTCTCGAGCTTGATGCCCAAGTCCTCGCTGACGACCTGACCGCCGGTCAGGGTGGCGATGTCTTCCAGCATGGCCTTGCGGCGGTCGCCGAAGCCCGGTGCCTTGACGGCGGCAACCTTCAGGCCGCCGCGCAGCTTGTTGACCACCAGGGTCGCGAGAGCCTCGCCCTCGACGTCCTCGGCGATGATCAGCAGCGGCCGGCTGGACTGCACGACCGACTCCAGCAGCGGCAGGATCGGCTGCAGGCCGGACAGCTTCTTCTCGTGGAGCAGGATGTAGGGGTTCTCCAGCTCGCAGATCATCTTCTCGGCGTTGGTCACGAAGTAGGGGCTGAGGTAGCCGCGGTCGAACTGCATGCCCTCGACCACGTCCAGCTCGGTGTCCAGGCTCTTCGCTTCCTCGACCGTGATCACGCCCTCGTTGCCGACGCGCTGCATGGCGTCCGCAATCATGTCGCCGATCTCCTTGTCACCGTTGGCGGAGATCGTACCGACCTGAGCCACCTCGTCGGGGTTGGAGATCTTCTTGGAGCGCTTCTTGAGGTCGGTCACGACAGAATCGACCGCCATTTCGACGCCGCGCTTCAGGTCCATCGGGTTCATGCCGGCGGCAACGGCCTTAGAGCCCTCGCGCACGATGGACTGAGCCAGTACGGTCGCCGTGGTGGTGCCGTCACCGGCCAGGTCGTTGGTCTTGCTGGCGACCTCGCGCACCATCTGGGCGCCCATGTTCTCGAACTTGTCGGAAAGCTCGATTTCCTTGGCGACGGTCACGCCGTCCTTGGTGATCCGCGGTGCGCCGAAGGACTTGTCGAGAACCACGTTGCGGCCTTTGGGGCCCAAGGTGACCTTGACCGCATCGGCCAGGATGTCGACGCCGCGCAGCATCCGCTGGCGCGCGTCGGAAGAAAAGCGAACGTCTTTCGCTGCCATGTCGTAACCTTTCCCTTATGACGTAATCACGGGATCTTCCGTGAGTGTGCGTGTCTCCGGCGAGATCGCGCCTACTCGATCACGCCCATGATGTCGGACTCGCGCATGATCAGAAGGTCCTTGCCGTCGATCTTGACCTCCGTGCCCGACCACTTGCCGTAGAGCACCCGGTCGTTCTTCTTGACGTCGAGCGCGTTGAGCTTGCCGTCGTCGCCACGCGAGCCGGGGCCCACGGCGATGACCTTGCCCTGCATCGGCTTTTCCTTGGCGGTGTCGGGAATGATGATGCCGCCGGCGGTCTTGGCCTCGTCTTCCAGGGCCTCGATGACCACACGGTCGTGCAGCGGCCGAAACTTCATGGAGCTCCTCCCTTTAGAGCGATAGATCGATGAATCACACAAGCACAGCCGGCGCGCGTCACCCGCAGCAACCGGCTGTTAGCACTCCCGTCTCGAGAGTGCTGAGGTGCATATATGAGGGGCTGTCAGAGAGTCAACCGAAAGCCGAAACCATCATGGAACTGTAGCCTTTCGCCGGCCGCCCGAGGGCAAGTCAGCGCGTCGACAGCGCCCGGATACGACTGTGATCGCCATGGCGGCGGCGGAAGCGCTCGAGATCGGCCGGAGCCAGCGTGACCGTGAGATGGGCCTGCAGCTCATCGTCCCGACGCCCCGTGACGTGACCGTGCCGATAGAGCCAGGCGATGGCGGCGCCATCGCTCAGATCGACCGAGCAGGCAACGGCACGATGGCTGGCCTGAAGCCGTTGCTCGATCGCCGAAAGCAACTCGTCCAAACCGATCTCTTCGACGGCAGACACGCAGACCTGATCCTCCCGCCGGCCGGCCTGCGCGGCCAGAACCTCGCGGGAGTCCGCATCCAGCAGATCGATCTTGTTGAGCACCTCGAGGACCGGCTGCCCTCCCGCGACCTCGGGCTCCACGCCCAAGTCCTTCAGCACCTCGAGAACGCTCTGGCGCTGCGCCTCGCTGTCCGGGTGGGCAATGTCCCGCACATGCAAAATCAGATCGGCCTCCAGCACCTCTTCCAAGGTCGCCCGAAAGGCGGCGACCAGGTCGGTCGGCAGATCGGAGATGAAGCCGACCGTATCGGACAGGATCACCGTCTGGCCGCTGGGAAGCTCCAGCCGGCGCATCGTCGGATCGAGCGTCGCGAAGAGGAGATCGCGCGCGAAGACCTGCGCATCCGTCAGGTGATTGAACAGCGTCGACTTGCCGGCGTTGGTGTAGCCGACCAGCGCGACCACCGGATAGGGCACTTTGCGCCGTGCGGAGCGGTGAAGCTCCCGGGTACGCTTGACCTGATCCAGCTCCCGCCGCAGCCGCGCGATGCGGTCGGTGATCAGCCGGCGGTCGATTTCGAGCTGGCTTTCGCCCGGGCCGCCCATGAAGCCGAAACCGCCGCGCTGACGTTCCAAGTGAGTCCAGGAGCGCACCAGCCGCGAGCGCTGGTAGCTGAGGTGGGCCAACTCGACCTGAAGCTGACCTTCCTTGGTTCGCGCCCGCTCGCCGAAGATCTCCAGGATCAGACCGGTGCGGTCGATCACCTTGCACTTCAGCGTGCGCTCGAGATTGCGCTGCTGAACGGGCGAGAGCTGGGCGTCGACCACCGCGACCTCCACCTCCGCCTGCTCCACCTCCGACGCCAGCCGCTCGACCTGACCGCTGCCGAACAGCGTTGCCGGGCGCCGGCGCTCCACGCGCAGCACCGTCTCCATCACAACACGAAGGTCGATGGCTTCGGTTAGGCCGACCGCCTCGGCCAGGCGCGCCTCCGCGCTCCGCGGATCGTCGGCCGCCTGTCCTTCGCGCAGATGCGGGTGAACCACGCAGGCACGCGTGCCGCCGCCGACCGGCCGGATGCCGCCCGCGGAAGAGTCTGCTCGACCCGCCTGCCCTTGCCCGTTCGTTCCCGGGTGATCGAAGCTCTGCGTCAAATTCGAATCCGCTGCCTCACGCCTCGGCCGTCGCCTCTTCGCGCTCGCTGGGCTCGAACAGTGAAATCGGCGCCGACGGCATCACCGTCGAGATCGCGTGCTTGTAAACAAGCTGAGAATGCGCGTCGCGCCGCAGCAGAACGCAGAAGTTGTCAAACCAAGTAACGATGCCCTGTAACTTCACTCCGTTGACGAGAAAAATCGTGACCGGAACCTTATTCTTGCGGATATGGTTGAGGAACACATCCTGCACATTTTGCGACTTCTCACCGGCCATCGCGTCAGTCCCTGTTGTTTTTGTTCGAGCCCGATTGTTGTTGAACGCGCAGCCTACCGGGCTGGTGCAAGCTGTCGCGCGAAGGCTCGGCGCACCACCCCTGGGCGACGCACCGAGCACCGGGAAGTAGTATGCAGAAGCTTGGTTTAAAAGGAAACCAAGGCGCCTTTCTTTGTCACCATCCGATTAAATCGGCCTCAGCGGCGGCGGACCAGATCGAGGAAAGAGGCCGCATCGCGGGCATGGGCGGCCGGTTCATGCCCCGGGAACTCTCTGTCAGCCGGCGGATCCTCCCGGATCAGGATGGGCGTGCAGCCGGCCGTCACGGCACAGAGCAGGTCGATATCGGTATCGCCCACGAACCAGACGTCGGGCCCCGCCACGAGACCGCTCTCCGCGAGCGCCAGGTCGACCGGATCGCGCGCAGGCTTGTCGCGCGGCGCGTCGGTCGCGCCGATCAGACGGTGAAAATGCGGCGCCCACCCCAGACACTCGGCCTCCGCCCGCAGAAACCGGCCGGTCTTGTTGCTGACCACGCCCAAGGTCAGGCCGTCCGTCGCCGCAAGTTCGGCCAGCATGGCACCGACCCCCTGCCGCTCCTGCAGATGGGTCAGGTGATCGCGCTCGAAGGTCTCATAAAACAGCCGCGTGGCCTCGTCCGCCCGCGGGCCGAACAGCTCCGGAAAGGCCTCGCGCGCCGAACGGCGCACCCGCGCCCGGGTCTCCTCGAGCGTCCAGGGCGTGTGGCCCATGGCCTCGAAGGTCACGGTTAGCGCGTGATGGATGGTCGACCAGCTATCGACCAGGGTGTTGTCCCAATCGAACAGCAGCGCCCGCGGTTGCGGCAGGTCCAAGCTTCCGGCCGCCGTCACGCCGCGCTTTGCGCCGGAGGCACGGCCCCCTCGCCATCGCGGCCTTCGATGTGCGCCACATAGGCGTCCCGCAGCTTCATGGTCAGAAGGCCGGGATAACCGTTGCCGATCGGCCGGCCGTCGATCTCCGTGACCGGCATGACGTAGTTGGTCGAAGAGGTGATGAAGGCTTCCTTGGCAGTCAAAGCCTCTTGGACGGTGAAGGGGCGCTCTTCGAAGGTCACGCCCTCCGCCGCCACGCGGTCGAGCAGCGCGATCCGCGTGATGCCATTGAGAATGTCCTGCGTCGCGCTGCGGGTCACCAGAACGTTGTCCTGGGTGATGATCCAGGCGTTGGTCGAGGTGCCCTCGGTCACGTAGCCGTCGCCGTCCACCATCCAGGCCTCGACCGCGCCGGCCTCATGGGCCTGCTGCTTGGCCAGGCAGTTCGGCAGCAGCGAGACCGACTTGATGTCGCGCCGCGCCCAGCGAATGTCCGGCAGGGTGATCACCGGCACGCCGGCCTCCAACTTCTCCTTCGCCGCCGGTTTCATCTGCCGCACCGTCATCACCACGGCCGGTTTGGCGGCGGCGGGAAACTTGTGATCGCGCGGTGCGACGCCGCGGGTCATCTGCATGTAGAGGAAGCCGTTGTTCAGATGGTTGCGGCGCATCACCTCGCGGCTGATCAGCTTCAGCGCCTCGCGCCCCATCGGCATGGCGATGCGCAGTTCGCGCAGGGAGCGCTCCAAGCGGTCCAGGTGCAGCTCCTCGTCGACCAGAATGCCTCGGTGCACGGGCACGACCTCGTAGACCCCGTCGGCGAACTGGTAGCCGCGGTCCTCGATGTGAACCGCAGCCTTGGCATGCGGCAGGTAGCGACCGTTGACGTAGGCGATACGGGGCATGATCCCTCCGGCGGACTGACGATAGCGATGACGGCTCTATAGCCTAGCTCAATAGCAAGAGATAGCGCGCTTGTCTCCACGATGAACCGCTGGAACCGGGGGGAATGGCTGCCGTCCGCCTACTGCAAGGCAGCCGCCTGCGGGCCATAGTCTTCGCGTAGCGTGTTGGCGATTACCCGCGCCTGGTTGCCGCCGGCAATCCGTGCCAAGACGTCCGGCGCCGCGAAGGGTTTCTCGCCGTCCTTACAGAGCCTTTCCCTTGGCAGGCCGGCTTGCCGCTCGAGATCGCATTCCGCCTTCTCCAGAGCCGCCAGCATCTTGGGCAGGGCACTGGCATCGAAGCGCATCTTCACCGCCCCATCGAAGTCGGAGCCGAGCGCCAGGTGGTTCAGCGGGTCGAAGTCCTTGCCCCAATGAGCCTCGTAGTCCTCCGCGAGTTCGGGATCCTGCAAGACGGCCAGGGCCGCGAGGAAACTGTTCGTCACAGCCTCGATCGCCGTCCCGACTGCCGTGCTGGAGCGGTCCTCGGGATTCCAGCAGGTCGCCTCCGCCCAGAAGCCGATGCCGATCACCCCGTCGGCCAGCGCGATCCGGCGCAGATCCTCGTCGCGCAGGTTCCGGGGCAGCGGACAGGCGCGGTAGACACCGCCGTGGGACATGACGAGGCCGGGCTTCAGAGCGGGGTCGGCCGCCATCACCATCTCGGTCGCGTCCAGGATGCTGGCGCTCGAGGCGTGGGCGAGATCGATCACCACGCCGCGGTCGATCAGCATCTCGATGGCCACCCGTCCGAGCGCGCTCAGGCCACGCTCGCGCCCCTCTTCGAGGTCCTCGCAGTCCTCACTCGCACCGGCAAGCGCATTGCTGTAGCGATGCGTCAGCGCCACCATCCGAAAGTCCGCCGCGATCAAGGCGTCGATTTCGCGCCGGACCCAGTTGGGATTGCTGTGCACCCAATTGAGGCCCTCAAGCGCCAGCAGCGCATAGGGCGCGCTGGCCGGCTGCGGCACGCCCTGCGCCCAGGCCTCGATCTCCGCCACGTCGCTGCGAACGCGGATGACCTGCGGCACGGCCTCGGCGCCGCCGGGCCGGGTCCAGGCCTGAAAGCGTTCGACCTGGAGAAAGGTGCGGCTGCGCGGCGAACTCCAGGTGCTGGGACGAAAGGTTTCGTTGACCAGAAACAGGATGTCGCCGGTGTTGAAGTCGCTCCCGGATGCGCAGTGCACGTCATCCGACTCGCGTGGAAAAGGCGTGCTGTTGGGAATCGCGAAAACCTGAAAATCCACGCCGCCGTCACGCAGCCGTGCGAAGTCGGCGTGGCCTTCATCGCTCCTCTCCCGGAGGTCGCGGCCCCACAGCAGGGAGTCCGTGTGAAGATCGGCAATGAACAGCTTCTCGCCCCGCGCGCAGGCATCTGGCGCCTGGGGATCCGGGCATCCGGCCAGCCGCGGTTCAACGACGCCGTTGCCGGCCATTCGCTCCGGCAGCGGCCCCAACAGACCGCAAGCACTCAAAAAGACACAAAGAGAAAGCGGGGCGAGCGCCCGCGAGATGTCTGCCAGCATGACTGCCTTGCCCCCCGACCAGGCCGCGTTCCGACCGCCCTCCCAAAATGAGAGACGACCTCAGAAGAATTCTAGCTTAACGGCAAAGAGTTTTTCCACCTTCTTGACGGCATTGCTGGCCGCGAAGATCACCACCAGATCGCCGGCGCGGATAACGGTGTCGCCGCGCGGGACGATCACCTCCTCCTCGCGCAGAATGGCACCGACCACGACACCCTCAGGCAATTTGGCATCCCGCAAGGGCTTGCCGACCAGACGGCTCGTCTCCATTGCCTCGGCCTCGATGATCTCGCCCAGACCTTCGGAGAGGGAGTAGACGGAGCGGATGCGGCCGCGGCGCACATGCTGCAGGATCGTCGAGACGGTGATGCCGCGCGGACTGACCACGGTGTCGATGCCCAGGGGCCCCACCAACTGACCGTAGCTGGTCGAGTTGATCAGGGTGACGGCGCGCATGCAGCCGTGTCGTTTGGCCAGCAACGAAGCGAGGATGTTGACCTCGTCGTCGTTGGTCACGGCGATCACCGTCTCCGTATTGCCGATGTTGCATTCGCCGAGGATTTCCAGATCCAGGGCGTCGCCGTGAATGACGACGGAGCGCTTGAGGGTCTGCGCGACAAGTTCGGCGCGCTGCTTGCTCATCTCGACCAGCCGGAGCTGTACCTCCGGCTGCTCGCGCTCCATGATCTGGGCTAGATTGAGCCCGATGTTGCCGCCGCCCAATAAGACGACGCGCCGTGCTTGGCGCTCGTCGTGGCCGAAGGTCAGCAGCGCCCGGGTCAGATGGGCCGTGTCGCAGACGAAGTAGGCGTCGTCGCCGGGTTGCAGCTCGCTGTCGCCGTGCGCGACCATGCCCTTGCCATCGCGCTCGATCCCGACGATCGAGATGTTGAGATCGGGAAACAGGCCGGTGAGCTGACGCAGCGGCGTATTGATGATCGGCGTGTCGTCGCGCACATGCACGCCGATCAGCGAGATTCGGCCGTCCGCCAGTCCGATCGCGTCGAAGGCGCCGGGGATCGACAGCCGCCGGCTGATGGCCCGCGCCACCTCGATCTCCGGCGAGATGATCACGTCGATCGGCATGTTGTCGTGGCTGAAGAGATCGGACCACACCGGGTCCAGGTAGCTCTGATGGCGCACGCGGGCGATCTTGGTCGGCACTTCGAACATCGAGTGACAGACCTGGCAAGCCACCATGTTGACCTCGTCCGCATAGGTCACCGCGATCACCATATCGGCGTCGGCGGCCCCCGCCTTCTCCAGCACCTCGGGGTGGCTGGCGAAACCCACCAAACCGCTGACGTCGAGACTGTCGGTGATCCGCTGTACCAGATCCGGCGAGATGTCGATCACCGTCACATCGGCGTTCTCGCTCGCCAGATAGCGCGCGATATTGAAGCCGACCTGGCCGGCGCCGCAGACAATGACCTTCATGAGGAAGCCCTTAGTGGTTTCAGCGCTCGCCGCTGTTGATGCCCAGCGACCGCAGCTTGCGATGCAGGGCAGACCGTTCCATGCCGACGAAGGCGGCGGTGCGCGAAATGTTGCCGCCGAAGCGCGTCACCTGGGCCTCCAGATACTGCCGTTCGAACTGCTCGCGCGCCTGGCGCAGCGGCAGCGCCATAATCTCCGCAGCGCCCGAGCCCTGCAAGACCGGCGGTGCCGAAGAACTGACGTCGGGCGGCAGATGTTCGGCCCGGATCGGTTCCTCCGCGGCGCCGGGCGCCATGATCAGCAGCCAGTCGATGACGTTGCGCAGCTGGCGCACATTGCCCGGCCATTCGTAGGTCTGGAGCGCGGTCAGGGCGTCGTCGCCCAGCTGCCGTCCGGCGAGACCCGCGGACTCCGCAGAGCGCCGAAGAAAATGCTCGACCAGCGCTGGGATGTCGTCACGGCGCTCGCGCAGCGACGGTACATGCAGCGGCACGACGTTGAGGCGATAGAAAAGATCTTCGCGGAAGCGGCCCTCGCCGATCAAGCCGCCCAGATCGCGATTGGTCGCCGCAATGACGCGTACGTCAACTTCGACGGACCGGCTGCCGCCGACCCTTGTGAAGGATTGATCCTGCAGCACCCGCACGATCTTGCCCTGGGTCTCCAGGGGCATGTCCGCCACCTCGTCGAGCAACAGCGTGCCGCCGTGCGCGCGCTCGAAGGTTCCAATCTTGCTGACGCTGTCGTGGCCGTTGGCGCCCTGCTCGATGCCGAAGAGCTCCTGCTCGATTCGCTCCGGATGCATCGTTGCGCAGTTCAGAACCACGAAAGGGCCGTTCGCCCGCTTGGAGCTCTGATGCAGCTGCCGTGCCGCCACTTCCTTGCCGGCGCCCGCCGGCCCCGTGATCAGCACCCGGCTGCCGGTCGGCGCCACCCGCAGCAGTCCCTGGCGCAATTGCTGGATCGCACTGCAGCGCCCGATCAATTCGTCTTCGGTGGTGCCGCGCAGGCGCAGCTCGGCATTCTCCTGGCGCAGCCGCGCGGCCTCGATGGCCCGCTGCACGATCAACAGCAGCCGATCGGCCTTAAAGGGTTTTTCGATGAAGTCGTAGGCGCCGTCCTTGATCGCCTCCACCGCCGTTTCGATGGTGCCGTGACCGGAGATCATCACGACCGGCAGGCCGGGATGCTCGCGCTGCAGCACCCGCAGCAACTCCAAACCGTCGATCTGCGAGTTGGTCAGCCAGATGTCGAGCACGACGAGATTGGGCCGGCGGGCGCGAATCTCTTCCAAGGCCGTCACGGACTCCGCCGCCGTCCGCACGCTGTAGCCCTCGTCCTCGAGGATTCCCTGTATCAGCAGCCGAATGTCGACTTCGTCGTCGACGATCAGGATATCGTCCGCCATGGGCGTTACCTAACTCTGGTGTTGAGATGTCTTACTGTGGCGTTCGGGCGTCGCTGCCCGGCCGCTGCCTGCCGTGTCTTCGCTGCCCGACGCCTCCTCACCGGACGAGAAAACCAGGCTGACCAGCGCCCCGCTCCCCTCCGGATTGTCCCCCAGCCGGAGGTCGCCGCCATGGTCTTCCATGATCTTCTTCACGATAGCCAAGCCCAGACCCGTGCCCTTCTCGCGCGTCGTCACATAAGGTTCCGTCAGGCGGTCGCGATTCTCGCGCGGCAGGCCACGGCCGTTGTCGGCCACGGTCACGATCCAGCCCTCCTCGCCCTCCAGCAATCGCACGACGATCCGCCCGGGCGCGGCGTCTGCGCCGGCCTCGCGTTCAGCGGTCACGCGGGCTTCGACCGATTCCGCGGCGTTCTTGAGGATGTTGGTCAGCGCCCGGTTGATCTGGGCCGCATCGACGGCCTGAACGACGGGCTTGCTCGGAAGGTCGAGCTCGAACGCAACTTCGGCATTGCCACTGTCCTGCAGCACCACCGCCTCGCGCAGCAGCTTGGCCAGATCCGTCTCGCGCATCTGCGGCGCCGGCATCCGCGCGAAGGAGGAAAACTCATCGACCATGCGGCCGATATCGCCGACGTGACGGACAATGGTGTCCGACAGCACGCCGAAGGTTTCCGGATCCTGCTCGATCTGCTTGAGGTACTTGCGTTTCAGGCGTTCGGCCGAGAGCTGGATCGGTGTCAGGGGGTTCTTGATCTCATGGGCGATCCGCCGCGCCACGTCGGCCCAGGCCGCCTTGCGCTGGGCGGAGAGCAGGTCGCTGACATCGTCGAAGGTCACCACGTAGCCGATGATGCCGTCGGAATCCCGCTCGGCCATGACCCGGACGAACAGCGTCCGAGCCCCATCCTGCCGGGGCAAGACCACCTGGCTTTCGTGAACGCGCCCCGGCCGACGCCGCGCCCGCAGCAGCAGTTCCCGGACATCGCGGGACAGGTTGGCCAGCTTGCGGCCGCGGAGCTGTTCCGCATCGACCTGGAGCAGGTCGCAGGCGGCGCGGTTCGGCAGCATCACCCGTCCGTCGCGGTCGAGCGAGATCACGCCCGATGAGACGCCGGACAGAACGGCCTCGATGAAACGCCGACGCTCCTCGAGCTGCCGGTTGGCATCCAGCAGCTCGCGCCGCTGCCGATCCAGTTGCGACGTCATGCGGTTGAAGCTGCTGGCCAACACGCCGACCTCGTCGCTCTGCTCCGGGTCGGGCTCCGCCACCCGGGCGCTGAGATCGCCGTGCCCGACCTGCTCCGCCGCGGCGATGATCCGTCCGATCGGCGCCGTCAGGCGGTTGGCGAACGCCAAACCGACCCAGACGGCCGCCGTCAGCAGCAGCAGCGCGACCACCAGGAAAATCGTCGCGAAGGTGACGATCATGCGGCTGCGCTCGCCCTCGAGCTGCTGATAGACCCGCACCGCCGTCGCGGACTGGTCCATATGCGCCAGGACCCGGGGATCGATGAAACGTTCGACCACCAGGTAGCCGCCTTCGAACTCGTCCAGGGCCACGAGCGCACGCACCCGGTCGTCGCTTTCCGCCGTGACGATAACAACCTCGCCCCGGTCAGCGGCGCTCAGCGCCCAGTCCGGCGGAACGCGCGGATTGTACACCAGAGCCATCGAGATCCCGCCGCGTGCCAGGATCTGGCCGTCGCGGGTCAGGATGATCGCTTCGGACAGGGATCGCAGCGCCGCCTGCGTGCCGACGAGGCGGTTGAGCCGCTCGGGCCTGGCCCCGAACAGCGAAAGCTGCCGGTCGACCTCCGTCGCCATGGAGACGGCATCGGCGTTGATCGCCCGACCGTGCTCTTCCAGGTAGGAGCGCGCGACCGCCATCGACTCCCGCACGGCGGTGCTGACGCGCTCGCTGAACCAGCCCTGCAGACCGTAGTCGAACAGCAGCACCGAAAAGACCGCGACGATGACCGTCGGCGTTGCCGTGACCAGGGCGAAGAGTCCGGCAAGGCGCGCATGCAGCCGCTCGCCGGCGACGTTCCGACGTCGCGCGATCATCATGATGGCGACCCTGCGTGCGATCAGCACGCCGAAGGCGAGCAGCAGCACCAGGTTCAAATTGATCATCAACAGCACGTCGCGCGGATCGGCCAGGATATCGATCCGGCCGGTCATCGCCGCGAAGGTGAGCGAGCCCGTGGCCAGGGCCGCGATCAGCAGCAGCACGGCCAAACGCTGCTCGAGCTTCACCCGCCCCGCCCAGACGGCAAACCGCCGCCAGAGCTGCCAAGCGGACGGACGACCGGAGGCCCCCCCCGGCGTCTTGCGCGGAGAGCTGCTCTCGGACGTGCCGGACGCCTGCTTAGGATCTATGTCCGCCTCAATCGTCATGGCGGCGGGATCGAACTCCCGAATTGCTGTTTAAACGCGTCTATTGGGCCACGCTGTTGCCAGAACGCAACAGATAATTCGCCGAGCCCTGTCGATTGTTGGACTTGCCGGTCGGCCTACGACCTCGAAACCCGGGTCACTTCAGCCCGCGCACGACCTCGATATCCAGATCCTTGATCTTCTTCCGCAGGGTATTTCGGTTGAGACCGAGCAACTTAGCGGCCTTCAGCTGATTGCCGCGGGTTGCGGAGAGCGTCAGCTCGATCAGCGGCCGCTCGACTTCCCGGAGCACCCGGTCGTAGAGACCGCTCGCCGGCAGGTCGTTCTTGTGGGCGGCGAAGTAGTCCCGCAGGTGCCGTTCGACGCTGTCGCCCAGCGATCCGCCCTGAACCGGCGCCGGAGTCCGCGAGCCGCTGGCGATCTCGCCCGGCGCCTCCGCCAGCTCGCCGCGGATCACCTCGACATCGATAACTTCCTGACTATAGAGCGCCGCCAGCCGCCGGACGAGGTTCTCCAGCTCGCGCACGTTGCCAGGCCAGGTGTGGTTGCGCAGGTAGGCCATGGCGTCCGCGGCCAGCGTCTTGGTCGGCAGGCCCTCCGACCCGACCTGGCGAAAGAAATGCCGGACCAGCTCGGGAATGTCCTCCGTGCGCTCGCGCAGCGGTGGAAGGCGGATCGGCACGACGTTGAGGCGGTAGAAAAGATCCTCGCGAAAGTCCCCGGCACGCACCATCTGGCGCAGGTCGCGGTGCGTCGCCGCGACAATGCGCACATCGGCGCGGATCGGCGTGCGCCCGCCGACGGTGGTGTATTCCCCCTCCTGCAGCACCCGCAGCAGGCGGGTCTGCGCCTCCAGCGGCATGTCGCCGATCTCGTCGAGGAACAGAGTGCCCCCGGCCGCCTGCTCGAACCGGCCGGCGCTGCGCGCCTGGGCGCCCGTAAAGGCACCCTTCTCGTGACCGAAGAGCTCGCTTTCGATCAGCTCGCGCGGGATCGCCGCCATGTTGATGGCGACGAAGGCCCCGCTGCGGCGTTTGCCGTAGTCGTGCAGCGCACGGGCCACCAGCTCCTTGCCGGTGCCGGATTCGCCGTAGATCATCACCGTCAGGTCGGTGCCCATCAGGCGCGCCAGAACCCGGTAGATCTCCTGCATGGCCGGGGACCGGCCGATCAGCGGCAAGCGCTCTTCGTCTTCGGCTGCAGGTCCCACGGCCGATCCGTCGTGCGGCTGCGAAAGCGCCCGCTCCACCGCACCGACCAGCTCGCGCAGATCGAAAGGCTTGGGGAGATACTCGAAGGCGCCGCGTTCAGTCGCCTTGACCGCCGTCAGCAGCGTGTTCTGCGCACTCATGACCAGAATCCGCAGCTCGGGCCGAACCTTCTTAATGCGCGGGATGAGGTCGAGGCCGTTGTCGTCCGGCATCACCACGTCGGTGATCACCAGATCGCCCTCGCCGTTGCGCACCCACTGCCACAGCGTTCCCGCTGTATCGGTGGTGCGGACGTCGTAGCCCTCGCGCCCGAGCGCCTGGGACAGCACCGTGCGGATAGCCCGGTCGTCGTCGGCAACGAGAATCTTGGCTGCGCTCATGGCAGAGCTTCCGCTTCCAAACGTCAGGGGGCCTTGGGCAGCATCAGCCTGAAGGTCGTCCCCTTCTCGTCGCTCTCGAACTCGATGGTGCCGCCGTGGTCGCCGACGACCTTGGCGACGAGCGCCAGGCCCAAGCCCTTGCCCGCGGGCTTGGTGGTGACGAAGGGGTCGAACAGGCTGGCGCGCAGATCCTGGGGAATGCCCTTGCCGCTGTCGCGAATCGTGACGGCCAGGGGCAGGTCGACACGGCTGCTGCCGCCGGGAATCGCAAGGCGCACGCCCTGCTGGTAGCGGGTCGACAAGTGGATCTCGCCACCTGTTTTCGGCAGCGCCTCGACGGCGTTCTTGACCAGATTCAAAAGCGCCTGAATCAGCAGATCCCGGTTGCCGTAGACCGGCGGCAAGGAGGGATCGTAACTCTCGTAGAAGGTCGCCTGGCCGGCAAAACCCGTCTCCGCCAGCCGCCGCACATGGCCGAGCACCTCATGGATGTTGACCGCGCCGCGCTCGATCGGGCGGTCGTCGGCGAACATCTCCATCCGGTCGACCAGCGACACGATGCGGTCCGCTTCTTCGCAAATCAGACGTGTCAGCGGCCGGTCGTTCTCCTCGACCGAAGATTCCAGCAACTGGGCGGCGCCGCGAATGCCGGACAGCGGGTTCTTGATCTCATGTCCCAGGAGCGCCGCCATGCCGGTGATGGAGCGTGCGGCGCTGCGATGCGTGAGCTGGTGATCGAGCTTGCGCTCGATGGAGCGCTGATGCAGCGCGACCACCACGTGCCCCTCGTGTTCGTTGATCGCCGAGACGTCGACCGCGACCAGATGGGTGCCGATGCGCGGCGTCTCGATGGTGACACCGAACTCGGTGATGGAATGGCCGCCGGCCCGCGCCTGCTCGACCAACATGAAAATGGGGTGATCGGCCGGCAGCAAGTCCGTCAAAGGACGGCCCAGCAGAGTCTTCGACGACTGCCCCAGGAACTGCTCCGCCGCCAGGTTGACGTAAACGAAGCAGCCGGCGTCATCGAGCACGAACAGCGGTTCGGACAGCGCGTTGAGGATGGCGGAATGATCGATGTCGTTGCCGACGATCACCCGGCGCAAGGCCTGTGCGGACATCATGCGGCCAGAGCCTCCGACACTTGAGCTTCGGAGTTCAGGACTTCCGGCATCAGGGCACCGTCGTAAAGGGCAGAGACCAGGGCGCGCACCTCGCGCGGGTCTTCCGCCCGGTTGATCCGGCGGCGGAAGTCGTTGGCGCAGGTCAGGCCGCTGGCATACCAGGCCAGATGCTTGCGCGCGATCCGGTTGCCCATGACGCTGCCGTGGTGGCCGAGCAGAGCCTCGTAGTGCTCCAACACGATCTCGCGCTGCTCCGCCCGGCTCGGATCCGGCTCGCTCCGTCGCTCGGTCAACCAGGCGATGGCCTGACGCAGGAACCAGGGGCGTCCCTGCGCCCCGCGGCCGATCATCACGCCGGCAGCGCCCGACTGCGCCAGCGCGCGGTCGATGTCCTGCAGGCTGCCGATGTCGCCGTTCACCAGCACCGGCAGGTCCGTGGCCTCGACGGCGGCGCGGACCGCCCGCCAGTCGGCGCTGCCGTTATAGAGCTGGCAGCGGGTGCGGCCATGCACCGTCAAGAGGCGCACGCCGCATTCGCGCGCGATGCGGGCCAGCTCCGGCGCGTTGCGGCAATCGTCGTCCCAGCCCAGGCGCATCTTCATGGTGACCGGCAGGTCGACGGCCTTGACCACCGCCTCCATGATGCGTCCGGCCAAGGCGGGTTCGCGCATCATGGCCGAGCCGGCCAGCTTGTTGACCACCTTCTTCACCGGACAGCCGAAGTTGATGTCGACGAGGGCCGCGCCTCGGTCGGCGTTGAGGCGCGCGGCCTCGGCCATCACCTCGGGTTCGTGACCGGCGAGCTGCACGGCCATCGGAAACTCCTCCGGCGTCGAGCTGGAGAGTTTCAGGGACTCCTTCGTGTGCCGGATCATCGATTGGCTGGCGATCATCTCCGACACCACCAAGCCGGCGCCCAGTCGCTTGACCAGGCGGCGAAACGGCAGGTCGGTGACGCCGGACATGGGCGCCAACACCACCGGAGCGAAAGAGAGGCCGTCGATCTGAATGCCTAGCATTGAGGCATCTGTAGAAAACTGCTTATTCATTGGGCGTGTTGTAACGGCTCGAACGGTTCCTTGCACGCTTTTTTGCGGCAGTGCGGTAGGGAATTTGGCTTTTGTCCGCCGGCCGATGGGGGTCCAACGGCTCGGCAGATCGCCAGCGCTCGCTCTCGAGAGCCGTTGGACTCTCAGCGGCCGGCGCTCTCCGTCAGGCGATCAGCACGTCGGTGACGAACTTGACGCCCGGATAGGCCAGGGTCAGCAGCAGGTAGGCGACCAGCACCAACCGGCCGGCCCGTTTGCCGCGCAACCCCGTCCGGCTCTGGAGATAGAGCAGCAGGGCGATCACGGCAAAGGCCAGCAGCGACAGCAGCGTCTTGTGATCGAACGGCAGCGCGGCCGTCTGCACCCAGGTCAGCGCGGCCCCGGTCAGGATGCCCAGCCCGAGCACCGTCTCCGCCGCGACCAGGAAGCCAAACTGCAGGCGTTCGGCATCCGCCACCGAGGGCAGCAGCCCGGTCAGGCTGCTGCGGCGTTTCATCTTGAGCGCCCGCTCCTGCAGAAACACCGCCGCCGCCGCCACCGCCGACAGGGTCGCCAGCGCATAGGTCGTCAGGGACACGGCGATATGCGCCAGCAGCCAGCCTTCGGCCTCGAAGCCAGCGGGCAAGGTCTCCGGCACCGAGTCCGCGGCCAGCCAGATCGTGCCCAAGAGACCGAGGCAAAGGACATAGGGCAACAACAGCGTCGCGAGACGCCAGGCCTGCCGCAGGAAGCAGGCCGTGACGGCGAAGAGCGCCAGCGAAGCCGCGACGGAGAGCCACAAGGCCACGCCGAGGCCCGTCGGCCAGCCGCTGCCGAGCTGAACGGAAATCGCGGCCAGCGACCCGGCGACCGCGACGGCGAGAACCGACCAGAAAACCAGGTCCGGCCGGTCGCTGCGCCACCGCCAGGGCAGCAGCACCGCCGGCAGCAGAGCCGCCAGGGCCGTGAGGTTGATCAGCAGGGTGATCGGCATCGCCGCTATATAACACCGCTTGGCCGAGCGTGCAGTACGGCCAACGCTTGTTTCAGGCGAGCCGGGCCGTCTTCCGCGACTCCGCAGACTGGGAAGATTATGCGTAAACTCAAGGGCTTGAGTGCTTTTTCTGCGGCAAGTGGTTTCACCTGCCGATAAAGCGCTCTACTGTCCGCGCGCAACGGCAGGCAAGGAAGCGGGCATGACGGGAGGAACGGCGGCCATCGTGGTCGCGGCAGGGCGCGGCAGTCGTTTCGGAAGCGATTCGCCGAAGCAATATGCGTCGCTCGCCGGTCGGCCGATTCTGACCCATGCGCTGGCGCGCCTGGCGGCCCATCCGCGGATCGCCGCGGTGCGTGCCGTGATCCATGCCGAGGACGCAGCGGCCTATGCCGAAGCGGCCGCCGGGCTCGACCTGCTGCCGCCGGTCACCGGCGGCGCCGAACGTCAGGACTCCGTGCGCCTCGGACTTGAGAGTTTACATGAGCTTTCGCCCTCTAACATCTTGATTCACGATGCAGCACGCCCGCTGCTGGATGCCGAGGTCGTCGAGCGGCTGCTCGACGCGCTGGAACGTGCGCCGGCAGCCCTGCCCGTGCTGCCGGTCACCGATACCCTGAAGCGCGGCAGCGGCGAACGGGTCGTGGAAACAGTGCCGCGCAGCGACCTCTATCGCGCGCAAACGCCGCAGGCCTTTCACTTCGAGGCGATCCTGGCCGCACATCGTGCCGCCGCCGGGCAGGAACTGACCGACGACGCCGCCGTGGCCGAAGCCGCCGGCCTGCCGGTGGCGCTGGTCGAGGGCTCCCCGAAGCTGCTGAAGATCACCACCGCATCGGATCTGGCCGAGGCAGAAGGCTGGCTGGGCGCGGGCCGCCCCCATCACACGACCGCCGGCGAAGTTCGGGTCGGCCAAGGGTTCGACGTCCATCGCTTCGGGCCGGGCGAGGCCGTGTTCCTCTGCGGCGTTCGGATCCCGCACGCACAGGCCCTGGCCGGCCATTCCGACGCCGACGTCGGCCTGCACGCCCTGACCGACGCGATCCTGGGGGCGCTGGCCGATGGGGATATCGGCAGTCACTTCCCGCCCAGCGATCCGACCTGGCGTGGCGCGGACTCGGCCAGATTTCTGCAGCACGCCGGTACGCTGGCGGCGGCGCGCGGCGGGCGCCTGCTGCACTGCGACGTCACCTTGATCTGCGAAGCGCCCAAGGTCGGGCCGCATCGGCCGGCCATGCGCCAGCGTATCGCCGAGATTCTGGGCCTCCCGGTCGAACGCGTCAGCGTCAAGGCCACCACCACCGAAAAACTCGGCTTCACCGGCCGCGGCGAAGGCATTGCCGCCCAAGCCTCGGCGACGCTCGAGCTGCCGCGCGGCCCATGAACGCGGCATCGGCGGGCCCCTCCGCCCCCCCGGCATCCGGCCCTGGCCCTCATCCTCCCCGTCCTGGCAAGCAACGACCGCCGTTCTGGCGGCCCGAGAGCCTGATCGCCACCTGGTTCGGGGCCGGACTGCTCCCCAAGGCGCCGGGCACCTGGGGCTCCCTGGCCGCCCTGCCCTTCGCCGCCGCCATCGTCTGGCTCGGCGGCCCCTGGGCGCTGCTGGCCGCGGCGGTTGCGGTCTTCCTGATCGGGATCTGGGCCAGCGCGAAGTATGCCGGCGAGCGCGCCGATCCGGGAGAGGTCGTGGTCGACGAAGTGGCCGCGCAGTGGCTGGTGATCTTTCCGGTGGCGCTGGATCTGAAGCTCTACGTCCTGGCCTTCGTGGCCTTTCGCGTCGTCGACATCCTGAAGCCCTGGCCGGCGAACTGGGCCGACCGCCGCATCAAGGGCGGATTGGGTATCATGCTCGACGACGTGCTGGCCGCGCCCTACGCCATGGCGGTGTGCTACGGGGCCTGGCTTTGGTTTGGAAGGAACACATGTTTCCCCTGGACGTACTAGAGGCCGCCGAGACCCTGCTGCAGCGCTACCGCGACGCGGGCCGGATGTTGGTCACGGCCGAGAGCTGCACCGGCGGGCTGGTGGCCGGCGCGCTGACCGAGATCGCCGGCTCGTCCGACGTGGTCGAGCGCGGTTTCGTCACCTATTCCAACGCCGCCAAGATGGAGCTGCTGGCCGTGCCGGAGGCGACGCTGGCCCGGAGCGGCGCCGTCAGCGGCGAAACGGCCCGGGCCATGGCCGAGGGCGCCCTGGCCGTCAGTCAGGCCGACGTGGCACTGTCGGTGACCGGAATCGCAGGGCCCGGTGGCGGATCCGCCGAGAAGCCGGTCGGCCTGGTCTGGTTCGGCCTGGCACGGCGGGGAGACGAGGCGGCGCGCAGCGATCGGCAGATCTTTTCCGGCGACCGGACGGCCATACGTCTGGCATCCCTTCGCCACGGGCTCCATCTGCTGACCCATGCGCTCTAGCCGCCTGCCCCAACGCCGCCTGACCCCCGGCGACCCGCCGCCGGAAACCGAAAGCGACACGCAAAGCGAAGCGAACCAGCTGCCGCAGCAGCGGCGAACCGCAGCGCGTCCGGACCTGATCGATGTCCTGATCACCGTCGCTTGCTTTCTCGCGGCCGGCCTGACGGTCGGCTTTCTGGCCGGCGCGCTGGGGGTCGACAGGGTCGCTCCCGAAGTTCGGGCCGTGCTGATGCCGGTGGTCCTGGCGGGCCAGTCGCTGGCCTTCCTGATCGTGTTCCTCTGGATCGTCTGGCACGGCCGCGGCCTGTCCCTGCGGCAACTCGGACTGGGGCCGATGCCGCCCGGCTGGCTGAAGCGCGGTGCGCTGTGGGGCGCCGGCGCCATTCTGCCCGCGATCCTGATCAATGCGATCACCCTGATCCTGATCGGCGCCGAGGAAACCAACCCGCAGGTCGAGCTGCTGGCCCCGGCGGGCCCGTCGCTTTGGGGCTTCCTGGTGATCCTGCCGCTGGTGTCGATCCTGGTGCCCTTCGTGGAAGAGCTGGCGTTCCGCGGCGTGCTGTACGGCTGGCTGCGCCAACAGCTTCCCCAGGGCCTGGCGATCCTGATCTCGGCCGTGATCTTCGCCGGCGCCCACGGCATCCCGCAACTGATGCCGGCACTGATCCTGGTTGGCCTGCTGCTGGCGCGCCTGCGCGAGCTGGAAGACAGCCTCTGGCCCTGCATCGCCATGCATGGCGTCTTCAACGCCGTGATGACCCTGGTGCTCTTCGCCGCGCTGTCCGTCGGGGTCGAGCCGACGCAATCACTTTAAGGGGTCGTAGAGCTCCTGCGCCCGCCCTTCGAAGGCGGCCACCATGCGGCGCACCGCTTCGTTGAACAGCGGCTGCAGCATCTTCTGCAGCATGCGCGAGCGAAACTCGAAGTCGACATAGAAGTCGATCATGCAGCCCTCGGGATGCTCGATGAACTTCCAGGTGTTGTTCAGGTAGCGAAAGGGGCCGTCGACATACTGGACGCGGATCATCAGCTCGTCCGGCTGCAGCTCGACCCGGCTGGTGAAGCGCTCGCGAATCATTTTGAAGCCGACCACGAGATCGGCGACGATCTGCCGGTCGTCGGCCTCCCCCTTACGGACGCGGGCGGCCTTGCACCACGGCAGGAACTCCGGATAGCTCCCCACGTCGGCAACCAGATCGAAGAGCTGTTGCGGCTGGTATGGCAGCACGCGCTGCTCGGCATGGGTGGGCATGTGTCTGGATACGATTCGAAGATGACTGACGCGCGAGACGGTAGGTTGCAGGCCGCGCCGCGGCAAGCCGTCTGTGGTGCCGCGTCACGCCGCCAAGCACCTTAGACGACCAAAGTTAAGATAATCGGAGAAACGCGGTCCGACGGCGGCGGTCCCTTGAGCGAACGCTCCCGATCAACCGGCCGCCAACAGCTTCTCCCGGGCCGCGCGCAGCCGGGCGAAATCCTCGTCGGCATGGTAGGAACTGCGGGTCAGCGGACTGGCAGAGACCAGCAGGAAGCCCTTGGCGAAGGCCGCCGTTTCGTAGGCCTTGAAGTCGTCCGGCGTCACGAAACGCTCCACCACGTGATGCTTCGGGGTGGGCTGCAGGTACTGGCCGATGGTCAGGAAGTCGACCTCGGCCGAGCGCAGGTCGTCCATCACCTGCTGCACCTCGCTCTTGTCCTCGCCCAGGCCGACCATCAGGCCGGACTTGGTGAAGATCGTCGGGTCGAGCTGCTTGACCCGGTCGAGCAGGCGCAGCGAATGGAAGTAGCGGGCGCCCGGACGCACCGTCGGATAGAGCCGCGGCACGGTCTCCAGGTTGTGGTTGAAGACATCCGGCTTGGCCGCGACCACGACCTCCAGCGCTCCCTCCTTACGCAGAAAGTCCGGCGTCAGGATCTCGATGGTGGTCGTCGGCGTCGCTTCGCGGATGGCCCCGATGACCTTGGCGAAGTGGTCCGCGCCGCCGTCCTCCAGATCGTCGCGGTCGACGGAGGTGATGACCACATGCTGCAGACCGAGCTTCTTGACCGCCTCGCCGACCCGATAAGGCTCGAAGGGGTCCAAGGCGCCCGGCTTGCCGGTCGCCACGTTGCAGAAGGTGCAGGCCCGGGTGCAGATGTCGCCCATGATCATCATGGTGGCGTGCTTCTTCGCCCAGCACTCGCCGATGTTGGGGCAGGCCGCCTCTTCGCAGACCGTGTGCAGCCGATGCTCGCGCACCACCTGGCGGGTGGCGTGATACTCGCGGCTGACCGGCGCCTTGACGCGCAGCCAGGCGGGTTTGTTCCGCTGCACCGGGTTGTCCGGCTTGTGCGCTTTTTCCGGGTGACGCAGTCGGGGCTTCTCGGTCATGTCGGTCATGCCTCTAGAAATGGACCGCCCGTCCGTAGGCATCAAGCACCGACTCGTGCATCATTTCCGACAGGGTCGGATGCGGGAAGACCGAATGCATCAGGTCGGTTTCGGTGGTCTCCAGCTGCATGGCGACGGCATAGCCCTGGATCAGTTCGGTCACCTCGGCGCCGATCATGTGGGCGCCCAGCAGTTCGCCGGTGTCGGCGTCGAACACCGTCTTGACCAGCCCCTCCGGCTCGCCGAGCGCGATGGCCTTGCCGTTGCCCATGAAGGGGAAGCGGCCGACTTTGAGCTTGTGGCCGGCGGCCTTGGCCTTCTCCTCGCTGAGGCCGACCGAGGCAACCTGCGGGTGGCAGTAGGTGCAGCCGGGAATGCGGCGGACGTTGAGCGGATGCACGTCGTTCTTGCCGGCGATCTTCTCGACGCAGATCACGCCCTCGTGGCTGGCCTTGTGCGCCAGCCAGGGCGGGCCGCAGACATCGCCGATGGCGTAGACGCCGGACTCGCCGGTGCGCATCCACTCGTCGATCACGATATGGCCGCGGTCGACCTGCACCTTGGTGCCCTCCAGGCCGATGCCGTCGGTGTTGCCGACAATGCCGACGGCGGAGATCACCTTCTCGACGTCCAGCGTCTGGGTCTTGCCCTTCTGTTCGACTGTCGCCTTGGCGAGGCCGGAGCCGTTCTTCGGCCGCTCGACGCCGGTCACCTTCGCCTCGGTCAGGATCTTGATGCCCTGCTTCTCGAAGGTCTTGCGCGCGAAGGCGGAGATCTCCGGATCTTCGGCCGGCAGGATGCGCTCGACCAGCTCGACCACCGTCACCTCGGCCCCCATGGTGCGGTAGAAGCTGGCGAACTCGATCCCGATGGCGCCGGAGCCGACCACCAGGATCGACTTGGGCATGTCCTCCGGGACCATGGCTTCCTTATAGGTCCAGACGGTGCTGCCGTCGGCCTCCAGCCCCGGAAGCTGGCGGGCACGAGCGCCGGTCGCCAGGATCACGTGCTTGGCCGTCAGCTCGGCGACCGCCTTGCCGTCCTTTTCGACCTGCAGCTTGCGCTTGCCGCCGGCGCTGCCGTTCAGCTTTCCATGGCCGTCGAAGACCGTGACCTTGTTCTTCTTCAGAAGATGCTTGACGCCGCCGCTGAGCTGCCCGGCAACCTGGCGCGAGCGCTTGACCACCGCACCCATGTCGAAGCCGATGTTGTCGGCCTTCAGGCCGTAGGTCTTGGCGTTCTGGAAGTAGTGGTAGATCTCGCTGGTGCGCAGCAGGGCCTTGGTCGGGATACAGCCCCAGTTGAGGCAGATTCCGCCCAGATGCTCGCGCTCCACCACCGCGGCTTTCATGCCCAGCTGCGCGGCCCGGATGGCGGCGACGTAGCCACCGGGGCCGCCGCCCAGGACGATCAGGTCGAAATCTGTCTCGGCCATGTCTTGCTATCCCATACCCAGTTTGCGGGCGAGTTCCATATCCCAGAAGGTCGCCTCGATCTTGTGTCCGTCCGGATCGCGCAGGAAGGCGCCGTAGTAGGGCTCGCCATAGTCCGGGCGCGGCCCCGGCGCGCCGTCGTCCTTAGCGCCCGCCGCCAGGCCTTCCCGGTGGAAGGCATCCACCTCTTCCTTAGACAGCACGAAAAAGGCGAAGTGCGTCCCGTTGCCGACACTCGCCGTATTGCCGTCGAAGGGCGTTTGCACCCAGAACTGCGGGTAGACTTTGCCGTAGGCGACCGCTTCCGGGTGCTCCATGAGCCGGTGGATGCCGATGGTCTTCAGCACCCGGTCGTAGAACGCGGTCGACCGCGCAAAGTCGTTGGTCCCGATCGAGACGTGGGAGATGGTGTTCGGAAACTCATCGCTCATCGTCGCACTCCTTTCGAACAGCCGCTCGCTTGTGTGTCGCGGAGCGGACCGCTCGATCCGAAGCGCGGCCCGCATCCGTCCGGCGAACCTAGCGTCGAGGGTGCGGCGGCGTAAGGGAGGGGAGCGAAAGATCGCAAGCTCGATCAGGCCTCCGGTTTCGAGCCCTCCAGGGGCTCCTACAACAGCATCGTCAGCGGATCTTCGATCAGCTTCTTGAAGGCCGCCAGGAACTGCGCGCCGACTGCGCCGTCGACCACGCGGTGGTCGACCGAGAGCGTGCAGGACATGACCGTCGCCACCGACAGCGCGCCGTCCTTCACGACCGGGCGCTGCTCGCCTGCGCCGACCGCCAGGATGCAGCCCTGCGGCGGATTGATCACCGCCTCGAACTGCTTGACTCCGAACATACCCAGGTTGGAGATCGAGAAGGTTCCGCCCTGGTATTCCTCGGGCTTGAGCTTGCCGTCGCGGGCCTTGCCGGCAAGCGTCTTCATCTCCGTGGAGATCTGCGCCAGCCCCTTGCCATCGGCCGCCTTCACGATCGGCGTGATCAGGCCCGCGGGCGTCGCCACGGCGACCGAGATGTCCGCCTGCTCGAAGAACACCAGGCCGGAGGGATCGAAGGCCGCATTTGCCTCCGGCACCTGCCGCAGCGCCAAGGCCGCCGCCCGGATGACGAAGTCGTTGACCGAGAGCTTGTAGCCGCCCTCGCCTTCCGGCGCGCGGGCATTGAGATCCTTGCGGACCTTCAGCAGCGCATCCAGCTCGCAGTCGATGGTGAGATAGAAGTGCGGGACGGTCTGCTTCGACTCGGTGAGGCGCTGGGCGATCACCTTGCGCATGCCCGACAGCGGCTCCTGCCGGTAGGGAATGCCGTAGGCGTCGGCGAAGGCCTTGCCGGGGGTACCCTGCGGCATGGCGCCGGCAGCAGCCGGCGCAGCGGCAGTCGGCGCGGCCGCCGGGGCTGCAGTCGGAGCAGCCGCTGGAGCTCCGCCCTGCAGCGCGGCCTCGATGTCGGACTTGACGATCCGGCCGTGCGGCCCGGAGCCCCTGAGCTGCGCCAGATCGATGCCCGCCTGCTGCGCCATGCGGCGCGCCAGGGGCGAGGCGAAAACGCGGCCGTCGGCGGCCGGTGCGGCGACCGGTGCCGGGCTGGCTGCCGGCGCCGGACTGGGTGCGGGCGCCTCACTGCCGTTGGCACTGCCGCCCGGGGCCGCCGGTGCCTTGGCCTGCGCGGCCGCGACGTCGATGTCGCCGGCGCTCTCGCCTTCCTCCAGCAGGATGGCGATCACCGCGTTGACGGCAACGGCTTCGGTGCCTTCGCCGACGACGATTTTTCCGACCTTGCCCTCCTCGACCGCCTCGACCTCCATGGTCGCCTTGTCGGTCTCGATCTCCGCGATCACGTCGCCGGAGGTGACCTCGTCACCCTCCTTGACGTGCCACTTGGCCAAGGTGCCCTCGGTCATGGTGGGCGAGAGCGCCGGCATCAGCACATTGATCGGCATAACTCTTCCAGTTCCTCCCAGAACGCGCGACGGACGGCCATCCTCTTGCGGAACGGCCGCCGGTCAGTCGCGGTAGCAGACCTGCTTCGCCGCCGCGACGACCTTGTCGGCCTGCGGCAACGCGAGCTTCTCCAGATTGGCGGCATAGGGCAGAGGCACGTCGGCACCGGTCACGCGCGCAACCGGCGCATCCAGGTAGTCGAAGGCCTGCTCCATCGCCACCGCCGCCAGCTCCGACCCGATGCCGGCGAAGGGCCAGCCTTCCTCGGCCGTGACCAGGCGATTGGTCTTCTTCACGGACTCGATGACCGTCGCGGTGTCCATCGGGCGGATCGTGCGCAGGTCGATAACCTCCGCCTCGATGCCTTCGCCCGCCAGCTGCTCTGCCGCCTCCAGGCAGCGGCCCACCATGATGGAATGGGCGACGATGGTCACGTCGCTGCCGGCGCGCACGACCTTGGCCTTGCCGATCGGCACCAGCCAGTCCTCGCTGTCCGGCACCTCGAAGGACTGGCCGTAGAGGATCTCGTTTTCGAGAAAGATCACCGGGTTGGGGTCGCGGATCGCCGACTTCAGCAGCCCCTTGGCATCGGCCGCCGACCAGGGCGACACGACCTTCAGGCCCGGCACGTGGCCGTACCAAGAGGCGTAGCACTGGCTGTGCTGCGCGGCGACGCGCGAGGCGGCGCCGTTGGGGCCGCGGAACACGATGGGGTTCTGGATCTGGCCGCCCGACATGTAGAGGGTCTTGGCCGAGGAGTTGATGATCTGGTCGATCGCCTGCATGGCGAAATTGAAGGTCATGAACTCCACGACCGGCCGCAGGCCGTACATGGCGGCACCGGCGGCCAGACCGGCAAAGCCATGCTCGGTGATTGGCGTGTCGATCACGCGCTTCTCGCCGAACTCGGCCAGCAGACCCTGCGTCACCTTGTAGGCACCCTGGTACTCGGCCACCTCCTCGCCCATCACGAAGACCTTGCCGTCGCGGCGCAGTTCCTCGGCCATGGCGTCGCGCAAGGCATCGCGCACCGTCGTGGTCTTGGTCGCGCCGCTCCACTCGGGCTCGGCCGCGGGCGCCACTTCGAGGGGCGCCGATGCAGTGGCGGCCGGCTCGGCCTTGGGCGGCTTCGGCGTCTCCGCCGCCGGCGCGGCAGCGGATGCAGCAGCGGGTGCCGCCTTGGCACCGTCCAGCGCGGCGGCGTCCTCGCCCTCCTCCAGCAGTAGCGCGATGGGCGTGTTGACCGCGACGTTGTCCGTGCCCTCGGAAATCAGGATCCGGCCGAGCGTCCCTTCCTCGACCGCCTCGACCTCCATGGTCGCCTTATCGGTCTCGATCTCGGCCAGCACGTCGCCGGAGGCGATCTCCTCGCCCTCCTGCTTCAGCCACTTGGCCAGCTTACCCTCGGTCATGGTCGGCGACAGCGCCGGCATCAGAACTTCGATCGGCATACCTTCGTCTCCCTCTCCGCCCGCTTATTCCGCCGCCTCGGCCTCGGTGTAGACCTCGGTCCACAGCTCGGCCTCGTCGGGTTCGGGCGAGTTCTGGGCGAACTCGGCAGCCTCGGAGATGATTTCCTTGACCGCGCGATCGATGGCCTTCAGCTCGTCTTCGCTGCAGAAGCCTTCTTCGATCAGCGTGTGCTTCAGACGGTCGATGGGGTCCCGCTCGGTGCGCATCTTCTGCACCTCTTCCTTCGAACGGTACTTCGCCGGATCGGACATGGAGTGACCGCGGTAGCGGTAGGTCAGCATCTCCATGATGTAGGGGCCCTTGCCGCCCCGTACGTGCGCCACGACCTTCTCCGCCGCCTCGCGTACGGCCAGAACGTCCATGCCGTCGACCTGTACGCCTGGAATACCGTAGGCCTGGCCGCGATTGTAGAGTTCCTGAGCCTTGGCGGAGGAGCGCTCGCTCGAGGTCCCCATGCCGTACTTGTTGTTCTCGATCACGTAGATGACCGGAAGCTTCCAGAGCGCGGCCATGTTGAAGGCCTCGTAGACCTGGCCCTGGTTGACGGCGCCGTCCCCCAGGTACGTCAGGCAGACGGCCTCTTCCTCCAGGTACTTGTGACCGAAGGCGATGCCGGTGCCGATCGGCACCTGCGCGCCGACGATGCCGTGGCCGCCGAAGAAGTTCTTCTCCCGGCTGAACATGTGCATCGAGCCGCCCTTGCCCTTGGAATAGCCGGTGCGGCGGCCGGTCAACTCGGCCATCACGCCCTTCGGATCCATGCCGCAGGCGAGCATGTGGGCGTGGTCGCGATAGGAGGTCACCACCGTATCCTTGTCGGTGATCGCCGTCTGCAGGCCGACCACGACCGCTTCCTGGCCGATGTAGAGATGGCAGAAGCCGCCGATCAGGCCCATGCCGTACATCTGGCCGGCCTTCTCCTCGAAGCGGCGGGCCAGCAGCATCTCCCGGTAGATCTCCAGCAGCGTCTGCTTGTCGTGCTTCTTGGCACGCTCGGCCTGCCGCTTGGTCACGCTCGCCGTCTTAGCGGCTGCGCTCTTCGCTGCGGGTTTGGCGGACTTGCGCCGACCGCCGCTGCGCGCTGCCGCGGCCGAAGGTTTGGAAGCCGGCGCCTTGCCGCTTCCCGAGGTCTTGCTGGCCATTGATTTCTAGCGCTCTCCCTATTGCGCGACCGCGCGAGCGTTCGGCCCCACTGCAGCCGTTGCGTAAGGTAAGTTCGCACTGGGAAAAATGCAAGAAACCGCTCAACTATATGAAATAAAACAAAAAAATGTCAATTAACTTGTTTTGAATTAATTTTACCTCTCGGATAGCTGCAAAAGCACAACAGTTTCCTCGGCGTAGCCATAGTTCAGCAGTACCCTGGCGCGCTCCTCGAGCAGGTCCGGATCGATGCTGCCGCTCCGCAAGCGGTCGACCTTGCCGCTCAGCTCGCCGCGCTCCGCGGAGACCGCCGCCGCGACGGCTTCCGCCTCCGCCAACTGCTGGGAGAGATGCAGGTAGGCGAGAAAGCCGCGCTCCCCCTGGACCGCGTGATAGCCGAAATAGCCGATCACGCCGACGGCGAGGACCTGCGGGACAATGGCTCTGAGACGACGACGGATTTCATGAGCGAGTTGCATCGCGGCAGAGAATCACGCCGAGCGACTCCGGTCAAACCCGGAGTCAAGCATCCCGCCGAAATCACGCGCGGCTGTGGCCCGCAGGACTCACTTCCTAGCCGAGAAGTCGATCCGGCGTTGTGCCGCTGCCTCGCGGACAGTAGGCTCGTGCCGAGGAGAAGCGAAATGTCCCGCAACATCATCGTCGTCGTCGGCAAGAGGTGCATGGTCCCCTAGCGGAAACCATATCCGTCCTGCCATGCGCCCCCGAACGAAGTTCGGGGGCTTTTTTGTTTCCGGAAGGCTTGAAGAGACATGCAGAAGGCGAGTTCGCCCCCGGCCCTGACCACCCTGTATCTCCTGGCGGCAATGTCGCCGCTGACGCTCAACATGATCGTCCCGTCGCTGGCCAACATTGCAGAGGACCTGCGGGCCGACTACGCCGTCATAAGCCTTGCCCTCGGGGGCTTCCTGGCCGTGACGGCCGTCATCGAGCTGGGCGCCGGCCCCTTGTCCGACCGGATCGGGCGCCGCCCGGTTCTGCTGGCGGCCTTGGCCGTCTTCACCCTCGCCTCCTTGGGCTGCGCGATGGCGCAGACGGCAGAGACGTTTCTTGCGTTCAGGATGCTGCAGGCAGGCGCCATCGCGGGCTACGTCCTCTCGATGGCCATCGTTCGCGACACGCGAGACGGTGCAGAAGTGGCCAGCCTGCTTGGCAGGATCGGCATGGCCATGGCGCTGGCGCCGATGGTGGGGCCTATGCTGGGCAGCCTGCTGGACATGGCCTTCGGCTGGCGCGCGGTCTTCCTTCTGTATGCGGCCGCCGGCGCCGCTCTGCTGTGCCTGACCTGGTTCGACCTCGGCGAAACCCGGCGGCCGGTGTCGCATGAGGACGATCCGGACGCCCGGAGACTGACCGGGCTTCTGAGCGAGCCCGTCTTCTGGTGCTACGCCCTCTGCACGGCCTGCTCCATCGCAGCCTTCTACGTCTTCCTGGCGGGAGCGCCGCTCATTGCCACTGCGGCGTTCGAGATCTCGACGGCAACTCTCGGGCTGTTCGTCGGCAGCATCACCGCCGGCTTCATGTTCGGGAGCTTTCTCACCGTGCGTCTGGTTCCACGCTACGGGCAAAGTCCGGTGATGCTGGCGGGGCGGCTGATCGCCTGCGCCGGACCCCTCGTCGGCCTCGCTCTGGTCGCATCGGACGCGGCGACGCCGCTGCTCTACTTCGGCTGCACGATCTTCGTCGGTATGGGCAACGGCCTGACGACACCGAACAGCAACGCCGGCGCCATGTCGGTGCGTCCCCGGCTGGCCGGCAGCGCGGCCGGCATCTCGGGCGCGCTGACCCTGCTCGGCGGCGCAGTCATGGCGACCGTTACGGGGGTCCTGCTCTCGGACAATCCCTCCCCCGAAGGTCTGCTGGCCCTGATGCTGATGGCATCCTTCGCGGCCTTGCTGGCCGCAGCCGCGGCGATCCGACTTGAACGGAAAACCGTCAGGAGCGCGACGGCGTGACCGCGCCGAAAACCCGAGATTCTCGCCCTCACCCCAGCCGGATGCAGCCGCGGCCGGCGTAAGCGGCGGCCGGTCCCAGCTCCTCCTCGATGCGCAGCAGCTGGTTATACTTGGCCAGGCGGTCGGAGCGGGAGAGCGAGCCGGTCTTGATCTGGCCGCAGTTGGTGGCGACCGCCAGGTCGGCGATGGTGGCATCCTCGGTCTCGCCGGAGCGGTGGGACATCATGGCGCCGTAGCGCGCGCGATGGGCCATCTCCACCGTCTCCAGGGTCTCGGTCAGGGTTCCGATCTGGTTAACCTTGATCAGGATGGCGTTGGCGATGCCCTTGTCGATGCCGGGCTTGAGGCGCTTGGGATTGGTGACGAAGAGGTCGTCGCCGACCAGCTGCGTCTTCGCGCCGGCCTGCCGCGTCAACTCGGCCCAGCCGTCCCAATCGTCCTCGGCCATGCCGTCCTCGATGGAAACGATCGGGTAGCTCTCGACCAGCTTGGCCAGCTCGCCGGCCATCTCCGCGGAGCCCAGCACCCGCCCCTCGCCGGCCAGGTCGTACTGGCCGTCCTTGAAGAACTCGGTGGCAGCGCAGTCGAGCGCCAGCGCCACCTCCTCGCCCGGCTTGTAGCCGGCGGCCTCGATGGCGCCGAGAATGGCGTCCAGAGCCTCTGTGGCCGAGCGCAGGTCCGGCGCGAAGCCGCCTTCGTCCCCGACGTTGGTGTTGTGTCCGGCCGCCTTCAGCTTGGCCTTGAGCGCATGGAACACCTCGGCCCCGGCGCGCAGGCCTTCCGCGAAGCTTCCGGCGCCCCAGGGCACGATCATGAATTCCTGGAAGTCGATCGGATTGTCGGCGTGGGCGCCGCCGTTGACGATGTTCATGAAGGGCACCGGCAGGGTCCGCGCAAAGCTGCCGCCGACATAGCGGTAGAGCGGCAGGCCGCTCTCCTCCGCAGCCGCCTTGGCCAGCGCGAGCGACACGCCCAGCAAGGCATTGGCGCCCAGGCGCTCCTTGTTCTCCGTACCGTCCAGCTCGACCAGGGTGCGGTCGACGGCCACCTGATCCTCGGCCTCCAGGCCCGAGAGCACGTCGAAGATCTCGTGATTGACCGCCTCGACGGCCTGTAGCACGCCCTTGCCGCCGTAACGGGACTGATCGCCGTCGCGCAGCTCGACCGCCTCATGCGCCCCCGTGGAGGCGCCGGAGGGAACCGCCGCGCGGCCGAAGGCCCCGCTCTCCAGCGTGACGTCGACCTCCACCGTGGGGTTGCCGCGGGAATCGAGGATTTCGCGGGCACGAATGTCGACGATGGCGGTCATGGTCGCTCCTGTCAGGTCAGAGTTTGCGCGGAAACGAAGGGTGCGAATGAGCGAGCGATGGATAGCCGGAGACCCGGTCGGGAGCAAGCCGCACAGAGCTGCAAAGCTGTGGCTAGGCCGCTTTCGCCACGCGGTCGAAGGCGACGAGCTGCGTCAGCAAGCCTTCCAGCTCCTTGAAGGGCACCATGTTCGGCCCGTCGGAGGGCGCGTTGTCCGGATCCTGGTGGGTCTCCATGAAGACCGCGGCCACGCCGACCGCCACGGCGGCGCGGGCCAGCACCGGCACGAACTCGCGCTGACCGCCCGAGGTCCCGCCCTGCCCGCCGGGCTGCTGCACCGAGTGAGTGGCGTCGAAGACCACCGGGTACCCGGTCTCGGCCATGATCGGCAGGCTGCGGAAGTCGGTCACCAGGGTGTTGTAGCCGAAGGAGGCACCGCGCTCCGTCAGCAGGATCTTGTGGTTGCCCGACAGGGCGATCTTGTCCGCCACGTTGCGCATGTCCCAGGGCGCCAGGAACTGCCCTTTCTTGACGTTGACCACCTTGCCGGTCGCCGCCGCGGCCACCAGCAGGTCGGTCTGGCGGCAGAGGAAGGCCGGGATCTGCAGAACGTCGACAGCCTCCGCCGCGACCGCACATTGCTCCGGCAGGTGAACGTCGGTCAGCACCGGACAGCCGACGCTCTCGCGCACCTCCGCCAGGATGGGCAGCGCCTCCTCGAGCCCCAGCCCGCGGTTGGAGCCGAGCGAGGTGCGGTTGGCCTTGTCGAAGGAGGTCTTGTAGATCAGGCCGATGTCGAGCCGGTCGGCGACCTCCTTGATCGCGTAGGACATCTCCAGCGCGTGCTGGCGGGATTCCAGCGCGCAAGGCCCGGCGATCAGCGTGAAGGGCCTGTCGTTGGCAAGCTCGAGATCGCCAACGGGCACGGATCGGTTTTGAGTCACGAGAACTTCCTTCTGCCAGAGGCGCCGGCCGGTGGGCTGACGGGCTATGCAACCGTCAGAACGATCGCGCCGCTGCGGGTTACCACCAGGCTGTGTTCATACTGTGCCGTCATGTAGTGCGGCGGGGTCGCCAAGGTCCAGCCGTCGCCGGTTTCTTCGGCCCACTCGGCGCCGGTGGAGAGAAAAGGTTCAATGGTGATGACCTGGCCGTCCTGCAAGATGCGGCGGTCCGCCGGATCGTAGTAGGAGGGGATGTATTCCGGCGCCTCGTGCAAACCGCCGCCGACGCCGTGGCTCTGCAGGTTGCGAACGATCGTGTAGCCCTGCTGGCGCGCCACCTTCTCGACCGTCTTGCCGATGCGGTTGAGAGGTGCGCCGGCATGCACCGCGGCCACGGCCCGGTTGAGCGCCTTGCGCGTCGTCTGGCAAAGCCGCCTTTGGGCCGAGGTCGTGGGAGGCACCGCAAAGCTCGCGCCCGTGTCGGCGAAGAAGCCGTTGCGCTCCGCGGAGACATCGATGTTCACGAGATCCCCGGCGGCGACACGGCGGTCGCCGGGTATGCCGTGGGCGATCTCGTTGTTGACGCTGATGCAGGTCGCCCCGGGAAAGCCGTAGGTGAGTTCCGGCGCGGAGCGCGCACCGCGTGCCTCCAGCCCCTGCCGCCCGATAAGATCCAGTTCGCGCGTCGTCATGCCCGGTTCCAGGGCCGCCCCCATGTCCTGCAAGACCTGAGCGACGATCCGGCCGACGGCCTTCAACTGATCGAGTTGCTCCTGGGTTCCAACGGTCATGGCGGCATCATCCTGGTGGCGGTCTCTACATCAGGCGCGACTGTTCCAACGCGGCCCGGACGAAGGAGGTGAAGAGCGGGTGCGGTTCGAACGGCCGCGAGCGCAGTTCCGGGTGGAACTGCACGCCCATGTACCAGGGGTGCCCCGGCAGCTCGACGATCTCGGGCAGCACGCCGTCCGGCGAAAGCCCGGAGAACAAAAGGCCGGTCGCCTCCAGCCGCTCCTTGTAGTTGATGTTGACCTCGTAACGGTGGCGATGCCGCTCGCTGATGCGCTCCGCCCCGTAGATCTCCTGCACCTGGCTGCCCGGGGTGAGCTTCGCCGGATAGGCGCCGAGGCGCATGGTGCCGCCGAGATCGCCCTCCGTGCTGCGCCGCTCCACCTCGTTGCCGCGCAGCCACTCGGTCATCAGGCCGACCACCGGCTGGTCGGTCGGCCCGAACTCCGTCGAGCCGGCGGCCGGGAGGTCCGCCAGATTCCGTGCCGCCTCGATGACGGCCATCTGCATCCCGAGGCAGATCCCGAAGTAAGGCACCTGGCGGTCGCGCGCGAACTGCGCGGCGGCGATCATGCCTTCGGTGCCGCGTTCGCCGAAGCCGCCGGGCACCAGGATGCCGTGGACGTTCTCCAGCTCGGCGACGTACCCCGGTTTCTCGAAGATCTCGGCATCCAGCCAGCGCACGCCGACCCGCACGCGGTTCGCCAGGCCGCCGTGGGCCAGGGCCTCCGCCAGCGACTTGTAGGCGTCGATCAGGCTGGTGTACTTGCCGACCACGCCGATGGTCACTTCGCCGTCCGGGTTGCGGATGGCGTTGCAGACCTCGTCCCAGCGTTGCAGGTCGGGGGCCGGCGTGTCCAGGCCGAAGTGATGGCAGACTTCCTGGTCGATGCCTTCCTCGTGGTAGGCGCGCGGCACGGCGTAGATCGTGTCGACGTCCAGTGCCTGGATCACGGCCTGTTCGCGCAGATTGCAGAAGAGCGCCAGCTTGCGCCGCTCGTCGCGGCCGAGCGGCATCTCCGACCGGCAGACCAGAATGTCCGGCTGGATGCCGAGCGACTGCAATTCCTTGACCGAATGCTGAGTCGGCTTGGTCTTCAGCTCGCCGGCCGTCGAGATGTAGGGCACCAGGGTCAGATGCATGAAGAGGCTGCGTTCGCGGCCCAGTTCGTTACCCAGTTGGCGGATCGCCTCGAAGAAGGGCAGCCCCTCGATATCGCCGACGGTGCCACCGATCTCGCAGATGATGAAGTCCTCGTCCGAGATATCGCTACGGACGAACTCCTTGATGGCGTCGGTCACATGGGGAATGACCTGGACCGTGGCGCCGAGGTAGTCGCCGCGGCGTTCCTTGGCGAGAATCTTCGAGTAGATCTGGCCGGTGGTCACATTGTCGCTGCGCCGGGAGGCCACCCGCGTGAAGCGCTCGTAGTGCCCCAGATCCAGATCGGTCTCGGCCCCGTCCTCGGTGACGTAGACCTCGCCATGCTGAAAGGGGCTCATGGTCCCCGGATCGACGTTGAGATAGGGGTCGAGCTTGCGCAGGCGGACCTTAAAGCCGCGAGCCTGCAGCAGCGCGCCCAGTGCCGCCGATGCCAAGCCCTTGCCCAGAGAGGAAACCACGCCGCCGGTGATGAAGATGAACCGCGTCATGGACCGCCACTATCCTTGCTGAAGGCAAGCACGGCAAGAGCCGAAGCCGAATTGCTGGAACGGCATGAGAAGCCTGCAGATGTGAACGTACGGGGGACCGACGCGTGAAAGGCGCAGCGGTCATCGGAGAGATAGTGGCCCAGCCGGAGTCGGGACCAGCCTGCAACGAGGGACGGACCCTCGCTCGCGTGTCCCGTGCCTGCCCTGCCTTATTGCAGCGGCACGCTCGGCTCGGACGACGGGGCCGTTTCCGCCGGCGGTGCGCCGGACTCAGGGACGACCGGCGGCACGAAGGTATCGCCGACCGGCTGATCCAGGATCGACGTGGGCTGGCTGTGACCGCCGGCCAGAATCGCCAAGCCGATGGAGGTCATCATGAAGCAGGCCGCCAGGATGGCCGTGGTCCGGGTCAGGAAGTTCGCGGTGCCGCGGCCGGTCATGAAACCGCTCATGCCACCGCCGCCTCCGCCGCCGCCGCCGCCGATGCCAAGGCCGCCGCCTTCGCTGCGCTGCATCAGCACGACGCCGATCAACACAATGGCGATCAGCAGGTGAACGACGAGAAGTATTTGTTCCATGGTCCTAATCCGAACGCCAAGGGGGCCGCGCGGCGGAAGCCCGAAGACCACGCCGAACGGCCGACAGCTTGTATCTATGGCCGGCTATGTAAGGGATCGGCGCGGCGATGGCTAGAGCGGATCGTCGCATCGTCCGCGATTGCAGCGACTCACGGCGCGCAGGCGCCGGCGATGGCCCAGAAGTCGTCGGCCTTCAGGCTGGCGCCGCCGACCAGGGCCCCGTCCACATCGGCCAGGGCCAGCAGGTCCGGCGCGTTGTCGGGCTTGACCGAACCGCCGTAGAGAAGCTGAGTCGCCTCGGCCCGCGCCGCGCCCAGCAGCCCGGCGAGCTGGCCGCGCAGCGCCGCGTGAACCTCCTGAACCTGATCCGGCGTCGCCGTCCGGCCGGTGCCGATCGCCCAGACCGGTTCGTAGGCCACGACCAGGCCGGCGTCCGCGGCGGACAACGCCTGGACCGGAAGCGACCCTTCCACCTGCCGCGCGATCACGGCAAGGGTCTGGCCGGCATCGCGCTCCCTCTCCGTCTCCCCGACGCAGACGACAGGGGTCAGTCCGGCGGCCAGCGCCGCCTCGGCCTTGGCGCGCACCGTCGCGTCGTCTTCCCCGTGGTTCTGACGCCGCTCGGAGTGGCCCAGGATGACGAAGCTGCAGCCGATGTCCGCGAGCATCGGCGCCGCGACGTCGCCAGTGTGCGCGCCGGAGGCCGCCGCATGGCAGTCCTGTCCGCCCAGCGCGATGCCGCTGCCGACGATGGCGTCGCGCACCGGCCAGAGCAGCGTGAAGGGCGGGCAGACGAGAAGATCGCAGGCCGGCGGCGGCGGATCGCCATAGTCCGCCGCCTGCTGGGCACGTTGTGCCAGGGTTTCGGCCAGCTTGAGGCCATCGGCGGTCATGCCGTTCATCTTCCAGTTCCCGGCAATCAGCTTGCGCCGCATGCATCCCTCTCCCTGGCCGTAGGTCCTGCTCCCCGCGAGCAGGCGCAGGCCTTATCACGAGAGAAAGAGTCCGGGCCAGCCGTTGGAGGCGGTCGCGACGGTGAAATCCCGTCCGGCGCGGCGGCGGCGGCCAGATGGCGGTCGCTCCCCTGGCGGGCCGTCAGGCAGAGGGGCCGACAGCTTGCCTTAACGATTTCCTCCGCTGCGATCCTGCATTAGGATCCGCCGCCTCGAAATCGAACGTTCAGCGACCTGCACGGACCGGCAGGCGCCCATCTAACGGAACCCGGGACCTATGAATCTTCTGCGCGGCATCGTCGCCAAGATTTTCGTCTACACGCTCTTCGGCCTTCTGATCGCCAGCTTCGCGATCTGGGGCGTCGGCGACATCTTCCGCGGCGGCGGCCACACCCAGAGCGTCGCCACCGTGGGCGATCAGGAGATCCCGGAGGCCGAGTTCCGTCGCCTGCTCGCCCAGCAGTACAGCGTGCTGCGCCAGCAGCTGGGCAGCCAGCTCGACCCGGAAATGGCGCGCGCGATCGGCCTGCCGCAACAGGCTTTGAACGGCTTGGTCGTCGACGCGATCTTCATTCAACAGGCCAACGACCTGGAGCTGGCGGTAACGGAGGGCACTCTGCGCGCCGCCATCCTCGCGGACGAGCGCTTCCGGGATGCGCTAGGCACCTTCGACCGCAACCGTTTCCAAGCCTTCCTGCACAATCAGCGGCTGTCCGAAGCGCAGTTCCTGGAGCGGCTATCCGCCCAGGTGGTGCGCAACCATGTCGTCGGCGCGATCGGCAACGCCTCGGTCGCTCCGCAAGTCCTGGCGGAAGGCCTCTATCGCTATGAAGCGCAGACCCGGATCGCCGACTATGTCGAGCTGCCGGCCAGCAGTCTCGACGAGATCGCCGAGCCCGACGCCGTGGTTCTGCAAACCTTCTACGACGAGACGCAGAACAACTACATGGCGCCGGAGTACCGGACGGTCACCTTCATCGACCTCAGTCCGCAGGCTCTGATCGCGGAGATGTCCGTCGGCGAAGAGGAGCTACGCACCGCCTACGAAGAGCAGGCGGCTAACCTCGGCACACCGGAACGCCGCGCCGTCTCGCAGGTGGTCTTCGACGACGAAGACTCGGCCGCAGCGGCCGCTCAGCGCCTTCAGACCGGTGCCGACTTCGCGGCCCTGGCCGAGGAGCTTACGGGCGAACTGCCGGTCGATTTCGGTCTGGTCACCCGGTCCGACCTGCCGGGCGAGCTCGCGGCCGCGGCCTTCGATCTGACGGAGAGCGGGAGCAGCCAGCCGGTCGAAACCAGCTTCGGCTGGCATGTGCTGTATGTCGCCGAGATCCAGGCCGGAGAGACCCCCAGCTTCGAGGAAGCGCGGGAGCAGATCCGCGAAAATCTGCTGTTCGGCCGGGCGATCGACGAGTTGATCTCCATCGCCAATCAGCTCGACGACGAACTGGCCGGCGGCGCGACGCTGGAGGAGGCCGCGCGCACACTGAACGTGCCGATCGACGGCCTGGATGCGGTCGGCCGCGACGGAACCGACCGGAACGGCCAGGTCATCGACGGACTGGCGCAGACCCAGAGTTTCCGGGATGCCGCCTTCGCGACCGAAGCCGGTGAGACTTCCCTGCTGCTGGAAACGGACGAGGGCGGCTACTTCATCCTGCGCGTCGACGGCGTGCTCCCCCCGGCTCCCCGCCCGCTGGCGGAGATCCGCGACCAGGTCGTGGCGGACTGGAGGAGCGAGGAGCGCGAGGCCCTGCTGCTCGAACGTGCGGGCAGTATCGTGGCGCGGCTGCAAGAAGGGCAGACGATCCAGCGCGTCGCCGAAGCCGAAGGTCTGCAGGTGCAAACGACACAGCCGCTGACCCGCAATGAGGCCGACCCCGGCGTAACGCCGAGCGCCAGCCTGCCGGGTCAGCTTTTCGGACTGGAGGTCGGCCAAGCGACCATCGCTGCCGGGCAAGACGGCCAGGTCGTCGCCGTGCTGCGCGAGATCATCGAGGCCGATCCCTCCGCCGCGGAAGCCGAGGTCGCCGCGCTGCGCAACCAGCTGGCAACGGCCCTGGCGGGCGACCTTCTGAACCTCTACGGCACGCAGCTTCAGCGTGACTACGGCGTCCAGATCAACGAGGCGGTGATCGACCGCGTGCTGGCGGACTTCTAGGGATCATGCTCTGCACGCCCGAGCTGCAGGCCTTCAGCAGCGTCTACGCGGCCGGCCGGCCGCAGGTGGTCTTTACGCGCCTGATCGCCGATCTGGAAACGCCGGTCTCGGCCTTCCTCAAGCTGACCGACAACCGCCCCTACTCCTTTCTCTTCGAATCCGTCGAGGGCGGGGCCACGATCGGGCGCTACTCCTTCATCACCATGAAGCCCGACATCATCTGGCGCTGCGGACGCGCGGGAACGGAGATCAACCGCCAGGCGCGCAGCGACCCGAACGCCTTCCTGCCGATCGATGGACCGCCGCTCGAGTCCCTGCGCAGCCTGATCGCCGAGAGTCGGATCGAGCTGCCGCCGGAGCTGCCGCCCATGGCCTCCAACCTGATCGGCTACATGGGGTACGACGCCGTTCGGCTGATGGAACGGCTGCCCGACGACAACCCTGACGCCCTCGGCATTCCCGATGCGCTCTTCGTACGGCCGACGGTCACCGCCGTGTTCGACCGGGTCGAGGACGTGGTGACGGTGATCACGCCGGTCTGGCCGCGCCAGGGCGTGGAGGCCGCCGCGGCCTACGATCTGGCGCGCGAGCGGCTGGCCGAGGCGGTCGAGGACTTCGGCCGCTCCCTGCCCTACCGCCGCGAACGGGCCGAGACGGCCGACGCCTTGCCCGCCCCGCAGTCGAACATGGCGCCCGAGGCCTTCTGCGACATGGTCGAGCGGGCCAAGGACTACATCGCCGCCGGCGACATCTTCCAGGTGGTGCCCTCGCAACGCTTCGCCCTGCCCTTCAAGCTGCCGCCCTTCGCGCTCTACCGCGCGCTGCGCCGCCTCAATCCCTCGCCGTTCCTCTTCTTCATGGACTTCGGCGATTTCGCAGCCGTCGGCTCCTCGCCGGAGGTGCTGGTGCGCTTGCGCGGCGAGACCGTCACGCTGCGGCCTCTGGCCGGAACCCGGCCGCGCGGCGCCACGGCGGACGAGGACCGCGCCCTCGCAGAGGACCTGCTGAACGACCCCAAGGAACTGGCGGAGCATCTCATGCTGCTCGACCTGGGGCGCAACGACGTCGGCCGCGTGGCGCAGATCGGCAGCATGCAGGTGCCGGCGAAGTTCGTCATCGAGCACTACAGCCACGTCATGCACATCAGCTCCACCGTCGAAGGCAAGATCCGCCCCGGCCTGGAGGCGTTGGACGCGCTGGTCGCGGGCTTTCCGGCCGGTACGGTCTCGGGAGCGCCCAAGGTGCGGGCGATGGAGATCATCGACGAACTGGAGCCGGAGCGGCGCGGGCTCTATGCCGGCGCGGTCGGCTACTTCGGCGCCGGCGGCGACATGGACACCTGCATCGCCCTGCGCACCGCCCTGATCAAGGACGGCACGATGTACGTCCAGGCCGGCGGCGGCGTGGTGGCCGACAGCGACCCGCAGGCCGAGTTCGAAGAGTCGGTCAACAAGGCCCGCGCCTTGATGCGCGCCGCCGAAGAGGCGCTGCGGTTCGCACGGGCGGGCTAGGCGTTCCGCCGTGAGGCCCTTTGACCAGCAGCGGCCTCTGCAGCCCGGCAGACATAGGCGACCGCAGCATCTGCGGTGACAGCGGTCGGATCCACCGAGGGATCGTAGGCTGTCACGGCCAGAGACCCGATGGGCAGACGTTCCACGGCAGCATCGATGCAGGCATTAACCTCGGCCGGTGCAAGACCGCCCGGCGGCCGAAAGTGGTTGGCTGGCGCAACATCCGGGTCCTGCACGTCCAGATCCAAATGCAGATGCAGCGTGTCGGCACGGCCAGCCAAGGTCGCAAGCGCAGAGCCAAGCGCCGCGGCCGCGCCGGCACGGCGGATGGCAGCGTCGCCGACCATCGTAATGGCGGTCTCCGTCAGCAGCGCCTCTTCGCCCGGATCGAGATCGCGTGTACCGGCCAGTACCACACGCTCCTCCGGTAGCGGTCGGAAGCCGGGGATCGAACCTGCCAGGGCGTGCCAGGCATGGCCGGTGAGGATCGCCACCCCCATACCGTCCAGGAACCCGGTCGTGGACGTCTCCGGCGTGTTGATGTCGCCATGGGCGTCCAGCCAGAGCACCGCCGCCCGCTCCGGGTCAAGGCCGGCCACGGCGCCGACCGTGGTGTTGCAGTTACCCGCCAGAACCACGGGAAAGGCCTTCGCCTCCAGAGCGGTCCGCACCTCTTCAGCCACCGCGCGCATGGCGGCAAACCCGAGCGCGATTTCTGCCGGAAAGCCATGGTCCAAACTGATGCGTCGCAGATCGACCGCATGCCCGGCGGACTCCAGCGCCGGGACCAAACCACGGTCCAGCAGACGGTCCGGCCCGCGACCCATGCGCTCGAGATGCTGCCCGGAATCGTAGGGCGAGACGATCAGTCGAACCTGCATTGCCCTTTGCCTCTTTCTTAACTCGGTCCGGCAGATGGTGCGGACAGAGAGCGGAGGAGGCAAGCCGCGGCTGTGGAGGCTTTGCAGCTCAGGATCCGGCTCAGTGGCTCAGGATCTGGCTGAGGAAGAGCTTGGTGCGGTCGGACTGCGGATTGTTGAAGAACTCTTCCGGCTCGTTCTGCTCGATGATCTCGCCGCCGTCCATGAAGATGACCCGGTTGGCTACCTTGCGGGCGAAGCCCATCTCGTGCGTCACGCAGATCATTGTCATGCCCGACTCGGCCAGGCCGATCATCACGTCCAGCACCTCGGAGATCATCTCGGGGTCGAGCGCAGAGGTCGGCTCGTCGAACAGCATGATCGCCGGGTTCATGCAGAGCGAGCGGGCGATGGCCACGCGCTGCTGCTGACCGCCGGAAAGCTGCCCCGGATACTTCAGCGCCTGCTCCGGAATCTTCACCCGGGTCAGGTACTGCATCGCCACCTCTTCGGCCTCGCGCTTCGGCATGCGCCGCACCCACATCGGTGCCAGCGTGCAGTTCTCCAGCACCGTCAGATGCGGAAAGAGATTGAAGTGCTGGAACACCATGCCGACTTCGCGCCGGACCTCGGCGATGTTCTTGACGTCGCTGGTCAGCTCCACGTTGTTGACGATGATGTCGCCGCGCTGGTGCTCCTCCAGGCGATTGATGCAGCGGATCAGCGTGGACTTGCCGGAGCCCGAAGGCCCGCAGACCACGATCCGCTCGCCCTTGTTGACCGTCAAGTTGATGTTCTTGAGTACGTGGAACTCGCCGAACCACTTGTGCATGCCGACGATATCGATCGCGATCTCGTCGCCGACCTGCATGTTGGCGCGGTCGACCTCGCGATCTTCGCGCAGTCCGGCGTTCGAGGCTTGTAGGTCGCTCATAAAATCACTCCAGCAGCATCCGGCTAGCGTCTGTATCCGGTGTCGAGCTTGCCCTCAAGGTAGATCGAGTAGCGCGACATGCCGAAACAGAAGATGAAGAAGGCGATCCCGACGAAGGCATAGGTTTCTTCGAAGAAACCGATCCAGGCGGCATCGGTGTTGGTCGAGCGGGCGACTTGCAAGAGATCGAGGATGCCGATGATCCCGAGCAGGGTCGTATCCTTGAACAGCCCGATGAAGGTGTTGACGATGCCCGGAATGACGATCTTCAGGGCCTGCGGCAAAACGATCAGGCGCATCGACTTGGCATAGGTCAACCCGATGGCATCGGCCGCTTCGTACTGTCCCTTCGGGATCGCCTGCAGGCCGCCACGGACCACCTCCGCCATATAGGCCGAAGCGAAAAGAGCCACGCCGATCAACGCCCGCAGGAACTTGTCGAAATTCACCCCCTCCGGCAGGAACAGAGGCAGCATGACCGAGCTCATGAAGAGGATCGTGATCAGAGGGACGCCGCGCACCAGCTCGATGAAGGAGACGCAGAGCATCCGCACGATCGGCATCTTCGAGCGTCGGCCGAGCGCCAGCACGACACCGATCGGCAGCGACGCCGTGATGCCGACGACACCCGACACCAGGGTCGCCAGCAAACCGCCCCACTTGTCCGTCGGTTCGACGATCAGCACGACTCCCTCGAAGATCGCTTGGCCCGCGACGAAGAGGAGGAAGGCGGCGGTCAGGCTGCAGGTCGCAACGAGCGGTGCCCAGATGCGCCATTCCACCTCGTCGGTCCGCCCGCCTGCATGCTTCAGCATCTTGGCCAGCCCCAGACCGAAGATGCCGGCTGTGAACAGCCACCACAGCGGCGCCAGCCCGAAACCGAGCAGATACAGACGCCCGCTGATGAACTGACTCACCGGACCTTCCGTCATCTGGATTCGATCGCCCGGCCGCAGATCGTCGCGCTCCGCGGCCATCTCTGGCGAGACCTGAACCTGCGAGACAGTCGGCTCGAAGTCGACCAGCGGACGGTCACCGCTGAAACCGAACAGCACCAGCATCGCGACCAAAGGCGCCACATAGGCGAAGGGCAGCAAACGCGATCGTCCGGAGATGTCTCGCATCCAGACGATCGCCCCGGCCGCTATCAGGATGATGACGGCCAGCACCAGGCGCATCGGCGAGGCCGCCAGGTTCACGCCGGTCAGCAGGTAGTAAGCGAGGAAGGGATAGGCGGCCGCGAAGTAAAGTAGGGGCTTGCGGTACGGCAGACCGGTGAACAGCAGCGGCGCAACGGCGAACACCAGCCCGATCCCGGCCAGCAGTGGACGCCAGTTCTCAGAGCGGTCGTAGAAGCCGGTCATGAACAGCACCCAGCGCTGCTTGATCACGACCCAGCAGGCGCCATCGTAAGCGCCGCCCCAGTCGACCAGCGGCTGCAGCTGCGTAAACAGAGGCTCGGCGGCAGCCACGCTGCCGGCATCGACCGCCGCCTGCAGCTCTGGCAGCAGATCAGCGGGACGAACCTCCGTCATCACCGGCCCCAGCGAGGCCGGAATCAAGTCCGGCGGCATGCCCTCATAACGCTGGATGAAGATGGCCAGCGAACCGGCGATGTTATCGAACGCGCTGTCCGCGAGGCGCTTGCTCACCGTCGCCGCCGCTGCGGCTTCCTCGCTCAGGCCCGGTGCGTCCGGATCCAGGGCGAAGTCCTCCGCATTGAAGGCAGCGATGTTAGACCCGATCAGACTCGCCGTGCGACCGAGGTCGCAGAGCCGTCGATCCTCACCGCTGACCACCGCGTCGACGGCCACCCAGTTGGCAATAGGAACGACCACGGAATAGATCACGACCGCGGCAACTAGGGTTGCGATGGCGTTGACCGGGCCCGAGAAGAGATTCCCGCGCAACCAGCCAATCAGGCCGACGGTTCCCGCCGGCGGCGGCAGGTCCGGGTGCTGACCTGGCTTGTAGACCTGGCCGTCGTCTTGGGGAACTTGGCTTTCCGACATCACCATGGCATCAGCGCTCCACCAGGGCGATGCGGCGGTTGTAGATGTTCATGAAGAAGGAAATCAGCAGCGATATGGTCAGGTAGACCGCCATGGTGATGACGATGCATTCCACCGCCTGCCCCGTCTGGTTCAACGTGATGCCGCTGAGGGTGGCGACCAGCTCGGGATAGCCGATGGCAACGCCGAGGGAGGAGTTCTTGGTCAGGTTAAGATACTGACTGGTCAGTGGCGGCACGATCACCCGCAGCGCCTGCGGTATGATGATCAGGCGCATGGTCCAGCTGGGCTTGACCCCCAACGCGTAGGCGGCCTCGGTCTGACCGTGGCTGATCGCGAGAATGCCGGCACGCACGATCTCAGCAATGAAGGCAGCCGTGTAGGTCGAGAGCGCGAGCAGTAGGGCCACGAACTCCGGTGAGATCGTAAAGCCACCGACGAAGCGGAAGCGGCCGAGTTCGGGCGTTTCGAAATCCAGGGGCATTCCAGCTGCAAAGTACGTCAGAACCGGCAGTCCCAGGATCAGGGCCGTACTGACCCAGAAGACCGGAAAAATCTGGCCGGTCGTTTCCTGCCGCGTCTTCGCCCAACGCTTCAGCATTACCGCACCGATCACTGCAGCCAGCATGGCGATCGGAATGGCGATGAAGCCGGGTTCGAAAATCGGCGCCGGCGCTTGCATGCCTCGATTGTTGATGAAGGCGCCGAAACCGAGGTCGATGGACTCCCGAACCGTCGGCAGCGCCAGCATCACGGCGTACCAAAAGTAGATCTGCAGCAGCAACGGGACGTTGCGCACGATCTCGATGTACCAGTAGATCGCCTTGCTCAACAGCCAGTTCGGCGTCAGCCGCAGCACGCCCAGTATGAAGCCCAGGATGGTGGCGATCACCACACCGACCGAAGCCACCAGCAGGGTGTTCAGCAGCCCGACGATAAAGGCGCGCCCGTGCGTGTTGGTCGGTCCGTACTCGATCAACGTGTTTTCGAGTTCGTAGCCCGCCTGACTCCAGAGAAACCCGAAACCGGTTGCAATGCCCCGGTTCTCCAAGTTGACGGCCGTGTTGTGAATGATGAACGCCAGAAACGTGCCGGTGACCCCCAGGGTCAACGCCTGGAACAGAACCGCGCGAAAACGCTGATCGGTCCAAAGAGAGCCCAACGACTTCTGGTCTTGGGCGGCCGTTTCGACAGCCATACTCGACACCCCCCGCACATCCGGAGACGAAACCACGTGGCTCCGCGTCCCGAACACGCGACTTAAGCCAAGAAGCGGCGGTTCGAAGGTTTTTGGCGCATGGGTTGTTCCCGCGTCGCCGCACCGCATCGCTTGGCTTGCTAAGCTGAGTCGCAGACGAGATCTTCTGCGCTATCGGGTCGCTCCCAGATCGACCGATAGCTCCCTCGTCTCAACCTTCCTGCCGCAGCTACGCATCCGCGGCAGGTCGTCATTTGTGGATGCCGCTCTCTACCCGCAATGCATCGCGAGAGAGAGCGGCTCCCAAAAGCGTTCGGCCCGCAGCCGATGGAGGCTGCGGGCCGATGCGATTACCGGAACGGCGGCGAGTAGAGGACGCCCCCGTCGTTCCAGAGGGCGTTCAGACCACGCTCGAGACCAAGCGGGGTGTCGACGCCGATGTTGTTCTCGTAGACCTCGGAATAGTTACCGACCATGGTCACGACGTTGTAGGCGAAGTCGTTGGACAGGCCGAGCATCGCGCCCAGCTCACCCTCGCTGCCGAGCAGACGCCGGATTTCCGGATTCTCGGAGTCCGTCATTCCGCTGGCGTTCTCGGAGGTGACGCCAAGCTCTTCTGCCGTAATCATGGCGTTCAGCACCCAGCGCGCGATATCGCCCCACTGGTTGTCGCCGTGGCGGACCAGGGGACCCAGCGGCTCCTTGGAAATGATCTCCGGCAGAATCTTATGCGCCGAAGGATCGCTCATCGAAGAACGTTGGGCAGCCAGGCCGGAGGCATCCGTCGTGTAGACGTCGCAGCGGGCGGCTTCGTAGGCTTCGCGCGCCTGATCGGCAGTGTCGACGGTGACCGGCTCGAAGCTCATGCCGTTGGTGCGGAAGTAGTCAGCGAGGTTGAGCTCGGTCGTGGTACCGGTCTGGATGCAGACACTGGCGCCATCGAGTTCCATCGCCGAATCCACGCCCAGATCGGTGCGGACCATGAAGCCCTGGCCGTCATAGTAGTTGATGCCGACGAACTCGAAACCGAGGTTCACGTCACGGCTGAATGTCCAGGTCGTGTTGCGGGCCAGAAGATCGATCTCGCCCGATTGCAACGCAGTGAAGCGCTCCTTAGCCGTGGTCGGGGTATAGTTCACCTTGCTCGGGTCGCCGAACACCGCCGCGGCCATGGCACGGCAGAAGTCGACGTCGAAGCCTTCCCACTCGCCCACGTCGTTGGGGGCGGCGAAACCGGCCAGACCCGTGGTGACGCCGCACTGAACGGCACCGCGCTCTTTCACGGCGTCCAGCGTCTGCGCGGAGGCAGCGCCGGCCGTCAAGACACCGACCGCCGCGGCGGTCGTCATCAGCTTGATTAGCTTCATGATTAGAGGACCTTCCCTGTTCGTCCTGTTCGTTACATTCTTTGGCTGAACGGTCGACGTTCCGTCGATATTGCACCGCACAACAGGCAAATATCCTTCCGCGCCGACTACGTGCAGTCAAGATGAAACATTCGACCGCACAAGGCAATTGTTCACACTTTATCCAAAACAGCTGCAGCGTGCCGACCATAAGGAAAAGCAGGCGTTTCGAGGACAGTCGCAATTGCATTCGCAATAACGATGGGGTCGTATCAAAAGCGACGCTCGATGTCGGAGCACCGGTGTATTCACGCAACGATACAGGCGAAATTGGATGGCCGATCAAATCAAACGCACCACTGGCGCAGTGGCCAGGGCGACCCGCCTCGCCCACAGCGGGCGCGACGTCCCAACGGCCGGCGGCAAGACGGTCAATCCGCCGCTATCGCGCGCCTCCACGATTCTCTTCGACGATCTGGCCAGCCTGAGCGACGGCAAGGACCGGCGCCGTGAGCCGGACTTCATTCAGTACGGTCGCTTCGGCACCGAGACCCATGTCGCGCTGCGCCAGGCCTGGTCCGAACTGGAGGGTGCCGACGATACGCTGCTGCTGCCCTGCGGGCTCGCAGCCAATGTTCTGGCGCTGCTCGCCTTCGTCGAAACCGGCGATCACGTCTTGATGATCGACAACGTCTACGCGCCGGCGCGGAGTTCTTGCGAGAAGCTGCTGCGGCCCCTGGGCGTGGAGACGACCTACTTCGATCCGCAGATCGGCGCCGGCATCGAAAAACTGATCCGCCCGAACACCAGGCTGATCTACCTGGAGACGCCGGGTTCGCATTCCTTCGAGCTCTGCGACGTGCCGGCCTACGTCGAGGTCGCCCGACGCCACGGCATCAAGACCGCGCTCGACAACACCTGGGCGACCCCGCTGCTCTACCGGCCGCTTGAGCAGGGCGTCGACGTCTCAATTCAGGCCGGCACCAAGTATCTGGGCGGCCATTCGGACGTCATGCTCGGCTTGGTCGCCGCCCGCGGCGAGACGGTTGGCACCCTCCGGGACAAATGCGACCTGCTGGGCTACAGTGTGGCGGCCGACGAGGCCTATCTGGCGCTGCGCGGTTTCCGCACGCTCGACGTCCGTCTCCGCCGCCACGGAGCCAGCGCACTGGAAGTGGCAAGCTGGCTGGCGAAGCGGCCGGAGGTCGAGCGTGTGCTCCACCCGGCCCTGCCGGACCACCCGCAGCACGCCCTCTTCGCGCGTGACTTCGACGGTGCAAGCGGCCTCTTCGGGATCGTGCTGAAGCCCGGGTTTACGCCGGAGGCCGTCGCGAGCATGGTCGACAATCTGACCTACTTCGGACTGGGCTATTCCTGGGGCGGCTACGAAAGCCTGATCGTCCCCAGTCCGGTCGAGAAGATGCGCACGGCCACCTCCTGGGACGCAGTGGGCCGCACGCTGCGTCTGCATATCGGCCTTGAAGATCCGGCCGACCTGATCGCCGACCTGGCCGCAGGATTCGGACGGCTGAAGGCCGCCGCACAAGCCGCCGAGTAGGCGAGCGAACAGGCTGTAGAGCGATGGGCAATGGCGGAACAAACGATGGTGGCAGGCCGGCACGCGACGGGCCGCGCCTGCGCGTTCTTCTGGGCCAGGCGATCGCCATCGGGCCCGGCAAGGCCGATCTGCTCGCCGCTATCGACCGGGAAGGCTCGATCACCCGCGCCGCCAAGGCGATGGGCATGTCCTACCGCCGTGCCTGGCTGTTGGTCGAGACGATGAACGCCTGCTTCACCGCGCCGCTGGTGGAGGCCTCTCGCGGCGGCAGCGGCGGCGGTGGCAGCGGCCTGACCGACATGGGCCGTGACGTCCTGGCCCGCTATCGCGCTCTCGAGGACAAGGCGGCAGCGGCCATCGCGAAAGACCTCGAGGCCTTCGCCCACCTGCTGGCAGAGCCATCGCACAAGCACGACGGCGATTCGAGAAACTGAGGCCCGAGAAACTGAGGTCCGGTCGGAGCACAGGCGGAGACCTCCGTACGACGGGCTGGCCCGGCGCTTCCTTCTCGTGCCGCAGCGATTTTCGCCACAACGGTCTTCGGCAATGAGAAACTGTTAAAGGATTGCATGCCACATTTATGCGGTTACGAAAGCTGCGGCTCGGTTCCGATGTCCTACGGCGGCCTTCGCCACCTTCTCCCAAGACAAGCAGACGTATGACAGATAAGCCCGAGGCCGACAGACGTATGACACAGCCGGCGGTACCACCCGGCGCGAGGCAGGCCGTATGACCGAAGCTCCCGATACGAGCGACGCCCCCCGGGTTCTCGTCGTTGCCTCCGGCGGCGGCCACTGGGTACAGCTCTGCCGAATGCGGCCCGCATGGGACGGCTGCCACGTCACCTACGTCACCACCGAGCCAGGCTATCGACCGGAGGTGATGGCCGACGCCAAGGCGCGCGGCCAGCCCGAGCCTGCCTTTCACGTCATCGTCGACGGCAACCGCTGGCAGAAGTGGCGGCTGCTCAAGTCTCTGCTGGGGCTGACGCTGATCGTGCTGCGCCTCCGCCCCCAGATCGTGATTTCCACAGGCGCTGCACCTGGCTACTTCGCCTTGCGACTTGGCCGGCTGGTGGGCGCGCGCACGGCCTGGGTGGACAGCATCGCCAATGCCGAGGAGCTGTCCCTTTCCGGACGCAAGGCCGGTCCCCACGCGGATCTTTGGCTGACTCAGTGGGAGAACGTGGCCCAGCCCGGCGGGCCGGAGTATCGGGGGGCCGTTCTGTGATCTTCCTGACGATCGGCACGCAAGAACCCTTCGACCGTTTGGTCAGAGCCGTCGACGCCTGGTGCGCCTCGGCCGGCAAGGGCGACGATCTCTTCGGCCAGATCACCGAGCGGGCCGACTACAAACCGAAGCACTTCGAGTGGGTGCCGAGCGTGACCCCGGAGGTCTTTCGGACCCGCTGCCAGCAGGCGGACTTCATCGTTTCCCACGCCGGCATGGGCTCGATCATCACGGCCCTGACCTACGGCAAGCCGATTGCCATCCTGCCGCGCAGCGCAGAGCTCAAAGAGCATCGTAACGATCATCAGCAAGCCACCGCAAAACGCCTCGGCAGCCGTCCCGGCCTGATGGTCGCGCAGAGCGAAGAGGAGCTTCCGGGCCTGCTCGACAAGCTGGCTGCCGGAAACGGCGCAACGAGCGGCGAGGCACTCGCCCCTTTCGCCGACGCACGTCTGATAGAGACGCTCCGGGCCTTCATTCACCAAAAGTCGAGCTGATCTCCGCCGAGTCGGCGGCAGCGGCCTATCCGGTTATCGCTTGCAGCAGCGCTATGTTTCCCGGACTATAACGCCCGTCATATCTGGCCATGCATATCCCCGATCCCGTCGCCGGAGACGCGCAATGCTTCGAAGCCTGTTTGCCTTGCTCGCGGTCGCCCTGGCGATTCCCGTGCAGGCTGTTCCTGCGCAGGCCGGCGAGCGCCTGACGGTCTTCGCAGCCGCCAGCACGACCGACGCCGTGACCGAGGTGCTGGAGCGCTTCGAGGCCGAGACCGGAGTTGCCGGCGTCGCCTCCTTCGCCTCCTCTTCGACCCTGGCGAAGCAGATCGCCGCGGGCGCCCCCGCCGATATCTACATCTCCGCCAACCTGTCCTGGATGGATCACCTCGACGCGCAGAAGGCGCTGCGCCTGGACAGCCGCCTCGGCCTTCTCGGCAATCGGCTGGTCGTGGTCAGCGCGGCCGGCAGCGGCTTCGATTGCGACCCCGGCGCCGGATGCGATCTTGCCGCCGCGCTGGGCGACGAGCGTCTGGCGGTCGGCGATCCGGACCACGTTCCCGCCGGCCTCTATACCAAGCAGGCGCTGCAGGCGCTGGATCAGTGGGAAGCCGTCGCCCCGAAGCTCGCCCCCACCTCCGACGTGCGCGCAGCCCTGGTGCTGGTGGCGCGCGGCGAGACCCCGGCCGGGATCGTCTACGCCACCGACGCGGCCCTGCTGCCGGAGCTCCGGGTCGTCGCCGCCCTGCCGGCCGGCAGCCACGACCCCATCGTCTACCCCGCCGCGGTGACCGCCGAGAGCGCGCATCCGGCGGCGGCCGACTTCCTGCGCTACCTGACCGGCCCGCAAGCCCGCGCGATCTTCGCGCGTCACGGTTTCACGGTGATCGCGCCGGCGCCCCTCCCCTCGGGCTGACGTTGGACGAAGCGTGTTCGATCTGACGGCGAGCGAGCTTGCAGCCATCGAGCTATCCCTGCGCGTCGGGCTGTGGAGCGTTGCCTGCAGTCTGCTTCCGGCGCTTGGCGCCGCCTGGTTGCTGGCGCGCTGCGACTTTCCCGGCAAGCTGATCTTCGACGGCCTGGTCCATCTGCCGCTGGTGGTGCCGCCCGTGGTGGTGGGTTACCTCCTGCTGGTTCTGCTCGGCCGCAACGGGCCGCTGGGCCAACTGCTGGACGACTGGTTCGGTATCACCGTCGCCTTCACCTGGCGCGGCGCGGCCGTCGCCTCCGCCGTCATGGCCTTTCCGCTGATGGTGCGCGCAATGCGACTGTCGCTCGAAGCCGTCGACCGTAAACTGGAGGCGGCCGCCCGCACCCTCGGTGCCCCACCCTGGCAGGTCTTCGTCACGGTCACTCTGCCGCTGATGGCACCCGGCCTGCTGACCGCGGCGATCCTGGGCTTCGCCCGCTCACTCGGCGAGTTCGGCGCCACCATCACCTTCGTCTCCAACATTCCGGGGGAGACCCGCACCCTGCCGCTGGCCCTCTACACCTTCACTCAGACGCCGGGCGGGGACGTCGGCGCCCTCAGGCTGGCGGTCGTCTCCATCCTGCTGGCGCTGTTCGCGCTCGCCGGCTCCGAACTGCTGGCCCGGCGCCTACAGAAGCGGATGGCTGCCTGATGCTGGACATCTCCGTCGAAAAACGGCTTGGGGCGCTGCCGCTCAGGGCCGAGCTGAGCTGCCCGACGGAGGGCGTGGTCGCTCTGTTCGGCCGCTCGGGCGCCGGCAAGACCTCGCTGGTCAACATGCTGGCCGGCCTGCTGCGACCCGACCGCGGCCGCATCGCCCTGCGCGGCGAAACGCTGTTCGACAGCGCCGCGGGCATCGATCTGCCGCCCCACCGCCGCCGCATCGGCTACGTCTTCCAGGAAAGCCGGCTGTTTCCCCACCTGAAAGTGCGGGACAATCTGCTTTACGGTTGGCGCCGCACGCCGAAGACGGAGCGGCCGATCGGCCTGGAGGAGGTGGTCGAACTCCTGGGCCTGAGCGGCCTCCTGCAGCGACGCCCCGGCGCGCTGTCCGGCGGCGAGAGGCAGCGCGTCGCCCTGGGCCGGGCGTTGCTGGCCAATCCGCGCCTGCTGTTGATGGACGAGCCGCTCGCCAGCCTCGATCAGGCCCGCAAGCAGGAAATCCTGCCCTTCATCGAACGGCTGCGCGACGAGCTGAAGCTGCCGATCGTCTACGTCAGCCACGCGATGGAGGAGATCGTGCGCCTGGCGGATACGCTGGTGCTGATCTCCGACGGCCAGGTGGTGGCGAGCGGTCCGCTGGAGGAGCTGACCAGCCGCCTGGATCTGCGTCCGCTGACCGGACGCTACGAGGCCGGCTCCGTGGTTGCCGCCACCCTGGCGCGGCACGACCTCGCCGACGACCTGAGCGAACTGAGCTTCGCCGGCGGTACGCTGGTGGTGCCGCGCCTCGACGTCCCGGAAGGCACCTCCCTGCGCCTGCGCATCCGCGCCCGCGACGTGGCGCTGTCCCTCGCCCGGCCGGAGGGTCTCTCGATCCAGAATATCTTCCCGGCCCAGGTGCTGGACCTCGGCGAGGAAGGCGGCGCCCAGCTCGACGTGCGGCTGGACGTTGGCGGCGCGCCGCTTTGGGCACGCATCACCGCCCGCGCCAAGCGGCAACTGGACCTGGCGCCTGGCCGGAAGGTCTACGCCCTGGTCAAGTCGGCCGCAATCGACCGCGGCGCCCTCGGCCGTCCGGCGGCCGGAGGACGCTTCCTCGACCCTCCGGAGGCCTAGCATCATCGGACGCCCAGGCGCCGACCAAGGGCCCTGGATTGCCCACTAGAGCAGGAGCGCTCTAGTGAAGGCTCAGCGTCCAATAGCGATGGTGACAGAGCCCCCAGCTGCGCTCGCCGGCCTCCGCGTCGTAAGCGGCCGCCGTGATTTTGTCTTCGATGATGTCGATGGCGGTCTCGCACTGATCGAAAGCCCGCAGCGCGCGCCATCCCTTGGCCTCTTTCACCTCCTCGATCGAGCTCTTCATCTCCTCGAGGGAGGCGATGACCTCACGGGCATTGGCGAAATCCGGCGCCTCCACTTCTGGCAGATCGCCGTTGGACTGAGCCGACGCTGCGACGGCAGCCGCCATCAGTCCGCCGAACACCGCACCTCCGAGCCATCGGCCCGCTTTCCACGCACCCATTCGTTTTTACCCCTCCAAAAAAAGCGTGTTTTTGTTTTACCGTGAACAAACAAGGTCGATTTTCGCATCGTGGTAGGGCAAAAGACCCTCGCCGCACAAGCCGCAAGCGCCAATGGGCCGAAAGCCCCGGCGAAAACAATAAAATAGCAGGCGCAGACGCTGACGGCAGCAGGGGAGGCAGAGGTCGGACATGCCCGGACAGAGCGAGAAGGCGCCAAGCGAGCCAACGCTGGCCGTTTCTGCTGCGGAGATCGCGCCGCAAGACCGCGAAGTGCCGGAGCCCCTGTTGCCGGGGACCGCGCTGCCCGAGATCGCGCCCGACCGGATCGCCGCCGACCCGTTGCGCGACGGCCTGGACTACTGGCTGTCGAAACAAGCCTCGGACGGCCTTTCCGGCGACCTGCCCAGCTGCACCCCCAGCCGCCTGCTCGCCCACCTGCCCGGCCGCGCCGACCTCGACCCGACAGAAATTCCCCGCCTGCTGCCCTACGTCGAGCTGACGGAGGTGCTGGACGGCGGCGCGGACTTCCGGTTCCGACTGGTCGGCAGCCACCTGGTGGACACCGACCAGATCAACCCGACCGGCCAGCGCTTCTCCGAATTCTTCAAGAATCCCGCCTACCGCAGCTACCAGTTCGGCCTCTACGGCTGGGTCGTCGCCCAGGCCCGGCCACTCTACAGCAGCAGCCGCATCCCCCTGCCGACGCGCGGCCTGGACGTCCTGACCACACGCCTCTACCTCCCGCTCTCCGGCGACGGGCGCGACGTCGACATGATCCTGAACTTTCAGATCTGCGAGGGCGTGGCGGACAGCGGTCTGGAGCTGGAGGCAGCCCTCGACCCCAGCAACGGCGAGAGTTTCGTTGCCACCCTCCGCCTCCCGGCCTAAGTCTCGGGAGGTCCGCGGAGGCCGGCCACAACGATGTAACAGGTCCGTTGCTGGCAAGTTTCGAACGCCTGCGCCAGTTTGACGTTTATCTGTGCGATAAAAGCGAGACGTCAGGTTCTCGCCTGCGAGACTTGGCGAGCTTGAATGCGGCAACGCCGGGCGGAGGAGTTCGGCCGCCGAGCGCGTTCGAAGGCAGGCAAGGGGACAATCGATGAGCGATGCCGCCTCCGTCCCGCACCCGGCCCGATCCCCTGCGATCCCGGGCGCGGATGGCCACCCTTCTGCAACCCGGGCCGCACCCGATCCTTCCCGTGGTGTCCTCTCAGATCCCCCTCGGCGGCTGTTCACGGGATACCTGGTCGTCACCCTGCTGATGCTGGTGGTGCCCTTTCTGCTGTCCTATGCGATCTGGGCCGTGACCGGCGAGTGGGCCGTGCGCACCGCCTATCAGGACGTCGCGCCGGTCGCCCACGCCAGCCATGCCCTGGTCGGCGTGTTCCTGTTGGTCGCCTTCCCCCTGCAGGCGCTGCTGGGACTGCGGATCTCCGGCGGCCGCGCCAAACCGGCGAGCGCCGCCAGCCGCAGCTGGCACCGGCGGCAGGGCCGGATCGTGGTGGCGGTCTACCTCGCCTACGTGGCCACGGGCATGGTGATGCTGTGGGACTCCTCCGTGGTCGGGCGCGGCGTCGCCTCCCTGGCGAGCACCCTGCAGATCACGGTGCTGGTCGGGGCCAGCGCGGTCTGCGCCCTGCTGGCCTGGCGGGCCGCGCGCAGCGGCAACATCGCCCTGCACATGGACCATGTGCTCTTCGCGCTGATCGCCATCTCGAACATCTCCCTCGGCCGGCTGGTGATCGCCTCCTTCAAGGTCCTGGGCATCGAGCCCGGCGCGGTCGAGCTGCCGGGCGGCGCAGTCGGCTTCGTGTCGGCCGGCGAGTTCGGCGCCATCGTGACCATCGCGCTGCTCGCGCTCTTCTGGCTCTCCTACGCGGCCCGGCGCGGCATCCTGCGCAGCCAGTGGGGCAAGACCGCCACCCTCGCCGTGCTGCCGCTGTTCTGGCCCATCGTCTTCATTCCCGGGCTCGGCCAGTAGCGCCGCCTAAACTTGCAGTGAGAGTAGGCTTCACGCCTTCGGTGGGATCGCCAGAGCGAGTCCTCCGAAGGCGATCCTGCTCTACCCCCGCGTCAGCTGCCCGACGCTCAGGCTGTTGCCGCTGCGGTTGCCGCAGGCCCGACAGCGCAGTTTCGGTTCCAGATCCACGATCCGGGTGTATTCGTCCCAGCGCCGCCTGAGCGTCGCCGGATCGACGATCGAGGTATGGCGGCAGCGCAGGCAGGTGGCCTGGAAACGGTGCCAGTCGGCCAGGTCCCGCAACCGGATGGCGTACTTCGGGCCGAGGCGTATATTCTCTATTTGTTCCATGCCGCGACTGTATACGAAACGGCTTTCGCGGGTCCATTTGCAGGCAATCCGTTCTTGCGGAAAAAGTACGAATCCGGCGAACGTCCGGCCATGTGCAACGCCTTCTCCCTGCGCCACAGCCGCGACGAGCTGCATCGCTTCGTCGAAGAGTTGGGCCTGCAGCTGGCCGCCCCGCTGCCCGAGGCCGCGCCGCGCTACCGCATCGGGCCGCGCGAGCGGCCGCTGATCTTCCGTCCTGCGGCGGAGGGCCGGGAAGACGGCCGGCTGCGGGCCGAGAGCGCGCTCTGGGACCTGATTCCGCCCAGCGAGACCCGAGGTGACGCCGGAAAGGCCGCCGGAAACCCGGCCACCCCTTACGCCGGGCGCTCCGGCTACCTGCTGACCAATGCCCGCAGCGACAAGCTGGCGAACGGCTGGCCCTGGCGGCTGGTGGCGCAGCGCGGCCGCATCCTGGTCCCGGCCGACGGCTTCTACGAGCCCGACAAGCCGGCCCGCGACAAGCAGAAGGCGCCCTGGTCCTACTACGCCCGGCCGGAGGGCGGGCTCTTCGCCTTCGCCGGCCTCTGCAGCGAGACGCTCGACCCGCAGACCGGCGAGGTCGTCACCAGCTTCGCCATCGTCACCACCGAGGCCAACGCCACGGTGCGCGCCCGCCGGCACGACCGCATGCCGGTGATCCTGCCGCCCGAGCAGGCAAGGACCTGGCTGTTCGCCGAGCACCTGCCGGAGGCCCTGCTGCGCCCCGCCCCCGACGCGGCTCTGACCGCCTGGAGCGTCGGCGCCGCCGCCAAGAACTTCCGCCTGCCCGACCACCCCGGGATGATCGCGCCGGCGGTGGAAGACGAGCCGGTCGCGCGGCAGGGCAGGCTGTTTTAGAGCTTGCTTCAGAGGCCCTCCTGCAGCCGCAGCGCGCCTTCCGCGCCGGCCAAACCGAGCGTGCCCTGCAGCCGCGCGATCTTCTCGGGATTGCGCAGCACGAAGATGTGGCGCACCCGCCCCGCCGCGTCCGCCTCCAGTGACAGCACGGCGACCGCCTGCCCTTCCTGGGTCAGCAGCAGGCCGGGCTGGCCGTTGACGGTCAGAGCCTGCGCCGCAAAGCTGGGCCAGACCACCGCCGGAACCTCGGCGACGAAGCGGCAGACCGCTTCAGTACCCCGCAGCACCTCGCGCGGCGCCGCGACCTTGCCGCCGGAATCGGCCGTCAGCTCCACCTCCTCGCTCAGCAGCTTCGCCAGCGCCTCCGTCTCGCCGCTGCGCACGGCTGCAAAGAAGCTGTGCAGCAAGGCTTCCTGCCGCGCCTGGGAGGGGACATGCCGGACCTTGGCCTGCGCCACGACGCCCCGGGCGCGGGCGGCCAGCTGCCGGCAGGCGGCCGGCTGCATCCCCAGGATCTCGGCCACCTCGGGAAAGGGCTTGGCGAAGATGTCGTGCAGCAGATAGGCCGCGCGCTCCTTCGGGGTCAGCCGCTGCAGCAGGAGCAAGAAGGCCGTGGTGAGGGAGGAGGCAATCTCCACCGCCTCCTCCGCGTTGGCGGCCGTCTCGGTCTGGAGCTGCTCGGGCAGCCAGGGACCGACGTAGTCCGTGCGGCTGCGCGCGCCCGAGCGCAGGATGTCGAGGCAGCGATTGGTACAGACCCGCGCCAGCCAGCCGCCGGCATTGCGCGGCGGCGCGCCCTGCTGCGCGAGCCACTTGACGCAGGTGTCCTGCACCGCGTCCTCCGCATCCGCGAGCGAACCCAGCAGGCGATACGCGATCCCCAGGAGCTGGGGACGCGCCGCTTCGAACTGCTCGGTTTTCTCCGCTACCTCCACTGCCGCCGTCCCCGTTGCCGCCGCCATCAGTGGTTCGAGACCTGAATGCGGTTCCAGAGATTGATCATACCCACCGCCAGGGTGACCGCGGAGATCTGCTGCTCGGAGAGGTGGGCCCGCAGGGCCGTGCGCAGGGCGGCGTAGTCGGTGCCCCGCTCGAGCCGCGTCAGCGCCTCCGTCCAGGCGAGGACCGCCCGCTCCATCGCCGAGAAGTCCGAGACCTGGTCCCAGACCACCAGCCGGTCCAGGCGGTCCTGCGTTTCGCCCAGCTTGCGGGCGTCCCGGACATGCATCTTCACACAGAAGGCGCAGCCGTTGATCTGCGAGGCCCGCAGCTCGATCAGCGGGAAGAGCGCGGGCGGCAGCCCGCAGTGCGCCCCGAAGTCGCCGATGAGCGCAGGGGTCTTGCCCAGATGCTCCAGGATCTCCGGCGCGACCGTCTCGTGGCGCAGCGGCCGGCCCGGGTTCGTCGCGTCCTCTGGTGTTATGTGGTCCGGTATCAGGTCCTCCGGCATATCGGCCTCCTCCGTCTCGTTTGCCTCACACCGTCATGACGAACGACCGCGCCCGGCTGTGACGCCGCGTCGGACCGGCGAAACCACACGCTGCCCAAACCACGCAGCAGTCGGCCTTCAACTCCGCGTGACATCGCCGCAGCGCCGGGCCGTGCGGCCCCGGAGCCTCTGAGAAGCGGGGCCGGCAGCCCCTACATAGAGGCCTGTAGAGAGAGACCGGCGCCGCGCCTCTGCGGCGCGGACAGCGGCGGGAGCCAGCCCATGAGACTCGAGCCCAAACCGATCGGGGAGGTCGCCTGGTACCTGCGCCCCTTCTTCTGGAACCAGCGCCGCAAGTACGGCAGCGTGCTGGACGCCGCCCGGCTCTGGGCCCGCGCGCCGCGGCTGTTCCTTGGCGTCGCCCTGCTCTACGGCATGATCGACCGCAAGGCCTCGCCGCTCGCCCCGCCGCTCCGCTCGCTGCTGACGGTGCGGGTCTCGCAGATCAACCACTGCAGCTTCTGCGTCGACATCAACTCCGCCACGCTGCTGAAGCGCGGCGTCTCCTTCGAGAAGATCGAGGCCCTGCCGGTCTGGCGCGACAGCCCGCTCTTCACCGAGCTGGAGAAGGCGGCGCTGGCCTACGCGGAGGCCGTGACCCTGTCGGACGGCGAGGTCGACGACGCCATGATGACCGAGCTGCGCCGCCACTTCGACGAAGACGCGCTGGTCGAGCTGACCGGCCTGATCGCCTTCCAGAACCTCTCCAGCAAGTTCAACAGCGCCCTCGCCGTCCCGCCCCAGGGCTTCTGCCAGCTGCCGAACCAGCCGGCCAAGGCGGCAGGAGAACCGGCGGAAGAAACGACCGAGGACGCACCGAAGACGGCAGGCACGAAGGCCACGGCCGCCGGCGACTAGAGCGCGATCGTCTTAGGTGGAAGCGCTTTGCTTCCGCCTAAGACGTGAATCGCTCTCTAAACCTATGATTAAGAGCAGGATTCACGCCTTAGCCGGGATCGCCAAAGCGATTCCAGCTAAGGCGATCCTGCTCTAGGGTGACGGACAGTCGAAACGCCCTTGATTTCGCTGCCTCTCTAAATAGGTATTTTAAATACCTATTATAATCGCGTAGGGATGCCGCTCCCGAACGACCTGGACGAGACACCCCCGCCATGAAGACAGGCACGCCATGAAGACAGTCGAAGTGACCGAGGACGGTGCGATCGTCTGCGCCGAGGAACTGGCCCGCTACCTGGACATCGCGCCGGCGGCGGTGCCCGACCTGCTGCGCACGGGGGCGCTGACCAGCTTCTACGAGCGCGGCGAGGGTGCCGAGGCCGGCCGCTTTCGCCTGACCTTCAAGTACCGCGACGCCAGCGTGCGCTTCACCTGCGCGGCCGACGGCACCGTCTTGAACCGCTTCTGCGTGCCCGCGCGCCGCTGGGAGGCCGGGCTGTGACGGCGCGCCGCCGGGAGGACGGCGACAGCTCGAGATGATTTCCTCTTCCAAATGACGTCTGGCCACGAATGACCGCCTCCGCCCAGCAGCTGCGGGCCTGGTCCGGGCCGGCGATCCTGTCCTACGGGTTCCGGCCCTTCTTTCTCGGCGCCGCGCTCTGGGCCGCACTGAGCATGGCGCTCTGGATCCCGCTGCTGTCGGGCCGGCTGCGCCTGCCGACCGCCTTCGACCCCGTCACCTGGCATGCCCACGAGGCGCTCTTCGGCTATCTCGGCGCCGTGGTCGCCGGCTTCCTGCTGACGGCCGTGCCGAACTGGACCGGCCGGCTGCCGGTCGTCGGCTGGGCGCTCTTCGGCCTCTTCGCCCTCTGGCTGCTGGGCCGGGTGGCGGTCGCCGTCTCGGCCCTTCTGCCGGCCTGGACGGTGGCGCTGGCCGACCTCGCCTTCCTGGCCGTGCTGGCCGCCGTGCTCCTGCGCGAGATCCTCGCCGGGAAGAACTGGCGCAACCTGATCGTGCTACTGCTGCTCGGCGCCCTGCTCGCCGGCAACGCCCTGTTCCATTGGGAGGCGGCGCGGCAGGACGGCTACGCCGCCTCGGGGCTCGGGCTGCGCCTCGGCCTCGCCGCCGCCGTCCTGATGATCGCGGTGATCGGCGGCCGCATCGTGCCCGCCTTCACCCGCAACTGGCTGGTGAAGCGCGGCAGCGCCGATGGCGGAGCAAAGGGCGGCCTGCCCGCGCCCTTCGGCCCGCTCGACCGGCTCGCCCTCCTGACCAGCCTGATCGCGCTGCTCTGCTGGGTGGCCGCCCCCGCCTGGACGGGCAGCGGCCTCGCCCTGCTGGCGGCCGGCCTGGCGCTCTCGCTCCGCCTCGCCCGCTGGCAGGGCCTGCGGACGGGGGCCGAGCCGCTGGTCTGGATCCTGCATCTCGGCTACGCCTGCCTGCCGCTGGGGATGCTCACCCTGGGCGCCGCAATCCTCTGGCCCGGCGCGCTGACGCAGGTCGCGGCCCAGCACCTCTGGATGTCGGGCGCGATCGGCGTGATGACCCTGGCGGTGATGACCCGCGCGACCCTGGGCCACAGCGGCCGCGCCCTGACGGCCGACGCCGCCACCACCGCGCTCTATCTGCTGGTCATCGCGGCGGTGATCGCGCGTCTGCTCGGCGGCGTGGGGCCCGGCTGGGCGGCGGATTGGCCAGTGGATCGGACAGCGGACTGGAGCTGGAGGCTCTACGCCCTCTCCGCCGCCCTCTGGTGCGCCGCCTTCGCCGGCTTCGCCCTACGCTTCGGGCCGCTGCTGCTCCGGCCCCGGAGAAGGTGGAAAGAGGGGCGGCCGAACGAAGGACCGGCGAACGAGGGGGAAACGCACTAAGTGGGGGCAACTCAGTGACCGGCTGGACGGAATTCGCCCTGGCCTTTCTGGCCTTCTTCCTCGCCCATGCCCTGCCCGTCCGGCCGCCGGTCAAGGCGCGGCTGGTCGCCGGGCTGGGGCCGCGCGGCTTCACCCTCGCCTATTCGCTGCTGTCCCTGGCGCTGCTCGCCTGGCTGATCGCCGCCGCGGGCCGCGCGCCGATCCTGCCGCTCTGGAGCTGGGCGCCCTGGCAGGCCTACGTCCCCTTGGCCGTCCTGCCGCTGGCCTGCCTGCTGGTGACGCTGAGCCTCGGCCGCCCCAACCCCTTTTCCTTCGGCGGCCTGCACAACGCGCGCTTCGACCCGGCCCGGCCCGGTCTGATCCGCTGGACGCGCCACCCCCTGCTGCTGGCGCTGGCGCTCTGGGCCGCCGCCCACCTGCCGCCCAACGGCGAGCTGGCCCATGTGCTGCTGTTCGGCGCCTTCGCCGGCTTCGCCCTGCTCGGCATGCGCCTGATCGACCGCCGCAAGCGCCGGCAGATGGGCGACGCCTGGAGCAACACCCTCCGGCAAATGAGACAGGGCGCGACGGCCGCCCCCGCCGACCCGACCGCAAGCCGCGCCCCGGACCTGGCCCTTCGCCTCGCCGCGGCCGCCCTGCTCTACCTCCTGCTGCTCCGGCTACACCCGCAGCTCTTCGGCGTCTCGCCGCTGCCGTGAGGGCCTTGCCGCCAGAGGGTCGCCGCCGAGGCCACGCCGAAGCGCCCGGAAGGCAAAAACTCGCGGACACAGACGCTGCGATTGACGCTTGTAGGCGGTCAATCTAGTGTAAAGTTGAATTGACACTCGAAGAGTTCGACCGCCGCGAAAACAGGCCACAGAAACAGATCAGGGAGTTCGCCCATGTCTCGACTGGCACTCTTCAAGATCGGACTGCTGGTCTGGGCGCTCTGGCATTTCGTCTTCGCGCTGCTCTCGACCTTCGCGCCGGAGGCCGGCGGCACGCTGGTCGGCTGGGCCCCCGCCGGCGGCTGGGATGCCGAGCTGCGCTCGATGAGCAAACAGTACGGCATGTCGATGCTACTGCTCGGCCTGGTCTTCCTGATCATGCTGCTCGATCCGCTCCGCTACCTCGCCTTCATCTGGATCGCCATCGCGGAGCAGGCCGTCGGGATCTTCTACGGCACCTACATCTATGTCGTGCTGGGTCAGCTCACGACGACGCAACTGCTCATCCAGGCCGCGGTCAATGCGGCGCTGATCGTCGGCATGCTCGCCCTCTGGTCGGGCCTCCGGCGCGCGCCCGAAACGCAGCGGTGAGGGAGTAGGGCCCCACCGCACTTCCGTTCCCTAGGTCGACCGGGGCGTGACCAACCCCGCCACCAACGTCATCGCGAAGATCGCGGACGCCTTCGGCATCGAACCGGCGGAGTTGATCGTCCGGCGGTGAGGCGGGCTATCGCACCACTCACACGGCTCTTGAGGGTTTACCAGTCTTTGGTTTCATACTCTCTGCAATAGTGAGAACGGGCCGTGGCCCGCAACACCTCGAACTTGCTGGGAAATCACTTCGCCGCCTTCATCGAGACAAAGGTCCGCTTCGGGCGCGACGGCTCGGCCAGCGACGTGGTGCTGACCGGTCTGCTGCTGGAAGAGCATGAGGCGTGGGTCAAGGTGCTTCATGAAACACTGATCGCCGGCGCAGAATCTGGCGCCTCAACTCTGTACTCCATAGCGTTAATACCTCAACAAGAGTAGTTCGACCCAGGGGTAATGGTGCAACGTGATTCGTCTTTGTGTAGCGAATGTGAAGCCTCGTCGTTATTTCTTTGTTGGTATAATGTGATAACCCGCCTCTTCCAAGCGCCGGAATAGAGTGGAAATAACAGTCAAATGATCAAGACAAGTATCGAGGTCATCTTCGATAGAATGTTCATGGCCTTTTGGATTTCTTATCGCACTCATCACGCCAGAAAAAATGAACTGATACCCCTTTTGCTCGTCTTTATTACTCTCATTGAGCAAATCGTTTATAGGTAATTTAGGTGGATTCCCACCAAACACACCCATCATTAATGTAAAGCCAGTCTCTTTGCTGCCTGCAAGGCCTTGCACGGATTTGTCTAGAAATTTCAGCGCTTCAAAAGTGGACTCTGAATAATGTCCATCATCAAACAAGCTTCTAACTTTCTTCGGAAATTTCGAGTACAGATTTCTCAGCTGAAACGGGTGTGCATTTGTATTTGAAGAGGATGACTCGTCAACGATATGAGCTCTTCTGCAGACTTCTTCGAATGCATTAAGCCTTGTAAGCATCAATCAGATTCTCTCTGATGCTTTTAAAGATCCTATCGTAGGTGGCCTGCGATCCATCTGCCGGCAAATTTATCTCGACACGCACGGTCAGGCCAAACCCGGGATCATGACTCTTAGGTTCGAAAGGCGTAACTATATTTTCTTGTTGAGAAGCAGCCGATCGCGCTTTTGTTTTTTTCTCAACCGCTGGCTTCTTTGGTGTATCCCCCGAACTCTTCTTGGGACTCGTTGTTCTAGGAGTGCTCAGCTCTCTTTTTCCGCTCAATCCAGCAAGAGCTTTGAACGTTAGAGCTTGTCGTTTGCCAACTATTTCAGTACTCTCATCAGTCTGACGAAAATATGTGATTAAGCTTTCATCATCCAGCGTCCAAGCATCTTGATTATGAAGCTCAAAAAGCTCTGAATAAGCACTTGATACGATCTCCGAGAACGCTTTCTGAAAGTCCTCGTCTTTGTGAATAACAAATGCCTTTGCCGCTTTATCAGTCTTAGCGCTTTCATCGTTAATGAGATTCAAAAACTTAAAAATGTTGATCAAATAACTCTCGTTGTTTGATGCAATACCAAGTTTCTTCAAAGTAGAGGCATCTACAGTACTAGGAAAAGACTTCCTAAACTGTGTTATTGCTTGGACGAGTGGTCCGCCACTTGATATATAAGGATGTTTTCCAGTCATAGCTTCCTCACCAAAACACCAAATTGTGCACACTTATTGCATACACGCAAGGGTTTAGCTTAGTCTCAGTTTAGTTGATCGATGGGAGTGCATAGCAAGAGCGAAGTCTTCCTTTGTCATGGTTGTGACAGAGGAGCAGGAACGCTTCATAAACTGGAGGATGTCGAGAGCCAATAGTGTGCTGAGATCAAGCGCAAAACCATGGCTCGGCCGAACTGTTTCGATGGTCTAGAGCACAAGCTGCCGAACGGGACGCATGAATCTCGCCGCGTTGATTATGACGGCGATGCGCGGTCAATCCTACGAGTCGCGTCGAGGCAACCGCGCCGCCGAAGCTACTTCGTTTGAACCGAATTGGCGCGCCTCAACGGAATAAGTTCGAACGAGTTTTCTGACATTCTTGAGGAGCGGAACGGTTCGCTTCATAAGTCACGGATAGTCGACATCTTGCCGACGAGCCCGTAAAGGCAAATCATATGTGCAAATGATTGCAGTAGCGAATCACCCGTTCATTTCAAAAAAAATCGTGAAAATCGAAGTCGGCAACCGGTAATGAAACTCTATCTTTAACGCCCAACTCGTTGAGCAATTCTGATGGAACTAAAGGTTTCGTTGGCAAATCTATTCGTGCTGTCTTTGTAAGCGCGTTGATGAATCTTCGATCTAAAGTCAAGAAATACTCTGCTTCATGAGTTTCTGCCGTCCACAAATGAAGCGCATCCGGCCATTGGCGCTCCGTAGGCAGTGCATCAATCAGGGCATGAAAGCGAGCCAGCTTAAGTATGTTGGCTTTCATTGCATTAGGCAGACGATCGAGAAATCCGGGAATTTCTTGAAGTTGGCTGGGAGTCACATTCCGCAGAAATCGGCAGAATTCGATCACATCCTGACGGTCAGCAATTTGGTCTATCGTTCTTGACCCAAAGTAGGAGCGTTCCACAGCTTCATTCGTCTGTTGAATTGGGGCATTTCTAAAAATATCGCCCTTAGTTCCACGGGCACCAATTGAGGCTGAAAACGACTCGCAGCGTACTTCGTTAGATTCGTAAAGGGCCACGACCCCGTCTGTGGCTAAATGCGCCACCGTTGGCAGACATTCAATTTCGCTACTAACCCAGCTGTGATCTCCGCCTCTTGGGGCTTTTCTGCGCCATCCCACTATCTCAATTTCTTGTTTGGTTGGACCAAACTGAATCTCTTTTCGTAGGCGCGCCCCTTCAGTTGTTACGCTGCGAACACGGATGTTCCTATCCACAAAAACTTTTCTAAATTTAGCGCTGCTCATCAAAATTACCTCAATTTCTTTATCTAAATAGATAACATACGACAGTTCTCCTTTTAATACGAAGTTGCCAAGGCGTACCGAAAGTTGGTGCCGGACAGTACCCGGCACCAACTTTTCTCGCGGCGCTTCCTTGCGTCGCTCCGCCACCTTACCGACCGGATGCGCGCATTCGATTGTGACCCGAAAGCCTATGCAATTATAGGACGCACTTCAAAGCGCAGCGTAGGCCTTCGAACGAAATCCCCTTTCGTCCGTCCAATCAGCAAGCCTGCAAGAAAATGGCGCGCCCGGCAGGATTCGAACCTGCGGCCTGATGCTTAGAAGGCACCTGCTCTATCCAGCTGAGCTACGGGCGCTGACCGGGTGTGGTTATGGACCGGGAGGGCCTAGTGCGTCCAGCGCAGGCGGCGGTCGTACTTGAAGTTGTCGGCGTAGGCCTTGGGGCGGAGCTGGCGCTCGCTCGGCCGCTCGACGCTGTACATGTAGCCGTGGCGCTTGGCGTAGTCCACGGCCTCCTCCTCGCTGTCGAAGAAGAGGCGGAGTTGCTGGCGGGTGTCGCCGGAGGCGGTCCAGCCCATCAGCGGCTCGATCCGGCGGGACTGCTGCGGCTCGAACTCCAGCACCCAGCGCTTGGTGTTGGCGCGGCCGGACTGGGTGGCCGTCTTGGGGCTTCGGTAGATGCGCACCTGCATGGGCGGTCTCTCGGTTGGCTCTCGGTTGCGGGGGCTCTCGGTGGCTCGGGCTCTTTGGCCGCCGCGTCAGGATAGGGGCCGAGGGTTAAGATATGGCCGTTCAAGACAGGCTCATAAAGGTATGGTCGGGGAGACTGGATTCGAACCAGCGACCCTCTGCTCCCAAAGCAGATGCGCTACCAGGCTGCGCTACTCCCCGGCCGTGCTCCGCCACAGGCGGATCTCCGCGGCCTCTCGACCTTGCGGGCTTATAGCACCCCGAAGGAGGACCGCCTACCCGATCGAACCACGCTTGCCTTAAGATTTCATCGTCCCGAATCATCGCCCGGGTCATTTCCCGTAACCGCCCGACAGGAGAGCGCCCTGTTCACCCCCTTCCCGCCCGGCAGCCGCGCCCGTGTCGTCCGGGCCTACCGGCGCCCCTACGAAGACCCCTTCCGCGCCGCCACCGGCGCGGCCGTGCGGCCGGGCGGGGGGCTGGACGGGGGGCCGACGACCGACATCGAAGGCTGGGTCTGGGCGACCGACCCGGAGGGCCGCGGCGGCTGGGTGCCGCTGGCCTGGCTCGACCGCGGCGCCAAGCCCTGGCGCCTGACCCGCGACTTCGACGCCCTGGAGCTGACGGTGGCGGAGGGCCAAGAGGTGACGCTGCATTACGCCGAAAGCGGCTTCGTCCTGGTGACCAAGGCGGACGGCGAAAACGGGGGCGAAACCGGCTGGCTGCCCGACGGCGTGCTGGAGCGACTGGACTGAGTCCGTTGGACTGAGCCCGTTGGACCGGGCCCGTTGAACCGAGCCGGCGGCGCAGGCTTTAACCCCGCCGCGCTCCGGGTTACATCAGGCGCACCCAATTCCTCCGCGACCTGACAAGGCCCCATGGACTCGCTCTCTCCCACGCCCGCCGCGACCGCGACCTCCGCCGACGGCCCCGTCGCCCAGGCTGTCGCCCGGCGGCGCACCTTCGCGATCATCTCGCACCCGGACGCCGGCAAGACCACGCTGACGGAAAAGCTGCTGCTGTTCGGCGGCGCCATCCAGCTCGCCGGTGCAGTCAAGGCGCGCGGCGACCGGCGGCGTGCCCGCTCCGACTGGATGAAGGTGGAGCAGGAGCGCGGCATCTCCGTCACCTCGGCGGTGATGACCTACGACTACGCCGGCTGCACCTTCAACCTGCTGGACACGCCGGGCCACGAGGACTTCTCGGAAGACACCTACCGCACCCTGACGGCGGTGGATTCCGCCGTGATGGTGATCGACGCGGCCAAGGGCATCGAGGCGCAGACCCGCAAGCTCTTCGAGGTCTGCCGCCTGCGCGACATGCCGATTGCCACCTTCATCAACAAGATGGACCGCGAGGCGCGCGACCCCTTCGAGCTGCTGGACGAGGTGGAGCAGACCCTGGCGCTGGACGTCACCCCCGCCTCCTGGCCCATCGGCATGGGGAAGAATTTCCTCGGCTGCTACGACCTGATCCACGACCGCCTGATCCTGGTGGCGCGCAGCAAGGGCGAGAAGCCCGACGAGGGCGAGCTCTGCAGCGGCCTGGACGACCCGAAGCTGGACGCTCTGCTGCCCGACTGGGCTGTGACGGAGCTGCGCGAGCAGGTGGAGATGGCGCGCGGCCTCTGCCCGCCCTTCGACCTGCAGGCCTACCGCGAGGGCACCCTCACGCCGGTCTACTTCGGCTCCGCGCTGAACAACTTCGGCGTCCGCGAGCTGCTGCAGGGCCTGGCCGAGATCGCCCCCGCCCCGCGGCCGCAGCCGACGGCGGAGCGGGCCATCGCGCCGGACGAGGGCAAGGTCAGCGGCTTCGTCTTCAAGATCCAGGCGAACATGGACCCCAAGCACCGGGACCGCATCGCCTTCTTCCGTCTCGCCTCCGGCCACTTCAAGCGCGGCATGAAGCTGCGCCAGGTGCGCACCGGCAAGCAGATCACCCTGCACAACCCCGTGCTCTTCATGGCGCAGGACCGCGAGACGGCGGAGGAAGCCTGGGCCGGCGACATCATCGGCATCCCCAACCACGGCAACCTGCACCTGGGCGACGCCCTGACCGAGGGGGAGGAGCTGCACTTCACCGGCATTCCCGCCTTCGCGCCGGAGCTGCTGCAGCGGGTGCGCCCGACCGACCCGCTGAAGGCCAAGCACGTCGGCCGCGCCCTGCAGCAGCTGGCCGAGGAAGGCGCCGCCCGCGTCTTCAAGCCGCGCCTCGGCTCCGACTGGATCGTCGGCGTGGTCGGCGCGCTGCAGTTCGACGTGCTGGCCGACCGCATCCGCACCGAATACGACGTGCCGGTGATCTTCGAGCCGACCACCTGGATCACCGCCCGCTGGCTGGAGGCCGAGGACGCCCTGACGCTCAAGGCCTTCTGCGACGCCAACCAGGCCAGCCTGGCCGACGACCACGACGACCAGCCGGTCTTCCTGGCGCGCAACACCTGGCACCTGGACGACGCCGCCAAGAACAACCCGAAGATCCGGTTCCTGAAGACCCGCGAACGGGTTTATTGAGGGTGGAGTTGTTTTGACGCCCTTTCGGGCGGCGCTGTTCCGTCCCGCTCCCCCACCCGGCCACCCACGGAAGTATCCTGGATGGGTGGCCGGGTGGGGGAGCGGGACGGAACAGCGCGGCGCCGTCAGGCGCCTTTGGTCGCAGACAAGGAATACGACAAAGGCATCTGCGGCCAGTGGTCAGGCAGACGGAAGTGGCAGCCGTCCTCGCTGACCAGCGAGGGGAACTGCTGCCAGACCACGACCGGATGCTCGTGCAGCCAGTCGAGGCGCATGCCGGCGGCCTGCAGCGCCGCCAACACCTGCGAGAGGCTGTGCAGCCATTCGTAGTTCCGCACGTTCTCGAGCAGCGTCGGGTCGCCGTTGTAGGTGTTGGGCTCTTCCGTCGTCAGCGGTTTGTCCGGCGGTGTCGGCAAATCCCAGGTCGGCGTCAGGCGCCCCTCGACCTCTTCCATCGCCATGGAATTGGGATGGGCCTCGGCCAGGTAGAGCTGGCCGCCCGGCTTCAGCAGCGCGGCCACCACCCGCGCCCAGCCGGCGATGTCGGGCAGCCAGTTGATCGCGCCCCAGGTGACGTAGACCAGATCGGCCTGCCCGGCGATCAGCTCCGGCGCCTTGTAGAGGTCACCCTGCACGAAGTCGGCGCTCAGCCCTGCTTCCGCCGCCAGGCTGCGCGCGGCCGATACGGCGACGGGAGAGAAGTCGAGGCCGGTCACCTGAGCGCCGCGGCGCACCAGGTTGAGGCTATCCAGCCCGAAGTGACACTGCAGATGCACGACGCGCTTGCCGCGCAGCTCCGGCAGCTCGCGCGCCTCGATGGCGTTCAGCGTCTCCTCGCCTGCCAGGAAGCGCGCCACCTGATAGAAGCCGGAGCTGTCCCGGCGATGGATCGCCGCCCGCTCGTCCCAATTGGCCCGGTTGGCGGCAAGCCAAGACTCCAGGTTGCCGGACATGCGATGGTCTCCCAAGCCAGTGTGTCCTCAAACTGGACCCGCAAAAACAGAAGATCGGAAGGAGTAGCAGCCCCCATGTCTCCCCGCACCATCGGCATGACGGATGCCCTCTACGACTACATCGTCAAGGTCTCCCTGCGCGAGCCGGAGATCCTGGTCCGCCTGCGCGCCGAGACCGAGGCGGGCCCCGGCGGCCAGATGCAGATCTCGCCGGAACAGGGGCAGTTCATGCAGATGCTGGCGGAGCTGACAGGCGCGCGCAGCTACCTGGAGGTCGGCACCTTCACGGGCTACTCCGCCCTGGCCATGGCGCTGGCCATGCCGCCCGAGGCGCAACTGGTCTGCTGCGACGTCAGCGCGGACTACACCGCCATGGCGCGGCGCTTCTGGGCCGAAGCCGGCGTGGCCGAGCGGGTCGACCTGCGCATCGCCCCGGCGCTGGAGAGCCTGGCGGCGCTGCAGGAGGACGGCCGGCAGTTCGACCTGATGTTCGTCGATGCCGACAAGGAGAACTACGACGCCTACTACGAGGCGGGCCTGAAGCTGGTGCGCCCCGGCGGCCTGATCATGTTCGACAACGTGCTCTGGGGCGGCAGCGTGGCGGACCCGGACAAGCAGGACGCCGACACCGACGCGATCCGCGGCCTGAACCGGCGGCTGCATGACGACCAGCGCGTGTCCTTGTCGCTGGTTCCTATCGGCGATGGACTTACGCTTGCGCGACTCCGGTAAGAAAGTATTAGCGTTATTAAAGCCTGCGGGCATGTAATAGCAGGCATAAACAGGGGTCTTAGGCGGCAGTTAACCCTTTTCGTTGCAGACTTGCCTATCGCTCTGCTGGTGGAGCGAGACGCGGTCTTTTGAGGAGGACCCGCCATGCGCCGTTTTTTCACTTTCGTCGCTCTTGCGTCCGGGCTCGCTGCTGCGCTGACCGGGGCCAAGGCCGATGCCGCCACCGCCGCCTGTCAGCAGCGGGACGACGTCCTGAAGCACTTGGCCGGCAAGTACAGCGAAGCACCTGTCGCCGTGGGTGTGACCAATACCGGGGGGTTGGTCGAAGTGCTGTCGAGCGGAGAGGAAGGCACCTGGACGATCATCGTCACCTCGCCGACCGGCCTGAGCTGCCTGATGGCGGCCGGCGAAGGCTGGCGGCCGCTCGAGCAGATGGTGGTCAACGCTCCGGAAGCTTGAACTTCAGGAAGTTAAGCAGCTTCTTTAAATCAGAACTTGAGCCTATCTAGTTCAGGCCATTGATCTTGACGCGGTCGCCACGGGCGAGACCCAGGCGCGCCACCGTGCCGCCCGGCACCTCCAGCGTCGCGCGCACCGGAACGTTCGAGGAGATGGCCGTCGTCGAGTGGGGCACGGCATTTTCGTGCGCCCCCAGGATCGTCCAGTCCGGCCCGATCCAGACCATGTCCAGCGGGATGTAGGTGTTCTTCATCCAGAAGTTGGACACGCGCGGCCGCCGATTGACGAACAGCATGCCGCGGTCCTCCGCCAACTCCCTGCGAAACATCAGACCCTGCGCCTGCTCCTCGGGCGTGCGCGCCAGCTCGACCCGGAATTCGTGCAGAGTCCCGTCTGCCGCCAGGATGCTCAACGGCACGACCGGCAGGGTGATGTCCGTCGTTTCGGCCTTGGCCTGGGACGCGGGCGCGGCCAACAAGACCAGCAGTACAAGAAAGCGGTTCAGCATGGACGCGGCTTTAATCCGCGATCGCGGCCATGGCAAGGCCTTGTCGCTCTCCCTCCCCACGCCAGTCTAACGGAGCGGTCTAGCGGGCGAGCACCGCCGCGGCCGCGGCCCGCACCTCCGGCCGGATCGGGCCCGAGCGCGGCGCATCGGCGAGCGTCGTGAACCAGGCCTCCGGCGGCGTTCGGCCCAGGCGGTGGCGCCAGGCCAGGGCGCGCAGCACGGCCTCGCCCGCCGGCGGCAGCCGCGCCGGGATCTCCAGGTCATTCAGGATCGCCCAGACTCCCGCCCAGGCGCGCCCCACGGACCAGGGATTGTAGCCGCCTCCGCCCAGGACCAGCAGGCGCGGCGCCAGCGGCTTGACCGCCTGCACCACCCGCCAGAGCGCGCCGTTGGAAAGGGCGAGCTTGCTCAGGGGATCCTCCTCCAGGGCGTCGGCGCCGCACTGCAGGACGATGGCCTCGGGCTCGACGGCCTCGATCAGGGGCAGGACCGCGGCCTCCAGCAGGAACAGAAATTCGCTGTCGTTGGCCCCCGGCGGCAGCGGCAGGTTGCGCGCCGCCCCGCCCGCCCGGTCGCCCAGGCTGCCCGGACTGTCCGACGCCAGGGCATCGCCGTCGCGCGCCAGCGGCCAGCGCCCCGCCTCGTGCAGCGAGAGCGTGAAGACCCGCGGGTCGTCATGGAAGGCGTCCTGCACGCCGTCGCCGTGGTGGGCGTCGATGTCGAGATAGAAGACGCGGCTCAGCCCGCCGTCCAACAGCCGCAGGATCCCCAGCACCGGGTCGTTGAAGTAGCAGAAGCCGCTGGCGCGGTCCGGCCGGCCGTGATGGGTGCCGCCCGCCGGCGAGTGGATCACGCCGCGCCCGGCCAGCAGCAGCTCGGCCGCCAGGATCGAGCCGCCGCAAGCCGTCGCCGGACGGCGGAAGACCTCGGGGAAGACCGGGTTGCCGGCGGCGCCGAGCTGAAAACGGGCCTTGATGTCCGCCCCGACCCGCTGATCGCGCTCGGCCTGCTGCACCGCCGCCACGTAATCGGGGTGATGGAAGCGGGCCAACTGCTCCGGCGTCGCGCGCGGCGACTCGAGGTATTGCGCCTCCGGCAGCCACCCGAGGGCGCGGCAGAGATCGATGCAGGTGGAGACCCGCGGGATCGCCAGCGGATGCTTGCTGCCGTAGGTCGAGCGGCGGTAGATCTCGTGCCCGATCATCCGCGGCGGCGGCGGAACGTCGGACGCAGCGGACGCCGGCTGCGGCAGGTCGAGAGTTTCGCTCATGCCCTTGAGGGTATGGTGGCCCGAAGCGCCTCTGTCCAGGGCGCCCACCTGCGTTGCACCCGACAGACTGGCGCCGGACGCACCGCCGCGCCATAGTAGGAAAACATCGATTTCACCGGGGGAGCCGTCATCGCGGCTGAGAGGTCCCGCAACCAGGACAGCGTCCTGGGGGACGACCCCAAGAACCTGATCCGGTTCGCACCGGCGTAGGGAGGTGACTGCCGCTTTGTACGATTCGCCCTACCGCGCTGCCGCCGGCAGCGCCCCGCCCGTCACCGTGGAGGCGGCGCGCCTGGTCTACGACGGCCTGCCGCTGTTCGACGGCCTGCAGCTGGAGCTGCCGCCCGGCGAGATCACCGCCCTGCTCGGCCCCTCCGGCGTCGGCAAGTCGAGCCTGCTGCGCCTGCTGGCCGGCCTGGAGGCGGCGGCCGAAGGCCGGGTGCACGACGGTGCCGGGGCGCCGCTGACCGGCCGCGTCGCCTACATGGCGCAGCAGGATCTGCTGCTGCCCTGGCTCGATCTGGTCGGCAACGTGGTGCTGGGCGACCGCCTGCGCGGCCGCCGGCCGGACCGCCCGCGCGCCGAAGCCCTGCTGGCCGAGGTCGGGCTGGGCGACCGCCTGCGCGACCTGCCCGCGGCGCTGTCCGGCGGCATGCGCCAGCGCGTCGCCCTGGCGCGCACCCTCTTCGAGAACCGGCCCGTGGTGCTGATGGACGAACCCTTCGGCGCGCTCGACGCCATCACCCGCCACGAGCTGCAGGCCCTGGCCGCCGAGAAGCTGGCCGGCCGCACGGTGCTGCTGGTGACCCACGACCCGCTGGAAGCCCTGCGGCTCGCCCATGGCGTGCTGATCATGGCCGGGCGCCCGGCACGCCTGGAGGCGCCGATCCATCCCGCCGGCCAGGCGCCGCGCGACCCCGGCGATCCCCTGGTGCTGCAGGGCCAGGCGGAGCTGCTCGTTCGCCTCGGGCAGGCCCGCGGTGCAGCGTGAGGGCGGCGAGATGAGAGGTACGGCGTGACTCTGCTACGCCCTGTCCTGGTGTTTCTCACCGTCCTGGCCCTGTGGCAGCTCGGCGTCTGGCTAAGCGGCGTGCCGCACTTCCTGCTGCCCGGCCCGGCGCAGGTTGGCGGCGTCCTGCTGGACCGCTGGCCCGAGCTGCTGGCGAACGCCTGGGTCACGGGGCTGGAGATCGTGCTCGGGCTGCTGCTGGGCACGCTGCTCGGCTGCCTCTCGGCCCTGTCGCTGGCGTTGCTGCCGCCGCTGCGGCGCTGGCTGCTGCCCCTGCTGGTGATCAGCCAGGCGATCCCGGTCTTCGCCGTCGCACCGCTGCTGGTGCTGTGGTTCGGCTACGGCCTCGGCCCGAAGATCGCCATGGCCACGCTGATCATCTACTTTCCGGTCACCGCCGCCTTCTACGATGGGCTGCGCCGCACCGAGGCGGGCTGGCTGGACCTGGCCCATACGATGGGCGGCAGCCGCCTGTCCGTGCTGTTGCGGGTGCGGCTTCCCGCCGCTCTGCCGGCCCTGACCTCGGGCTTGCGGGTAGCGGCCGCGACCGCGCCGATCGGGGCCGTGGTCGGCGAGTGGGTCGGTGCCGGCGCCGGCCTCGGCCGCATGATGCTGGATGCCAACGGCCGCATGCAGACCGACGTGATGTTCGCCGCGCTCTTCGTACTGGCGCTGCTGGCGCTCACGCTCTACGCCCTGGTCGACCGGGGCTGCCGCGCGGCCGTGCCCTGGGCGAAAGAGCGCAACTGACGCAAGCTCAGCTGACGAATGGCAGGGATGGCCGCCTTGCGGTTGCCGCCGCACTGCCCCTCCGCTAGCGTGTTTCTTGTGTAAAATGAACAAACACGAACGGCCTCGGTTTCAAGCGGCCGTCGCTTGCCCGCGAAGAGGATCCCGGCCGCTATGCCGATCAAGACCATCCTGGTCCATCTTGCCGACGACACGCATCACCGGGCGCGCCTGGACGCGGCCGTGCGTCTCGCCAAGCAGCACGACGCGCATATCACCGCCTTGTTCATCACCTTTCCCGTCGGCATGCCGCCGACGATCGCGGGGCGCAGCGCCTCGGCCATTTTCATTTCCGAGGCGCGCGATCGCGCGCGTGAGCGGTCGGCCGCGCTGCAGAAGGAGTTCGACAGCACCTGCGCCAACGAAGGCGTCTCGCACACCTGGGTGGTGGAGGATGGCAGTCACCTGCAGGCGCTGTCCTATCACGCACACGTTGCCGACCTGATGATCGTCAGCCATTCGGACGAAGGCGAGTACCTGGAAGATCGCTTTCGCCTGCGTCTGGCGGAAGAACTGGTCTTCGATGTCGGCTGCCCCGTGCTGTTGCTGCCGCGGGTCAATCCGGTCCCCGCCTTCGGGCGCAACGTTCTGATCGGCTGGCACTCGAACCGCGAAGCCGTGCGCGCCGTGCGCGGGTCGCTCGACCTGCTTCGGGCCGCCGAGAGCGTGACGGTGCTCACCGTCGGCCCGACGCCGGAGGACAAGCTGTCGGAGCACGAACTGGTCGCCTATCTCGCGCGGCAGAAGATCCAGGCCGAGGGTGTCAACGTGGAAGACCAGGGCGGCGTCGGAACCACGCTCCTGGCCGAAGCGAAGCGACGCGGCAGCGACCTTCTGATCATGGGGGCCTATGGCCACTCGCGCCTGCGCGAACTGGTCCTGGGCGGCGCCACACGGCAGGTCTTCCGCCATGCCGAGATCCCGGTGCTGGCGAGTCATTAAAGCGCGATGAGAATGAAGCCCCCTGACCTTATGAAATAGCGGCATCTATGCTTGACGCGGGACCGTCGGAACCAGCCCGTCTCAGGCGATCTCATTCCAATACCCCCTGTTACGGATCCGGGAGTATCGTGCGTCGGATCTCGCCGCTTCGGGATCGGAGCAAACCGAGCGAAGGCGGAAGAGTGTCTCTGCGATCATTCCATCCGCTTTGCTCTAGACATGGCTGTAAACGCTCACCACTTTACAGCCGCCGGTGACAATGCTGTGATTTTGTACAGTAGAGTCATCTTTCTGCCCCGCTATCTCGTAAATCTGGCGGGGGGTGCGTGACTGCGCGCTTTCACGGGGCGTGCCGAGGGGCTGCGCCGCGCAAATCAAGACATGGATCGAGGAGTACAGATATGACCGCTTTCACCAAGACTGTGCGCGGTGCTGCCGTGGCGCTGTCCGTCGCCGTCGGCGCCAGCTTCGCCATGGCCGATGCCAAGGCCGCCAATCTTGCCGAGACTGCCGCTGCTGCGGGGAGCTTCGAGACGCTGATCGCCGCAGCCACGGCGGCCGGCGCGGTGCCCTATCTGACCGGCGATCAGCCCTACACCGTGTTCGCGCCCACCGATGAAGCCTTTGCGAAGCTTCCCGACGGTACGGTGGAGAACCTGCTGCTACCCGAGAACCGCGCCACGCTGCGCAAGATCATCGCGCTGCACATCGTGCCCGGCACCATCCCCTCGAGTGCCGTGCTGGGCAACCAGGTCGCTCCGCTGACCATGGCGCTGCAGTACATCTACATCAACGGTGCGACGGACAACGGCGTCTTCATCGACACCGCACAGTCGGCCTTCCCCTCGCCCAACGTCGCACAGGTCGTTCAGCCGGACGTCATGGCCGACAACGGCGTGATTCATGTGATCGACAACGTTCTGCTGCCGTAGCGGCTCAGCGCTTCTGCAAGCCTGAAACTGGGCCGGCCGCAGATCTGCGGCCGGCCCTTTTTCTTACAGGCGGTCTCTTTCGAGAGGGTGCCGAAAGGAAGTCCGTCAGAGAAGTCCGCCGGCGAAGAAGATCAGAGTGACGACGACGAAGAGCGGCACCAGGAAGACGATCGACCAGAGCATGTAGCCGAAGAAGCTGGGCATCGCCACGCCCCGCTCTTCCGCAATCGAGCGGACCATGAAGTTGGGTGCATTGCCGATGTAGGTCATCGCGCCCATGAAGACGGCGCCGCAGGAAATCGCCAGCAGCGTCGTGGACCACTCGGTCATCAGTTTCTCGACGTTCGGCGCACCGCCGGCCGTATTGAAGAACACCAGATAGGTCGGCGCGTTGTCGAGAAAGCTGGAGAGAACGCCCGTTGCCCAGAAGTACATGTAGTTCAGCGGCTGCCCGTCCTCCTTGGTGACGGAGCGGATGACGTCGGCCAAGGCACCGTTCTCGCCGGCACGCAGCATGGCGATCGCGGGGATGATGGTGATGAAAATGCCGGCGAAGAGCTTGGCCACCTCCAGGATCGGAAACCAGGTGAAACCGTTCGCCTGCCGGCTTTCCCGCGAGGTCATGCGCCAGGAGGCATAGGCGATGAAGACGAGCAGCAGGTCACGGACGATGTTCTGCAGCTCCCACTCGGTATGATAGATGTCGAAGGAGATACCGGGCTGCCAGAAGCCGCTCAGCAGCACGCAGCCCATGACGCCGAGCAGCAGAACGATGTTGAAGCTGCCTTCGAGAGACAGCGGCCCGGTCGCCCCCGCCTCCTGATCGCCCGGCTCTGCCGGCGCCTCCCGTTGCGGTTCGCTGCGGAACAGGTAGCTGTCGAAGAGGAAGTAGATCAGCAACAGCGGCAAGGCCATGACCAGCATCGGCAGGAACATGTTCGTCATCGGCCAGAAGAAGTCGACGCCCTTCAGAAAGCCGAGGAACAACGGCGGGTCGCCGAGCGGCGTCAGAGAACCGCCGATGTTGGCCACCAGGAAGATGAAGAAGATGATGGTGTGGACCCGATGCTTGCGCCAGGCATTGGCCCGCAGGATCGGGCGGATCAGCAGCATGGCCGCGCCGGTGGTGCCCATGAAGCTGGCGAGGACGGTCCCCAACGCCAGGATCCCCGTGTTGACGGCGGGAGATCCGCGCAGATGCCCCTTCAGTCGGACGCCGCCGGCAACGGTGAAGAGCGCCAGCAGCAGGATGATGAAGGGGATGTACTCGAGAATCGCCACGTGGATGATCTCGAACACCGCCAATTCCCAACCGAAGACAACGGCAAAGGGTGCCAGAAAGGCAAAGGCCCAGAACGCCGAGACCTTGCCGAAGTTGTTGTGCCACCAGATCGGCGCGACCAGCGGAAAGATCGCGATCGACAACAGGATTCCCATGAAGGGGATATCCCAGATCAAGGTCAGGGCGGCCCCTTCCAGATGCGGACCTGCGTGATCGGCGGCGGCCTCGGCCGCAAGCGCGGGCTGCAGACCCAGAGCCGACAGAACCGCGATCAGGACCAGCACAGCCAGTGCAAGGTTCTGGAAGCCGGATCGCTTGACTTCGGCAAGAGCGAGCATCGACGCAAACAAGGGCGCACCCTTCGCTTCGGAGAGGACGGCGATCCGGCCGCGACGCAGCCGGGTCGCCGATGAGAAAAAAATGCGGCCGCCGGGCGGCCGTTCGGCGGCGGAGTATGCCCGATGGCCGGAAGCCCCGCAAAGGTCCAACTTTAAAGTGTGAATTCTATCATCCGAAGTGCGTATATCTCCTTAAAATCTCCCGAGAAGGTCTCGCGACGGGCGCTGGCTTGCGGTTTGCCCGGGCTTGATGGTCTAGTCCGCCGCAGCCGGGCCCGGAGACGGAGTTCGCTTCCCGGGACTCGGCCAGGGGGATCGTTTGGGGGGATCGGTTAGGGCTTCGAGAAGAAGCGCGCGTCACAGAGGTCAAGGACACCATGGACAAGCATTTCGACCGGATCCGCCGCAGCCTGGTGAAGGCAACGGCAGCGATTGCCCTCGCAGCTATCGTCGGCACCCTGGACACCGGCAGCGCCGCCGCGCAGGACAAGGACTACGTTCTGGCGACGGCCAGCGTCGGCGGCACCTACTATCCGGTCGGCGTGGCGCTTGCGACGCTGATCAAGGTCAGGCTGCAGCCGAAGCAAGGGGTCAACATGTCAGCGGTCACCTCGGTCGGCTCCGGCGAGAACGTTCGCCTGCTTCGCGAGGGAGAAGCGCAGTTCGCCATTCTGCAGGGGCTGTTCGGATACTACGCGGTCAACGGCGTCGGCCCGGTCGAGGCCGACGGCCCACAGGAGCATCTGCGCAGCATCGCCGTGCTCTGGCCCAACGTCGAGCACTTCGTGGTGAAGAAGCAGCATGCCGCGACCGGGACCGTCGCCGACCTGCAGGAGATGCAGGGCCTGCAGATGGCGTTGGGACGCCAGAACTCCGGCACCATCGGCTCCAACCGGATGCTGCTGGGCAACCTCGGTCTCGAGATGGACGAGGTCTTCGATCTCGTCTACCTCGGCTACGGCCCGAGCGCGGAAGCGCTGCAGAGCGGCGAAGTCGCCGGCATGTCGACACCCGCGGGCGATCCGGTCGGTGCCGTGCATCGCGCCTTCGGGGCGCTGGGCGACGACATCGCGCTGCTGCAGTTCACGCCGGAGCAGGCGGCCGCAGCCGATAACGGCATGGGCATCTGGACTCCCTATGTGATCGCAGCCGGCACCTATCCCGGACTGGGCGAGGACATCGACAGCATCGCCCAACCGAACTTCCTGGCGACCCATGCGGACGTTTCGGAGGAGGATGTCTACATGATCACCCAGACGATCTACGAAAACCTCCCCTTCCTTTGGAACATCCATCCGGCGACCGCGGGCATGGCGCTGGAAACCGCGCTTACCGGACTGCCGGCTCCGTTGCATCCGGGGGCGCTGCGCTATTTCGAAGAGCAGGGCATCGAGATCCCCGACCGATTGCGACCCTGAGGCCGAATCGCGACCGGCGGGCCGCGCGGCAATCGCCGCACGCGCTGCGATCTTCGCCCTCGCCTTCTCGTGGAATTGGCGAGCAGGCCGGCGGATGGTAGCGTCTCCGGCGAGGAGCTAGGGAGAGACACACCATGCAGATGACCGGCGAGTATCGGATCGAGGCGGCGCGCGAGACCGTCTGGGCAGCGCTCAACGACCCCGAGGTTCTGAAGGCCTCGATACCCGGCTGCGAAGAACTGGAGCAAACCGCCGACGACGCCTTCGAGGCCAAGGTCCGGGCGAAGGTCGGCCCGGTCAGCGCCCGCTTCGCCGGAGCGGTGACACTCAGCGACATCGTCGCACCGGAAAGCTACACCATCTCCGGCGAGGGCAAGGGCGGAGCCGCGGGCTTCGCCAGCGGTGGCGCCAAGATCCGTCTGGACGCCCTGGACGACGGCGCGACGCAGCTGCACTACGAGGTCGACGCCAAGGTCGGCGGCAAGCTGGCGCAGCTCGGCTCGCGCCTGATCGATTCGACGGCCAAGAAGATGGCGGATCAGTTCTTCACCAACTTCGCGCAACAGGTCTCCACCGCGGCACCGACACCCGAAGCACCGGCCGCCGAGGCCGGAACCACCGCACCCGCCGAAAGCGTTGCGCCCGCCGCAACCGAACCGAGTGCGGCGGAGCAGGCCGAGATGCAGGAAGCCGCCCTGCGCGGCGCCGCCGCCGGTCACAGCAGGCCGTCGGACGCTCCGGCCGAAAGCGAGGCCGACGTGAAACGCCGGGCCGCTGAAGCCTCCACCCAGGCGGTGAAAGAAGCGCGTGCGACGAAGAGCCTCTCTCCCATCGTCTGGGTCGCCGGCCTGATCGCCGTCGTCGCCATTCTCTGGGCGCTCTTCGGCGGATGAGAAAGAGGGCGCGCCCGGCCGCGGACGGCCCTTGCGGTGCCGTCGCCAAGCCGTTGTAGGCGTGCGTAGAATCCCGACGGCGGGTTTGTCTTGACCTGTTGTCGACCGCCCCACACACTGATCGTGAGAGGATCGGCGAGAGGCTAGAGGCAAGTCGTTTGCCCGCCTATAATCGGAAATTCCGATCGCGAAATAAGACGAGGACCGGGCCCGACTGCCCGGAACCCCGGTCCATGACAGGGAGGATCGCATGCTCACCGTATCGATGACGGTGAACGGGCAGCAGGTGACCAAAGAGGTCGACCCGCGCACGCTGCTCGTTCAATTCCTGCGCGAACACTTGAGCCTGACGGGGACGCACGTCGGCTGCGATACCAGCCAGTGCGGCGCCTGCGTCATCCATGTGGACGGCGCCTCGGTGAAGGCCTGCACCATGCTGGCGGCACAGGCCAACGGCAGCGACGTGACCACCATCGAAGGTCTGGCGCAGAACGGCGAACTGCATCCCATGCAGGCCGCCTTCAAGGAGCACCACGGTCTGCAGTGCGGCTTCTGCACGCCGGGCATGATCATGAGCGCCGTCGACCTGCTGCAGCAAAACCCGGATCCCAGCGAGCAGGAGATCCGCGAGTGGCTGGAGGGCAACATCTGCCGCTGCACCGGCTACCACAACATCGTCAAGGCGATCCGCCACGCGGCTCAAGACATGAGGAGTTAGGACCATGCCCGATACCGGCATCGGCGCGTCCGTCAGGCGCCGCGAGGACTTCCGCTTCATCACCGGCCGCGGCCGCTACGTCGACGACATCGACCGCCCCGGACAGCTTCACGCCGTCTTCGTGCGCTCGCCCGTCGCGCACGCCAAGGTCACCTCCATCGACATCGACGCCGCCAAGCAGGCGCCGGGCGTCGTCGCCGTCTTCGTGGGCGAGGACATGGCGGCCGACAACGTCGGCTCCCTGCCCTGCGGCTGGGTCGTGACCGACCGCAACGGCGACCCGCACAAGGCCCCGCCGCACTGGCCGCTGGTCCGCGGCCGCGTCCGCTACGTCGGCGACCACGTCGCCGTGGTGATCGCCGAGACGCTGGCGGCCGCGCGCGATGCCGCCGAACTGGTCGAGGTCGACTACGAGGAACTGCCGGTGGTGGTGGACCTCTCGGCCGCTGGCACGGGCGAGCAGCTTCACGACGAGGCACCGGGCAACCTCTGCTACGACTGGGAGCTGGGCGACAAGGCCGCCGTCGACGCGGCCTTCGCCCAAGCGGCCCACGTCAGCAAGCTCGACCTGGTCAATAACCGCCTGATCCCCAACGCCATGGAACCGCGGGCGGCGATCGGCGAATACGACCCGGGCACCGACAACTATACGATCTATTCGACCAGCCAGAACCCGCACCTGCTGCGCCTGATCCTCTGCGCCTTCGTGCTCAACCTCCCGGAGCACAAGGTGCGCGTGGTGGCGCCCGACGTCGGCGGCGGCTTCGGCTCGAAGATCTACGCCTACGCCGAGGAGACGGTCTGCACCTGGGCCTCGAAGCGGCTCAACGGCAAGCCGGTGAAGTGGACGGCCGAGCGTACGGAATCCTTCCTCTCCGACGCCCACGGCCGCGATCACATCACCCAGGCCGAGCTGGCGATGGACGCCGAGGGCAAGTTCCTGGCGCTGCGGGTCGACACCACGGCGAACATGGGCGCCTATCTGTCCAGCTTCGCCACCTCGATTCCGACCTACCTCTACGCCACCCTGCTGGCCGGCCAGTACGCCACGCCGGCGATCTACTGCAACGTCAAGGCCTACTTCACCACGACGGCGCCGGTGGACGCCTACCGCGGGGCCGGACGACCGGAGGCGACCTACGTCATCGAACGGCTGGTCGAGGTGGCAGCCCGCGACCTGAAAGTGGATCCGGCCGAGCTGCGCCGGAAGAACTTCATCCAGCCGGACCAGTTCCCCTACCAGACGCCGGTCGCCCTGGTGTACGACATCGGCGACTACGAGCCGTCGCTGGACAAGGCGCTGGAGATGATCCGCTACGGCGAGTTCCCGCAGCGCCGCAGCCAGTCGGAGGCGCGCGGCAAGCTGCGCGGCATCGGCTTTTCCGCCTACATCGAGGCCTGCGGCATCGCCCCCTCGGCCGTGGTCGGCTCGCTCGGCGCCGGCGTCGGCCTCTGGGAATCGGCGCAGGTCCGTTTCAACCCGACCGGCAGCGTCTCGGTCTTCACCGGCGCGCACAGCCACGGCCAGGGGCATGAGACGACCTTTGCCCAACTGGTCTCCGACCAGCTGGGCGTGCCCTACGAGCAGATCGAGATCGTGCACGGCGATACCGGCCAGATCCCCATGGGCATGGGCACCTACGGCTCGCGCTCGCTGGCGGTCGGCGGTTCGGCCATCACCAAGGCCTGCGACAAGATCATCGAGAAGGGCAAGAAGATCGCCGCCCACCTGATGGAGGCCAGCGTCGACGACGTCGAGTTCGCTGACGGCCAGTTCACCGTGGCGGGCACCGACAAGTCGAAGGGTATCGGCGAGGTGGCCTTCACCGCCTACGTGCCGCACAACTATCCGGAGGGCGTCGAACCCGGCCTCGACGAGACGGCCTTTTACGACCCGCTCAACTTCACCTATCCCTCCGGCGTGCACATCGCCGAGGTCGAGATCGACCCCGACACCGGCGAGACGGAGATCGTGGACTGGGTGGCCGTGGACGACTTCGGCAAGGTGCTCAATCCGATGATCGTCGAGGGCCAGGTCCACGGCGGCATCGCCCAGGGCGTCGGCCAAGCGCTGCTGGAGAATGCCGTCTACGACGACAGCGGTCAGCTCGTCACCGGCTCCTACATGGACTACACCATGCCGCGCGCGGACGACCTCTGCGAGTTCCGCGTCGGCATGACGGTCTCGGAGTGCACGCACAACCCGCTCGGCGTGAAGGGCTGCGGAGAGGCCGGCGCCATCGCCGCACCGGCCGCAGTGATGAACGCCATCACCGACGCGCTGGGCGAAGAGATCGATATGCCGGCCAGCCGCGAGAAGGTCTGGCGCCATGCCCAGGCCAGGTTCAAAGCGGCAGCCGAGTAAGGGAGGAGCGACGACGCCATGTATGCGTTCAACTACCACCGTCCGGACAGCGTCGAGGCTGCGGCCCAGGCCCTGGCGGCAAACGAGGAAGCCAAGCTGCTGGCCGGGGGCATGACCCTGCTGCCGACCATGAAGCAGCGTCTGGCCATGCCCAGCGATCTGGTCGATCTCTCCGGCATCGCCGACCTGAAGGGCGTGCGCGCCGAGGGCGACAGCGTGGTTGTCGGGGCCATGACCCGCCATGCCCTGGTCGAAAGTGACGCGACCGTGCAGTCGAAGATCCCGGCCCTGGCCAAGCTGGCCGGCGGGATCGGCGATCCGCAGGTGCGCAACTGCGGGACCATCGGCGGCTCCATCGCCAACGCCGATCCGGCCGCGGACTATCCCGCCGCCGTGCTCGGCCTCGGCGCGACGGTGAAGACGAGCAAGCGGGAAATCGCCGCCGACGACTTCTTCACCGCCCTGTTCGAGACGGCCCTGGAGCCGGGCGAGCTGATCGTCTCGGTGCATTTCCCCGTTCCCGAGGCCGCCGGCTACGCCAAGTTCGACAACCCGGCGTCGCGCTATGCCGTGGTGGGAGTCATGGTCGCCAAGACCGGCGGCGGCGTGCGCGTCGCCGTGACGGGGGCCGGGCCCAGCGTGTTCCGCCATGGCGAGATGGAACAGGCTCTGAACGGCAGCTTCGCACCGGAGGCGCTCGACGGCATCGCCACGCCGGCCGACAGCCTCAACAGCGACATCCACGCCTCGGCCGAATACCGCGCCCATCTGGTCGGCGTGATGGCCAAGCGCGCGGTGGCAGCCGCCAAGGGCTGATCCCGCTCCACCGGCGGTCCGCGAGGCCGCACCGCGAGGGGCCGGGCTATCGCCGTCCGGCTCTCAAGACCACCAAAACCCCGTCGTATCTCGGCGGGGTTTTGCTTTGGATTGATGATTTGGCGGTGGATCTATCGAACGAAAGCGTCTCTGCCCCCCATGCAGCACAGCTTCTGCCTCTGGGTGTCCATCATCACTGTTGTTTTCTTCATGTTGCGTGCGGCTGCGGCAAAGCGGAACTGCCCTGTAAGCTCTAGCTGGGATCCGGTTGCCAGATTGCTTTAGTCATCAAGACAGTTTCTTCATCGCCATAAAATTTTCGAGCCTCTTCGCGGTATCCCAGCGAATAATAGAAGCCGATGGCCGTGAGCGAGGATGAAACTGTGAGCGTTCTTTTATCTCGGCCCCTTGCAATTCTCTCAAGCTCTTTCACGAGAGCCGTTCCGACACCCTTGCGGTGTAGTTCGGGCAGAACAAAAACCGACTTTATTTCGGCTTCTTGAAGCGCCCCGGTCCCTATGACCAGACCATCATCCAATGCAACAAGAGTGAATCTCTTTTCCAAAAACTCCAAAACTCGAGCAGTCGAAAAACCGTTTACGAGACGATCAATTTCTTTTGCAGGATAATCCTTTGCATTTATTCGTCTTAAAGTATCGCAAATTAGACGGCTGATACCCTCGGCGTGTTCGGGTGATGCCAGGTGGATAGCGGTTCCGTCATTCATATTCAGGTTGTAGCAATCATCGCCATCGATGTCACACGAGGTCATGAACCGCCGCCAGACGAAAAAAATCGGACTGCGCTCAAGAGGCCTATCCGACCCTTGTCAGCAGTCTGAGCGTCGGGGTGCGACAGCCTGGCTCCTTACGTTTCGCGCTTCGCCTCGGCGCGTTTTTGCGCTTCGCCTCGGCGGCGGAGGAGATTAGCTTGCCGGCATGCGGCGCCTGGGCTTTGCGGTTTCCTTCCTGCTGGTGTTCCTGCTCGGGCTGACCGGCGGTGCCTGGGTGTTTCGCGCGGACCTCGCGGAAGCGGCGGCGCAGCGCTGGCTGGCCGCGCGCGGTGTTCCGGCTCAGCTCACGGTCGCCCGGCTCGATTTCAATCGCCTGGTGATCACCCAGCTCCGGCTCGGCAGGCCGGCGACGGCCTCGGTCGAAGAGCTCGCCCTGGAGATCGCCTGGCCGAAGCTGACCGAACCGGAGATCGCCGGCCTCGCCGCCGAAACCCTCCGGCTGCGCCTCGACCTGACGGGCGAAGGGCCGCTTCTCGGTGCGCTGCAGCCCTTGCTCGATCCGGCCGCGGCGGACGCCTCCGCCCAGACCGGCGAGGGTGAGGTCGCACCGGAACGGCGTGCGGAGCCGCCTGCGCACACGCCGGCAGACTCGACGGCCGAAGAGTTGCCCGCCGAAGAGTCGCCGGACAGGGCGTTGCCGACCTTCCCGATCAGCATCACAGACCTGACGATCTTCGCGCAAACGGCGGTCGGACCGGCAGAGCTGCGCCTGGACGGAACTGCGGAGCCCCTAGACGAGCGCCCGAACGATGCAGGCCTCAACGCCGACATCACGCTGCAAGGCGTCACGCCCATTGCCGTCTTCGGCGGCCGCCTGCAGGCCGAGGCGACATCGCAAAGCCTCTCGCGCCTGCAGGCCGATCTGCGCTTCGCTGCCGTGGAACAGGGTTTGGAGGGCCGCCTGATCGCCGACATCGCCGATCTGCCGGCCGCGCCCGCCGGTCAACTGACGGCAGAGCTGACGGCAGGACCGCGGACGGCCGGTCTGCTGGCCCCGCTGCTGCCGGCGCCGGTGACCTGGGAGGAGCTGGCTCTGACCCTGGAGCTCGACGGTCGGCTCTCAGCGATCGAGGCGGGACAGCCCTGGTTGGCCTGGCTGGAAGACGGGGACTGGTCGTCCGCCGCCACCCTGACCGGCCACGACCTCGCCTGGCCGGGACATGCCTCCGGTGCACAGCTGCTGCTCGCCGTCGATGCGGCCCATCGCGACGGCAGGCTCTCGCTCCTGCCCGCCCAGACGGCGGAGCTGTCGATTCCCCAAATCGATCCCGCCTTCCTGAACGGTCTTGGGCTGCCGGACGACCTGAGGGCGCAACTCGCAAGCGGCGTGGCCTTGCGCCTTCTGCCGCTGGTCGAGGGTCGACCGCTGGCCACGCTCGAACGCGGACCGCAGACGATTGCCGTGCGACCGACCCTCCGCGTCGGCCTGGAGACCGGCGCCGCGGCTGCCGTGACGGCGCTTCGCGGCCAATTGATGTTTAACCCAACCTTCGATCTCCAATTTATTGATCTGAATGAATTTAATCTGTCGCTCTCCGACTGGGTATTTGCCGAACAGCGGGTCATCGCCGCCGGCGTCTCGGGTCGTCTGGCGGGACCGCCCGACGCTATCGTCGGTGCGCTCGACATCTCCAGCCAGGCCGTTCCGACCGTGCCGCGCCTCGCCATCGAGCGGATCGCTGCCGCCTGGCCTGCGGACCTCCAGGCCAACCTCCAAGCACGCGAGCTCTCGCTGACGGGCCCGTTGAGCGTGACGGCGCACGAGCTACAAGGCGACGGCCTGGGCCTCACCTCGCTGGCGGCGCGGCTGAACGCCGATCTGCAGATCACCCCGCACGGCCTCGATCTCGCGGCGCCCGGCCACCTGGCCGCCGAAGACCTGCGGTACGGTCCGCGCCGCATACCGGAGCTGCGCGCCCTGCTGGAGGAAAACCGCCTCCATTGGCGACCCGGCGATCTGCTGCACCATAGTCTGGCCGCGCGCTGGACGCCGCTGGAGTTGCGGATCCAGCAAGACGGCGCGACCCTGGTGGAAGCCGGTCTGGAAGCCGGGCGCTGGCGGGTCGAGGGCGCTCTGGACGGTGCCGACTACGAGGGCAGCTTGACCGTCGAGGACGCCAGTCTCGTCCTGCAGGACCCGCAGCTGCGACTGGAGGGGCTTCGCCTGGAAAGCCCCTTGCCGCCGGAGCCTGGCCGACCTCTGGACCTGGCTGGGCGCCTGACGCCCGCGGCAGCAGTCCCCTTGCTGCCGCCGCTGGATCTCACCGGCAGTCTGGAGCCGCGGGGAGACAGCTACGAAATTGCGCTGAGCGGCCGCGGCCTGAGCGGGCGGCTCTCGGCCGTGGCGCGCGCCACCCTGGATCCAAGCGCACCGAGACTGCGCGCCAGCCTGACTCTGGCACCGCTGGCCTTCGCCCCCAACGAGCTGCAGCCGGCTGATCTGACGCCGCTGCTGTCCGACCTCGAGAACGTCAGCGGAAGCCTGAACGCCAGACTCGGCGTCGACTGGGCTGCAGGCGACCCGAAAACCGAAGGAACGGTCGAGCTGGACAAGCTGCAGTTCGACTACGGCGACGGCGTAAGAGTCTCGGGGCTGTCGGGTCTGCTGACCTTCGACAGCCTGCAGCCGCTGGAGGCGCCTGCCCCTCAGGAGCTGACAGCGGCACAGGTCGAAGCCGGGGTCCTGATGACGGGACTGACGGCTGCGGTGGGCGTGACGACCCCGCCGGAGTCCGAACTGCCGCGCCTGCAGATCGTCTCGGCAAGCGCGCAGGCCTTCGGCGGTCGGCTGACCCTCAAGCAGGGACTGATCGATCTCGAAGCGAAGCGGGAGGAAGCGATTCTCGGCTTCGAGAGCATCGACGTCGCAGAGCTGCTGGCCTTGCTGGACCTGCCGGACGTGGAGGCCACGGGTCGGATCAGCGGAGAGATCCCGCTGCGACTGGACGGCGACACCGTCACCATCGCCGGCGCACGCCTGGCGGCAGAGGCACCGGGGACCTTGCGCTTGACCTCCGAAGCGGCCAAACAGGCACTGGCCGCAGGCGGCGCGAGCGTCGACCTGATGATGCAGGCCTTGGAGGACTTCCAGTACGAGACCTTGGCGCTGACCCTGGACAAACCGGCGGAGGGCACCACCCTGCTGACGCTCAAGCTGCTCGGTCAGAACCCCGAGGTGCTCGAGGGGCAGCCGTTCGATGTCAACGTCCGCCTGGAAACCGACCTGGCGCCCTTGCTGCTTGCCTTGTCCGAAGCGCTGGCGCTGACCGACGAGGCCTTCGGGCGCCTGTGGAGGTTGCGACGCTGACCGACGTATTACAGACACCTACAAGCAGCTCCGTCCGGCGCCCGCGCGCAGACGGCGAGCGGCGTCGAAGCAAGAGGAGAGAGTGCGTGCAGGTTTCATCCGTGTCGATCGGCCCCGCTTCGGCCGCCCTGCTGGTGGCGGTCGCGACCGCCCTGGCGGCCTGCCAGCCGCGCGTCGCCGTGGAGGCGCCGAAGGAGCCGATCACCATCAACCTGAACATCAAGCTCGATGCCGACGTCCGACTGCGCCTCGAACGTCAGGCCGAGGAGGACATCGAAGAAAACCCGGACATCTTCTAGCCCGAGGTTTTCGGCTCCCTCCCATCTCGCGGACCGGAGAGCGGCCGCGTCCCTCGACAGCACCCCCTCTTGACAGTCCTGGCACGAAAGCGAAGCTGACAGCCATGTCGAAAACACGACGTACGTTTCTTCTGCAAACCGCCGGCACCGCCGCGGCCTTGGGCACGTTGCTGCTCGTCGGCACCGGACAGGCGATGGCGCAAAGCGCCGAGGACCTGAAGCGCCGCGGCCTGGCCGGCGAGACCCTGCAGGGCTTCCTGGTCGCTCGCGATGCCTCGGTCTCGGCCCGCGTGGATGCGATCAATGCCGAGCGCCGCCGGGTCTATCAGCAACGGGCCGCACAGGAAGGCGTCGACGTGGGGACCATCGGCCAGATCTACGCGCGCGAGATCATTGAGGCGTCGCCGCCCGGAACTTGGTATCAATCCTCCAGTGGACAGTGGGTGCAGAAGTGAAGCTGCGCCCGCCGAAGAAGAGATAACCGGCAAACGGATCGATCGTGACAGACGCCCAACGCGCGCAGACCCCCGCCCTGTCTGAACCTCCGGCCGATGTCGACGGCGTCATGGATCTGCTGCAGCGCGGCAACTACGTCGCTGACCGCAGCCTTTCGACCGTGCTGTTCCTGGCGCTGAAGCTCGGACGTCCCCTGTTCCTCGAGGGCGAGGCCGGCGTCGGCAAGACCGAGATCGCCAAGGTGCTGGCCGAGACCCTGAACCGCGATCTGGTGCGCCTCCAGTGCTACGAGGGCCTGGACGTCGCCTCCGCGGTCTACGAGTGGGACTATCCGCGTCAGATGGTGGAGATCCGTCTGGCCGAGGCAGCGGAGGACCGCGACCGCAGCAGCCTCGAATCAGCCATCTTTTCCGAACGCTTTCTGATCGAGCGGCCGCTGCTCAAGGCCCTGAAGCCGAGCGTGAGCGGTCCGCCCGTCTTGCTGATCGACGAACTCGACCGCACCGACGAACCCTTCGAGGCCTTCCTGCTGGAGGTGCTGAGCGACTTCCAGATCACCATTCCGGAGCTGGGCACCATCGCGGCCCCACAGCCGCCGATCGTGATCATCACCTCCAACCGCACCCGCGAGATTCACGACGCGCTGAAGCGCCGCTGCCTCTACCACTGGGTCCCCTACCCCGACGCCCAGCGCGAGCTGGAGATCCTGCGGGTCAAGGCGCCGACCGCTCCGGAGCTCTTGAGCCGCGAAATCGTCGGCTTCATCCAGAAGCTGCGCGGCATGGATCTCTTCAAGCTGCCCGGCATCGCCGAGACCATCGACTGGGCCGAAGCGCTGACCCAGCTGGACAAGGTCGCCCTGGATCCCCAGGCGATCGACGACACGCTCGGCGTGCTGCTGAAGTACCAGGACGACATCGCCAAGATCGAAGGCAGTCAGGCCGCCCAGCTGCTGGACGAGGTCAAGCGCGAGCAGGCCGCCCTGCCCAAGGGCTGAGCCGGCAGCGCCCGATGCCCCAGACCGACCCCTTCGCCGAAGCCAAGCGCCGGCTCGAGGCCCGGAGCAAAGTCGACCAGCTCGATGCGGGCAACCTGGCCGACCTGCCTGGCGGGCGTCTGGCCGAAAACATCATGTACTTCGCCCGCACCCTACGTGCGGCCGGCCTGCCGGTCGGCCCCGGCAAGACCCTGGCGGCCATCGAGGCGGTTGCGGCCGTCGGCCTGCTGCGGCGGGACGACTTCTACTGGACGCTGCACAGCGTCTTCGTGAACCGGCGCGACCAGCAGGATCTCTTCGACCAGGCCTTCCACGTCTTCTGGCGCAACCCGAAGTTCCTGGAGCGCCTGCGCAGCCTCTTCCTGCCCGAGACCGCGTTGGACGGCGCGGAACCGGAGGGGCGCGAGCTGTCGCGCCGGGTCGCCGAGGCCCTGCGAAGCGAACTGCCGAGCCAGAGCGAAAACGAGGGCGAGGAGGAGGAGATTGAGATCGACGCCGCCCTCACCTATTCGGACAGCGAGGTTCTGCGGCACCAGGACTTCGAGAAGATGACGGCGGAGGAAATCGCCCGCGCCCGCGAGACCATCGGGCGGATGCGGCTGCCGATCATGGAGGTGAAGACCCGCCGCTTCCGCCCCAGCGCCGGCAACGGACGCGCCGACCTGCGCGCCAGCCTGCGCGCCGCACTGCGGTCCGGCAGCGACACCATTCCGCTGAAGTTCAAGCGGCAGCGCCGGCGCCATCCGCCGCTGGTCATCCTCTGCGACATCTCGGGCTCCATGAGCCGCTACTCGCGCATGGCCCTGCATTTCATGCACGCGGTCACCAACGACCGCGACCGGGTGCAGTCCTTCGTCTTCGGCACGCGCCTGTCCAACGTCACCCGCTACCTGCGCAACGCCGACGTCGACGAGGCGCTGCAGACCTGCGGCGAGGTGGTGAACGACTGGTCGGGCGGCACGCGCATCGGTGCCTGCCTGGCCGACTTCAACCGTATCTGGTCGCGCCGCGTGCTCGGCCAGGGCGCCGTGGTCCTTCTGATCACCGACGGCCTCGACCGCGAGGGCGCGCAGGGTCTGGAGGCCGAGATGGAGCGGCTGCACAAGTCCTGTCGGCGGCTGATCTGGCTGAACCCCCTCTTGCGCTACGAGGGCTACGAACCCAAAACCATGGGGGCGAAGGCGATCATGCCCCACGTCGACGACTTCCGCTCGGTGCACAACCTGGAAACGCTGCAGCAGCTGACCGAGGTGCTGAGCCGGGAGCCGAAACGCCGGTACGAAGGTGTCGGAAGTACCTCCGGCGCCTGGGTCGGCAGGCAAGATCGCAGCAGGCAGGACCTCGGCAGCATGGCGGAGCAGGCCTCATGAGCGATACAAGCGGAAACGGCGTTGCCGACACCACGACGGCCGGCGAAGAAACGAACACCGCAATCTATCCCTCGACCGACAGGGTGCTGCGTCAGGCCGCCGCCTGGCGCAACGACGGCCGTAAGGCCGCGTTGGCGACGGTGGTCGCGACCTGGGGCTCCTCCCCGCGACCGGTCGGCAGTCAGCTTGCCATCGACGAGGAGGGCCGCATGCTCGGCTCCGTCTCCGGCGGCTGCATCGAGGGCGCCGTGGTGACCGAGGCGCTGGAAGTGATGGAGGACGGCAAGCCGCGGCTGCTGGAGTTCGGCGTCAGCGACGAGAACGCCTGGGAAGTCGGTCTTGCCTGTGGCGGCCGCGTCCAGGTCTTCGTCGAGACCCTGGACTGAGGCGGCCGGCGATGCGTCAAGCCTTGCTCGATCAGCTCCTGGAAGCCCGCGAGGCCAAACGTCCGGTTGCCCTGGTCACGCATCTGGACGATGGCCGGCAGGTCCTCTTGAACGCGGAGGGGCTGCAGGGCGACCTGGAGCTGTCGGCCGCCGCCCGGGCCGCGGCAGAGGCGGCTCTGCGCGACGACCTCTCGGGCCGCCTGCCGCAGGAGGCCGCCGACGATCAGCCACTCTTCGTGCAGGTCTTTAATCCGCCGCTGCGGTTGATCGTGGTCGGCGCCGTGCACATCTCGCAGGCGCTGGTGCCGATGGCGCAGGTTCTGGGCTACGACGTGGCCATCATCGATCCGCGCCCGGCCTTCGCCACCGACCAACGCTTCCCGGGCGTCCGGCTGGTGGACGAGTGGCCCGACGACGCCATGGTCCTGCTGAAGCCCGACCGGCGCACGGCGGTGGTGACCCTAACCCACGACCCCAAGCTCGACGATCCGGCGCTGAGCGAGGCCCTCAAGAGCGAGAGCTTCTACATCGGCGCGCTCGGCTCGACCCGCACCCACGCCAAGCGCCTGGAACGCCTGCGCGCCGCCGGCCTCGGAGAAGCCGAGCTCGCGCGCATTCACGGACCGGCCGGGCTCGCCATCGGCGCCAAGAGCCCGGCGGAAATCGCCCTGTCGGTCTGTGCCCAGATGACCGCCGCCTTGCGCGGCGCCCCGCCGCTGCTGAAGGCGGAGCAGGCGGCTGCCGCGCAGTAATCCTCGTAGAGTGATCCCGACAGGATGACCTTGGTACGATGATCTTCGGCCCCACCCCTCTCGCCCAGGCCGAAGGGGCGATTCTCGCCCACTCGCTGAAGCAGGGCGAGATCGTCTTCAAGAAGGGCCGGCGCCTTTCCGCCGAGGACGTGCGGACGCTGCGCGAGGCGCAGATCCACGAGGTGATCGCGGCCCGCCTGGAGGACGGCGATCTGCACGAGGACGAGGCCGCGCGGCAGTTGGCGGCGGCCACCGCCGGGGCCGGAGCGAAGGTCAGCGAGGCCTTCACCGGGCGCTGCAACCTGATCGCCGAAGCCCAGGGACTGGTGCAGGTCGAGGCCGAGCGCCTGGATGCCCTCAACCTGATCGACGAAGCCCTGACCATCGCCACTCTGCCGGACCTGGAGCCGGTCGAGCCACGCCAGATGCTGGCGACCGTCAAGATCATTCCCTTCGCCGCCCCCACCGCGGCCCTGGCGCGCTGCCTGGAGATCGCGCGGGGCGGCGATGGGGGCGGCCCGCCCCTGGTCCGCGTCGCCCCCTTCGCCGCCAAGCGGGTCGGTCTGGTGCAGACCCGCCTGCCGGGCCAGAAGGAGAGCCTGTTCGACAAGACCCGGGATGTCCTGGACCGCCGCCTGGCCGGGCTCGGCAGTGCCGCCTGTCTGGAGCGGCGCTGCGGTCACGAGGAAGCCGAGGTGGCGGAGGCCGTCGCCTCCCTGCGCGCGGCCGGATGCGAGATCCTGCTGGTCTCCGGCGCTTCGGCCATCGTCGACCGCCGCGACGTGGTTCCCGCCGGCATCGAGCGGGCCGGCGGGCGGGTGCGCCACTTCGGGATGCCGGTGGATCCGGGCAACCTGCTGCTGCTGGCGGAGTGGGACGGCCTGCCGGTACTCGGCCTGCCCGGCTGCGCGCGCTCGCCGAAGATCAACGGCTTCGACTGGGTCCTGCAACGCATCGCGGCCGGCATCGAGGTGGTGCCGGAGGATGTCATGCGCATGGGCGTCGGCGGGCTGTTGAAGGAGATCGGCGGCCGGCCCCTGCCCCGCGCCGAGGCCGTCGAGAAGACCGCCGCGAAACGGGCCCCGCGCATTGCCGCCCTGGTGCTGGCCGCCGGGCAGTCTCGCCGCTACGGCGCCGAGAACAAGCTGCTGGTCGAGCTGGAGGGCGTGCCGCTGGTCCGGCGCGCCGTCGCGGCCGCACAAGCCAGCCAGGCCGACCGGGTCCTGCTGGTCACCGGTTATGCCCGCGCGGAGGTCGAGGCCGCCGTCGCCGAGACCGGCGTCGCCAGTCTGCACAATCCCGACTACGCCCAGGGCCTCAGCACCTCCCTGCGCCGCGGCCTCGCCGGCCTGCCGGACGAGGTCGACGGAGTGGTCGTGCTGCTCGGCGACATGCCCAGGATCGACGCCAAGACTATCGACAAGCTGATCGCCGCCTTCGACCCCCTGGAAGGCCGCGCTATCTGCATTCCGACCAGCCAAGGCAAGCGCGGCAACCCGGTGCTCTTCGCGCGCCGCTTCTTCGCCGAAGCCATGGAGATCGCGGGCGACGTCGGCGCCAAGCCGCTGATCGCCGACCACGCCGACCAGGTCGCCGAGGTGCCCGTAGAGGGCGAGGCCGTGCTGCTGGACGTGGACACGCCGGACGCGCTGGCGCGCCTCGAAAGCTAGCCGTCTCTACGGCGCCTGGCTAATGCGGTAGGCGCAGCGCCGGGCGCCGGCGAGAATGTGGTCTGTCCGCTCGACGCGACTGCCCGGGCCGAGAACGGCGCGGAAGATGTTCAGTTCGGAGCGGCAGAGGCCCTGGCAGACGGCAGCCGCGGCGCAGATCGGACAGTGATTCTCGACCAGGAGATAGGCCCCCTCGTCCGTCCGCTGCCAGTCGGCCATGTAGCCTTCCCGGGTGCGGATCTCTGCAAGCGCGGCGACGCGTTCCTCCAGATCCTTCGCCCCAGCCATCTCGGCGCGATAGGCCGCCAGCGTTTCCACCTCGCGATGGCGGATCAGCTTCTCCAGTCCCTCCGCACCGAATACGGCTTCCGTGGCCCGGAGCATGTCCAGCGTCAGATCGGAATGACGGTCGGGGAAGCGGGCGTGACCCCGGTCGGTGAGCTGCCAGTACTTGGGCGGCCGGCCGCGCCCTTCGCGCCGATCTTCGCCAAAGACGAGGCCAAGACCGGCAAGGCGGACAAGCTGCTGCTGCGCGCCGGCCGTGGTGATCTCCAGCGCCCTGCCCAGGTCGCGGGCGGTCACCGGCCCACGGCTCTTCAGCACATAGAGCAGCCTTTCCTCGGAGGAGTCCGCCATGAGCGTTGCCTTTAAATAAGTTTCAGCTTATTAAAAAGTTCTAGCTTATTAAAATAAGAAGCAGCGAGGCCATGGGCAAGCGCGAGACCGACCCTGTGCCCTGGCGGGCTCTGTTCGTCCGGACCCACGCATCGGCTCTGGCGCTGGTCTGTCTCGGCATCTGGCTGCACGCCGCCGACGAACTGGTCATCGCCACCATGATGCCCGCCATCGTTGCGGACATCGGCGGCGCTGGCCTGATTGCCTGGACCCTCGCCTTCTACGAACTCGGATCGATCGTTGCCGGGGCGACCGCAGCCCTGCTTGCCCTGCGCTTCGGCCTGCGCGCGCCCATGACGATCTCCGCGCTGGCCTTCGCGGTCGGCTGCGCCTTGGCAGCCCTGGCGCCGAGCATGCCGGTGCTGCTGGCCGGCCGATTGGTCCAGGGGCTAGGCAGCGGCGGGCTGGTGGCCCTCGCCTTCGTGGCGGTGGGTCTGTTCTTTCCGCTCAAGCTGACCGCCCGCGTGATGGCCGCCATGTCGGCGCTCTGGGGGCTGTCGTCCTTTCTCGGCCCGCTGATCGGCGGCCTCTTCGTGGAGTACGGCTCCTGGCGCGGCGGCTTCTGGTTCTTCGCCCTGCAGGCGGCGGCACTGGCGCTGTGGATCGCGACACGTCGCGACGGCGGTCGGCCCGAGGAGGCAAGCGTGCCGGCCATGGGCTTTCCCGGCCTGCGGCTCCTGGCGCTTGCCGCCGCGGTCGTCCTGGTCGCCCTGGCCGGAACCGATATCGACCTTCTGCAGGTGTCGCTCCTCGTCGCCGCCGGGCTGCTGTGCCTGGCGCTGTTCGTCTGGCTGGACGGGCGTGCCGGCGAAGGCCGCCTGCTGCCGCGCGCGCCGGCGGCCGTGACGCGCCCGACAGGTGCCGCGCTGGTCATGGTGTTCTGCATGTCGGCAGCTACGATTCCTCTGGCGATCTACGGCCCCTTGCTGATCACCTCCCTACATGGCAGCTCGGCGCTGACGGCCGGTTACATCATCGCCTGCTCGTCCATCGGCTGGACGCTGGTGGCGGTAGCCGCCTCCGGCGCCGAAGAACGTCACGATCCGCTGCTGATCGTCGCCGGCATGGGACTGACGGCAGCAAGCGTCCTGGGCCTGCTCTACGCGATCCCAAACGGGCCGCTCTGGCTGATCGCGCTCTTCGCGGCCATGGAGGGCGGCGGCTTCGGGCTGGCCTGGACCTTTATCCTGCGCCGGGCCCGCCGGCTGGCGGCGGCCGGCGAGATAGAGCGGGTCGCGGGGGCGATCCCGACCGTGCAGCGCATCGGCTACGCGCTCGGCGCGGCCCTGATCGGCATCGTCGCCAATGCGGCGGGCCTGGCCGACGGCAACGGCGCCGCCGTCACGGCCGGCGTCAGCACCGCGATCTTCCTGGCCTGCCTTCCCCTCGCAGCTTTGGGGCTGCTCGCGGCCATCCGCTTCGCCTTCATTGACGCAGGGTCACGTCAAGCCGACTGAAAAGGGACTGCTCCCGCCGTCTCTTCTCACGGGCTTGGTATCCTGTCAGAGCGCGCCGGCATGGCTGGCGGACGGACCTCCGTAGGCCCGCTCGCGTTCCTGCGCAGTGAGCGCGTGGGGCGGTGAAATCGGCGACGACCCATCCGCCTGGAAGAACGGCGTGGGGCGGTGTCGCCGCAGCAGGCGTTCGGTCAGGATGGTTCGAGCGACCCTGAGGAACATCCGGAAGGCCGGCAGGGCTTCGTTTCGCAGGGGGCCGACGTCGCCATAAGCGTACTTCAGCATCAAGCGGCCGCGGATCGGCCCGATCGACGCCTTCTCCCGCGTGTCGCGGACGAAGGTGGCGACGAGGCTGACGAAGGGAAAGCCAGGAGATTTCGGCGTACTGCCGATCGGGCTGCCACAGCACGCGGCGAACCAGCGGAGCGTTCCGCCGCCCCTCAAGTCCAGGCATCGCAGATGGTGCGTTCCGCTTTCTATCTGAAGGCTGGCCGGTGTCGCATGCACGACTTCGGTTCCGCCACTGCTGTCGAAGACCTCCTCCGCGCGGCCGAGATAGCGGACGAAGGCCTGACAGTCGTCGCAATAGCAGACATAGCGCGGGATGGCCGAGAGATCCTCAACCGCCATGTGACCGGTAACGGCACCGCATCGGCAAGAGAGGCTGAGCTGGTCTGACATCGGTTGATCCCCGTTGGCAAAGACGTCGAAGAGACGGTCACGGTCGAGGGTGCGCCCGTTCGATCGGAGCCCCTTCATCAAGGTTTATGCGGAATGGAGCGCGGGTGTCGGCGGCCCCTCTAGGTTAACTCCCTACGCCGCTCGCCGGCCTCAGACGGTCATGCAATAAAATCCAATAAGCAATTACAATAGAATAATATTCTTGACCCTTTCGCTCCGGCGCATTTCTCTGTGCCAAGTATCCTGGCTAGTCGCTCGCCTTTCCGTCGTCGAGCACGAAGTCCCGCACGGCCTGAACGGCCTCCGGCCGCTCGAAGTGCGCGATATGGCCGACGCCCGTCAGGGCGAGGAAACTCTTGGGCTCCACCGCAGCCTCGTAGAGCTGGCGGCCCAGGGCGAAGGGAACGGTGCGGTCCGCCTCGCCGTGCAGGATCAGAAGACGCGTGCCGATCCCGGCGATCCGGCCGAGGCTGTCGTAGCGGTCGAGCACCAGCCAGCGAGCCGGCAGGATCGGGTAGTGAAACTGCGCGGCGGCCGCCATGGAGGTGAAAGGCGCCTCCAGGATCAGGCCGGCCACCGGCGTTCCGGCGGCCGCCAGCTCGCCGGCCATGGCCGTGGCGACGCCGCTGCCAAGGGACTCGCCGTAGAGGATCAGATCGGGTCCGGCAATCCCCTCACCCGCCAGCCAGGCGAGCGTCGAGCGGGCGTCGGCGAAAAGGCCCTCTTCCGTCGGCGTTCCAGGATTACCGCCGAACCCTCTGTATTCACCGAGAAAAATGCCGACGCCGCTGTCGGCCAGAAAGTCCAGCTTGCCGACCCTGTGGCCGGCATGCCCGGCATTGCCGTGAAACAGCAGCAGCGTGGGCCGGCCGGCCTGGGCCGGGCGATAGAGGTGGGTCAGCTGCAGGCCGTCGGCGGTCTGCGTCGAGACCGTCTGCCAGCCCGCACCGGCGCGCGCCGCCTCCAGCGGTTCCCGATCCGGGTAGTACATCAGCTGCCGCTGACTGAAAAACATGAAGAGGCAGATGCCCAGGTAGACGGCCACGGCCATGCCGAAGGCGCCGACGGGTAAGCTCATCGTCCTCGGCCCTGCGCCGGGAACCGCTCAAGCCGCATAACCGGGATCGTCGGCGTCGAGCAGGCGCTTCAACGCCGCGAAGTGCGGCTCCGCGTAGCTGCCGCCGGCATCGAACTCCGCCTTGGTGTTGGCCGCCACGTTGTCAGTGATCCGCTTGAGCGGCCGGCCCGTCGACATCGCCAGAACCTGTACCCGGCAAGCCTGCTCGAGATAGTAGAGATCGTCGAAGGCCTGGGCGATGCTGGGCCCCACCACCAAGACACCGTGATTGCCGAGGAACAGCACCCGTTTCTCGCCAAGAGCTTCGGCGATCCGGTCGCCCTCGGCGGCGTCTTCGGCCAGGCCGTTGTAGTCGGGGTCGTAGGCGACGTCGCCGTAGAAGCGCAGCGCGTTCTGATGGACCGGCTCGAGCCGGCCCTGCTCGATGCAGGTCAGCGCCGTGGCATAGGGCATGTGGGTGTGCAGGACGCAGCGCGCCTTCGGCTGCTTCGCATGCACGCGGCCATGGATGGTAAAAGCCGTCAGCTCAGCCGCGCTATCCCCCTCCAGCGTGCGCCCCTCGCCATCGAGCAGCAGGATGTCGCTGGCCCGGATCATGGACCAGTGCACGCCATGGGGATTCAGGAGATAGCGATCCTCCAGCCCCGGCACGGCATAGCTGAAGTGATTGCACACCCCTTCGTTGAAGCCGAAACGCGCCGACAAACGCAACGCCGCCGCCAGATCGACCTTGGCCTGCCGCACCGCTTCTTCCATAGCCACCCTGCTCCTCCTCCGCATAGGCAGGTGAGAATAGGGAGTGGCCAGCGGCGGTCAACATCAGGCGCTAAGGCGCTCCTCGAGAACTTCGGGAGGCTGTGCCTGCAGCGGCAAGGTGAAGCTGACCGTCGTTCCGACCTCGCGTGAGCTCTCGATCCAGAGGCGACCGCCGTGCAGCTCGACCAAGCCCTTGCTGAGCGGCAGTCCGAGGCCGGTACCTTTCCCCACCGCCCTCTGCGCGCTAGCGCGCGCCTGCTCGAAGGGCTCGAGCACGCGGTCGAGATCGGCCGCATCGATGCCGATCCCCTCGTCGACGATCGAGATCCGCAGCGAGTCTCCGTCGGCGACGGCAAGCAGCTCGACCCGACCGCCGGCTTCGGAAAACTTCAGAGCGTTGCTGACCAGATTCAACAGGATTTGTCGCAGGGCCAAGCGGTCGGCCTGCACGGGCGGCAGCACCGCCTTGGGCCCGCACACCAGTTCGACGCCGCGATCGCGCGCCTCACCGGCCATCAGGCGGGCGATGTAGCTCAACTCCTCATGGATCGACAGGTAGGCCAGATCGAGCTCTCGCCGCTCCGCCTCGAGCTTGGACAGGTCGAGCACGTCGTTGATCAGCTCCAGCAGATGCTGGGCGCTGCAGTGAATATCCTCCGCATAGCTGCGGTAGCGCTCCGACAGAGGGCCCAGGTGCTGATCGCGCATGATTTCGGAAAAGCCGAGAACGGCATTGAGCGGCGTGCGCAGCTCGTGGCTCATGTTCGCAAGGAAACGGCTCTTCGTCTGGTTGGCCTGAACCAAGTCCTTGGACAACCGCGACAGGACGGCATGCGAGTGGCGCAAGCGACGATTCTGGACCCAGAACAGAAAGACGCAGGAAAAGACGATGACCATGAACACAGCAAAAAGCAGCACAATGGTGACGAGGTGTTGCTGCGTGTGCGCCTGGTGGTCGATCCATCTCTGTTTATGGACTCGCGTGGTTTCGAGCGCGATCTCCCGCAGCGAGGGGCTGAGCGGCATCAGTATCGCCAGGACCCGATGCGCCACCTCCTCCGTACCGAGTTGAGGCAACTGCGCAACGACGGTGTCGGCGCGACGGACGATCCTGTCGACCTCCTGGAGGAGCGCGAGATAGGCCGGCTGGTGAAAGAACGAGTGTTCGAAGTGGAGCGAACGCAGCACCTTGACGCGACTGACAAAGATCTCCAGCCGCAGCGTCATGTCTTCCAGGTCGGCAACGGCGCCGTGACTCTCGGCATTCAGACCGGCAATGATGAGACGACCGAACTCGCGTTCCATTTCATGGATCGCATAGACCAGCTCTTCTTCGTGCACTCTGAGTTCCGCGTCGGAGTCGCGCAGGGCATGAAACAGCAGCAGCCCCAGTCCGAGCAGAGCGACCCCGAAGAGAACGGCGACGACCGCCGGCGATGCCATCCTCCGAAAAGGAAGCTCCGCGGTCGCACTATCGAACTGTTGAAGGCTGTCCGACATCGTCAAAGAATCTAGCGAAAATCGAGCCGGTGAAGCTGCCAGACGGACCGCGCCAGGTAGTCATTGCTGCTGTACCTACTGTCCTCGCTGAAGGGAAAGACGATCCAGAGCGGACCTTTGTCGCGAACCCGCATCACGTCGCCGTCGCGTTTGTAGGCGATCAGAAGGTCGGCCTCTCGAAAGTCGGAGATCGGGATGTCCACCCTGTAGTCGTTCAGCGCCACCGCAACGGCCGTCTGCGCCTCGACTCCCAGCAGCTCGATCAGCTGCGCGCCGGCAATGCCTTCGAAAACCACGCGGTTCTCCGTCCAGGGCGTCTCCGTCTCCAGACGCGTGCCGCCGAAGCGCTCAAGCAAGGCGAGATCCAGCGCCGCCAGAGGCTGCCCCTGATCGTCGTGCGCATTGGTCACCGCGATGGCACCGGTAACTTCGAGCAAGACCGGCCCCTCCGGTGACGGAAGGGTCTCGGCCGCGCTAGGGTCGCTCGCAGTCAAGCAGATCACCAGCAGTGCGAGCGCGACGAAACCGTGTATTGGCAAGTCCTGTCGGACCGACATGAAGGGGCACTCCTCTCATGTATTCTGATAGAGAAAACAGGTTAAACCGAACTTAATGAGAACAAACCACAAGAGCTTCAATTTATACTAGTTTTACTGGCGCGAGAGACATCACTTTAATCTTCGCTATAATTGTAAATAGACATACTATCGAACTGTAAAAGAACGTATCACTTCAGAGGAGACCTATGCTCCGGACGACCCAGATCTCAGAGAGCGAGCGCAGCCAGCTGCAAAGCTTGTCGTCGCGCCGCTGCGACCGCGCGGGCCTGAAACAGATCGCGGGCCATCTGGGACTGCTCGTCCTGGGCGGCGGTGCTTGTCTGGCGGCAAAGGGCAGCCTGTGGTTGGCGCCGGTCCTGTTGGTGCAAGGCGCCTTCCTGTGCTTCCTCTTCTGCCCGCTGCACGAGGCGAGCCACCGCTCCGCCTTTCGCAACCGGCGGCTCAACGATGCGGTGGCGCAGGGCTGCGGCGCGCTGCTGCTGATCGCGCCGACCTGGTTCCGCCACTACCACATGGCCCATCACCGCTGGACCCAGGATCCGGCACAAGATCCCGAACTGGAGACACGCAAGCCCGAAAGCCTCCTGGCCTGGCTGTGGCACGTCTCCGGACTGCCGCTCTGGCGTTCGCTTCTGAGGACGCTGCTGCACCTGGCTGCCGGGCGGGCCGACTTCGCCTATCTGCCGCAGCGCGACCGGGCGAAGGCGGTGACGGAGGCGCGTGTCCTGCTGGCAGTCTACGCAGGCGTGGCCGTCACGGCCGTCGGCGTCGGCAGTTGGCTGCCGCTACTGCTGTGGATCGGGCCGCTCCTGGTCGGCCAACCGCTGCTGCGCCTGTTCCTGCTCGCCGAGCACGGCGGGTGCCCGCTGGTGCCGGACATGCTGGCCAATACCCGCACGACCCTGACCAACGCAGCCATGCGCCGCCTGTGCTGGAACATGAACTTCCACGCCGAGCACCACGCCTATCCTTCCGTCCCCTTCCACGCCCTTCCGGAGTTGCACCTGCTGCTTCGCGACCGCCTGCAGATCACCGCACCCGGCTATATCGCGGCGAACCGCGAGATCTTGCGACACATCACAGCAGGAGCCAGCCGGCCAGCGCGCCCAGCGCCACGACCGCCCAGGGCGGCGTCTTGACCAGCATCAGCAGCGCCAGAGCGGCAAGCAGAACAACAAAGTCTTCGGCACTGGTGACCGTGGCCGTCCAGAGCGGGTCGTAGAGCGCCGCGAGCAGAATGCCGACCACCGCTGCATTCGCGCCAGTCACGGCCCCGGCCATTGCCGGCTTGCGGCGCAAACTCTGCCAGAACGGCAGCACGCCGAAGATCAACAACGCCCCCGGCAAGAACACGGCGGCCAAGGCGACCAGCCCGCCAAGCAAGCCGCTTGGCGCCCCCTCTTTTGCTGCACCCAGATAGGCGGCAAAGGTGAACAGCGGTCCGGGCAGCGCCTGTGCCGCTCCATAGCCGGCCAGAAAGATATCCCGCTCCACCCACCCGGTCGGCACCGTCTCCGCCTGCAACAGCGGCAGCACCACGTGCCCGCCGCCGAAGACCAGCGCACCCGCGCGATAGAAGGAGTCGAAGACAGCAAGCGGACCATCCGAGAAGGCCGCGGTCAAAGGCGGCACCAGCAGCAGCAAGACGAAGAAGGCCGACAGCAGCAAAGCGCCGGTCGCTCGCCCCACGGCCAGGCCGCCATAGTCCGCCGCAGGCGCCTCCCGCCGAAAGGCGACGGCGCCGATCAGCCCGCCCAGCAGGATCGCCCCCACCTGTCCCAGGACTGCGGACCCGACGAGCAAAGGAGCCAAGAGTGCAAGCGCGGCGCCGCCAAGAGCCAGACCGGCCCGCGGGCGATCCGGACAGAGCGCGTTCGCCATCTGCCAGAGCGCCTGGATCACCACCGCAACGGCCACCAGCTTCAGACCGGCAAGCCAACCGGCAGCGGACAGATCGCCGAGCGCCACGACGCCATAGGCGAAGGCGATCATCATCAAGGCGGACGGCAGCGTGAAGGCGGTCCAGGCCGCAAGTCCCCCGAGCCATCCGGCACGGTGGGCCCCCAGCGCCATGCCGACCTGGCTGGAGGCCGGACCGGGCAGGAACTGAGCCAGCGCGACGTACTCGCCGTAGGTGCGATCGTCCAGCCAGCCGCGGCGCTCCACAAACTCGCTGCGGAAGTAACCCAGGTGTGCGACGGGACCGCCGAAGGCCGTGACGCCAAGCTTCGCAAAGGCCGCGAAGACCTCCCCGACGCCGCCGGATTTCGCCTGCTCAGCCTCCACCCTCTTCCCCTCGCACCATTGCCGTCGCGGCGCGACTGTAACGGCGCCGTTCCCAGCCGTCAGCCGCGGCCGCAGGCTGTCACAAAACCTTCGCGCGAAGCCCCACGCGTGGCATTCTAGTCTGACAGCAAGGCGCACAAGTCGCCCTCAAGAACCTAGAAACAGGGGACATCGAGATCATGATCGGACGCAACGGCAGGCTTCTGCTCTCCGCAACGGCTGCTGCTCTCATCGTCGCCGGCGGCGGGATCGCTGCGATGGCTTCCAATGCCGAAGACGCCGTGAAGTACCGCCAGGGCGTGTTTCAGGGTTTGAAGTGGAACATCGGCCCGCTGGCCGCGATGGCCAAAGGCGAAGCCGAGTTCGACGCCGCCGAGGTGGAGCTGCGGGCTCAGCGGATCGCCAGCCTTTCGACGACCATCGTCGAGGGCTTTCCCGAAGGCTCGGACATGGTCGCCGACAGCGACGCCCTGCCGGAGATCTGGGAAGACAAGGCGGCCTTCACGGAAAAGGCCGCGGCGCTCGGCGAAGCGGCGGTCGAGCTGAGTTCGGCCGCGCCCTCTCTGGAGTCGGAGGCCCTGGGTCCGATGGTCGGCGCGATCGGCCAGGCCTGCAAGGCTTGCCACGACGACTTCCGGGCCGAGTAAGCCCACCCGAATCTCAGATAGCGAACAACGACTCTCTACTGTCGCCCGGCGAATCGTCCTGCCGGGCGGACCGGGCCGCTGACCGGTTTGTTCACCACGGGGCAACGCTGTGTCGTCACCCGATCAGGTCGCACCCTCAGGAAGGTGCCTGCCGCTGAGCGTGCAAAAAAGAGGGCTAGTGACAGCCGCATCGCTCGTTTTTGCTCAGCATGCTGGTGAGTCGAGCCTACTCCTCCACCAAAAGTTTTACCTCTGAAATTCGAAATTCCCAATAAATTACAACAACTTAAAAATACCCCACTCAGCGGAGGTTTAGTAGCTGTGGCCACCATTACACTTGAGTGGTTGACATATCTTAAATTTATGTAAATCTTGATTGGTATCTGATTTTTGTCACATGGCTAGGCTTTGTCACAGGCCGCCCAGGGAGGGGTGCTTTGAGATTTCTCCAGGTATGGGGAACGGCTGGCGCGCTGGCGCTTGCCGCAACCACGTTCAGCCCCGATGACGCTCGCGCCGCCTTGCTCGCTTCTGGCGGGTCGACGGGCGCAGTCGCGACCGGCGGTGCATCCAACGATCTCATCGACGACGGCACCCAGGGGATCTTCGGCGCGCAGATCTACGTTACCGATCTGAACCGACCGCTGCAGTTCACATTTCGTGGGCTGGAAGCCGGCTTCCACAACGCCTTCGGTTTCGATGCCGACGGCGACGGCGACTTCTTCAACGATCTCTCGACCGTCTTCTTCTCTGAAACCGATGCGCCCGGCGACAACAATACGGGCCTGGTCAACGGCTCGAGCTTCGTGCTCGATATCTCCAACTTGAACCTCGCTTTCGACGATAGTGTCGGCGGCTACCTGCTGCCCTTCGCCTTTGCGACCTGGAAGAGCTCGGGGGGTCCCGGTGACGCGATCGACGACGGCAACCTCGCCGAGAACGGCGACAATCCCGTCGACGGGCCCGGCTCGGACGTCAACTTCTGGGCCTCTTTCGGTCCCTCCGATACCTGGGGCGAGACCGGCCCCACGGGCAACCGGCTGGTCCTGATGTTCGACGACAACGGTGCCGGCAACGACGACGACCACGACGACTTCGCAGTCGAGATCGCCGTAACGCCGCTGCCGGCCGCAGCGTGGTTCCTGATCACCGCCCTGACCGGTCTGTTCGGGATGCGTTGGCTGCGCCGCCGCAACGAGGTCTGACAGCGGCATTCGTCCTGACCGCCGTGACAGGATCCGGCCCTGCCCCAGCCGCTTGAGCTTCAGGCGGCCCAGGCCGGCAAGCCGAACACAAGCGCCGCCACGGCGGCCAGCGACACCGCAAGCAGCAGCAGACCGCGCAGTACGGCCAACGGCACGTCTTCGACCTGCTCTTCTTCGAGGCCGGACTTATACCCGGTCAACATGGCACGAAGGAGTCTCTGCCCCTTCGCGCCTTCGTAAAAGGCGACCGCCGCCAAGTGCAGGGCGATCACGCCGATCAGCAGGTCGAAGGCGAGATGGTGGACGCTGGTCATCCAGTCCACTGTCGCCCCGGGCACCAGCCCGGCCAGAGGCCCCTCGATGAAGATGTCGTCGCTGGCGAACAGTCCGCTTCCGGCCTGAACCAGCAGCACCCCTAGCAACGCCAGAACCGACAGCCCGCCCAGCGGGTTATGACCTGCATAGGCGGGCGCCCGGCCCCTGACCAGCGCGCCCAGATAGGACAGGATCGCACCCGGCGGTCTCAGGAAGTCGCCGAAGCGGGCATGGCGCGTACCGACCAGCCCCCAGATCAGGCGAAAGAGCACCAGCGCCAAGATCGCGTAGCCGGACCACATGTGCCACCGCATGTCGACCCCGCGCCAAAACTCCCCCGTCAGATAGCTGGCCAGGACCAGCAGAACCAACGCCCAGTGGAAGACCCGTGTCGGCAAATCCCAGACACGGCGCCATTCGGCAGTCCCGACCCCGTCCGTCCGATCCCGTGGCATGCCGCTCCGACCCTCTCCTGCGCCCGCGCGTTTGATGTGCCTTCATCTTCTCGCCGTTTGCCGACATCCGCCACCGCTAGACTGAGGCATGGCCTCTTCGGGACGACCGACGAGCGCCCTGCCCCAGCAGGGCGGCTGGAACCGCCTTGACCTTCCCGCTAGGGAAAGCGGCATCGCTCATTTTATGAAACCGCTGTTCGTCGCGATCGGCTTACTTCTCGCCGGCGCCGTCGCAGGCCTTGCCGCCTTTCTCCTGCAGCCAACCGAGGGCCGGGCCGTTATCGACCCCAACGACGCCCGGCTGGTCGACCTCGGCCTGCAGATCTATCGGGCGGAGTGCGCCCTGTGCCACGGCATCGACTTGGAAGGTCAGGCGAACTGGCGCGAGCGCAACGCCGCCGGGCGGCTCCCCGCCCCGCCCCATGATCACACCGGCCACACCTGGCACCATCCTGACGATCATCTCTTCGCCATGACGAAGTATGGAGTCGCAGCGCTCGCCGGCGGCAGCTACCAAAGCGACATGCCGGCCTATGGCGAGCAGTTGAGCGACGAAGAGATCCTGGCTGTGCTCAGCTACATCAAGAGCACCTGGCCGCCTGAAATCCAGGCTCGGCACGACGATATCAATCGCCGCTTCCGCGCCGCACAGGACTGATCCCAACATGACCCTCCATCGTTTTGTCCTGAGCCGCCGCCAAACCCTGGGCTTGCTGGCAGGGGCCGCCGCCACGCCACTGATCGCCACCGCCCCCAACGCGGCCGCCACGGCTGCGGCAGCTACGCAGCACAGGCTGACTCCGGCCCCCGCCAGCGCACAGCTTGTCGGCCGCGACTATCCGGCCACGGCCGTCTGGGCCTACAACGGTCAAGTCCCGGGGCCGCTGCTGAGATATCGCCAGGGCGACCATCTGGATGCGACGTTGATCAACGGGCTGCCCCAAGCAACGACCCTCCACTGGCATGGCCTGCGCCTGCCCAACGATATGGACGGCGTGCCGGGAGTCACCCAGGCCGCAGTGCCGCCCAGCGAGCGCTTTCGCTATCGCTTCCCGCTGAAGGATGCCGGGACCTTCTGGTATCACCCCCACGCCAACTCCAGCGAACAGGTCGGCCGCGGCCTGTCCGGCGTCTTGATCGTCGAAGAGGTGGAACCGCCCCAGGTCGACCGGGAAGAACTCTGGGTGCTGGACGACTGGCGCCTCGACGAAGAGGCTCAAGTGGTTCCCGGCTTTCGCGACAACCTGCACGATGCCGCCCATGCGGGACGGATCGGCAATACCGTAACGCTGAACGGCTTCCTGCCGGCGACCTGGCCCGTGCGCAGCGGCGAGCGTGTCCGCCTCCGTCTCGTCAACGTCGCCAATGCCCGGACGTTCGGCTTGAGGTTTGAAGGCCACGCCCCCCAGATCGTCGCCCTGGACGGCCAACCTTGCGCACCCCACAGCCCGCCGTCTGATCTCGTGACTCTAGCGGCAGGCGGACGCTGCGATCTGGTTCTCGACCTCGACCAGACCCCGGGCAGCCGTTTTCGGCTGGCCGATGCCCACTACCAGCGCTTCGCCTATGAGTTAATGGAGATCGTCTACGACGAGCGCCCGCCCCTGCGCGACGATTCGCTCGACACGCCGATCGCTCTGCCGAGCAATCCCTTGCCGATCCCGGATCTGCAAAACGCCGGAGATCTGAAGGTGGTGCTCGGCGGCGGTGCCATGGGCCATATGATGTCGGCGCGCCTGGGCGGGGAAAGACTGGGGGCTCGCCAGTTGGCCGCGCGCGGTAAGGTCTGGGCCCTGAACGGTTTGGCCCACGCTGCTCACGACGACCCTCCGCTGTTCGTCCTAACGCGGGGCCGGACCTATCGGCTTCGTCTCGTCAACGAGACCCGCTTCGAACACCCGATGCATCTGCACGGTCATCATCTGCAACTGCTGGCCCGCGACGGTCGTGCTGTCGAACCGCAGACTTGGCACGATACCCTCCTGGTCGCGCCCGGAGAAACGGTCGACACCCTGTTCGTTGCCGAGACGCCGGGGCGTTGGATGTTCCACTGTCACGTTCTGGAGCACCAGCAAGCCGGCATGATGGCAACGGTCGTGATCGACTAGCGAATCTCAGGAACCAGCGCCCCGAGCGGCAGCGTCTCTTCGGGGGCTGGCGCCTTGAGTTGCAAACCTTCGCTGCCTTCGAAGCGCACGCCCGAGAGCACCATCTCACAGCGGCGATCCGGCGTGACCAGGGGCAGCAGGATCCATTCGAAACGGACGTGCTCGCGCCCTTGCCAGACGGCGGCGTTGACTCCGTAACGCGGTTCCCACCGCCGACTCACGGCATCGTACTCGGCTTCCCAATAGTCCTGCCATGCACCGAGCAGCAGATCGTCCAGCCAGCGGCCGGTGATCTCCTCTGTGTAGAGTTGTGTGAAACGGGTGCCGGCGAGACGAAAGCGGAAACGCGGTTTGGCGAAGGTCCAGTCGACGTCGATCAGAAGCAGGTCGGGCAGAAGATGCGGGACGTCGAGCGGGTCGATCTCGCTCCGCGCCGGCGGCCTGTCTTCGGCATGGCATTCTCGCCAGTAGTCGAACAGCTGCCGCAGCTCAGGCGACTGCAGGGCCTCTGGCGTATCCAACCGCAAACGCGACTCCTTTTCTGCGCATTGTATCCACACCATACGCCATCGCCAGACTGGATGCGAATAAATGCGCGGAAAAGATGTAAACGGCTCGGTCCGGCACCCGATGTCGGATCGGATGCATCAGGTCAGATGCGTGACGTCAGGCGCGTCACGTCAGGCGGGAGGGAACGCCGGCACGGCGCAGCACATCGGCGATATGGCTGGTTCGGCCGACCTGGCCGACGATCTCTAAACCGCTATCCGGCGGCAGGGAGGCCAAGCAGGCGCGCAGGGCCGAGAGGCCTTCGCCAACCTCGAAGCGGAGCCACTGCGCCGCCTCGCCCGGCACGATCACATCGCCTTGACTGGCCGTGCTGCCGCGGTGCAGCTGCACCAGCCAGAGAGCTTCACCGTCGTGCACCCATTCGAAACGGACCGGACCGAAGACCTCGCCAAGCCGGGCCGCAAGCCGTTCGATCTCGCTGCGCAGCTGTACCGGCAGCTCCTGCGGCGCCTCGCGCCCGAGCATGAAGGCGTCGCCGGCGCCGGCCACACCTTCGGTCAAGCCCGTCCCGGCGGCATCGACGTAATAGGCGCCGGACCAGGCGGCGGGCACGCCAGTCTGCACCACGGCCGACGCCAGGATGTGACGCAGGTCGCTCAGGTGCAGGTCGGGGTCCTGCCACTCCTGCGGTTCCGGATCTTCCGCGTCCAGCAGGGCGAAGGGCTCGATCCAGCCGTGGCGCGTCGCATAGCGGCCCGGCACCGGCTCGATCGGGCAGGTGCGGACCCAGACGTCCCGCCCGCCGGTCTCCTGCCCGAAGCTGAAAACCTGCTGCCGCAAACGCCGCGCATAAACGGAGGTCAGCGGCACGCGCGCTCCGGCCAAGTGCGCCATCAGCAGGCCGTAGGCCTTGTCGCCGATCAGTCGCGAGAAGCGGTTCGGCCAGGTCAGACGCGGCGTCAGTCGATGGGTGCCGACCTCCTCCACCTCCCAGCCGAGAGTCTGCGTTCCGCGCCAGCCGCGCGGTTTCGGATGGATCGAGAACTCCAGGCGCTCACTCGCCTCGGCCGGCAGCTCCGGCGCGAAACCGTAGACCGTTTCCAGCAACCGACGGCCCCAATCCAGCGGCAGCGACGCGGTCCCCGGCTTCTCGACGCAGCGTGGCGTATCGTCGGGCGCGAACTCGACGATCCCGCCTTCGACCACACCGGACACGCCGCCGTCATGCACGTCGACGGTCTCGTTGAGGATGACGTAGAAGCCGTCCTCCAGCGCATGAGTCGCCACCTCGACGATGTCGTCCAGCCGGTCGAGCCCGTAGCGGAAGGGCTTGCTGCGAGGGTCCTGCGGCAGATAGCTGCGCACGTTGACAGCCCGGTCCGGGCTGTTGCGCAGCAGCTCCTCCGCCGCCGTGCGCAGAGAGGGAAAGGCCGCATTCGGCCGATGCCCCCTCAGGCGGCAGAAGGTCTGTTCCGGCCCTTCGGGCAGCGGTGCGTAGGCCACGAACTGCGCGACGTTGATCCGCTCGGCGAGCTGGTCCAGCGCCTCGTCCTTCCGCAGCTCCTGCACATCGTAATCCGCGCTACCCATAGCGACTCCAGCAAACACGTGAGCCGTCCGCTTAGACCGTTTTCCGGCGCGGTGGAACTCCCAAACGGCAGATTGACGAAGGCGTCGTGCGGATCGGAGATGGAGCGCCCGAAGGGCTAAAGCTGGAGCGCGACGTCGACGCGGCGGGCAGCTTGTCTGAGTCCGAGAAGAATATCCTGCGATAGGGGCACGCCGGACGAGAGGTAAGCTCGCCGTCGCTGGGCTTCGACATCGCCTGGCAGTTGCACGCGCTCGAAGCCCTCGGCCGGCGGGCAATCGCCGATCATGGCCATGTAGCGGCCCATACGTTCCAAGAAGCGGTCACGCTCCCCGAAGCGGGCCGGATCGATGGCCAGCAGGAAGTGGCCTAGATTGGCGGGCCGGTCGAGGTCGTTATAGAAGTCTGGCAGATCGGTTCCGAAACCGGCGCCGGTCATGACGGCGGCCAGAACGTCGACAAGCAGTGCGATGGCGGAGCCTTTTGCCCCGCCGAAGGGCAGCACCACCCCCTTCAGCGCAGTCTCGGCATCGCTCGTCGGCCGTCCGTCCGGGTCGAGCGCCCAGCCCAAGGGAATCTCTTCGCCGCGCTGCTGTGCCAGGATGATCTTGCCGCGGGCCACGATGGAGGTGGCCATGTCGGCGAGGATCGGACTGTCGCCGGGCGTGGGCACGCCGAACGCCAAAGGATTGGTGCCGAACAGCGCCGACCGCCCGCCGTAGGGCGCCATGGTCGGCGGCGCGTTGGAGCAGACCAGTGCGATGAAGCCTTGAGCGACCAACTGTTCGGCATAGAGTGCCGCAATACCGAAGTGATTGCTGTTCCGCACGCCCACGGCGGCACAGCCGGCCTCCAGGGCGATCTCAGCCGCCGCCGCGACGGCACGGCGCCCGACGACGGCGCCCATTCCGTTGTCGCCGTCGACCGCGGCGACCGACGGACCCTTGCGCGCGACACGAACATCCGGCTGCGGATTGAAGAGACCCCGCGCGAGGCGCTCGGTATAGATCGGCACCCGCGTTACGCCGTGAGAATGAATACCGCGCAGGTCGGCCTCGACCAAAGCCTCGGCCACCCGGACTGCATCATCCGACTGAAGGTGATGACCTTGGAAGATCCTTGCCGTCTCCCGCTGCAGGATCTCGGCTGGAACGCAAACTGCGTCGCTGGCGCTATCAGGCATGCCTTTCCTCCTCCTGGCGCCAGTCGACGCCCAGACCATCCAGCACCTGCTCGACGACCGACCGGCCCATGCGTTCCATCGCCTCGACCGTCGAGGCGCCGATATGGGGTGTCGTAACGACGTTCGGATGCCGCAGCAGCGCCAGCTCCGCCGTGGGCGGTTCTTGTTCGAAGACGTCCAGGCCGGCGCCCGCCAGACGGCCGCTTTCCAGCGCGGCCAGCAGGGCCGTCTCCTCAACCACGCCGCCGCGCCCGGTATTGACGACGAAGGCTCCCTCCGGCAACAGCGACAGCAGGCGCGCCCCAACCAGTCCCTGGGTCTCCGGCGTCAGCGGAAGATGCACCGACAGGATGTCGCTTTCGGCACAGAGCGCATTCGGGCTGTCGCGCATAGGGATCTGCAGGTCGGGCGGCGGCCGAACGAAGGGATCGTAGGCCGCGACCTCTGCCCCGAAACCCAACCGGGCGATGCGCGCCACCCGCTGCCCGATGGCACCGAAGCCAAGCAGCCCCAAGCGCGCGCCCTTCAGCTCGCGGCCGATCCGCGGCGCGGCGGATGATGCTTCCGTACGGATGCCGCGATCGTGCCAGGCAATCCTGCGCAGCAGCGCAAGCATGAGGCCGATCGCAAGCTCGGCCACGGCGTCGGCGTTCGCTGCCGGCGTCCTTGCAACGACAACCTGCTGCTGAGCCGCCGCCTCCAGGTCAATGTTGTCCGTGCCGACACCATGCTTGCCGATCACCCGCAGGCGGGTGGCCGCCAGGATCGAGGCGGCTCCGACAGGCGAGGCCCGCACCACGAGGCCATCCGCTCGTTCGGGCCAGTTCGCAGCCGGTGGCGGCAGCACCTCCGCATGTTGTCGCAGAAGCGCCATGGCGCTGTCGGCAATGGGGTCGAGCACGGCAACTACGGCCATGCGTCAGTTCGCTCCCACCTTCTTCAGCAGCGGTTCGAGACCCAGCAGTTCGACCGTGGTCTTGCCCGCATTCAGTTCCGCGCGCATCGTCTCTTCCTTCGCCTCGCGCGTTTCCGAGGCGACCAGGACCTCCTCGGCACGCTCCGCGGACACGACCACCACGCCGTCCCGGTCGCCGACGACGATGTCGCCCGGTTTGACCGTCACGCCGCCGCAAAGGATGGCTTCGTTGACACGGCCCGGCTGCGCCTTGTTGGTGCCCTTGATGGACAGCCCACGGCAGAACACGGGAAAGCCCAGTTCGACGATAACATCGGCGTCCCGCACCATGCCGTCGATGACCAGACCGCGCAGCCCGACCTTCTGTGCGGCCAGGGTCAGGATATCGCCCCAGGGACCGGCTTCGGTGAAGCCCTTGGCGTCGACCACCAGCACGTCGCCGGGTTGCGCCTTGGTCAGCGCATAGTGGATCATCAGGTTGTCCGCAGGTCGGGTATCGACGGTTAGCGCCCGACCAATCAGTCGTCGAGCCGGATCGATCGGCTTGATCGCATTGTCCATGGCGCCGATCTGCCCCTGCGCCTCATGGATTGTCGCCGTACCGATCTCGGCAAGCTTGTCCATCAGTTCCTTGGCAACCGTCAGCATCGTTCCCACTACCTCCCTCGCGTTCGTTTTCGTTCATCCTGATGATCCGTCGTATCGGATCGACCGGCACCCCAGCGACCGACACCCCGGCGACCCACAGCCCGGCCAGTCGACAGCCGGCCAGTCGATAGCGGAGCGGCTAACGCGGGACCGCCCGCTCGCGGTTTCCCGCCCCAGCCGCGCTTCCATCCCTTGCGGCGCTCTTACCCGACATGCCGATTGCCTTGAGGGCTCTCAGAGCCTCATCGGGTGAAGGCGTTTCCGTGAGTCGCTCCTGCGCCATGGCGGCGGCGGTCGCGCCGAAAAGGCCGCGCACAGACGGCAAGAGTCGGACCGGCAGATCGGCGTCCCGCAACTGCGATTCGGCTTGCTCGATTTCCGCCAGCCGTCTTTCGGCATGCACCAGGTGCGTGGAAACGAGCATCTCGAGAAACGCCGGGAGCGGAGTCCCATCCACATCCGAAAGCACCTCGTAGAGGGCGTGCCGCACGCCGAAGTGCTCAGCCGCGACCAGGCACTCCACCGCCAGGGCCTCCAGCCCCTTCGTGAAGACACTGCGCAACAGCTTGAGGGAGGCCGCGTCGCCCGGCGTAGCGTCCACCAGCCAATCGAGGCTGAAACCGGCCTGACGCAGAAGATCACGCGCCGTTTGCACCGCTTCCGGGCGTTCGTCGCCTGCGGCCAGCAGCGGCGTCGCCGCCCCTCCGATCGAGATGGCCCCCATGATGGCGATGTCGACGTAGTAACGCCCGCGCCCACGCAGGGCATCGGCGGCATCGCGCTTCACCTGCGGTGGGGCGGTGGCGAAATCGAGCAGGACTTGCCCTGGTGCATCGCAGGCTGCAACGGCCTGGGCGATCTCGCCCGCGGCGGCGCCGTTCACACAGCTCAGCACCAGGTCACAAGCCGCCAACCCCTCCGACACGCAGCTAACCAAGCTTCCACCCAGGTCGCGCGCCAGGTCTTCGGCCGCGCGTGACGGATGGGAATCGCAGAGCAAGAGCGGCGCACTGCCGAGTTGCGACAGAACCGGCGCGAAACACCGCCCGACCTCGCCGACACCGATAATCCCTATGCGCATTTGCCTCCTCCGGTTCATCCAAAAAAAGAACAATATGCAGTTGCCTGTCTAGCGTTTTCTCTTTTCTATCCCGCTGCACCGTACGAATTTGCATCAATATCGCAGTTTTCCGAAATTTTACTGCGCAATCGGATACCAAAAAGAAATCTCTTGCGAGCAGTGCGGGATCCGTGATCTGATTTGAAGCACAAAAAAAATACAAACATAGCCTCGTATGTGGCTAAGCCTTTTGGGAGGAAAGATGACAGGATTTCTGCAAAACGCCGCCATGGCTTGCGCTGTCGGCGTCGTTACATTGACCGGGGCCAGTCACGCACAGGCGGAGTTCCCGGAACGCCCGATCACGATGATCGTCGCCTACAGCGCCGGCGGCGGGACCGATGTCGCCGCCCGCTCGCTTGCGCCCTTTATCGAGACCTATCTTGGCGGCTCCATCACCGTGGTGAACAAGCCCGGTGCAGGCGGCGAAGTCGGTTTCACCGAGATTTCTCAAGCGGAGCCCGACGGCTACACCATCGGCTTCCTCAACACCCCGAACCTGGTGACCATCCCAATCGAGCGCGACACCCGCTACGAACTGGAAAACTTCTCCCCCATCGCGAACGTCGTCGATGACCCCGGCGGCTTTCATGTCCGGCAGGAGAGCGAATTTCAAACGCTGGAAGCGTTGATCGCCTACGCAAAAGAGAATCCGAACGCCGTAACCTTCGGCACCACCGGGATCGGTTCGGACGATCATTTGGCGGCACTGGCGTTGCAGAGACAGGCCGGGATCGAAATGACCCACGTGCCCTTCCCCGGCGCATCGGCCGTGCGCGCGGCCTTGCTTGGTGGGCACATCACGCTTGGCGTCTTCAACATGGGCGAAGCGGTCTCCTACGCCGAGGAGGGTCTGATCCGTTCGCTCGGTCAAATGGCCGAGGAACGCTGGTCCGAGATGCCTGAGGTGCCGACCTTCCGGGAGCAGGGCTACGACATCGTTCAAGGATCCACCCGCGGCATCGGGGCTCCGGCCGGCGTGCCCGAGGAGATCCTTCAGCAAGTGGCCGCTGCCATCGAGAAGGCGATCAACGATCCCGAATTTCAGAAAGTGGCCGCGGAACAGTCACTGCCACTTCGCTTCCTCGCACCTGACGCCTACAAGACCATGCTCAAGACAGCGCGAGACAGCTATCTCACGCTCTGGGAAGAAAGTCCCTGGGCTGCGCAATAGGGTCCGAGACCTGCGTCGGCATCGTCTCTGGAGCGAGGCGCTGCCGACGCATCCCTGTCTGATGGTGCTGCGAAGGCTGGATCGATGCGGCGTGCAACGCTCGAGATGATTGTCGCCCTCGGCCTGATGTGTCTCTGTATCGTAGGCACCATCGAAGCCGCAGGTTTTCCACAAGAGTCCGCCTACCTCCCAACGGCCGTCTTCGCGGCAGCCAGCCTGCTGAGCCTGGTCTGGGCAGGACAGTCGTTCGCCACACGCCTACGCGGCGGCGGCTTTCTGATCATCGAGCCGCTGGAGCTGAGACGCCTGGCGCTGATCGCCGCTGGAGCCCTCGTGCTTGCGGTGGCGATCCCAACTGTCGGCTTCTTCACGAGCTTCGCGCTTCTGGTCCCCGGCATCGCCTGGGCGATCGGCTACCGCAGGCCGCGTGGTCTGGCCGTCGGAACCGCGATCTTCACCGGCGTGCTCTACGTCGTCTTCGTGCTGGTCCTCAACCGGCCTCTGCCGGTTGAGGCTTGGCAGGCGCTCTTCGCCTGAGGCGCGGCCGTGATCGACTATCTGCTCCAGGCCCTTCCCCTCGTCTTGTCCCTCGAGGTCGTGCTGGCGATGGCCGTCGGCACGGCTGCGGGAGTCGCCATCGGCGCGCTGCCGGGCTTGTCCACGACGATGGGGATCGCCGTCCTGATCCCGCTCACCTTCACCATGCAGCCTCTGGTCGCTCTCGGTCTGATGGCGGGGATCTACAACGGCGCGATGTACGGCGGCGCAATTCCGGCGATCCTGCTCCGCATCCCCGGCACACCGGCCGGCATCGCCACGGTGTTCGACGGCTACCCCATGGCGCAGCAGGGGCACGGGATCCGGGCGATGCGGATCGCCCTCGCCTCCTCCGCCATCGGCGGCATCGTGAGCGCATTGGCCCTCATTCTGCTGGCGCCGCCTCTGGCAGCGATGGCACTGCGCTTCGGGCCGGCCGAGGTCTTCTGGCTCGCCGTCTTCGGCCTGACGGCGATTGCCGTACTGCTCGCGGACAACCCGGTGAAAGGGCTTCTGAGCGCCTGCTTCGGTCTGATCCTCGGCACCGTCGGCATCGACCAGATGACCGGCAACGAGCGCTTCACCTTCGATCTTCTACACCTCACCGGCGGCTTGAGCATCCTGGTGTTGCTGACCGGTCTCTATGCCATTCCACCGGCCTTCGATCTGGCCGCCAAAGCCATCCTGGTAAAGCCCGACGACGTGCCCCGGGATCTCGGGCGAGACACGGCGAACGGGCAAGCCGCGTTCACCTGGCGCTCCTTGATTCCCACCTGGCTGCGCGCCTCCACCATCGGCGTCTTCATCGGGATCGTGCCGGGCGCCGGCGGCAATATCGCCTCGCTGATCGCCTGGAACGAGGCGCGGCGCACAGCACGCGAGCCCGGTCGCTTCGGAAAGGGTGCGCCCGAGGGCGTGGCGGCATCCGAATGTGCGAACAATGCCGACAACGCCTCGGCTCTCATTCCGGCGCTGACGCTCGGCATACCGGGCAACGCGGTCGCAGCCGTCATCCTGGGCGGACTGCTGGTGCACGGCATGCGACCCGGCCCAGCCCTGTTTCGGGAAACCGCGCCGATCACCTATGGCTTCATGCTGGCGATGCTGATCACGGCCGTGATGCTGTTTTTCATCGGCTGGCTGGGCGCACGGGTTTTCATTCACGTTCTGCGCATGCCGCCGCTCCTCCTCGCCCCGATGATCGTCGCCATGTCGACCATCGGCATCTACGCCATCAACAACAGCCTGTTCGACGTCTGGCTGATGCTCGGTATCGGTGCGATCGGCTATGTCATGGAGAAACTGCGTATCCCGCTGGCTCCAGCCGTGCTGGCGGTGATCCTGGGTCCGATGGCGGAGGCCGAACTCAGGCGCTCCCTGCTCATCTCGCGCGGCGACTTCTCCTTTCTCTTCTCCAGTACGATCTCCCTGATTCTGGTCGGACTGATCGTCGTTCTGCTGCTGACACCGCCGATCAGGCGTCAGTTCGAGCGGAGATCGGCCCGCAGCGCAAACGCCCGCAGCTAAGCCCCATAAGATCAACCGAAGGACTCAACTCAACCGACAGAGGGCCGACATGTCCTTGAACGCCAAGCGTCTCACGCCGACGATGGGAATCGAGGTCCATGACCTCGACTTGTCCCAACCCGTCGGCGACAATCTCTTCGCAGAGATCACGAGCCTTTGGAACCACGCCGACGGCGTGCTGGTCGTCCGCAAGCAGCATCTAACCGAGGAACAGCATATCGCCTTCGCGCGCAACTTCGGCAGACTGCACACACTTTCCGGCCACACCGTCACCAAGTATCTGCATCCCGAGCATCCGGAGATCTATCGCGTCTCGAACAAGATGCGCGACGGTAAGCCGGTGGGCCGCAAGGGCGCCGGTACCTACTGGCACTCGGACCAGTCCTATGAGCAAACGCCCGCGCAGGCCTCGATCCTCTACGCCCTGGAGATCCCGCCGCAGGGCGGCGATACGGTGTTTTGCAACATGTACAAAGCCTATGAGGCTTTGTCGCAGCCGATGCAGCGGTTCCTCTCGGGTCTGACGGCAACGCATGACTTTGCGGTCGCTCAGTCAGGGGGCTTCCGCAACGAGCAGGTGACGGCCGAGCAACTCGCTCTGGCCCCGCCCATGTCCCATCCCGTCGTGCGTAGACATGACGACACGGGAAGGTCTTGCCTGTTCGTCAACCCGGGATTCACGTCTCATATCGACAAACTGTCGGCGGAGGAAAGTCGAGCCCTTCTGGATTTCCTTTACCGCCACTTGGCGAAACCGGACTTCCACTACCGCCACGTCTGGCAACCGCACGATCTGGTGATCTGGGACAACCGCTGCACCATGCACTACGCGGTGATGGACTACGACGGACTCGGAGAGCGGCTGATGCACCGCTGCACGGCGATCGGGCAGGCACCGGTTGCGGCTGCGGCGTGATCACAGAGCTTCTGCGCTAGCTTTCCACCTTGGTCAGCGCTGCCGTCGTCGTGGGTTCCGTCTCCACTCCCTGGGGCTCCGTCACGCTTTCGGAAAAGGCTTCGCCCGCGTCACCACCACCGCCATCGGGCCGACGGGACCGCATGAAGACGAGATAGGCCATGCGCAGGTGTACGCTCATGATTTCCTGAGCCAGCGCACGGTCGCGTTGTTCGATGGCGACCTGCAGGTCCAGGTGATGCTGGATCGAGCGCTCGATATCGCTATCGCTGTAGACGTAGAAGGCGCCGACCACCATCGGGATGTCGACCAGCGTCGAGGCCAGCGTCCGCAGTCGCGGGGAACCGCTGGCTTCCAGCACCGTTCGATGAAAGCGACTGTTGGCCGTCTGGATCGCGCTGAGAAAGTCCAACGGCTTGTCCTTCAGACACCGCTGCATCGCTTCCGTCGCCGCCCGCAACTCGGCGATCTGCGCCGCTGACGCATGCAGCGCAGCCAGACCGGCCGCATGCGCCTCCAGGAGGATGCGCAGCTCGAAGATCTCGTCGATATCCCGGCCCGTCCATTCGGCGACGAAGGCGCCGCGGCCGCGACGGCTGATCAGCAGTCCGTCCTCGATCAGGCGCAGGAAGGCCGCGCGTACCGGCGTTCGGCTCACGCCAAGCCCGGTCGCGACATGCTCCTCCTTGATCTGGGAGCCGGGCGCCAAGTCCCCGGACATGATCTGGCGCCGCAGGGTCCTGTAAACCTGCTCGGTCAACTTGCTCATGAAAGAGTCTTAGAGTCGAAGAGTCGGGCGGACAAGTCGACAGATCGATCGCCTGGCCGTAACCATCGGCCAAACGTCCAGGTAACTGCCACCGGGCCCGCAAGTCCGGCACCCCTTGCCGTTACAGCAAACTCGGGAGCCACAAGGACAGGCCCGGCACGCCCATGATGAGGCCGAGAACGACGATCTCGATCAGCAGGAACCAGGCGATGCCGACGAAGATGGTCTCCAGCCTGACCTTGTCCCCGACGATCGATTTGATGACGAAGACGTTCAGCCCAATGGGCGGCGTGACGAGCCCGATCTCCAGAAGCTTGATGACCACGACGCCGAACCAGATGAGCGACAGGCCGTAGCCCTCGACGATCGGAATGGTCAGCGGCAAGGTCAGCAGGATGATCCCGATGGGATCGAGAAACATGCCGAGGATCAGATACATCACCACGATGACCGCCAGCACGACGAGCATCGAGGCATCGACATGGGCGATCCAATCGGTGATGGCGCCCGACAGGCCGGTCAGCGCGATGAAGCTGACGTAGATCTTGCCGCCGATGGCAATCGCGAAAATCATCGACGACTGAAACACGCTTTCGCGCAAGGCCGAGATGATCTTCTCACGGCTGAGCCGCCCGAGCAGGAGACCGAGCAGGAGGGTGGCAAAGGCGCCGATTCCGGCCGCCTCGGTCGGCGTGAAAACCCCGCCGTAGATGCCGCCGATCACGACTACGAAGATCGCGACGATCGCCCAGCAGCGACTGAGCGCCTGCCAGCGGTCGTCCCGAGCAATGGTTTCCTTGGGCATCGGTGCAGCTTCGGGCCGCACGCGCACCCAGATGTAGATGACGACCAGATAGGCCGCGAGCGAGAGCAGTCCCGGAATGACCGCGGCCATGAAAAGCTTGGAGATCGACTGCTCGGTAAAGACGCCATAGAGAATGAACAGGATGGACGGCGGAATCAGCGAGCCCAGCGTGCCGCCGATCGCCACGGAACCGGCGGCCAGGGACTTGGCGTAGCCGAAACGCAGCATCTCCGGGATGGCGATCCGCCCCATGGCCGCGGCGCAAGCCACGGACGAGCCGGTGATGGCGGAGAAGCCGCCGCAGCCGACGACCGAGGCCATGGCGACGCCGCCGGGAAGCCGTGCCAGCCACAGCCGGGCTGCGCGGTAGATATCCGTCGTGAAGCCCGCTTCGAAGGCGAGATGGCCCATCAGGATGAAGAGCGGCACCGTCGAGAGGGAGAAGCCGGTAATGAAGGTGTAGGGGCCGTTGCCGATCAGCGACAGCGTCGGCCGCCAGGCCGCATCGGGATTGAACTCGGTGCCGGGGCGCCAGCCGAAGATGACGAAGATGCCGATCGCGGCGGTGATCCCGAGGGCCGCCGCAATGGGGACCCTGAGCGCGAGCAGGACGAGCGTGGTCCCGAGCGCGAGCGCGCCGACGAGAAGAGGATCCATCCCGTTAGACCTCTTCCGAGCGCTCGGCCGCCGCGCCCCGCACGGGAGGCGGCGCCTCCCCGGTCGCGAAGGTCCGCAAGCCCTCGGCGATCGACACGGCCAGCCGAACCACGAACAGCAGGATGCCGGCCGCGAAGACGATCTTCATCGGCCAGGTGAGGATTTCGAGCGTACCGTCGTAGTAGGTGCCCTGGGCAATCTCACGCGGCAGCCTTTGGGCGACCATGTAACCGATGCTCCCGAAAAACAGCATCATGGTCAGGGCCCCGAAGGCGCGCAGCAGGCCGAGGGCGCGCAGCGGCAGCCAATCGGTCGTCACCGTCACCGCGATATGCCCGCGCTGGCTTTCGATGAAGGCCAGCGGCAGAGCGATCACGCACACCATCAGCAGGCCGACCATGATGAGGTCGTCGGGGATCGGTGCGTTGAAAAGCTGCCGGCCGAGCACCGAGGCCGTCACGATCCCGCCCATGATCAGAAGTGCGATCCCGGACAGGATCATGGCAAGGCGCTCCAAGGCGCCGAGCAGGGTCCGAAACAGCATGGCGACACCGCCCATGGATCACCCCCTTTAGACTACCCCCGCGTGATTGTCCGCCGCCGAAGAAAGCGCGGCCAGCCGTCCGAGACGTTCGGGCGGCTGGCCGCTTCAGGCAAGTCGGACCTCACCGGTCCCAGGGATATCCCTCGGCCTCCAGCTCGGCGCTGTACTTCGCGATGAGCTCGAGGTAGGCGCTGCGAATGCCCTCGGCATCCAGGTCCTTTTCGACCCCTTTGTCGATCCAGCGCTGCTTATCCTGCTCGGCAATCTCGACCAGCGCGTCACGCATACCCTCGGCGGGCGCGATCATCTCGATCGCATGACCGTCGATGCCGGCCGCCAGCTCGGCCTTGGTTTCGGTGCGCGAGGCATGCATCAGCTCGGCCACATGGACGGTGAAGTCGCGGCCGAGCTCGTCGAGCAGCGCCTGATGCTCGGCACTGAGGCTGTCGTAGGTTTCGAGATTCATCGCGATCCCGAAGGCTAGCGTCTGCCCCATGTCGACCGAGGTGATGTAGTTCGCGATCTCTTGCTGCTTGTAGGCCTTGACCACGTAGTAGTAGGTCGTCGAGCCGTCGATGGAGCCGTTGGACAGGGCCTCGTAGACCTTGGGCTGCGAGACCGAAATGGTCGAGGCGCCCTGTGCCTCCAGCGCCGGCACGAAGGCGCCGGTCGCCCGGATCGTCATCCCCTCCAGGTCCGCGAGCGACTTGATCGGCTTGTCGCGCGACAGCAGCTGCGTCGGCCCCGTCGTGTAGTTGCCGAAGTAGTGCAGGTTGAACTTGTTCGCTTCCTCAATGGCCGCCGGATGCGTCGTCATCAGCTCGTAGGCCGCCATCATGCCGACCCACTCGTCGGCCAACTGAACGGTATCGACGGCTTCGTAGACGACAAGCCTGCCCGGCGCATAGACCGGGACGATGGAGGCCATATCGGCGACCCCGTCGGACAGGCCTTGGGCGGCGTCGCGGGCTCCGAGCAGCGCCCCGCCCCAAACGATATCGAGACCCAGTTCCCCGCCGGAGCGGTCCCGCAATTCAGCGTCCAGCCATTCGATCGCCCCGGCTCTCGTGCCGCGATTGGGCGCAAACTCGGCAAAGCGCAGCATGCGCATTTCGGCTTCCGCGCTTGTCCAGGTCGCAGAAACGCTCAGGCCGCCAATAGCGACCGCGACGGCCAAGAGGCCTGTCGTCACCTTTCTCATGCTCATTTCCTCCCGTTATCGATCCGTTCGCCGGATACTCTGGAAATTGCACGCATGGCAGCGTGGATTGTCAACAGGTAATTCTGATTTCATCAGGTGAAATAAATCTGTATGGTAGCTTCCGCACGAATCCCTGCAATCTGAGGCAGAGGCCGACAATCACCAGCCCCCGCAGGGGCGGAACGCCAAGGGTGACAAGCCATGCGACAAACGCCGAGCGACCCGCATCAACCGAACGGCGGATCGGGCAGCACCGGCAGAGGCCGGACCAGAAGCGACGGAGGAACGCTGCCGCGCGTGCGGGCCGTGTCGCGTGCGATCGCGATCATGCGGGCCTTCACGCCGGAACAGCCCCGCCTGTCGCTCAGTTCCATCGCCGAAAGCGCTAACCTCGATGCGGGAACGACCCGCCGCATCCTGGTGACGCTGCGCGACGAGGGCATCGTCGAGCAGGACGCGAAGTCCGGCCACTACGCCCTAACGGTCCAGACCATGCGCTTCGCCAGCGCGGTGCCCGACGGCCAGTCGCTGCGGGACGTGGCGGAAGATCTGCTGCGCAGTCTTGCCGACGAGATCGGCGCCACCGCCTTCCTCTCGGTCGCGCGCGGCGACCAGGCCATCTGCCTAGCCCGCTTTCACGGCGCGGCGCCGGTGGAGGTGCGCTGGTGGGCGCTCGGGGTCGGGCGCCCCTTCAACTGCGGTGCGGCCCCCCGCCTGCTGCTGGCGCATCTGCCCGCGGAAGATCGCGAACGCATTCTGGCCCAACCACTGACGGCCCAGACCGACAAGAGCATCACCGACCCGGGCGAGCTGCGCGTCGAACTCGACAAGATCCGGCGCGACGGCTGGGCCTTCGCCCGCGACGACGTCGCCCTCGGCCTGTCGGCGGTTGCGGCGCCGGTCCGCGACGATCGCGGCGCTCTGGTGGCCGCCATGTCTCTTGGCGGACTGACGCAGCAAATTCTGGGCGACGCCCCCGAGCCTGACGGCTCGCCCCGCGCCCTGGCTCCACTGCTCGCCTGCTGCGCGCGTCTGTCGGAGCGGATCTCGGGCCTCGATTTCATCAGTTGAAATTATCGTTATTCCTTGACACACCGAAAGGCATCGCCGTTACTTCCGACAGTGTGACGTCCCGCCTCCAAGCCGGAGGCAGAAGAGATCATCATGGCGGGAGGAAGGCTGCAAATGGGCGCCACGATCGCGGAGAAGATCCTGGCACGCGCCGCCGGCCGTGACCGGGTACGCGCCGGGGAAGAGATCAAGGCACGGCCGGATTTCGTCATCGCCTATGACTTCCCGGGCTACACCGACGTCATCTTCCGCCAGATGAAAGAGGACTTCGGGATCGACAAGGTGATCGATCCCGAGCGCTTCGCGCTTTTCATCGATCACATGGTTCCCGCGGTGACACCGCAGGAAGAGGAGCTTCACCAGGTCACCCGCGACTGGGGCGCCGAGCAGGGTGTGCCGGTCTACGAGCGCAAGGGGATCGGCCATCAGGTTGCGGCCGAGCTCGGCTATGCGACGCCCGGTGCCTTCGTCGTCCATTTCGACGGTCATATCTCCCAGCTCGGCACCTACGGTGCGCTGGCCATCGGCGTGCGGCGCCATCTTCTGGAGGCCTTCGTCAAGGAGCGCATTCAGATCAAGGTACCGAAGACGACGCGCGTCGACCTGACCGGCCGGCTGCGGCCCGGCGTCATGGCGCGCGACGTCTTCCATCACATCGTGCGGGTGCTCGGTCCCTCCGCCTGCCGGTTCCAGGTGCTCGAGATCGGCGGCGATGCGCTGCAGCACATCTCCCTCGAAGGCCGGCAGACCATCACCTGTCTCGCCATGTTCACCGGTGCCATCACCGCGATCATCAACCCGGACCAAGCGAGTCTGGACTATGCGCTGCCGCGCGCGCGCATCGCGCTCGACCCGGTCAGCTCGGATGCGGATGCACATTATGCAGCGGTCCAGAGGATCGATCTCTCCGACCTGGAACCCATCGTGGTGATTCCCCCGAGCCCTGCGAACACGCGCAATCTCTCCGACGTCGCCGGCACCGAGGTGCAGGTGGGCTATCTCGGGTCCTGTGCCAGCGGCCGGGTCGAAGACCTGCGCGTGGCCGCCGAGGTCTTGCGCGGCCGCCAGGTCAAACCGGGCTTTCAGCTCCATGTCGTGCCGACCAGCCAGGAGATCATGCGCCAGGCGGCGGAGGAAGGCATCATCACCGACCTCATCGCCTCGGGCGCCTTCGTCACCTCCTCGTCTTGCGACTACTGCTTCGGCCGCATGGGCGTGATGAGCGCGGGCCAGCGGGCGGTCTCGACCGGCACGCTGAACGTGCGCGGGCGCATGGGCAGCCCGGACTCGGAGATCTTCATCGTCAACGCGGCAGCGGTGGCGGCCTCTGCGATCGAGGGCAAGATCGCGGACCCCCGCCCCTATCTGTGACGGAGCCGTTTGGTGTCTCTGGACAATCTGCGCGGCCGCGCCGCCTTCCTCTTCGAGGAAATCGATTTCGACGTCGACCAAATCGTCGGCGTCAAGAACATCAAGATCAAGGATCCGGACGAGCTCGCGCAGGTCGCCATGCAAGGCTACGACCCGGACTTCGCGACCAAGGTGAAGCCGGGCGACCTGCTGATCGGAAATGAGAACTTCGGCTACGGCCATCCGCACTATCCGCCGATGATCGCCATGCGCCGCCTCGGGATCTCGGGCGTTATCGCCGAGAGCTTCTCGCCCGGCTACTGGCGCGGCGAGATCGCCATGGGTTTCCCGCAAGTCGCCTGCCCCGGAATCCTCGGCCTGGTCTCGCGCTGGGACGAACTCGAGGTCGATTGGGGTCGGGGCGAAGTGCGCAACCACACCACCGGCAAGGCCCTGCCGTTCGAGCCGCTGTCCGACGGCGACCGGACGATGCTCGAGAACGGCGGCCTGATCGGCTACCTGCATGCCCGCGACGAGGAGACCGCCGAATGACTGCGCTCGACAAAACCGCCTTCGCCGCGAAGGCCCGCGCCGGCGAGACGATCTGGACCGCAGGCGCCTTCGACGCCCTTTCGGCAAAGCTCGCCGAGGAAGCCGGCTTCGCCGCCGTCATGTCCACCGGCTTCGGCGTTTCGGCCTCGCATCTCGGGGCGCCCGATGTCGAGCTCTACACCATGACCGAGAACCTGGCGGTCGTGCGCAACATGGCCAACGCGCTCTCCGTTCCGCTGATCGCCGACACCGATACCGGCTACGGCAACGCGATCAACGTCATGCGCACGGTGCGCGAGTTCGAGCAGGCCGGCGTCGCCGCGATGATCCTGGAAGACCAGGAGGTGCCGAAACGCTGTCCGGCCGTGGCGAACTCGGTCGAGATCCTCCCGATCGACGAAGGCAGTGCCAAGATCCGTGCCGCCGTCGAGGCCCGGCGCGACCCGGACACGCTGATCATCGCCCGCACCGATGCCTTCAACGAAGCCGACGGGATCGCTCGCGCCAAGGCCTACGTCACCGCCGGCGCCGACCTGATCCAGCCCATCTCGCGCGGGTTCCAGAGCTTCGAGGCACTGAAACGCCTCCGTGCGGCCTGCGGCGTCCCCTTGTCGCTGCAGATCCTCGGCTGGCTGGAAAGCGATCTGACGCCCGAGCAGATCGAAGAGCTTGCCGGTCTCGCGGTGTTCCCCCTGGTCGCCCTGATGACGGCGACCGCGGCGATGCGGGCCAACCTGCAGGCCCTCAGCCAGGCGCGTTCCACTCGTGGCCTCCCCCAGCAAGTAGCCGACCTTGGGGCGTTCAAGAGCTTCATCGGCTTCGACGAGGTCGAGCGCCAGAAGGCGAAATTCCTGGTGCGCGAGTTGCCGGCCTCCCTCGCCCTGGCCTCCGACGGCTAGACTCAGCGCGTTCGCGCAGTGGCTCTTAGGGCCTCACCACAGGACGAAGCAAACTTCGATTGTGCGCCTCCCGTTGCGTGAGGGCAGTCCCCCTGACGGCCGGCCTCCTCGGCACAATCACACCTTGACGATCCGGCTAGGTGGAAGATACTCAAATGATAATAGTTCTCATTCTTAATGGAAGCGGCCACACCCGACCTTGCCAGCGACCGACCTCGAAACCGCGCCATGAAGATGCCCGAAGAGCCGTCATTGCCGCGGCGACGGCGCGCAAAGGCTGCGCGCGCTCACAAGGTACCCAAAGGAGAGCGCCGCAGTGCGCGACTCTAGCGAGGTCCTTCACCTCTTCATCAGGCACCGGAGCGCCTTGATCGACTATGCAACCGGCATCGTCGGCAACCGGGCGCTGGCCGAAGATCTGGTGCAGGAGGCCTGGTTCCGATTCGATGAAACGACCCGGTCGCGCCATCTCGATCAGCCACTCGGCTATCTCTACCGGATCGTCCGTAATCTGGCATTGGACGGACACCGTCGCCTCAGACGGGAGCAGCGGATCCTCCCCGGCAAGAGCTTCGATCTTGCGCTCGACACCTCCGCCGACCACGGACCGACTCCTGAGAAGGTCGCGCTCTACAAGGACGAACTGGAGGCGGTCATGGCGGCGCTCGACGAACTGCCGGAGCGCACCCGCATCGCGCTGGAAATGCATCGAATCGGGGGATACAAGCTGAAGGACATCGCCGCCTTTCTGGACATTTCGGTTGCCCTCGCGCATGTCCTGGTCGCCGAAGGCGTGCAGCATTGCAAGACGCGTCTGGGCTGGCCTTGACTCGGCAGCCTCCGGAGTGCCCGCGGTCCGGTGTCTCCATTGGAGGGCGCTCTGTTGGAAAAGCCCGGTCCGGGAGCGTCTAGTGAGTAAGGCTCCGTCTTTACTGCTGCCGCAAGGCGGGCCTCGCGGCCCCCTGGCCACGACCCACCTGCCAAAGGCGAACTTGCAGGGATTGGCATGACCGAGACACCGCCCGAAAATGTGCAGCAGGCCTCCAGGGAGGCGACGGACTGGCTCATCCGCCTGCAGGAGACCCCCGACGATCCGTCGGTCTTGAGACTCTTCGAGGCCTGGCTGGAGAAGGATCCGGTCAACCGGGAGGCCTGGGCGATCACGCGCAGGACGACGCATCTGATCGAGACCGCATTGCCGCGCGACACCCGACACCAGACGGGGAGTCTCACAGGGACCGGCGACGGGAAGCGGCAAAACGGCACGTCGCCGCGCTGGCGACGCAAGACGGAGAGACAGGCGTCCCTCCGTCCAGGGAGTCGTCGCGGCCGACGCCTTCGCCGCGCCGCCCTGGCCGTATCGGCCGGCCTCGCCCTGGCCGTCTTCGTGCCGAACCTTCTGCTGACGATCCAGGCCGACCACAGGACCGGGACGGCAGAGGTCCACGACCTGGAGCTTCCGGACGGCACCGCGATCGCCCTGGCGCCGGACAGCGCCATCGCGGTTCATTACCGCGAGGAGGAACGGCGCGTCGATCTGCTGGCCGGCGAGGCCTTCTTCGACGTGGCGCCGGACCCGGAGCGGCCCTTTCGGGTCTGGACCGGAGAGATCCGCGCAAGCGTGATCGGCACCGCATTCAACGTTCTTCGGCAGGACGAAGGGGCAACGATCGCGCTTCAGGAGGGGCGCCTCGATGTCGGCCGCCCGAACGCGGAGGAGGAGGCTCGAGCGAACCGCCTGCAGGCCGGCGAGGTCGCAACCTTCGGCCAAAGCGGCGAGATCCTTCGGAGCCGTCGCCCGCCCGCCCTGATCGCGGCCTGGCGGAACGGTCAACTGATCGCGGAAGACCAACCGCTGGGACAGGTCGTGGACCGCTTGCGCCGCTACTACCGAGGCCGGATCGTCATAACGGATCCCGGTCTCGCGGGGCTTCCGGTAACCGGCGTCTACACCCTCGCCGACCCCGTCGAGGCGCTTGTCGGCATCGCTCGCCCCCATGGCGCGGAAGTGCGCCGGATTACCCCTTGGCTGCTCGTTGTCTCACGCTCCTAGAGCGGCATCGCCTTAGGTGGGATCGCTCTGGTGCTTCCGCCTGAGACGATCGCGCTCTAGGCAGAATTTATCCAATAATAACAGCGGCCTAGAAGTTTCTTCCGCTTTTTCCTGAAAATCCCCTTCGCAGCGTCGTTCCTGCAGAGGAGCGAGAGGCTGCGACGCACGCGCACCGGGCTGCCGATGGGCGCCGGCTCTCCGCCGATGGACGTGTGGAAGCCGACGTGGGGAGACGGTGAAGGTGAAAGCGGAGCGCGCGAAAACGGAGCAGGCGAGAGGCAGGGTGTCGGGGCGCGGTTGCGCCCGCCGGGGACGGGCCGTCCTCTTCACGACAGCGGCGGTCGCGGTGGTTTCTATGGCTGCGGCGGACTTCGGGACCGAGGCAAAGGCCAGAGAGTGGGCCGGAGACCGGTCCGAAAACTGGTCCGGAAACTGGGCCGAAGACTGGCAGCAGCGCCTGCGACAGCTCGAGCAGAGCCCCCGACCGGCCTGGGCGGAGACCGCCTGGCGCGACTGGTCCCCGACCGAGCTTCAGCTTGCCCAGGCGCAACCGGCGCAACGCGACTTCGATATCGCGGCACAAGGGCTGACCAGCGCCCTGGCGCTCTTCGGCCAGCAGGCTGGCCTGCAGGTCACGCTCGACGGCGCGCTGGCCAGGGATCGGACGACGTCCGGGGTGCAGGGCAGCTTCACGGCGGATCAGGCCTTGCAGCGCCTTCTGGCCGGAACCGGGCTGACCTACAGCCGGTCGGGCGCCTCGATCGTCGTCGAGGAGATCGTGGCTGCGCCTGCGGCGTCACCGCAGGCCCCCCTCGCGCTCGACCCGCTGGTGGTACGGGGACAGCTCCAAATCCGCACGCTGCAGGACACGCCCGAGAGTGTCGCGATCCAGACCGGCGAGGAGCTGGAACGGCGTGGCGACTTCGATCTCTACGACGCCATCGAGCGCATCCCCAACGTCAATCAAAGCCCCCAGGAACGCGGCTTTTCCATCCGCGGCATCGACCAGCGCGGTCCGGCGGCCGGCGGCGGCGGCGGCCAACTCGTCTCGACCCAGGTCGACGGCGTCGCCCTGCCGAACGTCGGCACCTTCAGCGGTCCCTTCAGCTCCTGGGACCTGCAGCAGGTCGAGGTGCTGCGCGGCCCGCAGTCCACCCAGCAGGGGCGCAACGCCCTGGCCGGCGCCATCGTTCTGCGCAGCAACGACCCCACCTACGACCTGGAGCTGCGCAGCCGCGGCGAGGTGGGCTCGCGCGCCACGCTGGGCGGTGCGGTCATGGTCAACGTACCGCTGATCGAAGACCGTCTCGCGGTCCGCTTCTCCGCCGACCGCCTGCAGACCGACGGCTTCGTCGATAATCCGACCCGCAACGAAGACGACTACGACGCCCGCGAGCAGACCAACCTACGCGGCAAGCTGCGCATCGATCCGACCGACGACCTGGAGATCATCGCCTCCTTCTCACAGACCGACAACTCACGGGGCAGCAACTTCATCGAGGAAGCCTTCTTCCCGGACGACCGCGTCAACCTCTCCAACCTGGAGGCGGATGAGGATTCCCTGCACCGCAACAGCGGCCTGCGGCTGACCTGGCGGATCGACGAGACCTTCTCCCTGGAGTCCGAGACGAACTACTACACCCTCGACTACGAGCGCGTTGCCGACCGAAACCGCCCGGCGGCGGACGACCTCGGCTTTCTCGACAGAAGCAGCGACGAGACGGTGTTCGAGCAGGACCTGCGCCTGCGCTACGAAGGCGAAGACCTCAGCGGCGTCCTCGGACTCTTCTACACGCAGACCGAGGGGGATTTCTTCAACCTCACCCGGGATCCGGCGAGCCGTTTCACTAACCTCGCCCCGCCCGGCGTATTTCTGGAAGCAGAGTCGAACTCAAAAACCGAGGTGGAGAACTTCGCCGTCTTCGGGGAGGCCGATATCGGCGTCGACTGGCTCCTGCCCGGCCTGACCTTCACGCTCGGCGGACGCTACGACCGGGAAACCGTGGACAACGACATCCGCACCGTCGCAACGCTGGACCCGGCCATCCCCTCGCCCATCCCGCTGCCGAACGATCGGAACGAGACCGACGCGAGCTTTTCCGCCTTCCTGCCCAAAGTCGGCCTCACCTACGACTGGACGCCCGACATCGCCACCAGCTTCACCGTGCAGCGTGGCTACCGGGCCGGCGGGGCGCAGGTCAACGGTTTCACCCAGCAGGTCAACGAGTTCGATCCGGAGTTCACCTGGAACTACGAGTTCGCCCTGCGCAGCCAGTTCTTCGACAGACGGCTGACCGCCAACGCCAACCTCTTCTACACCGACTGGACCGACCAGCAGGTACCGGTCCGTGGCCCCTCGGGAAACTCGAGCGACTTCGATATCGTGAATGCTGGCGAGTCCCGGCTCTACGGCGCCGAGGCCTCCCTGGAGGCCCTGGTCACGCCCAATCTCGACGTCTTCGGGTCGATCGGCCTGGTGCAGACAGAGTTCCTGGACTTCGAAAGCGGCGGCCAGGACTTCTCCGGCAACGAGTTCCAATCGGCGCCGGAGGTGACGGCGGCCTTCGGCGCGACCTACTTCTTCGACAACGGCATCTCCATCGGGGCCGACGCCTCCTACACCGGCGTGTCCTTCGTCGATGCCGACAACGATCCGGCCGCCAGAGCCGACGCGCGCTTTCTGGTCAACACCCAGATCACCTACGCCCAGGACAGGTGGAACGCCGGTTTCTTCGTCCGCAACCTCTTCGACAACGACTATGCGACACGCCGCCTCCCGCAGCAGGACGGCAGCCGGGTTCTCATCTCCGGCGAACCTCGCACGTTCGGGCTCTACCTTGGATTCGCGTTCTAGATGCTCCCTAAGCTTTCCCAGCCGAGTCCTCAGGGCCGAAGTTGCCGGCATGCAATCGGAGTTCTTACACGCCGAAAGCGCGACCAGACCGTTGTCAGGTGCAGCCAATGGCAGTAGAACGGAGCACAGAAATGCGATTGACTCGCATTATCACATAATTCCAGTCGGACATTGGGAGAGCGAGGATGGCCGTCGAGTCCATCGGTCACACAGGCACGGCCACGCGCGGACGGCACAGGCGCAAGCGTACGGCGTCGAACATCGCCTTCCTGATTCACTCGGCTTCGGGTCTGTGGCTGACGGTCCTGCTGTCGGTCGTCATGGTCAGCGGCACGATCACCGTTCTCTACGCCGAGATCGACTGGCTGATCCATTCGGAGATGCGCATCTCCCCCGGCGAGGAGCGGGTGAACCCGGGTCTGCTCTACGACAACCTGCGGGCGGCCTATCCGGATGTCGGGATCAACAACGTCTGGACCGGCGCCATGACGGAGCATAGAGCGGCCTCCGCCCTCGTGTCGTCGCCGGAGCAGGGCTTCCGCCTGGTCTGGATGGACCAGTTCAGCGGCGAGGTGGTCGGCGAAACGCCCTTCGTGACCCTCGGCCGCTTCATCAACATTCTGCACACCGATCTCTTCCTGCCGGTGATCGGGCGCTACTTCGTCAACTTCTTCGGCGTCCTGCTGTTGATCTCCATCGTCACCGGCCTGATCACTTACAAGAAGTTCTGGCGCGGCTTCCTGCGCCGCCCCCGTTTTCATCGCGACGCACGCACCTGGCTGGGCGATCTACACAGGCTGATGGCCCTCTGGTCGCTCTGGTTCCTGCTGATCATCGGACTGACCGGCACCTGGTGGTTCTATCAGGATCCGCTGGTCAGTGCCGGCGGCGTGCCGGACATCGTCGCCGAGCGACCGACGCCGCCGCGCCTCTCGACCGCCGAGTTGGACGCGCTCGGGCCCGAGACGCCGCAGCCGCGCTCCGGCGCGGAGATCGTCGCCGCAGTGCAGGCCGCTTACCCCGACATGACCGTGACGCTGCTTCTGCCGCCGGCCGTCGCGGACCAGCCCTTCACCGTTCGCGGAGATCGCGGCGAGATCCTGGTCGATGGCGGCGCCAACACGGTCTACGTCAATCCCTACACCGCCGAGATCATGGGCGCACGCCTGTCCGAGGACTGGACGGCGGGCCAGCGCGTAGATGCCGCGATGCACCCGCTGCACTACGGTAGCTGGGCCAAGGGCGGCGCGGCCGATCTGGCGGTCAAACTGCTCTGGTTCTTGGGCGGCGCCGTCATCAGCTTCCTGACGGTCTCCGGCCTGATCATCTATCTCAAGCGCACGCGCCACGCCGCCGGCACGCTGTTGGCGGGGACGAAGCTGGCCGCCGGCCTGCGACAGATCTGGAACTGGGTGAAGCCCTGGGGCGGTCCCATGGGGGCCCTGAAGTACGTCAATATCCTGTTCCTGGGCGGCATCGTCGCCGGCGGCCTTCTGGTGATGTCTCTCGGCGCCGAGGGCATCGGCGACCGCGGCCGGCATTTCGAGCCTCAGGCCGCCGGACCCTTCGAGGTCTCGGCCATCGGGCTTGCCGGTCTGCTGGAGGCCGACCTGCCACCGGTGCGCCCAGGTGCGGACATGGACGTCTATATGCAGATCGCCGACGGCCGCTTTCGCGACGCCCGCTTCATCCGGGTCGGACTGACGGATGCCAGCGACCAGGAACTCGACAGCGAACTGGTCGAAGGCTCCGAGGGGAACGCCCGCGGCCACGTTCACCTGCCGGAAGAGTTGGAGGGCGTGAGGCTCTGGATCGAGATCGAAGGCTGGGACAACCGAAGGCACCGCGCTTACTGGCCGCTGACCGGGGCGTAGGCAGAGCTATCGCCGCAGGGATAGGCGAGGCTGCCGCCATGTCGACTCCAGGCACAGCAGCAGCAGGCATCTCGTGCCGCGCTACAGAGCAAGGCCGTTGATGGACCGCCTCTGCCTTCACCGACCGTCCGCCAGGGTGCTCGGCGAGCCCTTCGACGATGGCTGACCCTACAGTCGAACAAGATCCGAACGGCATCCTGGCGAGCCTTCACCGAGAACCTGCAAGCACGGCTTCAGCTCCAGAACCTGACCGACAGGGAGTACTACACCAGCGCAAACGGACCAGAGCGCGTGACCGTCGGACAACCCTTCAACGCAACGCTGGGCGTAAGGGTTCGTTTCTGACGGCTGCCGCCCGCCAAGATCGCCCAGCACGCTACCCGCAGTCGGGGCGCAGGAGCGCCTGGAGCCGGATCGCCTCAGGTGGAAGCGCTCTAGGGTTCGGAGCCGCTGTCCGAAACCGTATCTGTCGGCGGGCTCGGCCGGGAGAGGATGAAGGTTGCCGAGAGCCCAAGCACAACCACCTGGATCGAGAGAATCCATAGCGGCGTGTTGGTCGCCACCGATATGGCCAAGACGGCGGCGATAGAGAGCACTCCGAAGATCTTGGCCCGCCGGCTGATCGCACCGTGCGCCCTCCAGTTATGAATCAGCGGACCGAAGACGCGGTGCTGGAGCAACCAATCGTGCAGCCGGTCCGACGAGCGGGCGAAGGCAAAGGCCGCGAGCAGCACGAAAGGCGTGGTCGGCAGGAGCGGCAGGGCAGCGCCAAGGCCGGCCAGGGCGACCGCCGAGAGCCCCAGCAGCAGCCACAAAAGACGTGTCGGGGAAAGCCGGGAGCGCAGGTTCACCTCACACCGCCGCCGGGCCCGGCACGGGAACATCCCTGCCCGACATCTGGGCCTTCATGCCCGATATCGGGGCGTCGATGAATGGGGGCTGGTGAAGCATGGCCACACATAGATAGTGCATAACCGACAGATCGCAGCCCACCTGTGCGGATCTTGTAACAGCGGCAGCAGGGCTGCCCTTACAGCTCGCGCTCCATCACCGCTCGCTGCCACGAAGATCTTGAGAATGATAACCAATTGCAATATGGATCCGAAGAGGACATCGTACGGCGCTTCGATAGCGAGCGAGTTAAGATCGAGACCGAGGTCGGGGGACGGCGGTGGAGAGCCGAGACTGGTCCAGGGCGCGGGGCGGCAGCAAGCCGGTGTGGCTCGAGGTCTTCCTGGCCAACCAGAACGAACTGCTCGCCTTCCTCAGGCGCAAGGCGGGCCCGCGCGATCAGCCGCGCGACCTGTTGCACGATCTCTTCGTCAGAATGTCCCAGAACGCCGCGGCGGCCAGCATCGAGGACCCAAGGGCCTATCTCTTCCGGGCCGCGGCCAACGTGGCGATCGACGCCGCACGAGCCGACCGACATCGCAAAGCGGAAACCCCGCCGGCGGACCTGGAGGGCCTGAACACCCGCGATCCTACGCCGGACGCCCTGCGGACCACGATCGCCAGAGATCATCTGCGCCGGCTCGACGAGGCCCTCGCCAAGCTGCCCGAGGAGACGCGGGCGATGATCTATCTCTTGCGTATCGAGGGGGAGAGCTACGACGCGGTAGCCGCGCTGTTCGGCCTCTCGAAGAGCACGGTCGAAAAACGCGTGGCGAAGGCGCTGCGCGCCTGCAAAGACGACCTGGAAGCCGGCGGCCCGACCCGCCGCTGAAAGGCAAGATCCGGTTTTCGTGGCGCCAAACGTCTTAATCCTTTGACAGAGAAATACCGTTGGACCAACGGTTGACCATGGCTGACCAGCGACCGCCAGGACAGGTGAAGCAGAGGCAGGAGGCCGAGCCTCCGCCCGAACCTTTCGGACCGGAGTTCGCTCGCCTGAAGGGCGGCCGGGCCTTTCCGCCCGGCTTCGATGCGCGGGCCATCGCGCGGCGCTCGCGCCGCCGTCGCCGGACGCTTCGCGGCGGCGGCATCGCTCTGCTGGCGGCGGCGCTGCTTTGGGTCGTGTTCGATCCCAGCCTGACCGCCGATTACAGCGCCCCGGTCGGTACGGTGGAGCGTGTCACATTGCCGGACGGAACGGTGGCACATCTTGACAGCGGCGCGTCGATCTCCTGGTCGGAAAGCGGGACGGAACGGCGGGTGCGCCTGCATGCCGGAATCGGCCTTTTCGAGACCGCCACAGAGGCCGCGGGGTCGGAGCGCGATTTCGTCGTTGAAGCGGCCGCCCTGGAGGTTCGGCCGCTCGGCACGGTCTTCGCGGTTTCCGCCGAGGCTTCCGGATGGTCCGCCCTGGTCCAGTCCGGACAGGTCCGCATCAGCCTGCCAAGCAGCGGGGCAAGCACAGTGATCGGCCCGGGTGAAGCCGCGTCCATCGCGGACCCGGACGGGCACCTGGCGACATCGGCGATCGACGTCGAGCGGATGCTGGCCTGGCGGACCGGCGTCCTGGACTTCAAGAACGCGCCTCTGGCCGAGGTCATCGCGACACTCGAGCGCTACCGTCCGGGACGGATCCTGCTCCTGAACGACGAAGCCGCGGCCAGACGCTTCGACGGCGTGCTATCGCTCGACGACGTCGACCAGGCGCTGCAGATCGTGGCCGAGTCCAGTGGTCTGGAACCCCTTGCGAACTGGCCCCTGCTCGTCGTTCTCCAGTAATTCTCCCCCCAAGGTTACGGTTTTCGGTGCGTCAGCCGTCGTGTCCTTTGAAGCAGTTGCGAAAGGGTCGCAATTGCCATGGGGCTTGGGGTGCGAGGGGGAACCGATATGCCGGAGGTAGGGGACTGGGCGGACCGATCCGTCAAACTGGCGCTGACGATCACTGTTTGTCTTGCCGGCGCGGCGCAAGCGGCCAGCGCCAGAAGCGGAGAGATCCTAAGCGATCCACCCGAGCAACTGGCGCAGAGCGAAACCCTCGCGATCGACATTGCCACGCAACCGCTCAGCGACGCGCTGCGGGAGCTGAGCCGGCAGACGGGCCTGCAGTTCTTCGCCGGCAGCGACCTGACGCAAGGGCTGACGGCGCCCGCCGTGTCGGGCCGGATGAGCGCCGACGAGGCCCTGCGGCAGCTCCTGGCCGGCTCCGGCTTGGTCTACAGCTACAGCGGCGCCAGCGTGGTCGCGCTGGAGCGGGCACCGACGGCTCCCGAGAGCGGCCCAGCGAGACTGGCGCCCATCACGGTCGATGCCGTCCTGGGCGGCATCGTGACGGACAGCTACGCCGCGCCCGACTCCTTCGGCGCGACCCGGACCAATACGCCGGTCATCGAAACCCCTCAGTCGATCCAGGCCGTCACGCGCCAGGCCCTGGACGATGCCGGCGCCACCGACATCGCCGACGCCTACGACTATCTGGCCGGAATTCAGCGCGACCTCAACTCCGGCGGTATCTTCGGCGACGCCTACCTGGCCAGGGGCTTCGAGACGGACAACATCCTCTTCAACGGCAATCGCACGGGCCGGCCGGCTACGCTGGACACCGCCAACGTCGAGCGCGTGCAGGCGCTGCGTGGTCCGACGGCGACCCTCTTCGGCCGGGCCGATCCCGGCGGCTTGATCAACATCGTCACCAAGCAGCCTCTTTCGGAGCCCTTCTACCAGGCCGATCTCAGCGCCGGCAGCGGCTTCTTCGGCGACGGCAGCCGCTTCCGCCAAGGCCGCGCAACCGTCGACGCCAGCGGACCGGTCGATGCTGAGGGCCGGGTGCGCTACCGCCTCAACGCCGCTGCCGAGCGCGAAAGAACCTTCCGCCGGGATATCGACGAAACGCTGTTCTTCATCTCCCCGGTCGTCGACGTGGAGATCGACGACAAGACCGTGGCCAACCTGGAGCTGATCTACCAGTACCGCGAAGACGTCTTCGACCGGGGCCTCCCCTTCATCGACGGCGAGCCCCTGCTCCCAACCGACTGGAACGCCGGCGAAGGTCAGGACGAGCAACTCGACAAGCACTTCTTCTCGGGGACCTTCCGTCTCGACCATGAGTTCACCCCTGCGCTGACGGGCCGGCTGGGTCTCTACGGAAGCTACGGCGCCCTGGACGGAGAGGGCATACAGGTGGCCTCTGTCGACGCGGCAAATCAAACCGCCACCGCGCAGCGCCTGGGATTCGAAGGGTCGGACCTGTTCCTGACGGCGCAACCTGAACTCGTCGCGGAGTTCGCGACCGGATCGGTCGGACATACGCTTTTGTTCGGCGTCGACGCCGCCTACCAGCGGAATCGCAGCAGGATCCCCTTCGGTACTCGAAGCTCCGACTTCGACATCTTCAATTCGGGCTTCCCCGTAATCATCCCGGAGCTTTCGGCCGGTACCGAGAGCCGCTTCAACGAACGCCTGACGGCGAAGTCCATCGGGGTCTACATCCAGGATCAGATCGACCTGACCGATCAGTGGAAACTGCTGGCCGGTCTACGCTGGGATAACGTCTGGCTGACGGAGGAGTCCTTCACCACAATCGCCAACGACGCCGTCGTCTTCAGCGATCTGGATGAAGACCTCCATGACAACGCGCTTCTGCCGAGGGTCGGCATCGTCTATCAGCCGATCGAGCAGATCGGTCTCTACGCCTCCTATGCCCAGACTTATCGCCCGCCGGTGGTCGGCGGTCTGACCGACGTCAACGGCGAAAGGGTGGATGCGGAGGAAGGAGAGAGCTTCGAGATCGGGGTCAAGCTGGAGGCCTTCGACGGCCGGCTGGGCGGTACCCTGGCCGTCTTCCGGGCCGACAAGGAAAACGTGCTGGAAGCCGACCCGGCCGATTCCTTTTCCAACGTCAACCTCGGCCGCGTGCGCAGCGAGGGCGTCGAGCTCAACCTTAATGGCGAGATCACCGAGAACTTCAGTCTCGGTCTCAATTACGCCTTCACCGACGCCCGCATCAACAGCAACGAAAATCCGAACCTACCCCGAGGCACGCGAATACGGAACGTCCCGCGCCATGCCGCGTCTCTGCAGGCCGCCTATCGTTTTACCGAGGGGTCGCTCGAGGGTTTGAGACTCTTCGGCGGTATCGTCTACGAAGACAGCAAACCGGCCGATACGACCGCCGCAGACGACACCAAGCTCCCCGAATTCGTCCGCGTCGACCTGGGTGCCTCCTACGATCTGACCGAGAACATTCAAACCCGGCTGCAGATCCGCAACCTGACGAACGAGGAGTACTATCTCTCCGGCTCCACGGCCCGCAACGTCGTCCCCGGCCAGCCCTTCAACGCGACGGTGGGGATCCGGGTGAGATTCTGAGGCGGGCGCCGGGACGGCTAACGGCTGTCCAAACCCGCAAGACCTGTTGCTGGGCCTTCGCCTCGCGACCGCTGACCTCCTCTTTCAATGTCACTATACGATGCCATTATTGCGAATGATTATCATTTGCGATAATGTTCTGCAGGTTTACCGGGATCTCGGACATGACGACCTCGTCTTCCTCGCCTTCTCGGCTCTATCGCCTGGCGTCCTTCCTCTGGCCGGCGCTGGGGCTTACCCTGGTCGCTGCAGCGCTCTGGCGCTGGGAAGCGCAGCACTGGGGCGCGTTTGTCTGGCTGGCGGGCTCCTTTGCGACCGGGCTGATCCGGGCCCCCTTCCAGCGACGAACGCGCGACAACGTCGTCGTCGACGACCGGAAGACTCTCGGCGAGCGCCTGCTGCTAGCCGGCATGTTCCTGACCATGGGCATCCTGCCTCTGCTGCAGCTTGCTACCGGCTTTCTGGATGTCGCAGCCTACAGTCTCCCGACCTGGGCGACGGCCATCGGAGCCGCGCTGCAAGTGCCCTTTCTCTGGCTCTTCTGGCGTAGCCACGCCGACCTGGGGCGGAACTGGAGCGTCAGCCTGGAGATTCGCAAGGATCACAACCTGGTGACGCAGGGCGTTTACGCGCGCATGCGTCATCCGATGTACGCAGCGATTTGGATCGCCGCCATCGCCCAGCCGCTGCTGATTCACAATTGGATTGCCGGTCTGCTGGTGATCCCTACCTTCACGGCCATGTACCTGCTGCGCATCCCCCAGGAAGAGGCGATGATGCAGGCGCGGTTCGGCGCGGACTACGATCGCTATGCCGCGCAGACCGGACGCATCTGGCCACGCCTGCATTCGAGGCCGACCACGGCGCCCTGACGGAGCCGGTCCGCGGCCACTTCGCCCTTGTTGACGGCGACATCCCAAGATAGCCTCTTCGGTGGCAGACACAGCCAGCCGCTCGCGCCCGGGATCGGGCAAGGTGAATGTGTCGTCTGCGAACCGCCCAGCCCGCGCAGGGTCCTTTCCATGCAGGCCGGCGTCGCGTCAGCAACGCGAGCACTGACAGAAACGCCGCCATGCGAAAGGATGGGCGCAGATGCGCAGCTTTCTCGATGCCAAGGCGATGGCGAAGTCGCTTCGTTCGACGCTGTCCAAGCTGGACATCCCGATCACCCACAGCCAATCCCTGGAGATCACCGCGGCGCAGTTCGGCTGCGACGACTGGAATGTGCTGTCCGCAAAGATCGAGGCCGGGCGGCGGCAAGGCCCCGTCGATATCAAGCCGGCGATTCCGATCTTCCGGATATTCGACGAAGCCAAGGCGCGGGAGTTCTATCTCGACTACCTGGGCTTCTCCTGGGACTGGGAACATCGCTTCCATGAGAACGCGCCGCTCTATGCCCAGGTGTCCCGCTCCACCCTCAGCCTTCACCTGAGCGAGCACCATGGAGACAGCAACCCCGGCGCTACGGCCTTCGTCTGGATGTCAGGGGTCCAGGCCTATTCGCGAGAACTCAAGGCCAAGTCCTACGCCTATATGAATCCCGGCATCCAGGACCTGCCCTGGGGCCGGCAACTGGAGGTGATCGACCCCTTCGGCAACCGCATCAGGTTCTGCGAGCCCGCCGAGGCGACCTGACGCCAGAGACTTGATGGCAGAGACTTGATTGCAGAGACTCGACGGCGAGGTGATGCCGTCGGTCGAGATCATCTGCCCCGGTCAGTTACCTCCATCAGCTGCGCCCGTCAGCTCCTTTGCGCGCCGGTCCCGCGGACCACCGGAATCCAGATGTCGCGCTGACGGCCGTAGTAGGCGTCGACCTCGGCCGGCGTCATGGCCGCCGGCACGATGGAGCCGAGATCCTTCAGGCGGCTGCGGATGGCATCGGACTGCACCACCGCATTAACCTCCCGGTTCAGCTGGGAGACGATTTCGTCCGGCGTTCCCGAGGGCGCGGCGATGGAGTTCCAGGTCTGGGAGACGAAGTCTGAGAGCCCGGCCTCCGATATGGTCGGAATGTCCGGGACGGCCTCGAGACGTTCCGGGGCCGACACGCCGAGCGGCCGCACGGCGCCGTCGCGCACCTGCACAACGGCGGTCAGGGAGGGATTGAAGACGAAGCTGAGGCGGCCGGCGATCAGATCGCGCATGGCCTCGCCGCTTTTCGGATAGGGCACGTGCACGATGTCGGCACCGATGCGGGAGAGGAAGAGCGCGCCGGTGATGTGGGTGGTGGTGCCGGTGGGGCCGGACCCGTACTGGAAGGCGTCCGGATCGGCCTTCATACGCGCGATCATGTCCTCGAGGGTCTCGGCCGGATCCTCCGTGTTGATGCAGAGGATCATCGGCACTTCGTTCATCATCGCGACGCCGCGCAGGGTTTGCTTGATGTCGACCGGCAGCGGCTCAAACAGCGCGATGTTGTGCACCAGCTGGGAGGAGGTGCCGACCAGGAGCGTGTAGCCGTCCGGGTCCGCCTCGCTGACCGCCTCCGTCGCCTGCATGCCGGACGCCTGCGCCAGGTTCTCGACCAGGATGCGCTGCCCGATCCGCGGTTCCAGTTCGGCCGCGACGATCCGCGCGACCACATCGGCGTTGCCGCCGGCACCCGAGGCGACGACGAGACGGATCGGGCCGGCCTTGGGCCACTCGGCGGCCAGCGCGGAGCGACCGACCTTCGACAGGAACGGCGTCGCCAGCGCGGCGGCAAGGAAAGTACGTCTCTGGATCATGGCTGGTGTCCTCTTCTCGCCGCGGGGTAAGCTTCGTCTGTCTTCTGTGACCGACCAATTGACCACTGGCACTGCGCCAATTATTGAGATCGATACTCATTATCAATCTGATCGACAGACCCGCAAGCTGAATCGAAAATCCAAGGTGCATCAAGACTTTGCCTCCTTCTGACCAGGCTCCTCCATCCGGCAGGCATGCCCAAGCTCTGGCGCCACCCCTGATTATTTGCGCAGTCGGCGTCGTATTTTTTGCGCTGGCGCAAACCCAGCCGGCCTGGATCGGGAACAGGATCGGGCCGGGCCTCTTCGCGCAGTGGCTGTCGCTGGGCATCGTCGGGCTGTCGATGGTCTGGGCGGTCGTTTCGCTGGTCGAGCTGTGGCTGCCGCCACGGCGAGGCGAGACGGAGCAGACCGGCGGCCTTCGCCTTCGCGGACGCGCCGGGCCCGGCCTGGCGCTTCTAACGGCGGTTTGTCTCTTTGCCTTGCTGCTGCCCGTTGCGGGCATGATCGCGGCTTGCGCCGTCACCGCCGCCGTCGCCGGTTGGGGTGCCGGCGACCGCAGTCTACGGGCGCTCGGCCTCTCAGCGCTGCTGGGCGCGGCGGTCGCCGCGAGCGTCGGCCTGACGCTGCTGCCGCCGACGATCCGCCTGTGGCCTTGGAGCCCCTTCTGAGATGGGAGACATCGCGGCCTGGTTCGCGCAGTTCGCAACGGTTCTGACCCTGGAGAACGTCGTTCTCTGCTTCACCGGTGCGCTGATCGGCACCTTCGTCGGGGTCCTCCCAGGGATCGGACCGGCGGCCACCCTGGCGCTGCTTCTGCCGGTGACCTTCACCCTGGATCCGGCGGGCGCCTTGATCATGCTGGCCGCAATCTACTACGGCGCGCAGTACGGCAGCTCGACGACGGCGATCCTGCTGAACCTGCCCGGCGAAACCTCCGGCATCGTGACCGCCCTGGACGGTCATCGCCTGGCGCTGTCGGGCCGCGCCGGCCCGGCCATCGCCATCGCCGCCCTCTCCTCCCTCTTCGCCGGTCTGGCGACAGCGGTCTTCATCGCGGTCGCGGCCGGCCCGGTGGCGCAGTGGTCGCTGCTGATCTCGCCCGCCGGGCTCGCCGGACTGATCGCGCTGGGTCTCTTCGCCGCGGCCGTGATCGCCCCCGGCAAGCCCTTGCCGGCGGTCATTCTCATTCTGGTCGGCGCCTGTATCGGCCTGGTGGGAACGGATTCCGGAGGCGGCATGCCGCGCTTCACCCTCGGTATCACGGAGCTGAGGGATGGCATCAGTTTCGTGCCGCTGGTGATGGGCCTGTTCGGCATCTCCGAGTTGATCCGGGCGCTCGAGACCGGCAGCCGGCCGGACCGAATTCCGCCCATCGGCTGGCCCTGGCCGACCCGGCGCGACCTGCGCGCAAGCCTCGGCCCCACGCTGCGCGGCACCACCATCGGCGCGATCCTGGGTGCGATCCCGGGAGTCAGCACGGTGATGGCGGCGCTTGCCGCGCGTGGCGTGGAGCGCGCCTTCAAGACGTCCGACCGGCCGCTCGGCGAGGGCGCCATTGCCGGCGTGTCCGCGCCGGAGGCCGCCAACAACGCCTCGGCGCAAAGCGCCTTGATCCCTCTGCTCACCCTCGGGCTGCCTGGAAATCCGGTGATCGCCGTTCTCGCCGGCGCACTCATGATCCACGGACTGGCGCCGGGGCCGGGCTTCATCCCCAACAATCCGGATTTGTTCAACGCGCTGATCGCGAGCTTCGTGATCGGAAACATCATTCTGGTGATCCTGAACCTGCCGCTTGCGGCGGTCTGGGCCTCCCTGCTGCGCGTGCCCTTCCGCAAGCTGGTGCCCTTGATCATCGTGCTCAGTGTCATCGGCGTGCACTCCGTCAACAGCTCGATGTTCGACGTCTGGACGATGCTGGTCTTCGGAGTCTTCGGCTGGCTGCTGGTGCGCCTCGGCCTGCAACCGACGCCCATCGTGCTGGGCTATATCCTGGGCCCCGCGCTGGAGGAGTACTTGCGCCGCACCCTGTTGTTCTCGCGCGGCGACCCGACCGTGTTTCTGACCGACCCCTTCAGTCTCGCCAGCCTGCTGCTGATCGCCGCCGGCTCCGGCTTCCTGCTGCTGCGCCGCCTGCGCCGGTCGGACCCGCGCTGACATTCCACCCGAAATCGACAGCGGTCCGATCAGGATCTCCCTGCATTCGGCCTTGCGGAGCTCGCCACTCTTTCGGCACAGTTGAGAATGCGTATCATTCCTATATTTTGGATACTTTAACGTGGGCGTTCCGGTCAAACCTGCGACAGAGACAGCAAACGACGGACTCTCCGTGTTTCGCGCGCTTCATATGCAGCCGCATCCGAAGACACCGGCTCTCGCAGGCAGCCCGAAGGCCATCGCCGAACCGGGATTGCAGCTCGTCGAGATCGCGCCCGGCGCGACTCTCTCAGCCTTCACCGGCCGCAATTCCGTGGGCGAACCGGAACGTGCGGTCTTTCTCGGCGGCGCCTTCTTCTGCCTGACCTTCTCCGGCTTGCGCGCCAGCCGGATCGGCAGCCGGGAGATCGAACTCGCGTCTCGCGAGACCGCCTTCGCCCTGCTGTCCCATGAGCCGGTCGAGTTGACCTCGATCGCCGACGCACAGGCGACACGCCGGAACGTCGCCCTTTTCGTTTCGGCCGAAGCCTTGAGCCGCCTGGACATCGACCTGCTGGGATCGAGAAGCGGCGAATCCACAAGCGTCCGGAACTGGCGGATGACCTCCGCGGCGCGCGGCCTGGCCTTGGCGGTCCTGAAGACGGAAACCTCCGCGCAGGTGCGGCGTCTGCGCGCCGAGGCCCTGGCCCTGGAACTGCTTGCGGATCTGCAGGAACAGGAGGGCCAAGGCCTGGGGCTTGCGCAGGATAGCCGGCCCGGCCCCAGCCTGGCGGCCATGCGGCGGGCGCGCGATCTCCTGATCGCCACACCGTCCGCGGACCACAGTCTGCTCTCGATTGCAGCGGCGGCGGGGGTCAGCCCCACGACCTTGAAACGCGACTTCCGGAAGGCCTTCGGCACCTCGCCGATCGCCTTCCTGCGCAAACTGCGGCTCGAGCAGGGCCGCAACCTGATCGAACAGGAAGGGCTTTCTGTCTCCTCCGCGGCCTACGCCTGCGGGTACGACCATCCCGGAAACTTCGCGCAAGCCTTCCGCAAGCAGTTCGGATTTGCCCCCTCGCATCTGCGGCGCTGAGCCGACCGCAGGGGTTTTTGGCCCTCACGCAACAGTCCCGGCTGTCGCCTCAAGGCAAGCGCGCCGCAATACTGCGACTCATTCGCAGACGATACCGGACCCGCCATGCCCTCCTCCCGCATCCTCGTCGGCGCCTTGTGCCTCGCCTGCGCCGGGACTCTGCCGCCGGCGCCCACGGCCGCGCAGAGTCAGTCGACCTCATCAGAGGCCCAAAGCGAAAGCGGACCGCTCGTCCTGGACCCGGTCACCGTCACGGCCCGCAAACGCGAAGAGCTGCTGATCGACGTGCCGATCGCCGTGACCGTGGTGCGCCCGGAAAGCACGACCCTTTCGTCCTTCGATTCCGCCGGATCGATCTCGCGCGCCGTGCCGAACTTCACGATCAACGACTCCGGAAACACGCGTCTGACCTTCGGCAGTATTCGCGGCGTCGGGATTCTGACGCAACCCCTCAGCCCGGTCGACACGGCGGTCGGCTGGGCGATCGACGGCACCCTGCAGCCGACCTTCGGCAGCAACTCGCAGCTGCTCGACGTGGAGCGGATCGAGGTGTTGCGCGGTCCGCAGAACACGCTGTTCGGGCGCGGCACCCAGGGCGGCGCCGTCAACGTAGTGACCAGGCGGCCGTCCTTCGAGCGGGAGTTCGCACTGACAGGCGAGCTTGGTGAAAGCGAATACCGTCAGATCGATGCCGTCGCCAACGGCACGCTCCTCCCCGGTCTGGCCGCAGGACGCCTGGCAGTGCGCTACAGCAGCTACGGCGGCGACATCGAGAACCTCTCGACCGGCGGCCAGGACGGGGAGACGGATCTCGGCGCCGCGCGCGCCAGCCTGCTGCTCACGCCAGGCCGGCGAACCACCGCCGTCCTGCGCGGATACTACGAAGACGACCGTCGCGACACGCCGGCCTTCCTGCTGCGGGACTCTTCCGACTTTCCCGCCTCCGCCATCACCCCGGAAAACCGGCTGGATCGCCGGCTGGTCAATGCCGCGCTGGAGATCGAGCACGACTTCGACGCGGTACTCCTGACATCGCTGTCCAGCTTCCACAGCAACAAGCAGCAGTTCACCAGCGACCTCTCGGACGGTCTGATCCTCGGGGCGCTCAGAAACCTGCCGCCGAGCGCCTTCGAAACGCCGGGAGAGAGCGAGCGCAGGGCCGAAGTCGCCGAAAACGCCTTTCAGCAGGAACTGCGCCTGTCGTCGGCGGGCGACACGAACATCCAATGGCTGGTCGGCGGCAACATCTACTATTCCGACCTGGAGCTGGACGGCGACGACCGCGACCCTCTCTCGCCCTTCAACAACGGCTTGGTCGACACCAGCATCGACACCCTGAGCTACTCTGCCTTCGGAGAGACCAGCTTTCCCCTCTACGGACCGCTGTCAGGCACGGCCGGACTGCGGGTGGGCCGGGACGAGCAGGATCTGGAGAGTCTGTTCATTTCGCGCGGCGATCCGGGCATCGTTCCCCGCTTCGCCGAAAAAGGACGCTTCGAAGACACCTATGTCGTCGGCGGGGCGTCGCTGACCTACAGCGTCAGCCCGGATCATAACCTCTATACCTCCGTGCGCCGCGGCCACACGACGGGCGGCTTCGCGACCCTGAACCGCAACCAGTTCATCGGACAGCCGCAAGCCGCCCGGCCCGCCTCGGAGTCCTGGACCTACGAGGTGGGGGCCAAGCTGGCGTTCTGGAACGGCCGGCTTCGCCTGGACGGCGCAGCCTTCTTCAACGACATCGAGGACGCGGCCCTGATCTCCTTCGACCCCGGCCAGAATCGCTCGGTTCCCGTTCCCCTGAACTACCGCTCCTACGGCTTCGAACTGGAGGGCGCGGCGGAGCTGGGCGCCGGCTTCACGCTGCGCGGCGGCGTCGGCTTCACCGAGGCGGAGTTCGTCGACGTCGAGGAGGGCGATATCTCCGGCGCCGAGAACGGCGGCCAGGTGCCCAACGTTCCGAATTGGACCACCTCGGTATCGCTCGAGAACCGAACGCCGCTGTCCGTGCTCGGCGAGGACGCGGATCTTCTGGGCCGGTTCGAATGGCAGTACAGCGGTGAGCGCGAGGCCGACATCAGCAACAGCTTCACGCTGGACAGCTACCATGTGCTCAACGCCCAACTCGGCGTCGCGCTTGAAAACGTCTCTATCTACGGATTCGCCCGAAACCTGACCGACGCGCGCTTCGAGACGCTGGGCGTGAGATTCGGTCCCGAAGTCGAAACCGTCTCCGTCGGACGCGGCCGGGTTCTCGGCATCGGCGCCTCCATCAGGTTCTAGTCCCGTGGTGCTGGCCGCCCTCGCGGTTCTGACCGCGGCACAGTATCTGGCGCTGTTCTTCTTCTATGGCGCCGTGCCCGCCATCCTGCGGCAGTCCGGCGCCTCGCTCGAACTGCTCGGCTTCTTCGGTCTCGCCTACGGAGCCTTCGCGCTCAGCTTCCTCTGGGCGCCCTACGTGGATCGTCTACACCTGCCGCATCTCGGCCGGCGACGGACTTGGATCCTGGCCATGCAATGCCTGGCGCTGACCTTCGTCGCCGTCGCCCTCTGGCTCGATCCCGCCGAGGATGCCTTGGCGCTCCTGGTCGTGGCCTTTGCCGTATCGTTCGCCGCCGCGACCCAACGCATCGCGACACTCGGTTACGCGGTCGAGAGTCTCCCGCCGCAGCGCCGGGCCTGGGGCAGTACCGCCATCGGCTGGGGCGGCGCCATCGGCCTGCTGCTCGGCGGGAGCGCCATGCTGGTCGTGGTGGAGCGGTTCGGCTGGTCGACCGCCTGCCTCCTGCTGATCGCTGCGATTGCCGCCCTGCTGCTGTTGCTGCCCCTGCTTCGCGAGCCGCCTTTTGCCTCCGCCGAAGGCAACGCCCGACCATCGCTGGCCGAGCTGCTGCGACGCCCGGAAACCCGAAGGATCCTGGCGGTCGCCCTGCCCCTTTCCTTTGCCAAGGGCCTCTCCTTCACGCTGATGCAGCCACGCCTCGTGGATCTCGGCGTTGGGCTGAGCGACATCGCGCTCGTCGTCGGCCTGGCGAACGTCGCAGGCTTCATGGTCATCGGTCCGGCTGTCAGCCTCGCGCTGAAGACAGTCGCCCTTGCGACCGCCTTTCGCTGGATGGCCGCGAGTTCGACCGCCGCACTCTCGCTGATCGCCCTGATCGAGTTCGCCGGCCCCCCGTCCGTGGCACTCGCTGTCGCCTCGGTCGTCCTGCTGTTCGCCGCCTTCACCGTCATGCAGGTGGTGATCACGACGCTCTTCATGACCCTGAGCGACCGGGCGCAGGGAGGCACCGACCTGACGACCTTTCTGGCGCTCTTTGCCCTGGGCGCCCTTCCCGGAACAGTGGCGGGAGGTTTCGTTGCCGGTGCCTTCGGTTACGGCGCCGGTTTCGCCGTCGGCGCGCTCAGCTGCTTCGGCGGCTTCGTGATCTCACGCCTGTTGCCGCTGGCTTCGCAAGGACAGCGGAGCGGCCACCTACCGATCGGGGCACAGCGCTGAGACCTGGCTGGAAAGACTACGGGAGAGATCGATGCAACCGGAAGACGACGCGTCTCGACATCGGCAGACCGGAGACGCCCTGCGCGCCTTCGAGCGGAGCGAAACGACCCGAGGGGAGGACGCGCTGACGAGAGACATCGAGGCCCTGCTGGCGACTTTCCAGAACCGCTTGCTGGCACGCGACTTCGACGCCTTGGAAGCTCTCATGACCGAAGACTTCACCTATGTCGAGCTGAACGGCGCCACCCTGGACCGGACAACGCTTCTGGACCGCGAGCGCCGGGGCGCCAGCAGCAAGCCGGCAACGGAGATTCACCACCGCCTGCTGAGTGCGACGAGCAGAGGTGCTTCTGCAGAAGCCATGATCGAACTGCAGTTCCGCACGATCATCACCCGCGGCTCGTCCCGGGTCGTCTACGAAGGTCGTGGCCGCGAAAGAGTCACGCTCGCGCGCGAGGCCTCGGGGTGGCGTTTTCGGACCGTGGTGATCGAGGCGCAGGAGCTGACGCGAAACGGACAAGCCGCCGGAGAAGAGGTGATCGAGGAGATGCACCGAGGCGCCTGAGGCGGCTTCAGCGCCCGGCCACGGGGCATTACGCCGCTGGAACAGGAGCGTCTCAGACGGAAGCGAAGCGCCGCCGCCTGAGACGAACGCGCTCTAAGAGTCGTCCGGGCGGACGATGTTGGGTCCCAGACGTTGCAGCACGTCGCGCGCGTCGAACGCATCCGGATTGTCCTCGGGCTTGTCGCCTGGATGCACGACGATCTGGGCATAGGCGGTAAAGCGGTCGCGCGGGCGCGAAGTCGCCGTGGCAAAGCCAGACCCGGCAAAGCCTCCTCTATAGAAGTAGGGCGAGCCGTGGAACCGGGAGAAGCCGAAGCCTGAGCTTGTTGTCCGGAAAAAGGTGAAGCGCTCGACGTCCTGACCGACGAGAATGAAGTAGTCTCGCCCGCTGTCCAGCGTGACCTCCGCGGCACGATAGAGCAGGAAGTCCTCAACCGTTTCGCGCGGGGTCAAGGTATTGCCGGCGAAACTGACCCGGTAGCGGTCCGTCTCCAGCGTCTGCACGGCATAGCCGAAGCGATCCGTCGCCGGCTGATAGGGCGTGGGACTCGCGCAGGCCGCCAAGAGGAGAACCGCACCGACGGCAAGGAGGCTGAGAAGTGGTTTATGCGTCATAGGCTTCTACCGCCCCGGCACTGCTTTTCCGAAAATGCCCGTATCCCGCGATACGCCCGTCATGAGATTGGCTGCTCGAACGAAAAGAACAGGACAACGCCCTTCTCCTGAGATGACATCATGCTGCCGATCACCAGAATTGCGAAGCGTTCGCAACGCGTCTAGAGGGCAAGTAATCACATTTTTAACAGGAAACCATGGATTGCCCCGTGAAACAGGTCACACGACCGCCGTCGGAGCGTAGCGAGAACGCGATTGCCTCGTGTGGCAACAAGCTAATGTCACTTCCGAAGAACACTCCTTAATTTACTAAAATATATATCTGTTTGATATCGATAGTTGCGTCACCCAACCCGTAGCTACCACTTCATCGAATAGCGCAGGCTGAGCGTGGCTCCCGGGAAGGGATTGTTGGTCAGCCGGCCAAGAGCACCATTCCGGTTCACCTGTGCCGTCGGATTGAACTCCGTTCTGTTGAAGAGGTTTTCGACCCCGAACTGGAGCCGCCCGGGTCCAATTTCGGCCTCCGAGTAGAAGTCAACAAAGGTCAGGGGCTCGACACCGAACTCGTTGAGCTGTGGACTGGCGTCGGCCGACACCTGATGCGACACCTGAATCCGGTTGCGCCACCACTCGAAGGGGCTGTAGGCCGCATAGCCGGTAAAACGGAGCGGCTGGACGGTATCGGCGCTCAGCTCGACGATGTCTCCGTTTTCCAATTCCGTCGTTCCATCGCTGAAGGAGATGCTGCCGCCAAAGCCCCACTGCTCCCAGGGCTGGGTATCCAGGGTGATTTCGGCACCCCAGATCTCCTGCGGTCGCCGGACCGGCGCGGCGAAGGTAGTGCCGGGGACGACGGTGAACTGACTTGCCAGATCGGACTCGCTGTAGAAAACCGCAGCAGTCGCCTGCACCTTCGGCCAAGAGCCCCGAATGCCAACCTCGAATTGATCGGTGGTCGCCGGCTCCGGCCTGATATCGTCGGTCGAGGTGATTCCGGTCAAACGCGGCGCACGGGCGAGATCGAGTACGTCGGCCGCCTGGGAGAAGCTGCCGTAGACCTCCACCTCGTCGGTCGCGAAGTAGACCAGCCCAGCGTTGAAAAGCGCCTGATCGAAGTCGACATCGCCGCCTTCGAAGGCACCGCCGAAGGCTGGGGCCAGGTTCGCCGAGCCGATGTCCACCTCGGTTGCCTCGTAACGCACGCCGCCGGTCACCAGGAAGTCGTCGAGAAAGGGGATTCGAAGCTGCGCGAAGACGGCACGGCTGATCTCGGTCGCTTCGGGCACGGTAAAGGCGAAAGGCGCAGCTGGGTCCAGCGTCTCCTCTGCGTCGTAGTCGAAGCGTTGCAGGTCGGCGCCCCAGGTGAGCGAGGCGCCTGAAAACCAGCCGTCGTCGACGAAGGGAAGCGGCGTTTCGACGTTGAGACGCCCGCCCACACGCCGATTGTCCTCCCGAAGCTGAATGATGGTGCCCGGCGCCAGTTCCCCCGGAATCTGCGTCAGGGACCGATCCTGGTAGAACAGCGTCAGGTCGAGGCGATTGCCGAAGATATCGTCGTTCTGATAGCTGGCCGTGCCGATGTATTGGTGCCGAGAGGAGTCGTCGAAGACATCGTCGAAGTCCGAGAAACGCTCGGCGGAGGTCTTCCGTCCCGTGTCGGGATCGCCGTCCGCCACCGCCACGAACTCGGGATCCTGATCCGTGTGCACGAAGAAGTGGGTCGTCGTGAGTCTCTGGTTCTCGTCGATGTTGAAGATCAGGTTGGCGTTGAGATCGATGACGTTGCTGTTGGGGAAGGTGGTGTCACTGTCAGGCAGCGGATCGCCATCGGGATCGAAGAGCGTTTGGTTGATCTCTCCGCCCAACTCCAACCAGTAGTCGATACGGTCCAGCGATCCCGTCACGCTTTGTCGCACCTCCGGACTGATGCTGTCGCCGACATCGGTCGGCTGTAGCGACAGGCCGACGGTCGTCTCCAACTGCATCTCGCCCGGAACCGGTTCCGGCGTTCGGAAGTTGACGGCGCCGCCACTGGCGCCGAACCCGAAGGTAGCGTCCGCACCGCGCACAACCTCGACCCGCCCGAAAGCAGCCGCCGGAACATCGAAGATCGCGTTGCCCGTGGGGCGGAACCTCTGATTGATCTCGATGTTATTGATACGGAACGAGGCTTCCCGACCGCGCAGCGCTCCCGCACTGCCGACGGGACTCGTGAAGTTGAAGCCGGGCACCACCTTCGCCAGGCCGCCGATGGCATCCCGCTGGAAGTTCGGCTGTGCCTCCAGGTCTTCGCGTTCCAGAATGGTGTTGGACGAGGGCAGCTCCGATATCGGGGTGGCGAAGCGCGCGCCGGTCACCGTTACCGGATCGAGCCGCAGAAGTCCGTCGTCCTGCGCCCCTTCGTCCTGCGCCCCGTCGACGCGCGCCAGGGTGACGGTGTTGGCATTGGTGAAGCGGTAGGTCAGCCCGGTTCCGGCAATGAGCAACCGCAAGGCCTGCTCCGGGTCGTAGCTGCCTTGAACGCCGGGGCTCTGCAGGCCGGCCGTGAGATCCGCCGGGTAGAGGAGCTGGAGATCGACGGCCTGAGAGAAGGCCAGCAGGGCCGCCTCCAGACTGCCGGCCGGGATATCGAAGTCCTGCGCCGCCTCTGCCGGCGATGTGTCCTGCGCAAGCAGCTCCCGCTCCGGATCGATGCGCGGCAAGCCCCCGGCGTCGAGCGCCTGCAGGCGCTGCTGCCAGTCAGCAGCCGCGGGCTCGGATGCGGCGATGGCGATCAGGGACACGCACAGCAGCAAAGCGGAGGTCCTGCGCCGCCCACCTCGTCCCCCGCCGAGGTCCCAAGCTTCTCCCCCGCCCGACCCTGCTGACATCTGCATCCCCCTCTGCACTTTGGTCGTCCAACCGACAACCTCCCAGGCGCAGGCCCATCAGGACGCACGCTCTAGTCAGTAGACCGGTCGAGGGGGCGGACTCCTGACCTCCAAGCACGAAAAAACTTCGGAGCGAGGAGGCTGGACGGCAATATCGGGAGACAGGATCGGTAAAGGGGCTTCGGAGCAGGAGCTCCGGCCGATCGCGCGCGGCCTGTCAGTCGCGGGCTCGAAGGAGGGTCAACCAGGGCGTCAGACGAACGGCCTCGACGGGCAGAGTCGTCTCGATGGCCGTCAGCGCTTGGTCACTGTCGCGCAGGTCGAGGGCGCCGGTAAAGCGCGCCTCCGCAATCGCGGACTCGAGGAAGAGGATCCGGCCGGGACGGTAACGGTCCAACTCGGCGATCACCGCGCGCAGTGGCCGATCCGCGAAAACGAGCCGCTCTTGACGCCACGCGGTCAGCGCCGCCACATCCACCGACACTGTTTGGATCTCGCCGTCCGCTCCGCGCGCGGCACCATAGCGTGCCGCCTGTCCCGCCCCGAGCGTCACGGCTTCGCCATCGGCCTCAAAGTCGGGTCGCCAGCGAACCTCGACGCGTCCCTCCGTGACGGCAACATCCACGCTGTCTTCGATCTGCCGAACGTTGAAAGCGGTGCCGACGGCCTTCGCGACCCCGTCGCCGGCCAGGATCTCGAAGGGGCGCTGCGGGTCGCTGGCAACGGCAAAGAAGGCCTCGCCCCGATAGAGATCGATCCGGCGGCGATCCTCGGTGAAATCGACGGCAAGTGCCGTATTGCTGTTCAGATGAACACGAGAGCCGTCCTGCAGCACGACCGAGCGGATCTCGCCGACCGCGGTCCTGTGGTCGGCGCGCCAGCTGTCGTAGACGTCACCGCCCAGAAGGCCCAGAGCGGCTGCGAGCAGCAGGCTGGCGGCCAGCGCCCCCATGCGCCAGTCACCGATCCCCCGGCGGGCCCGTCGGGGCGCCTTGCGCCTGCTCTCTCCCCCCTCCTCCGTCGAGACGGCCGACAGGTCGAGCGCTCGGTCTTCCCGACCGGCATCGCGCAGATCGGGAACCGCTTCCAATTCTTTCCAAAGGGATTCGGCTTCCGCATAAGCGTGGAGGTGCTCGGGATCCTGCGCCAGCCAGGCCTGAAAGCTTCGCCGATCAGCCTCCGTCACCAGGTCGGAGGTCATCCGCACGAACCAGGCCGTCGCCTCTTCGGCAAGACGCTCCTCTTGCGCGGCGGCGTCCCCGGCCCGAGACCTCCCGTTTCGCATTGAGGTTGCTGCCATACCGCTATGCTGCCAGTCGCGGCGGCGCATTTCCATCCCGTCTTGAGATCCGCCGGCTCCTGGGTGTCGCCCTGCTTTCCATGGGGATCCGTCCCGCCCAGGGGCCGAGAAGCCCGACGGCACCTCCGGCGCTATTCACACCCGGCATTCAGGCGGCGGCGGCAATGCAGCATGGCCTTGATGACGTGCTTTTCGACCATGTTGCGGGAAATGCCGAGACGCTCGGCGATCTCGCTGTGTCGAAGGCCGTCGAGGCGGCTCATCAGAAAGACCTCGCGGCAGCGCGGCGGCAGCTCTTCGACAGCTTTGGCGACGAGATGCAGACGCTCGCGCGCAGAGGCTGCGGTTTCAAGGTCGGGGTCGCTGCTGGGCACCGCCTCGGGCGAGGCCCCGTCATCGACCAGGTCGTCTCGGGTTCGCTCGCGCGCCAAGCTGTCCCGGGCGGCGTTCGCCGCCACCTGGAACAGGTAGGCACGGGCATTATCCATCGTGCGGCCTGGAGCGAAGCGCAGCAGACGCAGAAAGGCCTCCTGCGCGACATCGGCGGCTCTCTCCTCGCAGCGCAGCCGCCGCGCCAGGAACCGGCGCAAATCCGCATGGTGGCGAAGGTAGAGATCCTCGAGCTCTAGCTCCTGCGCACCCACATCCATCCGCCGCGCCCATCGATCATCCGTTCGCCATTCACAGCGAGCCCCGGCTCCGATCGCGCTCTCACCCTATGAGTCGCGCAGGATCGCCTCAGGTGGGATCGCTTTGGCGATCCTGCGCTGGTCACGGACCTGCTTGTGAACCAGAGGCCTTGTTGCCGAAGACGTTAATGAGAATGCAAACCATTCGCAACACTCATTTCCAGCTTTCCGCAGGAGAGCTCAGAAGCTTCCCGAAAGCCGTTGCGCCGGCAGAAGACAGCGTTGGGCAACCGCCAGCACGCGGTCCGGAACGCGCGCGCGGCCCCCTTAGGCCGCGGCGCGCTGCAGCTTTTCCAGTTCGCCGCCCAGGAACAGGGCCAGACGGTCCATGCCCGACACACCGACGCGTGCTTCGGCCGCCGCGTTGTAGTTGGTGTTGGTGTTGATGTCGTAGGTGAAGGCCTGGCCAGAGGCGTCCCTCACGAACTCCAGCCCTGCGACCTCGATACCGTACGCTGCCAGCATCCGCCCATACCGCGCGACGAGTGGATCTTCGAATCCTTGAATGATCTCGAACTTCTCGCGACCACCCGGCAGGGCGCAGGCGTCCGCCGGGCAGAGCTCGAACCCGTCGCTCGTATCCACCCGCACGGCATAGAGGAATTCGCCGCCCATGAACTCGCATCGCGTGATCGAAGCGTCGCCCGGCCGCACGTACTGTTGGACCAACCAGAGGCCGTCCAGCGGCGCCTCGGTCTCAGGGTCGTCCAGAACGGCGGCCAGGTGATCGAGGTCTTCAACGAGCTGCACGCCCTTGCCGGCTCCGCCCCGATTGGGCTTGAGGATGAACGGCGTCTCGCCGAGGCTGCGGGCCGCGGCCAGCGTCGCCTCTCGCCCCACGGCGCCGAGTGTCCGCGGCACGGCCACCCCATAGGCATCGAGGGCCGCCAACTGCTCCAGCTTGCTCACCTCCAACTCGACGGCACGGCGACCGTTGACGACACGACGCCGGCTTGCCTCCAGCCAGGAGAGGAGATGTCGCGTGAGTTCCGGAGCGAAGCGATGTCCGCGCGTGTGGGAGGAGGCGCTCATGCGGTTGTAGAAGACGCCATGAGGTGGCTCCGCCAGAGGGTCGAACTGGCCCTCGGCCAGGTGCCAGCTCTCGAAGGGCACGCCGCGCCGCTCGAGCGCCTGGAAGAGCGGAGCAGACCATGCATCGTTCTCATGCAGCACATAGACGCGCATTTTCACACCTCACTAAAGCGTTAAGAAATTATTTTTCTTGTTCATGATGGAAAATGTGCATCTCAAGCGGTCGGAGCAATGGCTTCTGCTCGTCCGCTGCTTCACATGACTGTGTCGGTAGGCAATGGGATGGGTCTCGCGCGCGCGCTGATTTCGTGACCGAACAGGACTCATCAGGCCGTTCCGGTCTTGCGCATTCCCCAGAACACGGATCTCACGCTTCGGACAAGCGCACGGGATCTGCGCCCCGTTTGCCCTGGAGGCCCTCAAACCCGCCGATTTTCCTGATTTCCGCCGTCGCAGCGGAGAATGGCGTCCCCAACGGGACTCGAACCCGTGTCTTCAGCGTGAAAGGCTGATGTCCTAGGCCACTAGACGATGGGGACGCTGATCGTGGCGCGGCGCGGCCGAACCGCACCCAGGCCCCGTGACTTACTCAGCGGCGCGCGGGAATGCAAGCCCATCGTTCTGTTGCCAGGCCGTAGCGGAGTCGCGAGCTTCCGCGGCTTGATTGGGCAAGGGAGAGGGAGCCGCAAAATCCGGGGTCGAGGACGGCGGCCCCGGCGGGGCCAGAGCGATGGGCGGCCCAGCGATTTCGCGGAGAAGCTTCTGTTTGATGGCGCGGGCGAAGTCCCGGTAGTCGGTGGCCGAGAGGAGGAAGGCCCCGGATCCGCCGATCACGTTCGTCTTGAAGTAGTGGTCGACGCTGGGGTCCTCGTTGAGGATCGCGAGACCGTTGACAGTCACGCCCTCGGCAATCGCGCTGTCGCGCATCTGGCTGGTCTGAATGCCCTGATTGGTGCGGCCGTCGCCGGAGACGTCCACGACCCGGCGCAGCCCCTCGTAAGCATTGAAGGTCAGGAGGTTGACCGAAAACTCGATGGCGTTGCCGATCGCCGTCGAGCCGCCCGAAATGAAGCGCGGCGTGGCCGCCAGCTCGTCGGCGAACTCTAAAGCGGAGCTGGGATCGTAGATATGCATCCAGTCGGTCGCCAGGACCTGACGGTCGCGCCCCGACCACTGCACGAGGGCAACGGCGATCCCCCGCTCTCCCGCCGCCTGGATCGCGCCCTGAACCTCGGGATCGCGGAAGGCGTCGGACAGGCCCTGCATCTGCAGATCGAATTCCCAGGAGGTCACCGAGGAAGAGGCGTCGACGGCCAGCACCAGCTCCAACTCCACAACCTCGCTGGCCGTAGCGGGCAGCGCGGCAAGAGAGACGGCGGCCGCTAGGCCTATGGCGCGGATCATGCTGGTCACATAAAAGAGTATAGAGCCTCGGCGCCGGAGAGGAACCCTTGGCGATACGCCGGAACCTCCGGGAAACGACACATTTACGCGAGCAGGACCAGGTCTTCGACAGCCTTGCCGAGCAGTCCCCCTGCCCTAGCGAGGCGGCGGCAGCCGCTCCTCGTCGAACAGCTGCAGCCGGTCGACCTGGCTCCCGGGCGGCAGCAGCGCACCCGGCGCCACCACGGCGTTGGCTCCTATCCGGGTGCCGTCGCCGACCAGGGCGCCGAACTTCTCGACCGGAAGGCGATGGAGCTGCGACCCGATGCGGACCGAAACCCCTCGGTTCGGTCGCTCGTTTCGGCAGTTGGCGATGATGCTTCCGGCTTCCAGATTGACGCCTCGCCCGACCAGGCAGTCGCCGACGAAATTGAAGTGGGCGAGCGTCGTCGCGGCGAAAACGAAGGATGACTTCACCTCGACCCCGGGTCCGACCACGCAGCCCGAATCGATCCAGACTCCGCCGCGCAGGTAGGCGCCCCGCGCGACGAAGGTTTCGGCACCGATGATGCACGGCCCCTTGAGAGTCGCGCCGGTCTCGACGCTTGCCGAGCAATGAACCGCAACCTCGCCGTCGATCCGATAGGTCTCGCTGGGAAGCCTTTCGAGCAGCCGACGCAGGATTTCTGGAGCCGAGGCCGTCACGCTCCAGGGCTCGGCATCTCGCCAGGCCCCCAGGGCGCTCTGCGCAAAATCCGCGATAAAGGTATCGATGCGGACAGAGGCCGGCTCGGACACTGCCGACGGCTCTAGGCGAACGCCGCGTCGTCGACGACGAACTGCACGGCGTCGGGGCCGGCCCAGGAATCGGCGCGCAGTTTGCCAGCCAGGTGGACCGGACGACCGCGGGCCTGCGCCAGCGCGGGCCCGAGATCGCTCTCGAAGGCGCGGAAACAGATCGCCTTCAGCCCCCCGCCTTCGGCGCCGCGTACGCGCAGGCGAAGATGCGTCTCGCCGACCGGGCGGGCCTCCACCACACGCACGGCCGAGAGGGCGAAGCGCGGTTCCGGGTTGCCCTGCCCGAAGGGACCGCAACGCTCCAGTTGCTCCAAAAGGCCGGCGTCGGCGGCGCCCGCGGCCAGCACACCGTCGCAGCCCAGCGCGGGACGCCAGCCCGTCTCGGCCATGCGCCGGCTCAGACGCTCGTCCAGGAAGTCGCTGAGGGCGCCGATCTGCGCCTCCGCCACCGTCAAACCGGCCGCCATCGCGTGCCCGCCGCCGTCGATCAGCAGACCGGCTTGACGGGCGGCGATCACCGCGGCGCCCAGATCGACGTTCGGCACCGAACGGGCCGAACCCTTGCCGACGCCGCGCTCGTCCAGAGCGATCACCAGCGCGGGCCGGTCGTAGCGCTCCTTCAGGCGACCGGCGACGATCCCGATCACACCCGGATGCCAGCCCTGCCCGGCAACGAGGGTCACGCCGTCACGCCGGGGAGCACGCTCGGCCTGCTCGATCGCCTGGTCCAGAACCTGGCGCTCGATCTCCTGCCGCTGCCGGTTGAAGCCGTCCAGTTCGCTCGCCAGCGCGGTCGCTTCGGCCGGATCGAGGCAGGTGAGCAGCCGGGCCCCCAAGTCGGCCCGTCCGACGCGGCCGCCGGCATTCAGCCTTGGCCCCAGGAGGAAACCGGCGTGATAGGTGCCGGGCGCCCCTTCCATCCGGGCCACGTCGGCCAGGGCCGCCAGGCCGGGATTGCCGCGCCCGCGTAGAACCTTCAGACCTTGCGCGACGAAGGCGCGGTTGAGGCCGGTCAGGGGTACCACGTCGCAAACCGTCCCCATGGCCACCAGGTCGAGCAGCTCCAGCAGCCTCGGTTCGGGCCGTGCCGCGTACCAGCCGGCCTGCCGCAGAGTCCGGTTGATCGCCACGGTCAGCAGGAAGGTCACGCCGACCGCAGCCAGCTGACCGAGCCCGCTGCCATCGTCGAGGCGGTTCGGATTGACCACCGCATGCGCCGGGGGCAAAGCCGGCTCCGCGACGTGATGGTCGCAGACGATGACGTCCAGCCCCGCCTCGGCGGCTTCGGTGAGCGCCGCATGGGCGGTGGTTCCGCAATCGACCGTGACACAGACGCTCGCGCCCTCGTTTTTCAGGCGCAGCAGCGCGGGCGCATTGGGCCCATAGCCTTCGGCGATGCGATCCGGGATGTAGATGCGCGTACGCGCGCCGACCGCCGCAAAGAAGCGCTGCAGCAGCGCGGAGGAGGTGGCGCCGTCGACGTCGTAGTCGCCGAAGACGGCGATGGTCTCGCCAGCCTGCACCGCCGCGGCGAGGCGGGCCGCCGCCTTGTCCATATCGACCAGACGCGAGGGATCGGCCAACTGATCCCGCAGGGAGGGCTCCAGATAAAGCGCTGCCGTGTTGGGGTCGATGTCCCGGTTGGCCAGCACCCGCGCGACGATCTCCGGCAGATCGAAGCGCTGGGCCAGGGTCAGCGCCAGGCGAGGGTCTCCGCCCCGCTGCTCCCAACGTTTACCGCTTAAGGACTCCGCCACGTCGAGCAGACAGTCTCGGTGCCGGCCGAGGGTGTTCGCGAGCAGGCCACTGTCCGGAGCCATGTTGGGTCCCCTGCCTCCCTAAAGCGTGAGTCACACCCCTTGATAAGACGAGAGAGCGAGTCAGGTCCAAGGGGCAAATCAAACCGCTCGCCCCTGGAGGATGCGCTCTATACGCCGAGGCTGTCGTACCAGGTCTTACGCGAGAAGTTGTGGTGCGCCTCGATGAAGCGGACGGTGCCGGTGCTCGAGCGCATGATCATGGAGTGGGTGCTGGCGCCGGCGTGGTATCGGCGCACGCCCTTCAGCATGGAACCGTCGGTTACGCCGGTGGCGGCGAACATCACGTCGCCAGACGCCAGATCCAGGAGATCGTACTTGCGGTCGAAGTCCTCGATCCCAATGCGGGTGGCGCGGCCGCGTTCGTCGTCGTTGCGGAAAATCAGGCGCCCCTGGAACTGGCCGCCGATGCAGCGCAGCGCCGCCGCCGCGAGGACTCCCTCGGGTGCCCCGCCCTGGCCGAGATAGAGATCGACACCGGACTCCTGCTGGCTCGTGGCGATGACGCCGGAGACGTCGCCGTCGCCGATCAGCATGATCCTGGCCCCGGCGTCACGCACCCGGGCGATGACCTCCTGGTGGCGCGGGCGGTCGAGGATGCAGACCACCAGATCCTCGATCTCGACGTCCTTGGCTGCCGCCAGGGACTTGAGGTTCTCTTCCGGCGTGGCGTCCAGGTCGACCACATCCTTCGGCAACCCGCCCCCGACCGCGATCTTGTCCATGTAGACGTCGGGCGCGTTGAGGAAACAGCCCTCCGCCGCCATGGCGATCACGGCCAGCGCATTGGGCCCGCCCTTGGCCGTGATGGTGGTGCCCTCCAGGGGATCCAGCGCGATGTCCGTTTTCGGGCCGCCCTTGCCGACTTCTTCCCCGATGAACAGCATCGGCGCCTCGTCGCGCTCGCCTTCGCCGATGACAACCCGGCCGTCCATCGTCAGACCGTTCAGCGCCTCGCGCATCGCGTTGACGGCCGCCTGGTCGGCGCTCTTCTCGTCGCCACGGCCCATCCAGCGGGAGGCGGCGAGCGCCGCCGCCTCGGTGACGCGCACGGCCTCCAAGGCCAGGTTGCGGTCCATAAAACTCATGGGAAGGATGGCTCCTGTTGTTGCGTGAGGGCCGCCATGGGCCTGCCAGTCTTGGCGGCAGCGGCCGGAAGGGAGAGGTCGACGCCCTCTTTACAGCGATTCGATACGAATGACCCGCGGGGTCTCCAATGTGGTCTTGAGGGCTGAAATTTGCTCCAGGGCGCGTCGCAGTTTGGCCTCGGTGGTCTCGTGGGTGGCGATCACCATCGGGACCGCCTCCCCTGGCGCCCGGCCGCGCTGCAGCAGCGCTTCGACGGAAATCTCCTCGTCGCGCAGCACATCGGCGATGCTGGCGATCACGCCGGGACGGTCGACCACCATCAGACGCAGGTAATAGGCCCCGACATGCTCGCTCATCGGCAGCGTCGGCAGGCGCTTCAGACGCTCTGCCGGGATGCCGAACACCGGCAGGCGCGCTCCGCGCGCCAGGTCCATGATATCGGCCACCACGGAGGAAGCGGTCGGACCGGCCCCGGCCCCGCGGCCCTCGGCGACGATGCGGTCGACGAAGTCGCCGACCGTCGCCACCGCGTTGAAGACGCCGTCCACCTGGGCCAGCGGGGTACTGGTCTCGATCATGCAGGGGTGGACGCGCTGCACCACGCCGCCGTCGCGCCGCTCCGCGATGCCCAACAGCTTGATGCGATAGCCCAGTTCCTCGGCATACTCCATGTCCAGGGCGGAGATGCCGCGAATACCCTCGACATGCAGCGCGTCGAAGTCGACCTCGCAGCCGAACGCCAACGCGGTGAGGATCGCCAGCTTGTGCGCCGCGTCGACACCGTCGACGTCGAAGGCCGGATCGGCCTCGGCATAGCCGAGCTCCTGGGCCTCGGCCAGCACATCGCCGAACTCCCGCCCGCTCTCGCGCATGGTGGAGAGGATGTAATTGCAGGTGCCGTTGAGGATGCCGTGCACCCGTTCGATGCGATTGGCCGACAGCCCCTCGCGCAGCACCTTGATGACCGGAATGCCGCCCGCCACGGCGGCCTCGTAGGCCAGCGCCGCGCCTTCGGCCTCGGCCTGACGCGCCAGCGCCGTGCCATGATGGGCGACCAGCGCCTTGTTGGCCGTGACCACGGAGGCGCCGCGCGACAAGGTGGTTTCGACCACGGACCTGGCCACGCCCTCGGCGCCGCCGATCAGTTCCACCACCAGATCGACCTCGGGGTCTGCGGCCATGGCCACGGCGTCGTCGAACCAGCGGGCCCCCGAGACGTCGATCCCGCGATCCTTGCCACGGTCCCGCGCGGATACGGCCGAGAGATGGATCGGCAGGCCGCAGCGTTCGGCGATGGCATCGCCATTGGCGGCCAGCACCTGCACCACGCCACTGCCGACCGTTCCCAGGCCGGCAACCCCGATTTTCAAGGCATTCGTCATCGCTATCCCACCGCTCCCAGAGAGTCGTCAGACCCCTGGTCGCGACGCAGGAAGGCCTTGATGTTGCGGACCGCCTGGCGGGTCCGCTGAAGATTTTCCACCACCGCCAGACGCACATGATTGTCGCCATACTCGCCGAAGCCGACACCCGGTGCCACGGCCACCTTCGCTTCGCGCAGCAACAACTTGGAGAACTCCAGCGAGCCCAGATCGGCATAGGCCGGCGGCAGCGGTGCCCAGGCGAACATGGTCGCCGGCGGCCGCGGAACCTCCCAGCCGGCCGACGCCAATCCGTCGATCAGCACGTCTCGGCGCTCCCGGTAGCGCTGGCGCATTTCGTCGATGCAGTCCTGAGGTCCGTTCAGGGCCGCAGTGGCGGCGACCTGGATCGGCGTGAAGGCCCCGTAGTCGACGTAGGACTTCACCCGCGCCAGGGCGGCGATGAGCTTAGGGTTGCCGCTGCAAAAGCCGATCCGCCAACCCGGCATGGAGTAGGTCTTGGACAGGGAGGTGAATTCGACCGCGATCTCCTTGGCGCCCGGCACCTGCAGCACCGACGGCGGCGGCGGACCCTCGAAGTAGACCTCGGCGTAGGCCAGGTCGGAGATGATCCAGATGCCCTCGCGCCGGCAGTAGGCGACCAACTCCTCATAGAAAGCCAGATCGGTCGTCTCGGCGGTAGGGTTGCTCGGAAAATTGACGATCACGGCCAGCGGCTTGGGAACGGAATGGCGCACGGCGCGCTCCAGGGCCGACATGAAGTCGAGATCGGGACCGGCGGGCATGGAGCGGATCGCCGCGCCGGCGATGATGAAGCCGAAGGCGTGGATCGGATAGCTGGGGTTCGGCGCCAGGATGATGTCGCCCGGACTGGTGATCGCCTGGGCGAGGTTGGCGAGCCCTTCCTTGGAGCCGATGGTGGCGATGGTCTCGCTCTCCGGGTCGATATCGACACCGAAGCGGCGGTCGTAATAGGCCGCCACGGCCTTGCGCAGTCCCGGAATGCCGCGCGACGTCGAGTAGCGGTGCGCGCGCGGGTCGGCCAGAGTCTCCGCCAGTTTGTCGATCACGTGCTGCGGCGGCGGCAGGTCCGGATTGCCCATGCCGAAATCGATAATGTCTTCGCCGGCCGCTCGGGCGGCGGCCTTCAGGGCGTTCACCTCCGCAAAGACGTACGGGGGCAAGCGTTTGATGCGGTGGAACTCTTCCATCGGTCTCGATCTGACAAGAACAGCCGCATCCGACATGGCGCGGCGGCTGCGCCCCTCACGCCGCCCGGGCGGCGTACGCGTGCGGGATCAGTACTCCAGATACACCTCGACCCGGCGGTTGCCCGCCTCGCCGGTCGGCATGAACTCAAAGAAAACCGGCTGCTGAGCCCCCAAGGCTTCGATCACGAGTGCCGAATCCGGTACGCCCTGGCGGTTCAGCTCGTTGGCGACGGCGGCGGCGCGCTGCTGGCTGATCTCGAGATTCGCGACCGCATGGCGGGCCGGCTCCATAACCCCGGTGCGCATGGAGGCATGCCCGACGATCCGCAGCTGCCCGCCGGTCCCATCCAGAATCCGGCGGACCTGGCCCAGCACCTCGCGGTCGCGGCTGTCCAGATTGGCCGAGCCGTGGCCGAAGTAGATCACGCCGACCAGCTCGCGCCGCAGCGGCGCCTGTTGCTGCAGGCCCTGTTGCTGCATCTGGGGCACGGCCGACATCTGCGGCGGTGCTTGGCTGACCGAGGCCGGCGCCCCGCCCGACCCGCCGCTGCCCTCAAAACCGGCCCGGGGCGGAGGTGCAGGCGGGAGACCGCGGTCCAGAGCGGCCGGCGGCTCGACCACACCTGGCGCCGGCGACGTGGAGACGCCCTCCGCCTGATCTGCCCCGAAGGTACCGGCCCGCGCGCGGTCCTCGGCCAGGCTCTGTCGCAAGGCTTCGCGTTGGGAGGTGGGGCTGATGCCCTGTCGATCCGGGATCGATCCCAGGCTCGGGACCTCGGCATCGGCGCTCTGCGCCGGCACCTCGACGCGCGCCGGCTGCGGCTCCTCGCCGAAGAACTCGTCCCACACCGTGCAGCCGCTCAACAGCAGCGGCGCCAGCGCGGCAAGGACAAGATAGCGACGGCGCTTTACGCTCCCTGGACCCGAAGCCTCGCGCCCCCATCTCATGCCTCGCAAAACCTGCACTTCATAACTCCTCGAAACGGAAATCCGTCCGCTCACTCTTCCCGTCCGTCCGCGCCGCCCGGCGCGCCTCCCAGCCCGCGACTCGGCGCCAGCCTTGGTGCCGGACCAAGGGTTGCTTACCTTGCGCGCGGACCAGCGGCAAGGTAACACAGACAGCCGGCGCGCAAAGGGGCTAACCGCCCTCTGGATCGACAAGAAACCGCGCGAGCCATGCCGCAGCCGGCGGGGCCGTTGGCGACCTTCGGCCAGCGGCGTCCGGCAGCGTCTGAGGACCGCGACTCACCAGTAAGGATTAACCATGGCCGACGAAAAGCAGCCTGCAGATGTGAAGCTGCCCGACCCAGTCGAACTGTCGCGTGCAATGGCCGGGATCGCGGAGCGCAGCCAGAAACTGGTCAGCGACTTCCTGGAGCGCCAATCCCAGGAGTCCAACGGTCTGGCCAGCCAACCGCTCGACCCCCTGAACATCGGCGGCGCCTTCTTCGACATGACGGCGCGGATGATGACGGATCCCGCGAAGCTGATGCAGGCGCAACTCGGCTTCTGGCAGGACTACATGAAGCTCTGGCAGACCGCCACGCAGCGCATGATGGGCCAGGACGCGGAGGCGGTCATCGAGCCCGATCGCGCCGACCGACGCTTCCGCGACCCGCTGTGGGAGGAGAGCCAGCTCTTCGACTTCATCAAGCAGTCGTATCTGCTGAGCGCTCGCTGGATCCAGTCGACCGTCAGCGAGGTGGACGGCCTGGACGACAAGACCTCCAAGAAGGTCGACTTCTACACCCGCCAGTTCGTCGACGCCATGGCGCCCTCCAACTTCGTGATGACGAATCCCGAGGTGCTGAAGGCGACGATGGAGTCCGGCGGCGAGAACCTGGTCAAGGGCCTCCAGAACCTGCTCGACGACCTGGAGCGCGGGAAGGGCAATCTCTCGATCAAGATGACCGACCTGGAGGCCTTCAAGATCGGCGACAACATCGCCGTGACCGAGGGCAAGGTCGTCTATCAGAACGATCTGATGCAGCTGATCCAGTACAGCCCGAAGACCGAGCAGGTCCACAAGCGGCCACTGCTGATCATCCCGCCCTGGATCAACAAGTTCTATATCCTCGACCTGCGCGAAAAGAACTCCTTCGTGAAGTGGGCGGTCGAACAGGGCCACACGGTCTTCATCGTCTCCTGGGTCAACCCGGACGAGGGCTTGGCCCGCAAGTCCTTCGAGGACTACATGCTGGAGGGGCCCTTCGCCGCCCTGGACGCCATCGAGAAGGCGACGGGCGAGCCGGAGATCAACATCATCGGCTACTGCCTGGGCGGAACGCTCCTGGCCAGCGCGCTGGCCTACCTCTCGGCGAAACCCAAGTCGAAGCCGGGCCCGGACCTCTCGCGCATCAAGAGCGCGACCTTCTTCACCACCATGACCGACTTCGAAGAAGCCGGCGAGCTGGGGGTCTTCATCGACGAGGAGCAGCTGGCCGCGCTGGAGCAGCAGATGAGCCAGAAGGGCTACCTCGAGGGCTCCTCCATGGCGACCAGCTTCAACATGCTGCGGGCCAACGACCTGATCTGGTCCTTCGTGGTCAACAACTACCTGCTGGGCAAGGACCCCTTCCCCTTCGACCTGCTGTACTGGAACAGCGATTCGACCCGCATGCCGGCGGCGATGCACTCCTTCTATCTGCGGCGCATGTACCAGGAGAACAGGCTGGTCAAACCCGGCGGGATCGAACTGCTGGGCGTGCCGCTGGACCTCCAGAAGATCAAGACCCCGGTCTTCATGCTGTCGACGCGCGAAGACCATATCGCGCCCTGGGCCTCGACCTATGCCCTGACGCAGCACCTCTCCGGCCCGATCAAGTTCGTTCTGGCGGCCTCCGGCCACATCGCCGGTGTCGTGAACCCTCCAGCCGGGAACAAGTACTCCTACTGGACCAACAGCCGGAACCCGAAGGACCCGGACGCCTGGCTGGAGAAGGCCAGCGAACACGCCGGTTCCTGGTGGCCGGAGTGGGACAAGTGGGTCGGACGCCACGGCGGCGGCAAGGTGCCGGCCCGCGTTCCCGGCGACGGCAAGCTGAAGGTCATCGAGGAGGCACCGGGCTCCTACGTGCAGGTACGCGCGGTGGCGTGACGGAGTTGCAGCGGTGTCGGGCCTCCTGCCGCGCAAGCTGAAGCGCCTCGCCAAGGCAGGCGCAACCCGGTACGCCCTGCCAATCGGTCTGGCCGCCGCAGTGCTGGCGCCTCCGGCCGGCGCCGCGTCGGGCGAGCCGCCCAGGGCGGAGGATGTGGCGCGTTTTCTGGCTGAAGCCGGACCGCTCTGTGCCGGTCGGCCCGCTGCCGAATGCGTCGACAGCGGCTGGCGCTTTGCCGACCGCAACGGCGACGACCGCCTGGGCCTAGAGGAGGCCAATGCCGTACGCGACGCCGTGCAGCGCTGGTTCCTGGGCGCCCGGGAGAATCTGCCGCAACAGACCAACGCCGGCGTGGCCGTCGGCCTGCTGGCGCTGCAACTGGTGGGCGTCGCCTCGCTGCATGGCAGCTACGACACCGACGGCGACGGGCAGCTGACGCGCGGCGAAGCGCTGGCCGACCTCACTCTGGACGAGCGCCCCCTGCCACTGCTGCTGCAGGACCGGGGCGCCGTCGACTGGCCGCGCTTCCTGGACCGTCTGGGGATGGGTGCCGCCGTGCTGGACGATGTGCTGCCGCAAACACCGGCGGGCGAGTGAGAGCCTCGGACGCCAATCGGCTTTTCCAAACAGAGGAGTCTTTCAAAGCAATGCCCTACGTGAACGTTCAGATCACGAAAGGTGCGAGTCGGAACCAGAAAGCGGAGTTGGTCCGGGACGTCACCGACTCACTCGTTCGCGTGCTCGGGAAGAAACCGGAGCACATTCACGTGGTCATTCAGGAGATCGAGGAAGCCGACTGGGGCTACGCAGGCCAGTTGACCGACGACTATCGGCGGCGGAGCGCCAACGACGGTTCGAGTTGATCGCGGGGTTGATCCCGGGGCCAAGAAGACTCGGCGCAGATATCAGCCCGGATCCCGCTTAGGATGCTTGGCCTTGCGACTGTAGGCTTTCGCCGACGGCCGGACCTTCAGGCCTTGCGTCCAAAGCTGTGCGGCGAGCGGGTTGCGGGGCTTCTTCTGCTTAAGTTTTTTCTTAGCTTTCTGCGCCATCATCTTGAATTCTTTGGCGCTGCTCCTGCAAGTAGGTGGCGCCAAGTCGGGCATAATGCTTGGCCTGAGGCGCGAAGCCGTCGATCTCTTCCGGACTGAGCACGCGCATCATCTTGGCCGGACTGCCGGCCCAGAGCTCGTGCGAGGCCACCCGCTTCTTCGGCGTCACCAGGGCGCCGGCGGCCACCATGCCCTCGCGCTCCACCACCGCCTGGTCCATCACGGTGGCCCGCATGCCCACGAAGGCGCGGTCCTCCAGCGTACAGGCGTGCAGCAGGGCGCAGTGACCGACGGTGATCTCGTCACCGATCAGGGTCGCCATGCCGCCCCCGGACTCCCGGTAGTCGGTGCCGTCGCGCGGCCGGTTCACATGGATCACCGTGCCGTCCTGGATGTTGGTGTTGGCACCGATCCGGATGGTGTTGACGTCGCCGCGCAGCACGCAGCCGTACCAGATCGAGCTGCCGGGACCGATCTCCACATCGCCGATCACCACGGCCGTCTCGGCCACGAAGGCCTCGGGATGGATGCGCGGCGAGATTCCGCGGTGCGGGAGAATGATGGGCGACATGAAAAGGCTCCAGGCGGTTGCGACGCCCGGCTTCTAGAGCGCGATCGCCTCAGATGGAAGCGGTTTCGCCTCTGACTCGGACAGGAGTCCTGTTCTCGCAGGTCACGCCGGCCGTCGCGACAGGGCGAGCCAGATGCCGCCGCCGACCAGGGCGCAGCCGCTGCAGATCTCCAGCAGGCGCACCCGCTTGCGGGTCAGCCAGCGCCCTGCCCGCCCCGCCAGCACCGCATAGCCGCCGTCCAGCAGCGTGGCCACCACCATGAAGGTGCCGCCGAGCAGCAGCGTCTGCAGCATCACCGGCCCCTCGGGACGCACGAACTGCGGGATGAAGGCGCCGAAGAACAGCAGCGCCTTGGGGTTCGACCAGATCACCAACACGCCCTGCCAGAAGAAGGAGCGTTGGCGCAGCGGTGCCGTGCTCTCGCTCGCATCCAGCGGCGCGCGGTTCAGCAGCAGCTTCAGACCCAGGTAGATCAGATAGGCGGCGCCGATCAGCTTTACCCAGGTGAAGACGGCGCCCATGGCCTCGACCACCACCTGCAGGCCGGCGGCCAGGATCACCACCATGACCGTCAAACCCGCCTGGGTTCCCGCCACGTTGGCCAGGCCGGCGCGCGCGCCGTGCCGCAGGGAGTTGGCGATGATCACCGTCACCGTCGGCCCGGGCACGATCACCACGGCCACGCAGGCCAGCACGAAGGTCAGGTAGGCGGTCAGGTCGAGCATAGGCGAATCCTCGAAGCGGCACAGGTCATCGCCCCATCGACAGCCGACCAGCCTGCCCGCTGACAGATGGGACCGATCCAACAACAACCGCTTACGCCGGATAGTCAAGACCGAGGCGTCAAGCCGGCACCTGGCCTCAGCGCAAAAAAATTAACGTCAAGGTTGCGTTCTGCCTCGGGCAAGGGCCTGTTATGAGGGAATCAGGTGGCGCGGCTTCCCGCCGGCGCTACGGACCCAAGCGAAAGGAGTCCTCATGGCTTTGCCGGGCGATCCCGAGGCCTTTCAAGCGGATATGGAGCGTCTTCGTATCGAACCCGTCCAGGTGGAGGGGTCGCTGCGCCAGGCCGACGAGCAGTTCACCGCCTGCGTCGACGGCACCCGCCGGCAGTTCGACATGCACGACTATCGCACGATGTACCGCGTGCCGATGCTGTATGACGCGATGCTCTACGGCTGGCTGGGCTGTCAGACGCCGCGCCTGCTGGCCCGCCACTTCAAGCGTCTGCTGCAGGCGGCGCCGGATGCCGAGGGTCAGATCGCCATGCTCGAGGTCGGCGCCGGCTCGGGCGCCTTCGCCTCAGCCCTGCACCACGAATTGCCGGACATCCGCATCCTCGGGCTCGATATCATCGCGGAAGCCAAGCTCGCCGCAGAACGCGACCGTCCGGGCGCCTACAGCGACTATCTGGTGGCCGACCTCTGCAACATGTCGGAAGAGGCGGAGCGCCGGATCGCGGCCTTCAGGCCGACCTGCGTCGGCGTCGCCTCGGCAACCGGCTGGGGCAACCACATCCCGGTCGCGGGTTTCGAGCAGGCCTTCCGCTACCTGCAGCCGCGGGGCTGGTTCGTCTTCCACGTCAAACCGAACGACCCGGACCCGGAGTGCGTGGCACTGGTGGAGTGGATCGAGACCAAGCTGCGCGAGGGCGAGATTGTCGACAGCGAGTCCGACAACATCTTCCACCGCTACAGCGTGACCGGCGAAGAGATCTACTACGAGTATGTCATCGGCCGGAAGGCGGCCTGAAAGACGACGCCATCGGCGGCAAAACGAAAGAGGCCCGGAAACTCTCCCGGGCCTCTTCGAAAACCGTCGTTCTTTGCGGCCTTGCGGCCAGCGCCCTAGCGCTTCGAGAACTGGAAGCTGCGGCGGGCCTTGGCCTTGCCGTACTTCTTGCGCTCGACCTCGCGGTCGTCGCGGGTCAGGAAACCGCCCTGCTTCAGCACCGGACGCAGGTCCGGCTCGAAGTTGACCAGGGCGCGGCTGATGCCGTGGCGCACCGCGCCGGCCTGGCCCGAGAGGCCGCCGCCGGTGACCGTGCAGACCACGTCGAACTGGTCGACACGGTTGGCGACGCCAAAGGGCTGGTTGATGATCATGCGCAGCACCGGACGCGCGAAGTAGACGTCGACCTCGCGCTTGTTGACGGTGATCTTGCCGCTGCCCGGCTTCACCCAGACGCGGGCCACGGCGTTCTTGCGCCGACCGGTCGCATAGGCACGCCCCTGGGCGTCCAGCTTGGGCTCTGCCGGAGCGGCATCTGCGGCGGGGACTGCACCGGGCGCCACGCCTGTGGCTTCGCCCAGCTGCGAGAGATCGGTGAGGGTCTGTTCCTCGGCCATGGAACCGTTAGCCTCGCTTGTTCTTCGGGTTCATTGCGGCGAAGTCGAGCGCCGTCGGCTGCTGCGCCTCGTGCGGGTGCTCGGCACCGGCATAGACGCGCAGGTTCTTCATCTGGGTGCGCCCCAGGGGGCCGCGCGGCACCATGCGCTCCACCGCCTTGTAGATCACGCGCTCGGGAAAGCGGCCCGAGAGGATCGCGTCCGCGGTGCGGTCCTTGATGCCGCCGGGATAACCGGTGTGCCAGTAGTAGTGCTTCTGAAAGCGCTTCTTACCGGTCATGCGCACCTTGGCGGCGTTGACGATGATCACGTTGTCGCCGCAGTCCATATGCGGCGTGTAGGTGGCCTTGTGCTTGCCGCGCAGAATGTTGGCCACGCGGCTGGCGAGCCGACCGAGCACCACGCCATCGGCATCGATGACGATCCACTGCTTGTCGATATCGGACGGCTTGGCTGAAAAGGTCTTCATCTCGGCCGGGTCCTGTTGGATCGGATGGGGTGACATGCGAAAAGGAAACAGCGCGCTGTGCGGGCCGACAGGCCGCTCGCGCGCCGTGCTGGGGAGATACGCAGGACACCCGAGGAAGTCAATGACGAAAAACGGTTCAAAAAGAGGCGGTTACAATTTCGGTATTTTAATACCGTCACGAAAGCGACCGGAACATAAGGGATCGCGGGGAGTCGTGAGGAGTCAGCTCATCCTATGGAACTGACCCCCGTGGATCTGCCCCCCGTCGATCTGACCCCCGTTGATCTGACTCGGCGTCTTGCCGGCCGGGTGATCCTGGTGACCGGCGCCGCCGGCGGGATCGGCCGGGCGACGGTCGCCCGCCTGGCGGCCGAGGGCGCCAAGGTCGCCGCCAGCGACCTGACGGCACCCGAGTTGCCCGCCGCGGCCCTGACCCTGGCACTCGACGTCACCCGGCGCGCCGACTGGGACAGCGCCATCGCCCAGGTGCAGGCGCAGCTCGGCCCCCTCGACGTGCTGATCAACGGCGCCGGGCTGGCGGTGACCAAGGACATCGAGGCCACGACCCCGGAGGAGCTGCGCCGCAGCCTGGCCGTCAACCTGGAGGGCCCCTTCTTCGGCCTGCAGGCCGGCATCGCGGCCATGAAGGCGCGCCGGGCGCCCCATGCGGCGGTCATCGTCAACCTGGCCTCGATCGCCGGACAGGTGGCCGCGGTGCCGCTGGCCGCCTACTCGGCCGCCAAGGCGGGGCTGGTCGGGGCGACCAGGACCGCCGCCATCCATTGTGCCGAAGCCGGCTATCCCATCCGGGTCGTCGCCCTCTGCCCCGGCTTCGTGGAGACGACCATGCTGGAGGGGATCGCCGGGTCGCTCGGCGAGACCGAAGCGATGCTGGGCAAGCTGGCCCGCCGCCAGCCGACCGGCCGGCTCGGCACGCCCGAGGAGGTCGCTGCGGCCGTCGCCTTCCTGGCCAGCGACGACGGCGGTGCGATCACCGGCGAAGCCCTGATCGCCGACGGCGGTTTCGTGGCACGGTAACGATGGTCATGCGTTCAGACGCCACTTAGGCTTTTCCTCGCAGGGCTGCGGGCGCGCGGTCGCGCTTGCCAAGCCACGCAGGACGCAGCTTGGTCGAGGTATTGTAAGGGGCCTAATCCATGTCCACCGCGATCACCGGCATTTCCGCGATCACCCTGGCCACCCACGACATGGCGCGGGCGGTGGCGTTCTACGAGACGCTGGGCTTCGCGCTGAAGTACGGCGGTGCGGAGTCCGCCTTCACCTCCTTCTATGCCGGCAGCGGCTTCCTCAACCTGATCGCCGCCGCCCCCGACCAAGCGGTGCAATGGTGGGGCCGTGCGATCTTCTACGTCGAGGACGTCGATACCTTCCATGCCGAGGCCGTCGCCGCCGGACTCTCGCCGGAGTTCGGACCGGAGGATGCCCCCTGGGGCGAACGCTACTTCCACATCACCGATCCCGACGGCCACGAACTCAGCTTCGCGAAGCTCCTGTAACAGGCTCCGCAGCGAACCCCTGCAGGCCGCGTGCCGCCCTACACCCGGCCCCCAGCGATTTCTTGGCGGGTGATAGGCACCACGCTACAGTCGCTCCGCCCACGGACGCCCGACGACCGGCATCCGCGGGCCAAAAGGACACAATGGTTTTGGGGACCAGGGAGAAAAGTTCCATGACACGCAGAATTCTGGCCGCCGCGGCTGCGACGGCTCTGGCGTTGGCTGCGCCTGTCGCGGCCGGCGCGCAAGACGGGCCGGTCAAGATCGGCATGATCACCACGCTGTCCGGCGGCGGCAGCGCGCTCGGCATCGACGTGCGCGACGGCTTCCTGCTGGCGGTCGCGCAGGAGGGCGGAACCTTGGGCGGGATGCCGGTCGAGGTGATCGTGGAGGACGATGCGCGCAAGCCGGACGTCGCCAAGGAGATCGCCGACCGCATGGTCGAGCGCGACGAGGTCGACATCATGACCGGCCTGATCTTCTCGAACCTGGCCATCGCCGTGGTGCCGAGCGTGGTGCGCGACGACGTGCTCTATCTCAGCCCCAACGCCGGCCCTTCGCAGCTTGCGGGGCGCGGCTGCCACGAGAACTACTTCAACACCGCCTGGCAGAACGACAATCTGCATGAGGCCATGGGCAAGTACGTCTTCGACCAGGGCTTCCGCAAACCCTTCATCCTGGCGCCCAACTATCCGGCGGGCCAGGACGCGCTGACCGGCTTCAAGCGCTTCTACACCGGCGAGCTGGCCGGCGAGCTCTACACCCAGCTCGGCCAGACGGACTACGCGGCGGAACTGGCGCAGATCCGCGCCGCCGACCCCGATTCCGTCTTCTTCTTCCTGCCCGGCGGCATGGGCATCAGCTTCATCCGGCAATACGACCAGGCCGGGCTGAGCGGCCAGGTGCCGCTGTTCGGGCCCGCCTTCAGCTTCGACCAGGCGATCCTGGGTGCGGTCGGGGAGTCGGCCGTCGGGGTGATCAACTCCTCCCAGTGGAACAAGGACCTGGACAACGCGGCCAACGTCCAGTTCGTCGCCGCCTTCCAGGAGGCTTACGACCGCCTGCCCTCGCTCTACGCCAGCCAGGGCTACGACACGGCCCGCCTGATCGCCGCCGCGCTGGCGGAGACCGGTGGAACCGAGGACCTGGAGGCCTTTCGGGCTGCGGTGAAAGCGGCCGACTTCGAGTCCGTGCGCGGCGCCTTCCGCTTCGGCAACAACAACCACCCGATCCAGAACATCTACGTCCGCGAGGTGGTGATGGAGGACGGCGTGCTGACCAACAGCACCATCGGGCGGGCCTTCGCCGATCACCAGGACGCCTACGCCGGCGACTGCAGCCTGCCGTAAGACGTTTCAAGAGCTGCCAAAGGAAATCGGGCGGAGCCAGTCGGCTCCGCCCGATTCACGTTATCAGAGGCCCAAGGATCGACCCACAGACGTCAGGTGGTCAGGCCCTTCTCGAAGGGCAGCTGGCGCACCCGCCGCCCGGTCGCCCGGTAGACGGCGTTGGCGACGGCCGGACCGATCGGGGGTGTGCCGGGTTCGCCGACGCCGGTCGGTGAGGCCGGGCTGTCGACGATGACCACCTCGATCTCCGGCATCTGAGAGATACGCAGGGGCCGGTAGCCATCGTAGTTGCCCTGGTCGACCTCACCGGCCGTCAGCGTCAGCTCCTCCTGCAGGATCGAGCCGAGGCCGAAACCGATGCCACCCTCCATCTGCGCCCTGATGGTGTCGGGATTGATCGGCACGCCGCAGTCGACCGCACAGACCACCTTGTGCACCCGTACCTGGCCGTCCTCGACCGAAACCTCGGCAATCTGGGCGACGTAGCTCGCGAAGCTCTCGTGCAGAGCCACGCCGTGGAACCGGCCCTCCGGCAGATCGTTGCCCCACCCGGCTGCCTCCGCCGCCAGGCGCAGCACCTCGGCATGGCGCGGATGCTCCTGCAGCAGATCGAGGCGGAACTGCACCGGGTCCGCTCCCGCGGCCTCGATCACCTCGTCCATGAAGACTTCGGTGGCATAGGCGGTGTGCGTCGAGCCCACGGCCCGCCACCAGAGCACCGGCACCTTGACGTCGGTGGTGGTGAGGCCGACACGCAAGTTCGGGATTGCATACGGCAAAGTCGAAGAGCCCTCGACGGAGGTGTTGTCGATCCCGTTCTGGATCAGCCCCTCGAAGGGCGTGCCCGAGACGATGGACTGCCCGACAATATGGTTGTCCCAAGCAACCAGCCGGCCCTCGTCATCCAGACCGGCCCGCAAGCGGTGGACGTAGGCCGGGCGATAGCGGCCTCCGCGCATGTCGTTCTCGCGGGTCCACTGCACCTTGACCGGTGCGCGCCAGCCCAGCGCCTTGGCAACCGAGACGGCCTCGACGACGACATCGCCGTCGCCCACAGCACGGCGCCCGAAGCCGCCGCCGGTCTTCAGAACGTGCATCCTGACCTGCTCAGGCGGGATCTCGGCGATCTGCGAGGAGAGGTACTGGTAGAAGTCCGGGATCTGATGGCCGCCCCAGACCTCGAGAGTGCCGTCCTCGTTCATCCGCGCCACGGCGTTCATCGGCTCCAGCGCGGCGTGGGCGAGATAGGGAAACTCGTAGCTGGCTTCGATCACCTGCGCGGCCTCGGCCAGGGCGGCATCGAAATCGCCGTCGTCCCGGGCCAGCGCCGTCGGCGCCTGCGAGGCCAAGGCGCGATACTCCGACATGATCTCCGCCGAGCCGCGGGCCTCCGCTTCGGTCTCATCCCACTCGGCCTCGACGGACCAAGTGGCATTGATCGCCGACCAGGTATCCTCCGCCACCACGGCGATCCCGCGCGGCACGGCCACCACATCGACCACGCCCGGCATGGCCTTCGCCGCCTCGCCGTCGAAACTGACCAACGTCGCGCCGAACTTCGGCGGATGAATCATGGCCGCGGTCAGCATACCCGGGAGCTGTACGTCCAGCGTAAAGTCCTGGGTGCCGTCGGTCTTGCCGACCCGGTCGTACCGCAGCACCTCCGGATTGCCGATCTGCGTCCACTCGGCCGGCGTCTTGAGCGCAACCTCGCCAGGGACCGGCTGACTGGCAGCCGCGGCGGCAAGCTCGCCGAAGCCGGCCTCGTGGCCTCCGGCCGCATGACGCAGCATTCCGGCCTCGACCTCGATCTCCTCGGCCGACACGCCCCAGGCCTCGGCCGCCGCGGCCTTCAACATGGCCTTGGCCGTCGCGCCGGCCTGGCGGTAGCGATCCCAGGAGGTCGCCATGGAGGTGGACCCGCCGGTGCCTTGCGCCGTGCCGCCCCACATGATGTTGCCGTAGGTCGCCAGGTTGCCGCTGGCACCGACGACCTGCACGTCGTTCCAGTCGCAGTCCAGCTCCTCGACGACCAGGGTCGCGAGACCGTGATAGGCGCCCTGCCCCATTTCGAACTGCGAGGAAAAAACGGTCACCTGACCGTCTTCGCCGATCTCGAGATAGCTCTGGAAAGGGCTCGTCGGGCCGATTGCCTCGCCTTCGGCGGCCAACGGCACCGCGCGGAAACCGACTGCGATCCCGGCGCCGGTCGCAGCCGCACCGACCAGGAAGCGGCGACGCGACAGCGGAGCATTCACCAGTTTCTTCGGGAGTGTCGCCGCATGAGAGAGCATTGCGTGAGCGCGCATGGCTTAGGCCTCCAGCCGGCGGGATGCTTCGTGGATCGCCGCGCGGATGCGGTGATAGGTGGCGCAACGGCAGAGGTTGCCCTCCAGCGCGCCGTCGATGTCGGCATCGCTGGGGCTGGGCATCTCGGACAGCAGGGCGACCGCTGCCATGATCTGGCCCGACTGGCAGTAACCGCACTGCGGCACGTCGAGATCGGCCCAGACCTGCTGCACGGTGGCCGCGAGATCGCCGGACAGACCCTCGATCGTGGTGATCTGGGCCCCCTCGACGTCTCCGACGAAGGTCTGGCACGACCGCACCGGGAAACCGTCGAGATGCACGGTGCAGGCACCGCACTGTGCGAGGCCGCAACCGAACTTCGTACCGGTCAACCCCGCCTTTTCGCGGAGCGCCCAAAGCAGCGGCATGTTGGGGTCGGCATCGAGACTCGTTTCTTCGCCGTTCAAGGTGAAGGTGACCATCAACTCCCTCCTGGCTAGAGCAGGATCGCCTTGGGGGGACTCGCGTCGGCGATCCCCCAAGGCGTGAATCCTGCTCGCTTCGTTGGTTAGAGTGCGATTCACGTCATTTGCGGAAGCGGGTCCGCTTCCGCAAATGACAATCGCGCTCTAGGACGCGCTTATGCGCATTCAACCGCTGATGTGGCGCTGCCGGGGTCGATGACTAGACCTTCCTTTGCGAATGAATTGTTCGATATGATTCAAGAATGGACCGCGATCTTCTTATACATTTGCCGACCGTCCTGACCGTCGCGCGCCGCGGGGGCTTCGCAGCCGCGGCGGCCGAACTGGGTATCAGCCCCTCCGCCGTCAGCCATGCCGTTAAGTCCGTGGAACAGCGCCTTGGCGTGCAGCTCTTCGCGCGCACCACCCGCAACGTCGCCCTGACCGAAGCCGGCCGACGCTTCGTGGAAACCACGGCCCCGGCCCTGAAGAGCCTGTCGGACGGCTTCGAGCTGCTGCGCGCCGACCAGGGCCGCATCGGCGGACTGCTGCGCCTCAACGTGCCGCGCGTCGCCCTGCCGCTCTGCATCACCCCGGTGCTGCCCGAGATGGCGAGACGCTACCCCGACCTGCGGGTGGAGGTGTACAGCGACGACGGCTTCGCCAACATCGTGACCGAAGGCTTCGATGCCGGCATCCGGCTCGGCGACATGATCGCCCAGGACATGGTCGCCGTGCGCCTGACGCCGCCGATCCGGATCGCCATCGTCGCAACGCCCGACTACCTGGCCGAGCGCGGAACGCCGCACAGCATCGCCGATCTCCAAAGCCATAACTGCGTCGCCTATCGCCTGTTGTCCGGCGGTGGCGTCTACCGCTGGGACCTGGAAGACAAGGGGGCGGAGCTGGCCATCGAGACGCCGGGCACGGTGCTGATCAACGACCCGCTCTACGCCCGTGACCTGGCCTTGGCCGGCCTTGGTCTCGTCTACATCTTCGAGCCCCTGGTCGCCGAGGATCTGGCCGCCGGCCGGCTGGTACAGGTCCTGGCCGAGAACTGCATCGAAGAGACCGGCCTGTTCCTCTACTTTCCCCAGCGGGCCGGACAGACGCCGAAGCTGCGCGCCTTCATCGAGACGGCGCGGGCGGTGCTGCCCGGGGTCTGACAGGGACCCGGCAGCGTATCTAAGGCCCTGCGTTTCCGCGCTTCTTCCTGGCTGCGTAGAGAAGCCCGTAGAGACTGGCGGCAACGGCAGCAAGCGCGACCAGGTGATAGACCTCGACCGCCTCGCCCAGGAAGAGAACGGCCAGAACCATGGTCAGCGCCGGCCAGGGCACCGTGATCGAACTGGCCATCGACACGTCGATGAAGCGCACGGCGTGGAACCAGAACAGCAGTTCCAGGTAGTAGACCAGCCCCATGATCAGGGCGAAGACCTGAAAGTCCCTCCGCCCGCCATCGGCCAGGAGTCCTTCCGCGCCGCCGACGAGCATCAAGGCAACCCCGAGGACGACCGTCGACACCAGCACCCGGAAGAAGGTCACCTGGGCCGGCGTGATCGGCGTTCGGTCAAGGACTTCCTTGATGACTACATGGGCGACGCTCCAGAGAAAAGGCACGGCAAGGGCGAAGAGGAACCAGATGGAGAAGCCCTCGACGCGCCAGGTTCCGCCGGTGGCCAGGTAGCAGAGTGCGACCAGCAAGAGCAGCGTGAAAAACAGCTCGAGCAGTGTCTTGCGTCTTTTGAGAAACAACGTCTCCCAAAGGATCGCGAAAAGCGGATAGGCCTGAATGGCAATCGCGGCACTCACGGTGCCCGCCTTCTCCACGGCCAGCACGTAGACGTAGGTGGAGAGGCCGAAGATCGCGCCGGTGGCCAGGATGATCGCGAGGGTGCGCCGCTGGCGCCGCGGGGGCAGATCGGCCGTGAAGATGCCCCTATCCCCAGCACCCTTGTCCCCAGCTCCCCTATCCCCGGGCCGCAGCTCGTGCAGCACCAGAGGCAGAGAGAAGAGGAGCTGCCAGGCCGACAGGAAAAAGGCGAAGCTCAGCGCATCGAAGTCCGCAGGCCGGCTGTTCGAAATGACCGGCATGACGCCCAGAATCGCCAGGCAGACGAACGCGAGGGCGACCCCCGTTTCCGGGCGCCCTCGGCTTGTCGGGCGGTTCGTCTCAACGCCTTGCCTGCTCTCTGTCACGGCCTGCCCCCGCTTTCTAAAGATCAATACAATTTGCATTGATTGACTTGACGAAAAAGCGATAGCAATTGAAATATTGCCTCATGACAATTTGGCAGCCGAGCCTCGCGGGACGACGAGGTCCCAAGTACCGACAGATTTCCGATGCCATCGGCGAAAGCGTGAGCGACGGGCTTTTGCCCAGGGGGTCCCGCCTGCCGCCCCAGCGGGACCTGGCCTATGCCTTGGGCGTCTCCCTGAACACCGTCAGTCGCGCCTATGCCGATGCCATGGAGCGGGGCTTCCTGAAGGGCGAGGTCGGCCGCGGCACCTATGTGCGGGACAGCGGAGCGCTGACGACCGAGGCTCCGCCCGCCACGCTGACGCGCCCCGCAACGGGGCCGGTCGATTTTTCGCTCAATCTGCCGGCGCCCAGTCCGGCGGCGAAGGCTCTGGCGGGCAGCCTGGCGGACTTGGCCGGCTCCGCCGATCTGGCGGCGTGTCTGGACTATCAGACCGCGGGCGACCGAAACGATCACCTTGCCGCCGCCGCGAAATGGCTCCGCCGGGTCGGCCTCGACCCGGCGCCTGACGCCATCGCGCTCACGGTCGGCGCGCAACACGGGATCATGGCAGCGCTGCTGGCGACGCTGCGGCCGGGCGACGTCCTGCTGACCGAGGCGCTGACCTACGCCCCCATCACGGCGATGGCGCTTCAACTCGGCCTCAAGGTCGTCCCGGTTCGCAGCGAAGACGGCACGCTGAGTCCCGAGGCCCTGGAGGCAACCTGCGACCGGGTGGCGGCCAAGGCCCTCTACTGCCTGCCGACCCTGCACACCCCCACAACCGCGACGCTGGATGCCGGGCGCCGTTCCGCGATTGCCGCGGTCGCCCGCAAGCGGGATCTCACGGTGATCGAGGACGATGTCTTCGGCTTTCTGCCGCCGCAGCGCCCGCCGCCGCTGGCCTGCTTCGCGCCGGAGCGCACGCTCTACGTCACCAGCCTGTCGAAAAGCCTCGCACCCGGGCTGCGGGTGGGCTTCCTCCTCGCACCGCCTGCGCAGGCGCGCGCGGCCCGGAACGCCGTCCGGCTATCGAGCTGGATGCCGCCGCCGCTGATGGCCGAGATCGCAAGCCGCTGGATCGAGGATGGCACCGCCGAGGCCCTCAACGGTTTTCAGCGCGACGAGGCGGCGGCGCGCCAGGCGATGGCCCGCGACCTGCTTCCAGAGGCCTCCCTCGAGGCGGACCCGCACGGCTTCCATACCTGGCTGAGCCTGCCGCCGCGCTGGACCCCCGAGCTGTTCCGGATGGCGGCGCAGGACCGCGGCGTGAAGGTTCTGGTCGGCGGTGCCTTCGCCGTCGATCCCTCGGACAGCCCGCAGGCCGTCCGCCTCTGCCTCAGCCACGAGAGCACCCGGGCGCGGGTCCGGGACGGTCTGGCGGTGCTGGCCGACCTGCTGCAGACCAGCAGCGGGCAGGAGACGGTGATCCTTTAGCGAGATTATACCGCCACGCGACGCTCACGCCCGCGATCGTCCGAAGGCCTCCTGCAGCCTCGACCCCTGTCAGAGTGGCAAGGACGCAGAAAGCTTGACCGCGACGCGGGCTTCCCGGATTTTCAAACGCCGCGCCCGATCCGCTTCATCCCGCCCCGCTATCGCCCGACACAGCCCCTCCATGTCGCTTCTCCTGATCTTCGAGCAACTGCTGAACGGTTTGCAGTTCGGCGTGATGCTGTTCCTGATCGCGGCCGGACTGACGCTGGTGCTGGGGATCATGAATCTGGTCAACCTGGCGCACGGCTCGCTCTATATGGTGGGAGCCTTCGTCTGCGCCTGGGTCAGTCTGCAAACCGGGTCCTTCCTGCTGGGCCTGCTCGCGGCGCTGCCCGCCACGGCGCTGGTCGGCATCCTGGTCGAGCTGCTGGTGCTGCGCCGGCTCTACGACCGCGACCACCTGGATCAGGTGCTGGCGACCTTCGGCCTGATCCTGTTCTTCAATGAGGGCGTCAAGATCGTCTTCGGCGCCCGGCCTCTGCGCCTCGACCTGCCGGATTGGCTGTCCGGCGCCGTCGAGATCCTGCCCGGCGCCCCCTACCCGGCCTTCCGGCTGGCGATCATCGCGGTGGGCCTGCTGGTCGGGCTGTTTCTCTATTGGCTGGTCACCAAGACGCGGCTCGGCATGCTGATCCGTGCCGGCGCCTCCAACCGCGAGATGGTCCAGGCCCTCGGCATCGACATCGCCAAGCTCTACACGCTGGTGTTCGGCCTGGGTGCGGTGCTGGCCGGGCTCGGCGGCGTCATGGCCGGGCCGATCTACGCGGTCGAGGTCGGGATGGGCGAGCCGATCCTGATCATGGTCTTCGTGGTGATCGTGATCGGCGGCATCGGCTCGATCCGCGGGGCCTTCGTCGGCGCGCTGCTGGTGGGCTTCACCTTCATGCTCTGCCGCGCCTTTCTGCCGGGTCTGTTCGGCCTGTTCCTGGACCCGGCGGGCGCCGCGGCGGCGGGCGGCGCGCTCGCCTCCATGGCCATCTACATCCTGATGGCCGGCGTGCTGATCGCCCGGCCGCGCGGCCTCTTCCCGGCACACGGCTGATGGCATAACCCCGATGCAGCGCTCCGACCTCGTCGCCTTGATCGGCCTGCTGGCCTTCGCGCTCTTCCCGGCGCTCGCCTGGGCCGGCGGCCTGCTGTGGGCGGTGGACCTGGCCAGCCGCATGCTGATCTACGGCCTGGCGGCGCTGGCGCTGAACCTGATCCTCGGATACGGCGGTCTCGTCAGCTTCGCCCATGGGGCCTTCGTCGGCGCCGGCGCCTACGTCGTCGCCATCCTCTCCTTCCACAGCTTCATGGGCGGCAGCTTCCTGGGCCTCTCGGGCAGCGAGTCCGGCTTTCTGGTCTTCCCGCTGGCGATGCTGGTTTCGGGCCTGCTGGCGCTGGCCATCGGCGCCCTCAGCCTGAAGACCAGCGGCCTCTACTTCATCATGATCACCCTCGCCTTCGCGCAGATGATCTACTACCTCTTCATCTCGCTGCCGGACTACGGCGGCGAGGACGGGCTCAGCCTCTGGGCGCGCAGCGACTTCGGACCGCTCGACATCGGCAACGACGTCGTCTTCTTCTATCTCTGCCTGGCCCTGGTGCTGGCCTTCACGCTGCTGAAGCGCCGCCTGGTCGGCTCGCGCTTCGGCTGGACGCTGATGGGCCTGCGCGACAACCCGCGGCGCATGCAGGCGCTGGGTACGGCGGGCTTCCGCTACCAGCTCGCGGCCTTCACCCTCTCCGGCGCCGTCGCCGGTCTGGCCGGGGCGCTGCTGGCCAACCAGACGGAGTTCGTCAGCCCCTCCTTCCTCTCCTGGCACCTCTCCGGCGAACTGCTGGTGATCGTCATTCTCGGTGGCATCGGCACACTCTACGGCCCCCTGGCCGGCGCCGTCGCCTTTCTGCTGCTGGAGTTCCTTCTAAAGGAAGTGACGGAGCACTGGCAGCTCTTCCTGGGACCCGTGCTGATCCTGGTGGTGCTCTACGCCCGCCGCGGCCTCTGGGGCTTGGTGGAGGGGCGGCGCCGTGACTGAACCGCAAGCAAGCCAACCGCTCTTGAGAGCCAGCGGCCTGCGCAAGGCCTTCGGCGCGGTCCAGGCCTGCGACGGCGTCGAGCTGGAGATCGCAGCGGGCGAGCTGCGCGCCGTGATCGGCCCGAACGGCGCCGGCAAGACCACCTTGATCTCGCTGCTCGCCGGCGAACTGAAGCCGGACGCCGGCAGCATCGCCTTCGACGGCACCGACGTCACGGCCCTGGCCGCGCCGGCCCGCGCGCAGGCCGGCCTCGCCCGCTCCTATCAGATCACCAGCCTCTTTCCGCGCTTCACGGCCTTGGAGAACGCGCTGCTGGCCGTCCAGGCCCGGGCCGGCCACGCCTTCCGCTTCTGGCAGCCGGCCACCCGCGATCCGGCGCTGATCGAACCGGCCCGCGCCGCACTCGCCCGGGTGGGCCTCGACGAGCGCGCGAACGTGCCGGTCGCGGCTCTGGCCCACGGCGAGCAGCGCCAGCTCGAGATCGCGCTGGCGCTCGCCACCCGGCCCCGGCTGCTGCTGCTCGACGAACCGACCGCGGGCATGAGCCGCGAGGAGACCCAGGCGATGGTCGCGCTGCTGTCGGGTCTCAAGCGGGAGGTGACCATCGTGCTGATCGAACACGACATGGACGCCGTCTTCGCGCTGGCCGACAGCATCACCGTGCTGGTCTACGGACGCCCCATCGCGACGGACAGACCCGAGGCAATCCGCAACGACGCCGAGGTGCGCGCCGCCTATCTCGGCGAAGAAGACGGAAGCGACGACAGCCCCAGCGAACAGGAGACGCTGTGATGCTGGAGGTCGAAGGCCTCACCGCGGCCTACGGTCCGAGCCGCGTGCTCTTCGGCCTCGACTTTTCCGTGGGGACCGGCGAGGTGGCGACGCTGCTGGGCCGCAACGGCATGGGCAAGACCACGACGGTGCGCTGTCTGATGGGCCTGCTGCGCCCGAGCGGTGGCTCGATCCGCTTCGAGGGAGCCGAGCTGATCGGCTGCCCGCCGCACCGCGCCGCCCAGGCCGGCCTGGGCCTGGTTCCGGAAGGCCGCCAGATCTTTCCCAACCTCAGCGTCGAGGAAAACCTGATCGCCACGGCACGGCCGGGGCCCTGGACCCTGGAGGGCGTGCGGCGGCTCTTCCCTGTGCTGGCCGAACGGCGCAACGCGCTCGGCACCCAGCTCTCCGGCGGCGAGCAGCAGATGCTGGCGATCGGCCGGGCGCTGATGATCAACCCGAAGCTTCTGATCCTGGACGAGGCGACAGAAGGGCTGGCGCCGCTGGTGCGCGCCGAGATCTGGCGGGTGTTGCGGGAGCTGAAGGCCAGCGGCCAGGCGATCCTGGTCATCGACAAGAACCTGGACGCGCTGCTGCCGCTGGCCGACCGCCACACCGTGATCGAGAAGGGCCAAGTCGCCTGGCGCGGCAGTTCCGCCGAGCTGGCCGCCGACCGCGCGCTGCAGGAGAGATATCTCGGGGTGTGAGGCTACTTGGGGAAGGCGTAAAGCTTCCGGCCTGTCGTATCGCCTCCGGTGCCGCTGTCGAAGTTAAAGCCGTGAACCAGGGTCGCCTTGACCTCTCGCGCCACTTCGTATGTCGGCGCCTCGATAACGAGAACGCTACCGGACAGCGAACGCCCATACTCCTGCATTCGTTTGTCTATATCGGACGTAACACCAACGATCATATCCTGCGGCCGGCGACCCCAGTACTTCGCGTGGCCGATAACCTTACTGACGATATCTTTCACGTTGGCGATCTGGATGGAGGCCCTAATCTCGCGCGCGGAATTCGAGAATGACATGGCTCCAGTCCCTATCGTTGCTAGAGACTAGATATCTGGGCAACCACCAGACACAGCACAAGATCTGGCTGTCCGTCCCTCAGTCAGCGACGCCGATGCGGGGCGGCCCGCCTTCGGCCGAGCGGCTCGGGCCGAAGGCCTTGTCGAGGGTGCGTGTGGAGTCTTCCGCCAGGCGCCGCGCTTCGGCCAGCAGGCCCAGGATCTTGACGTTGTTGTCCAGGACGTGGCGCGCCTCGGGCCGCTGATCGTCGGCGATCTTGCCGGCGCGATAGATGATGTCCTTGGTGATGGTGCCAAGGATGTCTTCCAACTTGTAGCCGTCTTCGTTGACGTCGGAACTCAGGAAGTGGGTCATGGGTCGCACCGCTTTCCGGGCAGCAAATCGTAGATGATTGAAAGTCTAGACCGACAAGCCTTGCCGAAAGATGAAACTGCGGCGCCTTCCCTTGCGGCCATCGGCTGGGGCAGTCTGCGGTCAAAGAGAAAAGCCGGAGGACCAGTCGCCCCCATGCCCGAGCAGACCCAGGACCCGCGTAAGCACATCGGCAGCTTCGACTACATCGTGGTGGGGGCCGGCTCGGCCGGCTGCGTCCTGGCCAACCGCCTGTCGGCCGATCCCGAGGTCACGGTCCTGCTGCTGGAGGCCGGCGGCAAGGACGACTGGATCTGGTTCAAGATCCCCGTCGGCTATCTCTACTGCATGGGCAACCCGCGCGCCGACTGGGGCTTTCAAACGGAGCCGGAGCCGGGGCTGAACGGCCGCGCGCTGGGCTATCCGCGCGGCAAGGTGTTGGGCGGCTGCTCCTCCATCAACGGCATGCTGTATCTGCGCGGCCAGGCGGCCGACTACGACGGCTGGCGCCAGATGGGCAATGCGGGCTGGAGCTGGGACGACGTGCTGCCCTACTTCCTGCGCTCCGAAGATCACTTCGGCGGCGACAGCCCGCACCACAAGGCCGGCGGCGAGTGGCGCATCGAACAGCAGCGCCTCTCCTGGGAGATTCTGGAGGCCTTCGCCGAGGCGGCGGAGATGAGCGGCATTCCGCGCAGCGACGACTTCAACCGCGGCGACAACGAGGGCGTCGGCCTGTTTCAGGTCAACCAGCGGCGGGGCATCCGCTGGTCCACCTCCACCGGCTTCCTCAAGCCGGTCATGGGCCGCCCCAACCTGACCGTGCTGACCCATGCCCAGGCCGAAGGCCTGACCTTCGAGGGCAAGCGCGTCACCGGCCTGGAGTTCCGGCACGAGGGCGCGCCCGCCGCGGCCCGGGCGGAGGGCGAGGTGATCCTGGCAGCCGGCGCCATCGGCAGCCCGCAGCTCCTGGAGCTCTCCGGCATCGGCAAGCCCGAGGTGCTGCAGGACCACGGCCTCGCGGTGCGTCACGCCCTGCCCGGCGTCGGCGAGAACCTGCAGGACCATCTGCAGATTCGCACGATCTTCAAGGTTGCCGGCACCAGGACCATGAACCAGGTGGCCAACTCCCTGTTCGGCAAGGCCGCCATGGGTCTGGAGTACCTGGTCAAACGCAGCGGTCCGCTGACTATGGCGCCCAGCCAGCTCGGCGCCTTCGTCAAGTCGGACCCCAGCCAGGCGACGCCGAACCTGGAGTATCACGTGCAGCCGCTGAGCCTGGACCGCTTCGGCGAGCCGTTGCACCGATTCCCCGCCTTCACCGCCAGCGTGTGCAATCTGCGGCCGGAGAGCCGCGGCTCGATCCACATCAAGAGCGCCGATTACCGCGACGCGCCGGCGATCCGCCCCAACTATCTGAACACCGCCGCGGACCGCCGGATCGCCGCGGACTCGATCCGCCTGACCCGCCGGATCTGTGCGCAGCCGCCGCTGCAGAGGTTCCAGGCCGAAGAGATCAAGCCGGGCCGCGATATCGCCAGCGACGAGGAGCTGGCCAAGGCCGCCGGCGATATCGCCACGACCATTTTCCACCCCGTCGGCACCTGCAAGATGGGCGACGACCCCCTGGCGGTGGTCGACTCCCGGCTTCGGCTGCACGGCCTGCAGGGACTGCGTGTGGTCGATGCCTCGATCATGCCGACGATCACCTCCGGCAACACCAACTCGCCAACCATCATGATCGCCGAAAAGGCCAGCGACCTGATTCGCGAAGACCGGCGCAGCGCCGCCCACGCGCCCGCGTGACGGAGCGGCAGGCGGCCAAGGAAACGGCAGGGGAACCGACCGGGCAGCAGCGTTCCGCCTTCGCCATTTCGGCGCGCTTCGCCTTTGTCTACGGCGGGCTGTTCCTCACCATCGGCATCTACCTGCCCTACATCCCGCTGTGGCTGGAGTCGCGGGGCTTCTCCGACCAGGCCATCGGGCTGGTGCTGGCGCTGCCGGCCTGGCTGCGCGTCGTTACCACGCCCGGCATCGCCCTTCTGGCCGACCGCAGCAACCGGAGACGACTGACGATCCTGGCGCTGGCCGTTGCGACACCCCTCTGTCTGATCTCCCTCGAGTTCGCAGCGGGCCTGGCGCTGATCGTCGTGCTGCATACGCTGACCGGGCTGCTGCACCAGCCGCAGATGCCTCTGGTCGAAGGGCTGGCGGTGCGGGCGGCCGACCGCTACGGCTTCGCCTACGGCCGCGCGCGCTTGTGGGGCTCGCTGGCTTTCATTGTCGCCAATCTGGGCGGTGGCATCGTGATCGGCCGTTTCGGCCCCGATTGGGTGTTGCATCTGGTCACCGTCAGCACGCTGCTGACGGTGGTGGCGGCCTGGCTGCTGCCGCCGGAGATCGAGCCCGCAGGCGGCGGGGGCGGCCGGAGCCCGTTGTCCGGCAGCCGCCCTTTGGCTCTGCTGCGCCGGAGGGATTTCCTGCTGCTGCTGCTCGCCGCCGCGCTGATCCAGGGGAGCCATGCGGTCTACTACGCCTACTCCGCCCTGGACTGGTCGCGCAGCGGCCTCGACGAAGTTCTGGTCGGGGCGCTCTGGGCGCTCGGCGTGGTGGCCGAGGTGCTGGTCTTCTGGTTCGGCAAGCCCCTGATCGCACGCTTCGGGCCTCTCGCCCTGCTTGTGACCGCCGGTCTGGCCGGAGCGATCCGCTGGCCCTTGATGGCGCTGACGACCGAGCCCTTGTTGCTGGCGCCGATCCAACTGCTGCACGGCCTGACCTTCGGCGCGGCGCACCTCGGCGCCCTGACCTGGCTGGCGCGGGCGGTACCCGACGCCCAGGCCGGCACCGCTCAGGCAGTCTACGCGACGGCCGTCGGATCCTTCGGGATCGGCAGCCTGATGTTCGCCTCGGGCTGGCTTTACGGCAGCTTCGGTTCGGGCGCCTATTTCGCCATGGCCCTGACATCTCTGCTTGGTACAGTGGCGACGCTGCTGCTGGTGCGCCAGACGAAGCTTGAGACGAAGCGCGCAGGAACCGAGGGACGATCATGAGCGACAGCGACACCGGGGGCTTCCCGAACTTGCGTTTGGTGGAGCACCCGCTGGTACAGCACAAGCTGGCGGTGCTGCGGGACAAGACCACGCCACCCATCGCCTTCCGACAGCTGCTGCGCGAGCTGGGGCTGCTGCTGGGCTACGAGATCACCCGCGACCTGCCGCTGAAACGCCGCCCGATCGAAACGCCGATCGCGGAGATGCAGGCACCGCACCTGGCCGGAGAGATCACCATCGTCTCGATCCTGCGGGCCGGGCTCGGGCTCGCCGAAGGGATCCGCGAGTTGATGCCGATGGCGCGCGAGGGCCACATCGGCGTCTTTCGCGACCCCCAGAGCAAGCAACCGCAGGAATACTACGTGAAGCTGCCGGAGGAACCGGGCCGGGCGCTGCTGATCGACCCTATGCTGGCCACCGGCGGCTCCGCGGCCCACGCCATCGACGTGCTGATCGCGCGCGGCGTGCCGGCGTCGGAGATCCGCTTCCTCTGTCTGGTCGCAGCGCCGGAGGGCGTGTCCCGTCTGGCCGAGGCCCATCCCGAGGTGCCGGTCGTCGCCGGCGCCCTGGACAGCCATCTGGACAGCCACGCCTACATCGTCCCCGGCCTGGGCGACGCCGGCGACCGCCTGTTCGGGACGCTGTAGCGCGACGCCCCTGTCCCAAGCCGACAATTCCCCTTGCTGGATGAGGCTAAGCCCTTGTATCGATGGGCAATCAAATCTGACTGTTATGGTCGGATTTACGCTTGAATTTTCTGCTCGGATGGGTATGTCTTAGAAATCGGAACGAATTGGTCCGGATTGTTTTCGGGCAAACGCTCCGGACACGTGCAACTGATGCCCTCGCAGAGCGGTGCCCAAGGACACCTGCCCCCATGTTTCGCCTCAACCGCTTAACCGACTATGCCGTGGTGGTGCTGGCGCAGATGGCGCTGCGCCCCGGACGGCTGGTCAACGCCGCGCAGGTAGCGCAGGACACCGGCGTGCCGCAGCCAACCGTGGCCAAGGTGCTGAACGTGCTGGCCAAAGGCGGCCTGATCGCCTCCCAGCGCGGCGCCGCCGGCGGCTACACCCTGGCGCGGCCAGCCGAAGAGATCGACGTCGCCGAGATCATCCAGGCGATGGACGGGCCGATCGCCCTGACGGCCTGCGTCGAGGCGGCCACCGACAGCTGTAGCGTGGAATCCCTCTGCCCGATGCGCGGCAATTGGGAGCGGGTGAACACCGCGATCCGCACCGCCCTGTCCAACGTCACCCTAGCCGACATGGCCCTGCCCTTCGCCACCATGCCACCGGCGGCGCCAGAGAGTCCGCTGCGTGCCGGACGGCAGGCACAGGCCTGAACAGACACCGGCGGCGTCCTGCCGCCAGAAGAACAGCATTCGACAAGAAGCAAGAGAGATCGGGAATCATGGCTGCAAGCGTCGAAACGGTCGAACAGGTCCAATCGCTGGGCGAGCGCTACAAGTACGGCTGGTCCACCGACCTGGAGATGGAGACCGCGCCCAAGGGCCTGGACGAGGACATCATCCGCTTCATCTCGGCCAAGAAGGACGAGCCGGAGTGGATGCTGGAGTGGCGCCTCAAGGCCTACGCGCACTGGCAGACCATGCCCGAGCCGAAGTGGGCCAAGGTCGAGCATCCGCCGATCGATTATCAGGACGTCTATTACTACGCGGCGCCGAAGCTGGCCGACAAGCCGAAGTCGCTGGACGAGGTCGACCCCAAGCTGCTGGAGACCTACGAGAAGCTGGGCATTCCCCTGAAGGAGCAGGAGATGCTGGCCGGCGTCGCCGTCGATGCCGTGTTCGACAGCGTCTCGGTCGCCACAACCTTCAAGAAGAAGCTGAGCGAGGTCGGCGTCATCTTCTGCTCGATCTCGGAGGCGATCCAGGATCACCCGGAGCTGGTGCGCAAGTACCTCGGCTCGGTGGTCCCCTACGCCGACAACAAGCACGCCTGTCTCAATACCGCCGTCTTCACCGACGGCTCCTTCGTCTACATTCCGCCGGGCGTGCGCTGCCCGATGGAGCTGTCCACATACTTCCGCATCAACGCGGAGAACACCGGGCAGTTCGAACGCACGCTGATCATCGCCGACAAGGGTTCCTACGTCAGCTACCTGGAGGGCTGCACGGCGCCCCAGCGCGACGAGAACCAGCTTCACGCCGCCATCGTCGAGTTGATCGCGCTGGACGACGCGGAGATCAAGTATTCCACCGTCCAGAACTGGTACCCCGGCGACGAGGACGGCAAGGGCGGCATCTACAACTTCGTCACCAAGCGCGGCCTCTGTAAGGGCACCAACTCCAAGATCAGCTGGACCCAGGTCGAGACCGGCTCCGCGATCACCTGGAAGTACCCGAGCTGCGTGCTGCAGGGCGACAACTCGGTGGGCGAGTTCTACTCCATCGCCATCACCAACAACCTGCAGCAGGCCGATACCGGCACCAAGATGATCCATCTGGGCAAGAACACCTCCTCGCGGATCATCTCCAAGGGCATCTCGGCCGGCCGCTCCGCCCAGACCTACCGCGGCCTGGTGCGCATGGGCGGCAAGGCGGAGCAGGCACGCAACTACACCCAGTGCGACTCCCTGCTGATCGGCGAGACCTGCGCCGCCCACACGGTGCCCTACATCGAAAGCAAGAATCGCAGCGCCCGCATCGAGCACGAGGCCACCACCTCGCGCATCAGCGAAGACCAGCTTTTCTACTGCCGCCAGCGCGGCATCGGTCAGGAGGAAGCGGTCGCCCTGGTGGTCAACGGCTTCTGCCGCGAAGTCCTGCAGCAGCTTCCGATGGAGTTCGCCGTGGAGGCGCAGAAGCTGGTCGGTATCAGTCTGGAAGGTTCGGTCGGCTAAGCCGGCTGTCCGCACAACACTTGCAAGAAACGAGACCCATGCTCGAAATCAAGAACCTGCACGCCACGGTCGACGGCGCCGAGATCCTCAAGGGCATCGACCTGACCATCAACGCCGGCGAGGTCCACGCCATCATGGGCCCGAACGGCTCCGGCAAGTCGACGCTCTCCTACGTGCTGTCCGGGCGCGAAGGCTACGAGATGACTGAGGGCTCCGTCCTCTTCAAGGGCAAGGAACTGCTGGAGCTGGAGCCGGAGGAGCGCGCCGGCGAGGGCCTGTTCCTGGCCTTCCAGTACCCGGTCGAGATCCCCGGCGTGCCCAACACCACCTTCCTGAAGGAGGCCGTGAACGCCGTGCGCAAGTACCGCGGCGAGAGCGAGCTGGACGCCATGGAGTTCGTCAAGCAGCTCCGCGCCAAGACCAAGGAGCTGGGGGTCAATCCTGACTTCCTGAAGCGCGCCGTTAACGCCGGCTTCTCGGGCGGCGAAAAGAAGCGCAACGAGATGCTGCAGATGGCGATGCTGGAACCGAGCCTCTGTCTGCTGGACGAGACCGACAGCGGTCTGGACATCGACGCGCTGAAAGCCGTCGCGGAAGGCGTCAACGCCATGCGTGGAGCGGATCGCGCCATGCTGGTCATCACCCACTACCAGCGTCTCCTGACCTACATCGTGCCCGATAAGGTTCATGTGCTCTCCAAGGGCCGGATCATCCGCTCCGGCGGTCCAGAGCTTGCGCAGGAGCTGGAAGAGAAAGGCTACACGGAGTCGGTCGAGGCGGCTTAAGCCGGCACGCGCCACGCCTAAAAGAGACAAGAGAACGGTACCGCGATTCATGGCTCAAGAGATCCTTTCCACCGATCCCTATCTGGCGCGCTTCAACGCGGCCAAGGCAGGCTTGCCCGGTGCCGGACAGTCCTGGCTGTCGGAGCTGCGCGAGGAGGCCGCGGCCCGCTTCCGCGATCTCGGCTTTCCTACCCAGCGTCACGAAAGCTGGAAGTACACGCCGCTGAAGGCCATGAGGGGTGTGAGCTTCGCCCCGGCCGGCGGAACGGGCCAAGCGGCCAGTCTCGACCGCGTGCCCTCGCTGCTCGCCCCGCTCTTGCCCGAGACTCAGCCGCCTCTGCGCGCCACGCTGGTGGGCGGCGTCTTCCGACCCGACCTCTCGTCGCTTGACGCCCTGCCGGCCGGGGCGACGGTGGACGCGCTGGGCACTCTTCTGGAGCGCGAACCCGGCGCGCTGGAACCCTGGCTCGGTCGGATCGCGGCGACGGGCAACGACAGCGGCGACCAGCCGCTGCTGGCACTCAACACCGCCCTGTTCGACGACGGGCTGGTGATCCGTCTCGGCAAGAACGTCGTGCTGGACAGCCCCCTGGAGCTGACCTTGCTGGGTCCGCTGGGCGACGAGCCGACCCAGCTGCACCCGCGCATTCTGATCGTTCTGGAAGAGGGCGCACAGGCGACCCTGCTGGAGCACCATCTCGGCTATGGCGACGCGCCGGTGTTCCACAACGGCGTGAGCGAGATCGCGCTGAGCCCCAACGCGCGCCTGACCCACGTCAAGCTGCAGTCGGCGCCCAGCGGCACCTTCCACTTCGCCACCACCCACGTCACGCAGGATCGCGACAGTTTCTACGACAGCTTTATCCTGAACCACGGCGCCGCGCTGTCGCGGCTGGAGACCCGGGTCAAGCTGCTCGGCGAAGGCGCGGACTGCCACCTCAACGGCGCCTATCTGCTGCGCGACCGTCAGCACGGCGACATCACCACGGCGATCGATCACCAGGTACCCCACTGCACCAGCAAGGAGGTGGTCAAGGGCGCCCTGGACGACCGCGCCCGCGGCGTGTTCCAGGGTCTCATCCGGGTGGCGCCGGACGCCCAGAAGTCCGACGGGCGGATGCTGAACAAGACACTGCTGCTGTCGGACAAGGCCGAGATCGACACCAAGCCGGAGCTGGAGATTTTCGCCGACGATGTGCAGTGCGCGCACGGCGCCACGGCCGGCGAGATCGACCACCATGCACTCTTCTACCTGCGCAGCCGTGGCTTGCCGGAGGCGCGGGCGCGCAGCCTGATGGTGGAGGCTTTCCTGACCGAGACCGTCGAGGAGCTGGGAGCGGAAACCTTGCGCCCGCTGCTGCTGGAGCGCATCCGCGACTGGCTGGGCACGCGGAGCCTCGAGGAGCAGGCGGCATGAGCGACGCCCTGAAGATCCACCCCGATGCACCGGCACAGGCGCTTCCCGCGGCCAATTCGGACTCCGCCTTCGACATCGAACGGATCCGCGCCGACTTCCCGATCCTGACCCGCGAGGTTTACGGCAAGCCGCTGGTGTACCTGGACAACGGTGCCTCGGCGCAGAAGCCTCGTCAGGTCCTGGAAGCGATGGACGAGATCTATCGCCAGCACTATTCCAACGTCCATCGCGGCGTGCACAAGCTGAGCCAGGAGGCGACCGACGCCTTCGAGGCGGCGCGCGAGAAGGTCGCGCGCTTCCTGGGCGCGGCCTCTTCCGAGGAAATCGTCTTCACCCGCGGCGCCACGGAAGCGATCAATCTGATCGCCCACTCCTGGGCGCAGCAGAACCTGCAGGCCGGTGACGAGATCGTCCTCACGGTGCTGGAGCATCACGCCAACATCGTGCCCTGGCAGCTCCTGCGCGACCGTATCGGCATCGAGATCAAGGTCGTGCCGCTGGAGGCCGATGGCAGCGTCGACATGGCCGCCTTCGAGTCACTGCTGACTCCCCGGACCAAGCTGGTCGCCGTCGCGCACATCTCGAACGTTCTGGGCACGCTGCTGCCGGTCCGCGAGATCGTCGAGAAGGCCCATGCCGTCGGCGCCAAGGTGCTGCTGGACGGTTGCCAGGCCGTGCCGCACATGCCGGTCGAGGTCGACAAGCTGAGCTGCGACTTCTACGTCTTCTCCTCGCACAAGCTCTACGGCCCGACCGGGATCGGGGTGCTCTGGGCGCCCTACGAGACGCTGCTGGGCATGGCCCCCTACCAGGGCGGCGGCGAGATGATCGCACGGGTCACCTTCGAGGAGACGACCTACAAGGAGCCGCCGCACCGCTTCGAGGCCGGCACGCCGGCCATCGTCGAAGCGGTCGGCTTGGGCGCCGCCATCGACTATCTGGAAGCCATCGGTCTCGACGCGGTCGCGGCCCACGAGGAAAGCCTGCTGCGCTATGCCACCGAACGCCTGACGGCCATTGGGGGCGTGACGCTCTACGGCACCGCAAAAGAGAAGTCGGCCATTGTCTCTTTCAACGTCGAGGGCGCCCATGCCCACGACGTCGGCACCATCCTCGATCGCTCCGGCGTCGCCGTGCGCGCCGGCCACCACTGCGCCCAGCCGCTGATGGACTATCTGGATGTGCCGGCGACGGCCCGCGCCTCCTTCGGGCTCTACAACACCCGCGACGAAGTGGACGCTCTGGCCGCTGCCGTCGAGAAGGTGAAGGATTTCTTCTGAGAGTTAGGGGATCGTCATGACCCACGAGATCGAAACCAAAGACGAGCAGAAGCGGCCGGAGCCGCTGGAACCGCTCGCCCAGCCGCACTACAACCCCTACCTCTGGCCCGGCTCGATGGAAGACGACGGCGCCGCCGAGGAGGGGGCGACCACCACCGCCGGCGCGCCGAAGCCCGACGACGAAGCGGTGGCCGAGGTGGGCGCGGTCGAAGACGCGCTGCGCACGGTCTACGACCCCGAGATTCCGGTGAACATCTTCGACCTGGGCCTGATCTACGAAAACAAGATCGACCCGGCCAACGGAGACGTCGCCATCGTGATGACCCTGACGGCCCCCTCCTGCCCCGTGGCCGGCATTCTGCCGGGCCAGGTGGCCGAGAAGGTCGCTTCCGTACCGGGCACGGGCGAAGTCGCGGTCACCATCACCTGGGATCCGCCATGGGATCAGACCAAGATGAGCGAAGATGCGAAGCTGGCCCTGGGTATGTTCTAGGTCTTTCGCCGCGCGCGTTAATGGTTACATAGTTGTTCTGAGAGAAGAGTTCGCTCCAAGGAGTCGATGACGATGGGTCCGATGCTGACGCTGACCGACCGCGCCGCCGAGCGGGTCAAGCGATTGATCACCAACAGCCCCGAAGACGGCGTGCTGGGCCTGCGCGTGGGCGTGAAGACGCGCGGCTGCTCCGGCATGAGCTACTTCGTGGAGTACGCCAAGGAGCAGAAGCGCTTCGAGGACGTGATCGAGGACAAGGGCGTCAAGATCTTCATCGATCCCACCGCCACGATGTTTATCCTCGGCAGCGAGATGGACTACCAGGAAGACAAGCTGCAGTCCGGCTTCGTCTTCAGCAATCCCAACGAAAAGAGCCGCTGCGGCTGCGGCGAGAGCTTCTCGGTCTAGGACCCCAAGGGTCAGCTTCGCGGATCGGCGGAGCGGCTCGCCAGAACCCGCGCCGGAAAGCCGGACTGGTCCAAAGAGGCCACGATCTCCTCGACATGTTCGGCGTCGCGGGATTCCAGCGTCACGTCGATGTCGGCGCGCTTGGCCGGTACGTCGGCGAAGAGCCGCTGGTGGTCGACTTCGATGATGTTCGCGCCGGTGCCGCCGATCACCTGCGACAGCCGCGCCAACTGGCCGGGCTGGTCGACGATGGTGATGCGCAGCCGCACCAGGCGCCCGTCCCGGACGAGACCACGGATCAGCACGCCGGACAGCAGGCGCATGTCGATGTTGCCGCCGCAGATCACCACACCGACCTTCTTGCCGGCATAGCGCTCGGGCTCGGCGATCACCGCAGCCAGCCCGGCGGCGCCGGCCCCCTCCGCGACGATCTTCTGCTCCTCGGCCAGACGGTGGACCGCCGTTTCCAGGGCCGTCTCGTCGACCAGACGGAGGTCGTCGACCAGGCTGCGCACGATCTCCTGCGTCAAGGCACCCGGCGTCTTGACCGCGATGCCATCCGCCAGCGTGGCCCCGCCCGCCTCGATCGGCTCGCCGCGCAGGGCCTGCAGCATCGAGGGGAAGAGCGCCGCCTCGACGCCGACGACCTCCAGGGACGGCTGCAACGCCTTGACCGCGATGGCGATGCCGGAGATCAGGCCGCCGCCGCCGATGGGCACGACCAGCACGTCCAGATCCGCAGCGTCCTCCAGAATCTCGAGGCCGGTGGTCCCCTGCCCGGCGATGATGGCCGGGTCGTCGTAGGGATGCACGAAGACCAAACCTTCGGCCTCCGCGATCTCATGTGCCTTCTCGGCGGAGACGTCGAGCGTGTCGCCGATCAGGACCACGCGCGCGCCATAGGCCCGCGTGCGCTGCACCTTGGTGAAGGGCGCGAACTCCGGCATCACGATGGTGGCGGGAATGCCGAGACGCTGGGCGTGATAGGCCACGCCCTGGGCGTGGTTGCCGGCGGACATGGCGATGACGCCGCGCTTGGCCTGCTCGGGCGTCAGGCTCATCAGCTTGTTGCAGGCGCCGCGGTCCTTGAAGGAGCCGGTCACCTGGAAGTTCTCGCACTTCAGAAACAGCTCGCAACCAAGCTGCCGGGAGAGGCGAAAGGCAGGCACCAGGGGCGTCCGCACGACGCGGTCCTCCAGCGCCCTTGCCGCGGCGCGGATCGTCTCGAGAGTCACGCCGCCGGGGACTCCGCTCATAACCGCTTCTCCACTCCAAGCTTTCATATCTCAGCTTAGCGCGGACGAAGCACGAGTCGTCCCCCTTCGGCTTGTTCGTCTGCGACCAGAGTTGCGTAACCGCCGTCGCGCCACTGCGGCGCGAAATCCAGGAAATGGCCCGAGAGGGGATTGCCCGACTGGCCAGAGGTGATGACGAAACGCGAGTTCTCCAGGTCGGCCAGGTCGTAGACCGCGCGCAGGCCGGCGCCGTGAACCATGCGCAGCGGGGTGGCGCCGCTCCAGCTCGGGGACGCGCGCTTGACGGTGTAGTTGCCGCCGCCCATCGGGAAGCTCTCCCGGTAGGCCCCGCCGAGCAAGGGCACACGCCCGAGCAGCATGTGCTGCAACCGCGCCACATGCCAGTCGCCCCAGGCCAGCTCGACCGGCGCTGCATCGGCCCCCATGTCCTCCAGCCAGTCGAGGGCCAGCGTGAGACCTTGCTGCCGCGCCCAAAGGCAGTCCTCGGCCGCCGGGGTCGTCACGTCGTCGCACCAGTGACGCGCGCGACCGAGAACGTGCCAGAGCCCCACCGGATTCCAGTAGGCATAGCCCTCGTAAGCCTCGCCCAATTCGTCGGCAAAGATCGTCTTGTTGAGACCGCGCAGCCAGGCGTAGAGCAACAGCGGCTGCGGCCGATCCGCCGCCATATCGAAGTCCCACTCGCTCAGCAGCCTGACGGCCTGTCCTTCGCGGCTGTCATCCGCCTCAAGCCCCTCGATCAGCAGCGGGACCAGATCGCGGGCCATGATCGAGTGACTGTCACGCTGCATCTGCCAGCTTTGCTCGAGCGTGTGAGGCGCGTCGGAGGCCAGAAGCTCGGCGATCCGTCGGGCCCGGTAGGGCGCCTCAAAGCGGCTGGCGAGGTGATGACCGTAGTCGGGCCCGACGATCCTGTTGTTCGCGTTGATCAACTGGCCTTCATCCGGGTCGACGGCATGCGGCAGTTCTTCGAAGGGGATCATGCCGGTCCAAAGACGCTCCCGGTCGGCGCCGGCCACCGGCAGACTGCCGTCGTAGCCATCGCGAATCGGAACCAGCGCCGGCGCGTAGAAGCCGATCCGGCCCTCCGTGTTCGCCCAGAAGACGTTCTGCTGCGGTCCCGTCCAGAGGCGCATGGCGTCCTCGAACTCGGGCCAGCTTCGCGCGAAGTTGAGACGGTAGAGAGCGTCAGGAGAGGTATCCGGAACGCTGAGGTAGGACCAGGCCAAGGCCAGCACGCGACCCCCGCCCGCCGAGGCTGAAGCGTCGTCATCGACATCCGAGATCACCGGCCCGTGGCGCGTCGCGCGGAAGGTCTCGGTGACGTCGTTACCGAAACGCACGCGGAAGGTCTCCTCGCGGGTTTCGAAGGGCTGCGAACCGCCCGGGGTCAGGTAACGGCTCGGGTCTTCGGGATCCAGCGTCTCCACCACGAGATCCTGGGTATCACTGTGTGTCGTGGTGAAGCCCCAGGCGGCATGGCCGTTGTGGCCGAGCACCATCAGGGGAATACCGGGCGAAGTGGCACCGGCCAGCAGTCCCTCCGGCGTTTCCAGGCGTGCCAGGTACCAGGTCGCCGGCACCTGCAGACCGAGATGCGGATCGTTGGCCAGCACCGGCTTGCCGCTGGCGGTGCGGCTGCCGGCCAGGGCCCAGACGTTGCTGGCGCCCAGCGTCGCCTCGCGCGGCAGGATCTCCAGCAGGCTCGAGAGATCGTCGATGCCGGTGCCGGGAATCGTCGCGGCCTCCGGCGTCTTGTCGGGAAAGAGATCGCCCAGCGCCTCAGGCCCGACGGCGGCGATCAGACGGGCGTTGTCCAGTTCCTCGCGCCAGTTGCCGGAGAGACGGAGCGCCATCAGCTTGCCCCACAGGAGGGAATGCCAGGGTTCCCAGCGCTCCGGAGCCCCGGCCAAAAGGAACTCGGGTGGCCAGGGTCCCTGGTGGGTGTCCAGGAAGGCGTTGACGCCTTCGGCGTAAGCGTCCAGCGCCGAGCGCACTTCCGGTCCCAGCGCCGGCAGGCCGCGCTGCGCCTCTCCGGCGAGGTCGAGCGCCCGCATCAAGCGGTCGAAACCGAGCGTCATGCTGCCGGCGACCTCCGACAGGCGGCCCGTCGCGATGCGCCGCAACATCTCCATCTGAACCAGGCGATCCTGGGCATGGAGATACCCGAGCGCGAAGAAGGCATCGTTCCAGGTTTCGGCGCGAACCGTTGGAACTCCGGCCGCATCGCGCAGGATTTCAACCGGCGCCGAAGGGCTGCCGACCACGACTTCGCCGTCGGTTTTCGGCAACGATCCCTGCAGCCATATCCAGCCGCCGGCCACCGTGAGCACCAGGAGTGCGACGAGGCCAACCAGCCCCCGCCCGAACCACTTCAAGACCTTGCGCATGCGCTCTCGTTTTGCTCCGCCCCGGACCCTCCCGCAATATGGCACTCCAGGTCTTGGATAACAGGGCACGGAGAGATCCAGTTCACGCCCCTGTTCACGGGCCCGTTCATGGGGATATTCATGGAGGTATCTATACAGGCGTCAGAGCGGCGCGCGCAGAGGTATTCGCACGACGGCAGCCGTACAGGTGCGCCACGCCTTCACGAAAGATTTGCCGCGGCGAGCGGTCGACAGCCTTGCTCCGGCACGGTCCCCGACCCATGCTGAAGTGGATTTTTGCCTGCCGACCACGAGCTTCTCATGACCGCGCCTGTCTATGCCTCCGCCCTCGAGATGATCGGCGATACGCCGTTGGTCGAGGTCCATCGCCTCGATACCGGTCTCTGCCGGCTGTTCCTCAAGCTGGAGAGCCAGAATCCGGGCGGGTCGATCAAGGATCGCATCGGGCGTTCCATGATCGAGGCGGCCGAGGCCGAGGGCCAGTTGAAGCCCGGCGGCACCATCGTCGAGGCCACCGCCGGCAACACCGGGCTGGGCCTGGCCCTCGTGGCGGCACAGAAAGGTTACCGCCTGATCATCGTGGTGCCCGACAAGATGGCGCAGGAGAAAATCTTCCATCTCAAGGCACTGGGCGCCGAGGTGCGGCTGACCCGCTCGGATGTCGGCAAAGGGCATCCCGAGTACTATCAGGACATGGCGGAACGGATCGCGGCCGAGGAAGGCGCCTGGTTCGTCAATCAGTTCGGCAACCCGGCCAATCCGCGCGCCCACGAGACCACCACGGGCCCCGAGATCTACGCGCAGATGGAGGGCGACGTCGATGCCGTGGTCTGCGGCGTGGGCTCCGCCGGCACGATCACCGGCCTGTCGCACTACTTCGCCAAGGTCTCGCCGAAGACGCAGATGGTGCTGGCCGACCCGGAAGGCTCGATCCTGGCCGATTACGTCAACACCGGCGTCGCGCCCAACGAGGTGGGGAGCTGGATCGTCGAAGGAATCGGCGAAGACTTCATTCCGCCGATCGCCGACTTCAGCGGGGTCGCCAAGGCTTACGCCATTTCCGACAAAGAGGCCCTGCTGGCCGCGCGCGAGCTGCTGCGGGCGGAGGGCATCCTCGCCGGCTCCTCCTCCGGCACGCTGCTGGCGGCCGCGCTGCGCTACTGCCAGGAACAGACGCAAGCCAAGCGCGTCGTGGCCTTCGTCTGCGACAGCGGCAACAAGTATCTGTCGAAGATGTACAACGACTTCTGGATGCGCGATCAGGGTTTCCTCGAAGAGCCCGCGACCGGCGACCTGCGCGACCTCATCGCCCGCAAACACAGCGAACGCGCCGCCGTCACGGCCGCGCCGGACGACACCCTCGCCCAGGCGCTGGGACGCATGAAGCTCTACGATGTCTCCCAGCTGCCGGTGCTGGACGCGGACGGCCAGGCCGTCGGCATCGTGGACGAGAGCGACATTCTGCTGCGCGTCTTCGGCGACCGCGACCGCTTTGCCGAACCGGTCCGGACCGCCATGACGGAAAAGCTCGAGACCCTGCCGCCGAGCGCCAGCATCGACGCCCTGCTACCGGTCTTCGAGCACAACCTTGTGGCCATCGTCGCCGACGAAACGCGCTTCTACGGCCTGATCACCCGCATCGATCTGCTCAACCACCTGCGCCGGCAGATGCCTTAGGAACCGACATGCCCGATACCCACAAGCCGAACCGCCCGAGCTTCGCGACCCGCGCCATCCACGCGGGGCAGGAGCCCGACCCCACGACGGGGGCGATCATGACGCCGATCTACGCCACCAGCACCTACGTGCAGGAGAGCCCCGGCGTCCACAAAGGCTACGAATACTCGCGCAGTCAGAACCCGACGCGCATGGCCTACGAGCGCTGCATCGCCGACCTGGAAAGCGGCGCGGCCGGCTTCGCCTTCGCCAGCGGCATGGCGGCGACGGCCACGGCGCTGGAGCTGCTGGACAGCGGCGACCACGTGATCGTCATGGACGACGTCTACGGCGGCACCTATCGCCTGTTCGAAAACGTGCGCCGGCGCTCCGCCGGGCTCGACTTCACCTTTCTCGACCTCTCCGACCTGGAGGCCTTCGAGGCGGCGATCCAGCCCAACACCCGCATGGTCTGGCTCGAAACCCCCACCAATCCGATGCTCAAGCTGGTGGATCTGGAAGCCATCGCCAAGATCGCGCGCCGCCGCGGTCTGATCTCGGTGGCCGACAACACCTTTGCCAGCCCCTGGGTGCAGCGGCCACTGGAGTTCGGCATCGATCTGGTCATGCACTCGGCAACCAAATACCTCGGCGGGCACAGCGACCTGGTCGGCGGCGTCCTGGTGGCGCGCGACGCGCCCGATCTGATCGAGCGCCTGGGCTACCTGCAGAACGCCGTCGGCGGCGTCCAGGGCCCCTTCGACTCCTTCCTGGCGCTGCGGGGGCTCAAGACGCTGCACCTGCGCCTGGAGCGGCACTGCAGCAGCGCGCTGGCGGTGGCCGAGTACCTGGAGAGCCACCCCAAGGTCGCCCGCGTCGTTTACCCCGGCCTGCCCAGCCACCCGCAGCACGCCCTCGCCCAGCGGCAGATGCAGGGCCCCGGCGGCGCCAGCGGCGGCGGCATGGTCACCGCCGTGCTGGAGGGGGGGCTGGAGGCCTCCCGGCGCTTCCTGGAACGCGTCGAGGTCTTTGCGCTGGCGGAATCCCTGGGCGGCGTCGAAAGCCTGATCGAACATCCGGCCATCATGACCCATGCCTCGATCCCGCCGGACAAGCGGGCCGCGCTCGGCATCGACGACGGCTTGGTCCGCCTGTCGGTCGGGGTCGAGGGACTGGACGATCTGCTCGCCGATCTGCGCCAGGCGCTCGGCTGATCGGGCGACCTGGCGCCAGACACAGCCACCGGAGCGAGTTTGCGACAGATCAAAGGGTTAATAACCCTCCTTTAACTTCGCCGCGGCACTCTGCCCCGGCGCGCTCGCGGGAGCGCAGGTCTTGCAGCAGGCGAACGCGATGGCGGGCGGCGAAAATCAAGCGCCGATCATAATCAAGAAGGTCAAGAAGGGCGGCGGGCACGGCCATCACGGCGGCGCCTGGAAGGTGGCCTATGCCGACTTCGTCACCGCGATGATGGCCTTCTTCCTGCTGCTCTGGCTGCTGGCTTCCACCTCGGAGGAGCAGAAACAAGGCCTGGCCGACTACTTCACGCCGACCTTCGTTACAGATTCCACGACCAGCGGCGCCGACGGCGTGCTGGGCGGCCAAACGGTGACCACGGAAGGCTCGGCGCGGGACAGTCGCGCCCCGATGGGCGTGATCATGACTCCCTCCGGCACGGGGGCCGAGCAGGACGAGGGCGACGGCGACGGCACGCCGAGCGATGCCGAGGCCCAGGCGGACGCCCCGGGGGAAGACGGCACAGGCGGTATGAGCCCCGACGAGCTTGCGGCGGCGGAGGCCCAGGCCGAAAAGGAAAAGGCCGAGTTCGACCAGATCACGCAGAAGCTGCGCAACGCCATTGCCCGCGTTCCGGAGCTGCAGGAACTCAGCGAGCATCTGCTGGTCGACCAGACGCCGGAAGGCCTGCGCATTCAGATCGTCGACCGGCAGAACACCTCGATGTTCGCCTCCGGCTCCGCGCTGCCCCTGGCCCATACCCGGACCCTGCTGAGCCTGGTTGCCGATGCGGTGAGGCCGTTGCCGAACGAAGTGGCCATCAAGGGCCATACCGACGCGGCGCCCTTCCGCGGTGACGGCAGCTACTCGAACTGGGAGCTGTCCAGCGACCGTGCACACGCCAGCCGGCGGGCGCTGCTGGCGTCGGGCCTCCCGGCGGAGCGCGTTGCCTATGTGGTGGGCAAGGCCGACCGCGAAGCGCTCATGGAAAACGACCCCTATAATGCCGCCAACCGCCGGATTTCGATCGTACTGCTGCGCGAGGGCCTGACCGACGCCCAGACCGAAGGCGGTGCCCCCGCCCCCGTTCAGCCGGGTTTCGAACCGCCCTCCCTGTTCGAACGAGGCAATCAGCCGGACCAGCCGGCGGCGACACAGGCCGAGCCGGACCAGGCAGCAGCGACGCAAGCGCCAGCGCCCGAAGGGATCCAACCGGCTGCGGGGCAGGTAACCTCGGTGCAACCGCAGCCGCCGCAAGCTGAGCCGGCCCAACCGGCCCCGGTGGAAAGCATCCCGGTCGAAGCCGTACCCGAAGACCCCTTCGCAAACGTACTCACCTTCGGCTCGGACGGGTCGCAGTAGCCCTCCGCGCGTCTCCGCCATCGAGGCGCCTCCGGCCCGGCTGGCAAGCGATCGTGACAGGACCTCGGAAGAAGGCCTCGGAACCGCCACAGCTTGCGGGATAGCTTTGGCAAACCCACATCTATCGGGACCCACAGCTATGTGGTGTGGTTCTGCGGCCCAGTGCGTAGTTGGGAAGTGGGCCGATTGTCCGGGCCGCGTCCCAGACCCGATCTTGCCGCCAGCTTGGAGCGAAAGCCTCGTGACGACACAGCTTCCCGCCCGCCGCCCCTTCCTGATGCGCCTCGGCGAGAGCGGCGCGCGGCTGTTCGAAGATACGGCGCTGTTCGAGGAGATCCTGGTCCGCCGAAGCGCGGCCTTCATCGTCGACGCGATTCTCCTCGCCATCCTGAGCGTCGCGCTTTGGTTCGTGCTCGGCGTGATCGGTATTCTGTCCTTCGGCCTGCTGCTGCCCTTGCAAGCGGTGGCCGTGACGCTCCTCCCGATCGCCTACTACACCGTGTTCGTCGGTGAAGGCGGGGCGACCCCCGGCATGGGTTTGATGGACATCGAGGTGCGGAGCCTGGACGGTGGATCGGCCGACTATCTTCAGGCCTTCGTGAGAATGGCGACCTTCTCGGTATCCGTGGCAGTCACCGGCTGGCTCGTGCTGATCGTCGTGTTCTTCAACGACCATCGCCGGGCGCTGCACGACTTCCTGTCCGGCACCGTTGTGGTGCGCCGGGCGGCGGCGAAGGCGCGGAGCGGGCCCCAGGCTTAGGGGCGCCAGCGGCACAAAGCGGCAATTCCGTTTCTGTGCAAACAACGAAAAGCCCTATCTGACGCGATGTGATGCGATCCTGTTCGACGGCTGCTTGAATCGGCCGCGCAACAGCCTTACCAACCGTTTGCCATAATGCGGGCGCTGACTGAAACTCGGCGGCCGCTTTCCTTTTTTTCCCGACTGCGCGCCATGACCTTGACCAACACCGACGGCACCCTCTCCGGCTACGACCCCGACGGCTACTATTGCGAGGTGTTCGGCCTGCCTGAGCGACCGCTCGGCGAGACCGAGCGCACACGCCGGCGCCTCGACCGCATTCCCCTGGATCAGTTGCGCACACGGGCGGCCGATGCCGAGCGCGAGCTCTACAACTTCGGCATCACCTTCACGGTCTACACCCAGAAGGATGCCGTCGACCGCATCCTGCCCTTCGATGTCATTCCGCGCGTCATCTCCGCTAGCGACTGGAAGACGATCGAGACCGGGGTGAAACAGCGCGTGGCGACGATCAACGCCTTCCTGGGCGACATCTACGGCCAGGGCAAGGCGATCAAGGACGGGATTATCCCCGGCGAGCTGGTGTACGAGAATCCCAACTACCGGCCGGAAATGGAGGGCTTCCGGCCGCCGCTGGGCACCTACGCGCACATCGACGGCACCGATATCGTACGCGACCATCTGGGCGACTTCCGGGTGCTGGAGGACAATGCACGTACACCGTCCGGCGTCTCCTACGTCGTCGAAAACCGTCACCTGATGCAGCGCGCCTTCCCCGACCTGATGGCCGGCACAGGCATCCGACCGGTCTCCAACTACGGCCAGAAACTGCACGAGGCATTGGCGGACCTGGCGCCGAAGGAGGTCATGGACCCGCAGGTGGTGCTCCTGTCACCCGGCGTCTTCAACTCAGCCTACTTCGAGCACATCTTCCTGGCCCGCGAGATGGGCGTGCCGTTGGTCGAGGGCCGCGACCTGGTCGTGGAAGCCGACGACCGGGTGCTGATGAAGACCGTCGCCGGCCTCAAGCCGGTGGACGTGATCTACCGTCGGATCAACGACGACTTCCTCGACCCGCAAGCCTTCAACCCGGAGTCGATGCTGGGTGTGCCGGGCCTCTTCGCCGCCTATCGAAAGGGTACGGTGGCCCTGGCCAACGCGGTGGGAACCGGCGTCGCCGACGACAAGGCCGTTTACGCCTACATGCCGAGGCTGATTTCCTACTACCTGGGCGAAGACCCGATCCTCGCCAACGTCGAAACGCACATCTGCCGCGAGCCGGAGGGTCTGCAGTATACGCTGGATCACCTCGAAGACCTGGTGGTCAAGCCGGTCGGAGAGGCCGGCGGCTATGGCATCACCGTCGGCCCGCGCGCCACAGGGGAAGAGCTCGACGCTTGTCGGACGGCGCTGCGCGAGGACCCGTCCAACTACATCAGCCAACCTATGGTCCGCCTCTCCGTCTGTCCCACCCTGACCGACGAGGGCGTCGCGCCGCGCCATGTCGACCTGCGCCCCTTCGCAATCACCGGAGAGTCGACCTGGGTCCTGCCGGGCGGCCTGACCCGCGTAGCGCTGCGCAAAGGCTCCATCGTGGTCAACTCCTCCCAAGGCGGCGGCAGCAAAGACACCTGGGTGCTGGAGTAGCTAGAAACCGATGGCAGGTTCTTCCCTTCTCTCCCGCTACGCAGAAGCGATCTTCTGGATGGCGCGCTACGTGGAACGTGCCGAAAACCTGGCTCGCATCCTGGACGTCCACGAGAGTTTCAGCCGGGATATGCACGGCGGCCAGAACTGGGGCGCCATCGTGCAGCTCTACGCAGACGAGGAAGCCTTCTCCGTTCGTCACGAGGCGCCCAGCACGGAGGCGGTGCTCGACTTCTACATCCTCGACGCCAGCAACCCCGGCTCGATCGTCCAGCTCGTGAAGGCGGCGCGGGAGAATGCGCGTAGCCTGCGGCCGCTGATCTCCACCGAGATGTGGATCAATCTCAACACCTTCTACAACAGGATGCGCGCGCTGCGGCCCGAGGACGTGGCGGAGGAGCGCATCACCCGCCTCTGCGGCGCGATCAAGGAGAGCTGCCAGAGCCACACGGGCATCACCGAGGGCACCTTCTACCGAGACGAAGGCTGGTATTTCTACCAGTTGGGGCGGTTGATCGAGCGCGCGGACCAGACGACGCGGCTGTTGGACGTGAAGTACCACCTGCTGCTGCCGCATCTGGAAGACGTCGGCACCAACCTGGATATCAGCCAGTGGAACGCGCTGCTGCGCTCGGCCGCCGGCTACCATGCCTTCCGTCGCATCCATCCCTCGGGCATGAGTCCGGCCAAAGCCTCCAGTTTCCTGTTGTTCAACCCGCTGTTTCCGCGCTCCGTCACGGCCTGCGTCGATCTGATGGACGAAACCCTGACCGACTTGCGCGCCCAGTACCGCCTGCGCGGCGGCGCGGCCGCGCTGGAGGCCCTGGACGAGCTGCGCGCGGTCTACGGGGACACCTCCATCGAAACCATCCTCAAACGCGGCCTCCACGAATTTCTGGATTGGACGCAAATGCGTCTCATCGACGTGGGCAGCGCCTTAGGGCATGATTTCTTCGGTTACCCGCCGGCCCAGGCACAGACGCAGGAGGCCTAAGGGCGGCATCGTGCTTTAAGGCGTTTTCGCGACCGACTGGGCAGCGACAGGAAGAAGGCGTATCTAAAAGGCCATGCCGAACGAGGCCTTCGATACGGAACTGGGCAAGCTCGACGCCTCGGCGTTCGAACCGGCTGGGCGCAAGCGGGCCCCACGGCCGCAACTCGTCGCGCCCTGCACACCCCTGTTCGTCCTGCGCGAGACGCCCTGCCCCTATTTGGAAGGCCGCCTGGAGCGCAAGCTGGTGGCCGAGCTGCCTCCGGGCGACGTAGCGCTCTATACGGAATTGAGCCGCGCCGGCTTTCGCCGGTCGCACCGCTTTGCCTACCGCCCGGCGTGCCGCGCCTGCGAGGCCTGCGTGCCCGTGCGGATCCCCGTCGAGAGCTTCCGGCCGTCCCGCTCCCAGAAGCGCATCGCCAAACGCAACCTGGATCTGACCAACGGCAGCCGATCGGCCAAGGCCGACGGCGAGCAGTACGAGCTGTTTCTGGCCTACCTGCAGGCCCGCCACAACGGCGGCGAAATGGCGGGCATGGCCTACGGCGACTACCGTGCGATGATCGAGGATACTGTGCTGCCCAGCCGCCTGATCGAGCTGCGTGACAGCTCGGGCCGCCTGCGGGCCGCCTGCCTGGTGGACTGGCTCGACGACGGTCCTTCGGCCGTCTACAGCTTCTTCGACCCCTCCGAGGCCGACCGCTCGCTCGGCACCGAGATCATTCTCCGCCTGATCGAAGAAACGCGAGCTCGGCAACTGCCGTTCGTCTACCTGGGGTATTGGATCGCGGACTCGCCGAAGATGGCCTACAAGGCCCGCTTTCGGCCGCTCGAGGCTCTTGGGCCGGATGGCTGGACCCTGCTTCCCGACCTGTCCGCCGACAGCTGAGAGCGCCCTGCCCGGCCCATCCCCTGAGGTCCCAATTTGTTGCGAGTTTCGGCGGCAGCCCTTAAGGTCGCAGCCACTGAGGCTTCCGGCGACATGCTGGTGTGTCGCCTAGGGGATTTGGACCGCCGAACCGGGTGGACCGCTAAGACACGATACAGGGAGGTACTGATTCATGGAGCGCCGTAAGTTTCTAAAGGGCGCCGGCGTTGCCGGCGTTGCCGCTGCCGGCGCGGCGGCAGGCGCATTTCCCACGCCCGCGATCTCGCAGGGCATGCGCGAACTGCGTATGGTCACAACCTGGCCGAAGAACTTTCCCGGTCTGGGCACGGGTGCCCAGCGGCTCGCCGACCGCATCACCGCCGCAACCGACGGACGCATTACGGTAAAGCTGTTCGCCGCAGGAGAACTGGTCCCGCCGTTCGAGTCCTTCGACGCGGTGTCGGAGGGCACGGCCGACCTGTTCCACGGTGCCGCCTACTACTGGCAGGGCAAGTCGAAGGGCTTCAACTTCTTCACCGCCGTTCCGATGGGGCTCACCTACACGGAAATGAACGCCTGGCTCTATCATGGCGGCGGACACGACCTCTGGGTGGAATTGGGCCAAGAGTTCAATCTGATGCCCTTCCCGGCGGGCTCCACGGGCTCGCAGATGGGCGGCTGGTTCCGTCAGGAAGTCAACTCGGTGGAGGACTTCAACGGCCTGAAGTTCCGCATGCCGGGTGCCGGCGGCGAGGTCCTTCGCCAGCTTGGCGCCGCCGTGGTCAACCTGCCCGGCGGTGAGATCTTCCCGGCCCTGCAATCCGGGGCCATCGACGCCACCGAGTGGGTCGGCCCCTGGAACGATCTCGCCTTCGGCTTCTACCGCGTCGCCAGCTACTACTACTACCCGGGCTTCCACGAGCCGGGCTCGACGCTGGAGTGCACCTTCAACCTGGACGTCTGGAACTCCTTCTCGGAGAGCGATCAGGCCCTGGTGGCCGCCTGCTGCGCCGCCGAGAACGACATCATGATGGCGGAGTTCAACGCCCGAAACGGCGACGCGCTCAACACGCTGATCAACGAGCACGGCGTCAATCTGCGGCAGTTCAACCAGGATATCTTCGACGCCTTCGCGGTGGCCTCCGCCGACGTCCTGGCCGACATGGCCGCGGAATCGGGCATGGTCGACCGGATCTACACCTCCTACACGGAGTTCAAGGAGAAGGCGATGGCCTGGACCGCGCTGTCCGACCAGAGCTACGCCGACATGCGTCGAATCGCGACCGACAACATCTAGGCTTCGGCGCAGATCCAATATCGGGCGGCCCGTTCTCTGCAGGGAGAGCGGGCCGTTCCGTTTTTTCTCATCACACTCCGCTGCGGTTTCAGCTATACAGACGCCGCTTCACAGCCGAGACGGGATAAACCCGCGAGACGAGCCTAAAGAGCTAAACAAGCCGAGGCGAAACAAACCGGGGGTGGCAGGCCGAGGCGCGGTGGCGCCGGGGTCGGCCGGTGCGTTTCGCAGAGAACGAAGTACAGGGAACGTTGGGACTCGAAATGTCGGTTTCAGCCCAAAGCGGGTCCGGCAGCGCCGTGACCCGGCCGCCGGTCATATTGGCCGCGGCACTTGTCCTGCTGTTTTTTCTGCCATGGGTGCAGTGGACGATCGAAGGCGAGGAGCGCAGCCTCGCCGGCTATGAGGTGCTGATCGAGGGCTTCCGGGCCCCGGCGCTGAGCCGTCAGGCCGCCGAAGCCGCCATCGCCGAGCAGGAAGCCCAGTTGGGCGCCGCCATCGAGCGTGCGCAGGAGCGCGCCGACGAGGCGCGCGCCGAGGCCGATGAGGCCGAAGCCGAAGCGGCGGCGGACCCCGGCGACGACCGCCTGCGCAGTCGCGCCGAGCGGCGGGTCGGCAGCGCCGAGCGCGCCGAAGAGCGGATTGCCGAGGCGGAGGCTCAGCTCGAGGCCTACCGCCAGAGGGATCACCAACTCTGGACCCACAGTCTGTTCTTCGTCTATCCGCTTCTGCTGTTGCTGTTCCCCCTCGGCGCCTTGGGCGCTCTGGCGCTTGGGGTTGCGGGACGCCCCGCTGCGGCGCCGGCCATCGCCGCGGCCGTCGGCGGAGTCTGGGCGCTGCTGGCCCCGCACCTCTGGTTCGGGATGGGCGTGGTCTTCGCTCTCACGCCCTTCGGCGTCCTGATGTTTCTGGTCAGCCTGGCCCTGGTGCCCGCCGCCATCGGTCTCGAACGCACGGCCGAGGCCATCGACCGCGTCAATCACCGGATCGGGGTCACGGTCGCCTGGCTGGCCCTCTTCATGGTGCTGGTGCAGTTCGCCCTGGTGCTGATGCGCTACGTCTTCGGCATCGGCTCGATCATGACGCAGGAGTCGCTGATCTATGCCCACGGCGCACTCTTCATGATCGCCGCCGGCTACACCCTGCTGGTCGGCGGCCACGTGCGCGTCGACGTCTTCTACCGCGAGGCGCCGGCACGCAAGAAGGCCTGGATCGACCTGCTCGGCGTCACCTTCCTGCTGATCCCCGTCTGCCTGCTGATCTGGCGCTACTCCTTGCCCTACGTGCTTAGCTCCTGGGCGGTGCTGGAGGGCTCGCGCGAGACCAGCGGCATTCAGGGCGTCTACCTGCTGAAAACCTGCATTCTGGTGTTCGTCGTGCTGATGATCCTACAGGGCCTCTCCCTGGCCTTCCGGTCCGTTCTGGTGATTGCCGGCCTGCGCCAGAGCGCCGGCAGGGCGACGGCCGGAGGGCACTGAGCCATGGCCGAGGTCCTCGACATCCTGATGTTCATCACCGTCTGCGCGGTGCTGCTGTCAGGCTTTCCTGTCGCCTTCACACTGGCCGGTACGGCGCTGATCTTCGGCATGCTGGGCTTCGCCTTCGGCGTCTTCGAGCCGAACACCTTCTTCGGCGCGATGCCCCAGCGCATCTTCGGTGTGATGACCAACGAAGTGCTGATCGCGGTGCCGCTCTTCGTCTTCATGGGCGTCATGCTCGAACGCTCCAAGGTCGCCGAGGAGCTGCTGGAGAACATGGGCCGGCTGTTCGGCACCCTGCGCGGCGGTCTCGGCATCTCGGTCTCCATCGTCGGCATGCTGCTCGCCGCCTCCACCGGGATCGTGGGCGCCACCGTGGTGACCATGGGCCTGCTGAGCCTGCCGACCATGCTGCGCAACGGCTACGATCCGAAGCTCGCCTGCGGCTCGATCTGCGCGGCCGGCACGCTGGGGCAGATCATTCCGCCCTCCATCGTGCTGGTGCTGCTGGGCGACGTGATCTCCAACGCCTACCAGCAGACCCAGCTGTCGATGGGCAACTTCTCGCCGGAAACCGTATCGGTCGGCGACCTCTTCGCCGGCGCGCTGCTGCCGGGGCTGATGCTGGTCGGGCTCTACATCTCCTACCAGCTCGTCAAGGCGCTGATCCATCCGGCCTCCTCGCCGGCCCTGCCCTACGACGAACGGCGGGACGACATGAGCCAGGTTCAGATCCTGGGCCAGGTGCTGCATGCACTGCTGCCGCCGGTCATCCTGATCATCGCCGTGCTGGGCTCCATCCTGGCCGGCATCGCCAGCCCGACCGAGGCGGCCGGCGTCGGCGCCGTCGGCGCCCTGATGCTCGCCGGCCTGCGCCTGGACGAGAAGCACGGCATGGCGATCTACCTGTCGGGCGGCTGCCTGGTCGCCCTGCTGGTACTGACCGGCTACGCGGACCTGCGGGTGACGCGCCAGGTCATCTCGACCCAGGACCAGATCCTGATCGGCCTGGCGGTGCTGCTGACCATCGGCCTGGCCTACGGCATGATCGTCAGCCTAGGGCGCGTCTGGCGCACCGGCATCCTGAACGAGGTGATGCAGGGGACCACGCAGGTCTCCGCCATGGTCTTCGTGATCCTGATCGGGGCCGCGCTCTTCAGCCTGGTGTTCCGCGGCCTGGGCGGCGAGGAGATGGTGCACGAGTTCCTGACGGGCATGCCGGGCGGGGTCTGGGGCGCCATCGTCACCGTGATGATCGTGATGTTCATCATGGGCTTCTTCCTCGACTTCATCGAGATCACCTTCGTGGTGGTCCCGATCGTCGCGCCGGTGCTCTTTACCTTCGGCGTCGATCCGGTGTGGCTCGGCGTGCTGATCGCCGTGAACCTCCAGACCTCCTTCCTGACGCCGCCCTTCGGCTTCGCGCTCTTCTATCTGCGCGGCGTCGCCCCGCCCGAAATCCAGACCATGGAGATCTACCGGGGCGTCATCCCCTTCGTGGCGATCCAGATCGTCGCGCTCTTCATCCTGGCCAGTTTCCCCGGTCTCGCGACCTGGTTCCCCAGCGTGGTGTTCGGCTAGCCGGAGGCGAGACAGCGGTCGTTCGGACTTGCTGTGCGGCTCTCGCGCGCGTGTCGACTTCGGTCCGGGCTCGCAGGCTCAGAACTGGAAACCCAGGTAGAGTCCGAAGGTTCGCGGCTCCCCTGCGACCAGGGTTCGCGCGCCGTCCCGCTGGACACGCCGTTGCGTCGCATAATCGTTGTCGAAGAGGTTGCGGACGAAGAAGCCGGCGTTCCACCTGTCCTGGTCGTAGGTGATCTGGGTGTTGACCAGAAAGCGCGCGTCGGCTCTGGCGGCCGGATCGTTGTCGGCATCGACGAAGGACACGCCGGTGTAGGAGGCGTCGGCCCCGATGGAGATGCCGTTGTCGAAGAAGTAGGTCGCGCCGAAGGCCGCCGTCACCTCCGGCGCCGAGCGGAACTCGTTGCCGGAGAAGTCCTGGCCCCGGCTTTCGAAGTCTAGGAACTCCGTGCGCACTAGGCCGATCGATCCGAAGACGTCGAGGTTGGGCGTCACCAGGGCTTCCAGGGAGGCCTCGGCGCCGTAGAGCCGCGACTCGCCAGCATTCACGATGTCGAGGTCGTTCGGGTTCCCGGAAGGGCCGCGGACCGGCACCTGCTGGTCGGTCCAGTCTGTATAGAAGAGGTTGGCGTTGGCGGTCAGCCGGCGGTCGAAGAACTGGCTGCGCAGAGCGAACTCGTAGTTCCAGGTGAACTCCGGATCGAACTCGTTCACCTGCTGGGTGGTGCCGTTGACCTGCGTCCCGCCGCCCCGGTAGCCGCGCTGCACGGTGAAGCTGGTTGTGATGTCGGGCGTCCAGTCGTAGGTGAGGCCCAGCTTGGGCAGGAAGGCGGAAAAGCGCGCGTCGGTCTCGTTCCTGATGTTCGGCAGTGGGGTGGGAGACGGGATGGCCGGGTCCAGGGTCGTTACAGCACGGGTCTCGCTGTCCACGGTTTCCCAGTCGTAGCGCCCCCCAAGCGTAAAGGTCAGACCGGGCAAGAGCCAGTCGACGCCGATGTCGGCCTCCCCGAAGACGGCGAAGTTCTCCACCTCGACGCGCGTGTCCGTCTCCCCCACGGCAAAAAGGCCGGGTGGGGCAGCGGGGTCAAACAGGCTCGCCGGATCCCGGGTGATGTTGAACGCGTCTTCTTCGGTCTGCGTGTAGAACAGCCCAAAGACGCCGGTGAGATCTTCGCCTTCGTAGCGCAGACGCAGATCCTGTTCGAACACCGTCGCGTCGGAACCACGGTCGGCAAAGCCGAAATCGCCGGCCGCCGGACAGTTCCGGTCGGCAAAGCGCTCGTAGTCGAGGGTGTAGTAGTTGGTCTCGGCCTCCAGGGAGAAGGCCTCGTCGATCCGCCAGGTCAGCCGCAGGCCGCTGTTGCGGTGCAGGGAGTCTTCCCGCGCCTCCAGGTTGGAGAGATTGACACGGTCGTCCGGGAAGAAGGCTTCCTCGATGAAGTTCTCCCCCCGCGAACTGTCGGTCTGGGCGAAGGCGGCGATGATCGCCAGGTCGTCGGTCGGATCGATGCGCAGCTTGCCGCGCAGGGTGGTCTGTTCGCGGGCGTCGAAGTCGTCCTGGTCCAGCGTGCGGTTGTCGACGAAACCGTCGGTCTGAATCCGGTCCGCCGAGAAGCGGACCGCGAGACGGTCTTCGATCAGCGGCACGTTGGCCATGACCGCGCCGCCGAGGGTCGCGCGCGAGCCCACTTCGCCGCGGCTACGCAGCTCCAGATCGTAGGTGGGGTCGTTGCTGCGCAGGACGATGGCGCCGGCCAGGGCGTTGCGTCCCTGCTGGGTGGACTGCGGACCGCGCAGCACCTCGACCTGCTGCAGGTCCCAGGAGCTGAAGGGGCCGCTGAAGGTCCCGACGTTCGGTAGGGCGACGCCGTCGACCTGGTTCGAGACGAGCTGGCTCCGTCCCCCGGCAGCGCCGGCGGACGGGCCGCGCTGGTCGATGCCGCGGATGGAAAAGCCCCGTTCCTCCGGGCTCTGGGTCACGTTGGGGATGCGTTCGATGGCGTCGTAGAGATCGAAGTCGCCGCGCCGTTCCAGTTCCTCGCCGGTCTGGATCGCGACGCTTGCAGGCGTGTCCTGCAGCGTGCGGATTTGGAGCTGTCCCCGGACCACCAGCGGATCCAGCAGGATCGGCCCACCCTCCGGCGAGGCGACCGCCTGCTCCAGCAGGACCGTGTTGCCTTCGGCCATGCGGTAAACGATCCCGGTCCCGGCCAAGAGCCGACGAAGCGCCTGCTCCGCAGAGAGACTGCCGGTGACCCCGGGCGACTGAACGTCACGAACAAGCTCGGCATCGACGGAAACCTGCAGGCCCGACTGGCGGCCGAAAAGCGCCAAGGCATCGAAGAGCGGCTGGGCCGGGATGTCGAAGTCCATCTGTTGCGCTTGGGCGACGGCCGTCGGTGCGGACTGTGTCCGGACCTGGGCCTGGACCTGAGCGGGCGGCCATAGCATGCCCAGAACCGCTGTCGACATCAGCAGACTGCCGCAGACCGCCGTGCGGTATTGCCCCGGCGCAGATCGAAACGCCCTCATTCCCATTCCCCCGCTTGTCACTCACCCCAAACTCCAGGCACGGAAACTGCGAATGCGTCTCAACCGCGCCACTCCTGATTAAGCAACGCGGGACGGATCCGATTTTTCGGAAACGAACGCATTTTTTTGGAATGTCCGAGGTGGAGAGGCACGGCGAAGGCGCACGCACCCAGGTTGGACGGGCGCAGACCGAGATCGTCCCCTACTCGGCGGAGACCAGAAGCACCCAGGGGGACAGCGGGCGCACGACCGCACCATGGGCCCCGGCCATGGCAGCGAGAGCCGCAACCGGGTCGTCCAGATTGTAGACGCCGGAGACACGCCGCGCGCCAAGGGCGCTGTCGGTCAGCAGAATAAGGCCCGTGTGATAGCGCCTGAGTTCGTCTACCGCCTCTGCCAGTGGCCGGTCGCGGACGACCATCTGACCCTGCAGCCACGCGCCCACCTCGTCCGCTGGTGCCGTACCCCGTCGAAGGCTTCCGTCCCGGCCGACCCGCAGCCAGTTACCAGGCTGCAGCTCCGCGAACACCGGCGCTTGCCCGCCCCGATCGGTGACGTCGACCCGGCCATGGCGAACGGCGACGACCGCTTCCTGGCTCCCGAGACGAACCTCGAATTCGGTGCCCAGCACCCGCGTGGTCACGTCTCCGGCGATAACGCGGAAGGGCCGCTCCGGATCGGGCAGCACTGCGAAAAAGGCTTGTCCCCTCAGCAGCCGGACCAGACGTTCGCCGTCCTCGAAGTCCACGGCCAGGGCAGAGTCCGGCGCCAGGTGCACCTGGCTGCCGTCGCTCAAGGCGACGGATCGCAGTTCGGCAGTCGCGGTCGCATGATCGGCCTCCAGCCGAAGCAGCAGCAGAGGGAGAACGAAGACAGCCATACAGACGGCAAGGGCACCGGCCGCGAAACCCAGAGCAAGGCGACGCCGCCTCGGTCCGCGCGGCATTGCAGGTCTCCGCCCCTGCTGGCTTGGACGGCGCACTGCTGCCGAAGTCTTCCCTCCTGCAGCAACGTAGGGGCCCCACTGGGCGCCGTGGGCCGGGGGTGTCCGCGCCATCATGTCGTAGAGGTCGGCCGTGTCCACCCAGGCTGCGGCGTTCTCCGGGTCGGCAGCCAACCAGGTTTCGAAACGGGCGCGCAGCTCGGGGTCGTCCGGCGCCTCATCGAGCGTGACCAGCCAGCGCGCGGCCTCGACGGTCGCGCGCTCCCTTGCCTCCTTCTCACCCCTGTCCGGTCCCGTCATACGCGATCCTCGACCGAGGTTACTCGGCCGCGAGCGGCCCGCTGCCCAGCCGCGACGCGCCGAAGCGACCCCTTAGTGAATGAACGTTGCAGGCAGACCGTTTTTCCGATGAACCGTCGAAGTTGGATCATGGGCCGGGGCGCACACGGCGTCTGCAATGGGCAAGTCCCTCGGCGACGATGTCATGAGCGACGGTGACGGAGATGCCGAGATGGGCCGCGATCTCCTTCAACTTGCAGCCGCCGAAACGCCGCATCTCCAGGGCGATCCGGGTGCGTTCGGGCAGTTCGGCCATGGCGTCCTGCAGACGTCGCAGTTCGTCCTTGGCGGCGGCGGCAGCTTCCGGCGAAGGCGCCTCATCCGACACTGAATCGACGGCTTTGTCCGCATCAGGCTGCAGAACCCGCGCCTCCCGCAGCCGCCGGCGATAGTCGTCGATGGCAAGGTTGCGCACGATCCGGTAGAGGTAGCCGACGGGCTGCTTGAGCGGTCGGCCGCTTGCGACCGTTCCGAAGCGCAGCCAAGCTTCCTGTACCACCTCTTCCGCATGATCGGGATCGCCGACGATACCGTTGGCGTAGTTCACCAAGGCCCGGCGATGGGCGAGATAGAGGGCCAGTACGCTGTCCTGCGGCACCTTGTCGATAACGCCCCCGCTCGCCGTCCCCGTTTGCCACAGCCCGGGGACCGCCGACGCTGCTTCACCAAGCGCCCACCGATTGAGAATCGCTCGCAATCCCTTTTAGGTGTGGTCGCCTGGCCGTGCAACCGGACTCCACCCCGGCAGAGGCGGCGGCGGCCGTTTTCGAAAGCATTTAACGCTGCCGCCTCCGTTTGGCCGCAGGCGCCCGAGATCCAGACCATGGAGATCTACAGGGGCGTCATCCCCTTCGTGGCGATCCAGATCGTCGCGCTCTTCATCCTGGCCAGTTTCCCTGGTCTCGCGACCTGGTTCCCGAGCGTGGTGTTCGGGTAGCGGGGGTCGGCCGCCGGATCAAAGCCGGTTCGAAGTCTTCATGTGACATGGCATCGTTCAATCAGGAGGTCGACGGCCGCCTTATCGCGGAAACATCGGTGTTTCCCGGCGCATGGCACGCAGGACCGCCGAAGATGTACAACTGTGTTCTTGCGCCATCGAGCAAGCTAACCCCGCTCCGATTTGCGGCTAGTCTGCAACGACATTGGAACTGAGTGTGCCTGACCATGGTAGAGACGCGCGGCAAGAACAAGCTGTACGAGGGAGGCTGCCTGTGCGGCGCGGTTCGGTTTCGAGCCATCGGCAAGCCTGAGAAACCGCACACCTGTTCGTGCAGACTGTGCCAGCGCCACACCGGCGCGCTCTCGGCCGCTTGGGTCGAGTTCCCGCGCGAGAAAGTCGCCTGGGTCGGACCCGGCGGTCCGCCGGCTGTCTACCGCTCCTCCGACTATTCGAGCCGGGCGTTCTGCCCGACGTGCGGCAGCACCATCGGCGCGATCGACGACGACCCGGTGGTGGCGCTCCTGGTGGGCAGCTTCGACAAACCCGCGGCGAAAGAGCTGATGCCCACCGGCCATAGCTACAGATCCGCAAGACCCAAGTGGTGGCAGGTCGACGCCAAGCTGCCGGAGCGGCGTTGACTTTCGGTTCGCGGAAGGCGTTTCGCCGCCATGAGGTGCCTTCGCGAACCTCGGCTTTGAGAATGGTCGGCAGGCTTCCGCATGCACGCGACCGGCGCCACTCTTGAGCGCTTACCGACCGTGCGCAAGCGATCATGAAAGCTTCTGATCGGATCGTTGAACCGCGCAGCGGTTAGAGGCACCACGCAGAACACGGTCCGGAGCACAGCTCGGCCACCAGCAAAGATACTGGCTCGAATGCTGCGGCAGACGGAACTTCGACCCGAAGACATCTACCGCCTCAGTCGAAGCGGCCGTGCTTGGGGAAGCCGCTCGGCGGCAGGCGGCCGGCCTGGGCGCGCTTGCCGAGGAAGTCGCGCAGGTCGAAGGTCCGGCTGCGCTCCGGCCCCAGGCGCACCTCCAGGCCGTCCTCCAGGCGGAAGGCCTTGGCGTCCTTCAGCCCGCCGTCGCGGAACTTCTGCAGGGTGACGCCGCGCCCGCGGGTCATTTCCGGCAGCTCGGCCAGCGGGAAGGCCAGGAGCTTGCGGTTCTCGCCGATCACCGCCAGATGGTCGGCCTCCTCGGGCAACGGGCGCAGCACCTGCGCCTCGGCGCCTTCGCCGAGGTTCAGCACCTGCTTGCCGTTCTTGGTCTGGGCGACCAATTCGTCCTCCGGAACCACGAAGCCGCGCCCGTCGGAGGCCGCGACCAGCAGCTTGCGGCCCGGCCGGTGGACCAGCACGGCCAGCAGGTCCTGGTCGTTCGGCAGATCGATCATCAGGCGCAGCGGCTCGCCGAAGCCGCGCCCGCCGGGCAGCTTGTCGGCGCCGAGCGTGTAGATGCGGCCGTTGGTGGCGAAGACCAGCAGCTTGTCGGTGGTCTGGCAGGGCACGGCGTAGCGCGCCTTGTCGCCCTCCTTGTACTTGGCGTCGGCGGCCGCCGTGCCGTGGCCCTTCATGGCGCGGATCCAGCCCTTGGCCGAGAGCAGCACGGTCACCGGCTCGCGCTCGATCACGGCCTCCAGCGGTACGATCACGGCCGTCGGCGGCTCGGCGATCTCCGTGCGGCGCCGGCCCAGCGGCGTGTCCGGCCCGAAGTCCTTCTTGAGCTCCTTGAACTCCCGCTCCAGCAGCTTCAGGCGCCGCGGCTCGTCGTCCAGCAGAGCGATCAGGTCCGCCTGCTCCTCGGTGAGCTGTGCATGCTCCTTGCGGATCTCCATCTCCTCCAGCTTGCGCAGGGCGCGCAGCCGCATGTTGAGAATCGCTTCCGCCTGGGCCTCGGTCAGCTCGAAGCGCTGCATCAGCGCGGCCCTGGGCTCGTCCTCCTCGCGGATGATGCGGATCACCTCGTCGAGATTGAGGTAGGCAACCAGATAGCCCGCCAGGACGTCGAGCCGCTTGGCGATCCGCTCCAGCCGATGCCGGCTGCGCCGCTGCAGAACCTCGTGGCGATGGTCGATGTAGGCCTGCAGCGCCTCGCGCAACGAGAGCACACGCGGCGTCTGGTCCCCGTCGAGGACATTGAGGTTGAGCGGAACCCGCACCTCCAGATCGGTCTGACGGAACAGCGATTCCATCAGCACCTCGGGCTCGACGTTGCGGCTGCGGGGCTCCAGCACCAGCCGCACGTCCTCGGTCGACTCGTCGCGAACGTCGGCCAGCATCACCAGCTTCTTCTGGTTCAGCAGCTCGGCGATGCGCTCGATCAGCTTGGCCTTGCCGACCTGATAGGGGATCTCCGTGACCACCACCTGATAGGTGCCGCCCTTCTGGCGCTCCACCTCCCAGCGGGCGCGCAGGCGGAAGCTGCCGCGGCCGCTGCGGTAGGCCTCGACGATGGACTCGCGCGGCTCGACCAGCAGGCCGCCGGTCGGGAAGTCTGGCCCCTGCACCTTCTCGACCAGGGTCTCGATGCCGGCGCCCGGATGCTTCACCAGGTGTGCCAGGGCCTCGGCCAGTTCCGCCACGTTGTGGGGCGGGATCGAGGTCGCCATGCCGACGGCGATGCCCTGGGCGCCGTTGGCCAGCAGGTTCGGGAAGTTGGCCGGCAGGACCACCGGCTCCTCGGCCTCGCCGTCGTAGGTGGCGCGGAAGTCGACCGCGTCCTCGTCGATCCCCTCCAGCAGCCGCGCGGCCACGGCGGTCAGCCGCGCCTCGGTGTAGCGCATGGCCGCCGCGTTATCGCCGTCGATGTTGCCGAAGTTGCCCTGCCCGTCGATCAGCGGATAGCGCAGCGCGAAGTCCTGGGCGAGCCGCACCAGGGCGTCGTAGATCGCCTGGTCGCCGTGCGGGTGGTACTTGCCGATCACGTCGCCGACGACGCGCGCGGACTTCTTGAAGGGCGTGTCGGGGTTCAGCCGCAGCTCGCGCATGGCATAGAGCAGACGGCGATGCACCGGCTTCAGGCCGTCGCGCACATCGGGCAGCGACCGGCTCATGATGGTCGAGAGCGCGTAGGAGAGGTAACGCTCGCTCAGCGCCTCGACCAGGCGCACTTCGCGCACCTCGCCGGACTCGGCGGTGGATTGGGGGGGCATCGGCAACCTCGTGTCTAACCGCTAGACACAGTAGGCCGACTGCCCCCCAGCCACAAGATTTTGAAAGGTGGACTGGCGCGATCTCGGTGGAAAAGTCAGGCCCTGCCGCGCGGCGGCTGAGCGGCCGCCGTCGTACCTTTCGATGAAGACCGGGCTTCACGTCCCTGTGCGGTCTGCAGGACCTCGGGTCGCCAGAGCAGGAAGACCCAGGCGGCGAGGATGGCCAGGGTGAGCGCGATCCAGCCTGCGATCACCGCCGCCACGCCCGGCGCCAGCTCGGGGAACTGCCGGCTGTCCTCGACCGTGGGGCCGTAGCCCTGCGCCTCGACCAGGCCGAAGGGCACCGTCGCCGCCAGCACCAGCAGCGAGACCGCCAGGGCCGCCGCCGTACCCGGCCAGCGGTGGCGCGCCCGGTTCCCGGCCTCGCGCGCCAGGCGGTGGGCATGCAGCCAGGTCCCGGTCAGGATCAGCCCCGAGAGCAGCAGCCCGAAGACGAACCAGATCCCCTTGCTCCAGAGCCCGCCGAAGTCCCCGAAGTGCAGCGGGTCCGCCGTGTCCGACCAGCGCCAGTAGAGCGAATAGTCGTGGGGCGTCTGGTCATAGACGAGCGCTCCGGTGCGCCGGTCCAGGTGCAGCTGGTTGGCCCGGTCGCGCACCAGCAGGTAGCCCGCCTGCCCCTGGAAGATGGCCGTATCCTCGGTGAGAAAGATGTGCCGGATCGCCAGGTCTGGCCGTAGCTCCGCCGCCCGCTCCACCAGGGCGTCGAGCGGCAGCAAAGGCAGCGCCGGATCGGAGACCGGCGCCGGAATGCTGTGGACCGCGAAATCGCCAGAGCCGGCGAAGCTCACCTTGCCGTCGGCGAAGTCCGCCCGTCCCGCCTCGAAGAGATACCAGACGCCGGTCACGCCGATCACCAGCAGGAACCAGACCGACCAGAGCCCCGCCAGCTTGTGGGTCTCGCTCCAGAAGGCACGGCCCCGCCCGCGCGGCAGCTTGAAGAAACGCCGCCACCAGCGTTTGTAGAAGACCAGCGCGGCAACCAGCGAGACCAGCATCGTCACCCCGAACAGCGAGACGAGGTAAAGCCCCACCTCCGGCAGGAAGAGATTGTAGTGGAAGCTGCGGAAGAAGCGCTGCAGGTTGAAGTAGCTGCGCGCGCCCTGGACCTGGGCCGTGGCGGGGTCGACATAGACCCAGGCCGAGCGCTGCGCCGGCAGGTCGACCCGCACCTGCGCGGCGGAGGCCGGGTAGAGTGGTCCGCTCAGCCCACGGATCGTCGCGCCGGGATAGGCGGCCTGCACGGCCTCCGCGAGGGTCCCCCAACTCTGGGACGGTCCGCCGCTCTCGACCCGCGCCTCCGGCGTCACCAACCAGTCGAACTCGTTCGACAGAACCGCGAAGGTTCCACTCCAGCAGATCACGAACAGCAGAAGTCCCGTGATCACACCCGTGAAACTGTGAACCCGGAACCAGGCGCGGTTTGACATGGCGCCCTCAGAAGCGCACCGAGACGCCGGCAAGCACGTTGATCGGAGCGCCTGGAGTGATTGCCGTCGGGCGGTTCTGGGATCCGACGTAATAGGTCGTGTCCAAGAGGTTCTCGACCGCCAGGCTGAGGCCGACGTTCCGCCAGTCGTAGAACAGACCGGCATCGACACGGGTGTAGGCGGGAAGCTCGAAGGAGTTGTCGTTATCCCCTTCCCGCTCGCCGACGTAGACGACGCCCAGCGCCGCGTTCAACCCCGGTGTCAGCAAATCCGAGAAGTCGTACTTGCCCCAGATGCTGGCCTCGAACTCCGGCACGCCGAAGAGACGGTTGCCCTTCTGGCCCGAGGTGCTTTCGGTGATTTCGGTATCGAGGAAAGCCGCACCGGCCAGGACGTCGAACCGGTCGGTGATTGCGCCGGACAGCTCGAGTTCGATACCGCGCGAGTTGACCTCGCCGATCAGCGCGCTGAAGTTCTCGCCCGGCAGATTGTCGGGGTCGGGCTCGGTGAGGTTTTCCTGCGTGATGTCGAAGATCGAGGCCGTGAAGAGCGCACGGTCGCCGAACAGACCGACCTTCACGCCGGCATCGTAGCTGAGGGATTCCAAGGGTTCGAAAGCGCCGCCCTGGCGGTCCTGTCCCGACTGAGGCACCGAGGCATTGCTGATGCCGCCGAACAGGGTGACCGCTTCGGTCACATCGATGGCCGCGCCGACGCGCCAGGAAACAACCTCGTCGCCGAACTTGGTCCTGGGGCCTGTCGGGTCGGTATTGACGTTCCTGGTGAAGCGGCTGCTGAACTCGGCATCGTCGAAGCGCAGGCCGCCGAGCAGGTGGAAGCGGTCCCAGGCCGTCAGCTTGTACTGACCATAGAGGCTTCTGTAGGTCTCTTTCCTCACCGAATCGAAGTCGCGGCCGACGCCGTCTTCCGCACGCCCGATCACCTGCGGTTGCGTGCCGTAAACCGGGTTGAAGGCGTCCAGGGGCCAGACGGTCTGGCCGTCCTGCCCCTGGTTTTCGTTCTCGGCGTAGGCGTATTCCAGACCGATCAGCAGGTCGTGCCGCAGAGGCCCGGTCTCGAAGCCGGCGAGCGCCTCCGCCTCGGTCAGGAACTGCTCGTTCTTGCCATCGAACTTGGTGAAGCTGCGCTCGATGATCGGGTTGCCCGAGAAGCGGTTGGTTCCCGGGATGTAGAGCCCGTTGAGATTGGGGTTGCGCGCGCCCTTGCTCAGGTAATCCTCGATGATGTAAGTCGCCCGGCCGCGCAGGGAGAAGACGTCCGTCAATCGCTGGTCGACGGAGAGCGACGCGCGCCCGGAGTGCGACTTCAGCGAATCGTCGGGCTCGTGCGAGCTGAATTCGATCGGCGCGAAGTCGTCGTCGAAACCGGCGCCTTCCAGATAGAAGATGCCGCGGTCATAGGCCTGATCCTGAAAGATGTATTCCAGCTCCAGCAGGGCCGAACTTCCCTCCGCATAGTCCCACTGCAGCGACGGGGCGACGAGCACACGATCCTGATCGAAGTTGTCGCGGAACGACTCCCGCGTCTGACCCTCCGCGATGAAGCGATACAGCAGCGTGCCATCCTGGGTGAGCGGACCGGTCGCATCCACCGTGGCGCCGAACAGCTCGTAGCTGCCGACCTCGCCTGACACCACGATAGCCGCGTCGCGTTGCGGCTTCTTGGTGACGAGGTTGACCACGCCGCCCGGCTCGACGACGCCGGCCTCCACCCCGGCGGAGCCCTTCAGCACCTCGACCCGCTCGATGTTTGCGAAGCCACGGCTCTGATTGTTGAAGATGCGCTGGACCTGTCCGTTCAGCGAAACCTCGTTGCCTCCCCCATGTGAGAAGCCACGGATGATAATGCCGTTGTTTCCGGTGCCGCCGTTGGTTTCGCGCAGGTTCACGCCGGGCAGGTAGTCGGCAAGTTCCGACAGGCGGCGTGGCGCGCGGTCTTCGATGAACTGCTGCGGAATGACATTGACCGTCGCCGGGATCTCCCTGATCGCGCCGCCGAAGGGATCGATACCGACGTTGGTCTCGGCCGGAGGCTGATACCCCGTCCCGCCAGAGCCGCCTTCGCCCTCTACCGTGATCGGGTCGAGTTCCAAGACACCATCCTCGCCGCTGCGCGGCGACGCCCGAGTCAAGGACACGGTCTGCGCACCGGTGAACCGAAAGGCGACGCCGGTACCGGCGAGGAGTTGGGTCAGCGCTTCGCGCGGCGTGAGCGTACCCGCAACCCCGTTGGAGTCGACGCCTTGAAGCTGACTGGTCGTGTAGGCGAAGGAGACGCCGGTCTGGTCGGAGAAAACCTCCAGCGCGGCCGTCAGCGGCTGGGCGGCGATGGCGAAGGATTGGGGAGTTTCGGTCTGAGCGATCTGGAGGGTGGCGCCCTCCCACCCTGACCAGGCCGGCTTCGCGCCCCGGTCGATCGCGCGCAGGCGGTCGTTCCAGCTCTCGGCCTGAGCCGGTCCGGCGGCGCCACCCGCCGCCGTCATGGCGAGCAGAACTGCGCAGAGCGCGCCCATAGTCCCAGTGGCGACGCGCAATGGAACCGCCCTTTGCCCGCACGTTCGATAGATGGCCTTGGCCATGAAGACTGCCCCCCAATTTCCCTCAATCCGACCTCAGGCAACACGCGAATGCCTCGCATTCGCGTGTTGCCTCGATAGGTGGACGAGTGAGATCCTGGGGACCGGTGCGTTTCGGACGGATTTTTTGCTTTTTGTATCCGGCTCTCGCAAGCCTGGCCGCTCCAGCCGCAACCGAAGGCCTCAGCGGAGAATCACCAGGTAGTCCGTGACCCTCGTGACCGTCAGCCCATGGGTCGCCGCCAGCGCATCGAGGCCCTCGTCGAGGGCCGCGAGGGACAGGCGCGCTGTGACAGGCTCGAGCGCGCTCGCATCGGCCCAGAGGAGGATTCGGCCGGGCCGGTAGCGGTCGATCTCGGCCAGCGCTCGTTCGAAGGCCAAGCCCTCTACCGCGACGACGCCGTCGCGCCAAGCCGTCATGGCGGCGTGGGCAACCGTACGGACTGCACCGGGCCCTTCGCCTTCGCGATAGTCCACCTGGCGGCCCGCCGGGAGAAGCACGCGGCCGCTGGAGCGGGCCTCGCCCGACTGCGGGCCGCCTGAGGCCGGAGAGACGACCTCGACCAAGCCTTCGGCCACGGTCACCGTCGCGCCGGAGCCCAGGTCGCGGACGGCGAAAACCGTACCGAGCGCCGTGGAGCGGCCCGCACGAGCCAGAACATCGAAGGGTCGCTCCGCGTCCTCGGCGACCTCGAACTGCGCTTCACCGCGCAGCAGCGTGACCGCCCGGCGCTCTTCCCGGTAATCCACCGCTAAGGCCGTCGCGGTATTGAGCCAGGCAAGGGAACCGTCGGGCAGGACCACGCGGGCCTGCTCCCCCACGGCGGTCAGATGGTCAGCCTGATACCGCAGAGAGAGCTGCGGCGCGGCGACGATCACGGCGATGGCCAGAGCCGCGGCGACGCCGCCCCACAGCAATCGCCCGCGCCCGAGCCGCGAGGTGGAGCCACCGCTGCGCGGGGCGGCAGGCCTGCTGCGGCCCCCGGCGGCCGAGGCCAGGCCGGGCAGTGCCGCGAAGGCCTCGCGCAGCTCGTCGATATCCGCCCAGAGCCGGCAGAGTTCTTCATAGGCGGTCCGGTGACGCGGATCCGCATCCTGCCAGGCCGCGAAGCCTGCACGGTCGGCTGCCGTCGCATTGCCCGAAGACAGCAGCCAGAACCACGCCTGGGCCGCCTCGTCGATCGGGCCGAGGTCTCCGGAGACCGCGCGCTCCCTGTCGTTCGATTGACTCATGAGGCAGACCTGTCGCTGTGCCGGGGAGCTGGTGTCACGATATAGACGAGTGAGATCACGCTTTCCGTTACCCGTCCCGGTCGTGCGCTTGGCCGTCGAAACGGCGCCGCGCGGCCATCAGCAGGGACATGGCCTTCTTCAGGTCCTTGTAGACCGTCGTCAGACCGATGCCGAGGGTCTCCGCGATCTCGGTCTGCGACTTTCCTTCGTAGCGGCTCAGATAGAAGATGCGCCGGCAGCGCGGGTCGAGCCTGGCGACCTCCGCTTTCATGTAGGCCAGTTCGGCGCGCCCGAGCGCATGGCGTTCGGGGCTGAGCCCGTCCGTCCGGCGCCAGGCGACCTCCACCGCATCGGCGCGGATCTCCGCCCGGCGCTTTTCCACCCGCAGATGGTCGGTGGCCAGGTTGGCGGCCATGCTGAAAAGGTAGGCGCGGCTGTCGCGAACCCCGTCGCTCTCACCGCGGTGCAGTTTCAGATAGAGATCCTGGGCGATGTCGGCGGCCAGGCTCGCGGAGCCGAGACGCCTGACGAGAAAGCGCAAAAGGTCCTTCTCATGCTCCAGATAGGCTCTCAGCAGAGCTGACTCTTGCATCGTCCTTCACGTCTTTCGTGAACGGACTCTTCAAGTCGCATCCACCTGCCGCACCACTGATCCGAGCCGACGCGCGCCTGGGCCCACGTCATCTCAGTAGGACGACGCTAGAGCAATTGCGACTCACTCTCAATATCAATGCGGCCTATAGGCTGCGAAGGTCCTCTGCAAAACCGGCCCAGCGATGTCTGAATCGCTCTCTAAAGCGGCAGGTTGTCGTGCTTCTTCCAGGGGTCGGCGACCTGCTTGTTCTCCAGCATCTTCAGGGCGCCGCAGATCCGCCGGCGGGTGCCGTGGGGCATGATCACGTCGTCGATGAAGCCGCGCGAGGCCGCCACGAAGGGATTGGCGAAGAGCTTGCGGTATTCCTCGGTGACTCTACTGCTGAATCGGCAGCGCTGGCCTGCTGCGTCTGATAAGCGCAAGCTTGGCAATCTCACGCGACGTCGGCCGGCTGGCACTGTAAACAAGAAGGTACAAGGAGCCCCCGCGCCCCTCCATAGTTAGAGCTGTTCGATAGCGAGAACTCGCTGAGCCAGGCTGCATCCATCGCCTTCTGCTGCAGCGGTACATACGGCAGGATACACAGACTTCAGCGCTCTAAATTCCAACAGATTTATCTATCAGAGGAAAAATCATAGAACATCAAAAGAAAAAGGGCTCCGAGATTATATCTCAGAGCCCTTAGGTTACGGTCCGAATACTCAGCTACTGAGTTGCGTCAGCCGCTCTTCCAGGTTCGCCCGTGCTTTCTGGAAGGCCTTCAGAGCCTCTTCCTGCTTGGCACGCAAGGCATCACGTTCGGCCACCAGATTCCGACCATCGACGTTTTCGGGATTGAGACCGCCAGCCAGGATCGCGTCGATCGACCCGTTCAGACCTCCAATGCCAGCCAAGAACTGTTGCACAGCCTTGGCCTCAGTTGCATCGAGGTTATTTAGCGCGTCCGCGATCTGATCGCGCAGCACAGCGTCAATCTCAACTCTCTGCTGAATCTGAAGCACTTCGATCTGATCCGCGATGCCGTCTGCTTTCGTCCGCACCGCCGCCACGGTATCGGAAGCCTCGTCGCAGACGAATTCCGGGGCGTGATAGGCAATCTTCTCGAGTTCAGTCGAGAACTCCGGAACGTGCATCACCGTCGTCGTCTCATCCCAACGAAACTCCGGGATTTCCGTCGACCACCGAACGGTTTCGGTGTACAACTTCGGAAGGTGCAGCTTCACGGGTCCAGCACGTGTGGTGCCCCACTTAAGCACCGGCCGGTCAAACGAGAACTCCCGCAGCTTCATAGTGACCTGTGCAATATCGTACGTCAGGTGACGTTCCTTCATGGTGACGGTGGGCGTCTTGAAGATGATCTCCTGCCGGACCCAATCAACGTCACAATCGACGCCGACAGCCATCTCACCCTCGTCCGGCATCTCATCCTTGAGACCCTGAGCCTGGAACTGCAGAGCAGCATACTGCTGCTCGTAGCGGGCGTTGATGTCGTTAACCCGATCATCAAAGGTGGTGTTGGCATGCGCGGCTCCAACTCCCAACATAGCCGCAAAGCCAAATACAGTGTACCTCACCGATTCTCCAAGCATAACGAGCTCCTTTCGATATGAGTGTCTTGTCATGCGTTGCCCAATCAAGACAAGCCCATAATATTCGGGAGATCGCAATATGCCTATCACACAATCAGTACTTGCTTCTTGGAAAAATTAACCTCAAATATGCTGCCGAGATCGCGCGAAACACACACAAGATTCACGTTTAGGAAGCGTCACCGCATCAATCTCGGAACTTGGGCGGGAGAGGACCTTCAGATTGTACAGCTTCCATCGTTACTCGACTCTCGTCGATACCTGCTGTGCACGCTGCGCGTATTCGCGCCTTAAGCTCTTCAGTTGGAAAAATATGCTTCTTTCGCTTGTCGTCTGAGCATTGCTCCTGTCGTAGTAGACCAGCGTCAATTGCGCGTCGAATCCGACTAGATCCCGGATTTGCTTCAAGCTTCATACATTCAGCAATGGCCTCACGCACAGTGAGAGGACAGCCTTTTGCTTCCCGAATAAATGAGGTCATAAACAAATAATAGTACTCCTTGCTATAAAATTCCTTTCCGATATGCCGTTCAACGGCATCTCCATATTTAAAGCGACCTTCAAGGAACGCGATTATTTGGCCATCATTGTACCGAAGCGCCGAAATCTCATGGTTTCTATCTGCGCCTTTGACGCGATGTTCCATATTAAAAATTCTCGCTTAAGTCGATGCACTCAAAAAATGAGTGCAAAAATTGGATGCATTTATTAACCATAACTCACGGTTTGCGTGAAAACAACATGTGCAAAAACGCGTTGCTGAATCGCGTGCTTCACAAAAATGCCCCAATTTCCCGCGCCCAGCCGCTCCGACGAAACCGAATAGAGGCTTCGGCGGACCCGAGTTGGCGCGCCACGTTCAGTATCAGGCGCAGATCAACTAGCGTCTCAAAAGCTGACCTCTGTTGCCGCTAAAGCGGCAGATTGTCGTGTTTCTTCCAGGGGTCGGCGACCTGCTTGTTCTCCAGCATCTTCAGGGCGCCGCAAATCCGCCGGCGGGTGCCGTGGGGCATGATCACGTCGTCGATGAAGCCGCGCGAGGCCGCCACGAAGGGATTGGCGAAGAGCTTGCGGTATTCCTCGGTCCGCTGCTCGATCTTCTCCGGGTCGCCGGCGTCGCCGCGGAAGATGATTTCCACCGCGCCCTTCGGCCCCATCACCGCGATCTCGGCCGAGGGCCAGGCGTAGTTGACGTCGCCGCGCAGATGCTTGGAGCTCATCACGTCGTAGGCGCCGCCGTAGGCCTTTCGGGTGATCACCGTGACCTTCGGCACGGTGGCCTGGGTGAAGGCGAACAGCAGCTTGGCGCCGTGCTTGATGATGCCGCCGTATTCCTGGCTGGTGCCGGGCAGGAACCCGGGCACGTCGACGAAGGTGACGATGGGAATGTTGAAGCAGTCGCAGAAGCGCACGAAGCGGGCCGCCTTGCGCGCGGAATCGATGTCGATGCAGCCGGCCAGCACCATCGGCTGGTTGGCGACGATCCCGACGGGCCGCCCGTCCATCCGGGCAAAGCCGGTGATGATGTTGGCCGCGTAGGCCGGCTGCAGCTCGAAGAACTCGCCCTCGTCCACGACCTTGTGGATCAGCTCCTTCATGTCGTAAGGCTTGTTCGGGCTCGGCGGCACCAGGGTATCGAGGGAGTCGTCCTGGCGATCCGCCGGATCGCGGGTTTCGCGGATCGGCGGCTTCTCGCGGTTGTTCTGCGGCAGGAAGCCGAAGAAGCGGCGCAGTTCCAGCAGCGCCTCGACATCGTTCTCGAAGGCCGCGTCGGCCACACCGGACTTGCTGGTGTGGGTGATGGCGCCGCCCAGTTCCTCCTGCGTCACGGTCTCGTGGGTGACGGTCTTCACCACATCGGGGCCGGTGACGAACATGTAGGAGGTGTCCTTCACCATGAAGATGAAGTCGGTCATGGCCGGCGAGTAGACGGCACCGCCGGCGCAGGGCCCCATGATCATGGAGATCTGCGGGATCACGCCAGAGGCCACCACGTTGGCAACGAAAACCTCCGCGTAGCCGGCCAGGCTATCCACGCCCTCCTGAATGCGGGCGCCGCCGGAATCGTTGAGGCCGATCACCGGAGCGCCGACCTCCAGGGCCTTGTCCATGATCTTGCGGATCTTCATGGCATGGGTCTCCGACAGCGATCCGCCGAAGACCGTGAAGTCCTGACTGAAGACGAAGACCAGTTTGCCGTCGATGGTGCCGTGGCCGGTGACCACACCGTCGCCCGCGACCCGCTGCTCGGCCATGCCGAACTCGTTGCAGCGGTGCTCGACGAACATGTCCCACTCTTCGAAGGAGTCCTCGTCGAGCAGGACGTCCAGTCGCTCGCGTGCGGTCAGCTTGCCCTTGCCGTGTTGCGCGTCGATGCGGCGCTGGCCGCCGCCCAGACGCGCCTCAGCACGTCGCCGCTCCAATTCCTGCAGAATCTCCTGCATGCCGTGCCGCCTGCTGCTGTGGGTGTGGCTTGTGACAGTCGGGCGACGGGATAGCATCGTCGGGGCGATTTCGCTAGCAGAGGTTAAGAAACGCAAACTCCTTATTTAATTAATACATCAAAAAATCTCTTCAATATATTGATTTTAAATATTTTAAATCTCCGGCTCAACTGCCTCTTCAGGCTCGCGTACTGCCGATCCCGGCCTCCGCAGAAAGGCGATAAAGCTGTGGGCAGCCGTCAGATCCGCCCGGACGGCGGCGCGACGGGCCGCCGCCTGGGCATCTTCGCCCCACTGCTCGATGTTGTAGGTCTCGTCCAGCTCGGCGACCGCAAAGGCCTCCTCGGGCGAGAGCCGTCCCTCGGCCAAGGCCAGTCCGACGACCAGAGAGCCGGCCGCCCGCACCGCCGCGGCCAGGGCGGCCAAGACCAACGGATCGTAGCGCGCGACGGCTTGCTCGAGCGCGGCCAGGCTCTCCGGCGGCTGCGATTGGTGGACGATGCCCTCTGCCAACACGAAGCGGGCGCCGTAGGTCGCAGCGGCCCAGTCCAGCAAAGGCTGCCATAGCGCCGCTTGACGCCGAACCAGGTCCGCCGGCTCTTCGGCGCGATAGCACAGCAACTCGGTTTCCGCGAAGCCGAGCAACTCCTCCACGACCCGCTCGGGCTCCTGCGCCGCGAGATCGATGGCCGTGCAGGCGATCTGCGTCATCGGCATGGCGGCCGGAACGATCCGCTCCGCCTGGGCAGCCCATTCGTCGGCGAGTGCGGCCGCCAGGGCCTCGCTCGGCAGCGTGAGACGCGCCGCGGCGGGCGTCCGCAGGGGGCGGCCATCCAGCAGCACACCATAGCCGCCATCGACCGGACCGGCCGCAGCGACTTCATAGAAACGCTTCATAATCCCTTGATTTTACTTTTAGTTATCGAACAGGTTCCGCAGTCGATCGACACCTTCCTCGATCGCCTCTCCGGCTCCCTCAGCACCGTCGCGCAGCGTTTCGCCAACGTCGTCAACCGACTGCGGCAAGACAGACTCGTTGGCCGGCTCCGCCCCCGCCGCGGCCTGGGCATCGGGGTCCAGGGCCGTCAGACAGGCATTGGCCTCCTCGTCGCCACCACCCACCACGGCCCCGCCGGCCACGGCCCCAAGGACGGCGAGCGGGTTGGCGATGGTCGCCGCCGCTCCGGCGGCCCCCTGCAGCGCACCGAGGGCATCGGGGACGACATTGGGGTTCTTCAGCGTGCCCTGCACCCTGAAGGGGATCGCCAGCGAGACCAGAGCCGGCACTCGGGACGAGGTATCGAACGCCAGATCCAGCTCCTCGCTCCGCAGGTCGATGTCCCCGCCTCCGGCCAGAGAGAAGCTCGCGGTGTCGAGCACCAGAGCTTGGCTGGTCGCCACGCCGTCGGTCACCTGGAACCGGCTGACGATGCAGTTGAGCGCCGTGGTGTCCTCGCCGCCCAGCAGAGGGCCCAGAACCTGGGTGAAATCGGCGCCGATGATGGCGAGCAGCTTGTTGCTGATCCTGCCGCCTTCGTTCACCACTTCGGTGCTGCCGTTCAGGCTGCTGGCGATGGCGCGCGGGCTGACGCCGCTGCCGGTCAGATCGATGCGGATGTCCATGGTGCCCTGGACGTCCTCGGTGATGCCCTGCTCGTTGAGCATGCGGCCGAAATCCAGCTCGTCGACGGAGAACTGGGTTGCCAGCCGGGGCGTTTCGCCGGACGCGTCGAGGCCGATCTGCCCCTCCAGCAGGCTCTCCTGGTAACCGGCCTGCAGCGGTGCGACCTGCAGGTTGCCGCCGGCCAGCGTCACGCCGATCGTGATGTCCGACAGCTCCAGGCCTTCATCGATACGCAGAACACCGGCCTGCACCTGCAGCGTCGCATCGGCGGCCCGCAGGGCGTCGAGCGGCAGCGGCGTTTCGGGAATCACGTAGGGCGAGTCGTCGGCCGGGGCGCCCTCCGCGGCTTCGCCGCCTTCGGTCTCACTCCCGCTCTCTTCGCCGCCGGCCCCAGCAGCGCCGGTCTGGAAATCCTGAAGGTCGATCACCCCGGCGGTCAGATCGGCCGTCACCTGCGGACGGTCGCCGGAGAGGTCGGCACTGGCACTGCCGCTGAGATCGCTGCCGCCAGCCGTGATCCGGAGGTCCTCCAGGCCGTAGCGCTGCCCCTCGGTCACCACCCGGCCTTCCAGGCTGTAGGGCCCGATCGGCGGAATCTCGGCACCAGCGGCCAGAGGCGCGAAGGAGGCCAGGCTCTCACCGGAAAGCGAAACGGTCAGGTTCGGCGTCGGCGCCGACAGCGGTGTCGCAACCGAGCCATTCACGGCAATGTCGTTGCCGGCAACGCTGCCGGACAGATCGATGGGCAGATCCGCATCCGCCATCACCGCCGCCGGCGTACCGATAGTCCCGGCCAGGGCAATTTCCGCGCCCTGGAAGGTCGCGACCAGATCCAGTTCCTGCGCCGCACCGGCCTGGGTCAGCACCAGGGAGTCCAAGCCCAGAGTCGTGGTCTCGCCGGTCACCCCGTCGCGATAGACGAACTGCCCCTCCTCAATCTCGACGGCCACGATGTTCGGAATCAAGGGCCCGTCGCCGGAGGCTGCAGGCTCTGCCGGCTCGGCGGGCGCAGCATCTCCGGGGGCCGTATCCTCGGGCGCAGCGGCGGCGTCCGCAGCGGCCATGACCCAGTTGCCTTCGCCCGCCGGGTCCGTTTCGAGCAGAATGTCGGGACGTACCAGAACGATGCGATTGACCTGCACGCCGCCGGTCAGCAGGGGCAGAAGATCGAGCTCCAGCTCGAAGCGTTCCAGCGTGATCATCTCCGGCCGGCTGCCCCAGTCCGCATTGGATAGAGCAACCTGGTCGACCGCGACGGCCGGCTGCAGCCCAATGGCCAGGTCGAGCGGCCCGTCGATGCTCAGTTGGCGGCCGGTCGCCTTCTCGACTTCGTCCTGAAGCTGAGCCTTCAGGGTCTCGAAATCGAGCGTGGAGAGGTAGATGTAGCCGCCGACCAGCGCCGCAACGATCAGCGCAACAAAAGCCAGCAGGACGTGCTTGATCCTCATGTCACCGTCTCCAGAAGAAGGTCCAGGGCCGCGGGAAGCTCACCCGGACGGTCGATGATGACGGCTGCGCCTGCCGCCCGCAACTCCACGGGGCTGTGATAACCCCAGGACACACCGACAGGCTGTATACCTGCGTTTTGTGCCATTTCCATGTCGAATGTGCTGTCACCGACCATCACGGTGCGACGGCGCTCGACAGCGCATTCGGCCACCGCCCGCTCGACCATCGCCGGGTGCGGCTTGCTGGGGGCGACGTCCGGCGTCTGCAAAGTGGTGAAGAGCGACATGAGATCATGCCGTTCCAGGGTGTTCCGCAGTCCCCGCAGGTTCTTGCCCGTGGCGATGCCAAGGTGCAGTTCCGGCTTCGCGAGCTGCTGCAAGAGCTCGGGCACGCCGGGGAACAGCGGCTCCTCGAAGTCGGCCCGCGCGCGCATGGCCTGGGCCGCCTCGCGGTAGCTCTTGGTCGCCTCGAACACGAGATGCTCCGCCCCATCCGGCAGCAGCCGCTCCAGCGCCAGCTCCAAAGACAGGCCGACGACGCGCGCGATCCGCTGCTCATCGGGCAGCGGCAGGCCCTGTGCCGAGAAGGCGGCATGGGTGCAGTGAACGATGCCGGCCCGACTGTCCACCAAAGTGCCGTCGAGATCGAAGAGAATAAGCTCCCAAGTCAATGCCTTATCCCCAAGTCTCGATGTCCTGTATCAGGCTTTCCGCCTTCGGGTTCTCGGCGTCGAAGCCAAGCTGCTGCCAGACGGCCTGCCGATCCGGCGGCAGTGGCGCCCGGACCCGCAGGGTCGTCCCGTCGTCGGGATGCGGCAGGGCCAGTTCGCGCGCGTGCAGCATGATCGTCTTGGGAAGCCGCACCCGCTCGCTGAAAGCCGCCTTGCCGCCGTACTTGCCGTCGCCGAGGATCGGACAGCCGAGCGCCGCACAGTGGACGCGGAGCTGATGGGTCCGGCCCGTGAGCGGCATCAGCAGCAGCCAGGTGATCCCTTTGGCCGCGGCGACGGTGGCATAGCGGGTCTCGGCCCGCTTGCCGGCCTCCTCCACCCGCACCTTCTCACCGCCCGGCCCGGCGCGCTTGTCCAGAGCCAGGCGGATCAGCCCGCGCGCCTTCGGCGGCTTGCCGACGACCAGGGCCCAGTAGATCTTGCGTGCCGCATCCTGCTTGAAGGCGCCGGTCAGCTCCCGCGCCGCCGCCGCCGTGCGAGCCAGCAGCAGCACGCCGGAGGTGTCGCGGTCGAGACGATGCACCAGGCGGGGCCGCTCCGCCGCCTCGAAGGAGAGGAGATCGAGCAGCGCATCCAGGTTCTTCGCCTGTTTGGGACCGCCCTGAACCGCCAACCCGGCCGGCTTGTTCAGAGCCATCACCTGGGCGTCCCGATGCAGCACGGCGGCACGCAGTGCCGCAGCCTCCGCCTTCGAGGCGGAGACAACGGCGGGCCGGGCCGCGGGTGCGTCGCCCTCGCGTTCGATCGGCGGCACCCGGATCGCCTGTCCCGCCGCCAGCCGCAAGTTGGCCTTGGCGCGCTTGCCGTCGACCCGGATCTGGCCGGTCCGCAGCAGCTTCTCCAGCCGTCCGTGGCCGAGCGCGGGATAGTGGCGCTTGAACCAGCGGTCCAGGCGCTGTTCGGCGTCGCCCGGAGCGACGATGCGGGTCTCGATGGCGCTCATGCCGCCAAGGTCCTGACCACCCAGAGGCCGAAGAAGAGCGCCCCGACCGACAGCAGCACGGACAGCGCGACGTAGAGCGCCGCCAAGGCGATCTCGCCGCGCTCATAGAGCAAGGCGACGTCCAGCGAGAAGGTCGAGAAGGTGGTGAAGGCACCGAGGAAGCCGACGGCAAGGAAGGCGCGCAGGGCCGCGCTGGGTTGCCATACCAAGGCGGACACCTCGATCAGGAGGCCCATCAGAAAGCATCCGACGACGTTGACGGCCAGGATGCCGTACGGGAAGCCGCCGCCGGAGAGGTGCATGACCTGTTGCGCCAGAAAGTGCCTGGCGAGCGCGCCGAGCGCACCGCCGGCCGCGATCGCCAGGATGAGCTGCATAGGATCGGGTCCCCGCGTGGAAGGTGCCCTCTGGAGCAGGATCGCGTCCGTTCGAGACGACGCGCTCCAGGACTTCCCGCCGCTGTCTAGCAGGGAACACCGAAGAGAACCAGATCGCCGAACCGCGTTCGCTTGCGACGGCAAGGCCCGCGATCTAAGCCGCCGTGGCCGTGCGGATGCCCTTCAGCCAGGCGAGACAGGCCTCGGTGGTCATCTGATAGACGCCCAGGCGGCCAAGCTCGCGCAAGGCCTCGTCGCTGGCGTCGCAGACGGCATCGGAGCCGACCACCACACGATAGTCACGGGCCGAGGCTTCGTAGATCGAAGCGCGGGTGCCGGTCGGGAAATTGCAGCCGGTCACGACCAGCGTGCTGACCCCCAGCGCCTCCAGCTGCTGCTGTAACGCCGTTCCGTAGAAGGCGCCCCAACGCGGCTTGTAGAAGACGTACTCCTGCGCCGCGATCTGCTGCATATCGCCGGCCAGCAGGCTCTCGGCATCGAGACGGACGGAGGCACTCGGCTTGATGCAGTCCCAGAGCTCGGCCCCACGGGTTCCCGGCATCAGAACCCGCAGCCCCTCCTCCACGGCGCCGCGCCGACAGAGATCCACGTTGGACCCGTCCGGCCGATAGAAGCGAACGCCATGCAGGATCGGTTTGCCGGCCTCGCGGAAACCTTCGATCAGGCGCTTGATGTTGGGCGTATTGCCGCCGACACCGCTGGCCCTGATGGGCGAATCCGCCCGGGCAAAATCGCGCTGCAGGTCGATGGTCAGCAGGGCGACGCGGTCGCGTTCGAGAACATTGTACTCGGGCATGTCGGGTAAAGCGGTCTCTCATGTCAGGGGTTCGGGAAGCGGACCCGCCGATGTCCGGATATAGAGGGCCGAATGCGATGGGCCGCTTTGTTGCGGTGACAATAAGCTTACCGTTTGCTGGAACAACCCTACGGAATGCATGACCGCCGCGACGGTTACGCAAGGCTTTTCGGAAGCCCGGTCGCATCGCGCGAAAAGCGGGGCGTCTCTTCCCGGCCGACACCTTCGCTTCAGGTGCCTGTTCCGCTGTCGCTTCCCTCCGTCTCGTCCTGCCGACGGCTGCGCAGCCGTGCCCAATAGTCGAGCCGCTTGGCGATCTCCCGTTCGAAGCCGCGCTCGACGGGTCGATAGAAGCTCTGGCGCGGCATGTCATCGGGAAAGTAGTTCTGCCCGGAAAAGCCTTCCTCGGCGTCGTGGTCGTAGGCGTAACCCGCCCCGTAGCCCAGACCGCGCATCAACTGGGTCGGGGCGTTCAAGATGTGCAGCGGCGGGCTGAGCGAGCCGGTCTCCTTGGCGCTGCGCCGGGCGGCGGAAAAGGCCCGGTAGGCGGCATTCGATTTCGGGGCGGTGCCGAGATAGATCGCGCACTGGGCAATGGCCAGCTCGCCTTCCGGCGAACCGAGGCGCTCGTAAGCCTGCCACGCGGCGATGGCCTGCGGCAGGGCGTTCGGATCGGCGAGGCCGATATCCTCCACCGCGAAGCGCACCAGACGCCGCGCGATATAGTTGGGATCCTCCCCCCCGGCCAGCATCCGCGCCAGCCAGTAGAGCGCCGCATCGGTGTCGGAGCCGCGCAGCGACTTGTGGAGCGCGGAAATCAGGTTGTAGTGCGCCTCCTGACTCTTGTCATAGAGCGGCATGCGGCGCTGCACGATCTCGGCCAGGCCGGCCGGATCGCGCTGCGGCTCCGGCGGCAAGGCCGCCAGCTCCTCCACGAGATTGAGCAGATAGCGCCCGTCCCCGTCCGCCAGGGCCAGCAGCGCCTCGCGCGCTGCCTCGGTCAGCGGCAGCGGCCGGCCCACCTCCGCTTCGGCGCGGCGCACCAGTTCGCCCAGGGCGTCATGGTCCAGGCGCTTGAGCACCAGCACCTGACAGCGCGACAGCAGCGCGGCATTGAGCTCGAAGGAGGGATTCTCCGTGGTTGCCCCGACCAGCACCACCGTTCCATCCTCGACATAGGGCAGGAAGCCGTCCTGCTGCGCCCGGTTGAAGCGGTGGATCTCGTCGACGAACAGCAGCGTCCCTTGCCCCGCCGTGCGGCGCTGCCGCGCCCGCTCGAAGACCTTGCGCAGGTCGGCAACGCCGGAAAAGACGGCCGAAAGCGGCTCGAACGCCAGATCCGTCGCCTCCGCCAGCAGGCGGGCGATGGTGGTCTTGCCGCAGCCGGGCGGCCCCCAGAGCACCAGGGACACGAGCCGGCGCTGCGTCAGCATCCGCCCCAGCGGCGCTTCGGCCGACAGCAGATGCTGCTGGCCGACCACCTCCTCCAGCGTCTTGGGCCGCAGCTTGTCGGCCAGCGGCCGTGGCGCCTGGTTTTCGAACAGCGACACCGACTTAGCCGGACAGATCGACGGACCGCATGCGGCCGTCGCGCTCCATCTTCATCTGCCAGCGCCCCTCCGCGGCCTCCATCGCCAGTCCGAGCTGGCTGACGGTGCGCAGTTGCCGGCCGTTGATCTCGTGCAGGACATCGCCGCGGCGGAAGCCGAACCGCCGGGCCAGCGAGTTGCGCGGAACCTGCAGCACCACCACGCCCTGCCAGGCGCCGGGCAGCGCGAGCTCCTCACCCAAGGCCGGCGAGAGATTGGCGACCACAGCCCCGCTGAGCGGATGGCGGCCGCTGAGGCGCGCCGGATTGCGCGGCGGCGTCTCGGGAGCCGCCTCCAGCGGCAGCGCGAGGTTCAGCTGACCGCCGCCGCGCCACACCTCCAGATCGGTCTGCTCGCCGAGCCGGAGTGTCGCCAGGCGATAGCGGAGCGCCTGGGTGTCGGCGACCGGCTGCCCTGCGACCGCCAGGACCACGTCGCCTTCGGTCAGACCGGCCCGGTCCGCCGGCCCGCCGGGGTAGACCTCCCGCACCATGACCCCGACGGCGCGCGACAGCCCGACCGCTTCCGCCAGATCTCGGGTCACCGTCTGGCCCTGCGCACCCGCCCAGGGCCGGCGCACGACATCGCCCTCGCGCGCCGCGGCGACGACCGTCTCCACCATGTTGCTGGGCACCGCGAAACCGATGCCGATGGAGCCGCCGCTGCGCGAATAGATCGCCGTGTTGATGCCGATCAACCGTCCGTCCAGCGTCACCAGCGCACCGCCCGAGTTGCCGGGATTGATCGCCGCATCGGTCTGAATGAAAAAGCTGTAGTCGGTCACGCCGACCTGGGTTCGTGCGGTCGCCGAGACGATGCCGCTGGTCACGGTCTGACCGACACCGAAGGGGTTGCCGATCGCCAAGACCAGATCGCCCACTTCGATGTCGTCGGAATCCCGGAAGCCCGCCACCGGCAGGACTTGTTCGCCGCTCTCGAGGCGCAGGATCGACAGGTCGGTGCGCGGATCCTCCAAGGCGATGTCGGCGTCGAACTCCCGCCCGTCCGACAGCACCACGCGGATCTCGTCCGCCCCCTCGATCACGTGGTGGTTGGTCACGACGAGACCGGCCGGATCGACGATCACGCCCGACCCGAGCGAGTTCTCGCTGCGCTCGCGCGGCCGACCGAAGACGCCGAAATCGTCCCCGAAGAAGCGGCGGAAGAAGGGGTCGTCGAACATCGGCGAACGGCGCTGCGTGACCGTCTTGCTGGCGAAGATGTTGACGACTGCCGGCGCCACCTGCTTGACCACCGGCGCGAAGGAGAGCTGCATCTCCTCGCGGCTCTCCGGCACCACCCGCTGCTGTGCTGCCGCCGGCAACGGCAGAAGCGTCGCCAAAAGCGCCAAAGCCGCGCAGCAGCGCAAGATCGGCGCAGAGCGACGGCAAGCGAAAGTCATGTCGCGTGGCTCCTCAGACTGCGGGCTCGCAGATTCCGGCCCCCAGAATTCCGGCCTACTTGTCGAACGGGGGGCCCCATCCTCATCTCTCTACTAACCGTAATAGGGCCCCCTGTCGGGATTTGCCACCAGGATATGACGCTGGGATCCGACAGTGGGGCTCGCTGCAAGGCAATGGCAGCAGGTCAGGAAAACAAGGAGCTTGAGGACATGCGCACACAGCACACCCCGCGACGTCTCGTTGGGCTGGTAGCCGCTGCCGCGATCGGCCTGAGCGCCAGTCTCGCCGCCGCTCAGGACGGCGACCCGAACGATCAGGGCAGCGTCAATGTCGGCGGCGCCATCACCAAGCTGGAACGCCAGGGCTACCGGAACCTGCAACTGGCCGACCGGAGCGGCTTCGACAACCAGATCGAACTGCGCGGGATCAATCCGCAGGGAGAGGCCGTGATCGTCACCCTCGACACCACCACCGGCAGCAAGCTCTACGAGAAGCCTGCGGGCCGGTAACCGAACGCCACGAAGAAAGGGCGGTGCCGCCGGCACCGCCCTTTCCGTAGCTTCCAACAGAGACGTCAGAGCCGGGCCTCAGGCCTCGGTCTCCTCCTCTTCGTCGGCCTTCTCGGCGGTCGGACCGGAGTCCTGTCCCTTGGCGTCGGGATTGCGATCGACCAGCTCGATCACCGCCATCGGCGCCATGTCGCCGTAACGGAAACCGGCCTTCAGCACCCGCGTGTAGCCGCCCGGGCGCTCCTTGTAGCGCTCGGACAGTTCCTCGAAGAGCTTCTTGACCAGATCGTCGTTGCGCAGCGTGGCGAAAGCCTGGCGACGGCGCGCCAAACCGCCCTTCTTGCCCAGCGAGATGAGGCGATCCGTGACCCGGCGCAGGTCCTTCGCCTTCGGCAGAGTGGTCACGATCTGCTCGTGCTTGATCAAGGCAGCCGCCATGTTGGCGAACATGGCCTTACGGTGCGACGGGGTCCGGTTGAGCTTACGGCCCGAATTGCCGTGACGCATAGCGTGTCACTCCTTTCATCACGCAGGGCTTCGCAGCGCGAAGCCGATTTAACGACCGCTCGCCCTTCGCACCGGCCGAGGCCGGTACTCCGGTACGCGCGGGCTGGGCCAGCTGGCCCGGGTATCCCTGAAAAGAGGTCTTATGCCCTCTTTTCGCACTGTTCCATCCCGACAGGGCTTTACTAGAACGGTTCTTCTAGCTTCTTGGCCAAGTCTTCGATGTTGTCCGGCGGCCAGTCCGGGATCTCCATGCCCAGATGCAGACCCATCTGGGACAACACTTCCTTGATCTCGTTCAGCGACTTGCGGCCGAAGTTCGGCGTGCGCAGCATCTCCGCCTCGGTCTTCTGAACCAGATCGCCGATGTAGATGATGTTGTCGTTCTTCAGGCAATTCGCCGAACGAACCGACAGCTCCAGCTCGTCGACCTTGCGCAGCAGGTTCTTGTTGAACGGCGGCTCCGCACGCTCCTCGGCAACCTCGCGAACCTTCGGCTCCTCGAAGTTGATGAAGAGCTGCAGCTGGTCCTGCAGGATCCGCGCCGCGAGAGCGACCGCGTCGTCCGGGCTGACCGTGCCGTCGGTCTCCACGTCCATGGTCAGCTTGTCGTAGTCGGTCACCTGACCGACACGCGTGTTCTCGACACGGTAGGCGACGCGGCGCACCGGCGAAAACAGCGAGTCCACCGGGATCAGACCGATCGGCGAATCTTCCTGACGGTTCTGGCTGCCCGGGACGTAGCCCTTCCCGGTGGTCACCGTCATTTCCATGTCGATGCGCGCGCCGTCGTCCAGCGTGCAGAGCACCAGATTGGGATTCATCACCTCGATGTCGGGGCCGGTCTCGATCTGCCCGGCCGTCACCTCGCCCGGACCGTCGGCGCGCAAACGGATGCGCTTCGGACCCTCGCCGTGCATGCGCAGGGCAAGGCCCTTGATATTGAGGACGACGTCGGTGACGTCCTCGCGCACGCCGGGGATCGAGGAGAATTCGTGCAGCACGCCATCGATCTGCACGGCGGTTACCGCAGCCCCCTGCAGCGACGACAGCAGCACGCGGCGCAAGGCGTTACCCAGGGTCAGGCCGAACCCGCGCTCGAGCGGCTCGGCAACCACCTTGGCAAAGCGCTGCGCATCGACACCCGACTGGATGTCGAGCTTGTTCGGCTTGATCAACTCCGTCCAATTTTTCTGCATCATAACCTTCAGCCTGTAGGCCTTTCGTTGCGAGCCTGTGCCGAACGGCAAAGTGGCGGAAACGCGATCGCTGCGTTCCGCCGCTCCCTGCCGTCTGACGAGCCGCCCTGTCCCGAGCACCTCCGACGCTCGCAAAAGCCGGAAGCATGCCCCATGCGTCGGGCGGCGGTGTGCGGAGGCCTCGGTTCGGACCGCGGCCTCCGTAACCAGTTAGACGCGCCGGCGCTTCGGCGGGCGGCAGCCGTTATGCGGCACCGGCGTCACGTCGCGGATGGCCGTGATCTGGAAGCCGGTCGCCTGCAACGCGCGCAGAGCCGATTCGCGGCCGGAACCCGGGCCCTTCACGTTCACCTCGAGGGTGCGCATGCCGTGCTCCTGAGCCTTCTTGCCGGCGTCTTCCGCCGCCATCTGCGCAGCGAAGGGCGTCGACTTGCGCGATCCCTTGAAGCCGACCGAGCCGGCCGACGACCAGGAAATCGTGTTGCCCTGCACGTCGGTGATGGTCACCGTCGTGTTGTTGAAGCTCGCCACCACGTGCGCGATACCGTTGGTGATGTTCTTGCGCTCGCGACGACGGACGCGGGCCTGCTGCGGTTTTGCCATGATATCTGCCTTGATGCCTTACCGGGTGGCCTTCTTCTTGCCCGCGATCGGACGGGCCGGCCCCTTGCGCGTACGCGCGTTCGTGTGAGTGCGCTGACCGCGGACCGGCAAGCCCTTGCGGTGACGCAGACCGCGATAGCAGCCCAGATCCATGAGGCGCTTGATGTTCATCGCGACTTCGCGGCGCAGATCGCCCTCGACCAGATAATCCTGATCGATGGTCTCGCGGATGCGTACGACCTCGTCGTCCGTCAGCTCGTTGACGCGACGGCTGTCTACGATCCCGACCTTGCCGCAGATCTCAACGGCCTTGGCCGGACCGATGCCATGGATGTAGGTCAGCGCGACGTGTACGCGCTTGTTGCTCGGAATATTGACGCCAGCAATACGGGCCACGTGGTGGTCTCCCCAAAACACAACGTCCGCGCGGTGCGGACGCTCGTCATCTGTTCCCAATAGGAAAACCCCGGCGACGGCGCCGCGCCGAGGGAGCGCGGATTATAGGACCTCCGCTTGCTCCGTCAAGGCACCACCGGGCTTTTTCCGTTCCTCTTCTCGTCCGAGCGCCCCGCCCGGCCGCGTCCTTCAGACGGCGGCGGTCAGGATCGCCTCGATCTCCTCGCTCACCTGGTCGATCGACTTCATGCCGTCGACCGTAATCAACCGGCCCTGCGCCTCGTAGTAGGGCAGGATCGGCGCCGTTTGCCCGTGATAGACGTCGAGCCGCTTCTTCAGCGTCTCGACGTTGTCGTCGGAGCGGGCCGTCTGCGACTGCGCGATCCGGGTGTTGATGCGGTCGACCAGGACCTTGTCCTCAACCCGCATCTCGATCACCGCATGCAGCTTCATGTCCTGAGCCGCCAGCATCTCGTCCAACGCCTCGGCCTGGCGCACGGTGCGCGGAAAGCCGTCGAGAATGAAGCCCTCGGCGCAGTCCGGCTGCGCGATCCGGTCGGAAATCATCTGGACCATCAGCTCATCGGGCATGAGCTGCCCCGCGTCCATGATCTCCTTAGCCTTCAATCCCAACGCACTGCCCGAGGCCACCAGAGCGCGCAGCATATCCCCGGTGGAGAGCTGCTTCATGCCGTGACGTTCCTCGAGGCGCTGCGCCTGTGTCCCCTTCCCGGCCCCGGGTGGGCCGAGCAGAATGACATTCATCCCCGTCTCCCCCTCAACTTGGCCTTCTTGACGAGGCCCTCATACTGGTGCGCCAGCAAATGCGAATGAATCTGCGCCACCGTGTCCATCGTAACCGAAACCACGATCAGCAGGCTCGTGCCGCCGAAGTAGAAGGGCACGGAGTACTGGCTGATCAAGAGCTCTGGTAACAGGCAGACGATGCCCAGGTAAAGGGAGCCGACCGTCACCAGGCGCATGAGCACATGGTTCAGGTAGTCGGCGGTGTTCTTGCCGGGACGGATCCCGGGGATGAAGCCGCCATGCTTCTTCAGGTTTTCGGCCGTGTCCGCCGGATTGAAGACGATCGCCGTGTAGAAGAAGGCGAAGAAGATGATCAGGCCGACATAGAGCGCCATGTAGAGCGGCTGGCCGTGCCCCAGGTAGGCCGTCACGGTGCCGAGCCACCCGGTCGTCGCCTGGGCGCCGGTGAAACCGGCCACGGTCAGTGGCATGAGCAGCAGAGACGAGGCGAAGATCGGCGGGATCACGCCGGCCGGATTGAGCTTCAGCGGCAGATGCGAAGCCTCGCCGCCGAACATCTTGTTGCCGACCTGGCGCTTCGGATACTGCACCAGGATGCGGCGCTGCGCCCGCTCCATGAAGACGATGAAGGCGATCACCACAATCGCCATCAGAATGATGAAGAGGATGAAGCCGGTCGAAAGCGCGCCGGTGCGGCCCAACTCCAGCGTCGAGGCCAGCGCGAAGGGCAGGTTCGCCACGATGCCCGCGAAGATGATCAGCGAGATGCCGTTGCCGACGCCGCGCTGCGTGATCTGCTCGCCCAGCCACATCAGGAAGATGGTGCCGCCGGTCAGCGTGATGACCGTGGTGAGCCTGAAGTAGAGGCCGGGATCGATCACCGCCGAGCCGCCCAAGCCGCCCATGCTCTCCAAGCCGACCGCGATGCCGTAGGACTGAAAGACCGCCAGCACGACAGTGCCGTAGCGCGTGTACTGGTTGATCTTCTTGCGGCCGGTTTCGCCTTCTTTCTTCAGCTGCTCCAGCGTCGGATTCACCGCCGTCAGCAGCTGCATGATAATGGCCGCCGAGATGTAGGGCATGATGTTCAGGGCGAAGATCGTCATGCGCCCCAGCGCACCGCCGGCGAACATGTCGAACACCCCGAGCACGCCGCCCTGATGCTGTTCGAAGATCAGCGCCAGCTGCGCCGGATCGATACCTGGAACCGGGATGTAGGTGCCGAGTCGATAAACGATCAGCGCACCTAGCGTGAACCAGATGCGCTGCTTGAGCTCGGTCGCCTTGGCCAGGGCCCCGAAGTTGATGTTGGCGGCAAGCTGTTCAGCGGCTGAAGCCATGGTCCCTCATCTCGGTCCCGGAGCCGGCGGCCACCAAGGCCGCGCCGCTCCTGTTTGTTCTGGGCCGCCGCCCCAACCGATAGCCGGGTCTGCGGTTACGCAGTCTCGCCGGCCGTCTCGGCAGTTGAGTCGGCGGCAGCCGTGCTGGCCTTCTTCGGCGCGGTCACCGTGACCGATCCACCGGCCTTTTCCACAGCTTCCACCGCAGCCTTGGAGGCGCCGGCAACAGTCAGCGTTACTTTGGCCTTCAGCTCGCCGTTAGCAAGCAGACGCACGCCATCTCGCGATCGTTTGAACAGGCCGGCCGCCTGCATCGCCGCCGCATCGATCGGCTGTGCCGCATCCAGCTTGCCGGCGTCGATCGCCGTCTGCAAGCGCCCGAGGTTCACCTCGACGTAGTCGCGGCGGAAGATGTTGTTGAAGCCACGCTTCGGCAGGCGGCGATGCAGCGGCATCTGGCCGCCCTCGAAACCCTTGATGGCAACGCCGCTACGGGCCTTGGCGCCCTTGTGGCCCTTGCCGGAGGTCTTGCCCAGGCCGGAGCCGATGCCGCGGCCGACGCGCTTGCGCGTCTTGCGGGCACCCGGATTGTCGGCCAGCTCGTTGAGCTTCATCGCACCTAAGTCCTTCTTATCCATCGGGCACCGTCGCAAGGCGCCCGCTCCACCGCAGATCCGGCAGGCTTACTCGACCACACGAACCAAGTGGGGAATCTTCTCGATCATTCCGCGCACGGCCGGCGTGTCTTCCAGCTCGCGCACGTGACCGATGCGGCGCAGCCCCAGCCCCTTCAGGGTATCCGCCTGGCCCGGCTTGCGGCCATGACCGCTGCGGATCTGCTGCACCTTGACGCTCTTCTTCGCCGCCATCGTCGTTACTCCGTGATCTCGGCGCCGTTGGCAGCGGGCTCGCCGCGCTTGCCGACGATGTCGGAGACCTTCTTGCCCCGGCGCTGCGCCACCATGCGCGGCGACTGCATGTCTTTCAGCGCCTCGAAGGTGGCCTGGATCATGTTGTAGGGGTTCTGGGTGCCGGTGGACTTGGCCACCACATCCTGAACGCCCAGGCATTCGAAAATCGCGCGCATCGGACCGCCGGCGATGATCCCGGTGCCCGGCGGCGCGGCGCGCATCACCACGCGTCCGGCGCCGAAGACACCGCGCATGTCGTGGTGCAGGGTGCGGCCCTCGCGCAGCGGCACGCGAACCATCCCCTTCTTGGCGGCCTCGGTCGCCTTGCGAATGGCCTCGGGCACCTCGCGCGCCTTGCCGTGGCCGAAGCCGACGCGACCGCGCTGGTCGCCGACCACCACCAGGGCGGCAAAACCGAAGCGGCGGCCACCCTTGACCACCTTGGCCACGCGATTGATGCCGACGAGCTTGTCGACGATATCCGAATCTTCGCGGCGATCGTCACGTTGGGGTCGTGCCATAGTCTCTCAGTCCCGTTCCTGCTCGCTGCGAACCCGGCTTAGAAGTTCAAACCGCCGTTGCGTGCGGCATCGGCCAGCGCCTTGACGCGGCCGTGATAGATGTAGGCGCCGCGATCGAACACCACCTGCTCGACGCCCTTGGATTTGGCGCGCTCGGCCAACAGCTTGCCGACCGCCTCGGCCGCCGTCGCATCGGCGCCGGTCTTCAGTTGACCGCGCAGATCCTTGTCGAGGCTCGAGGCCGACGCAAGCGTTACCCCCTGCACGTCGTCGATCACCTGCGCGTAGATGTGCTTGGACGAGCGGAAGACGCTGAGACGCGGACGGCCACGGGCTTTCTTGCGCAGATCGCTGCGCACCCGGCGCGCACGGCGTCGCAGAAGTTCGGTTTTGCTCTGCATGGCGATTACTTCTTCTTGCCTTCCTTGCGGATGATCTGCTCGTCGGCGTAGCGGACGCCCTTGCCCTTGTAAGGCTCGGGGCCACGCATGGCGCGAACCACCGCCGCCATCTGTCCGACCAACTGCTTGTCCGCCCCGTGAATCGAGATGGCCGTCGGCCGCTCGCACTTGACCGTCAGACCCTCGGGGATCGGATAGTTGATGTCGTGGCTGAAGCCGAGCTGCAGGTTCAGCGTCTTGCCCTGCACCGCCGCGCGATAGCCAACGCCGGTGATCTCCAGATTCTTGGTGAACCCCTCGCTCACGCCGGTCACCAGATTCTGCACCCGCGCGCGGGCCGTGCCCCACATGGCGCGCGCCTGCTTCGAGTTGCTGACCGGGTTGACCGTCACCCGTCCGCCATCGAGCGTAATGGTGACGTCGTCGGTGGAGGTGTAGCTGAGCTGTCCCAGCTTGCCCTTGGCCGTGACCGTTCGACCGTCGACCTTGACGTCGACGCCACTGGGCACTTCCACCGGGTTCTTGCCTACGCGCGACATGTGACTCTCACTCCGTTCGAAACCTCTGACCGGCGCCCCTTAGAAGACGCGGCAGAGCACCTCGCCGCCCACGTTCTCGGCCCGGGCCTGATGGTCCGCCATCACGCCCTTCGGCGTCGACAGAATGGCAATGCCAAGCCCGTTGTAGAAACGCGGCAGTTCCTTGATCTTCGAATAGACCCGACGGCCGGGCTTCGACACCCGGGCGATCTCGCGGATCACCGGCGCGCCGTCGTGGTACTTCAGCTGCACCTCGATCTGCCCGTGGCCGCGGTCGTCGCTGCCCTCCGCGTAGCCGCGGATGTAGCCCTCGCGCTTCAGCACGTCCAGGACGTTCAGCCGCAGCTTCGAATGCGGTGTAAGAACCGCAGACTTGCCGGCGCGCTGCGCGTTGCGAATGCGGGTCAGCAGGTCCCCGAGGGGATCACTCATGGCCATGACGCCGCTACTCCTTCCTTACCAGCTCGACTTGACCATGCCCGGGATCTGGCCGGTGGAGGCCAGGTCGCGCAGGGCAATGCGAGACATCTTCAGACGACGGTAGTAGCCGCGCGGACGACCGGTCACCTCGCAGCGGTTGCGCACGCGCGTCTTCGAAGCGTTGCGCGGCAGTTCCGCCAGCTTCAGGAACGCCTGGAAGCGCTCTTCCGGCGGCAGCGAGCGATCGCCGGCAATCGCCTTCAGCTCCGCCCGCTTGGCCGCATACTGCTTGGCCATTCTCAGGCGCCGCTTGTTCTTCTCTACCGCTGACTTCTTCGCCATTGCGTCTACCCTTTCGCCGTTATCCGTCGTCTATTGCCGGAACGGCATGTCGAAGTTGGCGAGGAGAGCACGTGCCTCCTCGTCGTTCTTGGCCGTGGTGCAGATCACGATGTCCATACCCCGGACCTCGTCGATCTGGTCGTATTCGATCTCCGGAAAGACCAACTGCTCCTTCAAACCCATGGAGAAGTTGCCCTGCCCATCGAAGGACTTGCCGTTCAGGCCGCGGAAGTCACGGACCCGCGGCAAGGCGATGTTCACCAGGCGATCGAGGAACTCGTACATCCGCTCGCGGCGCAGGGTCACCTTGCAGCCGATCGCCATGCCTTCGCGCAGCTTGAAGCCGGCGATCGACTTGCGCGCCTTGGTCACCACCGGCTTCTGGCCGGAGATGGCGGAAAGCTCCTGCACCGCGCTGTCGAGCTTCTTGCGATCGGCGACGGCCTCGCCGACGCCCATGTTGATCACGATCTTGTCGATCTTCGGCACTTCCAGATCGTTCTTGTAGCCGTAGGCCTCTTTCATGGCCGGCTTCACGACCGTCTCGTAGTGCTCACGCAAGCGTGCAGCCATGGGTCTCGTCCTCAATCGGGTCTTTAGCTGTCGATCGGCGCGCCGGAGCGCTTGGCAAAGCGCACCTTGCGGCCTTCGACGAAACGGTAGCCGACACGGGTCGGGCGGTCGCCCGCCTCGGGGTCGACATGGGCGACGTTCGAGACGTGAAGCGGCGCTTCCATCTCGACGATGCCGCCTTGCGGGTTCTGGGCGCTGGGGCGCTGGTGGCGCTTGACCAGGTTGGCCCCCTGGACGAGCACGCGGTCGTCCTCGCGGTCGACCCGCAGAACCTCGCCCACCACGCCCTTGGAGCGGCCGGCGACCACGATGACCTTGTCGCCCTTCTTGATCTTGAACTTCTTCATCACAGCACCTCTGGCGCCAGCGAGACGATCTTCATGAAGCGCTTGGCCCGCAGCTCGCGAGTCACCGGCCCGAAGATGCGCGTGCCGATCGGCTCGTTCTGCTTGTTCAGCAGCACCGCGGCGTTGCGGTCGAAGCGGATCGTGGTGCCGTCGGCGCGGCGCAGGTCCTTGGCGGTGCGCACGATGACGGCGCGATGCACGTCGCCCTTCTTCACGCGGCCGCGCGGGATCGCCTCCTTCACCGAGACGACGATCACGTCGCCGACACTGGCGAAACGCCGGTTCGACCCGCCCAGAACCTTGATGCACTGCACCCTGCGCGCACCCGAGTTGTCGGCCACGTCGAGGTTCGTCTGCATCTGAATCATGACGCCTTACCTCCTAAACCCTCGTAACGGACCGAAGTCAGCCCTCTGCTGCGGCCGGGGACGCGCCGGCAGCGCCGCCCTCTGCACCGCCGTACAGCACCGTCCACCTCTTGGACTTGGAGATCGGGGCGCATTCGACGATGCGCACGGTCTCGCCCTCCTGGCAGCGGTTCTCCTCGTCATGCGCGTGATAGCGCTTCGAGTTCTTGATGAACTTCTTGTAGAGCGGGTGCATCACACGGCGCTCGACCAGGACGGTGACCGTCTTGTTCATCTTGGTCGACACCACGGTGCCCTGCAGCACGCGACGCGGCATGGCGGTCTACTCCTTGTTGGCCTGCGCCTGAGCACTACGCTCGCGCAGGATCGTCTTGATGCGCGCGATGCCGCGGCGCACCAGCCGCTTGCGCGTCGTGTTCTCGAGCTGGCCGCTGGCGGCCTGGAAGCGCAGATTGAACGCCTCCTTGCGCAGGCCCAGCAGCTCCTGCTTCAACTCGTCTTCGCTCTTGGTGCGCAGATCGGTCGCTTTCATCTCACCCTACTCCCTGTCTCCGCCCCGCAGCCTCAATCGGCCGTCGGGCGGGAGACGAACTTCGTGCGCACCGGCAGCTTGGCAGCGGCGCGGATAAAGGCCTCGCGCGCCAGCTCCTCGGACACGCCGTCGAGCTCGAACATGATGCGGCCCGGCTTGACCCGGCAGGCCCACCACTCCGGCGAGCCCTTACCCTTGCCCTGGCGGACCTCGGCCGGCTTCTGCGAAACCGGCACGTCCGGGAAGACGCGGATCCACAGCTTGCCGACACGACGCATGTGGCGCGTGATGGCACGGCGCGCCGCCTCGATCTGACGCGCGGACACACGCTCCGGCGTGGTCGCCTTCAGCCCGTACTGACCGAAAGCCAGTGTCGTTCCGCCCTTAGCAAGGCCGTGGATGCGGCCCTTGTGCTGCTTGCGGAATTTCGTGCGCTTCGGCTGCAGCATCTCTCTTCAGTCCCTCTCGAACGTCTGGTCTCGCGTGGCGCGATCAGGCGCGACCGGCCGGGCCGGTCTGCAATTCGGTGTGGCGCTTCTCGCTGGCCAGCGGATCGTGGGCGAGAATCTCACCCTTGAAGACCCAGACCTTGACCCCGCAGGTGCCGTAGGTCGTGATCGCCGTCGAAACGCCGTAGTCGATATCCGCGCGCAGCGTGTGCAACGGAACGCGGCCCTCGCGGTACCACTCGGTCCGCGCAATCTCGGCACCGCCGAGACGGCCACCGCAGTTGATCCGGATGCCCTGGGCGCCCAGGCGCATGGCCGCCTGCACCGCGCGCTTCATGGCGCGGCGGAAGGCGACGCGCCGCTCCAGCTGCTGCGCGATCGAGTCGGCGATCAACTGCGCGTCGATCTCGGGCTTGCGGATCTCGACGATGGAGAGATGCACCTCGCCGCCGGTCATCTTCGACAGCTCGCCGCGCAGCTTCTCGATGTCCGCGCCCTTCTTGCCGATCACCACGCCCGGACGGGCGGTGTGAATGGTAATGCGGGCGCGCTTGGCCGGACGCTCGATCACGACCTTAGAGACACCGGCCTGACTCAGGCGCTTCTTCAGGAAGGCGCGCAGCTTCAGGTCTTCGTGCAGCAGGTCGGCATAGTCCTTGCCGGCGATCCAGCGCGAATCCCAGGTGCGGTTGATGCCCAGGCGCAGACCGATGGGATTGACTTTGTGACCCATGACTTAAGCTTCCTCGCGCTCGCGGACGACCACCCGCAGGCGGCTGAAAGGCTTCTGGATGCGACCGACACGGCCACGGGCCCGCGGCCGGAAGCGGCGCATGACCATCGACTTGCCGACACTCGCCTCGGCCACCACCAGGCGGTCGACGTCGAGCTGATGGTTGTTCTCAGCGTTGGCGATGGCGCTCTCCAGCACCTTCCTGACATCCTGCGCAATGCGGCGCTTGCTGAACTGCAGTTCGGCCAGCGCGGTCTGCGCCGACTTACCGCGAATCAGACCGGCGACCAGGTTCAGCTTCTGCGGCGAGATCCGCAGATTGCGCACCATGGCCATCGCTTCGTTGTCGGCCAGACGGCGCTCCATTTTGGGCTTGCCCATGGCCTTACTTCCTCTTTGCCTTCTTGTCGGCCGCATGCCCGTAGAAGGTACGGGTCGGCGCGAACTCGCCGAACTTGTGGCCGACCATGTTCTCGGTCACCAGAACCGGCAGGAACTTCTGGCCGTTGTAGACGCCGAAGGTCAGGCCGACGAACTGCGGCATGATGGTCGAGCGTCGCGACCAGGTCTTGATGATGTCGTTGCGGCCCGAATCGCGCGACTTATCCGCCTTCTTCAGCAGGTAGGCGTCGACGAACGGACCCTTCCAAATTGAACGCGCCATGCTTCGCGGCCCCTACTTCTTGGCGTGCCGGCGCCGGACGATCAGCGCATCGGTCTTCTTGTTACGACGGGTGCGGTGCCCCTTGGTCGGCTTGCCCGTCGGCGTCACCGGATGGCGACCGCCGGAGGTGCGGCCCTCGCCGCCGCCGTGCGGGTGGTCAACCGGGTTCATGGCCACGCCACGCACCGAAGGACGGCGGCCGAGCCAGCGGTTGCGACCCGCCTTGCCCAGGCTGATGTTCTGCTGGTCCTGGTTCGACACGGCGCCGACCGAGGCCATGCAGTCGCCGCGCACCATGCGGACCTCGCCGCTCGAAAGCCGCAGCAAGGCATAGCCCTGGTCGCGCCCCACGAGCTGGACGTAGGTGCCGGCGGCGCGCGCCATCTGCCCGCCCTTGCCGGGCTTGAGCTCGACGTTGTGCACGATGGTGCCGACCGGAACGCTGCGCAGCGGCATGGCGTTGCCCGGCTTCACGTCGGTGCGCTCATCGGCGATCACCTTGTCGCCGGCGGCCAGGCGCTGCGGGGCCAGGATATAGGCCTGCTCGCCATCCTCGTACGTGATCAGCGCGATGAAGGCGCTGCGGTTGGGGTCGTACTCCAACCGCTCGACCGTCGCCGGCACGCCCCACTTGCGCCGCTTGAAATCGATGATCCGATAGGTCCGCTTGTGCCCGCCGCCGCGACGCCGCGCCGTGACATGGCCCTGGTTGTTGCGGCCGCCGGACTTGCTCAGGCCTTCGGTCAACTTCTTGACCGGCTTGCCCTTCCAGAGACCGCTGCGATCCACGATCGTCAGCTGCCGCTGGCCCGGCGTAATCGGATTGAACGTCTTGAGCGCCATACTTCTGGTCCTGCCCTTAGATGCCGGTGGTCACGTCGATGGCGTGACCTTCCTCAAGGGTGACATAAGCCTTCTTGAAGTCGGAGCGCTGGCCGAGACGACCCCGGAAACGCTTGACCTTGCCTTTCTGGATGGCGGTGTTGACCGCCTTGACCTTGACCTTGAACAGCCCTTCCACGGCCGCCTTGATCTCAGGCTTGCTGGCATCCAGCGGCACCTGAAAGGCAACCTGGCCGTGCTCCCCGCCCAGCGTCGTCTTTTCCGTCACCAGGGGGCGGCGAATCAGCTCGTACATCCGCTCCTGCGAGATGCGCAGGTCGATCGTCTTGCGCGCGCGGGCCTTGCTCATTTCAGGCGTGCCTCCAGTGCTTCGACTGCGGCGCGCGTCAGCACCAGGCGATCCCGGCGCAGGATGTCGTAAACGTTAGCGCCCTGCTGCGGCAGCAGGTCGACACCCTCGATGTTACGCGCAGCCCGTTCGAACTGCGTATCGATCTCCGCGCCGTCGATGATCAGCGCGTTGTCCCAGCCCAGCTGCGCGAGCTGCTGAGCCAAGGCCTTGGTCTTATGCGTCTCGGTCTTGGCGGTTTCGAGAACCGCCAGCTTGCCGTCCTTCGCCTTCGCGGAGAGGGCGCACTTCAGACCCAGCGCCCGCACCTTCTTCGGCAGGTCGAAGCCGTGGTCGCGCGGAAGAGGACCGTGCACGACACCGCCGCCGCGCATGATGTTGGTCTTCAGGTTGCCGCGGCGCGCCCGGCCCGTGCCCTTCTGGCGGTAGGCCTTCTTGGTCGTGCCGACGATCTCGCTGCGGCCCTTGGCCTTGTGCGTACCGGCCCGACGCTTGGCGAGCTGCCAGGTGACGACGCGATGCAGGATGTCGCGGCGCACCTCGACCCCGAAGATCGCTTCATCGAGATCGATCTGCCCGGCGGTCTCGTTGGCGAGCGTGGTGACGTCCAGCTTCATGACTTAGGAGTCCTTCTTCTCTTCGCCGGAATCGCCGCCGGTCTCCGCCTCGGGCGTTGCCTCTTCGGCCGGAGCGGCTGCTTCAGCCGGAGCTTCAGACGCAGCCTCTACCGCAGCCTCAGGCGTTGCAGCCGTCTCTTCGGCCGGAGCGTCCTCAGCCGGCGCCTCGGCAGCCGGAGCTTCTTCTTCGACCGGAGCCGCACGAACCGCGCCGGGATAGGGCGCATCGTCGGGGCGGACGCGCTTGACCGCATCGCGCACCGTCACCCAGCCGCCCTCGGAGCCCGGCACGGCGCCGCGCACCAGGATCAGACCGCGGTCCGCGTCGACCTTCACCACCTGCAGGTTCTGCGTGGTGACACGGCCGTCGCCCATGTGGCCGGCCATCTTCTTGTTCTTGAAGACCTTGCCCGGGTCCTGGTTCTGACCGGTCGAGCCATGGGCGCGGTGCGAGATCGACACGCCGTGGCTGGCCCGCATACCGCCGAAACCGTGACGCTTGATGACGCCGGCAAAGCCCTTACCGATCGAGGTGCCGGTAACGTCGACGAACTGGCCGGGGACGAAATGATCGGCGGTCAACTCGCTGCCGACGTCGATCACGGCGTCGTCGGCGACGCGGAACTCGACCAGCCGCTTGCGCGGCGCAACCTTCGCCTTGGCGAAGCGCTCGCGCTCCGGCTTGCTGACGCGATTGACCTTGGCGGCACCGGCGCCGAGCTGCAGCGCCACGTAGCCGTCCTTCTCCGCACTGCGCTGGGCGGTGACGTAGCAGCCGTCCACCTTCAGCACGGTGACCGGCACGTGGGCGCCTTCGGTATCGAAGACGCGCGTCATGCCAACCTTCTGAGCGATCAGACCCGTACGCATAGCCCTAGCCCTTCAGCTTGATCTCGACGTCCACACCGGAGGCCAGGTCGAGCTTCATCAGCGCGTCCACGGTCTGCGGAGTGGGATCGACGATGTCGAGCAGCCGCTTGTGAGTGCGGATCTCGAACTGCTCGCGGCTCTTCTTGTCGATGTGCGGCGACCGCAGCACGGTGAAGCGCTCGATCTTCGTGGGCAAAGGGATCGGACCACGGACCTGCGCACCGGTGCGCTTGGCCGTGTTGACGATCTCGCCCGTCGACTGATCCAGCACCCGATGATCGAAGGCTTTCAGTCGGATGCGGATGTTCTGGCTTTCCATGGCTTGCTCGACCGCTCTTATTCAGGAAACGACGAAGGGTCCCGCACGATGGCGCGGGACCCTTCCCGCTTTAAAACCTACCTACTCGACGATTTTGGATACGACGCCGGCGCCGACGGTGCGGCCGCCTTCGCGG
>JBQLZH010000002.1:0-647251 GCA_052168175.1 Kiloniellales bacterium
CGACCCCGCCTGCCACAAGTCCCCGCAGCACGCCCGGATCCACAGCCTCGCCGAAACCGAGGCCGACGAAGATACCGGCTTCGCCTACCGCGGATACGCCAAAACCAAGGCCTGAGAGCTGCCTGGGTTTACACCTAGGCAGCAGCTTCGATGGTCGATCACCCGGCAGGGCGGTTGGGCCTAGTTGTCGGCTGGCTGTTCGATCGTGACGAACTGATTCACCGCGACGTCGGTCAGCACATTGCTCTTGTAGTTGGGTCGAGGCCAAACCACCTCGATGCGCTCGATGATGTCAGCGCTTCCCAAGCCGAAGTGCAGCTCTTGCGGAGGACTCGCCAGGAAGCTTCCGCCAGCTCGCATCTCCTGAAGCTGAGTGACCCCGTTCGCCGTCACGTAGACCCTGGCGCCGATAGCTCCGGTATTCTTGCCCAGCCCTCGCAGAGTGATATTGATAAAGTTCGTATCGGGCATCGACCGAGCGTTGTTCTTGTAGAGCAAGAGACGACCCTGGTGATTGCTTACCAGGATGTCCACGTCGCCGTCGCGATCGTAGTCGAAGCAAACGACGCCGCGTCCCGACTTCGTATCTGTGATGCCCCAGGCTTCGGAGCGCTCGACGAAGCTGCCATCCTGATTCGAGATGAATAGTCTGCTCAATGTTTTCTCAAACTCCTGCATCGAGCGTCGCAAGGACACGAAAACACGCGGCGCGCCCAGATGCCGCGCCATCTCGGTATGCAGGTCGAACCCATTCACATGAAATAGGTCGGGCCAGGCATCGTTGTTGAAATCCGCGAAACAGGCCCCCCAACCCCAATGCCCCTCTGCCACACCCGCGTCTTCCGTCACATCGACGAACATGCCTCCGTCATTCTTGTACAGCCGGTTCCCGGTGACGCCCCAGGTCCCCTCGGCAAAGCCATTCGGATCCCAGATGCTGCTGACGAACCAGTCTAGATCGCCGTCGTTGTCATAGTCACCGACAGCTGCGCCCATACCGTTCTCGTCACTGATCTCACTGGCATCGGTAACATTGGCAAAGCGCCCATCTCCCAGATTCTTATAGATCTGGCTGCTCTCAAAATCCGATGCCATAAGAATATCGGGCCAGCCATCCAGATTGAAATCCGAGAAGATCCCGGTGAAGGTGAAGTCGGACTTTCCGACCATACCCAAGAGATCGGCACGGTGGTCCTCCGGTGTGAAGGCCTTGCCCTCATCGGCGCCGTTGTTCTTCCAGAGATGGTTGGGTTGCGCTCCACCGAGGCCCGGGCCGCGCCAGTGCGTGGAAAGGGCGTCGAGATCTCCATCCGCGTCGTAGTCTCCAAACGAGAACGACCAGCTCGTGAAGTCTGCGGCGATGCCAAGGCCAGGCCAAACGGAGAAGCGCTCACCACCTTCATTTCGATAGATGGTCGGAGCTTGCGACCGCTCCGCCCCGATTGTCTGCCCGAGGATAGACGGTTTTTCGGGATGCAGGATATTCGTCGTAATGAGGTCGAGGTACCCATCGCCATCCAGGTCGGCCATTGCAGCGCCGTTCGAGAAGTCCGTTGCTACAATACCCCAGACCTCGGAAACATCCTCGAAGCGGCCGTCTCCGGTATTGCGATAGAGGACATCGGCACTGGTATCGCCGGTCGGATAGTAGATATCCACCCAGCAGTCGCCATCGACGTCCCCGGTGGCAACGCCGCCCGTGAAGAGCACGCGCTGTGCTGTGTCGATCTTATAGAGTTCCCAAGAGACTTCGTGCCGCGCGGTGAGACCGGCCTCAAGACCCACCTCGTCGAAAAGGAAATCACCAACGTTCGTACCGGGCATGCCGTGCGTGCAGTCATTTCGCATCACGGGATCAGCCGTTCCGATCGCTGGCTCGATACGGCCAGACCAGGTCTCGCGATCGGCCAGAGCATCCGTCATTATCGGCGACGGGGGCGGGCCATGGTGACCAAACCGCGCGACCTGACGATTACCATCCGGGCTTGGAACGTCTTCGTCGGGGATCAAATGGCTCAGGCAAGCGTGACTGTCGAGGCAGGGGTCCGTCAGAGTATGCAGGAAACTCTCGAGCGCTTCGATATCGGCGTCGGACAGGTTCAGACCCTGCGGCAAAGCACTCAGTCCAAGCGATTGCTTCCTCTTGAGATCCTCGAGGGCCGCAGCCGTCAAGGCTTCGGCATTCGCATAGACATCCGCTAGGTAGCGAAGTTGACCGTTACTGCGAAAGTCGAAGTCGAACCGGGATATGGATCGCTCCGGATCCAGATGGTGCTCCAAAACGTCGCGTAGGCTGAGAAAGGCTCCGGTGTGCCCATAAGGCGCCGTTCTGGCGACATTGAGGAGGGAGGGTGTGCGAAAGCGAAAGCGATCTTCTTCTCTTTGCGTTACACCGCGGCGGCCGAAGTCATGACCATCAGCCTGAATACCGCGACCGAACTGCGGCACCGCAATGTTATGGAACTCCTCGTCGGAGAAAATCGGCGGCTTATGGCAGGCAACGCAGCCCGCCCCGCCCTCCTCGGGAGATGTGAAAAAGAGCGCCGCCCCTTGTCTCTCTCGTTCGTCGAGACGGTTTGCATCGCCGGCGAGATAAGCGCTCCAATCGTTGTCGACGAAGACTTGCGACGCCTGATAAGCCGCGAGCGCATCTTGCACATTTTCGAAGGTGATCAGCTCGGCCGCCGTTCCGCTCGGTGCCTGAAATGCCTCACGGAACCATGTCAGCCAGGTGTTTCTGGCCAACTCGCCTGACGTCCCTCTCAGCCGGTCGACGAGGGCAGTACGAACTTCCTCATGGGACCATCCGACACCGAAGTGAAAGCCCTGCATCTCTTGCAGAGAGACCACCGGAAACCGCGCTTGCGAGGCCAAGATGCTCTTGCCCGCCCGAGGGTCTGCTTGCAGAAGCACGCTGTCCGGCGTTCGGTGCCTTTCGGCCGTCCCGGTTTCTTGGGTTTCCGGCTCGAGCAGAAAAAGGCGCCCATCGAAGAACATGGCGCGTTGGTAGAGCGCACTGTTGAAAATCGTTGGCGAGTGCCTGGGTACATTCGGGGCGCCGTTCGCCTTGGGGTCGCCGGAGGCTACCCAGTCGTGCCACCGTCCTGGGCCCAAGAGGTCCGGATCGTAGGCGCTCTCGCCGACCGGAAGACTGAGTTTGTCGCCACCGGCGAGAAACGGATGATGACAGCTCGCACAGGAAACATCCATGTTGCCGCTGAGCGACTTGCTGAAGAAGAGCTCCCGTCCCAACTTCACCAAATCGGGATCCGGCGGTTTGCGTCGCTCATCCGGGTGGAGAAGAAGATCGGATCCGTAGCGGGCTAGTACTTCATCCAGTTGCGCATCGAGCCGTGCGTCCTCCGAGTGAACTGCGCTCTGTGCCGCAACCTCTATCGGGACAGCGGCCTTCCAGAGAAAAAAGAGACAAAGTGCAAGCCCAACCAGTCTGATCTTGTAGACAGGCGATCGCAGACATAACGGCATAGCGTCTAACGCTCCGGGAGGCTGCAGATGTCACTTCTTACAACGCTCCCGTCCGAGAATCGTAGACTAACGCCCGACTCATCTGGCGCGATCCTGGTGACCGACAGCGATCCAGTATGAACCAGGGCGGAATTGCCTCCGACGTCGCCGATGTTCCGGCAATCGGGGCTGTGATAGATGTCATACTTTAGCGCATCGGTGCCGCCTGCATCGAAGACCGTCAGCACGCCCGTACCGCACTGCGCCATTGCAAACATCGGAAGCCCGCCCCTGTAGACGGACGTTCGTTTCTCGTTTTCAACGTCGATCCAGAAGACCTCATGACTGCGTATCTTGACGAAAAATCCACCGCCGCAGGTCACGCCGGTTATCGGGGTTGCAGCGCGAAGCGTCTTATTTGGCTGAAGGATGACGAGAAGGCAGATCGCCGCCGCCATCAGTGCGGCGACAAACCTGCCCTTGCCAGCCAGCATCGTCACACGCCCGGCTCCGATCATCGTCGCTATCTCAGCCTGCCTTCCGGCCATGACCTACGCGAGACGTGAACTCACCGACAACCACGATCTCCCCGTTCTCCACGCCGAGCGGAAGCGCCGGCAACTTGCGCGGGGCCGGGCCATGTACAACTGAGGCGGCATTTTTGGGATCGAACTGACTCTGATGACATGGGCACATGTAGGTTTGTGCGTTTCTGTCCCAGGCCGTCACCGGGCAACCGTTGTGGGTACAAACCGCAGAGTAGGCCACCGCGCCTTCGCCCGAGTTGGCAAGCGTATCCGATTCCAGTTCAGAGACGTCAAAGCGTTGCAGGAGAATTTGATTGTTACGAGACCCATCGCGGATAAGTCCGGTCTCCCTGTCAATCGGCACCACAACCAGTTGCTTTCCTCCCGCCTCGAGATCTTCGAGTTTTAAGAACGGTCCTCGCTTCCTTCTGCTGAAGTAAGTCAGACGATCGCCCACCTGCGGCGGCAGCTTCTTCTTCTCCTCCTCGGACAAGGCTGCGGAGTCGGCTACTGCGGGCCGGGCCGAAACGAGTCCTTTGAAGGCAAAGGCCGCCAGGAGAAAGCTTTTCATGACTGTGCGGCGGTTCTCCGTCCGCGTACCCGAATCGCCGGTTTCGGAGCAGCCGCAGCCGCTCGTCTCGTCGTTGCAATCCCCCGTCCCACAGTCCTTCAAAGACTTCATCAAGCTAACCTCCCGTATCTGGTGGTGTGTTATCGCCACCGCTCTCCGCCGGCCAAGCGAGAGCGCCTAAGGCTCAATCGATTCGATGCTAGGGGCCGGCAGGCCGGATGATCGATCCGGCCTGCCGATATCTCCCACGGTTCCTGTCGTTCTTAGGAGTCAGGAAGGGCGAAGACCCAGACGACACCCCCTTCGGGCACGTCGGCGATCCACTCGTTCGTTTCGTCCTTGGCCGCCAGCACACCGTTGGTCCACTGTGCGTCCACGCCGTAGCCGGCAGTGACCGCGATGTACTGCTTGCCATCGACGCTATAGCTGACCGGCGGTGCAATTGCCGTCGAGTTCAGCGGGAACTCCCAAACGATCTCACCGCTTTCCGCATCGAAGGCACGCAGTTTCCTGTCGTTGGTGCCCGCGCCGAACACAAGGCCACCGGCAGTCGTCAGGACTGGGCCCCAGTTCATGGTTTTGCCGAAGTCGTGCTGCCAGACCATTTCTCGCGTGTTCACGTCCCAGGCCTGGAGCTGCCCGACGCCCTTGCTCGGATCTTTGACGTAGACATCGAGGTCGGGGATATCGATTCCGGCCCAGAACTGGCCGGAAGCCGGATCCACGTCATCCTGCCAAATCCCGATAAAGGAGTTGCAGAGGTTTTCGTTCGCCGGGACGTACATCAGACCGGTCTGCGGATTGAAAGCCTCGTAGGGCCAGTTCTTCCCGCCCCACAAGCTTGGGCAGTAGCCCACCCGTTTGCCCGTGACCGGAGTATGGTCGGGGTCGTAGGAGGGACGCCCAGTCTCCGGATCGAGTTCCGTGAAAACGTTGTTGTAAACGTAGGGCTTGCCCTCCAGGAACTTGATCTCGCCGTCCGGCTTGCGTTCCATCCAGAACATGTAGCCGTTCCGCTGGGGCGTCATGAGCCCCTTGACGGTACCGCCGTTGTGTTCGAGGTCCAGCAGCATGGGCGCATTCATGGCAGCCCAGTCCCACGAGTCGTTCCAGTGGTACTGATGGTGCCCGACGATTGCACCGTCTTCCGGATCCATCGCGAGAGCGGAAGCGACATAGAGGTTGTCGCCGGGACGCTGGTCGCCGAGCCATGGCGAGCCGTTGCCGACTCCCCAGTAGAGAACTCCGGTCTCGGGGTCGTAGTTCCCCGGCATCCACATGCTGCCGCCGCCGTACTTCCAGGCGTCCGGACGCTGACCTTCCTTGAGCCAGGTCTCGTGCCCCGCTTCGCCGGGCCCCGGAACACTGTAGGTTCGCCAAACCGTCTCGCAGGTGTCGGCATCGGTCGCTTCCAGGAAGCCGCGAACACCGAACTCACCGCCCGACGGACCAACCATGATCTTGCCTTCGATCGGCATCGGCGCCGAGGTGATGTAGGCGCCGATGCTCCAATCGCCGATGACGTTCTGGCAAAGACGCTCACCCGTTCTCGCGTCGAGCGCGTTCAAGGTGCCGTCGAGACCAGCGGCAAACACCTTATCCTCCCACAGGGCGACACCGCGGGCGGTGTTGTGCATGACGCCGAGATCGCTCGGGTTATCATGCTCGTACCGCCAGTAGAGCTGCCCGGTCTTGGCATTGAGGGCGATCACGTGGTTGTAGGGCGTGGTGATGAACATCACGCCGTCGTTTACCTGCGCCGGAGCTTGGTGACCTGAATCGACACCCGTGGAATAGGTCCAAACGGGCCTGAGTTGCTGAACGTTCTCCGCGTTGATCTCGTCCAGCTCGCTATACATCCATCCTTCGTAGTTGCCCTTCGGAAGCAACCAGTCACTGGGATCGGCTTCAACCAAGCGCTCTTTCGTAACAGGGCTGTAGTCGGTGATCTCCTGATTGACGCGGTTGAGAGTCTGTCCCGAGGCCTGCAGTGAAACCACACTGAAAACCAGCGTACTGCAGGCGAGCAGCAGCTTCGATCGAACCGTCCTCATCAAGTGTTTCCTCCAATTTGTTCTTGTTGTGAGACGTCTTGAGCTTTTCGCCCTTAGACGCGCAAACCGGGGCCGACCTACGAACCCGATCAGGTCTCGATGGTGTCGCCCATGGGCAGGTCACGCAGCCGCTTGCCGGTCGCATTGAAGACCGCATTGGCGAGTGCCGGCGCGATTGGCGGCAGCCCGGGCTCTCCCACACCCGAGGCGTGGACCGAGAAAGGATGCTCGACGATGTGCGTGTGGACGACTTTCGGGAAGTTGGTCGAGCGCACCATTTCGTAGTCGTTGAAGTTCGACTGGACAACGGCACCGTTCTCGTAGGTCACGCCGCTGTAGAGGGCGAGCGTCATTCCCATGACGGCCGAGCCCTCCATCTGGCTGCGAATCCGTTCCGGGTTGACGGCGAAACCGCAGTCGACGGCCATATGCACCTCGGGCACGGTGATCAGACCGTTCTCAATCTTCACACGCACCGCGGCGGCGACATAGCTGACGAAGGAGCGATGAACGGCAAGCCCCCAGCCTTCGCCGGCTGGCATCGACGCCCCCCAGCCGGCCCTATCGGCCGCCAGGTTCAGCACGGCCTTCAGCCGTTTGGTGTCGATCGGATAGGCGGAGTAGGTCTCCCCGTAGTTCCAGTAATCATCGGGAAAGCCCTGAGTCGCAGGATCGAGGTGGCGATCGGAGCCGATCAGCTCCAACAGCATCTCACGCTGATCCTTGCCAAGTTCATCGGCCAGTTCAGCAGCGAAGGACTGAATCGCCCAAGCGCGCGGGATGTTCGAGACGGCACGGAACCAGCCGATCCGCGTGTGCGCCATCGCCTTGCCGTTCTCGCAACGCAGGTTCGGTATCTCGAACGGCACATCCACATGCCCCATACCGGACTCGATGAAGAACTGGTGGCCACTGTCCGGAGCGAAGGTCGAGAGGATCGAGGGCGCCACGGAATTGTGACGCCAGGCAACGACTTGGTCTCTGGCATCGAGTGCCACCTCGATTCGCTCTACCGAGGTGGTGTGATTGAAGCTGTGGCGAATGTCGTCCTCGCGGGTCCATTGGACCTTAACCGGAGCGCCCACTTTCTGGCTGATAAGGGCCGCTTCGATGACATCGTCGCACTTCGACTTCCGCCCGAAGCCGCCACCCAGAAGAGTGACATTCATCTTGACGTCCGACGTGTCCATGCCGAGCGCCGCCGCGACATCCTGACGTGCGGCGGAGGGCGACTGCACAGGCGCCCAGAGTTCTGCCTTGCTGTTCGTGACATCCGCGACGGCCGTCAAAGGCTCCATCGGTGCATGCACCAGGTGAGCCTGCGAGTACTCCCGCGCAAAGGTCCTCGCCGCCGATGCGAAAGCGGCATCGACATCGCCCTCTTCGCGCAACACCTTGCCCGGCTTACTGGCGGTCTCTCGCATCTCTGCCATGAAGGCAGCGGAGTTGTAGTCGCCATGAGGGCCGTTGTCCCAGTCGATCTCGAGCGCATCCCGCCCCTTGATCGCTGCATCGGTGTTACTGGCAACGACAGCAATTCCCCCTAGCGGGGCAAACTTGGCCGGCGGGATCGATCCGGCCAGTTCCACCACCTGTTCGACGCCAGGGATTGCGAGCGCACGGCTCGCATCGAAACTCCTGACCGTGCCGCCAACCACGGGCGGGCGCGCTATAACGGCGAACTTCATGCCCGGAACACGGACATCGGCACCGTAGACGGCCTTGCCGGTGGTAATGTCGTGAAGATCGTAGATCGCGACGTTGCCCTTGCCGATATAGCGGAACTCCGACTCGTCCTTGAAAGTCAACTCCTCGAAGCTGGGTACGGGTTGCTGCATCGCTGCGGCGGCCAGTTCGCCGAAACCGGCGACGTTGACGCCACTTGAAACTTCATGGACTCCGACCTCGACATCGCCGATCTCGACGCCCCACTTTTCGGCTGCAGCCTTCGCAAGCATATGCCGGACGGACGCTCCGATCTGCCGCATGCTTTGGAGATGATGGCGGATCGACCGAGAGCCATCGGTATCCTGATTGCCATACTTCGGCTCATTGCCCTCGGCCTGTGTCAGGGTCACCCGCGACCAATCGGCACCCATCTCATCGGCCACCACCATCGGCAAGGAAGTGCGCGCGCCCTGACCCATCTCCGAACGATGAGCGACAATCTCGACGCTGCCGTCGGGATAGAGCGTCACGAAGATAAGAGGATCGTAACGCAACCCGTGAGGCATGTTTTCGCCACCGACGGGATAGCGCTTGAAGGCCTCTGCCGATCCGGAAAAGGCGACAATTGAGAAAGCGGCAGCACTGCCGGCGATGAAACCGCGGCGCGACACCTTGGCGATGCTAACGCTCCGTACCGCTTCCTTGGACGGTGGCGATGTTAGAACGGCGGCTTGCTCCAGATAGCGTAGCATGGCTCAGCTCCCGGTCGCAGCGAGACGGACAGCGGCGACGATGCGCTCGTAGCAACCGCAACGGCAAACATTGCCTTCCATCTCGGAGAGAATTTCTTGATCGGTCGGGTTCGGTTTGGCGGCCAACAAGCTCGCAGCCTGCATGATTTGGCCCGCCTGGCAGAAACCGCACTGCGGGACGTTGAGTTCGCGCCATGCCACCTGCACAGGGTGGTCGCCAGTTGGCGAGAGTCCCTCGATCGTCGTGACGTCCTTGCCTGCAACATCGGCAATGGTCAGCATGCAGCTGCGCTCTGCCACACCGTCGACATGGACCGTGCAAGCACCGCAGAGGCCGACGCCGCAACCGTACTTTGTGCCTGTCAAACCGGCCAGATCGCGCAGCGCCCATAGCAAGGTCATGTCGTCTGGACCATCGAGAACGCGGTCTTCGCCGCTGATCCTAACCACCGCCATTTCTTTCGATCCTCCCCTTATTGTTGCGAAGACGGCCTCTTTGAAGGTCGCCAAGGTTTCTCGCTTCAGAGCAAGTTAGGCATCAGAACCAATGGCGAAACGTCACCTCGCTTCCGGTTCTGCTTTTCTTTGGAATTGAGACTGTCCGGAAGAAGCCGATCAAACGCAGACGCGGATCGGCCGGCAGACCCAAACAGGAATGGCACCACGGCTTTTGCGAATGCGCCAGCCTGTCAACCGGCGGAGCGACCTTTCGGAAGCCTGCGCTTTCCATTCCACCAGTTGTCGGAAAGCGATTGCGCACCGCGGACCCGGGGCGTCCCGATGCACCGTTCTGCCTTACCTGATCCGTTGCTAGCGACGAGTGGTATGTCCCCGGTAGCGAAGCAAAACAGCCAGACCACCATCTCTGCGACCCGCTTCGCGTCGCCCCTGAATTCGCGCCGAACCCAGCCCTGAGCGTGTGGGGATCTTCGTCCACCATCAACGCCTCCCTGACATCGCACGACGGCACCAGTCATGCCGCAAGTGCTCTTTATTTGGTTAACCGAAACCCTGTCACCATAAGATTGGTCTGTCAATATGGCTGTCTTTTGGTATGACCAATTTTCGCCTACACGGTAATGTTGATGATCGGCGAAACCACCTGCCGTCACCCGCTAAGTCATTATAGAAACTATGGAAAAAGCTAGTTGGCTGCGGTCAGAATCGGGCGCGGTCTGCCTCGTGTCACTTATGCCCATACCTGGGTTTTACCGTTTTTCACGCTCTTTTTCCCAAGCATCACGGCGGCTGGCGAGTGCGTGCGCACCAACGTCCTTTCGCTTCTGCTGCAGCATTTGAAGAACGAAATCCAAGTGTATGTGCATCTTCTCGCGCGCCTTGGATGCGTCACGCGCGTCGATCGCACGCGCTATGGCTCGATGCTGATCGAGCAGTTTCTTACGCGCCTCAGCATCGTCGAAGATTATGCTGCGGCTGTACCCGATCCCCCTCCGCAAAAGGTCCAGCAAGCTGCGCGTAACCTGAATCGCCACGATGTTGCCCGCGGCTTCAACGATAGCCATGTGAAACTCGGTGTCGAGCGCAGCCTCTGCCGTCTGATCGTTGCTGGCCGCAGCGTCTTCGAGTTGCTGTAGAAGCCTGAGAATTCTCACCCGTTCGATCTTGGTCGCTGTCTTCGCCGCGGCCGCCGCGCATTCGCCCTCCAGCATCCGGCGGAAGACGATGTAGTCATCGATTGCTCTTGGCTGTGCTTCGATCAAACTGCGTAGGGGTGACGTTAAGTCGGCACCGACCTGGGCCGAAACGAAGAGACCGGCACCCCGACGGGACTCCAGGAGTTTTTCCGAAATGAGCGCCTTGACCGCTTCGCGAAGAGAGGTCCGAGAAACTTGCATGTGTTCGCACAGTTCACGCTCACTCGGCAGACGATCGCCCGGGCGCAGAACGTCTTCCGCAATCAACTCGCGGATCTGTGCGGCAGTGGCCTCTGCGACGCTGGCCGACTGAATGGGCTGAAACGGCATAACTGGAATCCTTATCCCACTTCGGGTTCATGTATCGTTACTTAACTCGTCGCTGAGCATCGGAAAGTCGCCACCGGCTTACGGTGGCACGGGCAAGGGCGCATGAGTGGATCGAACAGCTACCGCCACAGCGTTTTGCATCGGCGGACCTGGCAAAAACCAGTCAGTTCAAGGATTTTCTCTCAACCAGCTTGTTTCAAGAGCCATAGGCGATCAGCCCAATCCCCCAATGCGACCGGCTGTTACCCGAACCCAGTTCCTACCCAATAACAGCCTGCACCCCCAAAAGTGTTCATAAACCTTCGGCACCAATTGCACCACCCCGCGCATATCGAGGTCGGGAGTCGTTTTCTATCTTTGTATAGCAGTTCGGCCAACCAATTGACCTACTATGCGACGCGCGTGCCGGCCCAAACTGGCTCCCAACCCTCTTCTACCCTGATCGCCCAGTAAGGTATCTCCTTTATACGCCCGGATCGAGTCTCAATACGTCAGCTTATGGTATGTGCTCACTCAGCGCCTTGGCCTCAATAATAGAGTTTAGCTGAGCCTTCTTTGAGAATTTATAAAACGAGACGGTGTTTTCGTATTCACCAAGAGCGCCAGGCCCGTTGGCTTTTGCTGTCGTCTCTGGTGCATCTGTCACGCAGTCGCGCGCGAACTTTGCCGCAAAGCTTCAATTGAGTGTCTAAAGATATCTGGTACATAGCTCTCCAAGAGACATGATAGCGGCCACACAGATGCGATCCGAAACAGCAGGACTTGGCGAGTCAGACCGGTAGCGTCAAACGCGGGGCTACGACCGCTACAGAAAACAAGCGCGGACAGGTTGCTAGAGCCAATGTCACCACTGGGTATAGCAACCGAGCCCTTCGTGCTGTAGGCCGCCGTGGCTTCGCGCCTCGGCTTCACGAAGCATCGTCTGTTCTACTGAAGCAGATCCGCGGTCCAGACCTTGACGATACCTCGCTGCAAAGGCTCATCATCGATGACCGACCGGAAGCAGGAGGACTGCCGCCACGCTGTCTTTGCCCGGTTCAAACGTGAGATCAGAGACCTTCTCTGAGCTCTAGGGCCTATATACGCGACGTGAATCCTGACCCGGTTAATGCCCTGTGTTGCGGTCTACTTCGCGGGCCAGCGCTTGCAGCCGTGCCGACACCTGAGGCCGAAAGGCCGCTGCGCCGCGCAGTCGCCTCAAGACGTTCGGTAGCGTCTCCAGTTCGGCTGCTGCGCGCCCGCGCAGCGCCTGCAGATCGGGCAAAGGGGCGGTCAAAGCGCCGTGCCGCAGGACCGGCCGCAACAGCGCCCGCGCCCCCGGGCTCGGCGGCACTTCTTCGGCGACGGTCAGCAGGTCTGCGACGATCCGACCGCCGGCATCGTAGCGCCGATAGACTTGAGTGGGGCCTGGCCAGTAGGCCTTGCCCTCCGAACGCTTACGTCGAGCGACACCAGCGTAGGCCTTCAGCTTGTAGGCACAGTCAAGCGCCGGCAGATCGTCGGAAGTGACGAGGCTGGTGCCGATCCCATAAAGGTCGATGGGCGCCTGGTCGTTGGTCAATCGCGCCAACAGGTGTTCGTCGACCCCGCCGCTGGCGACGATCTTCACGGCGCTTAGACCGCCGTCGTCCAAAATCCGGCGGACCTGGTGCGCGTGATCGGCGAGGTCACCGCTGTCCAGCCGCACACCGCGAATCCCGATACCTTCTGCTTCCAGAATGGGCGCCAAATCGACCAGCTTCTCTGCCGCCCGTTCGGTGTCGTAGGTGTCGAGCAAGAAGATGGTCTGGTCCGGCCGCGCGCGCGCGAAAGCGAGAAAAGCCTCCTCCTCCCTTGCGAAGGTCTGAACGAAGGAATGGGCCATGGTGCCGTAAACTGGGATACCGAAAGCACCGGCCGCAGGCACGCTGGCGGTTCCGGCAAAGCCGGCGAGGTAGGCCGCGCGCGCGGCCAACAATCCGGCCTCACCACTGTGGGCGCGGCGTAGACCGAAGTCGACAAGACCCTTACCCGGCGCGGCCAGCACCATCCGCGCCGCCTTTGTGGCGATCAGGGTTTGGTAGTGCAGGAAGTTGATCAGCCGGGTTTCCACCAGTTGCGCCTCCGCGATCGGTGCGGTGACGCGCAGCACCGGCTCGTCCGGGAAGAAGAGCGTGCCTTCCGGCAGAGCATCGACCTCGCCGCTGAAGCGGAAACCGGCGAGAAAGTCCAGCAGGGCTTCGCTGAAGTCGCCCAAGACACGCAGTCGTTCCAGGTCTTCCGGGCTCACCTTCGCTTCGGTCAGGAAGGTGACAGCCTGTTCCAATCCGGCTGCCATTAGAAAGCCGCGCTCGGGTGGCAGCTTGCGAACGAAGAACTCGAAGACCGCCTCTTCGGTCACGCCGGCAGCCAGGTAGGCTTCGACCATGTTGAGCTGATAGAGATCGGTCAGCAGCAGATTGCGGCCGTAGTCCATGGCGGCCGCCGACAAGACGCCTTGGGCGGGTGAGTTGCCGGTCAAGCCTTGGCCTTGAGGTAGGCGACGGCAGCGTCGAGTGTCAGCAGCTTGGGATAGTCGATTTCCGGAATCTCGATGCCCAGGCGCTTGTGCAGAGCGATCATCAGGTTGAGATGGTCCATGGAATCGATGTCCATCTCGTCGCGCAGGTCGCCGGTGGGATCGATCTCCACGACATCGATCTCCGGTGCGATTCGGCTCAGCTCCTCCACCACGACGCCGCGGATCTCATCTTGGCTCAGGTTCATAGCTTCTCCGGCTCCTGCAGCAGAGCGGCGATCCGGCGTAGGAAGAGACCGCCACGATGACCGTCCGACACCCGATGATCCGCAGCCAGGGAGAGGGCGACAGCCGGACGGACGACAGCGGTTCCTTCGACCGCCAGCACCGTTTCGGTCACACGGCCGAACCCGAGCAGTGCCACTTGCGGCGGATAGATGACACCGAACAGCGCCTCGACACCGCGCTCGCCCAAGCTGGAGACCGTGACGGTTGGATCGGTCAGCTCGGAAGAGCGCAGGCCGCCGCCACGGACCCGGGCCACTAGGTCGCGCATGCGCCGCATCAGCGCATCGAGTCCGAGTTTGTCACAGTGATGAATGGCTGGCGCAATCAAGCCGCCGCCACGGATCGCGACCGCCGTGCCGACGTGAATGCCGGCGCTCGGCCGGAACGCCCGCTCCTCATAGGTCCCGTTGAACTGCGGGTGCTCTCGCAGCGCCAGGGCGCTCGCCTTCAGGAAGAGCGTCGCCATCAGCAGGCGGTTCTCCGGCGTGCGGCTGGCGTTGGTCTCCGCCAGCCACTGCGTTGCCGGCCAGAGGTCGACTTGCGTTGAGAGATAGTAGTGGGGAATCTCCCGCTTCGACTTGGCCATGGCCGCGGCAATGGCTTTGCGCATCGCGTCCAGATCGAGACCGCGGCGCTTAACGGGCGTAACCGCGTCGGGCATCGCGCGTTGCTGCGCGCCGATCCGCCGCACATCGCCCGAGATGACGGCGCCGCCGGGGCCCGTGCCTTCGGCCTGCAGCAGGTCGACACCGAGTTGTGCGGCAAGGTGCCGGGCGGCCGGCGAGGCGCGCCGGCCCGCCGAGGGCATGATCGCAGGTGGCGGCGGAGCCGCCGCGGGGGCCGTAACGGAAACAGGTTCGGGCACTGGTTGGGGCGATGGCGCCTCGGCGGCAACCGGCTGTGCAGCCTCTCCTGCACCGCGCAGCGTTGCGATGGTCGCGCCCACTGGGACCGTTTCACCCTCAGCAACCGCCAGGCTGGCGACCACGCCACTCGCAAAGGCCTCGATCTCGATGGCACCCTTTTGCGTCTCTACCACCGCGACCACATCGCCGCGTGCAATCTCTGCACCCGGCGCGATCAGCCATTCGGCGAGGGTGCCGTCCTCCATGTCGGCGCCGAGCGAGGGCATGATGAGGGCGTCCATCGCCGCCGCTCACCGGCCCAGGCTGCGCTTGGCGGCCGCCACGATGTCTTCGACCTGCGGCAGCGCCGCCCGTTCCAGATGGGCGGGGTAGGGGATCGGCACTTCGGCGCCGCAGACCCGCTCGACCGGTGCGTCCAGCTCCCAGAAAACGCGCTCCATGATGCGCGCCGCGATCTCGGCGGAGATACCACCCGAGCGCCAGCCCTCGTCCACCACCACCGCACGGCGGGTCTTGGCGACGCTGGACGTCATCGTCGCTTCGTCCAAGGGGCGCAGCACCCGCAGGTCGACCACCTCGGCCGAGATCTCATCCTCGGCCAGCGCCTCGGCCGCCTCCAGCGTTTTGAAGAGCGAGCCGCCGTAGGTCAGCAGCGTGACGTCGCTGCCGTCGCGCCGCACGACGGCCTTCTCAATGTCCACCGCCCCTGCATCGGGAGCGATTGGACCGCCACGATTATAGAGCAGCACATGCTCGAACATCAGCACCGGGTCCGGGTCCTCCAGCGCGCTCCACAGCATGCCGCGGGCATCCTCCAAGGTGGCCGGGGTCACCACTTTCAGTCCCGGGATATGAGCATACCAGCCCTCCATCGAGTGCGAGTGCTGGGCTGCGAGCTGACGGCCGGCGCCCGTCGCCATGCGAATCACCAGCGGGACGTTGAAGGCGCCGCCCGACATGTGCAGCAGCGTGGCGGCATTGTTGATGATCTGGTCGAGCGCAAGGAAGCTGAAGTTGACCGTCATGATCTCGACGATGGGACGTTGGCCGGCGATGGCGGCGCCGATCCCTGCGCCCGTGAAGGTCGCCTCGGACAGCGGCGTGTCGCGGATACGCTCCTCCCCGAACTCGGCCAGCAGGCCTTTTGAGACGGCATAGCAACCACCGTAGTGCCCCACGTCTTCGCCCATCAGGAAGACGCGGGGATCGCGTTGCAAGGCCTCGCGGATGGCGGCGCGCAGGCAGTCGCGGTAAGTCGTCTCGATCGACTCTCTCATCCGGTCGGCCCTCGCTCGCTCAAGACGAAACGTTCCAGCTCCTCGAGCGGCTCCCACGTGCTTGACTCGGCGAAGGCCACGGCCTCGTCGATTTCGGCGTCGATCCGCGATTCCATCGCGGCCAGCTCGTCAGGGTGTAACGCTCCAGTCTCCTCCAGCCAGGTGCGGAAGCGCTTGATCGGACCTTTCTCTCGCCACTCTTCGACCTCGGCTTTGTCTCGATAGAGCTGAGCATCGAACATGGAGTGGGCGCGGAAGCGGTAGGTCGCTGCCTCAATGAACTGTGGTCCGGCGCCGTCGCGGATGGCGCTGGCGGCGCGCCGGGTCATCGCCTCCACCGCAACCACGTCCATGCCGTCGACCGCTTCGGCCGGAAGGCCGTAGGCGGCCGCCTTTCTGGCGATCTGCTGCTCCGACTCGCTGTAACGGAGAGCGGTGCCCATGGCGTAACGGTTGTTCTCACAGACGAAGAGAACGGGAAGCTTCCACAAGGCTGCCAAGTTCAAACTCTCGTGAAAACTCCCCTCCGCCACCGCGCCTTCGCCGAAGAAACAGACCGCCAAGCCCGGCTCCCCACGCATCTTCTTGGCCAAGGCGACGCCGACGGCAAGCGGCAGGCCGCCGCCAACGATGGCGTTGCCGCCCAGCAAGTTGCGCGTCCGGTCGAAAAGATGCATCGAGCCGCCGCGCCCACGGCTACAGCCCTCCAGCTTGCCGTAGAGTTCCGCCAGGATCTGCGGCATCGGCACGCCACGGGCGAGCGCATGGCCGTGCTCGCGGTAGGTGGCGACGACCCAGTCGTTCTGATCGAGCGCCTGCAGCGCGCCGACGGCGATCGCCTCTTCACCGTCGTAGAGGTGCAGGAAGCCACGAATCTTCTGATAACTATACAGCTCGGCGCAGCGGTCTTCGAAACGGCGGATGCGCAGCATCTGGTAGAGCAGATCGTGTAGGTGGCTGCGGCTGAGATGCGGCCGCAGCGCGTGCGACTCTCCTGCGGCTTCCGCCGCATGACCAGGCGTCTCGTTCATCACTGCTCGTCGCTTTCCAGGGTCGAGATGTCGCCGACCTCCAGGCCCAGCTCACGCGCCTTGAGCAGGCGACGCATGATCTTGCCGCTCCGGGTCTTGGGCAGGTTGCCGCGGAAGGCGATCTCGCGCGGGGCCACCGCCGGACCCAGGCGCTTACGCGCATGGCCCTGCAATTCCTTCTGCAGCGTCTCGCTGGCTTCGTAGCCGGGCTTCAGGGCGACGAAAGCCTTGACCACCTCGCCGGCCACCTCGTCGGGCAGGCCGATCACCCCGACCTCGGCTACGGCGGGATGCTCGATGAGGGCGCTTTCCACCTCGAAGGGACCGATCAGGTGACCTGAAGACTTGATCATGTCGTCGGCCCGGCCGAGGAACCAGTAGTAGCCGTCCTCGTCACGCTGGGCGAGATCGCCGCTCAGATACCAGCCGTCCGCAAAGGCCTTTTGGTAGCGGGCCTCGTCATGCAGATAGCCGCGCATCATCGACGGCCAGCCGGGGCGGAAGGCCAGCTCACCCGGCTGGTTCGGCTCCAGGATTTCCCGGATGCTGCCGTCGGCTGCGCGCGCGACGATGCCCGCGGCGATGCCCGGCAGCGGCTTGCCCATGGAGCCGGGCTTGATGTCCATGGCCGCATAGTTGGCAATCATGATGCCGCCGGTTTCGGTCTGCCACCAGTTGTCGTGGAAGGGCCGTCCGTAGACCTCCTGGCTCCAGACCACGGCCTCGGGATTGAGCGGTTCGCCGACGCTGGCCAGAAAGCGCAGCCTGGACAGGTCGTAACCCTGCGCGACGTCGGCGCCGAGGCGCATCAGCATTCGGATCGCGGTCGGGGCGGTGTACCAGACCGTGACCTTCTGATCCTGCAGGATGCCGTACCAGCGTTGGGCGTCGAACTCCGCCGCGTCGACGATCATCGTCGCGCCGTGTAGCAGCGGCGCCAGGATGCCGTAGCTGGTGCCCGTGACCCAGCCGGGGTCGGCCGTGCACCAGAAGACGTCTTCCGCTTGCAGGTCCAGAGCAAAAGCACCGGTGGCGTAGTGATGCAACGCCGCCTCGTGGACGTGGATCACGCCTTTCGGCCGGCCGGTTGTGCCGCTGGTGAAGTGCAGCAGCGCCATATCCTCGGGTCCAGTGTCGGCGCAGATGAAGTCTTCCGACATCTCCGCCAACAGGGTATCGAACGCCTGGGTGCCCTCGGGTGCAGACGCGCTGTTGCCGGTCACCAACACGGTCTTGAGACCAGGAAGCGCCTCGCGCCACGCCGCGACTTTGCGGCGGTAGAGCGTAGCTGTGGTGATCAGTGCCGCCGCATCGCCGATCTCCATACGCGCGCGGATCGGTTCTGGGCCGAATTGAGAGAAGAGCGGGCAGAAAACGACGCCAGCCTTCAGGCAGCCGAGAGCCGCAACGTAGAGTTCGGGCGTGCGGTGCATCAACGCGAAGACCCGCTCGCCACGATCGATGCCGCAATGCCGCAGCGCGTTGGCGAAGCGGTTCGCGCTGGCTGTCAACGTGGCATAGCTGAAGTCGCAAACAGCCCCGTCCTTGCCCAGCCAACGCAACGCCAGCTTGTCGCCTCGCCCCAACGCAACCTGCCGGTCCAGCGCCCAGTAGCCGATGTTCGCTCCCCCGCCCGGCACTGGCCCGAGCGTTTCGCGCACCCGCTTGTAGGAGAAGTCGGCGCAGGTTTGCGCATAATCGCGCAGCTTCGACTGTTGCGCCCGAGCGTTCGGCACCTTCTCGATCCGCGGCAAAGCGAGGCGCAGATCAGCCGACACGGCTCTCTCCCTACTTTGAGCTATATGTAGGCGAATGAGAATGCGCTTCGCAGGGCGCACCCGACATGACGTAAATCAACAAACTGAGCATGAAATTCAGGGCAAGGTGGCGCAGCATCCAGAAAAGAGCGACACCTTCGCACCTGGAAGCGCATCTCGGACGCCATGTTCGAGCGCCTCTACAGACTGCACGCTACCGACTGGCTCGATCTACGCGCGAGGCCTCACCTGTCCCACAGCCTCCGGGGCCTGCCAGAAGGTATCCGGTTAGGACCCGCGAAAACGCTGTCTCAAACGGCTACGCCGGCGAGAGCTCGCAAGCGGGCCAGGTGTCGTCAGGGCGTTGAAGGCCTCGTAGCCAAGCCTCCGAGCACAGGCAATAAGCCGAGCCGCAACCGGGCGGTCTGAGCCCACTCTCCAGGCAGGCTGCCTAAATGTGCCTGCAGCTCAGCGGCTTGCGGAGACCTGGAAACCTGGGAAGCGTTCGGACGAACAGCCCGAGAAAAGTGGTGGGCGCACAAGGACTCGAACCTTGGACCCGCTGATTAAGAGTCAGCTGCTCTACCAACTGAGCTATGCGCCCACCGTGCCGTCGGCCGTATCGCGGGGCTGCGGCCCCGACCGAGGAGGCGCGTAGATAGCAACGGCCCTGTGGCTTGTCCAGCCCCTATCCCCTCGGGTGGAAGGGCCCCGCCCAGGTGCCGCCTCGTTCGGAGGCGAGCAGCCACCCTTTCGGACGATCGATAGGCTGCCTGGCCAGGTCGCGATACCCAAGCGACCTGCGCAATCGCCTATGCGATAGATCACGGCAGCAGGTTTCGTCGCGTATCATAGATAATGGTGAGACTTCGGAAAGGAATGCTGCGGCAAACTGGCTTTTCGACGCCGCAGGACGTGACTGCCATGCAAACCGCCGCCAACAGCCAGACGCCCGTTTCGGTTCCGCCACCGTCGGAACCGGCCGAATCTGGCTTGCGGCTACCCAGCAAGAGCGCGCCGCAAGGGGCCTTGCTGCGTGGGCTACTGCTCGCCTGCGCGGTGTTGCTATGGCTCTTGCCAGGTCTGTAACGCGACGGCCGGAGCTACGATCCTCTTCCCGACACGTCTGTCCGACGCCCCTTCTTCCGGGGGCGCTTCTTGTTAGTGGCGCTTCTGTCCCGCCTACTCTTCCCGAGGCCCACGGCGCGGAATACGCAGGTCGCGGTGAACCGAGACGCTGAGCAGCAACCCGAGACCGATCAAGGTCGCCAACATCACCGTGCCACCGTAAGACACCAGCGGGAGGGGCACGCCGACCACCGGCAGCAGCCCCATCACCATGGCGATGTTGATGAAAACATAGAGGAAGAGATTGACCGTCAGGCCCATGGCCAGCAGCCGACCGAAGTGGTTGCGGCTGCGCAGCGCGATGGCGAAGCCGTAAAGGAAGACCAGCAGGTAGAGGCCCAGCAGGCCCAGACCGCCGACCATGCCCCACTCCTCGGCCAGCATGGTGAAGATGAAATCGGTCTGCTTCTCCGGCAGGAAATTCAGATGGCTCTGAGTGCCCTGCAGAAAGCCCTTGCCGAAGATACCGCCGGAGCCCAGCGCGATCTTGGACTGCAGAATGTGATAGCCGGCGCCGAGCGGATCGGATTCCGGGTCCAGGAAGGTGAGCACGCGGTTCTTCTGGTAGTCGTGCAGAAAGTTCCAGGCGACGGGCAGCGCCGCGCCCGCGCCGGCAATCACCAGCAGGAACTTCCACCAGCGCACGCCCGCCACCAGGAAGAGTGCACCGCCGACGGCCAGCAGCATGCCCGCTGTGCCCAAGTCCGGTTGCTTCAAAACCAGCAGGGCAGGCCCGCCGACCAGCAGCAACGGTACCAGCAGATAGGTCGGTCGGCCGATGTCGGCGTGGGTGACGCCGTGGAAGTAGCGTGCCAAGGCCATGATCACGCCGATCTTCATCAGCTCCGACGGCTGAAGTTGGATGACGCCGAGATCGATCCAGCGCTGCGCGCCCATGCCGACCGTTCCCATCACCTCCACGGCGCCGAGCAGAGCCAGCGCCCCGAAGTAGATCGGATAGGCGAGGCGGAACCAGAAGCGGATATCGATCAGGGCGACTACGAACATCAGCAGCAGACCGCCGCCGAAACGGATGGCCTGCCGCACCGCCCAGGGGTCCCAGCTTCCGCTGGCGGCCGAATAGAGCATCGCGAAGCCGATGCCGGCCAGGAGGAAGACCAGGAGAATCAGGCCCCAATTGAGGTGCCAGAGTTTCTGCCCGAGCTGCAGCTCGGGATTACGCCGAAGGGTGATTTCGCTGAGGACGGACATGCCGAGCGTCGGCGCCGATCAAGCCTGCTCGCCGCTGCGCGCGACCAGCGGCAGCGGGGAGGCCCCGAGAGGATCGCGGCGCTGGGCCTCCAGCAGGATGTCTTTGGCAATCGGCGCTGCAGCGCTGGACCCGCCGCCGCCATGCTCCACGACGATAGAGACCACGTAGCGCGGATCGGCGATCGGCGCGTAGCCGACGAAGAGGCCGTGGTCGCGCCGGCGCCAGGGCAGATCCTCGTTCTTGATCACGCCGGCCGCGCGCTCTGCCTTGGTGATACGTCGAACCTGGCTGGTACCGGTCTTGCCGCCCATCTCCCAGCCTTCCTCCTTGATCTGGGAACCGCGGGCGGTGCCGCGCCGTCCGTTGACCACGGCATCCATGGCCAGACGCATGATGCCCAGTTCCGGGCCGCCGATGTTCATCTCCGGCGCCGGCGTGGGCAGAATCTCGTCACCGGCCCCGGACAGCTTGAACCCCCGTGTGAGGTGGGGCGTCACGGCTCGGCCGCCATTGACCATGCGCGCTGTCATGACCGCGAGCTGCAAGGGCGTGCTCAGGACGAAACCCTGACCGATGGAGGTTACCAGCGTTTCGCCGCCCTGCCAGGGTTCGCCGATGTTGGCCAGCTTCCAGGCCCGCGTCGGAATCACGCCGCCCCGCTCGCCGGGCAGATCGATCCCGGTCGGGGTTCCCAAGGCAAAGCGCTTGGACATCTCGGCAATACGGTCGACGCCGAGCTTGCGGGCAATGTCGTAGAAGTAGACATCGCAGGACTGCACGATGGCGTCGTGCATATCCATCCAGCCATGCCCCTGGCGCTTCCAACAGTGGAAGCGATGATTGCCGAGGGTGTAGTGACCCGGACACCACACGCGGAAGTCCGGGCCGATACCCTGCTCCAGGGCCGCCAGCGCCACGATCATCTTGAAGGTCGAACCGGGCGCATAGATGCCGGCGATCGACTTGTTGGACAGCGGTCCCAGCGGATCGTCTGCCAGACGGCGCCATTCGCTGGAGGAGATCCCATGCGTGAAGACACTGGGGTCGTAGGAGGGTACCGAGGCCATGGCGAGCACGTCGCCGTTGGTCGCATCCATCACCACGGCCGAGGCGCTGCGTTCGCCCATCAGCCGCTGGTGCACGTAGTTCTGCAGACCGGCATCCAGCGTCAGAACCACGTCCTGACCCTGCTCCCCTTCCTCCCGACGGAGTTCGCGGATGACCCGACCGTAGGCATTGACCTCGACGTGACTGGTGCCGGCCTCTCCGCGCAACCGCTCGTCGTGCAGTCGCTCGGTACCGTTCTTGCCGATCCGAAATCCGGGCAGCTCCAGGACCGGGTCGCCCGTCAGATCCTGCTCCGACACAGCGCCGACATAGCCGAGCACGTGAGACATCGCACTGCCGTAGGGATAGGTGCGGATCTGGCCGACATCGATGGAGACACCGGGCAGGTCGGGGGCATTCACCTCGACGGCGCCGACCTGATCCCAACTGAGGTTCTCCGCCACCGTCACCGGAACGAAGTTCCGCTTGCGGCTCACCTCGCGATGAATACGCGCCCGGTCGGCGGCGGTCATCGGCAGGATGTCTGACAGACGGTCGAGTGCCGTCTCCAGATCGCGTGCTTGCTCGGACACCAGCAGGACGCGGTAGTTCTGGCGATTCGCAGCCACCGGCGCGCCGAAGCGATCGAGAATGCGTCCGCGCAGCGGCGGCAGCAGACGCAGATTGATGCGGTTGTCTTCAGCCAGCATCGCGAAGCGGTCGGATTGCTCCACCTGCAGCACGTACATGCGGCCGGCCAGGGCGGCGAGCATCAACGACATTCCACCACCGAGCAGCAGGCTCCGGCGGGCAAAGCCGCGGTGACGCTCCTGCTCTTCGTGGCGAACCTTCTCCATCGCCCGGCCTCTATCTCAGAAAGGCCTGTTGCGCCCGGCCGAAAAGCCAAGCGAGACAGGGGTAAGCCGCAATGGTCGCAGCATAGCGCAGCAACGTTTCCAAGGGATCGACCAGGCGCAGCTGCAGCAGCGAGCCGAAAACCCACTCGACCGTCAGCGCCATGGCCGCGACCAGCACAAAGCCGACCCACAACATGGCGAAGGTCGCATGGGCGAAGAAGCGGCGCTGAGCGGCGACCGCGAAATAGGCGGTGAGCAAGACGGCGGCCCCCAGACCAAGCGGTGCGCCGGTCAGCAAATCATGCAAAACGCCAAGGATGAACGTCAGCCAGAGGGGCAGCAGGTCCGGCCGAAAGATAGCCCAGTAGTAAACTGCCGTAAGCACCAGGGCCGGCATCACCGGCGCGATTTCCGGGGTACGAGTCGGCAGCACAGTCGCCAGCATCAGCAGAAAGGTGATGCCCAGAGGCGCGAGCCCGCGCGCCACCATATCCAGCCGATGCCAAAGACTGACCTGTTCCATGCCTGCCGTACGCCCCTGCCCACGGCCCGGCCGCAGGTGTCATAGTCTTACGGGTTAACGACCGCCGCGCCATTCGTCAGCGGTTGCAACAGATCCGGCAGCTCATAGTCGACAAGCTGCAGAAATTCCATATGCGACCAGTCTGCGAACGGCCGTACGCGTACGCCCTGCTCGCTTACGGCCACAACGATACCGACCGGCAGGCCCGCGGGGAAGATGCCACCGTGTCCGGACGTCACCACGCGGTCCCCCGGACTAATGGACGTTCCGGGTGCCAGGTAGAGCAATTCCGGGTGTTCCGAGTTGTTTCCTGCCAAAACAGCGCGATCGCGCGCCTGGCCCACCATGACGGGAATACGGCTGTTGATGTCTGTAATCAGCAGAATCCGGGCCGCACGCCAGCCGACCTCGACAGCCCGTCCGGCAAGACCGGCACCCGTGAGGGCAGCCTGATTCTTGCGGATACCGTCTTGCGAACCGGCGGCGACCAACACTGAACGTACGTACGTACCGCCCTGGTCGCCCACAACACGTGCGGCAATCGTACGGTGTTGAGGATCGGGAACCAGGTTAAGCAAGCCACGCAGGCTGTGGTTCTCGTCGGAGAGACGCTGCGCCTCCTGGTACCAACCGGCCAGACGTCGAACTTCTTCCTGCAGAGCCGCGTTCTGTTCGCGTACGGAGGCCAGTTGCTGCGCTTCATCGAACGCTTGGTTGATGCTGGAGACGGGTCGCGAAGCGACGTCTAGAATCGGCGCCACCGCATCCAGTACGGCGATGCGCGCCCGTTCGACCACGACGGTGTCGACTTTGCCGAGCAACATCAGGAAAAACGTGGCGCCGATCAACAAAAAGACGGCGAAGCGCTGCGCCCACGCCTTCAAGGGCGTAGCGAGGCGCACCACCGTGCCAGGTCTTTGTTTCACGAACGCCCTCCGAAATCGCCAAGCGAACAAAGATCGACCGGCGAAGTCTTATTTCTACAAAGCAATCTAAATGGTACTCCAGCGAAAATAAAGAATTGGTTTCATTTTCCTCTGAATTCAGTACATCGAAATCAGAACATTTTTAAGCGTTTTCATTTCCTCCAAGCAACGACCGGTGCCGAGCGCAACACAGGACAAGGGATCGTCGGCCAGAGAGACAGGCAAACCGGTTGCCGCGCGCAGTACAAAATCGAGGTTGCCCAGCAAAGCGCCGCCGCCGGTCAGAACGATGCCCTTATCGACGATGTCGGCGGCCAATTCCGGCGCCGTGTGCTCCAAGGCGACCTTCACCGCTTCGATGATTGCAGACACAGGCTCCGCGAGCGCTTCCGCGATCTGCCGCTCGGAAATCAGCAATTCCTTGGGCACGCCGTTCATCAGGTCACGGCCCTTGATCTCCATTGTCGAGCCTTCGCCGTCCTCCGGCGGGCAGGCTGACCCGATCTCCTTCTTGATACGCTCCGCCGAGCCTTCACCGACGAGGAGGTTATGATTGCGGCGGATAAAGGCGATGATCGCCTCGTCCATCTTGTCGCCGCCGACACGCACGGAGCGCGAGTAGACGATACCGCCCAGCGAAAGCACCGCCACCTCGGTGGTGCCGCCGCCGATATCGACCACCATGGAGCCGGTCGGTTCCGTTACCGGCAAGCCGGCACCGATCGCTGCAGCCATGGGCTCTTCGATCAAGAATACCCGGCGCGCGCCCGCTGCATCGGCCGATTCCTGGATCGCGCGGCGTTCGACGGCCGTCGAGCCGGAAGGCACGCAGACGATCACCTGCGGGCTCGCGAAGGAACGACGATTGTGCACTTTGCGAATAAAGTGCTTGATCATCTCCTCCGCCACCTCGAAGTCGGCGATGACACCGTCTCGTAAGGGACGAATGGCCTGAATGTTCCCAGGCGTGCGGCCGAGCATCATCTTGGCCTCGTCGCCCACGGCGAGGACCTGTTTCTTGCCCTTCACCTCAGCAATTGCGACGACGGACGGCTCATTGAGAACGATGCCCCGACCTTTTACGTAGACCAGCGTATTCGCGGTCCCAAGGTCGATGGCCATGTCGGCGGAGAGAACGCCAAGAAGGCGAGACATCATATGGTAGGGATCCTCGACCCGAAGGCTTGTGGAAGAGACGCGGCGAGCGATTTCGACTTTCGACTCGACGCGCAGAAGGCGAATAGACCGGCGAACCCAACGCGCCCTGAGCGGATAGCGTCTGCGCTCGCCATTTGCAAGCTAGGCTAGCCGCAATGTTTACCAAAATGGTTAACGCTTCGCGAGCGTGGCCAAAGAATTCACACAGCTCGATCCAAGGACATGCCCACCGAAGTTGGGTCGCCCCGCTTGCCGCATCCGCTGAAATCCTCGGCAGGTCTCGGCCAGCCCAATGGGACGCTCGGGATTGGAGCGGCTATCCCGGCAGTCGCCCAACGGATCGCAGGCGGAGTCGACGCGATCGTCCAGCGTCGTCTGTCAGTTTCGGGTAGAGCGGCCGATGAGGAAAACCGACAGAACGGAGGGCCTCACGAATCGGAAGGTCGCTCTTCCGTACTCTCCTCCGTCGTCACGTCCTTGCTGCCTTCGCCCTTCTCCGGCACATGGACCAACAAGTCGCCAGGCTGGCAGTCTAGATATGCGCAGATGCGCGCCAGCGTCCCGAAGCGCACGCCCTTCACCTTTCCGTGCTTCAGGAGCGACAGGTTGGCCTCGGTGATCCCAGCGTGCGCCGCGAGATCTTTCGACTTCACTCTCCGGCGCGCCAGCATCACGTCTAGTCGAACTTCAATCGGCATTAAACGAACTGCGCATTCTCGTCAGCCATAGCGACAGCCCTCGCCATGACGGCCGCGAGCGCCCAAAGCGTACCGCCAACGAGCAAGCCCAACAGGGTCGAACTGCTCAAGGCGAACGTCAGGGCACGACTACCTGGCGGATTACCAATGGAGAGCAGGAGACTGAGCAGCGGCGGCACCACGATGCTGGCAAAACTAGCCATTGCCACGCGGCCACCGAAAGCGCGGAGGGCGAAGACGACCTCTGCGGTCAAATAGACGCCGCGATGGAACAGCAGGAAGCAGCGCCGCGCCGCAAGAAGCGCGGTGGATAGAAGGCAGGCGGGAATCAGTGCAATCAATGCGCCGGAGGTCAGTTGCCAGACCGCCGACTGCGTTTCGGGCGGCAGGCCGGCGCGACGCACCATCTCCTCCGGCATATCGATCCAAGCGAACAGCACGCCCCCCGGTATCAGAACCGCGAGCAGAAGACTGGCATAGGCCAGGAAACCGCTGTAGCGCCGCAATGTGACATCGCTTGGCGCACGAAGATTCTGCATGAGCGTTCCTCTCGATAGAGCCTGATGCCCCATCGAAGCAGTATTCTTTTTCTAAAACAATAAAATATTTCTGCAAAACAGATAGAAAAATGAAGCCTTACGTGACACGGCCGGAGGCAGATCCCCCCGGCCGTGTCACCTCAGCCTCTTCGAAGCAGAGAACGCGAACGCTACGCGCCAGACGACATCAGGCTGTCTTGCGCGCCTTGTCGAATCTCGGTTTACGAGCGCCGTGTTGGCGTGACCGCCTACTCCGCTGCCGGAGCAGTGCGGTCCATTTCACCCGGGGCGCTGCGCTCGCGCTTGACCAGAAGCTTGTTCAGCGCGTTGACATATGCGCGGGCCGAAGCGACCAGAGTGTCGTAGTCGGCGCCCTGGCCGTTGACCGTCTTCCCATTCTCCTCCAGCCGCACAGTGACCTGCGCCTGCGCATCGGTCCCGCCGGTCACGGCATGCACCTGATAGAGCTGTAGTTTGGCTTCGTGCGGCACGATCGCCCGAATCGCGGCGAAGAGCGCATCGACCGGGCCGTTGCCCTGAGCTGTGGCGTGGCGAGACGCGCCCTCGACCGTCAACTCGAGCTCTGCCGACTGCGGGCCGTGACTGCCGCAGCGAACGCCCAGAGAAACGAACTGTACATGGTCGTTGTGGCGCACCGCCGCATCGTCGACCAATGCCAGAATGTCTTCGTCGTAGACATCTTTCTTGTGGTCGGCGAGGTCCTTGAAGCGGCCGAAGACATCCATCAACTGGTTGTCCGACAGATCGATGCCCAGTTCCTTCAGCTTGGTCTTGAAGGCATGGCGGCCCGAATGCTTGCCCATGACCAGATTGGACTTGGTCAGACCGACCGATTCCGGCGTCATGATCTCGTAGGTCTGGGCATTCTTCAGCATGCCGTCCTGATGGATGCCCGACTCGTGCGCAAAGGCGTTGGCCCCGACGATCGCCTTGTTCGGCTGCACAGCGAACCCGGTGATGCCCGAGACCAGACGCGACGCCCGCGTGATTTGCGTGCTGTCCACGCCAGTACCGTAGGGCATGGAGTCTTGTCGGGTACGCAAGGCCATTACGACCTCTTCCATTGCGCAGTTGCCGGCCCGCTCACCGATGCCGTTCACGGTGCATTCCACTTGGCGGGCACCGGCCTGCACGGCGGCCAGCGAGTTGGCGACAGCCAAGCCCAGGTCGTTGTGGCAGTGAACGGAGAGGATCGCCTGGTCGATATTCGGCACGCGGTTGCGCAACAGGGCGATCAGGTCGGCAAACTCACCGGGAATGGTATAGCCCACGGTATCGGCGATGTTGATCGTGCCGGCACCGGCCCGGATCGCCGTTTCGACCACCCGGCAGAGGAAGTCGTGATCTGTCCGCGTGGCGTCTTCCGGCGACCATTCGACGTTGTCGCAGAGATTGCGGGCGTGGCCGACGCTCTCGGCGATGGCCTGAACCACATCTTCCGGTTCCATCTGCAGCTTATGCTTCATATGCAAAGGCGAGGTGGAGATGAAGGTATGGATGCGCGGGCTGGCGGCGTGCTTCAAGGCCTCCCAGGCACGATCGATGTCCTTTCGGCTCGCCCGCGACAGGCCGGCGACAGTGGCCGTCTTGACGGTCTTGGCGATCTCTTGCACCGCCTCGAAATCGCCGTTCGAAGCGATCGGGAAGCCGGCCTCGATGACATCAACCCCCATGGCCTCGAGTTGCGTCGCGACCGAGAGCTTCTCCTCCAGGTTCATCGAGCATCCCGGCGATTGCTCGCCGTCGCGCAGCGTGGTGTCGAAGACGATGACGCGGTTCGGGTCGGCTTCGACCTTGGCGCGTTCGGCATGGACGTGAGTGTCACCGTTCTGGCTGGTCATGGTCTTGATCTTCCTTGTCTTTCCTTAGCGGGCCTGCAGCGTGTCTCGCGCGGGCCAATGTTCCGGTCGGCTTGCTTCAATCCCCTGAGTGCTTGCCGTGCGAACGGCTGCTGCGCTCAGGGGCGGCTAAGGAGCAGGAGGTCGGTAAGAATAATAAGAGCGGTCAGCGCAATGGGGCCGGCGGCCAGCAGAAGAAGCTGCTCGCCGAGGGTCGCCGTTGCGGTGGTGGCGCGGGTATCGCGCATCGTTTATCGCTCTCCGAAGGCAACCACGGAGATCGTACGTTGAAGATCCCGTGGACTTGCCTTTGTCTTGCCGTCTTGGGATTTAACTGTAAGCCGCCTGACTTAACAAGTCCTGACATGCAGGTCGCTCGCAGCTATGCGTCGCAAAGCCCTCTTCTTCGCCGCGCTGGCCATTGCCCTGGCGGCCGCATTTTTAAGTGCCGCACCCCAAAGGGCCTGGGATGCAGCCCGCCTGGTGGCGGCGCTGGGAGGCGCAACGCCACAGCAGGTCGGCGTCGCGCTTCAGGAGACGGCGATCTGGTCGGAAGACGGTGTCGAGCGTGTCGGCCTGCTCTACCGCCCGGCGGGACGCCCTGCCGAAGCCGCGCTGGTGCTGGTTCCGGGCGCCGACGTCGCCGGCCAACAGCATCCTCTCTTCGTCGCCTTTGCCGAAACGCTGGCAAGCGCGGGCTTCCTGGTCCTGGTACCGGATATCGAGACCCTGCGGCAGCTACAGCTCTCCGCCGAAGATGCCGAGCGCATCGCCGGTGCGGTCGCCTATATGTCGGAGCAGCCGGTGGGACGCTCCGGCGTCGTGCTGGCCGCCATTTCCTATGCCGTCGGACCGACCGTCCTCGCAGCCCTCGACCCCGCGATCTCGGACCGGGTATCGGCCATCTTGGGCATCGGCGGTTATCACGACAGCCGAGCCGCCGTGACGTTCTTCACCACCGGCGCCTACCGGGATCCGCAAGGGGAGTGGAAGGCCAGGGAGGTCGCCAACCACGGTCGTTGGGTGTTTCTACGCGCCAATCTCGACCTGCTGCCCAGCGTCAACGACCGCGCCCTGCTGCTGGAGATGGCGCGTCTGCGCCGTGCCAATCCCATCGCGCCCGTCTATCACCTGCGGGACTTGCTGAGCCCGGACGGTGCGGCGGTCTGGGCGGTGCTGACCAACGAAGCGCCGGAACAGGTCCCGGCGCTGATCGATGCCCTGCCGTCGCCGATCCGAGACGAACTGGCGGCGCTCAGCCTGGCCGAGCGCGACCTCTCGCGCCTGCAGGCCGACCTCATCCTGGTGCACGGCAGGGACGATCCAATCCTGCCCTACACCGAGAGCCTGGCGCTGGCGACCGCAGCACCGGAAGCGAAAGTCTATCTGATCGACAGCCTCGCGCACGTGGAACTCGACCTCTCGACGCTCGCCGACGGCTGGCGCCTCTTCTCCGCCGCCTGGGCCCTGCTGTCGGTTCGCGATCGGCTGGCCGGTGGATCGCCTACTGGCCTTGGTGAGTGATTCGCTCTTCCGGCGGCAGCTCAGCCTGCCAAGCCAGCGTACCGAACCAGTAGCCGCGGCGTTCGCGGAACCAGCCGTCCAGGCTGCGGAAGACGATCCAGGAGTCGAGATAGCTCTTGAGGTCGTGTGCGCCCCGGCGCAGGCCGAATCCCTCACCGGTGGTCACCAGGGGCCTATCGAAGGGCACGAAAACCTTGTCCGGCTGTGCCAAGCTCTGCAGTTCTGGGAAAGGGGTTGCCGCCACCGCCGCCAGCACCCTCTCCGTCTGGACCGCCGTAGCGACCTCCTCCTCGTTCGCCAGCAGGAAGATCTCGGCCTCAGCGAAGATGGAGCGCGCCAGGTCCGATGCCGTCGTGTCGCGCACCACAGCGATCCGAACGTTGGGATCGTCGAAATCGCTGAGGCTGGCAAAGCCTTCGCCCAGATCCCGGTTCACCAGCATATTGATCCCGCTGGTGGCGTAGGGTGAAGAGAAGGAGATACGTAGCGCGCGACGCGGGGTGATCGACAGGCCGGAGGCGATGACGTCGATCGCGCCTTCTTCCAGGGCCGGCACCAACTGATCGAAGCTCATGACCGCTGTTTCGAGCTCCACGCCCATGTCCTCTGCGAGTTTGGCGGCCACCTCTGCCTCGAAGCCGATCAAGGCGCCGTTCTGATCGCGCATGGCCCAAGGCGAAAAAAGCGCTGTGCCGACCCGCAGTGTGCCGCGCTCCAGGATATCGTCGAGGTCGTTGGCGCCGGCCGGAACGGCGAGACAGATCGCCAGAAGCCAGATCCAGACCAAGGGCAAGAAGGCGCGGAGACGCATGGCGGCAGTCCTTTCCAATCGACAGCAAAACAAGACACCGACCGGGGCAGACGGAGCACTGGAAACGGCACCACAAGGCAGCCTTTCGCAGCGCTCCTGTCCGTTGCCCGAACGAGACGACGTCTGGTGGACCTAGGCTACGGCGATGGGCGCGCCAGGGGATCCGGTGGCGCCTTTGATCGGCAGCGGCGCGAAGACGTAGGCAAACTGCCAGACGCCTGCGTCGGCCAGAGCGTCGAGGAGAAGGTTCTCGTGCAAAAAGATGCCGTGCTTGGTTAGCAGGATCTGGTGCGCCGGGAAGGCCAGGTCGGCGTCGGGATTAGGCACGACCTCGATACCCCAGCAGTCGGCACCGACCAGGCAGACATCCTTCTCCGCCAGCCACTCCGCGGCCTCGATGCCGATGCCGGGCTCGCCGGAGTTGTAGCGCGCATTGTCCTCCATCCAGAGATCGGCCCAGCCTGTGCGGATCACCACCGCGTCGCCCGGCGTGATGACATCGCCCGACAGGCCCTGGTTCTCCAGCGCCGCCTCGAGGTCGGCCACCGTGATCTCCGTGCCGCCCTCCAGCATGCCGCCCTTCGAACCCTTCACATCGATCAGGACGCCAGGGGTGAAGAGGGGTTTGACGAACTCCATGCCGAGTTTCTGCAGGCCGTAGGGGCCCGCCATGTCGGACAAGGGAACCCCGTTGTAGAAACGCCGTTCGTTCTGGTCGCCGGCCGTACCGGCTTCCACCCCGATGTGTCCCAGACCGTCGAACTGGGTGCCGACCTGGCCAATCTCCGTGGCCAGGAACTCGTCGTTCCAGATGATCTTGTTGCGCCCAAAGACGCCGCCGGTCGGCGCCCCAGGGATACGCATTCCGAAAACACGGCTACCGAACAGCGGCATCCCGGCTTCGTAAGTGTGTCCGATGGGGTAGACGGTACCGGTGGTGATCCGGCTGACCGCTTCCATGGTCTTCGCTGGGCCCATGTGATTCGACGCACCGGCCTGGTCCTCGGCGCCCCACTTGGACGGCCACCAGGACTCTCCCAGCAGTTCGGTCGCGACCTTGCGGCGGTTCGGATCGAAGCCGGCGGTCTCCGGAGCCGCCCCGTCCAAGGCGGCGGCAGGTGTCGCGTGGCTGAGTTCGTGCATGATGACACCGCCAGTGGCCGCCGCCGCCGCGGTGCCCTTCAGGAAACTGCGCCGACCACTGCCCTTTTGGTCCAACCGGCCGTTCTGCTCGTCGTTGTCGTGCGAAGCCACGCTCACATCTCCCTGTCCGAAATCCCCACGCTCGTGAAGCCTGTTCCCGACCACACGATTATGACGAGAGCTTCCGACGCCCCTGCGGAGCTGTCAACGGGCAGGCACGGCAAGCTGCCAGAACTACTCGGCCGCCTGCCTCCGTTCTGCCGGCTCCGCCCGTTCGGCCGCCGGCCCGTAGCCGCCCCCGCCCGGGCTCTCGATGACGATGATGTCGCCGGGGCGCATCTCCGCCTTGTCGGTGCCGGACAGCTCCTCGACGGTGCCATCGGCTCGCTCTACGGCGTTGCGACCGAGCGCACCGGGCTCCCCGCCGGCCACGCCGAAGTTCGGCACCTTTCGGTGACTGGAGAGGATCGAGGCGGTCATGGCCTCCAGGAAGCGCAGACGCCGGACGGTCCCGTGGCCACCGCGTTGGCGACCCTTACCGCCTGAGTCACGCCGGATCTCGAAGGACTCCAGCAGCACCGGGAAGCGCCACTCCAGAACTTCCGGGTCGGTCAACCGCGAGTTCGTCATGTGCGTGTGAACGGCATCGGTGCCGTCGAAGTCGGGCCCCGCACCGGACCCGCCGGCAATCGTCTCGTAATACTGATAGGTGGCGTTGCCGAAGGTCAGGTTGTTCATGGTTCCCTGGGCGCCGGCCAACACGCCGGTGGCGCCGTAGAGGCAGTCGGTGATGGCCTGGCTGGTCTCCACATTTCCAGCGACGACAGCAGCCGGGTAAGCCGGATTCAGCATGCAGCCCTCCGGGATCACGATGTCGAGCGGCTTGAGCACGCCCTCGTTCATCGGAATCTCGTCATCGACCAAGGTTCGGAAGACGTAAAGCACGGCGGCCCGGCAGACGGCCGAGGGGGCATTGAAATTGTTGTCCTGTTGCGGGCTGGTGCCGGCGAAATCGATCCGCGCCGAGCGCGCCTGCTTATCGATCCGGATGTCGACCTCGATGCGGCTGCCGTCGTCCAGCGGATAGACGAAGTGGCCGTCGGCCAGACGGTCCAGCACGCGACGCACCTGCTCTTCGGCATTGTCCTGAACGTGGCGCATATAGGCCTGCACCACCGCCAGGCCGAAATGGTCGGAGATACGGCCCAGCTCCAGCACGCCCTTGTTGCAGGCGGCGATCTGCGCCTGCAGATCGGCCACGTTCTGGTCGGGGTTGCGCGCTGGATAGCGGCCGGACGCCAGGAGTTCGCGCAACGCCTGCTCCCGGAAAGTGCCGCGGTCGACCAGCTTGAAGTTGTCGATCAGCACACCTTCTTCATCGACGGTCTTGGAATCCGGCGGCATGGAGCCCGGTGTCAGACCGCCGACGTCCGCATGGTGACCGCGGCTGGCGACGTAGAACAGGATCGATGCGCCTTCGGCATTGAAGACCGGCGCGATCACCGTAATGTCCGGCAGATGGGTCCCGCCGTTGTAGGGCGCGTTGAGCACGTAGACATCGCCGGGCGCCATCCGGCCCTCGTTCTGGCGAATCACGCTACGGATGGACTCGCTCATCGAACCCAGGTGAACCGGCATATGCGGCGCATTGGCCACCAGATCGCCGGGCGGCGAGAAGAGGGCGCAAGAGAAATCCAGGCGCTCCTTGATGTTGACGGAGTGAGCCGTGTTCTCCAGGACCGAGCCCATCTGTTCGGCGATGGACATGAAGAGGTTGTTGAAGATCTCCAGCATGACCGGGTCGACCTGCGTGCCGACCGCCAGCTCCCGCTCGACCGGCACGCTGCGCTCCAGCACCAGGTGATTACGGTCCGTCAGCTCGGCACGCCAGCCCGGTTCGATCACCGTCGTGGAATTCGGCTCGATCACGATCGCCGGTCCGGAGATACGGTCGCCAACCCCCAAGTCATCGCGTTCGAAGACCGGCGTGTCGTGCCAGCGGCCACCCGCATAGAGCGGGCGGACCGCAAGCGGCGCCGGCGCAATCCCAGCCGCGGGCTTTTCCAGCAAGGGATCCTCGGCCGTGTCCATGGCGCCGATGGCCTCGGCGCTGACTGCCTCCACCAGCACCGGCTTATCGGCCATCACGAAGCCGAAACGCTGGCTGTAAGCGGCTTCGAAGCGCTCCATCAGATCCGCGCGGCTACCGTTCTCGACGATCAAGGCGGTATCGCTGCCTTCGTAGCGCAGGTGCACCTTCTCCAGCACTGTCACCCGCTTTTCTTCGATGTCCTGAGCGTGCAGTTCGGCACGCGCCTCCGCCGCCAGCCGGGCGAAGATCGACGGCAGGTCTTCCAAAGCCGCGTCCAAGCGGGCCTCGACCGCCTGCTCCTTCATCAGGCGCAGGTCGGCCAAGCCCATGCCATAGGCAGAGAGCACGCCCGCGAAGGGATGCACGAAGATCCGCGTCATCCCCAGGGTATCGGCGATGTCGCAGGCATGCTGCCCACCCGCGCCGCCGAAGCACTGCAACGCGTACTCGGTCACGTCGTAGCCGCGTTGGGTCGAGATCTTCTTGATCGCATTGGCCATGTTCTCGACGGCAATGCGGCGGAAGCCTTCGGCCACCTCCTCGGGCGCGCGATCGTCGCCGGTCGCCTCATGGATCTCGTCTGCCAACTGCCGGAACTTCTCGCTCACCACGGCGGGGTCCAGACGTTCGTCGGCTTCGGGACCGAAGACGGCGGGGAAGAAATCGGTTTGAACGCGGCCGAGCATGACGTTGGCATCGGTCACCGCCAGCGGCCCGCCGCGGCGGTAGCAGGCCGGGCCCGGGTTGGCGCCGGCACTGTCCGGCCCGACGCGGTAGCGGGTGCCGTCGAAGTGAAGAATCGAGCCGCCACCCGCGGCCACGGTGTGAATTTGCATCATCGGTGCGCGCATGCGCACGCCGGCTACCTGGGTCTCAAAGGCACGCTCGTACTCTCCGTCGTAGTGGGCCACGTCGGTGGAGGTGCCGCCCATGTCGAAGGTGATGATCTTCTCGAAGCCGCCCATGGCCGCGGTGCGCACGGCACCGACGATGCCGCCGGCCGGGCCGGAGAGGATCGAGTCCTTGCCTTGGAAGGTCTGGGCGTCGGTCAGACCGCCGTTCGACTGCATGAACATCAGCCGTACCGTTTCGGCCTCGTCGGCATTGAGCTCGCCCGCCACCTGATCGACGTAGCGACGCAGAATCGGCGAGAGGTAGGCATCGACCACCGTAGTGTCGCCGCGGCTGACCAGCTTCATCAGCGGGCTGGCCTCGTGGCTGACGCTGATCTGGGAAAAGCCGATCTCGCGGGCGAGCTGGGCCACGCGCGTTTCGTGCTCCGGATAGCGATAGCCGTGCATCAGAACGACGGCGCAGGCGCGGATGCCGGCGTCATAGGCAGCCTGCAGACCCTGGCGCGTCTCCGCCTCTTCCAGCGCGAGCAAGACCTCCCCATCGGCCTTCAGGCGCTCCGGCACCTCGACGACGCGCTCGTAAAGCAGTTCGGGCAGCTCGATCCGCTGGGTGAAGAGGTGCGGCCGGTTCTGATAGGCGATGCGCAGGGCGTCGCGAAAACCGCGCGTGATCGCCAGCACCGTGCGGTCGCCCTTCCGCTCCAACAGTGCGTTGGTCGCGACGGTGGTGCCCATCTTGACCGCCTCGATCGCCCCCGAGGGGATCGTTGCGGTGTTCTCGACCTCGAGCAACCGTCGGACACCCGCGATGGCCGCGTCGGCATAGAGCTCGGGGTTTTCCGAGAGCAGCTTCGTGCTCAGCAGCTCGCCATCCGGCCGCCGCGCCACCACGTCGGTGAAGGTGCCGCCCCGGTCGATCCAGAACTGCCAGCCGCGCTTGCCCTCGGGCATCGAAAATCCTCTTTCATGGGTCTAGAGATTGGGCGCTAAAGCAGCAGCTTGGCGCCGCGAGGTCAACGGGGCTCCGCCAAAGCCGGGACACGGCAAGCCTCGAGCTCGGCCTGCAAGTGGCCGGCCTCCAAACTGCGCCCGATGCAGACCAGCCGGGTGCAAGGCTGCGACCCGGCTGGCCAGGCCTCCAGCCACTGCGGTTCGTGGAACACGTGCTGCACGCCCTGCACCAGCAGGGGCCGGGCCTCGCCGGCCACTTGCACCAGCCCCTTGACTCGCAGCAGCTCGGCACCGCGTCGCGCCACCAGCTCGCTGAGCCAGGTAACGAAAGACGTCCAGTCCACTGGGTCCGACACGCTCAGACAATGGGCTGCGATATCGGCATGGTGCCAGTGGTCATGATGGTGATGCCCCTGGTCATTGGGGTGATCCCGCTCGGCAGCGGCATCGAGCCAACGCTCCAGCTCGGCAAGACGTTCGCCCTCCGGTCGCCGCGCCTGGTTGAGAAGCAGCGCCGGATCGAGATCGCCAAGCCGTACATCAATGCGGGGAGCGCCGGGGTTGAGCGCCGCCAGCCGCGCCTCCAGAGCCACCGTGTCGGGCGCCAGATCCCTCTTGGTCAGCAGCAACCGATCCGCCACGCCAGCCTGCTTCACCGCCTCCGGGTGCGCCGCCAAGGTCGCGAGGCCGGTGACGGCGTCGACCGTGGTTGCCACGGCATCGAGCATGAAGAAGCTGCCGATCAGGGGATCGGACACCAAGGTCTGCAGCACCGGCGCCGGATCGGCGAGCCCCGTGGTCTCCACGGCGACCCGTGCGAAACGCGGAATCTCCCCAGCCTCGCGCTTGAGATAGAGGTCGCGCAACGTGCTCACGAGATCCTGGCGCAGGACGCAGCAGAGGCAGCCCGAGGTCAGCACGGTCACCTCGTCGGTTACCGTTTCGACCAGTTCATGATCGAGGCCGACTTCGCCGAGCTCGTTGACGATCACCGCCGTGTCGGCCAACTCCGGCCGCGCCAAGAGCCGACCGAGCAAGGTGGTCTTGCCGCTGCCGAGAAAACCGGTGATCAGTGTGACGGGGATACGCGCATCGGTCATGCCGATCAGCCTCTAGGCCGCCTGCGCACGCGCACGTTCGAGCGTTTCCAGCGTGAGCTCGGCCAGGGCCAGAGAGGCCGTCAGACCCGGGCTCTCGATCCCGAAGAGATTGATCAGACCAGGCACGCCGTGACTCTCCGGGCCCTGAACGATGAAGTCCTTGGCCGGCTCTCCCGGTGCCTGCAGCTTGGGGCGAATGCCGGCATAGCCCGGCTGCAGCGCCCCGTCCGGCAGCTCCGGCCAGTAGCGGCGCACCGCCTCGTAGAAGGCCAGGGCGCGTGCCGGATCGACATCGTAGTCGTCAGAGCGCTTGACCCATTCGACGTCGGGACCGAAGCGTGACGCACCGCCGAGGTCGACGGTCACATGCACGCCCAGCCCGGCGGCCTCCGGCACAGGATAGATCAGACGCGAAAACGGCGAACGGCCGGCAAGCGTGTAGTAGCTGCCCTTGGCGAAGAAAGCCTTGGGAACGGCCGCCTTCGGCAATCCCTCGATCCGCTGCGCGATGTCGACTGCCGAGAGACCGGCCGCATTGACGACGGTCTCCGCCAGCAAGGTCATGGGCGCCTCGCCGCCTACCTCCAGGCGCAGGCCCTCCGACGTGACGGTCGCCGCCTGCAACGGCGCATGAAAGGCGACCATAGCCCCCGCCCCTTCGGCGTCGCCCAGGTAGGCCAGCATCAAGCCGTGGCTGTCGACGATGCCGGAGCTGGGGGACAGCAGAGCTCCGACGCAGGTCACCGCCGGTTCCAGGTCGCGCACCTCCTCCGGGGTTTTCCAGACGAGATCGGACACGCCGTTCGCCGCCGCTTTCTCCTTCAACTGCGCGAGCGTCGGCATCTGCGCCGCATCCGTGGCGACGATCAGCTTGCCGCAGCGCGCATGGGCGACGCCGTGCTCCGCACAGTAGCGATAGAGCGCCAGCTTGCCGGCGAGGCAGGTCCGGGCTTTCAGGCTTCCGGTCGGATAGTAGATGCCGGCGTGGATCACTTCGGAATTGCGCGAGGAGGTCTCGCGGCCGATCTCGCCGGCCCGCTCCAGCACCAGCACGTCGCGGCCGGCCAGCGCCAGCGCACGCGCCACCGCCAGGCCGACCACACCGGCCCCGATCACGACGGCATCGATGCGTTCGGTCGAGCTCATCGCACCCTCAAGTCGAAGGGTGCGGAGTCTTCCCAGAGGAAACTGCCGTCCTCCTGCCGGATCAACTCGGGAAAGTGACCGGGAACGATGCGCTCGGCCATCTCGAGAATGCGCCGAATGGAGGCCGTGCCACGCTCCACCGTATCGAAGGCCATGTCGCAGCGCCGGGCAATGGCCTCCTTGGCATACTTGATGGCGTCGCCGGCAAGCACCACCGTGCCCCGCGTGTCGGTGTCCAAAGACAGTGCGTAGCAGCCCGGCGTGTGCCCGGGCGCCGGGAACCAACCGATGCGGTTGGAGAGCTGCCCTTCGCCCTCGATCAGTTCCAGATCGTGACGTTCCAACTGGGCATGGATGCCCCAGGGCATGAAGAGGTCCTTCTCATGCGGCGCCGCCGCATAATCCCACTCCGACTTGCTCACCAGAACCTTCGCGTTACGGAACAGATCGACGTTATGGGCATGGTCGAAATGCAGGTGGGAAAGGAAGACCAGGCGAACATCGTCCGGCGTCAGGCCGCGCGCGGCCAGGGCCTTGACCAGACCCAGGCGCGAGACGTAGCCGCCGGTGTCGAACAGCAGTGGTCCCTCGCCTGTCTGCACCAGCGTGACGTTGGCAATGCCAAGGAAGTCGTCCTTCAGGCGCAGATTGTTGCCGTGAACGAGAATGTCGTAATCCGGGGCCATGCGGCGGAAACCTATCAGGTCTTGTAGCGGCGCGTCTCGCGCGCCGCGCAGGTGTGCGAGTCCCTCAAAGTTCCGCTGCGAAGCGCCTGGCCGCCGCCTCGTCCCAGGCAACTCCGCTGCCCGGCGTCTCGCTCGGCCAAGCGACGCCATCGGTCACCGCAAACGGCTCTGCCAAGATCGGTGCGGCCCAGTCGACGTACTCCAGCCAGTGGGCCGTCGGCGTGGCCGCGAGCAGATGGCTGGAGATCTCCGGATAGAGATGACTCGAGAGCTGCACACCCTGGGCGGCCGCGAGTCCCGCGGTCTGCAGCCAGCCGGTCACCCCGCCGATCTTCATGGCATCGGGCATGAAGACGGCATCCAGTCCAGCCTCGAAGGCCTTGGCAAAATCGCCGGCGCCCCAGCAGTTCTCGCCGAGTTGGATCGGCAGCGAGGTCTCGGCCGCAAGAGCGCCATGGCCGCGGTAGTCGTCCCAGGGCAGCGGCTCTTCGACCCACTCCAGGTCGAAGTCCTCCAGCGGCGGCACGCGATGTCTGGCTTCCGCCAGCGTCAGCGTCTGATTGAAGTCCACGAAGAGCCGCGGCTTCGGGCCGATCGCCGTCCGTACAGCCTCGGCGACCTCCAGATCCTGAGCGCGGGTCGGGTAGCCGAGCCGCAGCTTGACCGCTTGGAATCCTTCGGCCAGGAGGGCGCGCGCTTCCTCTGCCGCCATCGGGGCGCCGATCATACCCAGCCCTTTGCTGTTGTAGGCCGGCAGGCGGCGCGCCTCAGCCCCCAGCAGACGATAGAGCGGCACGCCCTGCGCCTTGGCCAAGGCATCCCAGGCCGCCATGTCCAAACCCGCCAAAGCCATGCCCACCAGGCCGGGCCGCCCGAGCAGACGAAAGGCTGCCGCCAGTCGCTCCGCGAGCGCTAAAGGCGCGACGCGCTGGCCGGCAATCAGCGGCGTCAGTTCCTCGACCTGTCGAACGGTCGCCGCCAAGGCGCGCGGCGTGTAGGTGAACAGGTAGGCGCAGCCGGTCACTCCCTCTTCGGTTTCCAGATCGACCAGCACCAGCGGCGCCTTGTCGACCGCGCCGCCGGCCGTGACCAGCGGCAACGCGAGCGGAACCAGCACCGGGCGGGCGCTCACGCGATGAATCGTCAGATCGGCAGTCGCAGGGACGAGCGGCAACGCGGTCATGGCTATCTCGCAGGTTTCAATTCTGAGGACCGTTTCGACGGCCAGCTCTTCGGTCGTTTGGGTCGCGACCCCATATTGCAGTAGCCTAGAGGCCAAGAATACGCGGACCAACAGGAAAGACCTGTGCCATGAGCGTCGCCGAAAGCCATCCCGAACCGCCGCGCGCCGACCCGGCACCGGCCATCGCAGAGCTCCAGACCCTGCTTGGCGACCGGCTCTCGACCGCCGCAGCCGTGCGCGAGCAGCACGGCAAGGATGTCAGCTACCACGAGGGCGCTCCGCCCGACGCCGTGGCTTTCGCCGAATCCACCGAAGAGGTGGCGGAGATCGTCAAGATCTGCGCCCGCCACAAGACACCGGTGATCCCCTTCGGAACGGGCACGTCACTCGAGGGGCATATCGCAGCGCTGCGTGGCGGCGTCTCTCTCGACGTCAGCCGCATGACCGCGATTCTCGAGGTCAATCAAGAGGACTTGGATTGCCGGGTTCAGGCCGGCGTTACCCGCAAGGGTCTGAACGAATTCCTGCGCGATAGCGGCCTGTTCTTCCCGATCGACCCCGGCGCCGACGCCTCTCTGGGCGGTATGGCGGCGACGCGCGCCAGCGGCACCAACGCGGTGCGCTACGGCACCATGCGCGAGAATGTGCTGGGCCTGACGGTGGTCACCGCGGACGGACGGATCGTCCGGACCGGCGGCCGCGCCCGCAAATCCTCGGCCGGCTACGACCTCACCCGCCTCTTCGTCGGCTCGGAGGGCACGCTCGGGGTGATCACCGAAGTGCAGCTGCGGCTTTACGGTATCCCGGAGGCCACCTCCGCCGCCGTTTGCGCCTTCGCCGATCTGGAGGGCGCGGTCAATACGGTGATCGCGACGATTCAACTCGGCGTTCCCGTCGCGCGCATTGAGCTGCTGGACGAGGTCCAGATGCGGGCCTGCAACCTCTACTCCAAGCTCGATTTCCCCGAACAACCGACGCTCTTCTTCGAGTTCCACGGCACCGAGGCAGGCGTTCAGGAACAGGCCGAGACCGTCGGCGAACTGGCCGCGGAGTACGGCGGCGCCAACTTCCAGTGGGCGACGCGGCAGGAGGATCGCAGCCAACTCTGGCAGGCTCGGCACGACGCCTACTGGGCCGCCAAGGCCTTGAAGCCGGGATCGGAAGGCTGGGCAACCGACGTCTGTGTGCCGATCTCCCGATTGGCCGAATGCATCTTGGAAACCAAGAAGGACATTCAGGACAGTGGCCTGCTCGCCCCCATCGTCGGCCATGTCGGCGATGGTAATTTCCATCTGGTCTATCTGCTGGACCCCGGCGACACGGCCCAGCATGACAAGGCCGAGGCGGTCAACGACCGCATGATCGCGCGGGCGCTGCAGATGGGCGGCACCTGCACCGGCGAACATGGCATCGGCTACGGCAAGATGCACTTTTTGCAGGCCGAACACGGTGAGGCGGTCGCCCTGATGCGTCAGGTCAAGCTCGCCATGGACCCTCACAACATCATGAATCCAGGCAAGGTGGTGAGAACCTAACCGCCATCGTACAGCACAACTGAAGCAAGGCCTTGCCGTTCAGCAGGCCTAAAGGGAAAAGAAGCTGGAGATCGGAAGGCTTGTCGACGAGGGCAATGGTGAATGCGAGCGAAAGCTCGGCCTATTCACCTGAGTTCAGGTCGCTTTGCCCGGAGGCAACGCGGTCTCCGTCTTCACGCTGGTGATTGTCGAGAGTACGCCGAGCGGCATCGCGCCGAGCTTGCTCAAGCGCCTTCTCCGCTTTACTGCGGCCGTGCTTGACACGATTCTCCGCAGCCTGGGATGCCTTTTGGACACGATCCCTGGTCTTACGCATCTGACGCAGGTTCACGACCTCGCCCATGGCTTTCAAGCTCCTAGCCGGCCTATCGGCTATCATGCGCATACGACACTTTCGATGGTAAGCAGGAAACGCGTCGTTTAACAGCCCCTAGTTGATCATTCTTTGAGGAGCCTCGCGTTTGATTAGGAAGATCTCGATCGGCCTTGGACTCCTGCTGGCGCTCGCCATCGGCGCCGTCTTCGTCGTGCCGTCCTTTGTCGACTGGAACGCCTACAAGGATCAGATCGCCCGGCAGATCGAGGCGCAAACCGGCCGGGACCTGACAATCGCTGGCGACGTTGGTCTGTCGTTGCTACCGACACCTCGACTGACCGCCGAACAAGTGAGTCTGGCGAACGCGCCGGATGGACAAGCCGCGCAGCTGGCCAGCCTGGAGGCACTGGAAGTACGTGTCGCCCTGGCGCCACTGTTGTCCGGCGAGATTCAGGTGCGTTCGCTGGTGCTGGTGGCGCCGACGGTGAGTCTCGAGCGCCTGCCGGACGGCCGCGGCAACTGGGAGTTCGGTCGCGCGGTTTCCCCGGTGGCGACAGACACGTCCGGACAGGCAACAGAGGGAAACGACAGCGAGGCGACACCTCAAGCTCTGACGGAAACACAAGTCCAGCCGGCGGCCAGCAGCGGTCCTGCGATCCGCTTCGATGCACTGACCATCGAAGACGGGACGGTGATCTATCGGGATCTGGCGACCGGCGCCGAGGAGCGCCTTGAACAACTCGACGCCGAAGTCTCGGCCGACAGTCTGCAGGGGCCCTTCCAAGCCTCGGGCACTGCGGTTACCCGCGGCCAGGCTGTCTCTTTCGAGGCGCGCAGCGGTCGACTGGAGGCCAACCCGGCGGCAGTTGCGCTCGACCTGGCCCTGCCGGAGGCCGGCGAAGCGACAGTCAGCCTGCGCGGAAACCTCGACCAAACGGCCGAGAGCTTCGAGGGGACCCTGACGGCCAACGGAGCGAACCTGGCGCTGCTGGCTGCAGCTCTGGCCCCGGGCAGCGCCGTCCCGCCACAACTTGCCGAAGACTTCGCTCTTGCGAGCGACGTCGCGCTGGCAGGCGAGACCCTGGATCTGGGCAGCCTCCAACTCACCCTCGGCGATATCAATGCCACAGGGGATGCCGCACTGACGCTCGGACCTCAGCTCGACGGGCGGGTCGCGCTGAACATTGCGCGGCTGAACCTCGATGAACTGCTCGCACCGACGGCCGAGCGCAGCCAAGACGGCGACCAGGGCGGCGGCCAGAGTACAGCCGGCGACTTCGCGCTGCCGCAAGGTGTCGCGCTGAGCGCCGAGGTGATCGTCGACGCATTGGTCTACAAGGACGACGTTGTCAGGCAGGTGCTGGCCAGCGGTCGGCTGGCCGAAGGCGCCGTGACACTTGAGCAGGCTCTGGCCCTCCTGCCGGCAGGCGGCGATCTCTCGGTCAGCGGACGCTTGACGGCTGAGAACGGCGCACCGCGCTTCGCCGGCAATCTGGAAGCGGCCAGCGACAACCTCCGCGGCCTGGCCGAGTGGTTGGAGTTGGAGCTGCCGCCGGCACCGAACGACCGCTTGCGGCGAGCGTCCCTCTCCACAGCGCTCGACGTTACTCCGGCGCGCGCGCAGCTCACCGGCCTGGTGCTGGAGATCGACTCGACCACGATCCAGGGCGGCATCAACCTGGCTCTGGGGCGCGCCAAGCCAGCCTTCGGCGCGGGGCTCAGCGTCGACCGGATCAATATTGACGCCTACCTGCCCGGCTCGGGCGGCGGCGGCGGCCTGGACGACTCCCAGATTGCCCAAGCAGAGGAACCGGCTGGGGAGGCAGCGGAAACCGATGTACCCGCCGGTAGCCCGCTGGAGGCCTTCGACGCCAATCTCAACGTCTTGGTCGGCAATCTGACCTACGGCGGCCAGCAGGCCAACGATCTCTCGGTCCAGGCACAGGTGAAGGACAGCATCTTGACCGTGCAGTCCTTGACTGTCGGCGATCTGGTCGGCGGCTCGGCCAGTTTCGCCGGCGTGGTCAGCGGCCTGCCGGATAGACCGGAGATCGCCGACGGTCAGTTCCGCCTGCAGGTCCCCGATACGGCCCGTCTGGCGAGACTGCTGGAGCAACCCGCTTCGGGCCCGCTGGCTCAGCTCGGCAGCCTCTCGGCGGAAGGCACGGGCAGCGGCAACCTGACCGCCTTCACCACCGATTTTCGAGCGGAGATCCCCGAAGGCCGCCTGGCCTTTGCCGGTCAAGTCAACGAACCTCAGGACCGCTTGACCGTCCAGAACGGGCGCCTGTCGCTGGAGCTATCCGAAACCAGCCGTCTGGCGCGGATCGCCGGGCTCGGGGACTCGCCAGTGGCACGGCTTGGCGCACTGCAGCTTTCGGGACCCGTTTCGGGATCGGCCGACGATCTGACGCTGGATCTTTCGGGTCAGGCGCTGGGCGGCAGCATCGTTACCGCAGGACGCGTGCTGCAGGGTGAAACGCTGCAGTTCGAAAACCTGCGCGTGACGGCGCAAACGATCACCGGTGCGCGGATTGCAGAGCTTCTCGGCCCCGCCGCTCGCGATCTGGCCGGCCTCGGCGCACTCGATGTCACCACCACCATGAACGGCAGTCCCGATACGGAGCTGAGCTACAACACCACGCTCGGCCTGCTCGGTGGGCAGGTGCGTGGGCAGGGAACGGCCAACGGCCTGACCGGCGCGCAGATGAGCTACGCCTTCGACGCCACCGTCGAGTTGCCCCAGCTCGGCCCGCTGCTCACCAGCATCGGCGTGGACCAGAGGCTGCGCGACGGGATCGGACTGAATGCCGCAGCCCGGATCAGCGGCACCCCGCTGCAGATCGAGGTGACGGGGCTGACCGGACGCCTCGGGCCGACCGACCTGACTGGAGAGACCTTCCTGAATCTGACCGGCGCGCGGCCAGCGATCAGGGCGAACCTGCAACTTGGACGGCTCCCGCTCGATCAACTGCTCGACGACAGCTTGTCGGGCGGCGGCGGACAGTCGAGCGGCCGCTGGTCTAACGACCCGCTTCCGCTCGAGGCACTGGCCGGTCTCGATGTCGCCGCCACCGTGACCGCCGAGGCGATCAGCCAGGGTGACTTCACTCTGACCAACGCAAGCATTCCGCTCAGTCTGGAAAACGCGCTTCTGCGAATCGACAGCCTGACCGGGCAGGCCTTCGGCGGCAATCTGCGGGCTGCGCTCTCTCTCGACGCACGCAATCCGCGCGCCGCCGGCGTCGACTTCGACATCGCGGGAACGCAGCTCGACAGCGCCCAACTGGTGCCGGCGGACAGTGCCGGCGGCGGACGGGTTAGCGGACCGCTCGATCTGCAAGTCGCCGGCAGCAGCCTGGGCACCAGCGAGGCTCAGCTGATCGGTAATCTGAACGGCCAGGGCAACGTCGGCGGACAGATCACGGTTCGTGCCACGGCCGAGGAAGCCGTCGGCAGCATGTTGCTGGGCATTCTGGGACAGCAGATCCGGGAGCTGCGCGGCCTCAGCGACACCGTGAACACTGTCTTCAGCGCCTTTGCCGGGGCGCCCGCGCAGCTCAGCGGTAGCTTCGATATCGAGAACGGCGTTGTGCGGACCGACGACCTGACCTTGACCGGGCGTAACGCCGTGGCGCGCGGTCAGGGAATCGCAGCCAATCTGCCGGCTTGGACGCTCGACCTCCGCACGGACCTCTATCGAGGAGAAGAACGACAGCCCTACCTGACGGCGCTGCTGCGCGGATCGCTGGACGAACCCGACGTCCGCCTCTCCGGTCAGCCCCTGCAGCGCCAGCGGCAGCAGTCGGCCCCGACGGAAGACCAAACGCCGTCGGAGCCACAACAGGAGCAGTCGCCAGAAGAGCTGTTGCGGGATCAAGGTCAGGAGATTCTGAGGGACCTGTTCAGGAACCTGCAGTAGAGCCTCATGCTGGCACAGCTCGACACGCCCTTGACCGATAAATCACGCGGGCCGCGGCTGTTTTCCGGCGAGGTGTTGGTCTTTCGCCAAGTGCCAGCCGCCCGAATTCTCGTCGCCTTGGCGCAGCAGCGTCTCCGAGTGTGCTTCCCCGAAGTCGAGGACGCGGCGACCGCACAGCACGCGCTGTCGGAGGCAGAGTTCCTGAAACGGGTGGTCAGCCTGACGGCCGACTGGCGCAAGGATGCCGAGGCGGCCAGGGCCTTTACCGACCTCTTGACGGCCCTCGGCTGCGATCCCGACGAAACCTACGTGGACGATTTCTATCTGCGGACCCAGCCCTCGCAGTTCGGCCGTGGCCACCGTCGCACACGGCCGCTGCACGCCCACCGCGACACCTGGGGCTCCAACCTCATGGCTCAGGTCAACTGGTGGCTGCCGGTCACGCCGTTGACCGCCGGGCGGACCCTGGTGCTCTTTCCGCAGTACTGGCAGCAGCCGATCGCCAATGACAGCGCCGACTGGGATTGGGAGGCGCTGAAGGCCGCGCGCCGCCGTGCCCGCGCCGAAGGCAAAGACCCGGACGAGGCCTACCCCACCCTGCCGCAACCGTTGGAGCCGGTCGGCCAAGACGATGCCTTGCGGTTGTTGCCGGAGGTCGGCGACGTGGTCGCTTTCTCCGCCGCCCAGCTGCATGCCAGCGTCCCGAACGCGACCGGCCTGACGCGTTTTTCCTTGGAAACGCGCACGCTTTGGAGCGGCGATCTCGACGCCGGTCGCGGCGCACCGAACCTGGACGGCCGGGCGCCGCGCGTGCCGCGCGAGTGGTTCCGCCGTCTTAGCGACGGCGCTAGCCTGGCCGATGCCTAAAGGCCTTCGCGGTCAGCCGCCTCTTTAACGCGTCGAAAAACCGAGACACGCACCGCACTGGAGAGGTTGCTCTCCCCGGCATCGGTGCGCTCGGCGTCGATCGCTTCGATCAAAGCGCTGACCGTCGTGCCCTCCGCCTGCGCGATCTCCTTCAAGGCCTGCCAGAAGGGCTCCTCCAAGGTCAGGGAGGTCGCATGACCTGCGATCACCACGGAGCGCTTTTTCATCTCGGCAGCCGCGCGGTCTTTCTCAAACAGATCCCTGCGCGCCTACTGCGCCTTCGAGGGTCCGATCATCATCTCGGGCTTCACCCAGGCGTCGAACTGCTCTTCGGTCAGCAGGCCGAGCGCGATCCCAGCCGCCTTCAGCGTCGAATTCTCGGCATAGGCCTTCTTGGCGATCTTGGCCGCGTTATCGTACCCGATGTGGGGGTTGAGCGCCGTCACCAACATCAGCGACTCGTTCATCAGGCTGGTGATCCGCTCAACGTTCGGCTCGATCCCCGCGACGCAGTTCTCCAGGAAGGAGACGGCGGCATCGCCCAGCAGCTTGGCCGATTGCAACAGGTTGTAGGCGATCACCGGCTTGAAGACGTTCAGCTCGAAATGCCCATGCGAGCCGGCCACGGTGATGGCCGTATGATTGCCCATCACCTGGGCGCAGACCATGGTGATGGCCTCGGCCTGAGTCGGGTTGACCTTGCCCGGCATGATCGAGGAGCCGGGCTCGTTGGCCGGCAGCAACAGCTCGCCCAGGCCGCAACGCGGGCCGGAGCCGAGCAGGCGGATGTCGTTGGCGATCTTCATCAGCGAGACGGCGACGCTGTTGAGCGCGCCTGAGGCCTGCACAGCGGCATCCTCGCTCGCAAGCGCTTCGAACTTGTTGGGTGCCGTCACGAAGCGAAACCCGGTGATCTTGGCGACCTCCTCCGCGAAAGCCTCGGCAAAGCCTTCGACGGCATTGAGACCGGTGCCGACGGCCGTACCGCCCTGAGCCAGCTCGTGCAGCTTGGGAAGGGCTTGCTCGATACGCTCGATACCGTTCTCCAGCTGCTTGGCGTAACCGGAGAACTCCTGCCCGAGGGTCAGGGGCGTGGCATCCATCAGATGGGTGCGGCCGATTTTGATGATGTCGTTGTAGGCCTCGGCCTTTTCGGCCAGGCCGGCATGCAGCCGGCCCAGCTGCGGCACGGTCTCGCCGGCAATCTGAGCCACGAAGGCGATGTGCATCACCGTCGGGAAGGTGTCGTTCGAGGACTGCCCCATGTTGCAGTGGTCATTGGGATGCACAGGCGACTTGCCGCCGCGGGTTCCCGCCAGGATTTCATTGGCCCGGCCGGCGATTACCTCGTTGGCGTTCATGTTGCTCTGAGTACCGGACCCGGTCTGCCAGACCACCAGCGGGAACTGATCGGACAGGCGGCCTTCGATGACCTCTTCGGCCGCTTGGCAGATCGCCTTGCCGATCTCCTCTGGCAGGCGCCCCATCGCGAGGTTCACCCGCGCGGCCGCCAGCTTCTGCACACCCAGCGCCGTAACGATGGTCGGCGGCATGGTCTCGCCGCCGATCTTGAAGTTCTGCAATGACCGCTGGGTCTGCGCGCCCCAGTAGGCCTCGGCCGGCACCTGGACTTCGCCCATGGTGTCGGATTCGCTGCGGGTGGTGGTCGCACCGGTCGATTGCGCGGACATGGCTGTTGCGGCCCCTCGTATTCTGCGGAGAATTGGAAGCCGGTTTGTAGCATGCCGAGCGTCGACGGGAAGAGGGCTCGGCTACAGAACCTTGGATCGGGATCCTAGCTCGCCTTCTTGGCTTTCGCCGCCCTCAGCCGACGCGCGGTCTCCAACGCCAGTCGAGCCCAGGGCTCCAACGCGTCGGGGCTATCCTCGGCATGGGGTGGAGCGGTCCAGTAGGGCATCTCGACCGGCGCACTCTTGCCTTCGTAGACGAAAGGCTCGCCTCCCTCCGCCGCCCAGCGCACCTTGGTTTCGCCGTCGACACGAAAGTACAAACGATCCCAGGCGATTAGGGCAAACATCACCTCATCGAGATAGATGCCATAGCCGCCGAACAGAGCGCGGGCGCGCACCGGGCCCAAGGGGCCGAGCAGGGCCAGGGCCCGCCGCACCGAAAGGTTCTCCTCAACCTTGCTCATGGTGCGATCCTCCGCTGTCAGTCTGCCATGGACGCAGAGGCGATGGCCACACTCATGACAGGGGAAAACAGCGATCCACCGCTGCACTTGCAGGCGGACCCAGCGGTCTGCAGAGACCTTTCCGGTGCGGGCTTTACGCTCTCTTAAGCTTGATTCTGCCAAATTGGGAGCCTGTTTCCCGGGAGTACGACGATGCAGGACGACCTGACCCAGCGCGACCTTTCCGGCAAGCGCGTGCAGGACATGACGCCAGCCGAAAGGCTGGAGATGAAACGTCGCTTCGAGGAATTCGTGCAGACCATGCGCAAGAGCGGTCCGGCCCCCGAGAAGGCGCCGGCAAAACCCGTGCAGCGCTGGGACCCTCGCACCTTCGGCGCCAAGACCGTGAATGGTCGAAAGGCCGGCTAAACCGGCTAAGGCGGCGTTTGACGGCGTCGGGCGGGTCGGGGGCTCGCCGCTGTCGCTTCAGCCCTTGCCTTTGCGGAAACGGTCGAGAGAGACCACGGTTTCGTCGCCGGACTGCTTCGCGGCACTCTCGGAGTCGACGCCATCGATCTGCGCGGCCTCTCCCGAGGGCGACTCTGCCGACGTCGAACCTGCCGAGTTTGCCTCCGTCGGCTCCCCTTCGCGCTCGTCCGCTGCATCACCGTCGGCACCCAGCTCTTGAAGCTGCTGCTGGCCCGCCGCAAACGTGAAGCCGAAGCGCACGCTGGGATCTGCGAACGCCGCGATGGCCATATAGGGCACCTCGAGCCGCGCCGGGATCTCGTTGAAACTCAGCGTCACGCCAAATCCACGTTCATCCACCTCCAGATCGCTGAAGCGGTGCTGCAGAACGATGGTCATTTCCTCGGGATAGCGCTCGCGCAACCAGCCGGGGATCTCCACATCGTCTTCGCCCGTGCGGAATGTGATGTAGAAATGATGCTCTCCGGGCAGCCCTTCCTCGGCCGCACGCTCCAGCGCAGCACGGACCACGCCGCGCATAGCTTCCTCGACCAGCCGGTCGTAACGCATCAGGTCTTCGGACGTCGTCATGCCAGTCAGTCTAGTCTCGGTTGCGGTTGGCGGTCAGGAGGTCGAACCCGCGAAGGACGAAGTGGGGCGCTTCTGTTGACAGGTGCGCCCCGGACCCCGCCTTGAGGGGCTTAGACCTCAAGGGCTTTAAATACGTGGTTCGTGGAACCGCTTACGCGGCAGCACGAGCCTCAGCGAAGTTGTCGTTCGCACGTATTGAACGGCCCGATAACGGCGGTACCATGCCGAGCGCCGAACCAGCCTTTACCACGCGTGTCGATCCTGTTTCGCCCCCATAGAAGGCCGGGAAGACCGCTCGCGGCGACGCGCTGCGACTGCTCTTCCCGGGCCTGGAAACTGGTGGAGGCGCCGGGTACTGCCCCCGGGTCCACTGCGCTTATTTCGTTAGCCCGTTTAGCGCCATAGCCGGTTGCCCGGCAGGGAAAGAGTATAAGACCCTTGGCGGTGCTGTAAAAGTCCCTGCCCCAAGAGGTTTTTTCGACGCACCTCACCACAAGAGACCGGAGCCCCATGCAAGTTCCCTTTATTGACGCCGCCGCCGTGGAAAACCGGCTGAGCTGGACCGCCGTCGCCGACGCCATCGAGGCCGGACACCGCGCCGCCGAAGCGGAGATCGGCGACCTGCTGCTGCAGCGCGGCGCCGATGCCTGCCTGACCCGTGCCGCGTGGCTGGACGGAGTCGGTCTGGCGCTCAAGTCGGTGACCATCTTCCCAGGCAACGTCGAACGCCGGCCGCCGCTGCCGTCGGTGCAAGGCGTCGTGGTGCTGTTCGACGATCGCGACGGTGCGGTAAAGGCGCTGATCGACGGGCCGCTGGTGACCAAGTGGAAGACCGCCGGCGACTCGGTGCTGGGCGCTCGCCTGCTGGCGCGGCCCGACTCCCGACGGCTGCTGATCCTGGGATCGGGCGTTGTCGCCGCCTCGCTGATCGAGGCCTACGGTGAGATCTTCCCCGACCTGCAGGACATCGCAATCTGGAGCCGTACGCCGGCAAACGCCGACAAGCTCGTCGCCGCCAAGGGTGGCGGGGCACCCATTGTCCGGGCGGCCGAGGATCTGGAAACGGCCGTGCGAGAGGCCGACATCATCGCCTGCGCCACCATGGCAACGGCACCGATTCTGTACGGCGACTGGGTTCAGCCCGGCAGCCATGTCGATCTGATCGGCGCCTTCCGCCCCGACATGCGCGAAGCCGACGACACTCTGATCGCCAAGGCCGAACTCTTCGTCGACAGCCGAGAGACCGCCATCCACGACATCGGCGAGCTGGCGATCCCTCTGGCCGCCGGAGTCATTTCGGAGAGCGACGTCCGTGGCGAACTGAAGGATCTGGCCACCGGTAAAGCCGGGCGCAGCGGCACTCAAGCGATCACACTCTACAAGAACGGGGGCGGCGCCCACCTGGATCTGATGACCGCGAATGTCATCGCCCAGGTGTGGGAGGACACGCGCTAGCCGACTCGGCTAGGCCGCGCTAGGTTCCGTCCACCATGACTCTGACACCCGAACAGCAAACCGAAATCGAAGAGGCGCGTGCCGAGACGCGCCAGACCCTCAGGCCCGTCGCACCGGCACTGGAAGAGGTGCTTTATCGGGCCATTCCAGTGCTCGACCAGGGCTTCGTGCGTGTCGTCGACTATATGGGGGACGACGCTGCCGTCGTGCAGTCGGCCCGCGTGTCCTACGGCCGCGGAACCAAGTCGCTCCGCAACGACGAAGGGCTGATCCGCTACCTGCTGCGACACCGGCACACCACGCCCTTCGAGATGTGCGAGATCAAGTTCCATGTGAAGCTGCCGATCTTCGTCGCGCGCCAGTGGATCCGCCACCGCACGGCGAACGTCAATGAGTACTCCGCCCGCTACTCCATTCTGGACCGGGAGTTCTATACCCCGGCCCCGGAGCATCTGGCCGCCCAGTCCACGGCCAATCGTCAGGGCCGCGGCGACGTCCTGGAGGGCGAGGAAGCGACCGAAGTGCTGGCCTGGCTGCGGGACGATGCGGAGCAGGCCTTTGGCCATTATGAGGCCATGCTGAACGAACTGCCTGACGGTCAGCCGCGCGACCCGAACCGCCAGGGCCTGGCCCGCGAGCTGGCGCGCATGACCCTGCCACTGTCGACCTACACCCAGTGGTACTGGAAGATCGACCTGCATAACCTCTTGCACTTCCTGTCCCTGCGCGCCGACAGCCACGCCCAGTATGAGATCCGGGCCTATGCGGATGCCATGCTGGATGTGGTCCGCCGCTGGGTCCCGGTGACCTATCAGGCCTTCCAGGACTACGCCGTGGGCGGCGCGCAGCTCTCGGCCGCCGGCCTGGCCGTGGTCAAACGGCTGCTGGCCGGCGAGGCCGTCGCCCAAGAGGACTCCGGCCTCTCGCCGCGGGAATGGCGCGAACTGATGGCCATGCTTGAGCGCGAATAGCGCTTTCGCGACAACGACTGACAGCCCTCTGTCGTTTTCGCGAAAAAGCCGGTCGCCTCTGGGATTTGTGGGTCGCAGCCCCTCCGCGAGGCGTCGTTTCTCGGAAAATCGCTCCCCTCGGCAAATCGCAATCTTTCGAAAGGTCGGTCGCCGCGCCCGACCGCTCGCACCGTGAGCCCCGAGAGACCGCTGCCCGAGAGGAGCGTTGCAGACCATGGCCCAGACCAAAGCCCGCATGGCAACCAGCGTCGACCAGTCCGATCGCAAGGTGCCGATCAACCTGCGTCAGTCCGGCCCGACGCCGGTCCAGATGCTGATTTCCACCCGTGTGCGCAAATCGCCCTACTGGCACCTCTCCATGGAGGCCGGCTGCTGGCGCGCCACCGTCTACAACCGCATGTACCACCCGCGCGGCTACGTGAAGCCGGAAGACGGCGGCGCGATGGTGGAGTACGACGCCCTGGTCAATCACGTGACCATGTGGAACGTCGCGGTTGAGCGGCAGATCCAGGTGATCGGCCCGGACGCCGAAGCCTTCGTCAACTACGTGATCACCCGCGACGCCAAGCGCATCAAGCCGATGCACGGCAAGTACGTCATCCTCTGCAACGAGCAGGGCGGCATCCTCAACGACCCAGTTCTGCTGCGGCTCAGCGAGACCGAGTTCTGGTTCTCCCTGTCCGACAGCGATCTGATGTTCTGGCTGCAGGGCGTCAACGTCGGCAAGAAGTTCGACGTGCAGATCAACGAGATCGACGTCTCGCCGGTGCAGATCCAGGGACCGAAGTCCGAAGCACTGCTGGTCGACCTGGTCGGCGATGCGATCAAGGACGTGCCGGTCTACGGCCTGCTCGAGGCCAAGGTGGGCGGCCGCGATGTCGTAATCTCCCAGTCCGGCTTCTCCGGCGAGAAGGGTTACGAAATCTACCTGCGCGACGCCACGCTCTACGCCGAGGACATGTGGTACGCCGTGCTGGAGGCGGGCAAGGCCCACAACCTCATGGTCATCGCCCCGGCACACCACCGGCGCATCGCCGCCGGCATCCTCTCCTGGGGACAGGACCTGGACGCCGAAACTCTGCCGTTCCAGTGCAACCTCGGCTACCAGGTGCCGCGGCTCAAGACGGCCGATTACATCGGAAAGGCGAAGCTGGAGGACGTTCGCGCCCAACTCGAAGCCGGCAATCCTCCCTACGCGCAGACTCTGGTCGGCCTCAAGCTCGGCGGTAAGCCGATCGAAGACTATGCCAATGACTTCTGGCTGATCTCCGACGAGGCCGGCGACGACCCCGTGGGCTATGTCACCAGCCCCTGGTACTCCCCCGAGCTCGGCTGCAACATTGCCATGGGCTACGTTCCTATCGCCCAGTCGACTTTAGGAACCCGCCTGAAGGTGCATCTGCCGGACACCTACGCCGAAACGGCGGGCCAAGCGGTCGAGGCAGAAGTGGTCGAGATGCCCTTCCGCCCCTCGGTCAACCCCAACGCTCGAGAGATCGCCAAGGCCGAGGGTCGCGACGCGGCTTTCTAGGTTTCAAAGATCAGAGGCAAAAAAGCCCCCGCTGGCATTGTCGGCGGGGGCTTCGCTTTTCGCGGATGTCTCCGCTGACGTCACCTACCGGCCAGCCACACGAGCCAGAACCGTTTTCAGAGTCTTGCCACCCGCCAGGAAGGCGCCTTCCTCGTCCAGCGCATGAGCGACACCGTTTTCACGGACATGGGCGGTGAACCCACCGGTCTCTCCGCGCTCGCGAAACAGCAGCGTCGTCATCCCGGGCGAGCGGCCGACACCCGCATAGGCGAAGCGCGGATGTGCCGCCGCAAATCGATAAGCCTCCGCCAGCAGCGCCTGAGCTTGGTTGAGGCGACGTTCGATCGGGAAGCGAATGACGTTTTCGCTCATTTGCGACGTTCCATATGTCGTTTCCGCGCCATCTCAATATAGCTCGTCTCAGCTTTTCGTCAAATCGCGACCCTTCTTTCGATTTTACGACAGGACTCCGAGCGAAACTGACTGACAGCCAAGCAGTCACGTCTGTCGCAATCGCGACCTTACGCGCCAACAAGTCGTCGATTTCAGGCCACTGGATCTCTGCGCTTTCCGTCTAAATGACGTCGTGAACAGCGGGTTTCGGCAGGCGCTCCCGAATCATCCGAGCGACGCAATGCCGAGGCTTCACCGAGAGCTAAGCGGGGCATGGAGTATCCAAATGAGCGGTGAGAAGAGTCGTGCGTTCCTGAACCGGCTGGACGGCGACGATCCCGTCCTGCACGCCGGCGGCTACCTCTTCGAGATGGAACGACGCGGCTACCTGCAGGCCGGTGCCTACGTCCCTGAGGTCGTGCTCGAGCATCCGGAGGCGCTGGAGGAGCTGCACGCGGAGTTTGCCCGTGCAGGCACCGATATCATGCTGGCCTTCACCTACTACGGCCACCGCGAGAAGCTGCGGCTGATCGGCAAGGAACACCTGCTGGAGCCCCTTAACCGCGAAGCCGTGCGCATCGCGCGCCGCGCGGTCGAGCGTTATCCCGACTGCTTCGTTGCGGGCAACATCTGCAACACCAACGTCTTCGAACCGGGCGACGCGAAGAGCGAGGCGGAGGTGCGCGGCATCTTCACCGAGCAGCTCACCTGGGCCGCCGAAGAAGGTGTCGACCTGATCGTCTGCGAGACCATCGCCTACCTCGGCGAGGCCAAGATCGCCGTCGAAGTCGCTCACGACTTCGACCTTCCGTTGGTCTTGGGCTTCGCCGTTCACCGCAGCGGAACCTTGCGGGACTTCGACGGCTCGGTTGCAGAGGCCTGCAAAATCGTCCGCGACCATGGGGCAGACGTCGTCGGCGTCAACTGCCACCGCGGTCCGGCGACCATGATGCCTTTGGTCGAGGAGATCGTCGGCAGTGTCGAGGCAAGCCGCGTCTGCGCCTTTCCGGTCGCCTACCGCACGACGCCCGACGAACCGACCTTCGGGGCCTTGCGCGATCCGGCCATGCCCCATCCGGAACAGGTACCGGGCGGGATCCCCTTCCCGGTCTGTCTCGACCCCTTCGTCTGTACCCGCTTCGAGATGGGCGAGTTCGCACGCCGCACGAAGGACCTGGGCGTACGTTACGTCGGGGGCTGCTGCGGAACAGGGCCGCACCATATTCGCGCGATGGCCGAGGCGCTGGGCCGCCAGACGGAAGCCAGCAAATACAGTCCCGACATGAGCAAGCATTATGCGCTTGGCGACCATGCCTCTCTGAAGCAACATAATCGCGCGTATGCAGACAAGATGACGGCCGGCGGCCAACTCTAGGCCGTAACAGGACCGCCGAAACGAGCAGGGCATCTAACGTCGGAGAAGGAGGAGCAGTGACGAGATCGGTGAGGAGCCTGCAGGACAGGTTGGAGGCCGAGGGCGTGATCTGCGCCGAAGGCTATCTTTTCGAGCTGGAACGGCGCGGCTACGTGCAGGCCGGACCGTTCGTTCCTGAAGTCGTCCTGGATCATCCCGAGGTGGTCCTTGGGCTGCATCGGGAATTCGCCCATGCAGGCTCCGACGTTATCCTGGCCTTCACTTATTACGGCCACCGCGAAAAGATGCGGTTGGTCGGCAAGGAACACCTGCTGGAGCCTCTCAATCGAGAAGCGCTGAAGATCGCCACGCAAGTCGCCGAGGAGTTCGATTGCCTGGTGGCGGGCAATGTCTGCAACACCAATCATTGGAGCCCGAACGACCCTCAAGCGCAGCGCGACGTGCGCGCGATGTACGAGGAGCAGATCGGCTGGGCCGCTGAAGCCGGTGTCGATTACATCGTCTCGGAAACCAACGATTACTATGGCGAGACGGCGACGGCACTGGAGGTGATCAAGGCCCATGGCCTGCCGGCTGTCGTCACCCTCTCGGCCCACCGCGATCCAACGCTCTGGGACGGTGTGCCGGTCATCGAGGCTGCCAAGCGCCTGGAACAGGCTGGGGCCGACGTCGTCGGCCTTAACTGCCAGCGCGGACCGGCCACCATGCTGTCGCTAGTCCAGGACCTGCGGCAGGCCGTGTCCTGCCACATCGCGGCGCTGCCGGTGCCCTATCGTACCGACACGACCCAGCCGACGTTCCAATCCTTGAACGACGCGGCCTGCGACTGCATTCCGGGCGACCGGCCCTTCCCTACCGCCCTCGACCCCTTCACCTGCAACCGCTACGAAGTCGGTGCCTTCGCGAGCGACTGCTGGGAGCTGGGATTGCGCTACATCGGAGTCTGCTGCGGCGGCGCCCCCCATCACGTGCGCGCCATGGCGGAGTCCTGGGGGCGGCAGCCGGCAGCGAGCCGCTACGCCCCGGACATGTCGCGCCACGTCTTCTTCGGCACCTCCGGCAGCAGCTCCAGCGACACCGTGGAGCGCAACCGCGCCCACGCGGCAGAGCTCTAGACCCAGCCGGCGCTCACCCGACCGGCAGCTCGGTGGTGTACTTGATCTCCTCCATGGCAAAGGCGGAGGAGACGTCGCTGAGTTCGATGGCGGCCACCAAGCGCTTGTAGAAAGCATCGTAGGCGGCGATGTCGGGCACGACGACCTTCAGCAGATAATCGGTCTCGCCCGACAGCCGATAAAATTCCGTGACCTCCTCGAAGGCGGAGACGGCGTCCGCGAAGCGGTCCAGCCAGTCGGAGGTATGGTGCCGCGTCTTCACCGCGACGAAGACTGTCGTCCCGAGCCCCAACGCCTTGGGATCCAGCAGGGCGACGCGCCGGCGCAGCACGCCGCTCGCCTCAAGCTGCTTGACCCGGCGCCAGCAGGGTGTCGGGGAGAGGCCAACCCGCTCCGCCAACTCCGTGTTGGCCAAACCGGCGTCGCGCTGAAGCTCAGCGAGAATCTTTCGATCTATCGCATCCATAACCTATGATTCTTATCCATTGAGGAATGGAAAACCATAAGTTGGTCATTTAGAAGAATATTTTTACAAGTTTATTCGAGTCCAGGCCATGGCTTTGCAAGCACATTCCAACGCCAACAGCTTAGACTTCCAGGCTTGGAACGGACGCAACGAGTCACGGACAGACCATGCAGATCTTCACGGAACACCCCCGGGCCGTCGGCGAGAGCTACGGCACTCATGCCCGCCACGCAGCCGGCTTCGGTCTGACCATGGTTCTGGGAGGGCTGGCTTGCCTGGTGCACGCCATCCTGCCCTTCCTCTTCGTCACGACCGGCAGCCGCATGATCCGCGATCTCAACGCGCGCATGGGGCCGCGCAGCGCCCGGGCCACCGCGCTGCCTCAAACGACCGTGCAGCCGGCTGAGTAACCTAACGGCAGTCGCCGGCTGAAGATCCGAACGACGCCTGCAACCCTGCCTCGTGCGACAGCTTTCTCCGGCCGTACAACCCGTCTAGACTGAGCCGTCGGGGTGCTTGGCCGCCACGGACCGTTCGGATGGCCAGGCTTCGGAGGATGTACCCGTGACACTGGCCGGCCGCGCGCGTCCTGCCCGCACCGGGCTGGGCATCTCGTTGATCGTCAGCGCAGTCTTCACGATGGCGCTCCAGGACGCCGTGGTGAAGTACGTCAGTGCCGACCTCCCGCTCTGGCAGATCTACACTCTACGCTCCTTCATCGCGATCCCGATGCTGGTTGCCGTGGTGTTCGTCCTGGGCGGCGCGACGACCCTACGGCCGCGTTCGCTCTCTTGGGCCATGCTGCGCGGCGGACTTCTGGTCGCGATGTACATCGCCTTCTACGCGGCCTTGCCGTTCCTCGAACTCTCGCTTGTGGCCGCCGCCTACTACACAGGGCCACTCTTCATCACGCTGTTTGCCGGTCTCTTTCTCGGCGAACGCGTAGGCGGTCGAGAGATACTCGCCATCCTGATCGGCTTCGCGGGCGTTCTGGTTATCCTGCGTCCGGGCACCGCCGCCTTCTCGCCCGTCATGCTGGTGCCGATCGCCGCGGCGGTGTTCTACGCCTTGGCAAACGTGCTGACGCGCGGGAAGTGCCTTGAGGAATCCGCCCTGTCGCTCTCGCTTGCGCTCAACTTCTGCTTCATTCTCTGCGGCGGCGGTATGACGGCAGCGCTGGCAGTGGCCCAGTTGTCGAGCGAAACGGTATCGATCAATCCCTTCTTGCTGCGCGATTGGGTGCCTGTGGCCTGGAGCGAGTGGGCCGTGCTGCTCGGCCTCGCCCTAGCCAACGTCATCATCCATCTCGCGCTGGCAAAGGCCTATCAGTCCGCCCCGCCGCAAAAGATCGCGACCTTCGACTACAGCTACCTGGTCTTCGCAGCCCTCTGGGGATTCCTGCTGTTCCGCGAGGTTCCGGATTTGCCGACGCTTCTCGGCATGGCCTTGATCGCCGGCGCCGGCCTGATACTGGTTTGGCGCCCCGGTCGGGTGCGACGGCAAACCAGCATCAGGCCGGCGCAACAGTCTGGCGTGACAGACAGACCCTCCGAGCGCGCTTGACGGGGCGTCGGGCAGCGGGTAACGCCCAGCCTATGCGAACCCTCTACCACCTCCCGCTCGACCCTGGCTGCCGCAAGGTCCGCCTCCTGCTGCAGGAGAAGGGCGTCGAGGTAGAGCTAAAGGCCGAGAAGACCTGGGAACGCCGAGAGAGCTTCCTGCAGCTCAACCCGGCCGGCGAAGTACCGGTTCTGATCGAGGAGGACGGCAGCGTCATCCCCGATGCCTGGGTCCTGGCCGAGTACCTCAACGACGCCTACGCCGACGTCGGCGAGGACCTGATGGGCGCCACCGCGCTGGATCGAGCCGAGGTACGCCGGCTGGTGACTTGGTTCGACCGCAAGTTCGCGCGCGAGGTTTCGGATCTGCTGATCGACGAGAAGGTCATGAAGCGCTTTCTCGGCGTGGGCACGCCCGATTCTTCGGCCATCCGCGCGGCCAACCAGAACGTGCACTACCACCTGGACTACATCGGTTGGCTGAGCGACCGGCGGAATTGGCTGGCCGGCGAGAACCTCAGTCTCGCGGACTTCGCCGCGGCCGCGCATCTCTCCTGCCTCGACTACCTCGACTGCGTGCCCTGGGACGAACATGCCGGCGCCCGCGACTGGTATGGGCGGATCAAGTCGCGCCCCTCCATGCGGCCGATCCTGGCCGACCTGATCCCAGGTTTCCCGCCACCGGCCCATTACGCCGACCTGGATTTCTAGGGCGCGGTCGCCATAGGCCGAAGCGGGTTCGCTGCCGCCTATGACGCCATTCGCTGTCTGGCGCTGCCGGAGAGCCTGTTGTGGTCCGGCTGGCTATCCGCCTGGTGTCGGAGTCGCTGCGCCGCGATTTTCCGTGCGCCAGAGATTTTCCTTCGCGGCCACCGCGGCCGGAGTATTGGGAGCGACATCGACAACGGCCTGCCAATCCTCGCGCGCACCGCCGATATTGCCTTCCTGGTACCGCAAGATGCCGCGCTCCATCAGGCCCTCGGGATGTCCCGGTTGCAGCTCGAGCGCCCGGCTGACGTCCTCCATGGCGAGGTCGTAAGCTTCGACGAAGCGATAGGCGGTCGCTCGGTAGACGTAGACCTCGACGCGATCCTGCGCCAAATCGTGCGCACGGTTCAGATCGTCGATCGCTTCCCAGAAACGCCCAAGACCGGCCAGGGTGATCGAACGGTCGATCAAGAGCTCCACGTCGTTCGGGCGATACTCCAGCGCCAGTGTCTGGACGCGGTAGGCACGCGTCGTGTCGTCGGCCATCAGCCAAGCCTGCCCGGCTTGGATCAGGAGGCCCGGCTTCATCTGGTCGGGAACCTCGCCGATCAGCGCCTCGAGCAGTTCCGCCGACTCCGCGAACCGCCCAAGCCGCGCCAGCGCAACGGCGCGGCAGTGACGGGCCGGACCGGCACCGCCCTGCTCCTCCCAAGCTCTCGCGCTGGCTTCCGCATCGTCCGGGGTCGTGCGCGCGAGCTCCAGGCAGGCCAGGTACTCCCGTTCGGGGTCGACCTGCTGCGCCGACGCAGGCTCAGTCATAGCCACCGTGAAGAGCAGGCAAAGAGCAGCGAAGACTTTGGTCATGTGCGCCGAGATAACACAGCCTCATCGGCCTTGGCGAGACGCCCAGGCAGCGCCATCTTACCGAGCGATGTCTAATGATCTCGCCTCCGCATCCGACGCGAAACGTCTCTTCTGCTTCGGCCTGGGTTATTCGGCCTTAACGCTCGTCCGCAAGCTCACGGAGCAGGGCTGGGCCGTTGCCGGCACCGTTCGCTCGGCTGAGAAGGCAGAGGCTCTGTCCACCCTGGATCTCGGCGGGACGATTCAGACCTTCCTGTTCGACCGCGACCGACCGCTTGAAGACGCAGCGGCGGCTCTGGCCGGCACCACCCATCTGCTGTCCTCCGTTCCGCCGGACACGGCCGGCGACCCGGTTCTCGATGCGCACTTCCAAGACATCGCGGCGCTGAAGGACCTCCAGTGGATCGGCTACCTCTCGACGACCGGCGTTTACGGCGATAGGGGCGGCGGCTGGGTCGACGAAACCGACGTGCTAGACCCGACCGGCGACCGCGGCCGTCGACGGGTGGAGGCGGAGCGCCACTGGACTCGCCTTTACGAAGAGAGCGATCTACCCGTCCACCTCTTCCGGCTGGCGGGAATCTACGGGCCGGGGCGCAATCAGTTCCGCGCCCTGCGCGAGGGTACGAGCCGGCGCATCGTCAAGCCTGGGCAAGTTTTCAGTCGCATCCACGTCGAGGACATCGCCCAAGTCCTGGCCGCCTCCATGGCTCGGCCAAACCCGGCCAGAGCTTACAACCTCTGCGACGACGAGGCTGCGGATCCGGCCGAGGTCGTTACCTATGCCGCCGAGTTGCTGGGGATCGCGCCGCCGCCCGAGATTCCCTTCGAGGCCGCTGAGCTCAGCCCGATGGCGCGGAGCTTCTATCAGGACAACAAACGAGTCTCGAACGACCGGATCAAACGAGACCTTGGAATCGCGCTGCGCTATCCGACCTACCGGGAGGGGCTGCGGGCCGTTCTAGAGGCCGAAACCGGCGCAACACCGAACGAATGACCTTACTTCTCTAGCCGCGCAGCCGTTCGGAGAGCGACCGCAGAGTGTCGCTCAACCGCGTCAGATCCCTCGGCTCGCTCATGCGGTGTTCGCCCATCTTGACAAGCTGCACCTCGACATCGTCGCTCGCCAAGGTCTCCGCGAGACGGAGAGACACTTGGTAGGGCACATCGGGGTCCGCCATGCCGTGCAGCAGACGAACCGGGCAGGTCAAAGGGATCTCACCGCCGAGCAGCAAGTGATCGCGCCCCTCTTCGATCAGTCGCCGGGTGATGGTGTAGGGCTGATCTCCGTAGGGACTGGGTTCGCGATAGAGGCCTTCGCGCTCCAGAGTGGCTCGGATCTCCGGCGAGAACCGCCGCCACATCAGCTCTTCCGTGAAGTCGGGGGCGGCCGCGATGCCGACCAGACCGGCGACCCGCTCGGGGCGAGCAAGCGCGGCCAGCAGCATCAGCCAACCTCCCATCGAGGAGCCGACGAGGATCTGCGGTCCTTCGGTCAGGGCGTCGAGTGCCGCGACCGCATCCGCCGCCCAGCTCCCGATGGTGCCCTCTTCGAAGGCTCCCGAGGACTGACCATGACCGCGATAGTCGAAGCGCAGAAAGGCCTGGCCGCGGGCCCGACACTGCTCTTCCAGCCAGACCGCCTTGGTGCCGGTCATATCCGACATATAACCGCTGAGGAAAACGACACCTGGCGTTTCACCGGCCGTCTTGTGGTAGGCAAGGCGCTGGCCGTCTTCGCGCGGCAGGAATGCGGGACCCTTTACGTCCGTTGCGGGCGCTCCGGCTCCGGGCGTTTCATTCATGACGACGGTTTTTCCTCAGGTATGGCTGGTAAGAGCGGTTCGAGTGCAGGTAACCAATTCAGACGGTAACATCACGACCAAACCGGACGAAAGCGGCCGACCAGTGATCCTGCAGGTCCTCCCGGCGTTGGAGACCGGGGGGGTCGAGCGCGGCACGGTCGACATCGCCGGCGCCATCGTCGAAGCCGGCGGCACGGCCCTGGTCGCGTCGACGGGCGGCGGAATGCTGCATGCGCTTCAGCGCGTGGGCGCACGCCACATCGAACTGCCGCTGGCCAGCAAGAATCCCGTCACCATACGACGCAACGTCGCCCGTCTGGCGTCGGTGATCGATCGCTTCGGAGTCGACCTGGTGCACGCCCGCAGCCGGGCACCGGCCTGGTCGGCGCTCTGGGCCGCTCGCCGCACGGGCCGGCCTTTCGTGACCACCTTCCACGCACCCTATTCCCTCAACCTACCGTTCAAGAAGCTCTACAACTCGGTCATGGCGCGGGGCGCGCGCGTTATCTGCATCTCGCGCTTCATCCGCGACCACGTGCAGCGAACCTATAGTGTTCCGCCCGAGCGCCTGCGCCTGGTACATCGAGGCGTCGATCTGGAGGTTTTCGATCCGGCACGCGTTTCACCGGAGAGGGTCATCCAGCTCGCCCAGCGCTGGCGCTTGCCGGATGGTGTGCCGGTCATCCTGTTGCCCGGTCGCCTGACCCGCTGGAAAGGGCAGATCGATCTGCTGCGGGCCGCCGCCGGACTGACCGATCAGCAGTTTCTCCTGGTCCTGGTCGGCGACGACCAAGGCCGCACGGCCTATAGCGAGGAGCTAGAGACGCTAATCCGCGATCTTGGCCTTGGCGGAAAAGCCATGCTCGCCGGTCCCTGCAACGACATGGCGGCAGCCTACATGCTGAGCGACGTCGTGGTGTCCGCCTCTACAGATCCGGAGGGTTTCGGCCGGGTGGTCGGAGAGGCCCAGGCCATGGGCCGGCCGGTCGTGGCGAGCGATCACGGCGGCGCACCGGAACAGCTCCTGCCCAACGAAACGGGCTTGCTCTATCCGCCTGGCGACACTGAGGCCCTGGCCGCGGCGCTACGAGAGGCCCTGGCGCTCGATGAGACCGCGCGCACGGCCTTGGCGGAGCGCGCAATCGAACGGGTGCGGTCGCATTTTTCCAAGCAGGCCATGTGCAGCGGAACCCTCGCCGTCTATCGCGAGGTCCTGAACGAGGCCGAAATGCATCGGCTCAAAGCTCACCCTTAGTCCGTCGGCTTCCTTGACTGCCTTTCGATTCCTTCTAATGTGCGCCTCCCTGTCTTACCCTAGGCAGGTATCGAGGTTTTGAGCAGACGTTAGACGAGAGCCAGGCAAATGGTTGCCATCACCCTGCCCGACGGATCGGTCAAGCAGTTCGACGGCGCGGTCACCGGCCTACAGGTGGCCGAGTCGATCGGCCCCGGCTTGGCCAAAGCTGCGCTTGCCGTGAAGGTCGACGGCGAGCTGCGCGATCTCCTGCGCGAGATCGAGACGGACGCGGCCCTGGAAATCGTCACGCGCAAGTCGGAAGAATCGCTGGAGCTGCTGCGCCACGACGCCGCGCACATCATGGCGCAAGCCGCGCAAGAGCTCTTTCCCGATACCCAGGTCACTTTCGGCCCGGCGACCGAGACCGGCTTCTACTACGACTTCGCGCGTAAGGAGCCCTTCACGCCTGACGACCTCGAAAAGATCGAGCAAAGGATGCACGAGATCGTCGATCGCGAGCTCGCCCTCCATCGCGAGGTCTGGAAACGCGACGCCGCAATCCGCTTCTTCATGGAGCAGGGCGAGAAGTACAAGGCCGAGCACATCGAAACCCTGCCGCGCGAGGAGATCATCACGATCTATCGTCAGGGCGACTGGCTCGACCTCTGCCTCGGGCCGCACTTGCCGACGACGAAGCACCTGGGCCACGCCTTCAAACTGATGAAGGTCTCGGGCGCCTATTGGCGCGGCGATGCGCGCAACGAGCAACTGCAACGCATCTACGGCACGGCTTGGCGCGACGAGAAAGAACTGAAAGCCCATCTCCACATGCTGGAGGAGGCCGAAAAACGCGACCACCGCAAGCTCGGCCGCGAGATGAACCTGTTCCATTTCCAGGAAGAAGCCCCGGGCGCGGTCTTCTGGCACCCGCACGGCTGGACGCTGTTCAGCCAGCTGATCGACTACATGAAGCGGCGCAACGGTGGCGGCGGCTATCAGGAGGTCAACGCGCCGGAAATCATGGACCGCGCACTCTGGGAGGCTTCGGGCCATTGGGAGGCGTATCACGAGCACATGTACACCTCCCAAACGGAGGACGGGCGCACCTTCGCGATCAAGCCGATGAACTGCCCGGGCCATGTGCAGATCTTCAATCAGGGCCTCCGCAGCTACCGCGAGCTGCCTCTGCGCCTCGCGGAGTTCGGAAAGGTTCACCGCTACGAGCCGTCCGGCGCGCTGCACGGCCTGATGCGGGTACGCGCCTTCACCCAGGACGACGCGCATATCTTCTGCACGCCGGAGCAGGTGAAGCAGGAAGTGCAAAACGCCACCCAGCTGATCCTCGACATCTACCGCGACTTCGATTTCGACAGTGTGCGGATCAAGTTCTCCGACCGGCCCGAGAAGCGGATCGGGACGGACGCCATCTGGGACCGGCTGGAGTCCGATCTGCGCGGCGCGCTGGAAGAGATGGATCAGCCTTACGAGTTGAACCCGGGCGAAGGCGCGTTCTACGGGCCGAAACTGGAATTCGTCCTGCGCGACGCCATCGGGCGCGACTGGCAGTGTGGCACCGTGCAGGTCGACATGAATCTGCCTGAGCGGCTGGACGCCACCTACATCGGCCAGGATGGCGAGCGGCATCGCGCCGCCATGCTGCATATCGCCAAGCTGGGCTCCCTGGAGCGCTTTACCGGCATCTTGATCGAGCATTTCGCCGGCCGCATGCCCCTCTGGCTCTCGCCCCTGCAGGTCATGGTCGCAACCATCACCGGCGAAGCGGACGGTTACGCACTGGAGGTGCTGGCGGCTCTGCGCAAGGCCGGGCTTCGGGCCGAGGTCGATCTGCGTAACGAGAAGATCAACTACAAGGTCCGCGAACACAGCCTCAAGAAGGTGCCCGTGATCGCCGTGGTGGGGGCCCGCGAGGCGGCCGAGGGCGCCGTTGCGCTGCGCCGTTTGGGCGGGCAGTCGCAAGAGGTGCTTGCGCTCCCCGAAGCGATTCATAGACTCTCTCTGGAGGCAACCGCGCCTGACTTGGCCGAACCGGAGGATCCGACGGCCCCGGCCCTGACTGCGGCTGCCGCAGGGTGAGCGCGCTTTGTCGTAACTGCCCACAACGAATCTCGACAGAGCATCGGTCAAACCCGATGCTCGAGATCGCCGCAGGGGTCGGCGATCTACACCCGGCACGTACGCCCTGACTCAATGACACGGAAGTAGGAGAAGTCTCCATACGCAGACCACCAATGGATAGCGGGCCCACCCGCGACGGACCGCGCGCCAACGAGCACATCCGGGTGCCGCAGGTACGCTTGGTCGACGAAAACGGAGAGAACGTCGGCGTTGTTACGATCGAGGACGCGCGCAACCGAGCCGACAATGCCGGCTTGGATCTGGTCGAGGTAGCGCCGCAGGCCGACCCGCCCGTTTGCAAGATTCTCGACTACGGTAAATACAAATACGAGGCGCAGAAGCGGGCTAACGAGGCGCGCAAAAAGCAGAAGGTCATCGAGGTCAAAGAGATCAAGATGCGCCCGAATATCGACCAACACGACTACGACGTGAAACTACGGGCGATCAACAAGTTCATCGGGGAGGGTGACAAGGTAAAGGTCACCCTGCGCTTCCGTGGACGCGAAATAGCCCACCAGAACCTGGCATTCGACTTGCTGAACAAGGTCAGGAACGAGGTGGAGGAAATCGCGAAAGTCGAGCAGTTCCCTCGTATGGAGGGGCGCCAGATGATCATGATCCTGGCGCCACGATAGAACGGTAAAGGTCGTCCCTCTGAGTCGACGCGATACTGCAGCAAGGCGGGGTGGCGACGGCAAACGCAGGCGGCCCTCCCCCTTGCAACAGCAAGGGTGCGGAGCTATAACCCGCGCTCCCGACGGCCGTGCCGCAGTGTGCGGTGCGGCCGCGGGCTTTTTGCGAGCGGCGCGGCTACGGCATGCCCAGTCGCTCGCCGGCCCGATCCTAGGGTTCATCTTGCCGATGACCTCGCGATCGACGGCCCCATCGAAACGACGACATAAGAGGACGAAATGCCGAAGATGAAGACCAAGAGCGGAGCCAAGAAGCGCTTCCGCCTCACCGCCTCGGGCAAGGTTCGCGCCAGTGCCGCCTTCCGGCGCCACAACAATCGCAAGCGCTCCCAGAAGATGCTGCGCAACTCGCGCGGCACCGTCATCCTGGCCGCGCCGGACGCCAAGATCGTCCGCAAGAACTTCCTGCCGAACGACTGACAGATTCAGGTCCGCCCGAGGAGTAGAAACAGATGGCACGCATCAAACGCGGTGTGACCGCCCACGCGCGGCACCAGAAGGTCCGCAAGCTGGCCAAGGGATATCGTGGCCGCGGTAAGAACGTTTACCGCGTCGCGATCGAGCGCGTCGAAAAAGCGCTGCAGTATCAGTACCGCGACCGCAAGGTCCGCAAGCGCCAGTTCCGGAGCCTTTGGATTCAGCGCATCAATGCCGCCGTGCGTTCGCACGACGAGGCGATGACCTATGCCACCTTCATCGACGGCATCGCGAAGGCAGGCATCGAGGTCGATCGCAAGGTCCTGGCCGACATTGCCGTGCACGAACCGGACGCTTTCGCCTCTTTGGTGGCGCAGGCCAAGGCCGCCCGCGCGTCTGCCTGACGACGCGGGGGAGCGGTCGGCATGCTCGACCAGACCAGCCTCGATACACTGAAGACTGAGCTGCTTGCTGAGATCGCGGCGGCAACAGACAGCCGTGTGCTGGACGAGGCACGTGTGGAGGCTCTGGGTAAGAAGGGCCGCATCACGGCGCTGATGAAGGGCCTGGGCGGCCTCTCGCCGGACGAGCGGCGCGAGGCCGGACAGCGCCTCAACACGGTCAAGGAAGCGATCACGGCGGCCATCGAGGCACGTAAGGCCGAACTGGCCGAGGCGGAGCTGGAGGCCCGGCTGGCGACCGAGACAGTCGACGTCACGCTGCCGGCCCGCCCCTTCTCGGTCGGTCGCATCCACCCGATCAGCCAGACCATCGAAGAGCTGGTGGCGATCTTCGGCGAAATGGGTTTTTCGGTCGCCGAAGGTCCGCACATCGAGGACGACTTCCACAACTTCGATGCCCTGAATATCCCGCCCGAGCATCCGGCGCGCCAGGAGCACGACACCTTCTTTCTGCCGCCGCGGGCCGAGGGCGAGGCGCCGCTGGTGCTGCGCACCCACACCAGCCCGGTGCAGATCCGCACCATGCAGCAGGTCGAGCCGCCGATCCGCATCATCTGCCCGGGTCGGACCTTCCGGGCCGATTCCGATGCCACCCATTCGCCGATGTTCCATCAGGTCGAAGGGCTGGTGATCGACAAGAAAACCCACATGGGCCACCTGAAGGGCACGCTGATCGAGTTCTGCCGCACCTTCTTCGGGATCGACGACCTGCCGGTACGTTTCCGGCCCAGCTACTTCCCCTTCACCGAACCTTCGGCCGAGGTGGACATCGGCTGCTCGCGCGAGGGCGGCCGACTGAAGATCGGCGCCGGCGGTGATTGGCTGGAGATCCTGGGGTCCGGCATGGTCCACCCCAAGGTCCTGCAGAACTGCGGCATCGATCCCGCGATCTACCAGGGCTACGCCTTCGGCATGGGCATTGAGCGCATCGCCATGCTGAAGTACGGCATTCCCGACCTGCGAACCTTCTTCGACAGCGACCTCCGCTGGCTGCGCCATTACGGCTTCGTGCCGCTCGAGGCGCCCTCGCTGGTCCGCGGGCTTTAGAGGCGGCCGATGAAGTTCACCCTCTCCTGGCTCAAGGACCATCTGGAAACCGACGCGAGCCTCGACGCCATCGTGGAGAAGCTCTCGCTGATCGGCCTGGAGGTCGAGGGCGTCGAGGATCCGGCAGCGCAGCTGGCAGCCTTCACGGTTGCGCGGGTGATCTCCGCCGAGCAGCACCCCAACGCCGACCGCCTGCAGGTTTGTCAGGTCGAAACCGCCGGGCATGGGACGGTACAGGTGGTCTGCGGCGCCCCAAACGCGCGGAGCGGCATGATCGGCGTCTTCGCCCCCTCAGGAAGCTGGATTCCCGGCACCGAGATGGAGTTGAAGCCCGGGAAGATCCGCGGCGCCGACTCCAACGGCATGCTGGTCTCAGAGCGTGAAATGGGGCTGAGCGACGAGCACAGTGGCATCATCGACTTGAGCCCGGCCGAGGGCGAGACGGCACCCGCGCTGGGAACGCCGCTGGCCGAGGTGCTGGGCCTGAACGATCCGGTGATCGAGATTGCGATCACGCCGAACCGTGGCGACTGCCTGGGCGTGTATGGTGTCGCACGCGATCTGGCCGCAGCCGATATGGGGCGGCTTAAGCCGCTGAATGCGCCGAAGGTCTCGGGCAGTTACGATTCACCGCTGAAGTGGCAGATCGATGCGGACGCCGGAGGCGCCTGCCCCTTCGTGGCGGGCCGGCATTTCCGGGGCCTGACCAATGGCCCGTCGCCGGCCTGGATGCAGCGCCGTTTGACCGCGATCGGCCTGCGTCCGATCTCCGCTCTGGTCGACATCACCAACTACGTCACCCACGATCTCGGCCGCCCCTTGCACGTCTTCGACGCAGCAAAGGTGACCGGCAATCCGACCATGCGATATGCTCGTCGCGGCGAAGAGATCACGGCGCTTGACGGCAAGACCTACGCGCTCGACGAAAGCATGCTGATTATCGACGGCGGGCAGGCGCCGGAGGGTATTGCCGGCATCATGGGCGGCGAGGACTCGGGCTGCACCGAAGACACCACGGAAGTCTTCTTGGAAGTCGCTCTCTTCGATCCGATCTCGGTCGCGATGACCGGCCGTAAACTCGGCATTCACTCCGACGCCCGCTACCGGTTCGAACGCAAGCTCGATCCCGACAGCGCCGTTTGGGGGGTCGAGGTGGCCAGTCGCTTGATCGCCGAGCTCTGCGGCGGCGAAGCAAGTCATGCGGTCAGTGCCGGCAAGCGCCCCGATCCGCGCCAGCGCATCGCCCTGCGCCAGACGCGCTGCGAAACCCTGGGTGGCCTCGCCGTCCCAGGTTCGCAGCAACAGGAGATCCTGGAGGCACTCGGCTGCGACGTCGCCGACGCCGGCGAGACCCTGCAGGTGACCACCCCGACCTGGCGCCCCGACCTGGAAGGCGAAGCCTGTTTGGTCGAGGAGGTCTTGCGGATCATCGGCTACGACCGACTGCCGATTACCCCGCTGGAGCTGGACACCACTTTGCCTTTGCCGGCCCTGAGCCAGCGTCAGCGACGCGTGGCCGCCGCGAGGACCGCTCTCGCCTGGCGTGGCTTGGAGGAGGCTGTGACCTTCTCCTTCATCTCGGCGAAGCAGGCGGTCCTATTCGGTTGGAACGACGCGCAACTGAAGCTGCTCAACCCCATCTCGAGCGAGCTGGACGTTATGCGGCCAAGCGTTCTGCCGGCCCTGGTGGAGGCCGCCGTGCGCAATAGCGATCGCGGCTTCCCCGATGTCGGCCTCTTCGAGGTCGGCCCGCAGTACGACGACGACACTCCGGAAGGTCAGACACTGGTCGCTGCCGGTCTACGCAGCGGCAAGGCTCATGCCCGTCACTGGGCCACGGAGCAACGCACGCTCGACGCCTTCGATGCCAAGGCTGACGCCCTGGCAGTGTTGGAGGCTGCGGGTGCGCCGGTCGAGAACCTGCAAACCACGACCGATGCACCGGGCTGGTACCATCCGGGCCGCTCCGGCCAACTGCGGCTGGGACCGAACGTCCTGGCAGCCTTCGGTGAACTGCACCCGCGTGTGCTCAAGGCCTTCGATCTCAAGGGTCCGGCCGTAGCCTTCGAGCTCTTCCTGGAGAGAATCCCCGAGCCGAAGCGCAAAGACGGCGGCAAGGCGCGCCCGGCGCTCACCCTTTCGCCGTTCCATCCGGTCGAGCGCGACTTCGCCTTCCTGGTGGCGGAAGATGTTCCGGCAGAGAAGCTGCTGCGCGCGGCCAAGGGCGCCGACAAGAAATTGATTTCCGGTGCAGAGATTTTCGACGTCTACCGCGGGCAAGGGGTTCCGGACGGCCAGAAGTCGATTGCCCTGGCCGTCACACTGCAGCCAACCGAACGCACGCTCACCGACGAGGATCTGGAAGCGGCGGCGAAGAAGATCGTTGCCGCCGTCGAGAAGCAGACCGGCGGCAGCCTGCGCAGCTAAAGACCGCTAAAGACCCTGGTCAGATCTCGAATCAGGTCCCGGCGGGGCGATAGGTCGCCAGGAATAGCCTGACAGCGGCTTCGGCAATCCGGTCGACCTCTTCCTGGCTGGGCTGGTTCATCACGCCGAACAGCACTTTGTGGAAGAGATCGGCCCTACAGAGCTCGGCGAACTGACAGGCCGCGAACTCGGTATCCTCCATGACCAGTTCGCCCCGATCCCTGGCCGCGGCGAAGAAGGTCGCAAGACGTGTGGCACTAAGCTGAGGCCCGGCAGCGTAAAAGGTCCGCCCGACTTCCGGGAACCGCTGCGATTCGGCAACGGCGATGCGATACATGCCTTGCGCGAAAGGCGAGACGGTGAAGCGCACCAGCGACCGCGCGATCGTCAAGAGAGTCACTTCGACATTCCCTTCGATGGCATCGATCGTAAGCAGCCGCTGAGCCAGTTCCCGGCATTCCGCATCGACCACGGCCGCAAAGAGCGCGCGCTTGTCGCCAAAATAGTTGTACAGCGTCGCCTTGGAGACCTGCGCTCGACGCGCAATCTCGTCGACGCTCGCGCCCTCGTACCCGAGTTCCAGAAACGCCTCGCGCCCGCCGGCCAGGATCTGTCGGGCTTTTGGGCTATCGAGACCAGGCGAATCCGCGAGTGTCATCCTGACATCCCCTCCCAAATCTAAATGGTTGAGCTTGACCCAACCAAAACGATCACTACTTTCCAGAAGCTGACTAAACAGTTTAGTTTATACAAAGCACTGACCGGTTCGGAATGCGTAACCGCTCCCCAGTGCAAGATGCAATGGCCTAAGCCTCAATCCGTTTTTTCGGATAAAGCGCGAGGGTCGTTGGCCGGCCCCGCCCCCTAAGGACCCCTCCCCCCTAGTCCCAGGGGCGGGACCGGCAAATCAAAAAAATTTCGAGAAACGCGCGTGCAAGTGACGCCTGCCGGACGGCAACAGCCCAGCAGGGCGGTTGAAACGACCCGCCTCTCGCATCGGCCTCACCGCTAAGCTCGCTCCGCGAAATCCGCCGAGCGGAGAACTTCGGTTCCGCCGGCGTTAGTTCCGACCGGGACTGAGCAGCCCGCGCGCGATCACATGGGCCTGAATTTCGGCGGCACCCTCGAAGATGTTGAGAATGCGCGCGTCGCAGAGCACGCGGGAAATCTTGTACTCGAGAGCGTAACCGTTGCCACCGTGGACCTGCAGCGCGTTGTCGGCATTAGCCCAGGCGACCCGGGCAGCGAGAAGCTTGGCCATGCCAGCCTCGATATCGCAGCGCCGATCGCTGTCCTTCTCACGCGCAGCAAAGAGCGTGAGCTGCCGGGCAATCATTGTCTCGACCGCCATCCAGGCGAGCTTGCCGGCAACCCGTGGAAAGGCCAGCAGCGCCTTGCCGAACTGCTTGCGCTCCTGCGCATAAGACAGTCCCAATTCGAGGGCATTCTGCGCAACGCCCACAGCACGGGCGGCGGTCTGAATGCGGGCAGGCTCGAAGGTCGCCATCAACTGCTTGAAGCCCTGTCCCTCCGCTTCGCCAAGCAGGTTGGCGGCCGGCACCTCGAAGCCGTCGAAACCGATCTCGTACTCCTTCATGCCGCGATAGCCCAGCACCTCGATCTCGCCGCCGGTCATGCCGTCTGCCGGGAAGGGTGCCTCGTCGGTACCGCGCGGCTTCTCCGCCAGGAACATCGAAAGACCTTTGTAACCGGCCTCGCCCGGATTGGTACGTGCCAGCAACGTCATCAGGTCGGTGCGCGCTGCATGGGTAATCCAGGTCTTGTTGCCCGTCACCCGATAGGTCTCCCCCTCGCGAACCGCGCGCGTGCGCAGCGATCCGAGGTCGGAGCCGGTGTTGGGCTCGGTGAAGACCGCCGTGGGCAGGATCTCGCCGCTGGCGATTCTCGGCAGATAGCTCTGCTTCTGGGCTTCGGTGCCGCCGAGGCGGATCAATTCCGCCGCGATCTCCGAGCGGGTCCCCAGCGAACCGAGACCGATGTAGGCACGGCTCAACTCTTCCGTGACCACGCACATCGCGGTCTTGCCCATGCCGAGACCGCCCCACTCCTCCGGCACCGTGAGACCGAACACGCCGAGTTCCGAGAGCTGCTCGATCACCTCCAGGGGGATCAGGTCGTCGGCCAGATGCCACTGATGCGCATCTTCGACGTAGGAATCTGCCACCTTACGAAACTGCTCGGCGATCATCGCCTCGGTTTCGTCGTAGCCGCGCGCGCCGAAGCCGCCGTCCGCGATGAGCTCGGCCAGACGCAGTCGCACGGCCGCGGTGTTACCGCGCTCGATCAGCCGCTCGACCGGCGGGATGCGCAGGGCCGCCGCCTGTTCGACGGAAACGCCCAGATCGTTGGGCCGGACCACTTCCACCTGGCTGATCGCCAGACCGCCGGTCATCTGCTGCAGATACTCGCCGAAGGCCGCCTGCAGCATCAGCTGCTCCAGCTCGCCGAAAGCGCCCTCGTCCTGCAGTCGGCGCCCCCAGTGGTCCATCTCGCGCAGGCTCGCGACATAGGTCGAGAGCCAGGCCAGACCGTGGGCGGCGAATTGCTCGCGCTCCAACGCGTCGGCGTCGACCTTGCCGCTGGGTGCGACCCGACGCGCCAAAGCGGCGCGAGCGGCGCCTTCGAACGCTTCGGCGGCCGGCAAGGCGGCGGCCGTCAACGTCAAGAGATCGGGAAGCGTCAGAGCTTCTTGGTCCGTGCTGGCAAGTGCGGCGTCAGTCATGGCGTCTTCCGTACGTCTTCCGTTAATCGTTCGGCTCGTCTCAGGCAGAGCAATCTAGGTCGTCCCTCCATCAGGCAAGAGAAGCGGCGACAGAAGGACAGGTGTTATGGCTCCAACTCTAGATGCTCAGGAGCGAACCGGCAAAAGCCACAGAGGGGTCCGGCTGGCCGGACCCCTCTGTGACGTCGACTCGCGCTCTTCTATCCCTCGGCGGCATCCTCGAGCGTGCGCAAGCCCGGGCGCTTAGCCTGGACCAGCACAGCCATGTTACCGGGCTTGTGCTCGTTGCGACGCATCTTCATCAGCGCCTCGGGGATTTCGTCCCATCCGAAGACTTCGCTCATGCAAGGGTCGACACGGCGTTCGAGGACCAACTGATTCGCCTGGCTGGCCTGCATCAAGTTGGCGAAGTGGCTGCCCTGCACACGTTTCTGGTGCTGCCAAACGTAGCGGGCATCGAAGGTCAGGTTGTAGCCGGTGGTGCCGGCGCAGAAGACCACCATGCCGCCCCGCTTGACCACGAAGGCAGAGACCGGGAAGGTCGCCTCGCCCGGGTGCTCGAAGACGAAATCGACGTTGTTACCCTTGCCTGTAATGTCCCAGATCGCCTTGCCGAACTTGCGTGTTTCGGCGAACCAGGTCTTGTAGTCGTCGCTGTTGACCTGCGGCATCTGGCCCCAGCAGTCGAAGTCCTTGCGGTTCAGAACGCCCTTGGCGCCGAGCGACAGCACGAAGTCGCGCTTGGATTCGTCGGAGATCACGCCGATGGCATTCGCTCCAGCTGTTGCGATCAACTGAATGGCCATGGAGCCGAGACCGCCCGAAGCGCCCCAGACCAGCACGTTGTGGCCAGGCCGGAGAATGTGCGGCCGATGTCCGAACAGCATGCGGTAGGAAGTGGCGAGCGTCAGCGTGTAGCAGGCCGACTCTTCCCAGGTCAGATGCTTGGGCCTCGGCATCAGCTGACGGTCCTGCACCCGGCAGAACTGGGCGAAGGAGCCGTCAGGAGTCTCGAAACCCCAAATGCGCTGGCTGGGCGAAAACATCGGGTCGCCGCCATTGCACTCTTCGTCGTCGCCATCGTCCTGGTTGCAGTGAACCACGACCTCGTCGCCGACCTTCCAGCGTTTCACCTTGCTGCCCACCGCCCAGACGATGCCAGCCGCGTCGGACCCGATCACGTGGTAACCCCAATCGTGATAATCCAAGACCGAGACAGGCGTCCCCAGGCAGGCGAAAACGCCGTTGTAGTTGACGCCCGCCGCCATCACGAGGATCAGCACATCGTGGCTGTCCAGCTCCGGGGTCGGCACGACCTCGACCTGTAGCGCCTTGTCCGGTTCGCCATGGCGCTCCTTGCGGATCGCCCAGGCGTGCATCTGTTTCGGCACATGGCCGAGCGGCGGAATCTCGCCGACGTCGTAGAGATCCTTGGCAACCTGCCCGGGGTGCAGCTGCACCACCTCCGCTGCCTCCGATGAAGTCTGGCTCATGGCTTCGAAAGGTCCTCTGCCTCGCTGGTTAGCCCGAATCGGTTTTGTCCGCTCGGTTGTTGCAGGGCCGCTCGCGTCTTCGGCGCTCCCTTGCTCTCCACCCCTTCACACGGCCGTTATCGCTAGCGCGACTCTGGTCTGACCGACCGTCTTTTCCGCCGCTTGTGCAAGAACTCTGGTCTGTCTAGCGTACCACCGAAGCCGTGCGAGCTTGACTCTTACAAGCCAGTTATGGATTTTGCAACGCACAAAAATACGTTTCTTGCGAACACAGACGATCTGTAGCAACTTTAAATCTTAGATGCGCGCATATGGGTAATTTGGTGACATTTCGGAGGGTTTCGTGATCGATCAACGACTTGGCACCGACGCAGCGCAGCAGAAAAACTCCCGCAACAGCGAAGAGACGCCTCGGCGGGACAAACCTTGGCTGATGCGCACCTACGCCGGCCATTCGACAGCCCAGGCGTCCAACGCGCTGTATCGTCGCAACCTGGCCAAGGGCCAAACCGGCCTGTCGGTTGCCTTCGACCTGCCGACCCAGACAGGCTACGACTCCGACCATGCCCTGGCGAAAGGTGAAGTCGGCAAGGTCGGCGTACCGGTCGGTCATCTGGGCGACATGCTGGCGCTGTTCGACGGCATCCCGCTCGATCGCATGAACACCTCCATGACGATCAACGCCACGGCGCCCTGGCTGTTGGCGCTCTACATCGCCACGGCAGAGCGCAAGGGTGTGGCCCGCGCCGACCTCCAGGGCACCGTACAGAACGACATCGTCAAGGAGTACCTCTCGCGCGGCACCTACATCTTCCCGCCCAAGCCCTCGCTCAAGCTGACCGCCGACGTGGTCGCCTTCACCTACCGCGAGGTTCCGAAATGGAACCCCATGAACGTCTGCAGCTACCATCTGCAGGAAGCGGGGGCGACGGAGGTGCAGGAACTCGCCTTCGCGCTCTCGACGGCCGTCGCGATCCTGGATTCGCTCCGCGAGCGGATCGACCCCACGGACTTTCCGAAAGCTGTCGGACGCATCTCCTTCTTCGTCAACGCGGGCATCCGTTTCATCGGCGAGATCTGCAAGATGCGCGCCTTTACCCGCCTGTGGGACGAGATCTGCCGCGAGCGCTATGGTGTCGAAGAGGAGCGCTATCGCCGCTTCCGCTATGGCGTGCAGGTCAACTCCCTGGGCCTGACCGAGCAGCAGCCTGAGAACAACGTCTACCGCATCTTGCTGGAGATGCTGGCCGTTACCCTGTCCAAAGACGCCCGCGCCCGCGCCGTGCAACTGCCGGCCTGGAACGAGGCGCTCGGCCTGCCGCGCCCCTGGGACCAGCAATGGTCCCTGCGCCTGCAGCAGATCGTCGCCTACGAGACCGACCTGCTGGAGTTTGGCGATATCTTTGCCGGCAATCCGGAGATCGAGGGGCGCGTCGAGCAGCTCTGCACCGCCGCCCGCGAAGAAATGGCGCGAATCGAAAACCTCGGCGGCGCCATCGCGGCCGTGGAATCGAGCTACATGAAGGAACAGCTCGTGGCTTCGGCGACGGCCCGCTTCCAGGCCATCGAAAGCGGTGCGCAAACGGTGGTTGGCGTCAATAAGTTTGTCGAGAGCGAGCCCTCCCCGCTGCTCGCCGGCGCCGATGGCGGCATCATGACAGTCGATCCAGCCAGCGAACGCGCCACTGTGGACGCGCTGCTGGCCTGGCGTGCGCAACGCGACGGCGAGGCGGTGCAGACCGCGGTCGCTGAGCTGAAATCTGCTGCCGCCGAAGGCCGAAACATCATGGAGCCCTCGATCGCCTGCGCCCATGCCGGTGTAACGACCGGCGAGTGGGGCGACGCCCTGCGCCAGGTTTTCGGCGAGTACCGTGCACCGACCGGCGTCGCCAAGGCCGCGGCACGGCCGGAGGCCGGCGAGAGCCTGGAAAGCCTGCGGGCGCGAGTCGCCGAGATCTCCGAGCGGCTTGGCCGGCGGATCAAGATGCTGGTTGGAAAACCCGGCCTCGACGGCCACTCCAACGGCGCCGAGCAGATCGCGGTGCGGGCGCGCGACAGCGGCTTCGAGGTCGTCTACGAAGGCATCCGCCTGACACCGCAGCAGATCGTCAACGCCGCTCTGGAAGAAGGCGTGCACGTCATCGGCCTGTCCATTCTCTCCGGCAGTCACGTCGCCCTGGTGCAGGACACCCTTGCGGAACTGCGCGCTCAGGGTCTGGGCGACCTGCCGGTGGTGGTCGGCGGCATCATCCCGCCGGAAGATGCCAAACTGCTCGCAGAGGCCGGCGTCGCCGCCGTCTACACACCCAAGGACTACGATCTGACCGCCATCATGGCCGACATCCTGGAGATCGTGGAGGGGAGTTCCCGCGAGGCTGCGTAGAAGAACTACTCGCCATCTCTCCCCTGGAGATCAGGTAACCTAAAGCCGTTCGGCAGTAACGTGGCAATGTCGGTGACCAAGATCTCGCTCAGATCAGCGTTCGCACAAAGAATCCGAGCGTTGACGCCAGCCACTTGTGCCGCCTCCAAGATCAATTGCCGGCAGCGACCGCATGGCGTGATGGCGGGACCATCATCTTTACCAATCAACCCGCCAACTATCGCTATAGCCTCAATGTCGAAGTCTCCCGCTGTCAAGCTTGCCTGAAGAGCCCCGACTTCAGCGCAGATACTGACGCCGTAGGAAGCATTTTCCATATTCACACCATCAAATACTCGACCTCCGCGCGTACGCAAAGCCGCTCCAACTTGAAAGCTAGAGTAGGGCGCATAAGCACGCAACCGAACCTGCTGGGCACGCTCCAATAAACCACGATCTTCGGCTTGCAATTGAGAAATACTAGAGGACGAGACAGCCGTACATTTAGAGATTTGGCTCATGCACCACTCCGAACCCACATTCCAAGCTGCAGCATCAGGATAAAAATAGAAGAAATGCTGTAGATGCAGCTAGCGCTAGCACAGACAGCCACAACCACACCTCCACCAAACTGTGTTTGTCTAACCGTCTGTCACACATGCTTCCGAGTGCCAAAAGTTCGTCGGCAAAAGTTGCATACTTTCCTTGACGCCCTCTGTCAGGAATAAAATCTAACGGCTTCCAATCGAATCTAAATATCGAGAGAGACGTTAGGACCGCAAATAACGGGATTAACAATGGAAATGAAAACAGAATAGCTTGCCACTTTAGCAGATCCTGATTTAGCCCAAGCCCGATGAGCGCCGAATGACCAGCCAATATTATGGAGTTAAGCCGAAGAAGATGTGCCGTCTTGCTGTCGAGGGTATCAAGAATGCGATAGAGAAAAGAGATTAACTCGAGGCGCATTTCACGCGACATTGACTGTTCTGACAAAACTTTATCATCAAGCGTAACCGGGCGCTCAACATTGAAACCTTGAAGCGCTAAAAGCGCCCGAACTTGGCGCGGCGTGTCTTTCGGTTGAAGTACGCCAAGCATTACTACGGACTCTCTTTTTACTCATCTCTGAGCAGCAAGATAAAACCCCGTAAATCACGCGGGAGCAAGCCCTCGTTTAGCAATCTACCAAGACTCCAAGTACGAAGGAGCATATGCGTATCGAGCGAGCGTATACTGGTACTAGTTTGGTCTAGATTCTGCATCCGATTGCATAGCAATGCGCTTCTGGCAGGTGGCAATCATTCCACGGCGAACAGAGCGTTTCCGAAGACCCCGCTAGCGAGCACGCCATCGCGCGCCATATGTCCTCGAGAAGGAGGACGCGGTCCATGGCCAGCAATTCGCCCAGCGCCAACCAGTCGTTTACCTCGGTTCAGCCGGCTGCGGATACCGAATCGCAGCAGGGCTACGGCGCGAGCGCCAAGGTCCTCCATTGGCTGACGGCGCTGCTGATGGCCGGCAGCTTCATCTTGGCCTTCATCATGGTCGAACTGCCGATCGGGCCGCTCAAGATCGATCTCTACAATTGGCATAAGACGATCGGCCTCACGATCCTGGGGGTTGCCGTTCTACGCCTGGCCTGGCGCCTGCGCCATCCGGCGCCGGCTCTGCCGACCGGCATGGCGCCCTGGGAGCGGCTGGCCGCACAAGCGACCCACGTGGCGCTCTATCTTTTCCTCTTCAGCCAGCCGCTTATCGGCTTGGTCATGTCCTGGGCCTCGGGCTTCCCGACCATCCTGTTCGACAGCTTCACCCTGCCGAACCCGATCGGGGCCAACCAGAATCTCTATGATGCGCTCTCGGCCGTTCACTTCTGGTCGGCCTGGGCCATCCTGGCGCTGATTGCCATGCACGCCGGCGCGGCTTTGCGCCACCACTTTATCAAGAAAGACGACGTGCTGCGCCGCATGCTGCCGCGCAGGCGTCGCTAACCTCGAACAGCGATTGAGACGTCCTCCATGCGCTTGCCTCTGTTGACTTCGCTTGTGTTTTTCTTTGCCTGGCCGGCATTGGCGCAGCAGGCGCCCGTCTGGGCCGTCGATTATGACGAAAGTCGCCTCGGCTTCGTGGCGATCCAGTCAGGCAGCGACGTGGAGGCCCACTTCGAAGATTGGAGCGCCGAGATCGCCTTCGATCCCGAAGCTGCCAGCGGCCGCATCGCGGTGACCGTCCGCACTGCCAGCGTGGTCAGCGGCGCGCGCGACCGCGACGACTCCGTGAAAGGCGAAGGCCTGTTGCATGTCGAGGCCTTCCCCGAAGCCCGTTTTCTGGCCGAGCGTTTCGAATCTCTCGGCGGCGGCAACTTCGAGGCCCACGGCGAACTGACGCTGCGCGATACGACGCGCCCGGTCGTTCTGCCCTTCACCCTGGAGGTATCGGGCGATACGGCAGAAGCGGTCGGCGAGCTTGCTCTCGATCGCCTGGACTACGGCGTCGGTCAGGGCCTCTGGGCCGACACCTCGATGATCTCGGCGGAAGTCCGCATCGTCTTCGAAATTCTCGCCACGCGGCAGTAGCCGTCTGCCGCTGATCCTTAGAGAACCTTAACTGAGACAGGGAGTAATACCGATGATTCGAACTGCCGTCCTAGGGACCGCCACCGCGGCCATCTTAGCCATCTCTGCCGCTCCGACCGCTGCAGCCGAAACCTTCGCCTTCGATAGGGGCCACACGGACATCGTCTTCCGCATCGACCATCTGGGCTTTTCCGACACCATCGGCCGCTTCAACGACGCCGACGGCATCATCGTACTGGACGAGACCAATCCCGAGAACTCGCGGGTGGAGGTGACCATCCAGACCGCGAGCCTCGACACCAATCACGAAGAGCGCGACACCCACCTGCGCGGCGCCGACTTCTTCAACGTGGAAGCCCACCCGACCATCACCTTCGTCTCGACGTCGGTCGAGCGCACGGGCGATGAGACAGCCAGAGTGACAGGCGACCTGACGATCCTGGGCGTGACGCAAACGGTGGTTCTGGAGACCACCTTGAACGCGCTGATGCCGCACCCGATTCCAAGCTACGAGGGCGTGATGACGGCCGGCTTCTCCAGTATCGCAACGATCAGCCGCTCCGATTTCGGCATGACCGCCTTCGTTCCGGCGGTTGGCGATGAAGTGTCGATCATTCTAGAGATCGAGGCTTTCCAACAATAGAGACTCGCCAGCAGTCCCGTCGCTGGATGAGCGATCGTCGTTTATCCTGTGCCGTCCCGCTTCTCGATCTCGGCGCTCGTCCGCGGTGCACGCGATGAGCGTCCAGGTTCGGAGCGGGATTGCGCAGGACTGTCTCGAAGGGCAGGGTTGCAACGCGATCACTCTGGACGGAGGTCCGCTTCAGGTGGCGGCCTGAAGGCTCTCCCCTTCTTCGCTCTCGTAGCCGACGCTGCGCAGCAGAGCCTGGGCCGTGCGATCGTCCAAGGCGCTGACCCGCAAAAAAACCTGGGCGGAGATCACCATGTCGACGTTCTGGCCATCGGTCGAGAGCGGCATCATGACACGCTTGGTGAAGAGTGGGCTGTCGCCGTCGGCACCGCTGTAGCGCGATGTAGAATAGATGGGGCGTTTCTCAGCTACGACCTTACGGTAAAGGCTGCGCATGAACTCTAGATAGTCGCCGGACATCAGCTCTTCGAGCGTGCGTCCGGTCATAGGGGCGCCGAAGCTGCGTTCAACCTCCGTGCCAACAAGGCGAAACCGATAGCGACCGCCGTCGAGCAGATCCGTCAACAAAAGGTAAGGTAGAAGCCGTGGGATATCTGCCGGGTCGATGTCCGCCCGCGCGGGCATGGGGCGCTGGCCCCGACGATCTCGCCAGTAGCGATAGATGTCCGATAAAACCTCCTCGGGCATCGTCTGCTGTATCCTCCCGAACCATTACGACCCGGCCGCCAGGCAAGGGTGTGCTTGGCAGCGTTTCAGATCGTCGATTCCCCATATTTCGCCAGAGCGTTTTATATCCGGTTAACCTTCTTCCGATCGTATTCGAAAGGCTTTCCGTCGCGACGTCATGAGACCGTCGAAGCGGGCAAGAAATCCGGAAACCCAGCAAGTGCGCGAACCTCGGCAGGGCTATGGCCTGCCTCCCGCAACGCGACGAGTGACAGAGCGGCATCGCGCTTCGCCAGACGCCGTCCCTCGGTATCGGTAATCAAGCCATGGTGGTGCCATTCGGGCACCGGAAGATCGAGCAGTGCCTGCAACAAGCGATGCAGATGCGTCGCCTGAAAGAGGTCGGTGCCGCGGGTCACCAAGGTGACTCCCTGGGCCGCATCGTCCAGAACGACAGCCAAGTGGTAACTGGTCGGTACGTCCTTACGTGCCAGCACAACGTCGCCGAGACGATCCGGCCGGGCCTCTTGCCAACCAGCGTCGCGGTCGTACCAGGTCAGTGAAGGTGCTTCCGCCGATGCCTTTGCCAAGTCGAGACGCCAGGCATGGGGATCTCCCGCGGCAAGGCGGCGACTGCGTTCCGCCGCGCCACGATGGCGGCATGTGCCGGGATAGAGCTGTCCGTCGGGCCCATGCGGGGCGGCGCCGGCGCCGGCGATCTCGGCTGCGATCTCCTTTCGGGTGCAGAAGCAGGGATACACAAGTTCCCGCTCTTCCAGCCGCCGCAGCGCCGCGCCATAGGCCGCGAAGCGCTCCGATTGACGCAGGACGGGCTGGCCCCATTCGAGCCCCAGCCATGCCAGATCGTTGTAGATCGCGGCCTCGAACTCGGGGCGGCAGCGACCGAGATCGATGTCTTCGATACGCAGCAGAAAGCGCCCGTCCGGCCCGGCGGCCTCGGCAGCGAACAGCGCGGCGTAGACGTGGCCCAGATGCAGCCGGCCGCTGGGGGAAGGAGCGAAGCGGCTGACTTCGCCGCCTGTTGACGAGAAGGGAACAGTCATCTTTCGCATAGGCGTTTCTCGCCGAAGGATGGATAGTGCGGCACACGGTCGTGACGCTGGTGCGTCTTCCGTGTCACCGCCGTAAAGCAGTCTCGCGCAAACATGCGACTCCACCAAAAAAGCAAATCAAACCGCTATGAAGACAGACAACGCCTTCGTCGTCACGCAAGAGACACTGCCCGAAGCCGTGGAGGCGCTTGGCCTGATCGACCCCGATTTCGCACGCGCCTCGGCAGAGATCGGTCTGCCGCCGCTACGCTACCGGGCACCAGGCTTCGCCACGTTGCTGCGGATCATCATCGCCCAGCAGGTCTCACTCGCCTCGGCACAGGCCATCGCCGATCGGCTGACGGCGGCCTGCAATCCCGTCGTGCCGGAGAACTTCCTGAGCCTGACCGATGAGGACCTCCGTCAAATCGGCCTCTCGCGCCCAAAGCAGCGCTATGGACGCGCCTTAGCCGAAGCCATTGCCAGCGGGGAGATCGAACTGGACCGGATCGCAGCACTGGACGACGAAGCGGCCATCGCCGAACTCACCCGAGCCAAGGGCATCGGCCGCTGGTCGGCGGAAGTCTATCTGCTGTTCTCTCTGGGGCGCCCGAATGTTTTCCCGGCCGACGACATCGGCTTGATGACTGGTGCTCAACTGCTGAAAGGGCTGGGAGTGCGACCGGACAGGACGGCACTTTCGGAGATGGCCGAAGGTTGGCGGCCCTATCGCGCTATTGCCGCCCGGATGCTCTGGCACTATCGGCGACAAGCCGGTGCGATTCCCGACGACTGGGAGTGAAGGCCCCAGCGGAGATCCCGCTGTCGATCCTGAGCTGGATAAAGGGCTGACGTGCCCGACCGCATGCAGTAAGACTCGGCGCTCAGGAGCAGAAACAGTCGCATGGCAGGTACAGGCACCGGCTGCGCGACAGACGGTCGAATGCAGAGATGACTAAGCCCCGTCAGAGGGCCATCACGCTAGACACATACTGTTTTGGTGTCTCTCTAGCTCCGAAATCCGAAACCCGGCGTTTCGGAGCTGAGGCGACAGCGAGGGGGCAGCCATGACCACCGCCAGCGAGGACATCATCCTCGACGGCCCGCGTGAGGGTCCGCGCAGCGGCAATGCGCCACGCCAGTTGGTCGTGTTGCTGCACGGCCTGGGCGCCAACGGCCAGGATCTCATTGCGCTGGCTCCGGTGCTCGGCACCGTGCTGCCGGATGCCGTGTTCGTCGCCCCGGACGCGCCCAGCCCCTGCGACATGGCGCCATTTGGATATCAATGGTTCAGCTTGCAGGCGCGCACGCCGGAGTCTCTCTACATCGGCGCGGAAGAAGCACGGCCGTTGCTCGACCGCTTTCTGGACGATGAACTGGCGCGCTATGGATTGGAAGACGGCCAGCTGGTTCTGGTTGGCTTTAGCCAAGGCACAATGATGGCCTTGCACACGGCCCTGCGGCGAGCGCGCGCCTGTGCCGGGGTGATCGGCTATTCCGGCCTCCTGGTTGGGGGCGAACGTCTGGCGCAGGAGATTGCCAGTCGGCCACCGGTGCTTCTGGTGCACGGCGACCAGGATGAGGTCGTTTCGCCGGAGGCTCTGCCGGCCGCAACGGCTGCGCTGAAAGGACTGGGCGTGAAGGTGGCTCAAGATCTGCGTCCCGGTCTCGGCCATGGTATCGACGAGGCTGGCGTCGCCCTCGCCGCCAGCTTTCTGCAGGATGTCTTCGGCGAGAGCGAAGATTAGAGTCGCCGGTGCGCAGACAAGCGGACACAACGGCAAACCCTTCAGGTTACTGCCCATAGCGCTTGATGCTTGACCACAAGTCGACGTTTCAAGACCGTCAGTCTTTGAGACGATATCAGTCTATCGAATCAGTATCTTCCCAGGCAGGCTTATGACAAGCACATGAAGGTTGCCCGCTAAGCAACACTACATCTTGTGTTCTGCTCGAGCCTGATCTATTTAGGAGGTCCATCGCGAACGTGGCGTCGCGATCTGACGACCGACAGGGAGACGGGCCTTGACTATGGCCGACAGTTATCCGGCTTTGGTCTTGAACGCGGACTTTCGTCCGCTCAGCTACTTCCCGCTGTCGCTTTGGTCCTGGCAGGACACCATCAAAGCCGTTTTTCTCGACCGGGTGAATATTCTGGCCAACTACGAGCAGAAGGTCCATTCGCCCTCCTCGGAGATGCAACTGCCGAGCGTGATTTCTCTGAAACAGTATGTGCACCTGGACCGCCGACCGGCCTTCACACGGTTCAACGTCTTTCTGCGCGACCGCTTCGGGTGCCAGTATTGCGGCGTCAGCGGCCGTACAGAGGAATTGACCTTCGACCATGTTATCCCGCGCTCGCGTGGCGGGCGCACGACCTGGGACAACATCGTCACGGCCTGTCAGGGCTGCAATCTGGCCAAGGGCAACCGGCTGCCGCGTGAAGCCGGCATGTTCCCGACTAACCCGCCGCAGCAGCCGAGCACGTGGCAGCTCCAGGAAAACGGCCGGGCCTTCCCGCCCAACTTCCTGCACGAGAGCTGGTCCGACTTCCTCTACTGGGATTCCGAACTGGAATCCTGATCCATCAGTCGAGCCGCAGCCATTGCGGCGCGGCAAGCTCCCTGTCCTCTCGCTCGGCCTTTTGTCGTTCTGCCCGTTCGGCGGCAGCCCGAGCCAGCAGCTCGCGCCGCTCGGCCTGTTCGTCGCTGTGAAGCAAATCGTGCAGGAATCCGGTCAGCTCCCGCCACCAAGTTTTCGATCCTGTGGGATCTTGCGCGATAAGGGCCATGACGTCCTGCCAGCCTCACGAAGATACGATGCCGGCAGTTTGCGCTCAGGAGCGTAAAGGAATCGTATCTCAGGCGCGGGCTTTACGACCTTCCCGCCAGGCCAGGATGACGGCCCCGATTACGATGAGTCCCGCACCCACCGCTGCAAGAACGCTCGGACGCTCGCCGAACACAGCCAGGTCGTAGAGCGCAGCGAAAACCAGCGTGGCGTAGAAGACGGGCATCACAAAGCTCGCGTCGGCACGCTTCATCGCCTGAATGAAGAAGGACTGGCCGATGACCATGGTCACGCCCAGCAGAACCAACAGCCCCCACTGCGCAGGGCTGGGCGCAATCCAAACGAAGGCCGCCGCCGTCGCGGCCACCGTCGCGCCGATGGCGTTGTTGATCGCGAGAATTCGCAACGGTGGCTCGCGGCCTGCCAGGCGCTTGATGAAGATCGCTTCCAACCCCATCAGAAGGGCGGCAAGCAAGGCAATCAAGGCGGCGATCTGGAAAGCATCGCTTCCAGGCTGAATCAGCACCAGCGCCCCCAGCATCGCAAGGCCGGCTGCCGTCCAGCGCCAGGGGCCGACCCTTTCTTGCAGCAGCGCGATGGCCAGCAGCATCGTAACCAGCGGCGAAAGAAATGAGATCGCCGTCGCTTCTGCCAAGGGCATCAAGGCAGCGGCGGCGAAGAGGCAGGTGACTCCGCTCCAGCCGCACAGGCTCCGCCCGATGTGCAGTGGCCAAGCCGCGCCGCGAAACCCCGGGTAACGCCAGACCAGCACCGGGATAAGCGCGAGAAAGGCAAAACAGAACCGTCCCGCGCTGACCTGCAGCGGATGCAGTTCCGGACCGGTAAGACCACGCCCGAGAATCTTGGCCAAAAGGGTCGTGACCGCAATCAGTGCGGCGGCCGCCACCATCGCGCCGATCGCCGGCAGGGCCGGGTTGTGGGAAGAGGCTGGAGCTCCGCGACCGGGCTCCGGTGTAGCCAAAGAGCGGTCAGCCATAGCGGCTGTCCCGCAAGTCTAGTAGCGCTCGCTCAGCCATATCGCCAGCCGCGAGCCAGCCTTGATGACCGTCGTCAAGCCTTCGTAAGCCACTGTTTCCTCGGCACCATGGGCGAGACCCGTGTTCCGATGCTCGATCTCGTCTTCCCGGAACTCCTGGATTGCGCGTTTGAGCTCGCCTTCCTCGCCTTCGTCCGAGAGTTGCTCAGCTTGGCTGGCGTAGTGCTCGTCGATCACCTCTTCGACCGCGACGGTGCAGGCCATCGCCGCCTTCTCGCCCATCAGCGCCGTGACGGCGCCCAGTGCAAAACCGGCGACATGCCAGGCCGGCTGCAGCGCGGTGGGGCGCACTCGATGCTTCGGCACAGCTTTCTCGAAGTAGTCGAGATGCTTCGCTTCCTGTTCCCACATCTCCCGAATGGTCGGCGCCGCCTTCGAACGGCCAAGGATAGCGAGCTGGCCCTCGTAGATCCGCCGGGCGCCGTACTCGCCGGCCAAGTCGACCCGCAGGATGCGTTCCAACCGCTCGCGACGGTCGGGGTCGCCGGGCAATCCCTGCCGTTTGCTCGCTCGCTTGGCCTCAGACGTACTGCTCATGCTTCGCTCCCGCGCTGTTGACGCGCAACCAGCCAGAGAATGGCGGCCCCGGTCAGCGCCGACAAGACCAGGTTCCAGCCCGCCATCGAGATTCCGAACAACGACCAGGCGACTTCGTCGCAGGGCACGACCTCTGCTTCCATCAGCAAGGCGCGCAGCTGCTCCACGTCGAGGCCCTGGATATCCGGGGCGCTGCAGCCGGGCAGCCCCTCCCACCAGCCCTGCTCGACGCCAACGTGAAATCCGGCAAGACCGGCACCGCCCAGAAAAGTAAGGCCGGCAGCGAGAGTGGCAAAGCGTCGCGCCTTGCCGGCCAGCGGCAGAGCCAACAGCGCCAAGGCGAGCGCCGCGACGTGGGCATAGCGCTGCCAATGGCAAAGAAGACAGGGGGGATAGCCACCGATGTATTGGAACCCCAAGGCCCCGAGCAGCGCTGCCACGGCGACTGCAACGGCTAGCCAAGGAGCGGAACCAGCGGCGCGCAGGCTGATGGCATCCGAGAACGTCATCGCTCGGATATGGTCATGACCGAAGCCTCAAACCAGGAAGCGGGCGACCAGGAATCCGCCGAGCAGAAGCGCGAAGAAAAGCCACGTCAGCATAGGCAGATTGTTTTCGACGAAGCGACGGATCGGCTGGCCGAACCACCAGAGCAAGGCCGCAACCAGAAAGAAGCGCCCGCCCCGGGAGACAACCGACGCCACGGTAAAGGTGCCGAGATCGAGCTGCGTCACACCGCTGGCGATCGTGATGAGCTTATAGGGAAAGGGCGTAAAGCCGGCCCCGGCGACAATCCAGGCTCCCCACTCGTTGTAGGAGGCCGCAAAGGCTTCGAACCGGTCGATGTAGCCGTAGAACTCCAGGATCGGCTGGCCGATGCCCTCGAAGAAGAAGTAACCGATGGCATAGCCGGCCATACCGCCCAGGACCGATGCGACGGTACAGACACCGGCGATCAGCCAGGCTTTCTCGCGAGCCGCCAACACCATGGGGATCAACAGCACGTCCGGCGGGATCGGGAAAACCGAGGACTCGATGAAAGAGATGGCGAAGAGCACCGACAAGGCGTAGCGCCGCTCGGCCTGTGCCATGGTCCAGTCGTACAGGCTGCGTACCCAGCGCACTTCCCTAGGCCCCCCAAGTCAATTCCGCCGAAGCGCTGCTATAGCCGTCGCCGCGGTGTTCCATCAATCACCGTCTCGCATTGAGGCTGCGAGGGTCTGTTAAATGTCGCAGCGGTCACCGCCGATTGGAGCCGACTCTGCCCATCGCACTACGTCGGCGGCCAGCCGGATGCGCAAGAGCGCGATTACCATCGCCAGAGCGAAACCACCTCCGGGGATCCTGCTTTGTCGGAACAAAAGAACGGTCAAGCGCCGAAGGGCTTGCTAGGCTGCTGCGACAGGGCAAAGGCACAACGCGCAGGACGGGAGATGCGATGAACCCGTTGGCAGAGCTGCTGGAGGCAAACGAGCGCTTCTACGCAGCCTTTAACAGCCGGGACTTGGTTGCACTGGCGGAGCTGTGGGACGATTCCGGTCCGGTTGCCTGCATCCACCCCGGCTGGCGCGCCCTGACGGACCGGCACGAGATCCTGGAATCCTGGCGCGCCATCTTTCAAGGCGGAGGTCCAGCCGTCATCCACTGTCGTGCGCCCGAGGCCCTGCTGCTCGGCAGCGGTGAGGGAGAACCGCTCGGCATGGTGGTGTGCTACGAGGCCATCGGCAACGCGCTGCTGGTTGCGACCAATCTGTTCCGCGAGGTCGAGGGCAACTGGCGGCTAGTCCATCATCACGCGGGGCCTTGCAATGAACCGCCCGCCGAAGCGCATACGAAGCCGCCTCTGAGCCCTTTGCAGTAGCGCTACTCTTGCACCGCGGGCGAGAGCGACTATTCTGCGCCCAGCGCGATGCCTGAGATGCAGCTGCGCCCACGGTGCCCCTGTGGCGGAACTGGTAGACGCGCGCGACTCAAAATCGCGTTCCGAAAGGAGTGGGGGTTCGATTCCCTCCAGGGGCACCAACGCGGCCGACGCGGCCGCCAAGAACAAAGACGCAGCTGGGTGAGGCGGTCCGGGGACGTGCAGACTTCTGTTTTTTTGTTGGCTGGGGTGACGGCGGCAGCTCTGCTGGCTGGCTGCGGCACCTCCGATTCTGGATCGTCGCCAGGCCTAGGTCAGGTCATGAGCTACAGCTGCGGCAATGTCGCTTTGACAACACAACAGATCGACCGCGACTTGTTGGTGACGCTCGACGATCGAATCTACCGTCTGTCGCCCAGTGTGGCAGGCTCCGGCGTTCGATATATTGGCGGCACGCCGTCGGCCCCCGTGGTATTCCATACCGAGGGCCGGACAGCCAACTTCAGCATCGGTTTCCGCAGCCTGCCGACCTGCGCCCAGTTGGTCGTGGACGAAGGGCCATCGGAGGATTCCGGCGAGCTGGTAAGCGAGGAAGTCGCTTCCGCTGAAGCCAGCTCCACGGAAGCGGTCCCACCGCTGGTTGGAGCCCCGACACAGGCCGTACGCTCTGTGGAACCCGCAGAGCTGGTTGGGCCCGAATGGCGGGTTGAAGAGATCGCCGGAGTCCCGCTGCTCGATCGCACGCGCGCCACCCTGGAGTTCCATGACGACGGCTCGCTCGGCGGCTTCGCCTCCTGCAACAGCTACCGCTCCAGCTTCGAATCTACGGAAAGGGGCGCACCCGGCACCCTGAGGCTCGGCGAGATCGTCACCACGCGAAAGGGCTGCCCCGGCCCGCTGATGCAGCAGGAACGGGATTTCCTGCGCGTCCTGAGCGCAGCGACCCGCTACGAAGTTCGTGCCGACGGCAGGCTCGCAATCGAGACCGCAGACGGCCAGACGCTCATCGCTCAACGCAACTGAGCCGACCTCCGCAGGTGCCGACCGCATAACCGGCCTCGAGGCAGCCTTGCCTGGACGCCGCCTGCGGCTTACCGTGATATGTTGACGTTATAAGATAACATAACGCGAGCCACCCCGGTTTGCCGCCGAGATGCATCTAAGGAGCACTCGGGCCTGTTTAGCTCTGAATGTGAGAAACATGGCGCAACAAGAAACGTCGGAGCCGCAGACGGCCATGACGTCCAGCAATGCCTCGCCCCATCGGGCGATCGGTGAGCCTGCGCGAGCGGAGCCACTACTGGCGCTCGAAGGTTTGGGCATCCGGCGCGGAGCGCCCGGGCGGGAACGTTGGCTTATAGAAAACGTCGATCTATCCGTTGGACGAGGTGAGATCGTCACCCTGATCGGGCCCAACGGCGCCGGGAAATCGACTCTTGTCCGGGCTGCTGTCGGGATACTGCGGCCCGACCGCGGCCAGGTGATCCGCGCGCCGGGGCTGCGCATCGGCTATGTCCCGCAGCGCCTTTCCGTGGACCGTACGCTGCCGCTGACCGTTCGCCGCTTCATGACCTTGACTGAGGGGCATCCGCCGGCCGAGATCGACCAGGCTCTCGGCGAAGTCGGGATCGCCCATCTTGCCGGGCAGGAACTGCAGACCCTCTCCGGCGGCGAGTTCCAACGCGCCTTGATCGCACGCGCTCTGGTACGCCAGCCACATCTGCTGGTGCTGGACGAGCCGGTCCAGGGCGTCGACTTCGCCGGGGAGATCGCCCTCTACGATCTGATCCGCAAGATCCGCGACCGGCTGCACTGCGGCGTGCTGCTAATCTCTCACGATCTGCACATCGTCATGGCCGCGACCGACACGGTGGTCTGCCTGAACCACCATGTCTGCTGCAGCGGCACCCCCCATGCCGTCGCGGAAAGCCCGGCCTACCGGCAACTGTTCGGGACACGCGCCGCACAGGCCCTGGCTGTCTATCAGCACCATCACGACCACACGCACGACCATGACGGTCGCGTCGTGCCGCTGTCGCCGAACCCCGAGGGCGAACGGGACCGCGGTTGAAGCCATGCTTGACGATTTCTTCCTGCGCGCCCTGCTGGCCGGCGTCGGCGTAGCGCTGATCGCCGGCCCGCTGGGCTGCTTCATCGTGTGGCGGCGCCTGGCCTACTTCGGCGATACCATGGCGCATTCGGCATTGCTCGGCATTGCCCTGGCGGCGTTGCTCGATCTCAATCTGATCCTGGGCGTCTTCGTCGTTGCGGTCGGCGTCGCCTTCGCTCTGACGCTGCTGTCCCGCAGCGAGATCGTGCCGACCGACTCTCTGCTCGGCATCCTGTCCCACTCGACCCTGGCGCTGGGGCTGGTTCTGATCGCCTTCATGACCTGGCTGCGCGTCGACCTGACCGGTCTGCTGTTCGGCGACATTCTGGCGGTCTCACGCCTGGATCTGGCATTGATCTACGGCGGCGGGCTGGCGGTGATCGCCGCCCTGATCGCCATCTGGCGGCCGCTGCTGGCGGGCACGGTAAATCTGGAACTGGCCGCCGCCGAAGGTCTCGCGCCGGAGCGCGCACGCCTGATCTTCATGCTGCTGATGGCGGCCGTGATCGCGACGGCCATGAAGGTGGTCGGCATCCTTCTGATCACCGCCCTGCTGATCATCCCAGCGGCCGCGGCCCGGCGCTTCGCGGCGACGCCGGAATCGATGGCCGTGATCGCCGCCGGCCTGGGCGCCTTGGCCGCCCTGCTCGGCCTCTTCGGATCGCTGCAGTTCGATACGCCCTCGGGACCGTCCATCGTGGTTGCAGCCCTGGCCGTCTTCCTGCTCAGCCTCACCGCCACCCGCGCCCGCCGGCCTGGTCCCGCGGCTGACCCTAGCTAGAAACAGCTTTCGCCGCACAGGGCAGAGCGCCCACCCGCAGACTACTTGCCACTATCGCACAATAACGAACCCGCATCTCGGGGCAACGATGAGCACAACTGAAACGTGATATCGACAACGACAGTTATCGCAGCACTCACGCGCAGAGCAATCAGCTAGACGGGCAAAATCATGGCTTGTGCCACCACTCATTCTATGCGACCAAAGATAGCTGACAGTGAGTCTTGGATAATAAGAGAAGAGCACACCCTAGAGTTGTGATACGAGGAGCAGATATGCGGAAAGCTGCAATATTGTTCACGATTTTTGCGCTTACGGCTTGCTCGTACAATGCAACCGTCCCAGTGCCCCCGACGGAGCAAATATACTCTAGATTCAATGAGAATCTGCCGGGTCGCTATACGGTCTTCATAGATGCATCAGCCTTTGGACAACAGCAAGAAGTAGCGTGCGCCGTTCACAAACTCACCTTCGACGCGCGCGAGCCTTTCCGTAAGTTGGCAGAGCGAACAGTTGCCACTTTGGTAGAAGCGACCGTACCAGTCGAGCAGCCCCTCTCTAGTACAGAGTTACGTGCACAAGGCTTCGCGGGGCAAATCATCATCGAAGCGGAAGACATCGACGTTGAGTTGGAGCGGATTTATGGTCCGGGCGCCGGCAACGTTCTGATCGAAGTCGAGCTTACTGCTAATTTGACAGTTGATGGTCTCCAAGGACGCTTGCTGGAACACACCACCTCGTCTGAGGCGCGCACAGAAGCAGCACAGGGTGTCGTCTGTTCTAAAGCCGACCGCGCTGTTTCTGAAGCACTGGGCACTTCCTTTGCACGCCTGACACGTGAGTTAGGAGAAATGATTTCGAATGAACCAAGTTTACGCAATTTATAGTTTGGAATTTATTTTTTATATTCAGAAAATACATGAAACAAGGAGCTTTGAGAAAGGGTAATACATGAGAACGATATTGCTTTTTTCATTTGGCCTTCTATTAACAGCCTGCGCATCTTATGAACAACACGTCGTGACTCCGTCAGCCAGCACCATTCCTGAATTTGATAGAGTTATTCCTGGCCGTCACGCGCTATACATTGACGACGCGGCTTTAAACCGTAGTGATCGCCCTTGGTTTTGGTGCCATGTTTACAACAGTTTTATAATGGACGCTCGACCTTCATTTCGAGAGTCCACCCAGAAAACTTTTGAAAATTTAGTTGAAGACTCAATACTTGTATCCAATCCTATTTCAGCAGATAATTTAGCAGAACAAGGGTTTGATCGACAGATAATTGTCACGGTGGAAGAAATAGCTGTACATGCCGAGGCAGTACCAGGAACGTTCCAAACAATGTTCTTGGATGAAGAGCTTATTATCGAGGTTGATTTAGCAGCGGTCGTACAGATTTATGGGTCTACGGAAACACTTCTCTGGAGATCATTTAGGTCTAGCGAAGAATTGACTGGCAAAACCAATCGCGAGAGAGATCTTTGTGGTAATGTTAAAAATGTTTTCGCAGAAGCAATATCTAGATCTATTGGGAAATTATTGAATAACGTAACCAGTGAACTTGCGAAATATGAATAAAATTATTCATAAATAGATAATTATAGAAACAATTTGTTATTTTAAAATATTTAATTTGCTTGCAAAAACTACTCATTATTTATGAGGAATATTTTTACATTCAGATCTTACTAAAAGTGGGGCGCAGATATTTCCTGGAGACATCTGATTGCTCAAATAAAGAAATTCCAAAAAGTATGATTTTTTGTAATTCATTTGAGTTTTCACCCTGAGAGCAACCTCGCGGTAAAAAAAATAGGAGCTGACTTATTCATTTAGCAAGATTGGGATTGCCAGTCCGCGGTTGCGCCTGGAGCACCCGTCCTTTATCAAGCGCTCGCCGTCTTCCCGGACAAACCAGCCTCCAAAAGAAGCCCGCCAGCGACCCATGAGCCTGCGCATCCAGCCGATCTCCGGCTTTCCCGAGTTCCTGCCCGAGCAGCAGATCGCCATCAACCGGGCGGTCGACGTGATTCGTGCGACCTACGAGTCCTTCGGCTTCGTCCCCATCGAGACGCCGGCGGTCGAGCGGACCGAAGTCTTGCTGGCCAAGGGCATCGCCGAAAAGGAGGTCTACGGCCTGCGCCGGGTGCAGGAGGACGGAGCCGAGGACAGTGCCAGGGAACTGGCGCTCCGCTTCGACCTGACGGTGCCGCTGGCGCGCTACGTGGCGCAGCACTACGGCAAGCTGCGCTTTCCCTTCCGTCGCTATCAGATTCAGCCGGTCTGGCGCGGCGAGCGGGCGCAGGCCGGGCGTTACCGGCAGTTCGTGCAGTGCGACATCGACGTCATCGGCGACGAGGCCCTGAGCCTGGAGTACGACGCGGAGATCCCTGCCGTGATCTTCCAGCTGTTCCGCAGGCTGGGCATCGGCAAGTTCACCATCCGCATCAACAATCGCAAGATTCTGACCGGCTTGTTCCAGTCCGTCGGGCTGGCCGACGACGTGGCGGTGCGCGCCGCACTGAACGTGGTGGACGATCTGGAGAAGATCGGAGCCGGCAAGGTTCTGCACAAGCTGGGCGAACTCGGCCTGGCTGCGGAGCAGGCCGAGCGCATTCTGCACTTCTTCGACACCAAGGGCAGCAACGACGAGATTCTGACGCAATTGAAGGCCATGGAGGTCAACGCCGCCTTCGCCGAGGGCGTGGCGGAGCTGGAGGCCGTCGTTCGGTCCGCACCGGACCATGTCCTGCCGCGCCTGGACGACGGCGAACTGGTCGACGTGACCGACGAACGCGCGCTCTTCCCCGACTACTTCAAGATCGACCTCTCGATCGCCCGCGGTCTCGACTACTACACAGGCACGGTCTACGAGACCCGTCTCGACGATTTCCCGCAGGTCGGCTCGATCTGCTCGGGCGGACGCTACGACGACCTGGTCGGCACCTTTGTCGACAAGACCTTTCCGGGCGTCGGCATCTCCATCGGGCTGACCCGCCTGATGAGCCGCCTGTTCGACGCCGGCATCGTGACGCCCGAGGCCGCGGCCATCGCACCGGTCCTGGTCACGGTCCAGGACCGCAGCGCGCTGCCGGCCTACAAGGAGCTGGCCGCACGCCTGCGTCGCGCGGGGATCGCGACCGAGGTCTTCCTGGACGACCGCAAGCTGAAGGCACAGCTTCGCTATGCCGACCGCCGAGGCTTCCCCATCGTCATCATCGCGAGCCCCGAAGAGCTGGAGGCAGGCCAGGTCGTCGTGAAGAACATGCGCTACAATCAGGAAGATCGCGTCGCCATCGCCCAGATCGGCCCGGTGGTGCGCAGCCTGATCCCCGTCGGGTTCGAGTAGAGATCACTCCAGGTCGACGAAGGGTCTGACGGCCGCCAGAATCTCGCCGTCCAGCAAGGCCTGTGCAAGCGCCTGCAGCTCCCCGGACAGCACCCGGTCCTCGGTCACCGGCGGGAGATGGCGCTGAATCGCGGCGACGGCCGCCTCGCCAGCAGGGCTCAGGCGTCGCGACTCCGGAGCAATCGGATACCAGTTCACCGGCGCCTTGCCGGCGGTCGGATCGTCCCGGTCAGCCCGCGAAGGCAGATGTCGCATCTCGCGCCGGATCGCCGCAGCCTGGCCGGCGTAGGCCAGTTCGACGGCCAGGGCTTCGGCCGCCCGCGGCATGGCCTCATAGGCACGGATCGCGACATTCACGCCCATGGAGACGTGGTCTTCCTGCCCGCTGTCGGTCGAAAGGCTCATCAGATGGCTCGGCAGAGCTTGGCCCCAGATCCAGTTGGCGAGGGCCGCTGTCGCGTACTCCGGCAACATCATGCCCGACTGCGTGGCCCGCTCGACCAAGAGCTCGGGGTGATCGCCCAGATCCCGATCGGCGCCCGGCCACTTGAGCTGCGGGCCTAGCCCCTTGTTGCGGTCGGCATCGACGTAGCGCTGGCAGCGGGCATTGGTCAGGCTGGCCAAGATACCCAGCGCCTGCAGCAGGCCATAGATATCGACCGCCACCGGCATGCCGTGGAAGTGCCCGCCGGAGACGATCTCCACCATCTGTCCGGCACGGTCGCCCCAGGGACTGCCGTCGTCCTTGTGGTTGGCTGCTTGCAGAAGGATGGGATTGTCCGTGACCGCGTTGATCTCGACTTCCAGAGTGCCCCGCGCGCGTTCGGCCAAATCCCAGCAAGGCCCGAGAATCTGCGCGGCGCAGCGCAGGTTGTAGGGGTCCTGAATCTCACCGTCGATCTCGTAGGGGCGGTGTGCCTCGCGCAGGGGCGAACCGGCCATCAGGGCGTGGATCCAGCCGGCCAGTTTGACGGACCCCGGGTGCGGTCTCAGGGCGTGCAGGTCGGCGCGAAAGGGCGTATCGGCACCCAGCATGACCTGCGCTGAAAGCGCCGTGGTCACGGCAGCTGTCCGCAGCAGCCGCTCCAACCGCAGGGTTGCCAGCGTGCCGAAGGCCGCCGTGAACTGCACGCCGTTGTTCAGCGCCAGCCCCTCTTTCATCTCAAGCTCGAGAGGCTCGAGACCGAAACGGTCCAGGGCGTCCGGCGTCGCCAGGCGCAGTCCCTCGACGAAAACCTCGCCCTCGCCGATCAGAGCAAGGGCCACATGGCTCAGCGGCGTCAAATCGCCGGAGGCCGAGACACTGCCAAGCTGCGGCACCACAGGGGAAATCCCCGCGTTGAGGAAGGCGATCAACTGCTCGACCACCGCCGGGCGCACGCCGGAGTGCCCCCGCACCAGCGACTGGGCACGCAACAGCATGGTGGCGCGCACCACATCCACCGGTGCTGCCGCCCCCAGGCCGACCGAGTGACTGCGGATCAAGTTGACCTGGAGACGCTTCAGGCCCGCTGCATCCACCTTGTCGCGAACGTTGCTTCCGAAACCGCGATTGAAACCGTAGGCCGGCTCGGCCGTGGCGGTAACGTAGGACTCGATCTGCCGGCGCCGCTCCGCCAAGAGAGCGAGAGAGGCCGGCGCCACCGACACCGAAGCGCCATCGCAAACGGCAGCCACGTCTTCCAGCGTCAGCCGTCGTTCGTGCCCGATCTCAACTGTTTGCGCCATGCAAGTCCTCGCACCGTGGCACCTTCTTCCGCGGCGACGCTAAGCCAAGCGACAAGCGATGGAAACGGGAAAGCACAGCAGCGCCGGACACCTGCGAGATTGCGGCCGGGACCGAAGCGTTATGCGTCTCGAAACGGTCTATGCCGCCTGGCGTTCGACCGATACATCGAAAGCCATGATCTCGCTGACGGCTTTCAGCGTCAGGCGCATGGCCTCGATCTGGGCAACAGCCTCCTGGAGGTTGGCTGAGCGTTGCAGGAGCAAACCCTCGTCCAGTGCGCCGCTTTTGCGTTCGGCAGAACAAAACCCGGTGAGCGATTGGGAGCGCTGGTCCTCAGCCTGTTTCAACATCATCTGTCGGAAGTCCACGTACCGCTGAAGTGAGTCGTTCATCCTAGCCTCCGGTCGAAGCGGCTGCTTTGGGGCCCACACGCCCCTGGTTCAGGTGTGGGTATCTGTCCGCTACGTTGCCTAAACAACGCCGGATCACCCTCAGCTATTCCGGAAAGCTGTCGCCCACAGGCCTAGAGGCCTGGAAACGCGATGAATGTGCCAAGCTGGCGCACCCGGGATCTGACCGGACCGACCCTCGAAACGAGCGGTCTCAGTCCACGCTCTCAGCTCGTCGACCGGGGCCGCTGGCGTTCAAAAGCGTCGATGGCGCCGCGGTCGGCACGCACGAAATCGCGACAGAGGAGGCTGGATCGAGGGATCGCCGGGCCGAGGAAGCGATAGACCCTGTCGGTCAGGCCAGCTCCAACGTCGCAGCCATGGGGCCTTTCTGGCCCATGCGCGTGGTCACGCGGACCCGCTGGTCGGGTTCCAGAACCGCCAGCCCGCTGGACTGCAGTGTGCGCGCGGAGACGAAGATGTCCTGAGTGCCATCGTCAGGGACCACGAAGCCGAAGCCCTTTTCCGCGTTGAAGAACTTCACGGTCCCTTCGACCGGCGGACCGGCGGGAGGAGGTGCAGGACGTCGCGGACGGTCGCCGTAGAAACCTCCGCCGCCGCCATAGCCCCCGCCATCGTAACCGCCGCCGCCGCCGAAACCGCCGCCAGGACGGCTTTCGGGTAGGTGCTCGATTGAGGTGATCTGGTGGACCTGCAGGCCCTTGCGACCCTGCGCAAGGTCGCAGATCACCTCCGTACCTTCCGGCAGATCGGAGTGACCGAGGCGTTCGATCACCGATACATGCAGGAAGGCGTCGGGCGAACCATCGTCGAATTGGACGAAACCGAAGCCCTTGGTCGGGTTAAACCACTTGACCAAGGCCTTGACGCCCGTGCGCTCGGGCATCGAAGGAGCAAACTCACGCATGTCCGTCAACTAACTCCAAGGAGGTTGATCGTGCCGGTGTCTGGAGGCAGTTCCAAAGCACCCGCAAGCTGCCCGCGCCCGCCGAAGCAGCCAAAGTCACTTCTACTTCCGGTCGAGTCTTACCCCACAGGTTAGGTTCTTTCGAGTGACCGTTTTTACTCTTACAAAGATCAACTAACACAGGGGTTCACCGTACTATAGACGCGGTGAGTTCAACGATATCAGAGGCCAAGAGCCAGCGCACGCGATAATCTAATGACAGAAGGGCGAGTACTCCTAATGAGTGACTTCGCGGCAAAGGCGATTTCGCGACTTAACCACCTGTCTACGCGTTAACCGAGTAATTCTTTTGCTCTGGGTTTACACCTTCAGGTTCATGCATCCGGATCCCATTACCGAGAACGCCCGCTGTCGAACCGAACTGGTGCAGCCTGAAGTTTTGGGGAACAAGGATCGCTCAGGCGAAGACGTGGAGATAAATCAGATCTCCGGGCGCGTTTCCACATCGGGCGGTTGGGGGTTGGCGCGCCGCAGATCGCTCTCCAAGCCCGTGACGCGCTGCAAGCCCGCGATCGCCGCCTCGGCCTCTCTCGCGGAAGCTGGTTGCGCCACCAGTCGAAATCCGAGCATCCGCCAGGCAATGCCGGCCCTGACATAGGCACGCTCGCCAGGCCCCAAGGTCAGATCGATCACATCGTCCTCGGCACCGACAAGATAGATCTGGTAGCGCCCTGGCCGAGCATCGCGGAAAAAGGTTTCGCCGTTGCGCAGGGTACCGACCCGCTTGTCGTTCACGATCACGAGCGGCTCCGCCCGCAAGAGAAAGGCGACTTCCGGCCGATAGAAGTAGATGCGCGCCAAATCCGGCGACTGCGCACGCTCCGGCGTCGGCTGCCAATAGTCTCTGTCGGCCGAAGTACAGCCGCTAAGCACCGCCAGAAATAGGGTGAGGAGAGCCAGGCGACGCATCGCGCATTCCGCTTCCAGACTATGATCGGAAAAGGCTAGCAATGCGCTGTGAGTCGGGTCCAGCGAGGCCCCCTGCAGACATACCCCCGAAACCGCGCCTCGAACCCGGGCCTCGAACCCGGGCCTCGACTCCGGGCAGCCTGTAAGCTGGTCGCGCCGATCTCGCAAAGACCTTGTAAAGGTTGATCAGGCAGCATCGACTGAGCGCAGATTGCCGCACCCCGTCGGGGCTGCTATGGTGCAGGTGCGAAGAAAATGCTGCGGCGCACATGCCACGCCGCACCAAGGCTGGATGGAGACCGTCGCGATGCAGAACCTGCACGGCTATTACCTTGAGGACCTGTCGGTTGGCATGTCCGCGAGCTTTGCCAAGACGGTGACCGAAGCCGACATCGTCAACTTCGCAGGCGTGTCGGGCGATACCAACCCGGTGCACCTCAATCAGGATTTCGCGGAGGCCACGCTGTTCCGTGGCCGTATTGCCCACGGCATGCTGTCCGCAGGCTTCATATCGACCGTCTTCGGAACGCGCCTCCCGGGCCCGGGCTGCATCTACCTATCTCAGGATCTGCGCTTCAAGGCACCGGTCAAGATCGGGGACACGGTGACCGCGACGGTCACGATCCGCGAGATCCTGCCGGAGAAGGCTCGTGTCATCTTCGATACCGTCTGCAAGGTGGGCGAAACCATCGTGGTGGAAGGCGAAGCCAAGCTGATGGTCGATCGCCGTTCCGACCTGAAGAGCGCAGCGGAGTAGCACCTGCGCTCGAAGCCGCCTATCTTCCGATAATGATGTCCAGGCCGCAGACCGATTGGAGCCGTTTCGGGCGAATTATCGGCCCGGTCCTCTAAGCGAGGGCCGGGAGGGTTTAACTGCGCGTCTGCGATCGCCCCACTTGGCCATGCGCTGTGCCAGCGTGGGCTTTCCCCGAACGCCGTGATCCGTTACCACAGCTTGCCTGCGGCGCTCGCGCGCGACAGAGCGCCAGACGGGCCGCCGATCAGGTCTCGCAGCCGAAGGCCGAAACCCAATGACTGTCGACTACCGCGAAACCGTTTTCCTGCCGAAGACCGATTTCCCCATGCGCGCGGGCTTGGCCAAGCGCGAACCGGAGATCCTGGCCAAGTGGCAGCAAATGGATTTGTTTGCCCGCCAGCGTGAAAGCGCGGTCGGGCGCGAGAAGTTCGTGCTCCATGACGGCCCGCCTTACGCCAATGGCCATCTGCACATGGGCCACGCCCTCAACAAGGTGCTGAAGGACGTCATCAACCGCTCACAGCAGATGCTGGGCAAAGACGCCAACTACGTGCCCGGCTGGGACTGTCACGGCCTCCCGATCGAGTGGAAGGTGGAGGAGAGCTACCGCGAGCGCGGCGCCGACAAGGATGCCGTCGACAAGGTCGAGTTCCGCCGCGAGTGCCGTGCCTTCGCCGAGAAATGGATCGGCATCCAGACCGAGGAGTTCCAGCGCCTCGGCGTGATCGGCGACTGGAAGCGCCCCTATACCACCATGGCCTACGAAGCCGAGGCCCAGATTGTCCGCGAGCTGGGCAAGTTCCTGCTGAACGGTGGGCTCTACGCCGGCGCACGGCCGGTGCTTTGGTCGGTGGTTGAAAAGACCGCTCTGGCCGATGCCGAGGTCGAGTACCATGAACACAAATCGACGACCGTATGGGTTCGCTTTCCCGTCCTGAAAGGACTGGATCGCCTGAAGGACGCCAGCGTGGTGATCTGGACCACCACGCCCTGGACGCTGCCCGGCAATCGCGCCGTCGCTTATGGCCAAGATCAAGACTACCTCTGCCTCGAGGTCGATGCGGTCGGCGAGAAAAGCCGCGCCCAGGTCGACGAACTGCTGATCGTTGCCGCCGAACTGGCCGAGAGCTTCTGCGAAGCGGCCGGTATCATCGAGCGCACGGTGGTATGGCAGGGCAAGGGCGAGGACCTGGCCGGCACGCTCTGTGCACATCCCCTGCGCGGTGAAGGCTACGACTTCGACGTGCCGTTGTTTGCCGCCAACTTCGTGACCATCGACCAGGGTACCGGCTTCGTGCACATCGCCCCGGGGCACGGCACCGACGACTGGCATCTGGGCCGAAAGCAGGGGCTTGAAATCCCGCAAACGGTGGATGCCGACGGCAGTTTCTTCGACCACGTGCCGCTCTTCGCCGGCACCCGGGTGCTGACCTCGGAGGGCAAGGACGGCGACGCCAACGGAGCGGTGATCCGCGCGCTGATCGAAGCGGGCAAACTCGTGCACAAGGGCAGCCTGCGGCACAGCTACCCTCACTCCTGGCGGTCGAAGGCACCGCTGATCTTCCGTAATACGCCGCAGTGGTTCATCTCCATGGAGACCAACGAGCTGCGCGAAAAGGCACTGCAGGCGATCGATCAGACGCGTTTCGTGCCGGCCGGCGGACAGATCCGTCTTCGCTCGATGATCGAACAGCGGCCCGACTGGTGCATCTCGCGCCAGCGCCTCTGGGGCGTGCCGCTACCGCTGTTCGTGCAGAAGACGACCGGCGAACCGCTGCGCGACCAAGCGGTCGTCGACCGTATCGCCGCAGCCTTTGAGGAAGAAGGCGGCGACGCCTGGTTCAACTCGCCGCCGCAGCGGTGGCTGGGCAACGACCACGATCCCGATGACTACGAGCAGATCTTCGACGTGGTCGAAGTCTGGTTCGACAGCGGATCGACCCACGCCTTCGTCCTGGAAGCGCGGCCCGAGTTGAAGTGGCCGGCCTCGCTCTATCTGGAAGGCTCCGACCAGCATCGCGGCTGGTTCCATACCTCACTCCTGGAATCCGCCGGCACCCGCGGCCGGGCACCCTACGAAGCCGTCTTGACCCACGGTTTCGTGCTCGACGAGGACGGCCGCAAGATGTCCAAGTCGCTCGGCAACGTCGTCAGCCCCCACGACATCGTGGGCCAGGACGGCGCCGACATCCTGCGGCTCTGGGTGGTGGCCTCGGACTATTCCGACGACATTCGCATCGGCCAGCACATCCTCAAACAGCTCAAGGACAGCTATCGGCGTTTCCGCAACACCCTGCGCTATCTACTGGGGGCGCTGGAAGGCTACGGCGAGGCCGAGGCGTTGCCGTTCGAGCAGTTGCCGGAGTTGGAGCGTTGGGTGCTGCACCGTCTGTGGGAGTTGGACAAGGCGGTGCGCCGCCACGTCGAGAACTTCGATTTCCACGCGGTCTACCAGGATTTGCACAGCTTCTGTGCCGTCGATCTCTCGGCCTTCTACTTCGACGTCCGCAAGGACAGCCTTTACTGCGACAGGCCGGACGCACGGCGGCGGCGCGCCTGCCGGACGGTTCTGGATCTGGTGTTCGATCACCTGACGGCCTGGCTGGCACCGATCCTCTGCTTCACGGCCGAGGAAGCCTGGGGGCATCGCGGCAAGGCACCCGAGTCCGTGCACCTGCGGCTCTTCCCCGATCTGCCGGACGAGTGGTGCGACGAGACCTTGGCCGAAAAATGGGCGCAGATCCGCCAAGTCCGCCGCGCCGTTACCGGAGCCCTGGAGCTGGAGCGGGCCGAAAAGCGGATCGGTGCCTCGTTGCAGGCCCGCCCGAAGGTCTGGGTCGAGTCGACAGCAGCCAAGGCGGCAGTCGACTCCATCGATTTCGCCGAGGTCTGCATCGTTTCCGCAATCGATGTGCTTGAAGGCGACGGCCCGAGCGACTCCTTCAGCTTGGAGGAAGTGCCGGGCGTCTGGGTTGTGTCGCACCTGGCCCAGGGTGAAAAGTGCGAACGTTGCTGGAAGGTGCTCCCCGAAGTCGGCCAGGTGGCAGAGGCGCCGAAGACCTGCCGCCGGTGCGCCGACGTCGTCATACAGTCGAAAGCCGCAGAATGAGCTCCTGCTGATGAGTACGCTGCCGCATAGCCTGGCTTGGCGCCAGCTTGTACCGCCGCTCACGCTTGGATTGGCGATCCTGGTGGCGGTCGCCGATCAGGCGACGAAGTGGGCTGTGCTCGACGCGCTGCAGCCCGGTCAGCGCGTGGCCGTCACCGACTTCTTCAATGTGGTGCTGACCTTCAACCGCGGTGTCGCCTTCGGCCTTCTGGCCAGCGACTATTGGTGGAAGCCCTACCTGCTGGCCGCTATTGCCCTGGCAATCGTCGGAGGGTTGCTGGTTTGGCTGCGCAGCCAGGGGCACCTGCTGCCGCGCCTGGCCAGCGGCCTGATCGTTGGCGGCGCCATCGGCAATGTGATCGATCGCTTCCGTCAGCCGGGCGTCGTCGACTTTCTGGACTTCCACCTCGGCGGATATCACTGGCCCGCCTTCAACCTGGCCGACAGCGCTATCGTCGTGGGCGTTGCGCTGCTGCTGCTGGATGGCTTGTTCACACCGGCCTCCAAGCGGTAAAAGAATGTCGGCTGAAGATTCATAAGGATACGAATCGACGATGCGCAGACCGATTGTGCGCAGAGCAGGACTTCTCTGCCTAACACTCGCGACCCTGGCGTTAGCCGGTTGCGAAGGTGCGCGGGAGCAGTTGGGCCTGGACAAGCAGGCCCCCGACGAATTCCGCGTCGTTTCACGCGCACCTTTGACCGTGCCGCCTGAGTTCGCCTTGCGACCGCCGCGCCCCGGTGCGGCGCGGCCGCAGGTCGGAACGCCGACTGACCAGGCGCGGCGCAGTGTCTTCCGCTTGGGCGATCAGCAGGCCAGCGTGCAGGAAGTGATGCCGGACGACGGCCGTTCCCTAGGTGAACGAGCCATTCTGCTGCAAGCCGGCGCAAATCAAGTCGCACCGGACATCCGTCAGGTGGTCGACCGCGAGACCCAGAGGGTCAACGAGGAGAGCGAAGACTTTCTCGAAGATCTGATCTTCTGGCGCGACGCCTTGCCCAGCGGAGATATCATCGATGCCGAGGCCGAAGCCCGCCGCCTCCGCGAGGCCCGGGCGATCGGCGAGCCGGTGACCGGGGCCGGAACGCCGACCATCGACCGTCGGGAACGCGGGATCCTGGAAGGCATCTTCTAGGGGAGTGTGCCGCCTGAACGCGGACGTCTCGTGACGGGTAGGCATCGAATCTTTCTCCGACGGAGTCACGGCGTACCGAAGCTTGTGCAGGCGGAGGCACATTTGCGCCTTAGCTTGCAACATCCGGAATTTCACATGATCGCCCCTTGATTTCCGGCAGCAAAACCGTCATATCGCGCGGCTTGCTCGCCGGTCGGTCCGGCGAGGCTCATCTGCTGGTTGGGGAGGACGAGATGTCTCGCGATGCCGCCCTCTTCCAATTGGGGATGGACTTGGATCGAGGTTCAAGCACCACCCAGGAGGAAGTGTCCGTTTCTGCCGCTGGTTCGGAAGCTGTCGCCGTACAGCCGGACGAGCGCAAAGATCACTTCATCTTGCGTGACGGCAAGGAGTATGCCGGCACGCATTTGATCGTCGACCTCTGGGGTGCCAAACGCATCGACGAGCTCGATCACGTCGAGGCCGTGTTGAAACGCTGCGTGGAAGCGGCCGGGGCGACGCTGCTGCATATCCATCTGCACCACTTCACCCCGAACGACGGAATCTCCGGCGTCGCGGTGCTGGCCGAGTCTCACATTTCGATACACTCCTGGCCGGAGCGGGAGTACGCCGCGCTCGACGTCTTCATGTGCGGCGATGCCCAGCCGCACGAGGCCGTAGAGGTGCTGCGCGAAGGCTTCGCCCCGTCCTATGTCGCGGTGACCGAGCATCTGCGGGGCCAGGGGCTGTGAGCTCCTGGTTTCGGGAGACCCTGCACCGGGACTACGAAAGCGGACTGAGAATCGAGGAGGTGCTGTTCGAGACGAAGTCCGAGCATCAGCATCTTCTGCTGTTCCGCAACGAGACCTTCGGCCGGGTTCTGACGCTCGACGGGGTGGTGCAGACCACCGAAGCCGACGAGTTCATCTATCACGAGATGCTGGCGCACCTGCCGATCCTGGCGCACGGCGGGGTCGAACGCGTGCTGATCATCGGCGGCGGTGACGGCGGGATGCTGGAGGAGGTGCTGAAGCACCGCAGCGTCACCGAGGCCGTTCAGGTGGAGATCGACGCGAGCGTCGTGGACTTCGCGAAGACCCATCTGCGTGCCATCTGCGGCCAGGCCTACGAAGACCCGCGCACCGAGTTGGTCATCGCCGACGGTCTCAAATACGTTGCCGAAACCGATCGGCGCTTCGATCTGATCATCGTGGACTCGACAGATCCCATAGGTCCGGGCGAGGTCCTCTTCACCGAACGCTTCTACGCAGACTGCAAGCGTTGCCTTTCGGACGGCGGCATTCTGGTCACTCAGAACGGCGTCCCCTTCCTGCAAGCCGACGAGTTGAACCAAACACTGGGGTTCTTCCGCCGTCTTTTCGCCGACGCAACCTGCTATCTCGCGACCGTGCCGACCTATGCCGGCGGGCCGATGGCCTTCGGCTGGGCGACCGACGACACCAGTCTGCGCAATCTCCCGCTCGAAACGCTACAGGCGCGCTTTTCCGCCGCCGGCATAGCGACCCGCTACTACACCCCGGCGGTTCATCTCGGTGCCTTCGCTCTGCCGCCCTACATCGCTGAGACGATCAGCCGGCCCTAGAACAGGCATCGCGCTCTCGGCGCCAGACGGTCTCGGTCGATTGGGTGAAGAAAGTTGGAGCGGGTGATGGGAATCGAACCCACGACACGTAGCTTGGGAAGCTACTGCTCTACCACTGAGCTACACCCGCGCCGGGCTGGCGCCCGAAGACCGGCGCGCCTGTTATCCATGTAAGCCGGGTGGAGCGGCCTGCGCAAGCACCGGCTGCGATCCACGGTTACACGAAAGCAAGGACGCGGCAGTCGCGCCTGACGTTTGGTCACGCCTGCGTGAAACGGGTCGGGCGCAGGCTGACAGAGCTCTGACACGACCTTAGCTTGCCAGCTGGCTTCCCGCGCCGGTCGCCTTACAATCGACTGGCGGATGCAATCACAATAGAGGCTCGCCGATGTCCCGACGCCGCTCCATCGCCCTCGCTTGCGGCCTGTTCGCCGCCATCTCGGCCTCCCATGGCGCGGCGGAGCCGCGTCCCGTTCCCAGTTTTGCCGAGGCAGGAACCGCGGCGGACGGACAGACCGTCTACTTCAATGCCTGGGGCGGTGACGAGCGGATCAACGCCTATATCGATTGGGTCGGCGACCAGGTGGCGGAGCGCTACGGAATCGCGCTGGAGCACGTCAAGCTGTCGGATACCGCCGACGCCGTCGCACGTGTGCTGGCAGAGAAGGCTGCCGGCAATCTGGAGCAGGGCAGCGTCGATCTCATCTGGATCAACGGCGAGAACTTCGCGGCGATGAAAGAAGCCGATCTGCTGTTCGGTCCCTTTGTGACGGAGCTGCCGAACTTCGCGCTGGTCGATACCGAGGGCAAGCCGACCACGCTAATCGACTTCACCGTGCCAACCGACGGGCTGGAGGCGCCCTGGGGCATGGCGAAGTTCAACTTCATCTACGAATCGGATCGAATCGAGACGACACCGGCCAACGCACGCGATCTGGCCGACTGGGCCGCCGCCAACCCTGGGCGCTTCACCTACCCGGCACCGCCCGACTTCATGGGCTCCACGTTTCTCAAGCAGACCCTGATCGAGCTGGCCGAGGACGCCGACCTGCTGCAGCGCCCGGTGGAGAACGCGGCGCAGTTCGCAGAGGTCACCGCTCCGCTCTGGACCTACCTGGAGAGTCTGCACCCCACGCTTTGGCGCAACGGCCGGGTCTTTCCAACCAGCGGGCCCGCTCAGCGACGTCTGCTCGACGATGGCGAAGTGGATATCGCGCTCTCTTTCCATCCCGGCGAAGCCTCCTCGCTGATTGCGGCCGGACAACTGCCGGAAAGCGCGCGCACCTTCGTCTTTCCCGAAGGCACCATCGGCAACACCCACTTCGTCGCGATTCCCTTCAATGCCCAGGCACCCGAAGCGGCAATGGTGGTGGCAGACTTCCTGATGAGTCCGGAAGCGCAGGCGCACAAGCAGAACCCCGAGATCTGGGGCGACGACACAGTGCTGGCTCTCGACAGCTTAAGCCTCGCGCAGCGCGCGCTTTTCGCCGATATCCCGCGCGGTCCGGCGACCTTGCCGCCCGACCGTTTGGGCCCGGTGCTGCTGGAGCCGCATCCCACCTGGATGACGGCGCTGGAGGAGGACTGGCGCCGACGCTATCTGCGCTAGCGTCAGGAGACCCACCCCGGTGCCGCAGCGCCCTTTACTTGCCTTGCGATCGCGTCTGTTTCCCGCTTCGCCTCTGGCTCTGGTCCCGCCCCTTACGCTACTGCTCTTCCTGGCCCCGATCGCGGCCGGCTTGATCGGGACCTGGCTGCCGGCCTTCGGTTTTCTGCCGAATCTCGGCGGGACGGGTTTCACGCTAGAGCCCTGGGCGAGGTTGTTGGACGATCCGGCACTGCCTGGCGCCCTGACCGCAACCCTGGTGTCGGGCTTCGGGTCGACCCTGTTGGCCTTCGTCCTGACCATCGGCTTCGCAGCAGCCGCCCAGGGTACCTGGGCCTACCGGCAAGCAACCCGATTGCTGGCGCCGCTGCTGGCGGTACCGCACGCGGCAATCGCCATTGGTATCGCTTTCCTGCTCGCGCCCAGCGGCTTCCTGTTGCGCCTGCTGTCGCCCTGGGCCACCGGCTTCGATCTGCCGCCCGACGTCGCAACCATCCAGGATCGCTATGGCTTGGCGCTGGCCGTGGCGCTCGCGACCAAGGAAACGCCCTTCCTGCTGCTGATGCTGCTGGGGGCGCTCGGGCAGGTGCAGAGCCCCCAGCGTCTGGCGACAGCACGGTCGCTGGGCTACGGCCCGGTCACCGCCTGGCTGAAAACCGTTCTGCCAGCGGTCTATCCGCAGCTTCGCTTGCCGATCTATGCCGTGCTCGCTTTCTCGCTCTCGGTCATCGACATGGCGCTGATCCTGGGCCCAACCGCTCCGCCGACGCTCGCCGTGCTGGTGTTCCGCTGGTTCAGCGACCCGGACCTCGCTTTGCGCTTCGTCGGAGCTGCGGGTGCCACCCTGCAACTTTTCGTCGTTGTCGCCGGTATCGCAGTCTGGAGGCTCGGCGAACTGCTCGTGGCGTTCCTTGGGCGACGCTGGATCGCCGGCGGCGCTCGCGGCGGATCGGGCCGCGCAGCTCGGACGGCTTGGTCGGGCAGCCTCTTCGCCGTCTTGACCTTGGGTCTGGCAGGTCTGCTGGTGATGGCGCTTTGGTCCGTCGCCGGACGCTGGCGCTGGCCGGCAGCCTGGCCCGACGACCTCTCGATGGCGACCTGGAGTCGACAGCTGGAACCGGCAATGGAGACCGGTTGGACAACACTGTTGCTGGGGCTCGCCACCGCCGGTCTCGCTCTGGTCCTGGTGCTCGGCTGCCTGGAGCAGGAGCAACGCAGCGGCCGGCGGCCGACGCGCGCGCTCTGGCTGCTCTACTTGCCGCTCCTGGTGCCACAGGTCGCCTTTCTGTTCGGCGCTCAGGTGCTGATGGTGTCGGTCGGACTGAATGGCAGTTTCCCGGCCTTGGTCTGGAGTCACCTGCTGTTCGTGTTGCCATACGTCTTCCTGGCGCTCGCCGGACCCTGGCGGCGGCTCGACGCGCGCTATGTCCGTACGGCGCGTTGCCTCGGCGCGACACCGTTCAGCGTGTTCTGGCGGATCAAGCTGCCGATGCTGCTGCGCCCCGTGCTCTTTGCGACGGCCGTTGGCTTCGCGGTCAGCGTGGCGCAGTACCTGCCCACGCTCTTCGCCGGCGCCGGACGCTATGCGACCTTGACGACCGAGGCGGTGGCGCTGTCGGCCGGCGCGGATCGGCGGGTCGTCGGAGTTTACGCTTTCTTGCAAGCCGTGCTGCCGCTCATGGCCTTCGCCGTGGCCGTCGGACTCCCGGCCTGGCGTTACCGTCGGAGGCGCGCCCTACAGTGACCCTGGAACTCCAGAACCTCTCCTTGAGCCTCGGCGGACGGCGCCTCTTCGCGCCCTTAAGTCTCACGGTCCAGGATGGAGAGATCGTCACGGTGATGGGCGCTTCGGGTAGCGGCAAGTCCAGTCTGCTCGACTTTCTCTGCGGGACGCTCGATCGCAACTTCGCGACCGAGGGTCGCGTGCTGCTCGAAGGTGTCGACTTGGCCTCCCTTCCGCCGGAGCGGCGGCGGGTCGGCATTCTGTTCCAGGACGACCTGCTGTTCCCGCACCTGAGCGTTGGGGAAAATCTGGCGTTCGGGCTTCCGCCGGACCTGCGCGACCGCTCGAGCCGGCGCGCCGAAATCGCCCGTGCCTTGTCCGATGCCGGACTGGAGGGTTTTGAATCGCGGGATCCGATGACCTTGTCCGGCGGACAGCGCGCGCGTGTCGCGCTGCTGCGGACCCTGCTGGCACGGCCCCGGGCGCTTCTGCTCGACGAACCCTTCGCCAAGCTGGACGTCGGTTTACGGGACCGGATTCGCAGCTTCGTGTTCACGCACGCCCGTGCCAAAGGGCTCCCGACCTTGCTGGTGACCCACGATCCGGACGATGCCCAAGCCGCCGCAGGCCCGGTCGTCGCTTTAGCAAGCTTGGGCAACGGCGACGCCAACGGTGACCCGGACCCGGGGGCCTCTCAGGCAGGCTGACCAGCGGCTTGCAATCGACTACCTCTTTAGGTGGTTGGGGAGAACTGTATAACATCTATAGAGACACTTAACGTTTTTGCGGCAACACTGATGAATCAAGCTGCAAGCCCTCGATATTGCGGCAAAAATTCAGCATTGCGTCATATTATGGTCTTTTGACATCCGCATATGACTCAACTACTGTATGGGACAATGTTCTGACTTGGAGGGGGGCATTCCTCCAATGGTTCAGGGCCCCACTATCTTTCGGGGCGCTTTTGGCGTATCCGAAGATCGAAACAAGCCTGAGACCCCCACTGCGTATGGAGGAGTAGCTTAATGTTCCGCATGAAAGTCGTTGGCGCCTTTGCCGCCCTCGGCGTCCTGGCGGGTTGTGCCAGCCTGTCCGACATCAACAACGTCGACGCCGTTCGCGGCATGGATGCCGCCGGCGGGACCCCTTTCAACCAGGCTCTCTTTACCGAGTACAAAGAGCTGACCCTGTTTGAAGCCGACCAGATGTACGACTGGCCGGACGCCGGCTTGTTCGCCCGGAAGGCGATGGCCGCAGCCAACAATGACGTCGTGCTGCCGGAAGAGCTCGGCAACTGGGATCTGCCCGACGAGCACATCGGCGAACTGACGGAAGCTCGCGGGCGTCTGATGGCCGCGCTTGAGGCAACCGCCCGCGTGCAGGCTCCGGTGGAAGCTGCTCACGCCCAGGGACGTTTCGATTGCTGGGTCGAGCAGCAGGAAGAAAACCATCAGCCCGATCACATCGCCGCTTGCCGCGAGAGCTTCTATGCTGCCATGGAGGCTCTTGAAGCGGCCATGCAGCCGACGCCGTCCCCGATGGGTGCGCCTGAGCCCTACATCGTCTTCTTCGCCTTCGACAGCGCGGAGATCGACTCCGGCGGCATGGGCATCGTCGACGACGCCGTGGCCGCTGCACAGCGCATGGGCATCATCGACTTTTCCGTCACCGGTCACGCTGACCGTGCCGGTTCCGAGGCCTACAACCTGGCTCTCTCCCTACGCCGTGCCAACGCCGTGCGCGATGCACTGGTGGCCCGGGGTATCCTGAGCCAGAACATCTCGGTCGCCGGTCGCGGTGAGGCCGAGCCCGCCGTACCGACCCCGGACGGCGTGCGCGAGCCCGGCAACCGTCGTGTCGAGATCATCATCCAGTAAGCGATTTCGTCAGACCCGTTACGACTGGGGCGCCGCAGGTCACCTGCGGCGCCCCAACTCGTTTCGGACGAATGATTTAAGTCTTCACCGAAAAATTCGCTCGCCGGGAATTCCCGTTACCTAGCCACCTGCTCCAGACGGGCCTGCAACGCGTTGCCCGCCGCGCGGATGTGGTCACGCAGGAGATCGCAAGCGCCCGAAGCGTCACCGGCACGGGCCGCAGCCAGAAGAGCCTGGTGCTCACGATCGGACCGCGGCTGCCAGTCCAGGTCCCTCCAGGTGGCATAGAGATAGCGGGCAGCGACCCGATTCAGGTCGTCGAGCGTCGCCAGCAGGCGCGGCATCGCGCAGGGACGCCAGAGCGCACTATGGAAACGGCGGTTGGCCGCTTCCCAGACTGCGATGTCCCGGCTCTTCTCCCCCGCTTCCAACGCCGCCTCGGCCGCAGCAAGATCCGCTGCTGTCAGCTTGGGAATGGCATGGCGTAGCGCCAGCACCTCCAAGGCCACCCGCATCTCCGTCACCTCCAACAGGGCCATGGGATCCAGAGGCGCCACGCGCACGCCGCGCCGGGGCGCGCTGACCAGCAACCCCTGAGCCTCCAGCTTGCGGAAGGCCTCGCGCACCGGCACGTGGCTCGCCTTGAATTCCAAAGCGACGCGATCCTGCCGGATCGGTGTGTCGGGCGCCAAAGCCCCCGCAACGATACGCGCGGCCAACGCGCGTGCGATCTGCCCCGCGAGGGAACGGTCGTCCTCGATCTCGTCTTGTCCCGTGGTTTCGATCATGTTTTCATAGATTATCTATTATTTTGGAGATTGCCATGTTGCCTGCCCCGCCAGGACCGCGCCCACGGCCGAGTCGCCTTCAGTCTATCGCGGGAATCGGCGTCGACCGCATGGGATCGCGCGCCGATCTCTCCGACCGCGATCTCTTGCGCCTGGAAAATCTGGACGTCGACATACCACCGGACCCCGAGGCCATCGCCCGCACGCGCCTGGCCGCGACGACCGACTCTGACAACAGCTACCTGCCCTTCGTCGGGCAGGAGCGGCTCCGCGAGGTCGCCGCGCGCCATGTCTCGCGGCTGTCGGGCGTGAGCTACGACGGGCAGCGCAACTGCGTCATCTGCGCCGGCGGACTGTCCGGCATTCTGAATGCCCTGCTGGCGACGACGGAGGTCGGTGACGAAGTGATCGTCACCGACCCGACCTATGCCGGCCTGATCAACCGCGTTCGCCTGGCCGGCGGCGAGCCGCGCTTCGTCCCTTTCGTCTTCACGCCAGGCGGGGCTTGGAAGCTGGACCGCGAGGCGCTGCGCCAGGCCGTCGGGCCAAGGACCCGGTCCCTGTTGCTCATGTCACCCTCCATGCCGAGCGGTGCCGTGCTGGACGAAGGCGACTGGCGCCTGGTGGCGGAGCTTTGCGTCGCAAAGAACTTGCTGTTGATCCTTGACAGCGCCATGGAGCGGCTGCTGTTCGACCGGCGGACGCCGCTGCATCCGGCCGGCCTGCCGGGCATGGCCCAGCGCACCATCGTCGTCGGCTCTGCATCCAAAGAGCTCCGCATGATCGGCTGGCGCGTCGGGTGGATCGTTGCACCCGAAGCCTACTTGCCCGACCTCGTTGCCGTTTCGCTCGCGAACGTGGTCGTCCCTGTCGGGATCGCACAAGAGGCAGCGGCTATTGCGCTGGAGCGTTCCGCCGAGACCCTGCCCGCCTATGTGGCGGAGCTGCAGGCGCGCCGCGACGTCATCATCGAAGAGCTGGAGGATCTGCCGATCGGGGTTCCGGCGGGCGGTTGGTCGCTTCTGCTGCGTGCCACCGACTTTGGCCTGGACGGCGCGGCGCTGTCGGATCGGCTCTTCGAGCAAGGCGTCTGCGCGACGGCCATGGCTGGCTGGGGCATCGAACACGGCGCCCAATACCTACGCTTCGTCTACGCCAACGAGCCGGTGCCACGGCTGCGTGGCCTGGGCGAGAAGGTCCGCTTGGCCCTAGGGTGCTAAAGAGGGCGGCCACCGGCAAGCCTTCCCCGCTTCCCGGACTCGCCGCAATTCTCTAGAAGCCTCTTCCCATGGCATTGATCCGCGCTTTCGCCACGGTCGGGGGCTACACGGCCATCAGCCGAGTGCTCGGCTTCGCACGAGACGTGCTGATCGCCGGCACCCTGGGCGCCGGACCACTGGCGGACGCCTTCTTCGTCGCCTTCAAGTTCCCGAACCTCTTCCGCCGCCTCTTCGCCGAAGGGGCCTTCAACGCGGCCTTCGTGCCGCTGTTCGCGGGCAGACTGGAGGCCGAAGGACAGGAGCCGGCGCGGCGCTTTGCCCAGGAAGCCCTGGCCTTCCTGCTGTTCTGGTTGCTGTTGCTGACAACAGCCGCGATGGCGGCGATGCCCTGGCTGATGCCGGTGATCGCACCCGGCTTCGTTGGCGATGCGGAGCAGTTCGATCTGGCCGTCGAACTGACGCGGATCTGCTTTCCCTACCTGCTGTTCATGGGCCTGGTGGCCCTGCTCTCGGGTTTGCTCAACTCGATGCAGCGCTTTGCCGCCGCGGCCGCGGCACCGATCGTGCTCAACCTCTGTTTCGTCATCGCTCTGCTGTTCGTGGTTCCGCATGCCGAACGGCCGGCTCACGCCCTGTCCTGGGCGGTCGCCGTTGCCGGCATGCTGCAGTTCGGACTTCTGCTGCTGGCGGTTCGCCGCGCCGGCATGTCCCTGCGCCTTCCGGTTCCGCGCCTGACGCCCGGGGTCAAACGTCTGCTCAAGCTGATGGGGCCGGGTTTACTGTCCTCGGGTGCCATGCAGATCAACCTGCTGATCGGCACCATGATCGCGACGTTGCAGGCCGGCGCCGTTTCCTGGCTCTACTACGCTGACCGGGTCTATCAGCTCCCGCTCGGGCTGATCGGTATCGCCATCGGCGTCGTTCTGCTGCCGGACCTCGCCCGCAAGCTGCGTGGCGGCGCGCCGGAGGCGGCGTTGCACTCGCTCAATCGCGCATTGGAGTTGGCGCTCTTTCTCACCCTTCCAGCCGCGGTCGCACTGGCGGTCGTGCCGGGGCCGATCATCACGGTGTTGTTCGAACGCGGTGCCTTCGACCTGGCCGACGCCGAGAATACGGCCTTGGCCCTGACGGCCTTCGCACTCGGTCTGCCGGCCTTCGTGCTGGTCAAGATCCTGCAGCCGGCCTTCTTCGCCCGTGAAGACACCGTAACCCCCTTACGCTTCGCCTTAGTCAGCGTGGCCGTCAACATCGTCCTCAGCCTGGCCCTGTTCTTCCTGATCGGCTTTCTGGGCATCGCGCTGGCCACCACCATCTCGTCGTGGGTCAACAGCGGGCTGCTGGCCTGGCGCCTGCGGAGAGACGGGCATCTCGCGCTGGATGAGGGGGCGAAACGGCGTTTGCCGCGTGCCCTGCTCGCAAGCGCCGCCATGGGCCTGGCGGTTTGGGGGGCGAGCCTTGCCCTGCAGCCCTGGCTGACCGGTCCCGAGATCGTCCGCTTCCCGGCGCTGGCCGTGCTGGTGACGGCCGGTCTCGCGATCTACGCTCTGCTGGCCTTGGCGACACGCGCGGTGGAACTTGATGACCTGCGCGGCCTGCTGCGGCGCCGGGGCAAGCGACCGGCGTGAGTCGCCACGGCTTGACCGCAAGGGGCTCAACGGCGATAAGGCGCGCCGCAATCTCCCTCCCGTCCGTTCAGCGAAACGAAGCGCGATGAAACGCATCTTTTCGGGTGTTCAACCCACCGGCAACCTGCATCTGGGCAACTATCTCGGCGCAATCCGCCAGTTCGTCGCGCTGCAGCACGACTACGACTGCATCTACTGCGTGGTCGACCTGCACGCCATCACCCAATGGCAGGAACCGGGCGAACTGCGCGATCAGATCCGTCAGGTGGCCGCCGCCTATCTGGCGGCCGGCGTCGATCCGCAACGCTGCATCATCTTTAACCAATCTCAGGTCCCGGCCCATGCCGAGCTGGCCTGGATCTTCAACTGCGTCGCCCGCCTCGGCTGGCTGAACCGCATGACTCAGTTCAAGGAGAAGGCAGGCAAGCACCGCGAGCAGGCCTCGGCCGGACTCTACGTCTATCCCAACCTGATGGCCGCCGACATCCTGGCCTACAAGGCCACCCACGTGCCGGTCGGCGAAGATCAGAAGCAGCATCTGGAACTGACCCGCGACATCGCGCAGAAGTTCAATCACGACTACGGCACCGAGTTCTTCCCGATCGTCGAGCCGCTGATTCTCTCGGCAGCCGCCCGCGTCATGTCGCTGCGCGACGGTGCCAAGAAGATGAGCAAGTCGGATCCCTCCGACGCCAGCCGTCTCAACATGACCGACGGACCCGACGAGGTGGCCCAGAAGATCCGCCGGGCCAAGACGGATACCGAGCTTCTGCCCGGTCCTGACGTGCTCGACGCAGAGGGCAACCTGGCGGACGAGATACGGAAGGCCCGGCCCGAAGCCTACAACCTGCTCGGCATCTACGCCGCGCTCTCCGACCGCTCCTGGGCCGAGGTGCTGGCCGAGTTCGAAGGCCAGCAGTTCAGCCATTTCAAACAGGTGCTGACCGACTTGGCTGTGGCTTTGCTCGGCCCGATGGGCGAAGAGATGCAGCGCATGTCTGGCGACCCCGCCTACGTCGACGGCATCCTCAGATCCGGGGCGGAAAAGGCCAACGCCATCGCCGAACCGATCCTGCGCGACGTCCAAGACATCGTCGGCTTGCTGCGCCCTTAGGCAGCCGCGGCGACCACAGCCCTCCCGCTCAAAAAAAAGCCCGGCAGGTATCCCTGCCGGGCCAGTCAGGCGGAGGATCGCCGTAAATTCGAAAACTCTAGAGCGACTCTCGAGGCGCCCCGCTACCTGCGGGACGCCCCGGAAGCCCTGCCTCGTCCTAGGAAAGCGTCTGGGAGCCGTGCCCGAACTCGGGATAGGCCTCCATGCCCAGCTCCGACTTGTCGAGGCCCATCTCCTCTTCCTCGTCGGACACCCGGATGCCGACGGTGGACTTAAGCGCCAACCAGACGATGCTGGTGGTAATCACCACGAAGGCGCCGATCGCGAGGATGCCGACGATCTGAGTCCCCAGGTTACCGCTGCCGAAGATGCCGACGGCCAGCGTGCCCCAGATACCGGCAACCAGGTGGACCGAAATGGCCCCGACCACGTCGTCGACCTTCAGCTTGTCGAGCAGCGGCACGGCGAAGACCACCAGCCCGCCGCCGATCGCACCGATGATCAGCGAGATGAAGTGGTTGGTCTGATCCGGACCGGCGGTGATCGAGACCAGGCCGGCCAGGGCGCCGTTGAGCGCCATGGTCAGATCGATCTTCTTGAAGAGCACCTGGGTCAGGATCATGGCCGTCACAACACCGCCGGCCGCGGCAATGTTGGTGTTGGTGTAGACCACCGCGATCCAGGCCGCGTCGGCTGCCGACCCCAAGGCCAGCTGGGAACCGCCGTTGAAGCCGAACCAGCCCATCCAGAGGATGAAGGTACCCAGAGTGGCGAGTGGCAGGTTGGCGCCCGGCATGGCGTTGACCTTGCCGTCCGGGCCGTACTTGCCCTTCCGCGCCCCCAGGATGATAGCGCCGGTCAGCGCGGCCCAGCCGCCCACGGAGTGGACGATGGTCGAGCCGGCGAAGTCGCTGAAGCCCATCTCGCTCAGCCAGCCACCACCCCAGGTCCAGGAGCCCTGGATCGGGTAGATGATGCCGGTCAGGATCGCGACGAAGATCAGGAACGGCCAGACCTTGATGCGCTCGGCCAGCGTGCCCGAGACGATCGAGGCGGTGGCCGCGACGAACACCATCTGGAAGAACCAGTCGGACATGATGGAGTAGGTGCCTTCGCCGACGATCGCCGCCGCGTCACCGGTACCGTCCAAGAGCGCCAGCTCGTCGCCCGTGGTGTTGTACAGGAAGCTGAAGGACCCGATGAAACCGCTAACGTTGGTGTACATCAGGTTATAGCCGACGAGGTAGAACATGATGCCGGCGATGGAGTAGAGCGCGATATTCTTCAGGCAGATCGAAGCGGTCGACTTCGACCGCACCAGACCCGATTCCAGCATGGCGAAGCCGGCGGCCATCCACATGACCAGAACGCCGTGGAACATGAACGAAAGCGTGTTGAAGACATACTGTGTTTCGGCCGAAACCTCGGCATAGGCCGGGCTGGTCATCGCCAAACCGGTCACACCGGCCAGGGCCACCAAGCCCAGAGACTTGCGCCAGAGCTGCATCTCTAGCCCCTCCTTTAGATCTGCTGCTTTACAGTGCTTCGGCGTTGGTCTCGCCGGTGCGGATACGCACGACCGAATTGAGGTCGACCACGAAGATCTTGCCGTCGCCGATGCGGCCGGTGTTAGCCGCTTTCTGGATGGCTTCCACCACCTGCTCGGCCTGGTCGGCCGTCACCGCGACTTCGATCTTCACCTTCGGCAGGAAGTTCACCGAGTACTCCGCACCGCGGTAGATCTCGGTCTGCCCCTTCTGCCGGCCGTAGCCCTTCACCTCGCTGACGGTCAGCCCCTCCACACCGATTCCGGTGAGGGCCTCGCGCACATCGTCGAGTTTGAAGGGCTTGATGATGGCCATAACCAGTTTCATCGTGCCACTTCCCCCTTGTGTTCCCACTGGATCCGGCGCCGCCTGTCGGGGGGCCCGAAGCCTACGGCGCCTTACACTCGTTTCTTATGCGCGCCGGCACTTTTCGCCGACGCGCTGTCCCCGTTAAGGTTTCTTCAAGAACCGTGCCAGTTCGCAGCGCAACGGCCCAAAAGCCCGGGATTCCACAGCGACTCGCGGGCCTGTAGCACAGCATTCGAACCCGGTTGCAGTGCCCTTGGCGATCACGGAATGGCCATTGATTGCTTAAAATTTGACCACTGAATATCGAGTGATCAGAATTCGGGCAGAGCAATCAGTCGCAGCTCTGAACGGCCTGCCAAGACTGGACAGCCCCCGCCCAAGCCTAGATCTTGCCAATCATGGAAGGCGGTCTGCAGACAACAAAGGCTGGCCCGATCGGCCGGAACGACCTGCCGATTCGGGTCGAAGTGGCCGTGGCCGGCGGCGGCCTGGTGGGTCTGACCCTGGGCATCGCTTTGGCCGGAGCTGGGGTCGAAGTGGCGGTGATCGACGCCCAGACCCCCGACTCGCTGACGGATGCCGCTTACGACGGGCGGGCCTCGGCCATCGCAGCCGGTTCGGCGAACCTGTTGCGGACCCTTGGCATCTGGTCTCATCTGGAGCCCGATGCGCAAGCAATCCTGGACATTCGCGTGTCCGACGGACAGGTCGGACGCCGGGCGGCGCCGCTCTTCCTCCACTACGACAGCGACGACTTGGGCCGCGGTCCCTTCGGCTGGATCGTCGAGAATCGACGCCTGCGCCAGGCTCTCTTCGCCCGCGCTAAAGAACTGCCCTCGCTGCATCTGATTGCACCGGCCGGCGTGACGGCTGCCGAACGCAGCGGCGCGCCCGCCGACGACCGCTTCGGGGCGGGAAGTATCCTGGCACGGCTGGTCGACGGTCGCGGCGTCACGGCGCAGCTTCTGGTCGCCGCCGACGGCCGCAACTCGCCGCTGCGTCAGGCTGCCGGCATCCGGACCCTGCGCTGGGACTATCCCCAGATGGGCCTGGTCGCGACCTTGACCCACGCGCAGCCGCATGGCGAGGTCGCGCATGAACACTTCCTGCCCTCCGGGCCCTTCGCGGTGCTGCCCATGACCGATGCCCCGGACGGCACGCACCGCTCCTCTCTTGTCTGGACGGAGCGCAAAGACCTGGCCTCAGCGATGACGGACTTAAGCGATCAAGCCTTCGCGGCCGAATGCCAACGTCGCTTCGGTGACAGCCTGGGCCGCTTTGGCCTGACCGGACCACGCTGGGCCTATCCGCTGTCGTTGCACCACGCGCAGCGCTACCGCGCCGGGCGACTGGTGCTGGTAGGCGATGCCGCCCATGGCATCCACCCCATCGCCGGGCAGGGCCTGAACCTGGGGCTAAGAGACGTGGCCGCCTTGGCGGAATGCCTGATCGATGCCCGGCGGCTCGGCCTCGATCTGGGCGCAGCCGAGCCGCTGGCCCGCTACGAACGCTGGCGGCGGCCGGACACCCTGATGCTGATCGCGGTTACCGACGGGCTCAACCGCCTCTTCTCCAACGACCTGCCGCCACTGCGTCTGCTGCGGGATCTCGGTATGGCCGCGGTCGACCGTGCTCCGCCGTTGAAGCGCCTTCTCATGCGCCATGCAATGGGCTTGGTGGGCGATCTCCCGAGGCTGCTGAAGGGCGAGCCGCTGTAGACTGGCCGCTGTTAGACCGGCCGTGGCTCTACGATCCGCTGCGTAGCGAGTCCAGGCCCTGCTCCACCGCCTGGCGCCGGGGGTCGTCGGTCGCAAGATCTTCCGTCAGAGGTTCCGCGCGCTCCAAGGCGGAGACCGCCTCGTCGCGGCGGCCAAGCACGGCGTAGGCCCGGGCCAGGCGCAACCAGCCATCCAGGTCGTCCGGGTTTGCCTCTAGGCGGATCGCCAGGCCCTCGACCATCCCCTCGATCATCGCCTGGCGCTCTTCCGGGCTCATCTCCTGCGCGGCGTCCATCTGCTCGCGCGTTGGCCCGGGCTGACCGCCGGGCTGAGCGCCGACCCTGGGACCCGGCGGTGGTGCCCCGACGGGCGGCACCTGAGAGGCCGTGTCGAAGTCCGCGGGTTCGAGGCCAGCCCGTTGGGCAACCGCGGTCAGGCGCGCCATTATCTGGGGGCGACCGACGATGTCGGGCGGCAGCTCGCGCAACAGCCGCGCCCAGGTCTCGATGGCCCGGCGCGGCTCTCCGGCCTGCTCATGCATCACGCCGACGTAGTAGAGCGCCAACGGTTCATTGGGGTCCAGGCGCAGAGCCGCCTCGATCTCCCGCCGGGCAGCCGGCATCACGACGCCATTCTCGGCGGCAATCAGAGCCTCGGCCCGCTGGGCCCGCAGATCGGCGCGGTCGAAACCGCGGGCGATCGCTTCGCCGTAAGCTTCCGCAGCCTGCAGGTAACGACCTATGACGGCGTAGTTGCGCGCCAGAATCTCCCAACCCTGAGGATCGCGCGGGTCCTCGCGCATACGGTCCGCCAACTCGGCGATCAGCCGCTGGCGTTCGTCGAAATCCCGACGCTCTTCCGCACGCTCCGCGAACGGCACCGAAGGCATGTTCGGCGACCCGAGAGCGTAAAGGTAGAGGCCAAGGGCGCCGAGAGGCAGAACGACCGTCAACACCATGGCCAGGGCCTTGGCGGATTTACCGCCGCCTATCTGGCCGCCCGACTGAGCTTCGCGTTGCTCGGCTTCGGCAGCGCGCAGGAGACGCCGCTCGATCTCCGCCTGCGCGGCTTTTGCCTCGACCGGCGTGAGGTTGCCGCGCTCCAGCTCACGCGCCACCTCGGACAGTTGATCCTTGTAGACCTGCAGGTCGTAGGCCGCGCTCGACGCCTGCCCCTGCGGTCGACGCAGCAGCGGGCGGAGCAGCATGACAACGACCATCGCGGAGAGCGCGGCCGCGGCAATCCAAAGAATCCAGTTCATGCGTCTTCTTTGTCGAGCAGGCGCTTAAGCCGCTCACGCTCGGCGGCGGTCAAGGGTTCCGCCACCTCTGCCGCCTTGGGCCGGCGCAGCAGATAGAATGCGACGCCGAGACCGCCGAGAAGCAGGACGACGGCGGGCCCGTACCACAGCAGATAGGTCTCGGGCTTGACCGGCGGTTTCATCAGCACGTAGTCGCCGTAGCGCGCCTGCAGATAGTCCATGACCTGACCGTCGTCGTCCCCGGCGACCAGGCGCTCGCGAACCAGGAGGCGCATCTGCCGGGCGATCTCGGCGTTCGAAGAATCGATGGCCTCGTTCTGACAGACGACGCAGCGCAGATCCTTCGAGAGCGCACGGGCGCGGGCTTCGAGATTGGGGTCGTCCAGGATCTCGTCCGGCATCAGCGCCAACGCCGGCGGCGTCAGCAGAACGGCAAAGAGCGCAACAACGAGACCAACGGAGAGCAGTCTGCGGATCATTTCCGTGCCTCCTCGACAGCCGGCAAGATCACCGACTCGATTTCGGAGGGATGAATCGGACCGACATGGCGGTAGCGGATACGTCCTGTACCGTCGACGACGAAGGTTTCGGGCACGCCGGTCAGACCCCAGTCCAGACCCACGCGGCCCTGGGGGTCGGCACCGATCAGACTGTAGGGGTTGGTCAACTCGTCCAGAAAGCGGGCCGCATCCTCGGGCTCGTCCTGGTAGTTGATACCGACCAGCCGGATACCCTCCTGCTTGTTCAGACGCACCAGGATCGGATGCTCCGCCCGGCAAGGCACGCACCAGGAGGCAAAGACGTTGACCAGCGTCACTTCCCCGGTGGCGAGGTCGCTGCTGGCGAGGCCCGGCGTGTCGACACCCTCGATCGGCGGCAAGGCGAACTCGGGAGCCGGCCGGTCGATCAGGGCCGAGGGCAGGCGGCTCGGATCGCGGCCGCTGTCCAGAGCCCACCAGAAGGCCACGCCGGCACCGCAGAAGATCACCAGCGGCAAGAAATACAGAAGGTAGCGCATGGAGGCTCTGCTTACTCCGCCGGCTGCACGGCCGGGCCGGCAGGCACGCGCGTCTTTGCCTGCCGTGGTGCGCCAACCCGCAAACGCCGGTCGCTGAGAGATACGATGCCGCCCAGCATCATCACCAGCGAGCCGAGCCATAGGAAGGGGACCAGCGGCTCGTAGTAGATCCGCACGGTCCAGCCCTCACCCTGCTCCTCCTTGTCGCCGATCACGGCGTAGAGATCCGCCAACCAGCGTGTGTGGATCGCCGCCTCGGTGGTCGGCATGTTGGCGACGGGATAAAGCCGCTTTTCCGGCGTCATGACGGCAACGAACGCGCCGTCGCCGTCGCGCACGGTGAAGCTGGCGGTTTCCGACAGATAGTTGGGTCCCGGTAAACGCTCGACGCCTTCGAACGTGAAGCTGTAACCCGCCACGTCCTTGGTCTCGCCCGGCTGCATGACGGAGATGCTCTCCACTTTCCAGGCCGTCGAACCGACCATGCCGGCAATGGCAATGGCGAGGCCACTGTGTGCGAGCGCCGTCCCGTACTGAGAGCGCGGCAGGCCGCGCGCACGCGACCAGGTATCCGCAAAGGGCGCCCGAAACAGCTTGGTTTTCGCGGCCAGGTCGGTAAAGGCGGCGATGAACAGCCAAGCCGCCAAACCCAGCGCCAAGGCCGCGAGCACCGGCCCGCCGTTCTGCAGGTAAAGAGTGCCAAGGCCGACGACGAGCGCTACGGCAGCGGCGACCTTCAAGCGCCCCAAAACCCCCACCATATCCGTCCGCTTCCAGGCCATCATCGGCCCGAAGCCCATGACGAAGACCAGCGGCAGCATCAAGGGCACGAAAGTCAGGTTGAAGAACGGCGGTCCCACAGTGACCAGCCCGCCGCCCAGGGAATCCAGGATCAGCGGGTAGAGCGTGCCGATCAGAATCGTCGCCGTCGCCGTCGCCAGCAGCAGATTGTTCATCACCAACCCGCCTTCCCGGCTGATCGGCGCGAAGAGACCGCCGGGCTTGAGCGTCGGCGCGCGAATCGCGAAGAGGGTCAGCGAGCCGCCGATCACGAAGATCAGCATCATCAGGATATACAGGCCCCGCTCCGGGTCGCTGGCGAAGGCATGCACCGAGGTCAGCAGACCCGACCGCACGATGAAGGTGCCAAGCAACGAGAGCGAGAAGGTCAGAATCGCCAGGAGGATGGTCCAGACCTTCAGAGCATCGCGTTTCTCGACCACGATGGCGGAATGCAGCAGTGCCGTGCCCAGCAGCCAAGGCATGAAAGAGACGTTCTCGACCGGATCCCAGAACCACCAGCCACCCCAACCGAGCTCGTAGTAGGCCCACCAGCTGCCGAGAGCGATCCCGCCGGTCAGAAAGACCCAGGCCGCCAGCGTCCAGGGCCGCACCCAGCGCGCCCAGGCGGCATCCACCTTGCCCTCCAGCAGCGCCGCGATGGCGAAGGCGAAAGCCACCGAAAACCCGACATAGCCCAGGTAAAGCATCGGCGGATGAAACGCGAGGCCAGGGTCCTGCAGAAGCGGGTTCAGGTCCTGGCCGTCTAGCGGCGGCGGAAAGACTCTCTCGAAGGGATTGGAGGTGAAAATCGTGAAGGAGATGAAGCCGATGCCGATCAGGCCCTGGATGCCGATCACGCGCGCTTTCAAACTGGGCGGCAGGTTGCCGCCAAACAGCGCCACGGCAGCGCCGAAGACAGCCAGGATCAGGATCCATAGCAGCATGGAGCCTTCGTGATTTCCCCAAACGCCGGTGATCTTGTAGAGCATCGGCTTGGCCGAATGGGAGTTGGCTACGACGTTCACCACGGTGAAGTCGCTGACGACATAGGCGTAGGTCAGAGCGGCGAAGGACACCGTCACCAGGAGAAGGTGCGCCAGGGCCGAGGGGCCGCCCAAGGCCATCCAGGCGGAGTTTCCGCGCTGCGCGCCCCACAGCGGAACCACCGTTTGCACGCTGGCCACCAGCAGCGCCAGGATCAGGGCAAAATGGCCGAGCTCTGGGATCATGCCTGCAACGTCCTTCCTGCCTGGGCCGACCGCCGTTAGCGCGGTGGCGGTTGGCCGCTTTCCGGCCGCCATTGACCGGAAGCCTGCAGAGCCTCCGCGACCTCGGCCGGCATGTAGTTTTCGTCGTGGCGTGCGAGCACCTCGCGGGCGACGAAGATCACGCCGTCGGCCCCGATCGAGCCCTGCGCCACCACCCCCTGACCCTCGCGGAAAAGGTCCGGCAGAATGCCGTCGTAGGTCACGGGGATGGCGTGTGCCAGGTCGGTCACGCGGAACATCACGCGGTTGCCCTCGAGCTGCTGCACCGAGCCTTCTTCGACCAGGCCTCCGATGCGGACATAGCGGTCAGGCTCCAGACCCTCTTCAACGATCTTGGTCGGTGAGACGAAGAAGACCAGATTGTCCTCGAAAGCGGTTAGGACCAAGGCGGTCGCGGTACCCAGCGACAGCAACCCCAAGAGAGCGACGTGGAGACGACGGCGCTTACGGGTCACGATGCGGCCTCCCGCTGTGCGGCGCCGGAGCGGCGACGCGGGCTAGCAGCGCGTAGAGCCTCCAGCCGCGCCTCGCGCGCCTTGAGTTCACGCCGGGACGCAACGAAAAGATAGATCATCACCGCCGCCACCAGCCCGAAGCAAGGCCACACAAAGGCAGCATATCCTCCCATATCCAGATAGCTGAGCAGCGCTTCCACGACTCTAGCGCTCCCCCGTCTCGGCAGCCCCGAGCGCCCGCAGGCGAGCGTTCAACATCTCGCTCTTGGTGCGCATGATCAGCACCACGACGAAGTAGAGCGTGAAGGCCAAGGCCATCAACCCCAACGGCCAGAGCATTGACTCGTGAACGGCCGGCGTACCGATGCGGGAGACGCTGGCCGGCTGATGCAGAGTGTTCCACCAATCCACCGAGAACTTGATAATCGGCAAGTTCACCACGCCGACGAGACAGAGAAGCGAGGCCGCCTTCTGCCCACGCTCGGCGTTCTCGAAGGCATTCATCAGTGCGATGTAGCCAAGATAGAGGAAAAACAGGATCAAGACCGAGGTCAGACGCGCATCCCAGACCCACCAAGTTCCCCACATGGGCTTGCCCCAGAGGCTACCGGTCACCAGGGCCAGAAAGGTGAAAGCCGCGCCTACCGGCGCCGCCGCCTTGGCCGTAATCACGCCGAGCGGATGCCGCCAGATCAGATAGCTGGCAGAGCCGGCCGCCATGCTGGCGTAGACGAACATCGCCATCCAGGCCGAGGGCACATGCACGTACATGATCCGCACCGTATCGCCCTGCTGGTAGTCCGGCGGCGACGCGAAAAGCGCGAGAAAGAGACCTGCGCCAAGGCTGACGACCAGTCCTGCAAGAGCCCAGGGATAAACGGCATCGGCTGCGCGCATGAAGCGCGCCGGATTGGCGAAACGGTGCAGCGAACGGCTTTCGCTGACGGTTGTGGCTGCGCGACTCACGGGTTTTGATCCGGCAAGAGGGGTTCGATCCGTTTCCATCCTGTTTTACGCCGCGTGCCGCGGTTCTATTCTGCGCGACGCCGTGCGATTTTTCTTTTTCTGGTCGTAACATGACCAGCGAAGGGCTGCGGGTCCAGAGCAACCGACTCAATTCTGTGCGAACAAGTCGCCCCGAACCAGCCTTATCGCGCTGGAATCCGGCGAGAATCTCGGTTTTTCGCCCTGCCGGCCCGCTACTCGACAGATTGCCGCAGGGCGGCAGCAGCCGCAAAGGCCGCCAAGGGCAGAGTTCCGGCCAGTATGGCGCCCAACAAAAGGAGATGGGGCTCGGGCGATAGCCCCTGAAGACGGGCATCGACGGCCGAAACTCCGAAGATCAACACCGGAACGTAGAGCGGTAGCACCAGTAGCGGCACCAGGACACCGCCGCGTCGGGCCCCCAGGGCCACGGCAGCGCCGATCGCACCGATCAGACTGAGGCTGGGCGTCCCCAGGGCCATCGCCGCCAGCAATACGCCGTAGCCCTCGGGCGGCAAGCCATAGATCACCCCGATCAGCGGAGCGGCAGCCAACAACGGCAGACCGGTGGTCAGCCAGTGCGCCAGCACCTTGGCCAGCACCACGACCTCCAAGGGCAGCGGCGCCTGAGCCAGCAGTTCGAGGCTGCCGTCTTCGTAATCGGCCAGGAATAGACGCTCTAGCGACAGCAGCACAGCCAGCAGCGCCGTGACCCAGACGATCCCCGGCGCAATCCGCGCCAGCAGATTCGGCTCCGGCCCGAGACCGAAGGGAAAGAGCGCGGCGGTCAGGACGAAGAACAACACCACCGTCAAGGCGTCGCCGCGCTGCCGCAAGGCCAGGCGGAGGTCGCGAGCGACCAGGGCGGACAGGGGGCCGCCTACCAAAGCGGCTCCTCCGGATCGGGCAAGACCGGCGGGAAGTCGTCTATCGCCAGCACCTGCGGCATCTCGCCGGGAAAACCGATATGGGTTGCGATAGCAGCCAGCCCGCCGGCCGCACGGTGTTCCGCCACCGCCTGCGCCAGCCGCTCGACCGAGGCGCTATCCAATCCAACCGTCGGTTCGTCGAGCAACCAGAGCGGCGCCTTGCCGAGCGTCACACGGGCCAGAGCCAGCCTGCGCTTTTGCCCGGCGGATAGCAGCCGGCCCGGCCGCTCGGCCAGTTCCGACAGATCGAACCGCGAGAGCGCCCGCTCCACCTCCGCAGCGGGCAGATCGCGCAAGGCGGCCCAGAACTGCAGATCTTCGGTGACAGTCAGCGCTGGCTTCACCGCTTCGCCGTGCCCCAGGTAACGCAGCTGATCGTGATGCGCGCCCAGATCCTCCCAAACCTCCCGTCCATTCCAGGCCAGCCGCCCCACAGCTGGACGCAGCAATCCCGCCAGCACACGCAGCAAGCTGGACTTGCCGGCACCGTTCGGCCCGGTCAGAAGCAACAGTCCTCCGGATTCCAGGGAAAAGCCGAGCCCCGCGAAGATAGCTCGGTCACCGCGGACACAACCGAGATCGGAGGCTTCGAACAGGGGCATGGGACGTTGACAGGCTTCGTCGAAGAGAGGCTGGAGAGAGCCTTACGCTCCGCTTCCGCGCCGGGCAAGGTTCGGACAACCGGCCTCGCTCCGCTCGGAAGGCTCTTCTCCGGTCGGTGGCGCAGTCTCCAGCCGCAGGAAGCAGAGCTTGGCCTTGCCGTACTTGCGTTCGTCGAGCAAGGCAAAAGTCGACGGCAGGTCGGGATCTTCGCTCTTCAGCAGTTCCAAGCAGATCAGAGTTTTCCGTCCGATCCAGCCTGCGCGCACCAGGGCGTCCAGCGCCGGTCGGGCAAGGCCTTGGTTATAGGGCGGATCCAGCAGAACCAGGTCCGCCGGCGCCTCTGCCTTCGGAGGATGCAGGACATCGCGGTCGTGAACGCGACAAGCCTCCGTCACCTTGAGCCCGGCAACGTTGGCGCGCAAGGCACTCAGGGCCGGGGCGTAGCGTTCCAGGAAGTCGACCTGCTTGGCACCGCGCGACAGGGCCTCCAAGCCCAGCGCGCCAGTCCCGGCAAAGGCATCGAGCACGCGCGCGCCCGGCAGGGGCGACAGGCCGCCGCTCATGCGACCGCCTTCCAGGATCCCGAACAGGGCCTCACGGGTTCGGTCGGCCGTCGGTCGCACGCCTTCGCCCTCTGGAGCAACCAGGCGCTTGCCACGCAGGCTACCGGCGACGATGCGCATCGACCGTAACTCCCAGTTCGGCCGCCAGCTTGGCGCCGAGCTGTTCCTTCAGCACCTTGCCCGGCACCTCCTCGACCTCACCCGGTTTCAGCGCGCCCAACTGAAAGGGACCAAAGGCTAAGCGAAGCAGGCGATTGACCGTCAGACCGAGCGCTTCGCAGACACGGCGGATCTCGCGATTCTTCCCTTCGCGCAGGGTCATCGTCAGCCAAACATTGGCGCCACCGCTGCGGTCGCCGGCTGTGTGGTCCAACTCGGCCTCGATGGGTCCATAGCGAACCCCTTCAATCTCGATACCGTCCCGCAGCTTTGCCAGCGCCTTCGGCTGAACCGTGCCGTAGACGCGCACCCGGTAGCGGCGGCGCCATCCGGTGGCCGGCAGCTCGAGGCGACGCTTCAGCCCGCCGTCGTTGGTGAGAAGCAGGAGGCCTTCGGAATTGAGATCGAGCCGGCCGACCGGCATGACCCGGGGAAGGCCCTGAGGCAAACGGTCGAAGACCGTCGGGCGGCCGTCAGGGTCGCGGGCGGCCGTCAGCAGTCCCGCAGGCTTGTGGTAACGCCACAACCGCGGCGGTTCGAGCGCGGGCAGGGGCTCGCCGTCGACCGTGACTCTTTGGCCCGGCACCACATTTATGGCCGGCGTTTCAACTGTCTCACCGTCCAGCTCGACACGGCCCTGCGCGATCAGTGTCTCGGCCTCACGGCGCGAGCAGAGCCCGGAGCGGGCGATAGTCTTAGCGATTCGCTCGCCCAGCTTGGCGTCGGCAGGTCCCGGCCTGGCGGTCTTGCCCAACGGCCTAAAGCCGGCTCTCGTCGAAATCGACGCAGGAAAGATCGAAGGCTGCCAAACCCTCTTCAAGGTAGTCGGAGAGCAGCGGGATACCGATGAGGTACTCGGCGGTCCGCTTGTTATGCCGCTCGCTGGCGGCTTCGACGGCTTCGCTCCACTGATCGCCCTCGTAGTCGCCTCGGCCCAGCCAGGTCAGCGCGACGAGTTCGATCTGCTCTTCCTCGTCGAGATTGCGGATGAAGGTCATGAGCTCCTCCAGGATACCGTCCTCGCTGGCGGCATCGGACAACTCTTCCTCATCGTCGTCCTCGCCGGCGGCGTCGGCAGCATCGAAGCCGCTTGCAGACTCCAGCTCCTCTTCGGCTTCCTCATCCAGACCGACTTCGTCGTCGTCGGTTTCGGCGCGAATCAGGCCCTCTTCCTCATACTCGCGCATCTTCACGACGACGAAACAGACCTTGTCGACGTCCATCTCCAGCATGGAGAACTCCTTAGGGATTCGGCAGGTTGGCGACTTCTGCCCGCGCACTTAACGCGAAGCTTGACCTAGAGCAAGGCCCATGGTGTTGAGCGGACCATGACGAAGGAGAAACCGCAGAAACCCGATTTCATGCAGTTGGCCCTTGCCGAAGCGGAGGCTGCGGCTGCGGCCGGCGAGGTGCCTGTCGGCGCGGTGCTGGTGGATGCCGACGGGCAGATCCTGTCGCGGGCTCACAACCTGGTCGAGCGGCTGCACGATCCCACCGCTCATGCCGAGCTGCTGGCGGTCCGCGATGCCGCGCAACGTCTTGGGACCAAACGACTAGAGGACGCGAGCCTCTATGTGACACTCGAGCCCTGCGCCATGTGCGCCCAGGCCATCGCCTTCGCCCGTTTGCGCCGCATCGTGTTCGGCGCCTATGACCCCAAGGGCGGCGGCGTCGACCATGGCGCACGCATATTCGAGCAGCAGACGACGCACCACCGGCCCGAGATCATCGGCGGTGTCCGCGAAAGCGACTGTGCGGCGCTCCTGAGAGACTTCTTTCGCGCACGCCGCTGAACGGACGCTTGGTCAGGACGCCGGGTCCGGGCGCCGCTCACACCGCGACCGCTAGGGGTGATTGCCCTTTGCCTCCTCGGAGGCCGCGAAAGAAGCGACCGGTTGGCCGGTCTCTCCCCAAAAGCTCCTCGGGACGACCGCTCTCGATTAGACGTCCATCTTCCAGATACCAGATTTGGTCCATCTGTTCTGCGACCGACCGGCTGTGGGTCGCGACCAAGACCGTCGCATCGCTGTTGCGCAGCAGGTCGCCGACCAGCGCTTCGCCGCCGGCGTCCAAACCGGCTTCAGGCTCGTCGAGCAGCAGAAGTCCTGCTTTGGAAAGCGCGGCGCGGGTCAAAACGACACGTCGGGCCTCGCCAATGGACAGATTGCGGCCGCCTTCGGCGAGAGACCCGCCGAGACCGCCGATCCGTGCAATGACACCTCCAAGTCCGAAGGCCTCCGCCTTGGCCAGAACCTCGGCATCGTCCGGCCGTCCGCCCAAACCCATGGTCAAGGCGCGGCGCAAGCTGCCGGCCAAGATCGGCGCGCGCGAGCTAATCAGAGTGATCGATCGGCGACGCGCCGTCGCGGTCAGATTGGCCAACGGCCAGTCGCCGAGGCGCACCTTGCCTGTGCCGCAGTCCTCAAGGCCCGCGGCCAGGTGCAGCAGGGTGGACTTGCCTGAGCCGTTACCGCCGACGATGGCGATCTTCTGGCCGGCGGCCGCTGTCGCGCTGAAAGCGCTCAACGTGCCGGTCGAAACCTTCGAGAAGCTGAGAGGATGCGCCCCCTGCAACTCCTTGCGGGGCACCGTACGAGGTGAACGGCGCAGGCGCGGTCGCGCCAGCAGGGCCTCGCACTTGTCTCTGGCGGCAATCCAGGCGCGGCGGCGGTCCCAGACGCCGGCCAGATCGCGCATCGGCTGGATCATGAGTCCGACAGCCGCCAGCCCGGCGGCGGCCTCCGCCGGCGCCATGCCCCGGGACAGAGCGACGAACAGGATACTTGCAGCCGTCAGGCCTGCAACAACGTCCGGAATGGCGCGCAGCAGCTCGGCGATACGGGTGCGTGCGACCGCGGATTCGATCAGCTTCTCGCTGCTACGCTGCAGATGGTCTCGTTCGATCTCGGTACGGCCCAGCAGACGGAGCTCGGGGGCATGCGGGATGCGCTCGCTCATGTCGGCTGCCAGTCGAGCCCGTCGGGTGCGCAAGCGCCGATGCATGCGGCCCAGCGGCAGGCCGGCTAGCGCCATGAGCAGCAGCCCGGTCCCGACCGGGATGGCAGCGGCATAGGCCAGCGTGGGATTCAGCAGGTAGAGAATTGCGCCGCCGGCCGGCAACACGATGCCGGCGGAGATGAGCCGCGCGATACCGCGGCTGACCCAGTTCCGCACGGCCGAGAGATCGCCGACGAAGCGCATCGACAGGGCGCCGATGCGACGCTCTGCAACATCCTTCGACGACATGCGGGTCAAGTGCTCGAACAGCTTGATCCGAAGCGCCAACGCATAGTCCTGGCCAACACGCTCCGCCACCACACGCTCGGCTACACGCAATAGCGCGATGGCGAGGCCGGCGCCCCCGATCAGCAGAAGCGGCTGCAGCGGGAAAGTGGCGGCCGAGTCTCTAAAAGCGGCAAAAACGTCGCGCGTCGAGAAGGCGGCGATCCCCGCCGCGGTGGCCTGGCCCAGGGCCAGGACCGCGACGAGCGCAATCCTGGCCCGACGGCCTCTTGCGAAGATTGACGGCAGCCGCGTCATGCCGCGACCTCGCACAGCGGCGTAGTGGATGTGACGCCAGCAAGCAATGCATTGGCTTTGGCGGGGTCGCAAAGGGCATCCCGCGTCCAGATCGGCAGCCCGGTTGCCGCTTCCGCTTCGGCGGAAGCAAGCGGAGACTGACTGAGAACGCCGGTCAGGGCCAGCGGCTCGATCCCTATTTCAGCCAAAACCGTGCTGCCGCCGATGGCGGAGAGAGCGTCGGGGACGGCGAAGACGAAATTAGGGACTTCCTTTCGGACATAATCACTGCGCAGCAGCGCCGCTGTCTCGCTTTGTAGAATGCCATCGGCGAACTCGACGATAACGACATCGCAGTTGGCCTGTCCGGCATGGCTCAACAGGAGATCGAGGGCAGACTCGATCTCGGCAATCGACTGGCGATAGGTCGAGACCATCCCGGCATCCACAAAGTCGGAGACGTGGTGAGCGCCAGCGTCGACATAGGCGTTGAAGTCACCGAAGGCCGCCGTCCCGGTGATCTTGATGACACCGACGCGATGGCCGGCGCGGCGCAGACCATTGGTCAAGGCGGCGGCAGCCGTGGTCTTGCCGGAGTTCATCGATGCCCCGACGAGTCCGATCGCCGTCGGCCGACCGCCCGTCTGCGCCGCAGTCTCGGCATAGGACGAGAGATTGATGACCTGGCCGGTCGCATCGGTCAGGAGTCCCACGGGAACGATGCTTGTGGGCATCGCCATCTTGCCGTTCTTCTGGCGCATCTGACCGAGCACGCCGCCACTTGCGAGCAAGTCGGCGGAACAGCGGTCGATGCGGGCGATGCCTTCGAACTGATCCGGGGCATAGCGGTCGCCGCAGGCTACCACCACCAGATCATCCAGGTACAGCTCGGAGCCGCGCCCCGAGGTCAGCTGCAGACGCTTGTGCGAACCGATCTTTTCGACCCGACCAAGCACCAGATCGCCGGACTTGGCTTCCTCGACACGGTCGCTGATGCCGACAACGTCGCTTCGCCGGACGCGCCGTGTGGAGAAGGCCCATTTAGCGCCGTCGAGAGAAGCGGTGAACTGAGAACGATAGGGGTTCATCGAGAAGACTCCTTTGATCTGGCGCTCAGGCCTTGATGGTTGCGGGCTGCGAGGGGCAGGTGTCGTCATTGTCGGGCAGGACCAGATGCGGAAGCGCGCTGTGAGCAACGCAGTCGCTGAACTGGTGGGTGCAGCCAGGAAGGACCTGCAGGCAGACGTTCGGTTTAAAGCCGCGTGCCTTGGCGGCCTCTTGGACTGCGTGGCTCCAACGCTTGGCGCGGGTCAAACGATCGGCGCCTTGTTGCTGATCGATCTCGGGGCCGCTGCGGGTGTTCTCGTCCCGTTGGTTGTCGAGCTCGCCGACGTAGACCCGGATCGGCAAGCGCAAGAAACGCTCGAGACCAGCCGCCATACGCGGACCCCAGTCGTCATGCTGTTCGGGCCGTGCCGCGAGGCCGAGAGGGAACGCGGTTGCGTCCGGAAAGGTGTACCAGCCGGCGGCGCCGACGATCAGACGGCGCACGAGATGGGGATAGAGCATCGCGAAGCGGTGTGCGAACTGGGCGCCTCCCGAGTGACCGAAGAGGTCGAACTGCGGGCTCTGTAACACGCCTTCGATCCTCAGTTCTTCGAGCAGCGCCAGCAATGCCAGATCGGCGCGACCCTTGCGGACCAATTGCTGATAACGCGGCCAAGTCTCTTGATCGAACAGCGGCGCAATCACAGGCCGGCCAAGAGTTTCGGCCCGCCGGCGCAGGAGCGTGGCCTTCTCGTAGGCGCCACGCTGGATACCATGGACCGCAATCAGCGGCACGGCATCGACCGCAACTCTGCTGGGCAGGACCATCCAGCAGGCCAGCCCGCGACGGCCGCGTGCCGGTCTGTGGATGAGCGCCGACTGCTTGCTTCGCATTGGAACCTCCAGTTGGTGCAGAACCGCCGTCATCGTTAGGCGTCCTGCGCGGCGCGGCTGCCGCTGATTTCGGCTTCGAGGGCGCGGGGCAGCAGGTCGAAGATCATGTGAATGCGATCTTCGCCGCCGTCGTTGATGGCCTCGTGCTCTTGCTTATTGTCGAACCACCAAAGCTCCCCTTCGCCCATGCGCACGGACTCGTCGCCGGCGCGCAGGAAGGAGCCTGCAGTGGAGCGCAGAACCAGGTGGTATCGGTCGCGGAAGAGGTAGTAGAGACCGCGGTCGACGTGGGGGTAGACCCGGTGCCCGGCCGGCAGGCAAACCAGCTTGGCGCGGCTGAGCAGAGCGTCCCGCTCCTGCGCGAAGTCTTTGAGGAAGCCACACGCCAGCGGATAGCTCTGCGACGAACCGGTCCAGCGGCTTTCATGCACATCGCGGCGGTTCCGGTCGCCAATCGCCGACTTGCGCAGACCGCGCAGCGGGATCGACAGGGCTTCACGCTGGACCTTGATCTTAGCCTGCCGGCCTGTCGAGGCGTCCCAGGCGTTTTCGACCTGTTGGATTTCTTGCAGAAACGGCAGCGGGTCGATCCCCGACTTGATTTTTTGGAAGTACTTCATGGTCACCATCCTCCGTGGGCGTACCGCCCGGTTCGTTATTTGCGAATCCAGGACTCTTCGAGACCGCGGGTGTCAGAGACTTGCGTGAAGGCAATCGGGCCCTGGCCCGGCGCGTACCAGGTGGTCCGCACGCGCTTGCTGTCGTCGCACTCGATGACGTAGGCGGGCGTGTTGGCCTCGCCTGGCCGCACGACATCGACGGCACCGGTCACCTGGCAGACCGTCTCGCGCGTCCGGGTGCGTCCGGTGTGGGACGTCGCCTGACGCTCATAGCGGCCTTGGCTGCCGATCCGCAGTGGGTAGAGCGAGTCGAGTTGGCGCACCTGGGCTTGGCCGGTGTTCCAATTCTTCGACGTGCCGCAGTTGGCCCAGCTGTCGGACGGCGAGAACCAGTCGGCCGTTCGGGTCCAAACGCAGCCGTCGTTCTGACGAACCCTTACGCCATTGCCGTAAGGCTGGACATCGAAGCTGTGGTTGCTGCCGTCGATCAGGCTGGCAGCCTGGAAGGCGCCGAAGGCGCGCGGTTGCTCGACGACCGGCAGTTCGGCGGAAACCGCCGTCGTTTCCGGGCGATTGTTGTCGAAGGCAGACCCGATCGAATTCAGGATGCGGGTGCCGTCCGAGACGCAGCCGGTCAGCAGAACGACGACGCCTACGGTCAGGTACTTCATGCTCAGCTCCTCGTTTTAGCGCGAGGTCCACTACGGACATCTCGCGGCGAAAACGGGGCGCCGAAAGCAATTATTCCAAGTGAAGCGGAAAAACCTGTTTTTGTCTCAGGCCGCGCGGAGAAATTCCAGGTGCAGCCATCGCTTCCTTGCGCAGAGATGGCCGCCTAACTTATTGTAAAATAATAGAAAAAATCTTCTACACACGCGTGAACAGCAATTCTCGCGCACTCGAAAAAAAGTGGCTTGGGCGTCGCGAACCCTCGGCTCCGATCTACTCCGCTGCTGCTTGACCGCTCAAATCGCGCAGGCAGTCGTCACCGAGGGAGGTCAGTGCCGTAAAATCGCGGTTGTTCTGATACCAGGGCCGGTCGCTGCCGGTCGCGGCATTGCTGACGGCCGAATAGTTTGCGTACCAGATGGCCCGGCGATAGGGGCTGATGTTCGGCGCCGACCCGTGAACGATGTTGCAGTGAAGGAAGGCAACGGAACCGGCCGGTCCCTCCAAAGCGCGGATCGGCGAGTCTTCGGCCAGCTTCGCGACCGTCGACTTATCGATCTCCATCACCACGTAACCGACGGCGCCGTCCTCCAGTTGCACCTCCTCTCGCATACCATGGTGTTGGGAACAGGGGATGATCAGCAAGGGTGAGTTGACGGCCGAGATGTCATCCAGGAATACGGCCGTCATCACGCAGTGAGGTTCTGGCATGCCATCGGCCCGATGCCACGTGCCGAAATCCTGATGCCAGGTCCACTCGCCGCCGTGAAAGCCCATCTTGGGATTCAGGCGCGTCTGGTGGATGTAGACCTCATCCTCCAGAAGCTGGCGCACCGGCTCCAGAAGGCGCGGGTGGCGCGACATACGTCGATATGCCTCTTCCAACGCGTGGGCGCCGTAAACCAAGCGCAAGGCGTCGCTGCCGTCTTTCTCGTAGATCGCGACCTCATCGCGGCGATCTAGCAGCCGCGGCAGCGCCGACTGCAAATGCCCGATCTCCTGCCGCTGAAAGAGGCCCGGGAAGAGCAGGCAACCGGTCTCGCGATACTCCTCGATCTGCCTGGCGTTGAGCTTCATGGCGGTCCGCGCTCCCTTCGATCATCGAGAGCAACAGCTTGTTGCATCTCGGCAGGGGCATTAGCTTCCGTGGGAGAGCGGCGAAAAGCAACCGAGGAGGGCAGTGAGGCGTCATGAACGAAGACGAGTTCAATATGCAGGTGCGCAAGTTTCTCAAGGAAGTCGGTGTGACCTCTCAGCGCGAGATCGAGAAGGCCGTGCGCGCCGCGCTCGAAGACGGCCGGCTGGCCCCCAACGGCAGCGTCAAGGCCAGCGTCCTGCTGAAAATCGAAGGCCTTGATGTCGAACACAGCATCGAGCACGACATCCGTCTGAGCTGATGAGCCGCCTCAGCTAATGGGCCGCCTGAGCTAGCGGGTCGTCTGCCGTGCGGCGCGATAACGTCGCGGCGTACAACCGGCCGCTTGCTTGAAGCGCCGGGCAAAGTGCTCGGCCGAGGAAAAACCGCAAGCCACGGCGATTTCGACATTCGTCATACGGGTCGTGCTGAGCAGGCGCTTGGCCCGGTTGATCCGTAGTCGCAGGAGGGTCGCGCCAGCCGACAGCCCAAAGCGCTGGCGGCAACGCCGGTTCAGTGTAGACGCGGCGGTCCCCAGCCTTGCCGCCAGGCTGAGGACGCTGAGGCCGCGGTCGATCGAGGCGTAAGCCAGCTCCAGAAACGCCGCCAGCAGATGGTCTTCCGCATCGGAGACGAAGAGGAAGTCGTCCTGACGGTGTGCTCCGGGACCGGCGAGGTCGTACAGGAACCAGGCCTTCAGCTGGGACTCATAAGGCTCGCCATGATAGTGGCGGATCAGTTCCAGGCTCAGGTCGAAGGCACTCGCCCCGCCATGGCAGGAAAAGAACGGCGGATCGATGCAGACCAGATCGCGACTCAGGTGAATCGCCGGCGAGGTCTCCTGAAGCAGGTCCGCATACTGCCAGTGAACGGCAACCTTACGCCCGTCCAGCAACTCCGCGGCAGCGAGCAACAAGGCAGCATCGGCAACGGTTACGAAAGCCACGCCGCGCTTCGCCTGATCTCGCAGCAGCCCGACAAGCTGCGGCGAAACCAAACCAGCCGCGTTGCCGCCGGTACAAAGGACAAGAACGTCAAGAGACGGCGGCAACCGTTCCAACCGGTCGCTCAAAGCGATCTCGAGACCACTGGACGACGTGGCGTGAGTGGCCTGGAAACCGAGCAGATGCCATGAGAAGCGCTGCCCGCCCGAGAGGCTGTTAAACACCCTGAGCGGCTCGGTCAGACAGGCCAGTGCCATGGCCGGGAAACCGTCGAACAGCAAGATCCCGATCCGCACCAGCGGCGGCGAAGCGGTCGTCGCGGAGGAACATGAAGCCATGCTGCGCAGCTTTCCGGGTATGAGCCAATTATGCAGTTTTCCGCTTCATTTGTGGAGTCACGTCTCCTCGCGGTCTGCCAAACTCGTGGAAAACCGAGAATGGGGAGGAGAGTCATGTCCAGCGATCTGAAGCGGAAACGCGCTCTGGAGAAGGTTCACCCGGCGCTGCCGTCCCTGCAGTCCGGCATGGAACGCGGCGAGGTTTCGCGCAGGGAGTTCCTGCGCACGGCAACCCTGCTTGGCGTCGGTGCCACGGCAGCCTACGCGATGACCGGGCTCCCGCAACCGACGCCGGCCGCAGCCGCCAGCGGCGAGGCGAAAGCCGGGGGTACGCTCCGCGTCGCGATGCGCGTGCGCGAGATCGCCGACCCGGCCCTGCTAAACTCGGTCACCCAATCGAACCAGGCCCGCCACATCCTCGAGTATCTGACGAAGACCGGCACCGACAATGTCACGCGGCCCTACTTGGCGGAGACTTGGTCGACCAGCGAGGACCTGAAGACCTGGACCTTCAATCTCCGCCAAAACGTGCGCTGGTCGAACGGCGATCGCTTCACCGCCGAAGACGTCGCATCCAACGTTCGGCGCTGGCTCGACCCGGAGATCGGCTCGGCGAACATCGGCCTCTTCAGCGCCATGACGGAGGAGATCGAAACCGGCAAGACCGATGACAGCGGGAAGCCCGTTACACGCACGCGCATGACCGAAGGCGCCATCGAAATCCTCGACGAGCATACGATCCGCTTCAATCTGAACCGGGCCGAGCTCGCGCTGCCGGAAAACTTCTACAACTACGGCTGCTGCCTGGCGCATCGGAACTTCGACGAGATGGGCGGCAATCTGACCGAAGCCCCAGTTGGGACGGGACCTTTCGAGTTGGTCGCCCTGGAGCCTTCGGCAAAGCAGATCATGCGTAGACGCGCGGACTACTGGCAGACGCCGGCCTTGCTCGACGAGGTGCAGTACATCGATCTGGGCGACGATCCGGCAGCCACGCTGTCCGCTCTGGTGTCCGATCAGGTCGATTTGGCTTACGAGAACGACGTCAACCAACTCGAGATCCTGGAACGGCAAGCCAGCCTGCAGGTCTTCGAGGCGCTGACGGCACAAACGGGCGTGGCGCGCATGCAGGTGACGCAAGCGCCTTTCGATGACCGGCGCGTGCGCCAGGCGATCGTCGCCTGCATGGATCACGAGGCGCTTCTGCGCGTAGCCCTGCGGGGTCTCGGCGCAGCCGCTGAAAACCATCACGTTTGCCCTATCCATCCCGAGTACTTCCAACTGCCGGCCCTGAAGCAGGACTACGCCAGGGCACGCGCGCTCTTGGCCGAAGCGGGCCATAGCGACGGCCTGAGGCTACCGATCGATGTCGCCAGTTCGACCGGTCAGTGGGAACTCAACGCCGTGCTCGCCCTCAAGCAGCAGCTCGCGCCAGCCGGCATCGTGCTGGAGCCGAACCCGCTGCCGGCTGCGAAGTTCTGGGACGTCTGGCTGAAGACTCCCTTCGGCTTCACGCCCTGGACCCACCGTCCGCTCGGCGTCATGGTGCTCAATCTGGCCTATCGCTCGGGCGTGCCCTGGAACGAGAGCAAGTACAGCAATCCGGATTTCGACGCGGCCTTGAGCGAAGCCAGCGGCATTCTGGATCCCACCGCCAGAACGGCCGCCATGGAGCAGGTGCAGCGCATTCTCCAGGACGACGCCGTCATCGCTCAGCCGCTCTGGCGCTCGGTGCTGTCGGCCGGCAATACAAGGGTACAGGGCTACGACATGCACCCGACGCAGTATCACGACTTCACCCGCACCTGGTTAAGCTGACTCTCGTTCAGCCGGCACAGCTCCCCGTCAGCCGGCGTACCGCCCGGCCCGATCGCTTCGCAATCGGGCCGGGCGGTGCCTCCTTGTTTCCCCGAAACCCTTCTCAAAATCGAAGGATCTAGCGACCGATGAGCGATCAACGCCGGCACCCTACACTGCGGGAAGTCCCGGATCTGGGAGACTTCGAAATCCCGGAAACCAAGCCAGCCAACCGCTCGACCTCCCCGATGGACAGTCTGCCGATCGACTTCGATCCCGTCGCTCTGCGGCGTGGCCGGCTGGAACGAGTGCGCACCATGATGCGCAGCGAGGACCTCGCCGCGGTGGTGTTGTTCGATCCCTACAATCAGCGCTACGCCACCGGCTCTCGCAACATGTTCGGCTACTTTCTGCGAAACTCCAGCCGCTATCTCTACGTCCCTCAGGAAGGGGACGTGATTCTCTTCGAATATCCCGGCAGCGCGCACGTCTCCACCTGGTTGGAGACAATCCAGGAAGCCCGCGGATCGAAACTGGTCTTCGCTTCGGTGAACGGCCGGGACCGCGTTATGGCCAAGCCTTTCGCCACGGAGATCGCCGACCTGCTGCGCCGGGACGGCGGCGGGAATCGGCGCATCGGCATGGATCGCTGTGCCTTCGGCCTCGCGCTCGCGCTGCAGGACGAAGGCCTGGAGGTCGAGGACTGCATGCAGACCCTGCTGCATGTGCGACGTCTCAAAACACCGGAGGAAGTCGCCTGCCTGGCGCTCAGTCTCTGCGCCGCGGAAGCGGCGGTCTGGAGCGTGGAGGAGAGCTTGGCACCCGGAGTCAGCGAGAATGAGCTCTTCGCGACGCTCTATCACAAAGTTCTGCTCGGTGGCGGGGAATTCATCGAAACCCGCCTGCTCAGTTCCGGCCCGAAAACCAATCCCTGGTTCAACGAAGCCGGCGACCGCCGCCTGCGACCGGGTGAGTTGCTGGCCCTGGACACCGATACCGTCGGGGTCAACGGCTACTATGCCGACATCTCGCGAACCTTCTTCTGCGGCCCCGGCAGGCCAAGCGGCTACCAGAAATCGCTGTACCGCATGGCTTGGGAGCAGGTGCATCATAACGCTGCGATGCTTCGTCCCGGCATGAGCTTTCGTGAGATCGGCGAGAAGGCCTGGCCGATCCCCGAGCGCTTCTTCGATCTGCGCTATCCCTCGATCATCCACGGCGTCGGCATGCATGGCGAAAAGCCTATCGTCGCCCATGCCTGCGATCTCGACCGCTTCACCGGCGACGGCCTGCTGGAACCCGGCATGGTCGTCAGTGTGGAGAGCTATATCGGCGAGCCGGGCGGTCCCGAGGGCGTGAAGCTCGAGGACCAGTTTCTCGTCACCGAAACCGGCGTGCAGCGGATGTCCGACTATCCCTTCGACGAGCGGCTGCTGGAACGCCAACTCTGATCGCCGATTGAGACGGCATGCAGGTCACGACGCCATCACAACTGCGTGGCGCCGGGTGACCGCTTCATCGACAGTGCCCACATGCTTGTGACGCGCAAGACGCACAGGCATGGAGGATGTCATGCTCACTCGTCGCGATTTCTTCGGCCTCGGGGCAGCGGCGATTGCCGGTGTCGCTTTGGTCATGGTCACTGACAAAGCCGCCAAGGCCGGAGTCCCGCGTACCCCGGAAAGTCCTGAGTCCCAAGAGGCCAGGCACGCGAATTCACATCTCGTCGGCCGGCGTTTCCGGCGCCGCCGTTTCGCTCGATCCCGGTTTCGTCACCCGCACTTCAGCGGCCATCGCTTCAGAAACCGGCGCTTCCGGCGTCGCGGTTTTTATCGGCCCGGCGTCGGCCTCCGATTCCGAGGTGGATCGCGCTTTAAGTCTCACTAAAGCGAGCCGCAGACGTCCGTCGCGATTCCCAAAGCCAGCGATCTAACCTGCGCTGGCGATCATTGCGCGTCTGAGAAGGCCGGCGGCAACGGCAACCCTTTGTCGGCCATGACGGCGCGCAGCCGGTCGGGGTAGTCGGTGATGATGCCGTCGACGCCATCGTCGATCAAACGGGCCATCGCCGCTGGATCGTTGACCGTCCAGACGATCACGGCCAGTCCGTGGCGTTTCGCCTCCTCGATGTCGCCATGGCGCAAATCGCGGAAGAACGGCGACCAGATCCGCCCACCGGCACTCGCGACTGCGGCGGGGACAGACCCGTTGAAGTCATCCAGGTCCAAACCCGCTGTCCAGGGCGAGGGGCCCGGCTGTCCGTGCTTCAGGTTGTCCAACCATCGCTGCTCGGCCGTGAGATAGACGGTGGCGATCTCCGGCGCCTGCGCTTCGACCAGATCGAGACTGCGCCAGTCGAAGGACTGGATCGTGGTGCGCTCTGCGACGTCCGCAGCGGTGATCTCATCGAGCAGTGCAGCGACAATCGTCTCGGGCGCCGGCGAAGCAGGGTCGCCTGGTGCGATCTTGGTTTCCAGGTTGTAGCGGATCGTCCCCTCGGACAGCCGCTCGGCCCGTGCGAAGACCTGCCGGAGCGTTGGAATGCCTGCTCCATCCACCGCCTCCTGCTCGCGGAAGCGCTTCGCCGCATTGCTGCCCGGCTTCAGTCGGCCCACATCGTAGATCGCCAGTTCGGCGGCCGTAAGAGACTGGATCGGCGGGCCCTGCTCCGCCAACCAGACGCCGTCCGCGTCGCGGGTCAGGTCCGGGTGCAGTCGGCGGTCGTGCAGTACCACCACAACCCCATCGGCCGTCAGACCCAGATCCAATTCCAAAGTGGTGACACCGAGACCCAGAGCGTGATCAACGGCAACCAAGGTATTCTCGGGTTTGAGACCGCGACCGGCACGGTGAGCCTGCAAATCGAACGACGGACCCCAGGCCTCGGTCGCGTCGCGCTCCGGCGTCTCGCCGGAGAAGAGGGTCAACAGGCCCACGACGGCCAGCAGCCCGGTCAGCATCAGCAAGCTGCGTGAGCCGCGAGAGAGCCTGGATCTGCCGCGATGTGGAGAGGTCTCTTCCGGAGGCGGAGGCCTATCGTCAGCTTGGCCTCGTCCCGCCCGCTCTTCAGCCATCGAGATCGGTCAGACGCCGCATCCAGGCCGCCGTGTCGCGCGAGTCCGTGCGATCTTCCACGTTCAGCGCGGCCACCACCCCCTTGCGGTCACCGGCCGACTTGTTCTGGCTCAGCTTTGCCTTGGCCTCCAGCCGTTCTATCGGCAGCTCAAATCCATAGATGCCGCGAAGCAGCCTTTCGAGTAGATCCGGCGCGACGGCGTCCATCGTCCAGTCCGACGGCCCTTCGTAGCGGGCAGCCAACCGCTGCTGTTGGGCGTAGAGGCGGTCGCGGTCGGTAATCGGGCTGGGTCTGCCGTAGACATGAACGGCCAGATAGTTCCAGGTCGGCACGGAGGCGGGCGTCTCATACCATCGCGGCGAGATGTAGGCGTGCGGTCCTTGAACGATCAGCAGGGCCTGGCCGCCCTCCCGTGCCAAGGTATCCAGTCGGCGCCACTGGGCGTTGCCGCGCGAAAGGTGCGCTTCGATCACGCCGCGCTTCTGGTCGTAGAGGAAGGGTAGGTGTGTCGCCTCGGGCCCTTCCGGGCCGCTGCTGACAAGCAGGCCGAAGTCATGCCTGTTCAACAGCTCCTCGATCGCTGCGGCCTCGTCGAGCCGGAACTCGGGCGGAACGTACATCTCAAAAGGTCCATCCAAGCCTTACGGGGCCGCTCGATCTCGTGGTCGAAAAACGGCGGCTGCGTCGGGCGCCCCCCGCCCCGCCCGGAGCGACGTGCAAGCTCACTCAGAAGACATGATCACACCGCAGGCTATACGCGCGCCGGCGCCGCCGATGGGTTGGGTCATGTGGTCATCCGCATTGGTATGCATGACGAGGGCCGACCCATCGTAGTCGAGAACCGCAGGACGGTCCGGTCCCTTCAACGAGACCAGCGGAGTAAGCATCTCGGCCCGAACCGAGCCATCGGCGTGGGCGTAGACGTTCGGCAGATCCCCGTTGTCTGGCCCGTCGGGATTGAGCAGACCATGGGCGCGCTCATAAACGTTGAAGTGCCCACCCGAGTTCATGAAGCGCTCGGTATCGTCGCAGTTGCCGATCTCATGGATATGGATGGCATGCCAGCCGGGCGCAACGCCATCCAGCGTCAGACGGATAAGGACACCCACATTCGACTCGATCAAGCTGGCTTCACCAATGGTTGCCCCAGAGTTGTCGATAACAGTCGCGGACGCCGTTACGGGGGCGTCCTGCGCGAGGGCCGGGGCACCCACGACAAACAACGCAATTCCGAACATGGCTCCGCACATGTGATTGGACATGCCTTGCTCCTGTGTTAAATAGAGACGGTCGAGAGCAAACTAAGCGGGTTTCTAGCTAGCTGATGTCTCGTTTACAAGCTTGCAAACGACTCGCCCTTCCCGCCGTTGGGACGTTCTTCTGCCTTCCCGCGGTCGCATTTGCGGCATGGTTTCTGGCTTCGCCAGTCGACACTCAGCCTAACGCCGTCATTGCCAGCCTACTTGACGCTCCTGGACTTGCATTTGGTGCCCCTGCGGAGACCGCGATGCGCGCTCTGGGAACCGATGCGCTCTATGGGCCAACATGCGGTGGCCGCACGGCCGTCACCACCAACGTGCAACTCGCGGGAACGGATTGGCACGTCATGGCCATTACCGACCGAGAGCGCGTCTCTGCGGTGGAACTCGTGTCTGTGGGCTCACGGAGCACAGGCGGGTGCAAGGCCCGTATTGCAGCTCTAGAGCAGTTGCTTACGGAACAACACGCAAGCGTGCCGCTTCAAAGCCCTGTTGAACGTCGCCAGGGGTTCGTCCGTTCGACGTCCATGCTCTATACTTTGGCTGACGGAACGGAGGTCGCTCTGGATCACAGGCGATGGGTCGACGATGGCAGCTGCGATCTGACCGTGCGCTTCACGCGCGAGTCTTGATCATCGACTGCCGGTGTTGTCAGACGAAATAGCCCTTGGTGCCTTATTGGATTTATTTTGCTTCGGAAAGGGAACAGGAAATACTGTTCTGTAAAGACACCTGGCTGCTACCGCGGCGTCAAGACTAGCCACGTAAATCAAGTCGCACGAAGCGCTTCTGACAGGACCCGTCCCGGATCGACGACATCACCGCGAAACGGTCGCTGCCAGTGTCCCGTGGTTCATGCTGTAGATGTTGATCGAGAAAGGCCACTTCACTTCGCAACAGAGTCTGATGCGCGCGGGTTAGCCCTTGCGTTCGACCATCAGCTTCTTGATCTCGGCAATGGCCTTGGCCGGGTTGAGGCCCTTCGGGCAGGTCCGCGTGCAGTTCATGATGGTATGGCAGCGATACAGTCGAAAGGGATCTTCCAACTGGTCGAGCCGCTCGCCCGTAGCCTCGTCTCGGCTGTCCGCGATCCAGCGGTAGGCCTGCAGCAGGATCGCCGGTCCTAGATAGCGGTCGCCGTTCCACCAATAGCTGGGGCAGGAGGTGGTGCAGCAGAAGCAGAGGATGCATTCCCACAGACCGTCCAGTTCCGCACGCTCCTCGGGACTCTGCAAACGCTCGCGCTCCGGAGCCGGAGTCGTGCTTTTCAGCCAGGGCTCGATCGAGGAGTACTGGGTGATGGCGTGGGTCAGGTCGGGGACCAGGTCTTTGACCACCGGCATATGCGGCAGGGGGTAAACCTTCACATCGTCCTTCATGTCGGAGATGTACTTGGTGCAAGCGAGCGTATTGGTGCCGTCGATGTTCATGGCACAGGATCCGCAGACCCCCTCGCGGCAGGAACGGCGGAAGGTCAGAGTCGGGTCGACCTCGTTCTTGATCTTGATCAGCGCGTCCAGAACCATCGGGCCGCAGCTGTCGAGATCGACCTCGTAGCTATCGACACTCGGGTTCTGACCGTCTTCGGGCTGCCAACGATAGACCTTGAAGGTCTTGACGTTCTTGGCCCCCTCGGGCTTCGGCCAGGCCTTACCCTTGCCGATCTTGGAATTTGCCGGAAGCGCGAACTCGGCCATAGGTGTCCTCTGCCATTTCTCTCGTTCGAACCGCTGAAAAGCGCGACGGCCGTCGGAACGGGGTCAGTAAACCCGTGCTTTGGGGGGGAAGGCCTGAACCTCGTTGGTCATCGGGTTCATGTGCACCGGACGGGTATCGAAGCGCACCTTGCCATTGTCCTCGACCCAGACGACGGAGTGCTTCATCCAGTTGGCGTCATCTCGCTCCGTAAAGTCCTCGCGGGCATGAGCGCCGCGGCTTTCTGTGCGGTTGAGCGCCGAATGAACCGTCGCGACGGCCTGGTAGATCAAGTTGTCGAACTCCAGGGTTTCGACTAGATCCGAGTTCCAAATCATCGAGCGGTCGGACACGGAGACGTCGTCCCGCAGCTTCCAAGCTTCCTCCAGCTTGTCGGCACCTTCCTTAAGGACATCGCCGGTACGGAAGACCGCCGCATGGTTCTGCATGATCTTCTGCATTTCCAGACGCTGCGCCGCGGTCGCGGTCTCGCCGTCCGCATGGCGCAGCCGGTCGAGCCGCTCCAGCGCGACATCAGCGGAATCCTCCGGCAGCGGCTTGTGCGCCTCGCCGGGCTGTAGCGTTTCGGCGCAGCGCTTGCCGGCCGCACGCCCGAAGACCACGAGATCGAGCAGCGAGTTGGACCCGAGGCGATTGGCGCCGTGCACCGAAACGCAACCGGCCTCGCCGACCGCCATGAGACCCGGCACCACCTTGTCCGGATCGCCGTTGACCGTGGTCAGCACCTCGCCGTGATAGTTCGTCGGGATGCCGCCCATGTTGTAGTGGCAGGTCGGGATAACGGGGATCGGCTCCTTGGTCACATCGACACCGGCGAAGATCCGCGCCGTCTCGGAGATGCCGGGCAGCCGCTCGTGCAGCACGTTGGGGTCCAGGTGCTCCAGGTGCAGGAAGATATGGTCGCCGTTCTCGCCAACACCGCGTCCGTCGCGGATCTCCATGGTCATGGAGCGGCTGACCACGTCACGACTCGCCAGGTCCTTGGCGCTGGGGGCATAGCGCTCCATGAAGCGCTCGCCCTCGCTGTTGGTCAGATAGCCGCCTTCGCCGCGCGAACCTTCCGTGATCAGGCAGCCGGCACCGTAGATACCTGTCGGATGGAACTGGATGAACTCCATGTCCTGCAGCGGCAGGCCGGCCCGCAGAACCATGGCATTGCCGTCACCGGTACAGGTGTGCGCCGAAGTGCAGGAGAAGTAAGCGCGACCGTAGCCGCCGGTCGCCAGAATCACCCTGTGGGCACGGAAGCGATGGATCGTCCCATCGTCCAGGTTCCAAGCGACAACCCCGCGGCAGGCCCCGTCCTCCATCATCAGATCGAGGGCGAAGTACTCGATGAAGAACTCCGCGTTGTTGCGCAGCGACTGCTGATACAGCGTGTGCAGAATGGCATGGCCGGTGCGGTCGGCCGCCGCGCAGGTGCGCTGGGCGGTGCCTTCGCCGAAGTTCGTGGTCATTCCGCCGAAGGGGCGCTGGTAAATCTTGCCGTCGGGCGTCCGCGAGAAAGGCACACCGTAGTGCTCCAACTCGATGATCGCCGGGATCGCCTCTTTGGTCATGTACTCGATGGCGTCCTGGTCTCCGAGCCAATCGGAGCCCTTGACGGTGTCGTACATGTGCCACCGCCAGTCGTCGTCGCCCATGTTGCCGAGCGCCGCTGAAATGCCGCCCTGGGCGGCAACCGTGTGGCTGCGGGTCGGGAAGACCTTTGAAATGCAGGCCGTCTTCAAACCGGATTGCGCCAGTTCCAAGGTGGCGCGCAAACCTGCCCCACCGGCGCCGACGACCACCACGTCATAACTATGGTCGACGATATCGTAGCTGGAAGTAACCTTGGTGTCGGACTTCTTCGACGGCTTCTCGGCCATGGCGTATCTCGCCCTCTTGCTTCGCGCTTCCGCCCTCTAGGCGAACAGTATCGACAGGACCGCCAGTGCCGCCGCCAGCCCAAGAACCAGAAGGGCGGCCTTCATCACCAGCAGCGCAGCCAGCTTGATCCATTCGTTGTGGAGATAGTCCTCGATCACGACCTGCACACCGAGGGAGGCGTGATAGAAGGTCGCGCCGATCAGCAGCAGGAACAGACCGGCCGTCACCGGATGGCCGATCCACTGCAGCAACGCGTCATGGTCGGCCCCAACATGGCCAATGACCCCCACGACGAACCAGATCGTCAGCGGCACCAGAGCCAGCGCCGTCAGGCGTTGAGCCCACCAATGCCCCGTTCCGTCCTTGGCGGAGCCGAGACCGCGAACGCGGGCAAGCGGGCTGCGGAGTTTCATGGACATGGCGCTGCGTCCTCTACCAAGTCGCCAAGCCGACGATCCAGGCCAGCGCGGTTAGCACTCCGGTCGCTGCAACGACAGCCCACCCGGATCGGTAAACCGTCTCCAGCTCAAAGCCGTAACCGGCGTCCCACACCAAGTGCCGAATGCCGTTGGCCAGGTGATAGAACAGGGCTGCAGACCAGCCCAGAAGCATGAACAGACCCAGCCAGGAGCCGATGAACCCCGACGCCGCCGCATAGGCCTCTGGTCCGACGGCTGCCGCGACCAGCCACCAGACCAGCAGGAGCGTTCCCGCAGCCAGAGCAACGCCGGTGATACGATGCAGGATCGAGAGCACCGAGGTGAGCTGCGGACGATAAACCTGTAAATGAGGCGACAGCGGCCGTTTGGCCGTCTGCTCCTGAGCCGACATGGATCGCTCCTCGACTGGCCGCCGCGGTCGGGACATCCCGAACCCGGCGATCGTTGCGGCGAAGCCGCGGCCACCGCTACGCCGAAGGTGTCGGAGCGGAAAAGCTGAGGCCCGCAATCTTTATTCGGATACCTTACTTAAGGGTTTAGTGCGCTGCGGCAAACGAGTCAATTTAACCGGCGCATTGCTGCGAAATGCGGCGTTTGCAAACGAATCTTCAGTCGGCGCGCGAGATAATCTCACCTTTCCAGCGGACTCTTTCGGCAAGGATTCGACACGCTGGCGTTAGGCAAAGCGGACGGCCGCATTGTCCCTATTGTGGATATATTTGTGGGTAATTTGTGCGCATCATCTTAAGTTTTGCACAGAAAAGAACCTGCGGTTTTCTCGCCTCACCTTGCTCTCTACAGCAAGGTCTACGAATATACTGAGTAGTGCGTGAGTGGTTAGCGGATGCTCTACGTCGGCCTCACCGGCGCGTCCCCGTTCTGCGAGGGCAGCGGCCGGCCAGTTCGATCTGGGCTCCGCGCGTCGGCGAGGTGATTTCTTCGGGGCTACAAGTGTCCCGGTGGAGTTCGCGGAGACGGCGACGATCCGACCCAGGGCTGTTGCGGTTCGCAGGCTGTCCGTCCTGCCTACGGACGCCCGAGCTGCGGCGAAGCGCCGCGGATCGTAACTGCTGCGAACGTTGCCGGCCGCTCTGCGGAGCCCGGCCGCCACCGGCGAGAGCGCCAGGTTCGTCGTTGGCGGAACAGGGTAGAACGCAGGGCAAAGTGGCCGAGGAACGGGCGCGGCCGAGGCTCACGGCTGCGAGGGGCGGTGCAACGGGGCAGTCCGAGAGCGCCGTCCGACGATTGGGGCGTCGCGAGACCGAGAGGCTCGCGGCGCCCTTTTCGATTGGGCCTGCCCGCCAGCGCCCTCAAGACGCCGAGACGCTAGGGGGAGGCCGCGAGCCGCACGACGCGAAGTGCGAGCGTTGGTTCCCCACGGGGATAGGAAGCCTCCAGGGTCTCGATCGGCAGGTCGGAAGGCAGACTGCGGCCCAGCGCTTCCGCCGCAAAAACCGCCAGAGCCGAAGGGATCGCTTCGCCGTCACGAGCCCGCCAGACCAAGACAATCGGACCGGAGGGTGGATGTCTCAAGACGGCTCTGTATTCCGGGGTCGCCGCAGCCAGGCCCGGACGATGCAGGCGCAAATTGCCCGCCACCCAGTTGGAGGTGCTGAGCAACAGGCCCCTGTCAGGCAGCTCCGTCGCCAGCACATCGAAGGGCGCCTCCATATTCGGCGGCGCCGCCCAATCGGCCGGAATGAACTGGCGCAGCCACAGGGCCGCCATGCTGCCGACCGCGATCGCGACGGCCACCGCCGCCGCCAACTGCAGACGCCGTCGCGTGAGCCGCGGGGCGATCCACGCCAAGGCGACAGGCACGGCCAGGAACAGGAACGGTGTGAGCCAACGATCCTTCATGTTGCCGACAGAGGCGATCAGCACGATGAGCAGCACAATCAACGCAGCCAGCCCTAGGGCCAGGGTCAGCAGTTGGCGAACCTCCACCGAGACCTGCCGGCGAGGCGCCGCCTCTCCATCGGGCACAAGAGCGATCAGCCCGATCAGAATCGCTGGCAGCAGGGCGAAACTGAGCAGCGCCCGCCCGACGGTGGACAAGCTGTCGAGCCCTCCCGTGGATGGGCCAAAGCCGAACTTGGCGCTGCGCGCAAGCACCGCCTCGCTGTTCAGCGCCATCCAGACCAGGTTTGGCGCGACCAGTAGGAATGAAACTCCCAGGGCAACCCCCAAACGCCGGTCGAGCAACGCCGGGCGCGTTGCCGGCAGTATCAGACCGGCAAGCAGGAGTCCCAGCGGCAGAAAAACCGCGTTGTGCTTGGACAGGGCGCAGGCGGCCAATGCCACGCCGAACAGCAGGTAGTCGCGGTTCCGCCGCTTGGTGACCAGATCGACAAAAATCGTACTGGCCAAAGCGACCGCAGCCAGGGCGATCACCGAATGCGTCAGTGCCCGCTGAGATTCCCAGGACACTTGCGGAAGGTACAGCAGGCTGAGGGCCGCCACCGCAGCCGCCACCGGATCGCCGAACAGTTGGCGGCAAAGCCGAAAAGTGGCGCAGAACGTCACGGCCAGCAAACCGAACTTCAGCAAAGCCAGAGTCATTACGCTCTCGCCGGACACCGGCTTGAGCGCCAGAAACAGCCAGGTGTAGAGCGGCGGTTGCGGTCCGTAGCCGGCCTGCAGGCTCTGACCCATAACCAGCTGCTCGGCCTCGTCGAGCCCGAGATTGTCGGCGGAGAGCACGCGCAGGACGACCTGCAGGGCAAAGTAGCCGCAAACCGAGAGCACAAAGATCAAGGACACCGGAAACGCCGCCGGCGCGCGCTCCACCGACGGCATCGTCCCGGAGAGATCCGCGCCGCCCGGCGGCAGGGCGGCACTGCCCCTTTCCGACTGGTCGGACAGTCGATCCTGAGCGTCGGGGTTGGCCATGGCCGTCTGGTAGGCCAGCGGCGCTCTCGGTGCAAGCGATCACAGCGAAAGCGCAGAGACACAACGCCTGGACCTGCCGGATCGCTTTGCGGGACTCGTGGGGACTGCTAGGCTCGCGCTCATGCCCTTCATGATCGATCATGCAGCCTGCTTCGCCAGCGCCGTCGGCAAAGGTGGGCTCGACGACGCAACCTTCGAACGATCTTTGGGCGCGCTGGCACCGGCGGTGGCAGGCCTTGCCCAGCAACGGGACGACGGCAGCCTGCCGCTGTTGCAGGTTCCCGAACAAACCGACGACTTGGGTCCTCTGCGCGACGTCGCCGGCACGCTAATGGAGACCTGCAGCCATGTGGTGGTGCTGGGCACCGGGGGCTCCTCGCTCGGCGGCCAGACGCTCAACGCCTTGGTCGACCGCGGCTTCGGGCCGCCGGCCGGCCGGCCTCAGCTCATCTTTCTGGACAACGTCGATCCGGACAGCTTTTCGGCCCTCTTCACCTCCGTGGATCTCTCGCGCCTGGGCGTGATTGCCATTTCGAAATCGGGCGGTACGGCCGAAACGCTGTGCCAGTTCACCATCCTGCTGCATGCGCTGTTGCGCGAAATCGACGAATCGCGCCTGGCGGCGCGCGTGGCGGTCATCACCGAGCCGAAGGATTCGCCGCTGAAGACACTGGCCGAGCGGTTTCGCCTGCCGACCCTCGACCACGATACTGGTGTGGGCGGGCGCTTTTCGGTCCTGACGAACGTCGGTCTGCTGCCTGCCTGCCTGGCTGGGCTCGATCTGGAGGCCCTGCGCGGCGGCGCCGCTCAAGTTCTGGACGATACGCTCTCGGCAACCACTGCCGCCGGGGCGGCGCCGGCACTCGGCGCGGCGGTCTCGATTGGATTGCAACGCGCCAACGGCGTGACCCAAACGGTTCTGATGCCCTACCTGGACCGTTTGGCTCACTTCGGCCTCTGGTACCGCCAGCTCTGGGCCGAAAGCCTGGGCAAGGGTGGGCAGGGAACGACCCCGATCCGGGCCATGGGCACGGTCGACCAGCACAGCCAGCTCCAGCTCTACCTCGCCGGCCCTTGGGACAAGATGTTCTCCGTGCTGCGGATGGACACCAAGAGCGAAGGCCGCCGAGTCGATCCCAAACTGCTCGACGATCCCCGGCTGGACTATCTGGCAGGCCGGCGCATGGGCGATCTGCTGGATGCCGAGGCACGGGCCACGGCCGATACCCTGATCCGCAACGGCCGACCGACCCGTCAGATCCTGATCGAAACCTTGGACGAAGATACCCTGGGCGGGCTCTTCATGCATTTCATGCTGGAGACGATCCTGGCGGCACACCTGCTGGAGGTGAACCCCTTCGATCAGCCGGCCGTGGAGGAGGGCAAGGTTCTGGCCCGCGAGTACTTGGAGCGCATTGCACCGTGACGCTCTTGCAGCCCGCCGCCGGGATCGCGGCGCGCAATCTGCGCCGCCTACCGGAAACGCTGGTCAATCGGATCGCCGCCGGCGAGGTGATCGAGCGGCCGGCGGCGGCCGTGAAGGAGCTGGTTGAGAACGCGCTCGACGCCGGTGCCGGGCGGATCGAGGTGCTGCTGCGCGATGGCGGGCGTGCGCTGATCGCGGTCACCGACGATGGCTGTGGCATGACCCGCGATGATCTGGAGATGGCGGTCGAGCGCCACGTCACCTCGAAGCTGCCCGACGACGACCTGGTGCACATCCGCAGCCTCGGATTCCGGGGCGAGGCGCTGCCCTCCATCGGCGCCGTGGCGCGTCTGACGCTCACCAGCCGCCCCGCGGAGGCGACGGAGGCCTGGAGCTTGAGTGTCGAGGGCGGCCGCCAAACGCCGCCGCGGCCGGCAGCGCAACCGCCGGGCACCCGGGTCGAGGTGCGCGATCTGTTCTATGCTACCCCAGCCCGACTGAAGTTCCTCAAGTCGCCGCGCGCGGAATTGCAGGCCTGCCGCGACACGCTCGTGCGCCTCGCCATGGCCAACCCGGAGGTCGGCTTTACGCTAGGCGACGGCGACAGGACCCTGCTGCGGCTGGAGCCGGCGGCCGCCGACTTGGGTGCGACCGCCGAGCCGGGGACCGACGGCCTTCTGAGTGCCAGGCTGAAACGGCTCGGCGCTCTGATCGGCAAGGACTTCGCGGAGAATGCCCTGGCCGTGGAGGCCGAGCGCGAGGGCATTCGCCTGACGGGACTGATCGGCGTGCCGACCTTCAACCGCGCGACCGCCCAGCATCAGTACCTCTTCGTGAATGGCCGCCCGGTACGCGACCGCCTGTTGCTGGGGGCCTTGCGCGGGGCCTTCGCCGATTTCCTGGCGCGCGACCGCCATCCCGTCGCTGCGCTTTTCCTGGAGGTGCCGGCCGAAGCCGTGGACGTCAACGTCCACCCGGCCAAGGCCGAGGTCCGTTTTCGCGAGGCCGCTGTGGTGCGCGGCCTGATCGTCGGCGGCTGCCGCCACGCCCTGGCGGAAGCCGGACATCGTGCCTCGACCAGCGTCGCACAGGCCGCCCTTGGGGCCTTTCGTCCGGAGACAGGAGCGGCGCCGGCCGCCCCTTATGGGAGCGGATCTGCCTGGCATCCGGCCCAAACGGTCTCCGGCCAGCCGCTCTACGGACAGGGTCTGCGCGAAACGGCGGCGAGTTATCATGCCCCCCTGCCAGACCTACAGGACCCCCCAGCCGCGCGGCACGAGACAGCGCCGGAGCCGGTGCGCCCAGCACTGGACTATCCGCTGGGTGCGGCGCGGGCGCAGCTCCACGGAACTTACGTGGTGGCGCAGACCCAAGATGGCATCGTCATCGTGGACCAGCATGCGGCCCATGAGCGCCTGGTGCACGAACGCATGAAGCGCCAGTTGGCGGAGGGCGGCGTAAAGACTCAACTGTTGTTGATTCCCGAGGTTGTCGAATTGGAGGAACCGGCGGTCGAACGCTTGCTGACGCGTGCGCAAGAGCTCGGCGAACTAGGCTTGGTGTTCGAGGCCTTCGGGCCGGGTGCAGTGGCCGTGCGGGAAACGCCTGCCTTGCTTGGCCAGACCAATCTGCAGGGTCTGCTGCGCGACCTGGCGGACGAGTTGGCGGAGTGGGATCAGGCGCTGAGCCTGAAAGAACGGCTGGAGGAGGTTTGCGGCACCATGGCGTGCCACGGGTCGGTTCGTGCCGGACGGCAGCTCAACGCCGAGGAGATGAACGCGCTGCTGCGCCAGATGGAGGCGACGCCGCATAGCGGTCAGTGCAACCACGGCCGACCGACCTACGTCGAGCTCAAGCTCGCAGACATCGAAAAGCTGTTCGGCCGACGCTAGGGCCCGACGCGTCTGGATGACAGCTCTCACGAGTAACCTCTGGCCCAATCTGCACGGATACAATTTACAAGCCGCCGTGGCCGCGCTACAGCCGGTATGAACTGCAGCGCATCGCTGCGACGAGCTTGTTTCGCGCCGGGCTTGGTTCCCGTGCGCAGCCGTGCCACTCTTTCGACAGCGAGCAGAGGACGTGAAAGCGCCATGCACGAAGGCGGCATCTACGAAAAGACCACAGCAGGCATCCGTGTGACCGTCCGGCCAATCTATCTGGACGACCAGTCGTCACCCGCCGATGATCGCTTCGTCTGGGCCTATCAGGTGCATATCGAGAACCACGGCGAGGAAACCGTGCAGCTCGTCAGTCGCTATTGGCATATCACCGACGCCCGCGGTCACATCCAAGAGGTGCGAGGCGCCGGCGTTGTGGGCGAACAGCCCACGCTCTCGCCAGGCGAGCGCTTCGAGTACACGAGCGGCTGCCCCTTGCCGACGCCCTCCGGCATGATGCTGGGACGCTACCAGATGGTCCGGCGTGACGGCCCGCAGGCGGGGCAGGATTTCGAGATCGATATCCCTGCCTTCTCCCTCGATTCGCCCTACGAGGTGATGCAGCCGAACTGAATCGGCTCATGCCGAAGGCACTGCCTGCTTGACTTCCCCGGACAGAGAGCCATCTCGCGGGTCGAGACACCGCCGGCGCAGCCGGGCCTTCCAACAAACACAAAGAGCTACCGCCTCATGACGTTGACCCCGATGCGCTCTGCCGACACTGCGGACCAGACCGAAGGCCGCCCGAGCCGCGAGGAGGCGGAGGCTGCGGTGCGCACGCTCCTCGCTTGGGCCGGCGACACCCCCGATCGGGAGGGGCTCCAGGACACGCCGGCGCGCGTGGCCCGCGCTTACGAGGAGTTCTTCGGCGGCTATGCCATCGACCCGCTGGATCTGCTGCGACGCACCTTCAGCGAAGTCGAAGGCTACGACGAGATGGTCCTGCTGCGGGACATCCGGTTCGAATCCCACTGCGAACACCATTTGGCGCCGATCATCGGTCGGGCGCATGTCGCCTACATGCCAACCCACCGCGTCGTCGGAATCTCCAAGCTGGCCCGGGTCGTCGATGCCTACGCCCGGCGTTTGCAGATCCAGGAGAAGATGACCGCGCAGATCGCCAACACCGTCGAGCAGGTGCTGGAGCCATCGGGGGTCGCCGTCGTGATCGAAGCGACGCATCACTGCATGACGACCCGCGGCATCCACAAGGCCGGCACCACAATGGTGACCAGCCGCATGCTGGGCTGTTTTCGCAAGGATGCGGCCACTCGCCGAGAGTTTCTCTCGCTGATCGGCAACCCGTCGACCCAGGGACTGGTTTAGCGGGGCCACAGGAAAAACGGCGCCGGACACAAGATCCGGCGCCGTTCGTTTCCGTAACTGCGGCTAGATGCTTACAGGGCCTTCAGGACTGCTTCGGCACTGGAAACCTCGAAAGCGCCCGGCTCCTCGACATGCAGAGCTGCCACAGTGCCGTCCTTGACCACCATGGCATATCGCTGCGAGCGCGTGCCGAGTCCGAAGGCCGAGCCGTCCATTTCCAGCCCAAGTTTTTCGGTCAGTTCGCCATTGCCGTCAGCGAGCATCAAAACCTTGCCGTCGGCTTGCTGATCCTTGCCCCAGGCGTCCATGACGAAGGCGTCGTTGACCGACAGGCAAGCAATCGTGTCGACGCCTTTGCCCTTGATCTCGGCGGAATGGGTGACGAAGCCCGGAAGATGCTTGACCGAGCAAGTCGGCGTAAAGGCGCCCGGCACGGCGAAAAGAACCACCGTCTTACCGCCGAACAGCGTGTCCGTGGAGAGGTCTTCGATGCCGCCTTCGGTCTTCACCTTAAGCGTGGCGCTGGGGATCTTGTCGCCCACCTTGATGGTCATGACGGAGCTTCCCTTCCCTGATGTTCGCTGAGACCGCGACGCGACCTGACGGCCCATCGCACTACCGCCGCATAGATAAGACACCGGCCGTTCGGCGCCAAGCGTGCGATGCGTGACTCTTGGCGACTCTATTGTGACGCTTCGTGTGACGCTTCGGATTGCGGCGAGCCGGCAGCCGCATCGGCCGTAGCGGTGCTGCTAAAGCCGGCCAGATTCAAAGCCTCCATCACCGCAGAGCGGCTCAACAGCTCGGGCAGGGTAACGCCGGCAGGCGCATCGGGACCGTAAACGACGTTGAAGGGAATGCCGTAGCGCCCGAAGCTCGCCAAGTAGTCGGCGATCATCGGATCGGGGCGGGTCCAGTCGCCCCGCATCGCCACAACGCTTTCGCCACCCAGCAGACCGGCGATCTCGGCCTGGTCAAGCACCAGGGTCTTGTTCACCTGGCAGGTGATGCACCACTCAGCGGTGACGTCGACGAAAACCACTTGACCGTCAGCGACGTGGCGGGCGATGGCCTGGCGATCCAGCGGCACCCAATCGGCCGCCTCCGCGATCGCGGGCGCCGGGTCACGCGCCAAGGCGGCGACGGCGATGGCGGCCGCGACTAGCGCAGTCGCTCCGGCACGGGTCGGCAGAAGCGCGAGGCGGCCGCGATGACGGGCAAAGAGGATCAAGCCCAGGACAGCGAACAGACCTGCCAGTACGAAAGCCACCGTCAGGCTGAGCTGCACCGCCACGACCGAGAGCAGCCAAACGGCGGTACCGGCCAGGGCCAGACCGAGCAACCGGCGCAAGGTCACCATCCAAGGGCCCGGCCGCGGCAGTGCCGTCGCCAGCCCCGGCGCCGCGGCAATCAGGAGGTAGGGCAACGCCAGACCCAGACCCAGAGCCGCAAACACAGCCAGAATCTCGCCGGGACCTCGCGACAGCGCGAAACCCACCGCAGTGCCGAGAAAAGGCGCCGAGCAGGGCGTCGCTAAGAGCGTCGCGAAGGCGCCCGTGACGAAGTGGCCGCCCAAGCTGTGGTTGTCCCCCAGTTGCGCAGTGCCCGAGAGCCAACCCGGCAGGGGAATTTCGAAGAAGCCGAAGAGGTTGCAGGCGAAGAGCGTCACCACCGCAGCCATGGCGGCCAGAAACACCGGCTGCTGAAACTGGATACCCCAACCGACCGCAAGCCCGCCAAGCTGCAACGCAATGGCACCGGCGGCCAAGACCATGAAGGAGAAGAGGATACCTGCGGCCGATGCCAGGAACGACAGACGCACCGCCCCACGTTCGCGCCCACCGTGACTGACAGCCGAAAGCAGCTTGATCGACAGAACAGGGAGCACGCAGGGCATCAGGTTCAGGATCAATCCGCCCAAAAGCGCGAGGCCGAGCACGGTCAGCAATCCCGTTTCGGGCAAGGCAGGCACCAAGGAGACCGCAGTTGGCAGCGCGGTCGGCGGTTCCAGAATCACCTCGCGTTCCACGCCGCGGTTGACGTCGGTCAGGGTCAAGGTCACCGGCGTCCCCACCAGCGGCGCATCGATCCGCCTGCCCTCGATCACTGTCAGCGTCAGCTGTGCGGTTCTGCCGTCCGCGCCGAGAGTTTTCTCCGGCGCCGCGAAGGTCCAGCCGGCCGGAGCCTCGACCAGGACGTCGGGATCGGTCAGCGGCAAGGCGGAAGCGACCTGCACCTCCAGCGACTCGCCGACCAGCCTGGCACTCTCCAAAGACAGACCGGAAGCCTCGCTCGGAAGCTGACTGCGGAACTGCTCGATCAAGAAGCCCTCGCGGGCAGGGGTTTGCGGACCAGCCGGCAATTCGAGACTGACCTGCGCGCTATGGGGAATGCAGATCTCCTCGCAGACCAGGTAGTCGACACGACCGCGCAAGGCGACCGGCAGGCCGGGCGTTTCAGGCCTAACCGTCAGGGGGAAAACCACCCGACCGCCATAGCCGAAGGTCTCCAGCCCGAACAAAGAGAAGCGGTGGGGAACCGGCCAGCCGAAATCGACGGCAGCCACGTTTTCACTGCCGCTCCAGTCGGCCGTAACGGGAAGGCCGGCATCCCCCGGCGAGCGCCAGTAAGTCTTCCAGCCATCGGCAAGATCGAATTCCAGCCCGGCACTTATACGGTCGGCCGTACCTACGGCGCCGGTCGCGGCAATCGCCCGCACCCGCGCCTGTTCGTTCTCGTCCCACGCGCCGGCCGCCGCCAGAGCGCTACCGGCACTGGCGAAAAGCAGCAGAACCGCCATCAAAACACGACACACTGGTGTCAATCCGGGCATCGCCTTCAGCGTCGCTCCGCGCTAATCTGTTCGGTACAAGCGGAAAGATAAGGGCCATCGGTGCGGCACACCACCGGACAGCCTGTCACGCGCACTCAAAAGGACGTGTTGATTGCGTATCATTGAACGGGCCTGCCCTGCTCGACCTCCCGCAGAGCCGGTCCCGAGCCTATGTAGAGTAAGCCGCCTATGTAGAGTAAGCCGGTGTGGATAGGGCATAAGGAGGCGTGTCGAAACGATGGACAAGCCGAACATGCAGGACGCAGAAGACGGCGGCTATCTGACCGGTCAGTTGCTGGTTGCGATGCCGACGATGGCCGACCCCCGCTTTGAGCGCAGCGTGATTTATCTCTGCGCCCATAGCTCGGAAGGGGCCATGGGCTTGGTTGTCAACAAGCTGGCAGGCTCGCTGACCTTCCCGGATTTGCTCGAACAGCTGGGAATCGACGGTCCCGACGCGCGTGAGGATATCCGCGTCCACTTCGGGGGTCCGGTCGAAACCGGCCGCGGCTTCGTGCTGCATTCCGCAGAGTACCTGCAGGACTCCAGTCTGCAGGTAAACGATGCCTTCGCCTTGACCGCCACCGTGGATATCCTGCGCGACCTCGCCTATGGCTCCGGCCCGCGCCAGGCGTTGCTGGCTCTGGGTTATGCAGGCTGGGGGCCCGGCCAGCTCGACCAGGAAATCCAGAAGAACGGCTGGCTTCACGTGGAGGCCGACGAGCTGCTGGTTTTCGACGGCGGTCTCGAGGACAAGTGGGACCGCGCCATCCGCAAGCTCGGATTCGACGCCGCGATGCTCAGCGGCGATGCCGGCCACGCCTAGCCGACCGGCTGATCTCGAACCTGCATGTCTGCGCAAAACACCCTAGCTTGCCGCTAGGCTTTCCTCGGTCTCTTTCGCGTTCTCGACAGGCTCCAGCGGCGTCAGCTTGATGAGGGTGATCTGGTTGCGCTGACGGCCCAGGATCTCGAAGCGAAAGCCATGGAAGGCGAAGGTCATGCCGACCTCCGGGATGCGCCGCGCCTCGTGCAGGACGAGACCGGCCACCGTGGCGGCTTCCTCGTCCGGCAGACGCCAGTCGCACTTTCGGTTCAGGTCGCGGATGGTGACCCAGCCATTGACGATCGCGGCACCGTCCTTCAGCACCTCGACGCCTTCGAGCTCGATATCGTGCTCGTCGGAGATATCGCCGACGATCTCCTCGAGGATGTCCTCTAGCGTCACGACACCCAGCAGTTCGCCGTATTCATCGACCACCATGGCAAAATGCTCTTGCCGTTGGCGGAAGGCATGCAGCTGGCTCAGCAAATCGGTGGAATCGGGGATGAACCACGGATCCGCGGCGATTTCGCCGATGTCCAGCTCGTCGAGCTGGCCGCCGGACGCCTGAACGGCACGGAACAGGGCCTTGGCATGCAGCACGCCGACGATGTTGTCCGGCTGATCTTGCCAGAGCGGCAGCCGGGTATGGGGACTGGCCAGTACTTCCTCGACGATCCGCTCCAGAGGCTGGCCGGCATTGATGGTTGCGACATTGCGCCGGTGCACCATGATTTCGCTGACCTCGACGTCGCCTAGGTCCAGGATCGAGCGCAGCATTTCGCGCTCGTGGCGCACCTCTTCGCCCGGCCCCTTATGCAGCTCGATCGCGCCGCGCAGCTCCTCTTCCCACTCTTCCGAGCCGTAGGCCATGGACACGCGCGTTCCGAACAGTCCAAGCGTTCCGGCGACGATGCCGTTGACCAGCCGAACCACGGGGTTGAAGACCGTCACCACCACCCGCATCACCGGAGCCACGAAGAGCGCGACCTTGTCGGCGAACAGCAAGGCGTAGGTCTTGGGCAGCACCTCGGCGAAGACCAGCACCAACAGCGTCATGCCGATGGTCGCGTAGGCGATGGCAGCTTCGCCGACCATGCGGATCAGCACCGACGTGGCGATGGCGGAGGCGAGAATGTTGACCGCGTTATTGCCCAACAGGATCGCGCCGATCAGGCGTTCCTTGCGGTGCCAGAGACGATTGACCAGCCGTGCACGACTGTCGCCCTGTTGCTCCAGGGTGTGCATGCGCGCCCGGGACGCCGCCGTTAGCGCCGTCTCGGAGCCCGAGAAGAAGCCCGAGAGCACCAGCAGCGCGGCGATCGCGCCGATGGAAAAGATCAGATCTGCATCCATGTCCGTCAGTCTCGTCGTGCGCGATCTATCCCGCGGCCTGCCGGCCGAGCGCGCTCGCAGCGATCACGTCCTGCAACAGCGCCAGGACCTCGGCCTCCGGCACCTCGCGGGTGACGAAAGCCTGGCCGAGGCCGCGAGCGAGAATGAAGGTCAGGCGCCCGTCCTGAACCTTCTTGTCGTTGCGCATATGACGGAGCAGGCGCTCCGCGTTCCAATCCACTTGCGGCAGATCGGCAAGGTCGGTCGCAAGGCCGACTGCGGCCAGATGACGTCGCAAACGGTCCGCCTGCTCCGGCCGGCAATGGCCGAGCCGGACCGAAAGGTCGAAGGCCATCACCATTCCGATCGCAACCGCTTCCCCATGCAGCAAGGCAGCGCTGTAGCCGGTCTCGGCCTCCAGGGCATGGCCGAAGGTGTGGCCGAGGTTCAGCAGTGCGCGCTGCCCACCCTCGCGCTCATCGGCAGCGACAATCTCCGCCTTGGCGCGACAGGAGGTTGCAACGGCGCGGATCTGCGCCGTCGCGTCGCCTTCGATGACGTGCGGACCATGCTCTTCCAGCCAGGCGAAGAAGTCGGCATCGCCCAAGGCGCCGTACTTCACCACCTCGGCGTAACCGGCGAGAAGCTCGCGCCGAGGCAAGGTGCCGAGCGCGGTGCTGTCGGCCAGCACAAGTCGAGGCTGATGGAAGGAGCCGACCAGATTCTTGCCTTGGGCGGTGTTGATGCCGGTCTTGCCGCCCACAGAGGAATCGACCTGCGCCAATAAGCTGGTGGGAATCTGAACGAAGTTCAGACCGCGCAGCAGCACGGCGGCCGCAAAGCCCGTCAGATCGCCAACGACGCCGCCGCCCAGCGCGATCAGCCAGGTCTTGCGCTCCAGACCGGCGGCGAGCAGCGCCTCGCAAAGCTTCTCGAAGGGGCCGAAGGATTTGCTGGTTTCGCCGGCAGGCACGACAAAGGCATCGAAAGCGATCCCAGCGTCGCTCAAACTGCGTTCCAGCGCAGCCAGGTGCAGGTCCGAAAGATGGCTGTCGGTCACCACCATGACTCGGCTCGGGGCATCCGGCAGGGCAGCGATTTCCGCACCGGCACGGGCAATCAGGCCGGGGCCGATCGCAATCTCGTAGCTGCGCGCGCCGAGGTCCAGCCGTAGCCGTTCGGCCCCCTGGCGCCGGGTATCCGAGCCTTCAGCGCCGCTGCGTCCGGGAAAGTAGTCAGACATGCGTGCCCACGGGCTTAGACTCGTGCCGTTTCGCTGCCAGCCGCTCGAGCACCCGGTCGACGGTCGCGTCGGGCGGACCCTCGTCGACCTCTACCGTAACGTCGGCCAGAGCATAGACTGGATAGCGCTCATCCATGAGCCGCCGCAGGATCTCCCGAGGGTCGCCTTGGCGCAAAAGCGGCCGGGTGTTTCGTCGTGACGTCCGCTTGACCAAAAGCTCCAGATCGGCACGCAGCCAAACGGAGAGGCCGGCGTCTGCAATGGCGGAGCGCGTATCCGGATCCATGAATGCCCCGCCGCCAGTGGCAACCACCTGGCCTGGCGTCTGCAACAGGCGTTGGATCACGCGTTTCTCACCGGACCGAAAGTAGGCTTCGCCGCGCTCTGCAAAGATATCGGCGATGGAGCAGCCCGCAGCGCGCTCGATCTCCGTGTCGGCATCGACGAAAGAGCGGTTCAGACGCTGCGCCAGACGCCGGCCGATGCAGGACTTGCCTGCGCCCATCAATCCGACAAGAACAATGCTATCTGCAGAGTCCGGTCCGTAAGCCTGTCCATGAGCGGCCAGGTTTCGCGTCTTTCGTGTGACGCCTGGACTGCCGTCTTCCGGCATAGTTGGCCGTGTCTCCGTTGCTCTCGGTCCTAGCCGCCACGTTCGCCGCCGCATCTGGCGACGGTCCAACATGGGTGGCGTTGCGTGCCCGTTTGGCGCCGTCTAGACTTGGGACTGCTGCCGCCGTTTCGCCACAGACGAAATCTACCACAGACAGCCCGACCGAGTGCAAGCGCGCGTCTCCGCGGTTTGTCGTGCTGTGCGAGGTTCGCTGCTCGGCGTTGCGACTAGGTCAATCGTTGCGAGGTTACAGGAATGGGTAAGGTCGTTGTCGTGGGTCTGGTTCTGCTGCTGTTGCTGCTGACGGCCGCCGGTGCCGCTATCATGACGCTCGACCTGCCCGCGCCCACAGCGCAGGTGGAAAAGGTGGTCCCGAATGAGCGCTTGTTCGACTGACGCCCGCCGCCCGGCTCTTCTGGCAGCCGTTGCCCTTTTCGTCGGCCTGCTGACGAGTGGACCGGTGCTGGCGCAAGGCAACCAGCCCGGTGCTCCGAGATCCCTGTTCCCGCCGCCCACGAGCGACGGTGCAACCACAGCCAGGGGGAGCGGCGATACGCTCGAGAGCACAAGCGACGGCAGAGCCACTGAGGATAGGGCGATCGAAGACCGCCCGCGTACCCCATCGGGTATGCAAGTCGAAACCTTGCCGCCTGCGCGGGTTGACACCTCGCCGCGTGCCCGCGAGGGCCTCTTCGTGGACGCGCTGGAGCCTATAGACCCCGCCACGGTCGGGGTGCTGACGGAACGCGATCCCGGCGGCTTTGGCGGCGACACTTGGGCCGGCCTGGAGCGGAACCAAGTCGCGACGCTCCTGCAAAGCGTGCCGGCCGATCTGGCATCGCCGACCTTGCGCGGCCTCCTGCGCCGCCTGTTGCTCACAAGCGCCGCAGCGCCGGACGGCACCCTGCCGCCAGCCAACACCCCCGGTCTTCTGGGGCTGCGAGCGGAGCGGCTGTTCGCGCTTGGCGACACCACCGCCTTGATCCGGCTTCTGGAAGTCGCGCCCGAGGGGACAGACGACGAGCTGCTGGATCGAACCCGCGTACAGGCGCGTTTGATTACAGGCCGCGAGCAGGAAGCCTGCCGCCTGAGCCGTCAGGGCGTCGCCGACTACGGTGGAGCCTGGTGGTCCAAGACGCTCATCTTTTGCCAGTTGGCAGCCGGCGACGAGGATGCAGCTTTGCTCGGCCTCGACCTGCTGCGCGAAGAGGACGCTGGACAGGCGGACCCCGACTTCCTGCAGCTTGCCAATGCCTCTTTGGGCTTCGGTCTCGCGCCGACGAAGCCGGCGCCGACTGCACTCAATCTCGCCATGCTCGCCAAGCTCCAGGCCCGTCCCGACTCAGAAATCCTGCAGGACGCCCCGCTCGGTCGCAGCGAGCAGCTGTTGGGGTTGCAGGCGCTGCCAGGTGACGCGCGGGTGGCACTGGCGGAGCGAGCAACGGCTGCCGGCGCTTTGCCAGGGGTGCGCCTTGCAGACTTTTATGACGTCTTCAGCTTCGGCGAGCCGGCATTGGCGGGTGCGATCGCCGCTGACCTGGATCCGGCCGAACTTCGGGACCGGGCGCTGCTGTTCCGCGCCATGGAAAGCCTGCCCGCGCCCCCCGAACGGGCAGAGCTGCTGTCACGCTATCTTAGCGGCACGCGCCGAGCGGGCGTTGCCCTGGCCGGCTTGCGCGCTGCGGTCCCGGCCGCGGTCGAGCTGGAGCCGGCGCCGGCCTTGGCACGTTGGGCCGCGGCACCCGGGCGGACGCTGTTCTACGACGGCCGGCTGGAGCAAGCCCTGGCTTGGTTCGAGAACGCAGGTTCGGCTGCCGAGCAGTGGCCGGAGGCTGCGGTCGCACGCTGGGTGCTTTGGCCTTATGCACGGCTGGCAGGAACACCCGCAGCCGGCTGGACCAGCCTGCAGGCCTGGGCCAGCGATGCGGAAGCGGCCGGACTGGATCGACAGACGGTGGCGCTGCTTGCCGCCGCGCTCTTCGGACTGGGCGAGAGCGACGCCATTTCAGCCGCCGGATTGGAGGGCGCGACCTCCGGACCCCGGCCCGATTCGACCCAGTTGGCCGCACTGCGCGCAGCGGCACAGGCCTCTCACCTGGGTGAAACTCTGTTGCGCGCCGCCGCCATAGCGGGAGAAGGCACGGCCGGGGAGATGCATCCGCTGGCTCTTGCCGCAATCGTTGAAGCCTTGGTTTCGCTCGATTTAACGGTCGAAGCGCGACAATTCGCCATGGAGGCCCTGGCATCGCGGGGACTCTGACGCCATAAGACAAGGGAATATCGGAAAAAGAGTCGGAGTCTCGACGCCATGACGGCCGCCGCGAGAAATAGAGTTGCCAAAGTACCCGGGCTTTCTGCACAAGCCGAAGCCTTTCTAGAGATGCTTGTCGTCGAGCGGGGTGCCGCAAAAAATACACTGGATGCCTACGCGCGCGACTTGCGTCATGCTGGCGCTTTTCTATCCCAGAACCGGGAAACTCTAGAAGCTGCCGATGCGGAAGCCTTGCGCCGCTACCTGATCCATCTTTCTGCAGCGGGGATGTCGGCACGGACTGCCGCGCGGCGGCTGTCGGCCCTGCGGCAATTCTACCGTTTTCTCTACGGCGAAGGCATGCGGGACGACGATCCGACTGCCACCTTGGAGAGCCCGCGCCAAGGCCGCAGTCTGCCGAAGACCCTGTCCGAGGCGGAGGTCGACCGCCTGCTGGAAGCCGCTCGCCAGCGCGAGGGGGCCGAGGGTCTGCGGCTGACCGCTCTGCTGGAAGTACTCTACGCGACGGGACTACGCGTCTCCGAGCTCGTCGGCCTGCCGATCTCTGCGGTGACGCGCGATCCGCGGCTGCTGATCGTGCGCGGCAAGGGGGGTAAGGAGCGCATGGTGCCGATCAGCCCACCGGCCCGGGCGGCACTGGACGCCTACTGCGAGGTCCGCCGGCGTTTCCTCCGCAGGCCCGAAGACGACACCTGGCTGTTTCCTTCGCGCAGTCTCGGGGGACATCTGACTCGCCATCGGGTAGCGCAGCTGCTCAAGGAGCTGGCTATCGAAGCGGGGCTCGAGCCCAGCAAAATCTCTCCGCACGTTCTGCGCCACGCCTTCGCGAGCCATATGTTGGCACGCGGCGCTGACCTACGTTCCGTGCAGCAGTTGCTCGGACATGCCGATATCGCCACCACTCAGATTTACACCCATGTGCTAAGCGATCAGTTGAAGAGCTTGGTCGAGGACCATCACCCTCTCGCCGACCAGACCGGGGCACGCAAGCCAGCCGAGAAGAGGGCCGCGAAAGGGAATGCTGCGGAAACCGAAGCGGCCGAGTGACATCCTCCGCCGCTTTGTCGTTGCGATTGGTATTACCAGCGACTAAGTACAGTCGCGATTTGCCGTAATCCTTGCGAGCGCCGCCAGTGTTGCGGTGCCGCGACGCCTTTCCGGTGGCACTCGCCCACTGTCGGACGTCAATTCAAACGAGGGGAGAACCCATGAGCTTTACGATCGTCGAGCAGGCGCCGCCACGCCTGAATCGCAGCGAACTTGCTGTGCCCGGCAGTAACTACCGCTTTATCGAGAAGGCGGCCGAGTCGAATGCCGACGTCATTTTCCTGGATTTGGAAGATGCAGTAGCTCCCGACGACAAGGAGCAGGCGCGTAAGAACATCGTCAAGGCGCTCAATGAGATCGATTTCGGCAGCAAGACCATGTCGGTCCGCATCAACGGTCTCGACACACACTACATGTATCGCGACGTCGTCGACCTGATCGAGCAAGGCGGCGAACGCCTGGACCTCATCATGATCCCGAAGGTCGGGACCGCCGCCGATGTCTACGCGGTCGACATGCTGGTCACCCAGGTCGAGGACGCCGTCGGGCGCAAGAAGCGCCTCGGTTTCGAGATGATCATCGAGACCGCGCTCGGCATGGCCAACGTCGATGCCATCGCCGGCGCCAGCAAGCGCAACGAATCCTTGCACTTCGGCGTCGCCGACTACGCCGCCTCCACACGGGCGCGGACCACCGTGATCGGCGGGCCCAACCCGCACTACGGCGTCCTGACCGATCCCGACGCCAGCGACCAGCGGGACTATCACTGGGGCGACATGTGGCACTACGCCATCGCGCGCATGGTGGTGGCGGCACGGGCCAACGGCCTGCGCCCGGTGGACGGCCCCTTCGGCGACTTCTCCGACCCCGAGGGATACAAGGCGCAGGCTTACCGCGCCGCGGTGCTGGGTTGCGAAGGCAAATGGGCGATCCACCCCAGCCAGTTGGACCTGGCAAACACGGTCTACAGTCCTTCGGAAGAAGAGGTGACCAAAGCGCAGCGCATTCTGGAGGCCATGGACCAGGCCCAGAAGGAAGGCAAGGGCGCAGTCAGCCTCGACGGACGGCTGATCGACATCGCCTCGATCAAGCAGGCCGAGGTGATGGTCAAGAAGGCGGAACAGATCGCCGCTGCCTAGGGCAGGGTCGCAGTGGACGGACGCGCTCCCGCGATCGTCACACTCACCGCGAAAACCCTGCTTGCTCGACGGAAAGCCGGCACGCAATAAGAGGCGTGCCGGCTTTATTTTATAAAGTTCTTTTCTATTTTCTGTTGAATTCTCAAGCTGTTGGCGAACAGCTAACCTTTCGTTGACGTCTCTCGCCTAAAAAACCTCGGTAGATCAACTTCTACGACTGAGGCCCCGATGTCGCTGAAATCCCTGTCAATCGCCACGAAGCTTTGGAGTTTGCTCGGGCTGACCGTGATCTCCCTGCTGATTGCCGCAGGCATCGGCCTCTACTTTGCGCGTGCCCAGATGGTGGAGGACCGGGTCGACAAGCTGAAGTCGATCACCGAGACCGCACAGAGCTACGCCGCCTCGCTGGACGACCGGGTCCGCGCCGGAGAGCTTACGCGGGAAGCGGCCTACACCCAGCTGCGCAGCGTGATGGAAAACATGTGGTACGCGGAGAACGAGTATCTCTTCGTGATCTCGCTGGAAGGCGTTGTACAGGCGCATGCGGCCAAACCGGCCTTGGTCGGCAAAAGTCTCTGGGACACCCAGGACCCCACGGGCTTCTACTTCATCCGCACTATGGCGGAGACGGCACGGAACGGCGGTGGAAGGGTCTACTACATGTGGCCACGTGCCGGATCCGACGTGCCGGAGCGTAAGCTGTCCTACGTCGCCTCGATGCCGAGCCTCAACGGTTTCGTGGGGACCGGCGTCTACCTCGACGACCTGGAAGCGGCTTTCATGGATCTGGTGGTTCGCGTCGCCACGGCAATCGTGGTGCTGACGCTGATCGCCGTAGCCTTGGTCTTCGCGGTTCAGCGGGATCTGGTAAACAGCCTGAGCGGTTTGGCGGCCCGGATGCGCCGAATTGCCGACGGCGACCTGCAGGTTGCGGTCCCTGAAGTGGCACGCGGCGACGAAGTGGGCCGCATGGCGGAAGCCCTTCAGATCTTCAAGGAACAAGCCGAGCAAAAACAGCTGTTGGAGGCGGAAGCCGAACAGGCCCGCCGCACCGCGGAAGCGGAGCGTCGCAGCACCTTCGAACAGTTGGCCTCGCGTTTCGAGAGTTCGGTTGGCGGGCTCGTGGGTGGACTGGTCAGCGCCGCCGGCAGCATGCAGCAGGCCTCACAGACCGTTGCCGAAAGCGCGGAAAGCGCCAGCCAGGCAAGCACCAGCGTCGCGTCGACGACCGACGATGCAGCGCAGAACGTCCAGACCGTTGCCAGTGCCGCAGAAGAACTCTCCGCCTCGATCCGGGAAGTCAGCGGCCAAGTGGGCGAAGCTGCACGGATCGCCGATGACGCCTCCGGCAAGGCGGAACAGACCAGCGAGACCGTTGGCAGCCTGAAAACCTCGGCCGAAAAGATCGGCGCCATCGTGACGCTGATCCAAGAGATTGCGGAGCAGACCAACCTGCTGGCTCTGAATGCTACGATCGAGGCGGCCCGTGCCGGCGAGGCCGGCAAGGGCTTCGCTGTGGTGGCCAGTGAAGTGAAAAATCTGGCCAACCAAACTGCCAAGGCGACCGAAGAAATCGGTCAGCAGATCGGCTCGATGCAGGGTATTGCCGTCGAAGCCGCGCAGGCCATGGAAGCGATCCGCTCGACCAACGCCTCGATGCAGCAGATCTCGGCAGCCATCGCAGCGGCCGTCGAGCAGCAGTCTGCGGCAACCCAGGAGATCGCGCGCAACGCCCAGCAGGCAGCCGGCGGTACTCAAGAGACCGCGCGGAACATCTCCAGTGTTTCCACCGCTGCCCAAACCAACAAGGAAACGGCGCAGCAGCTCCTCGGCCTCTCCGGCGACCTGTCGAACCAGTCCAACGAGTTGGGCGCGGAGGTCGAGCAGTTCCTGGCCGAGATCCGCACCGCTTAAGGCAGTCCAGCCCTGGCATAGGTTTAGAGAACGATTTACGTCCTGGATGGAAGCGAAACCGCGTCCATCCAGGACGATCGCGCTCCAGATCGGCCGGCGTTCTTTACACGACCCTTGTCGAGCGCTGGGCCCTCTACTCCAGCTCGACCGCGTAGGTTTCCAGCGGCGGGATCTCCGCGATCACGTCCTGGTCGATGAGAAACTGGGCGAAGCGGCGATAGCGCCCTTCGTCGAGGGCGGCCGGGCGCAGTGCAAAGCGGGGCAGCGTGTCCCACCAGGCGCGGCGGTTCAGTTCATCGTCCAATCCAGGCTTGTAGGCTTTGAAGATCTCCCAGGACGCCTCGGGATGGTTGATGGTGTAGATCGTGCCTCGCTCGAGAGCGCGCACGAATCCCGCTAGGCGGGGATCATCCAGGTTGCCCGCGTTGGCGATCACCACCAGCTCGTCATAGGCCGGCACACCGTTTTCCTCGGGGTAGAAAGCGCGCCCCTCCGAACCTTCGATTTCCAACTGGTTGAGCTCGAAGTTCCGGTAGGCGCCGATCACGGCATCCACCTGACCGGACAGCAAGGACGCAGAAAGCGCGAAGTTGACGTTGATCAGTTCGACGTCCTCCAGAGTCACACCGGCGGGCTCCAGCATGCCGCGCAGCATGGCCTCTGCGAACCCGCCGACGGAGTAGCCGATCTTCCGTCCCTCGAGATCGGCCAGGGTGTCGATCGGGCCGTCCGCCAAAACCACCAGCGTGTTCAATGGCGTGGCCACGAGGGTCGCGATGCGTGCCACGGGCAAACCCTGGGCCGCCTGCATGTGGAGCTGCGGCTGATACGAGATGGCGATGGGCACCCGCCCGGCAGCGACCAGCTTCGGCGGATCGTTCGGATCGGCCGGCTCCAGGAACTCCACCTCCAGGCCTTCGTCGGCGAAGTAGCCTTGGTCCAGCGCGACGATCAGCGGCGCATGGTCCGGATTGACGAACCAATCCAAGAGAACGGTCAGCTTTTCCGCCTTGGCAGGCGTGGCGACAGACAGCGCGGCGACTAGGCAAAAGACAAAGCGAAACGTCATGTGGCGGCTCCTCCCTCGCCGTGCGGAAGGGAAGGATGCCGAACCGAGACCCGGAGCTTTTCCCGAGGCAGCGCCGACCGTCCTTTCCCTGCGCCGGCATGATCCGGATCAGGTTCGAAGGGTCACCGCCTTGCCGGACGGTATCTCAGCCCCCGGGCCACCGACGACTTGCATCGCAGGTGGCAGGGACACCCCCAGGTACGTCTTCTCGAAGAATAGCCACGTTGTTGCCCTCGGCGAAAGAGGCTTCGCACAGCCGTTCCGTTGAGTTTTGCACCTGTGCGACTGCGAAGGCCTGTGCTATCCCCGCGCCATGCACGATTACCTGGATTTCGAAAAGCCTGTCGCCGAGCTGGAAGGCAAGATCGAGGAGTTGAAGCACCTCTCGGACGCCGGCGATCTGAACATTGCCGAAGAAGTCGGCCGTCTCCAGACAAAGGCCGACCGACTGCTGCGCAGTACCTATGCCAAGTTGTCGGCCTGGCAGAAAACCCAAGTGGCGCGTCATCCGCAACGGCCGCAGGCAAGCGACTACATTGCCCAGCTGGTTGAGGATTTCATGCCGCTGGCAGGCGACCGCCTTTACGGCGAGGATCCGGCGGTCCTGAGCGGCCTGGGCCGGCTCCGCGGCTACGCCTGTGTTATCCTCGGTCAGGAGAAGGGCAAGAACCTTCAAAGCCGCCAGACTCACAACTTCGGCATGGCGCGACCCGAGGGCTACCGCAAGGCGCAGCGGTTGATGCAGCTCGCGCAGCGCTTCCGACTGCCCGTTGTGACCTTCGTCGACACGCCGGGCGCCTACCCGGGAATCGGGGCCGAGGAGCGTGGCCAGGCCGAAGCCATCGCCAAGTCGATGCAGATTTCCCTGGGACTGGAGGTTCCGGTGATCGCCGTCGTGATCGGTGAGGGTGGATCGGGTGGCGCGGTCGCCCTGGCAACGGCCGACACAGTGCTGATGCTCGAGCACGCCGTCTACTCGGTGATCTCGCCGGAAGGCTGCGCTTCGATCCTCTGGCGCTCCGCTGACCAGGCGAAGGAGGCGGCTGAAGCCTTGCGGCTGACGGCCCAGGACCTGCACAAGCTCGGCATCATCGACGCCGTGATCGAAGAACCGATCGGCGGCGCGCATCGAGACCAACAAACAATCATTTCTGCCGTCGGCGACGCGCTGGTCGAGGCCTTGCAAAGCCTCAAGGCCGCTGCTCCGGCGGACCTTCGGCAGCGCCGCCGCACCAAGTTCCTCGACATGGGTAAGGTCGGACTGTCTTAGGACGCGTGCCTCCTCCTCGATAATGCCATAACGCTCCTGGTGCGGATCCGCGCCACTCCAAGTTCACGACGCGACGTCTGCTAGGTTTCGTTTTGCCCAAGCAGTGTTTCGAGATCGGCGTTGAGGGTGACGAGGTCGTGGAGGGTGACGCCGTCGAGCGTTGCCAGGAAGGCCTCCAGGGCCTTCTGCAAGACGCCGCGCAGCCGGCAGGCGGGGAAGACCAGGCAGTCCCCCTTTCCGCCTTGAAAGCACTCTGCGATGGCGAAGTCGGCCTCCATGCGCCGCACGACGTCGCCGACGACGATGCGGCTGGCCGGTTGCGCCAGCCGTAGCCCGCCTGTGCGGCCTCTGCTCGCCTCGACGAAGCGCTCGCGGGCCAAGGCGTTGACCACCTTGTTGAGATGGTTCCGCGAGATGCCGAAGCGATCCGCGATGTCCGCCGTCGTCGCACGCTGGTCCTGCAGTACCGCCAGGTAGGTCAGCACCCGCAGGGCATAGTCCGTCTGGAGGTTCAGCCGCATGTCCCGCAACCTTATGGTGACTGTTCCATACCTCTTATAGAGAGGCCGACGCGTGAAGGCGACAGCGCGCCGAGGCTGTCGTTTCCGCCCGAGATCACGAAGTTCTCAAGGGGCCAAGCGAATAAACGCCTCTGAAACCAGGCCACCTAGTTAAACTGTATCCATTATATCTTGTGGCGAATTGGCAGCCTAATTTTGCCCTTTGACATGATTAAATATATATATCATATGCATATTTAATTAGTATATTTAACCATAAGACGATTTAGCAGCTGCAGCTTTTCACGGCAGTTCGCTACCAACAGGGGGGTTATGGTCGTGCGATTCTTCTCACCCAAACGCTCCGCTATCTGCGCATTACTCAATCCCGACAGCGACGCAGGTCCCCCGACCGGGCCTCAGCACAGTCAGCGTGGCCGTGACGACGTTTCGGGCTGCACTCTAAGACGCTTGCACTCTCCGGCTACCGATCGACGATCAGAAGGGCAATGTCACGGCCCGCCTTAACGGCTCTTCGTGATCGGCGGTGCGCTGAAATCGCCGATAAGCCACTTCTCCAGATGATCGCACGAGAGCAACGCCTTACCGCGTAGAGCGACGGCGTGCCTTGCGACCTGCTTGAAGGATCGATCCGAACATGGTCCTGGCTCGGACGGCCGAGGCACGACGCCTCCTGGCCACGCTTGTCGGAAGTCTCGCCGTGCTCATGTGGGCTCTGCTTGCCTTGTTCACCACTTGGGCGAACGGGATTCCACCATTCCAGTTGGCAACGCTCTGCTTTTCGGTCGCCGCCACGGTCGGTTTCACGGCACTCGTCCTGAAAGGCCGTGCCGGTTTCCATTGCCTACAGCAACCCTGGCAAGTCTGGGCGCTCGGCACCCTCGGTCTCTTCGGCTGTCATGTCTTCTATTTCTTGGCGCTCGGCAACGCCCCAGCCATCGAAGCGAGCCTCCTCACTTACCTTTGGCCGCTCCTGACGCTGCTCTTCTCCGCGTTCCTACCCGGCGAACGCCTGCGCTGGTTTCATCTGGCCTCCGTGCTGCTCGGCTTGATCGGCGCCGGCTTTCTGATCACGAGAGGTCAGGGCTTCAACTTCGATGCCTGTTTCGCCCTCGGTTATCTCGCAGCCCTGGCCTGCGCGCTGACATGGTCGCTCTACTCAGTTACGAACCGGCGCTTTGGGGCCGTGCCGACGCAGGCGGTGACCGGCTTCTGCGCCGGCGCAGCCATCTTGGGCCTTATCTGCCATACTCTGTTCGAAACTTGGGTTGCACCAAACCGATGCCAGTGGGTGGCTGTCCTCCTGCTCGGACTCGGCCCTGTCGGTTTGGCCTTCTTTGTCTGGGACTTCGGCACGAAGCACGGCGACATCCAAGCGCTTGCCGCCTTCGCCTATGCGGCACCGCTGCTCTCGACTGCAATGCTGATCGCACTTGGCCAGGGTGAGGCCGGTTGGCACATCATCCTGGCCTGCGCGTTGATCGTCGGAGGCGCCTTGCTCGGGTCAATCGACGTGGTGCGGAGGCGATCATTGCGTAGTCCGCAGCTGGTCAATCGTGACGAAGCTTGAAGGTAGGGACGACCCTATCGGCACGGGGGCGTTCGCAGACGTAAAGCTTCTTGACCGAACCAGGACCGCAACGCCGTTGCGGAACCCTGTTCGTCGGGGCCTCGCCGGCTCACACTCGCCCCAAAACTCCTTAATCCAAAACGAGAGCCAGCAAGAGGAGGCCGCCCAGAGCCAAGGCCCAGCCCGGCAGTCGAATGGTCACCTCGTTAGCCAACCATTGCTTGACAGTGGCAAGGTCGAATTTTTTAACATCTCCTTCCAAAATACTCTCCTTCATTACAGACCATACAGTCTTCGCCACAAGACTGATCGAGATTCAGATCACTTTCCGGCGAAACCAGTATATTGTGACTTCGCAAACGATAATCAAGACTACGGATTTCCGATCTCTCACCAAACTAAACTCTACGTTTCTTGCCGAATATACAAAGCAATCAAATAAAACACAAAGACTCGACGTGAAATCTGCGCAATGGTTGAGTGGCGGAGACCAACTGCCAGCCATGAAAAAAGACCCGCCGAAACAGCGGGCCTTGCGGTCGATAGCGTGTAACGCGCATTCCGAAGCAGCGGAGGCTTAGGCCGCAGTCTGTTGACGCGCCTTAGCTTTTTCGATCTGCCGCTTGATACGGACGGCTTCGATGCCGAGCTTGGCGTCCGCGGTGCCGGTCAGGAAACTGTCCAAACCACCCTTGTGCTCGATGGTACGAATCGCGCTGGTGGAGAGGCGTAGCCGCACCATCTTGCTGAGCGCGTCGCTGTAGAGCGCGGTGGTTTGCATATTCGGCAGGAAGCGCCGGCGCGTCCGATTGTTCGCGTGGCTGACGTTGTTGCCGGACATCACCGACTTGCCGACAAAAGCGCAACGGCGGGCCATCGATCTCTTCCTCGAAGCTTAAGACTCTAGGGTTTTCGTACAAAACGCGACGGGCGGCCTTCCTGGCCGCCGCGCGAGGCGGTGTTGTAGGGAGGTCCCGGCCCCGCGTCAAGTCTCCGGCACCGGGTTCGAGGGCCATTCGCCATGCCTGAAGCCCCAAGGTCCCCGTGCCCATTTCTTCCGCCACAGCTGGATACGTCACACTCCAGGCTCTTCAGGGTTCCTCCGCCGCAACACCGAAGGCTTGCAGCAAACGCTCGGCCGCAAGGCCCGGCGTGATCTCGCCGGCCATGACGGCACGCTCTGCTGCCGGAAGAGCTTCGGCGACGGCCGGGTGGTTACGGAAGCGCGCCAGTAGAGTGTCGTCGATCTCGCTCCACAGCCAGGCCTTCGCCTGCGCGGCGCGGCGCTGTGTCAGGCCGGCTTCCCCGATGGCGTCGCGATATCGCCCGATCGCCTCCCAGACCTCGGGAATTCCCGTTCCGGTCAGGGCCGAGCAGCGTAGCACGGGCACTTGCCAGGCCTGGGTCACCGGCCGCAGCATGCGCAAGGCCGATTGATACTCCGCGGCGGCACGCGCCGCTGCCTCGGCCATGTCTCCGTCGGCCTTGTTGACCACCACCAAGTCGGCGATCTCGACCACGCCTTTCTTGATGCCTTGCAACTCGTCGCCGCCGCTGGGCAGCAGCAGCAGCAAGAAAAGATCGACCATATCCGCCACGGCCGTCTCGGACTGTCCGACGCCGACGGTCTCGACGATCACCACGTCGAAGCCAGCCGCCTCGCAGGCCAACATGCTTTCGCGCGTCCGGCGCGCCACGCCCCCCAAAGACCCTCCGGTCGGCGAAGGCCGGATGAATGCGCGCGGATCGCGGGCCAGTCCCTCCATGCGAGTCTTGTCGCCCAGGATCGAGCCACCCGTGCGGCGGCTGGAGGGGTCGATCGCCAGCACGGCGACTTTGTGACCCTCTGCGATCAGCGCCGCCCCAAAGGTCTCGATAAAGCTGGACTTCCCCACACCCGGCACGCCCGAGATACCCAACCGCACAGAACGGCCGGTCTGCGGCAAGACTTCGGCAAGCAGGGCCTCGGCTTCGTTGCGGTGGTCGGCACGCGTCGACTCGATCAAGGTGATGGCACGCGCCAAAGCCCGACGCTGCCCGGCCAAGAGGCCTGTGGCGAGCGAAGAGGGGGCAAGAGCGTTCGACTCGGGCATAGCGCCCAAAAAGCTAACCGAGCGGCGTTGGGGGCGAAAGGCCCGGCTGAACGCCTTGTCGCGCTCACTTCCCCTTCGCACATAGGTTGCCGTGTGCCACAGGATTGCCTGTCCAGCCCATCGATCGACAATTCGGAGTCTAATGACGGCAAATCGACTATCCAGTGCGGGAGACGAGGCCTTTCGCAGCGGATTCGCCGCCCTCGCAACCCAGGAGACGCGCACCGCCTTCGCGGCCGCCATCGCGCGAGGCGGCGATGACCCGACAGTTCTCGTCTCCGGACGTCGTCACAAGACCTGCGAAGACCCAGTCGGTCTCCAGGCGCCCTGGCACATCGGCTCGATCACGAAATCCTTCACGGCAGCCCTGATTCTGCGGCTGGTCGAACGAGGCCTCATCGCCATGGACGCGCCGGTCGGCACCCTTCTGGACCGTCATGCCGACGGCATGCATCCCGACTGGCGGGCAATCACACTGCACCAGGCCTTGAGCCACACCGCCAGGCTGCCCGCGAACGTCTCGCTGTTGCAGCTGCTGAGACCCGGCACCAACGATCTCGTAGCTGAGCGGCTATCGCAGCTTCAAAGACTCTGGCGCAAACCGCTCAGTGGCACGCCGGGGCGATTCGCCTACTCCAACGTCGGCTATGTTCTGGCTGGCGCTGTCGCCGAGGCGACCGCCCAAAGCTCCTGGGAAGACCTGATCGTAAGCGAGCTCGCCAAGCCGCTGAACTTGTCTTCCTTAGGCTTTGGCGCCCCGAAACAGGCCGACGCTGCCTGGGGGCACCGAAGCCTATTCGGCTTCCTGACGCCGAAGGATCCCGAGAAAGAAGGATCAGACAATCCAGCCTGGATGGGCCCTGCCGGCGGTTTGCATATGAACCTCGCCGACCTTGCGAAATGGGGACAGGCACAGTTGGCAGCGACCGGGGATGCAGACCGCGGCCTTCTCTCACGCGAAAGCCTCCGCGCGATGCAGACACCCGTCGCGGAAGACTATGGTTTGGGCTGGATCCTGCATCCGATACCAGACCAAGACGCGACCCTGGTATGGGCGAATGGCTCCAACACCTTCTGGTATGCACTGCTGGCGATCGTTCCGGAACGGGATCTGGTCATCGCGGTCGCATTCAACCGTTTCGATCAGGAACGCGGGGACACGGTGCTCCGGACTCTGCTGCGGACAGCCCTAACAGCCTGAAAGTCAGAGAAAAGCTTTAGGATGGCCGGGAAATCGGAAAATTCTGCAGCCCTCTCTACGTCTCGGCCGCAGCCTCCGCCGTCCGCTTCTGAGCTTCCTGCTGCCGCTGCCACATGGTCGCGTAGACCCCGCCTGACGCCAAGAGGTCCGCATGGCGTCCCCGTTCGACAATGCGGCCGGCTTCGAGTACCAGAATCTCGTCGGCCTCGACCACGGTCGAGAGGCGATGGGCGATCACCAGCGTCGTGCGTCCGCGGCTGACTTCGCGCAAGTTGGCTTGAATCTCGCGCTCCGTCTGTGTGTCCAGGGCCGAGGTGGCCTCGTCGAACAGAAGGATCGCTGGATTCTTCAGGATGGTTCGCGCGATGGCCACACGTTGCTTCTCGCCGCCGGAGAGCTTCAGCCCGCGCTCTCCAACCATGGTATTGAGACCGTTCGGCAGAGCTCGAACGAAGGCACCGATGTGGGCCAGATCGGCGGCCCGCTCAACCGCGGCGGCCTCGACCGCCGGATCACCGTAAGCGATATTGTAGCCGATGGTATCGTTGAACAGCACGGTGTCCTGCGGGACGATACCGATGGCTTGACGCAGAGACGACTGGGTCACCTCCCGCAGGTCCTGCCCGTCGATCTCAATCGCCCCGCCGCTTACGTCATAGAAGCGGAACAGCAGCCGGGACAGCGTCGACTTGCCCGCGCCCGACGGACCGACCACCGCCACAGTGTTGCCGGGCGGCACGGTAAAGTCGATGCCGTGCAGAATCCCCCGATCGTCGTCGTAGGAAAAGCGCACGCCCTTAAAATCGATCCGCCCGCCATCGAGCCTCAGATCGGGCGCGCCGGGCCGGTCTTTCACCTGAGCGTCGACCTTCAACAACTGGAACATAGTTTCCATGTCGACCAGCGACTGCTTCACCTCGCGATAGACGAAGCCGAAGAAGTTGAGCGGCTGGGCGAGCTGCATCATGTAGGCGTTGACCGCGACGAAATCGCCAGGGGTCATGCTGCCCTCCACCACGCGCTTGGCGGAGAGGAGCATCAGCGCGGTGACGCCGGCCGCGATGATGGCCGCCTGACCGATGTTCAGAATCGACAGCGAGGTCTTGGAGGCGGTCGCCGCAGTTTCGTAGGCACGCAGCCCAATGTCATAGCGCGCGGCCTCATGCGCCTCGTTCGCGAAGTACTTGACCGTCTCGTAGTTGATCAGAGAGTCGATGGCGCGGGTGTTGGCCTGCTGGTCGCTCTCGTTCATCTCCCGGCGCAGCTTCAGGCGCCATTCGGTGATGCGATAGGTGTAGACGATGTAGCTGCCGACCGTGACAAAGGTGATGCCTGCCACCTCGATGCCGTAGAGGGCCCAGAGGATCCCTACGGACAGCCCCAGTTCGACGAAGGTCGGCAGAATCGAGAACAGCGCGTAGCTCAACAGCGTATCGATGGCCTTGGTCCCGCGTTCGATAACGCGGCTGAGCCCACCCGTCTGACGGTCGAGGTGAAACTGCAGCGACAGGCCATGGAGATGCTTGAAGGTGCTGAGCGCGACCTGCCGAATGGCCCGCTGGCCGACCTTGGCGAAGAAGAAGTCGCGCAACTCCTGGAACGACAGGCTGAAAACCCGTGCCGCGCCATAGGCCAGAATGATAAAGACCGGCACGGTCACTTCGGGCGGCAGGTCCGCCGCAGAGCGCGCCGCCTCTCCGGTCAGCGTCAGGGCGTCGACCGCCTGCTTGTAGAGCAGCGGAACCAAGACGATCGCGCCCTTGGCGGCAAACAGGCAGGCCATCGCCAGGACGACCCGCCGCCGCAGGTCCGGCCGGTCGGCGGGCCAGAGATGCGGCAGCAGATCCTTGAGCGTCTGCCATTGGCTGCGCGCACCCGGCGGGGCTGCCGAAGAGGAATCGGACGGCATCGACAGTCTGACGGCTCCCAAAGCGATCCTGCTCTCTCACGAGGTCAGAGAGCGATTCACGTCCTAAGCCGGCACCGGCCTACTGCGTGCGGCCGAGCGAGCGCGACAGCAGCAGGTAGAGCTTACCGACATCGGCAGTCAGGAAGGTGGCGCTCAAGACGTGCTCCGGATCGCAGCCCGAGGCCTGGCTCATCAAGCTTTCGAACTGATTGATGTAACGCGTGGCCTGCTCGCGGAAACGCTCGTCTTCCTTGAAACGTTCAACGATCTTAGGTGCGATGTAGCTCTCGTCCTTCGGACGGGCAAGCCGACGCGCAAAAATCGAGCGATCACCCTTGCGATGACGCTTCCAGAGCTCCTCCGGGACCTCGCCCTCGAACAGACGCGTGAGGTCGATGGCCTGTGAGTTCAGATCTTCGATCATGACCGTCGCGCTGCGCAGGAAAAGATCGCGACGGGTCTCCAAGTCCGACTGCTTGAGACTCAGAGCCTGCTGTCCGGCTTCATCGGCTGCCTGACGCAGTTCGCTGCTGCGCTGCTGGAACTGGCCGCTGATGTCCTCCAGCCGCTCGGCCAGATTCTTGACGGAGGCATCGAAGTGGCTGCGTTGTCGGTCCAGCAGTTGCCCCAGTTCGCCCGCTTTGCTCAGAGCTGTCTCGGCCGAGCCGCCCAGCGCCTGGCTGCGTTCGGCAACCAGATCGCCCAGCTTGGTCAAGGACCGCAGGGAACTCTCCGAAACATCCCGGAGATCGGCCAGCTGCGCCTGCGCCTCCTCGCGTAGATCGACGCCGGTGGCCTTGGCGCTGGCCGTCGCGTCGTTGAGCGCACCGGTCTGCGTGGACAGCTCCTCCTGCAGGCCGAGAGTCAGGCGATTCAGCTCGCCGCTGAGCGCTTGAAGACGCGCCAGCTCCTCCTCGACGGCACTACGCAGAGCGCCAGCCGCCTTCTGCGCTCCGGCGGAAGACGCGGCTAGGGTTTCGTTCTGAGCGCGCAGCTCCGCCGCCGCCTGCAATTCTCGTTGTTCGGCCAGACCCGCAGCCTCGCGCAGTTCGGCGGAGAGGCTGCGCAGGCTGCTACCGACATCGCCGACCCGCCGGCCGGCCTCTTCCGCCGCGGCACGCAATTCCGAGGCACGGCCCTGAAATGCCTGACCGGCACGCTCGGCCCGTTCGACGGCCCGGTCGGAAGCCGCGTTCAGTGCTTCCACATGCGGCCGTACCAGCTCGCCGGCCTGCTGCAGCTTGCGGCCGGCATAGGCAGCCAGCTCGGTAAAGCTCTCCGAATTGGCGTCAGCCAAGGCCGTGAGTTCAGTCGCCGCCTGCTCCACCTGTTCGCGCAGGCGCTGACCGGAGCGCTCCGCGATCCCGGCCAGTTCGGTACCCTGAGTCCGAAAGGCCAAGGTGATCTCCTGCGCCCCGGTCGCAGCGGCGGCGAAGGACTCGCGCGCCGCTTCGCTGCCCTCGGTCAGACGCTCGGTGACGCCTGAGGCTTTGCTCTCGATCTCGCTGGACAGACCGCGCATCGCCTCGGCTTCCTGGTCAAGAGTGGCCTTGAGATAGTCGGCCTGGGCCGTCGTACGCTCGAATGCGCCGGTCAGACGTGCCAGGGAGTCCTGCACCTCGTCGGAGAAGACTTTGGCCTCGCGGGCCAGCCGGCCCGCGGCCGAGAGCACGGCCTTGCTGTCACCTTCCAAATCCGCGCGCAGGGAAACCGCCGCTCCCTTCACTTCCTCGGTGGCCGCGCTCATAGCGCGCGCATGGGCCGCCATCTCCTCGGCTGCCCGGCCGCTCTCGCCCAAAGCCTGGCCGACGGCAGCCTCGAAGACCGCCGCCGGATCGCGCAGAGTCGTAGCAATCTCATCGGCAGTGTTCCGGGCCCGCTCCAGGACGGCATCGTAAGCCGCTATCTCCGTCTCGCTGGCGGTACGGCTTTCGGCGACCAGAGCCGCAAGATGCCCCCGCGCTTGCGTCAACTCCGCCTGCTGAGCCGCCAATGCTTCGCGGAGCTGTTCGGCTTGGGCCGAAGCGCGAACGCCAGCGCCCGTCAATTCCTGGCTCTGTCTCGCGAAGGCGACACGCACGGACTCGAGCTTCTCGGCAACCTCGGCACCGGTGTGGCGCAGCACCTCGCCCTGCTCGGCGAGCTGCTGGGTGATGTCGCGCACCTGGACGGCAGCCGTGTCCGGCGGATAGGCCAGCGCATCGAGCTTTTTGAGAAGCTCGCGGCTTTCGGCTCGCAAGCTGGTGGCATTGACGAGCGTGAAGGCGATGAGCCAGATCAGGACTGGGAGCAGGAGAAAACCGGCAAGCCCAGCTGCCACGTCGGTGGGTAGGAGCTGATCGAGGTTGGACCAGCCCAGCGTACGCTCGACGTACCACGCCGCGAAGCCGGCCCAGACAAGCGTCGCCAGGGCCGCAACGGCCAGGATCGGGAGCGTCCGGCGCCACTGCTCCATGTCACCGCCAACCCATAGAGGTGCGTCGTGGGTGCGGGGCATTCTCCCCAGGATGACTTTTCCCCGGACGAGCCTTCATCGCGACGGTCAAGCGGCCTTCCGAGCGCCGCGAAGCAAACCCAGGATTTCGCTTGCGGCCTGAGGAATGTTGGTGCCAGGGCCGTAGATGGCGGAAACGCCCGCCTCCATCAGGAACTCGTAATCCTGTGGCGGTATCACGCCGCCGCAAACCACGAGGATGTCTTCGGCGCCTTCCTGCTTCAGGGACTCGATCAAGGCCGGAACCAGGGTGCGATGACCGGCCGCCTGACTGGAAACACCGATCACGTGAACGTCGTTCTCGATGGCCTGGCGCGCGCCTTCTTCCGGCGTCTGGAACAGCGGGCCGATGTCCACGTCGAAGCCGATATCGGCGAAAGCAGTGGCAATGACCTTGGCGCCGCGGTCATGACCGTCCTGTCCCAGCTTGACCACCAGCAGGCGCGGGCGACGCCCTTCGTCCTTGGCGAAGCTTTCGACCTCGCTGCGAATGCGCTGGAACCCTTCGTCGCCCTCGTAAGCCGACCCGTAGACGCCGGAAATCGAGCGGACGACGGCCCGGTGACGGGTGAAGACCTGCTCCAGGGCGTCGGAGATCTCACCAACCGTGGCGCGGGCGCGGGTGGCGTTGACCGCCAGCTCCAGAAGATTGCCCGTCTTGGTTTCGGCAGCCGCCGACAAGGCGTCGAGCGTCGCTCTGACCTCAGCTTCGTTTCGGCTGCGGCGCACACCCTTCAGGCGTTCGACCTGCTTGCTCAGCACTTCGGTGTTGTCGATGGAAAGAATATCGATCTCTTCCGGCTGGTCGACGGCGTACTTGTTGACGCCGACGATGGTCTCCTCGCCACGGTCGATACGAGCCTGACGCAGGGCCGCGGATTCTTCGATCCGCATCTTGGGCATACCGGTATCGACCGCCTTGGTCATACCGCCCAGCGCCTCCACTTCATCGATCAGCGCCTGCGCATGCGCGGCCAGGCTGTGAGTCAGGCTCTCCACGTAGTAGCTGCCGCCCAGCGGATCGACCACGTTGGTGATGCCCGTCTCCTCCTGCAGGATCAGCTGCGTATTGCGCGCGATCCGGGCAGAGAAGGGCGTCGGCAAGGCGACCGCCTCGTCCAGCGCATTGGTGTGCAGGGACTGTGTTCCGCCCAGCGCCGCCGCCAGCGCCTCGACCGTGGTGCGGACGACATTGTTGTAGGGGTCCTGTTCGGTCAGCGACACGCCGGAGGTCTGACAGTGCGTACGCAGCATCAGCGAGCGCACGTCCTTCGGCTCGAAGTGTTTCGCCATGAGCTGCGCCCAGAGCATGCGCGCCGCCCGCAGCTTGGCCACCTCCATGAAGAAGTTCATGCCGATGGCGAAGAAGAAGGACAAGCGCGGTGCGAAGGCATCGACCTCCAGTCCCTTGGACAGCGCTGCGCGCACGTACTCCATACCGTCGGCCAGCGTGAAGGCCAGCTCCTGCACCGCCGTCGCCCCCGCCTCCTGCATGTGATAGCCGGAAATGGAGATCGAGTTGAAACGCGGCATCTGCTTGGCCGTGTACTCGATAATGTCGGCCACGATCCGCATCGAGGGCTCAGGCGGATAGATGTAGGTGTTGCGGACCATGAACTCCTTGAGGATGTCGTTCTGGATGGTGCCGCTCAGCTTCTCCGGCCCCACCCCCTGTTCCTCGGCCGCAACGATGTAACCGGCCATGACCGGCAGGACAGCGCCGTTCATGGTCATGGAGACCGACATCTGGTCCAGTGGGATACCGTCGAACAGAATCTTCATGTCCTCGACGGAATCGATCGCCACCCCAGCCTTGCCGACGTCGCCGACCACCCGCGGATGGTCGCTGTCGTATCCCCGGTGGGTTGCTAGGTCGAAAGCGACCGAAAGGCCCTTCTGGCCCGCCTTGAGATTGGCCCGGTAGAAGGCGTTGGACTCCTCGGCAGTCGAGAAGCCGGCATACTGACGTACCGTCCAGGGCCGCCCGACGTACATCGTGGCCCGCGGGCCACGGGTAAAGGGTGCGAAGCCGGGTAGCGTGTCCTTGCCGGCGATCTGGTCCAAATCGGCAGCGGTGTAGAGCGGCTTGACCTCGATGCCCTCGGGTGTGGTCCAGGTCAGTGTCTCAACCGACTCGCGCTTCAGCTCCTTAGCGGCCTGCGCCTGCCAGTCCTGAAGGCTCTTTTCCCGAAAATCCGTCATGGCTCCGCTATCCGCCGTCACCCCGCGCCGGTCTTCTCGCCACCGACCGCTCTTCGTTCCGCGGATATAACCACGCAGGCGCGTGCGCTGTCCACGCAGCGGACTTCGGCATCAGGCGACCGGAGGGCCTGCGCGGCTCCCAAGCGCTGTGATCGCCTAACGGTGGAGATAAGACTAAATGGTCTCTTTGTTGACGAGCATTGCCCTGACACCCTGGTATGCGTTCGCAAACAGAGGAGGAGCGGAGAGATCATGTCCAACGGCGACTCCGAAGAGGTTCAGACCGATGTCTTGCTCGATCGGCAGCGACCGAAGCCGACCGGCGGTCTGGTCGTGGTCTTTCGGGAAGCGGTGGAAACGGCAGCGCAGATCGCCGCCCTGGAAGCCGGAGGACTGCGCGCCTCGGCGCTTCCGGTCATCGCGGACCTCACGGACTTCATGGCCGCGGAGCGGGACGTCTGCGCGGTCCTGACCGAGTTGGGCGTGGCTTTCGTGCCCGAATGCGCGCCGGAGCGGGCCGGTGAGCTTATGGGCATGCTCTCGACCCAGGAGGCCGTCGCGGACACGCGCCCCGAGTTCTACGTCTTCGCCACCGCCCCCTTCCAGGACACGCCGGAGCGCACCTGGGGCGTCGCGGCAGTCGGCGCGTTCGACAGTCCCTTCACCGGCGAAGGCATCAGGCTTGCGGTGCTGGATACCGGGCTGGATCTGCAGCACCCCGACTACAGGGAGCGGCGGGTCGTCAGCCGCAGCTTCGTGCCCGGAGAAGACGTCGACGATCTGCAGGGTCACGGCACGCACTGTGCCGGGACGGCAGCCGGTCGACCGGTCGATTCGAACACGCCCCGCTATGGCGTGGCGCCTCAGGCCGAGCTCTATATCGGCAAAGTCCTCAACAATCGGGGTGCCGGGCGGGAAAGAGACATTCTTGCCGGAATGGCTTGGGCGGTCGGCGAGGGCTGCGAGGTGATCTCCATGTCGCTCGGCGCGGCCGTCCGCCGCGGCGAAACCTACAACACGCTCTATGAGCGCGAAGCGCAGGCCGCACTAAGTGCCGGCAGCCTGATCGTCGCCGCCGCCGGCAACGAAAGCGCCCGCAGCAGCGGCTATATCGCACCGGTCGGCATGCCGGCGAATTCGCCCTCAATCCTAGCCGTCGCGGCACTCGACCAGGCACTGGAGGTGGCCGAATTCTCCAGCGGCGGGATCAACGCCGGCATCGACGGCGGCGGCGCGGTCGACCTGGCGGCGCCGGGTGTCGGCGTCTTCTCTTCCCTCCCTTTGCCGCGGGAGTACGGATCGCTGCGCGGAACCAGTATGGCCTGCCCGCATGTGGCCGGCTGCGCGGCTCTTTGGGCAGAGAGCGACCCCGCTTTGCGCGGCCAGGCGCTCTGGGATAGCCTGACGGGGAGCGCTGCGCCGCTCTCGGCGCCGGAGCGCGACGTGGGCAAAGGCCTGGTGCAGGCGCCGGGTCAAGGCAAAGCCGCAGTGTCCTAGGACAAGAACGCCACCAGAACGCCCGCACCCCGGAAGGGAAGGTTACAGGCCATGGCTTGGTGCGCCGTCGCAGTCACCATCGATGCGCAGCATCTCCGCGAAACCGCGGATATTGGAGCGAAACTCGAGAAGCTCGGTTTCAAGGTCGAGCAGGTTCGGCCGGAGATCGGTGCAATCTTCGGGGCCGGCGACAGCGAGCTCTTCCCGAAGGCTGCAGAAATCGCCGGTGTGCAGGAGGTTCGCGAGGAAGGGACGGTTCAACTACCCCCCTCGGACGAGGACGTTCCGCAGTAGAGACCGTTGAGCGAGAGCGGTTACCAGCGCAGGACCGGCAGGCAGGCCGCCGGCGTCAGGCCGGCGTCCGCGCAGAGGCGGTCGACGGCGTCTTGCGCCGGCATCTCGCCTTCGGCAATTCCCAAGGCTTCGGCGTGGATGCCACCGGCCACGAGTACCGCGCCGATGCCGGCCGCCTCCGCCCCAGCAATGTCGGTGCGCAGCGAATCGCCGAGCGCGGCAACGCGGCTGCGGTCCGAAACACCGAGCCCTGTGAGGCAGTCCTCGTAGACATCGGCAAGTGGCTTGCCGTGGTAGCGGACCTCGCCCCCCAGCTCCTCATACCGCTGCGCCAACAAACCGGCACAGATCTCGCGCTGACCGCCGCGAATCACCTCCAGGTCAGGATTGGCGCAGACCATCGGTAAGTCTCGCGCCACGCCAGTCTCCAACTCCCGGGCATAATCGTCGAGCGTCGAGTTGGTCGCATGGGCGCCGGTGTTGAGCAGGAAATCGGCCGTCGCCAGGTCTTCAACGAAGTCGTAGCCGAGACCCGCGCGCATCCCGTGGTCGCGGTCCGGGCCGATGTGGTAGCAGCGCTGACCCAGCCTGGCGTACCAGGGATCGCGACGCATCTTCAGGTGCTGCCACGTCACCTCGCCGGACGACAACACGAGGTCGTAAAGGCCGGGCGCGATGCCCAGCTCGTTCATCCTGGCTTCGACCTCTGTGGCGCGGCGCGGCGCGTTCGACAGCACGGCAATCTTGGCCCCGCGATCACGCAGTCGTTCCAGACAGGCGACGCCTTCGGGAAAAGCCCGGACGCCGTCATGCAGCACGCCCCAGAGATCGCAAATGTAGGCATCGTAGGCCGCGGCCAGTGAAGACAGGCCGGCGTGGAGAGGGATGGTCATGAAGGGGCCGCTCGTCAGCTCGGGAAGGAAGCGGCGTCCTTGTGCCACAGCGCGTAGAGCGGGGAAAGCCGGCCTGGATACGCCTTACGCGGCCTTGCGTGCAGGACGAGGCTCACCGAACAGGTAACCCTGGCCGTAGTCGATGCCGAGCTCGAGCAGCTCGACCAGTTGCTCGTCGCTTTCGATGCGCTCGACGATCAAATCGATCTCCGCGTCGGCCAGCCGCCGGCGCAGCTCCGCCACGCTGGCCGCAGGGCGCGCAAGCAAGGCATCGGCGGCGATCTTCATCATGCCGACGCGGCGCGCCGCAAGCTTGGCCGGATCGAAGCTGAGATCCTTCACGCCATCGATCGAAAGGCCGGCCCCCAGATGCCAGAGGCGCAGCAGATAGTCCTCGGCTTCGGGCGCCAGCTCGGCAAAATCGGCCTGACTCATTTCAAAGATCAAGCTGGGTGCCAGTTCGGCGTTAGCGTCCAGATAGTCGACAAAGTCGCCGAAGAACTCGGCATCCTTCAGGGTGTGGGGCGAGAGATTGCAGATGAAACTGAGGCGCTCGCCCTTCCTCTGAATCCGCCGCACAAGCTGGATGCAACGCAGCAGCAGCATGTTGTCGACGGCCGCCATCAGACCGGCACGCTCCGCCACCGCGATATAAGTCTTCGGCAGAAGCATCCCTCCACCGGTATCGCGCAGGCGCGAGAAACACTCGTAGAAGCGGCGCCGGCGCTGCGGCAGACTGACGATGGGCTGCAACACCAGCTCCACGCGGTCATGCTTCAGCGCATCCCGAACGGCCGCCAGCACGGCCTTCGAATCGAGCTGTATCGCGCCGTGGGCCGACGTGGAGGAGAGGCCGCCGTCAACCGGCGGGGTGTCGGGTTGGAGCGCAGCCTGAGCCTGGGGCCCCTCGAGCTGCGTGACGACAGATTGCAGCAGCTTGACCTCGGCACGCGCCTCGTTAAGCGTCCGCTCGGGCTCGGCAACCTGGGCCGCCGAACGGGCGCGAAGCGCCTCGATCAGACCCTGGAGTTCGCGTCGCGCCCAGACCATTTCTTGTTGGGCCCCGTGGAAACTGCACCGCAACTCCGCCAGTTCCTCGCGCACCTCGGCGACCTGCCGGCCCCTGCGGATCGCTTCCAAGCCGGTCGTCAGCAACGCGAACCCCCCGACGGCGAGTGCGGCACGAAACGCAGGCTGGATGTCCGGCAGGAGGATCGGCAGCCCGATCCAGAGACCGGCCGCGAGGGCGATGGACGCCAGCAGGAACAGGGGCTCTCTGTGCATGATCGCGACAATGCGATCCAACCGCTTGCGTAAGCGTTAACCACACGCTAGCCAAGACCGGTATTTCTCGATGAGGTCTGCACCGTGAGCGTCACCATCTATCATAATCCGCGCTGCTCGAAGTCGCGCCAGACCTTGGCTTTGCTGAACGAGCGCGGCCTCGCCCCTCAGGTCGTCGAGTACCTCAAGACGCCTCCGGACGCTGCGACGCTCCGCGATCTGGTCAAAAAACTCGGTCTTACGCCGCGCGAGCTTTTGCGCCGAACCGAGGCGCCCTACAAAGACTTGGATCTCGCCGATCCGGCCAAGAGCGACGAAGATCTCATCTCCGCCATGGCCGCCCACCCCATTCTGATAGAGCGCCCGATCGTGGTCAGCGGCCGGAAGGCCGCGCTTGGCCGCCCGCCGGAGCAAGTGCTGGAGATCCTCTAGCTCCGAGTGTCTGCGCCCACAGCCTCGCTGACCGTGGTGAAGCCGTCGCGCTTCACGAGGTGGGCCAGGTCGCGCTTGATCCGGGCGACCAGCCCGGGGCCTTCGTAGATCAAGGCGGTGTAGAGCTGGACCAGGCTGGCACCAGCGCGAATCTTGGCATAGGCCGTCGCGCCATCCTCGACACCGCCGACGCCGATCAGTGGAACGCGCCCTTCGGTCAGGCGGTACATTTCCGCCAGCAGCCGCGTGGAGGGTTCGAACAGCGGCCGGCCGGACAACCCGCCGGTCTCTTTTCGTGCCGGGTCGCCCAGGCTCTCCGGGCGCGCGAGGGTCGTGTTGGAAACGATTAGGCCGTCCAGGTCGGCCAGCGCCACCGCAGCGATGTCGCGCTTGTCCGCCTCGGTCAGGTCCGGTGCGATCTTCAGTACCAGCGGCGGCGCCGGATCTGGAAGTTCGGCGCGAACGGCGGCAATCAAACCCTCCAGTTCCGCACGACCCTGCAGCGCGCGAAGGCCGGGCGTATTCGGCGAGGACACGTTGATCACCAGGTAGTCGGCAAAGCGTGCCAGCGCACGGGTTCCGGCAGCATAGTCCGCCTGTGCCTCGCCCTCCTTGTTCTTGCCGAGATTGACGCCCAGGACGCCAGGCGCCGCTTGGGCGCGGAAGGCGCGCAACCGAGGCTCGGCGCCGGCGATACCTTGGTTGTTGAAGCCAAGGCGGTTGATCACCGCATGCGAAGTGGGCAGACGGAAGACCCGCGGACGCGGGTTGCCCGCCTGAGGTTTCGGCGTGATCGAGCCGACCTCGACGAAACCGAAGCCGAGATGCAGAAGAGGCGCCATAACCTCCGCGTTCTTGTCGAAACCGGCCGAGATGCCGAGCGGGTTGGCGAATCGCTTGCCCCAGACCTCGCTGCTCAGCACCGGGTCGCTTGGCGTGGTGTCGCCCCGCAACAAACCGGACTTCAGAGCCCAGAGCGTCAGGCTGTGCGCCCGTTCCGGCGGCAGGCGAAAGAGCAGCGGGCGAAAGCGGCGATAGAGACTCACGGATCGAGCGACGGAAAGACGTGGCGGCCGTCGCGACCAAGCGGCAGATCGCGCACGAACCGCACGGCCCCGGCCGGCAGCTCACCGTAAAGATGCGGAAAGAGTTGGCCGCCCCGCGACGGCTCCCACTTCAGCGCGGTGCCCAGGACCTCGGCCGACACGCCGATAATCACCAACCCCTCTTGGCCGGCTCTGTGCTTGGCGACGGACTCCACCACCTGATCGCCCGCCGAGAAGTGAATGAAGCCGTCACGCTTGTCGTCGGAAGAGCCGACGTAGCGCCCGGTCGCCTCTGCGGCCGCCCAGGCCTCGCGCGGACAGACATGAAAAATCAGCGGCATGGCGCTTCCGTTCGACGGTGGTTGGGAGGGGTTCTAAACGAGCCCGGCGGCTCGATACAAGGCGCCTGTCGGAGCGGAACCTCGGCAAACCCGCAGAGCACGGAATCGCTTCGGATGGAGTTTCCATCGCGATCGATACGGAGCGTAAAAGCCATGATCTCAAGAGGTTAGCGAGCGCTTCGGGTCTCTGGCAGAGCGCCAATGCACCTCCGCACACAGCTTTAGCGCCCTAACATTCGTTTACATAACGATTCATAAAGCTCGCACGCGATTTGTATTGGCAGGGTAGGACTTCGACCGACAGAGGCGGGGCTTCCGATCCCGTCCGGTTAATGTTGGATGCAGTCGGGAGCCAAGCGACTATGTCGAGTTCGCCCTTACGCACCGCCGCCGATTGGCCCGCTCTTCGCGTGATCGAAGGGGGGTTGAGTTCCGTTGTCGAATGCGTTGAGCGGCAGAGGCCGATCCACGGGGACGAAACGCGACACCCTGAAGATCCCGCCTACGGGATCAGCCAGCTTGCCAGCCTCGCGGCAGAAGACCTTGCCATTATCAGCAGTGGGGCAGACAGCCCTGCCTTGTCTGCGGCATTCGACGCCGTCACCGGCCTCCACGACAGCGATCTGGTTATGGTACCGCGCGAGCCGGATGCCTTGATGGTGGCAACCGGCGCGGCCGTCGCTGGCGTTGACCGCGCAACGGCCGAACGGATCTATCGTGCCATGGTGCGCCTAGCCGAATAGCCGTCGCTGTTCGCGATACGACAGCAATGCCCGCTCCCCTTGCTGCGGGACAGAGGCGGAAGGTTTCCCTCACAAAACGTCGAGCAATGCAAAGCTGATCTGCATCGGCTGCAGACAGAGCCTGCGTCCCGGCTATTGAAATTGGTATTACCAATTTTACTATGGTCCTACCACTAAAGCTTCGGTTCTTTCCGGACCGACCGCCAAGTATGAGGACCCTCCGCCATGCTCGAAGACTTCAGCTCCCTGCAGATTGCCAGTCTGGTGACCGCCATCGCCGTCCTGGTCGCCTTCGCTGCGGGACTCGCAGCCGCCAGTCTGACCGAGCGTTTCCTTCCGCGTCGCTGATCGCGACCAACGAGCGTTTGGCGCTGTCCGCACGCCATTGCGCAAGCGGCATCGCCCGCTATGCTGCGTTCCGACTGCGAAGGAGGTGCGGCTCGCAAGCCGCAGCGGATCGCAAAAGACTGGAACGAGGACGGCGATGAACGCTTGGCATTTTTTCGAGGGTCAGTGGCATGAGGGCAACCCGGCCATCATGGGACCGATGTCTCATGGTTTTTGGATGGCCTCGACAGTGTTCGATGGCGCGCGTGCCTTCGAAGGCGTGATCCCGGACATGGATCTGCATTGCAACCGCCTGAACGCATCCGCCACGGCCTTCGGCCTTAAGCCACTTCACAGTGACGGTGAGATGCTGGAGCTGGTGGCCGCCGGCCTGAAGAAGTTTCCAAAGGACGCCGAGCTCTACGTCCGCCCGATGTACTGGGCCGAGACAGGCTTCGTTGCGGCCGATCCCGAGTCGACGCGCTTCTGCCTGTCAATTCACGAGTCACCGCTGCCTGAGCCCAATGGCTTTTCGATCACGCTCAGCCCCTTCCGCCGGCCGACCTTGGAGATGGCGCCGACCAATGCCAAGGCTGCCTGCCTCTATCCCAACAGCGGACGGGCGCTGTTGGAAGCGAAGAGCCGCGGCTTCGACAACGCCGTACTCTGCGATGCACTCGGGAACGTGGCGGAGTTGGCGACCGCCAACATCTGGCTCGGACTGGACGGCGCGGCGCACACGCCGGCGCCAAACGGAACCTTCCTCAACGGCATCACCAAACAGCGTAGCCATAAGCTGATGGAGCAAGCTGGCATCGAGGTCTACGAACGCCCCCTGACTTGGCAGGACTTCCTGCAGGCCGACGAAGTCTTCTCGACGGGCAACTACGGTAAGGTCATGCCGATCACCAAGGTCGACGGCCGCGAACTGCAACCCGGACCGATCTATAGAAAGGCGCGGGAGCTCTACTGGCAGTGGGCGCACGACACGTCGTCGGTTTAACGGAGACCGCTTACAGGCACTCGTTTTCGAGGGCTTTGCGATCTATTCTGGCCCGATAGTTCCGCCTGTTAACCAAGCAGCAATTCGGATCGCCTTTACTACGCCCTGACTTGAGCATCTCATTCAGGGAACCACCGGTTTGGCCAAGCTCGATATGGACGGCCCCTTCGACCTCGATCGTCGGGTCGTCGAAACGCATGTCACGCAACCCCTGCCGGGTAATTTCGCAATCGGCCACAAGGACAAGGCTGGGCGTTTCCAGGTGCAGTATGTCGGTCGGGACGACCAGAACCTGGCGGTGGCACTTCTGAAAGCAGTCAGCAGCGGCGTCGGCAAGCCCGGCCTCGTCGGGCGCATGTTTGGTAGCAAACCGGTCGCCAACGCCTTCAAGTTCTCCTACGCCAGCACCGCACAGGCCGCCTACGAGAAACACTGCCGCAGCTTCCATGCTTTCGGCGAGACCCGCAGCCTGGAAAACACGTCTCACCCCACACCACCTGCAGGCAGCGGCTTCACCTGCCCGATGTGCGGTAGCTAGAGCGCTGCGCCTTTAGAAGGCGCCGATCCGAACGGAGCTTGGCCGAGATGTCGGGCCAGCCTGCGTACGCTCCAGAAGCATTCGCGTCGTTCCGACATCGTGATCGAAAAAGCGCCGCAGGTCTTGTCTGTCAAGTTCCCGCCCGGGCTGACAAGGCTGCAGAGTAGTCTGTCGCGTATAAAACGCGATCTTCGATCTCCCCGACAAGATTTCCGTGCGTGGCGGATGTTTCTCGCTTGATCTTCTGCCATTCCTCATCCGCCATGAAGGCGGCCCAAGCCGCGTCTTTTGCAGCGTCATCGGACCATTCGAGCAGGTAGACGAACTCCGTCCGATCGTTCCGTCGCGTCTCCCACATGGCAAGGATGGAGAAGCCATGGGTCGCCATGATCCTCTGGACGTGATCGCGGAAGCGCGCGTGGAATGCCGCCTTGGTCTCTTCGAAGATTTCGTAGATGCGTAGTTGATTAATCAAACCCAGAACTCCCGACATTTTCGATTTCTGTCTAACTCTGCAGAGTGCTGAACAACGCGACAGGAAAGATACACCGACGATTCATCTGCGAAGTTCGGTCGCTTCGGACAGGCCGTTCAGAAGCACCCGCTTCAGAAGTCGCCGAAGCGATAGACCCCGTCTTTCAAAGCGAGGCGAAGCGTTTCCAGGACCCAATCGTTCGCAGCGGCCATGCTGGCCAGATCTCCAGCCTCCGCCCACTCCATGACGCGCTCGGGCGTGAAGAACTGATGCTGAGATAGAAGCTCATGTTGCAGTTCCATCAGCAGCAGATTCATCTTCGGATCGTCGAAACTGGCGAGGACAGCTTCGGCATGAAGTCGCTGATAGTCTCTGATTTGGCGGTTGATCGCCGTCAGCTGCTTGGGATGGTCGATCGGATCTCCCTCGACGAGTACCCCCGTGAGCACACGCCCCGTCCCGCCGTCCACGTTTGGGGGTTCCAGCCCGGCGAGCGCCGCAACCGTCGGCGCAACATCGATGTTCTCCGCATAGTCGATGGTTCGGCCTGCGGCGACGCCGGGGCCCGCAAAGATGATCGGCGTGAGCGAAGCCTCCTCGTCGAGCGTCAAATGCCAACCGTGTCGTGACTGGCCGTCACCCATCACAATGAAGAGCGTGTCGCCAAGCTTGCCGCGCCGATCGAGAAACTCGAGCAGACGACCGATCTCTCGGTCCGCGTGCCTGACCGCGCGTTCGTAGGGCGAGTTGGGGTAAAAGACGTTCTGCGCCCAGGGGTCGCCCGAATGGTTCTTGCCCGACTGAACCCTGCCGGCCGCACCTGTCTCCTGCAGCATGATGCGCGCGAAGGCGATGTGTTCTTCATCTTCGAAAACACGGATGGCGAAATCGACGACTTCGGTGTCACTGACACCGGAAGCAGCCAAGACATAGTCGAATCCTCTGTTCAAAGACCGGTACGCCGCACTGCCCGCCGCATGGAGAGTCTTCCCCCGGCTACGAAACGCATGCTGAAGGAACCTCGGTTGCTCGGTCAGGAAAACGGTTCCCGCGAGCGTCGAGACATTCGGAAAGGACGTGGTGTGCCAGTTTCCGTACGGTCCGACAGTGGGATGGGCCGGGAAGACCATGACTCCGGTTTCGGCAGACGTTCCGCGCGCCTGTAGCATTCGGATATGATGCAGATCGAAACGATCGATGGCATCCGGGTGCAGGCCGTCGATCTTCACCAGCACGACGCGGTTGAGTTCAGCTTCATTGTGTTGCGCCGAACTCTGGCTTGCGACCAAACCTGCAACCATGACTGTGACCAACACGAAGACAAGACGCTTGGCCATACGACGCCTCCTCCAAGATCGTTGGAGTGAGGTAGGAGCTGTCTTACCGTCGTGGAAATTCGATTTCGCGATCGAATGATATGAGACAGCTATCGTCGAGCCGTGCCAAGATTTCGCCGAACCATTCGCAGCAATGTCGGCATTCTTGCTGCCTCAGCCATGAGATGCAGTTCGACGAACAACTGGTCTCGCGTGTCGCTCAAGGGAACGGCTTTGACGCCCGTGACCGTAAAGGCCTCCACCGCCGATCGTGTCACAAGCCCGACACCCAATCCGCCCGCGATGATCGACAACTGACTGTGAAGACGCCCGGCCTCGGCTACGATCTGCAAGTCACACCCAGCCTCGTGGACCAGGGTGCGAATCCTATCGTGGAGAACCGGCCCTTGCGGTTCGGGGAAGAGAACGAAAGGCTCGCTTGCGATATCGGCGAAGCGGAGGGACCGGCGGCCAGCCAGAGGATGAGTCACGGGTAGGGCTGCCCAAAAAGGATCGCGGCCGAGCGACCAACTGACAAAGTCCGCAAGAGCCGGAACCGGAGGATGCAGCAGGCCGACGTCGATACGGCCATCCGTAAGCGCGTCGAACTGCTCGGGCGTCGGCATTTCCAGAAGCTCGGGCGACGGCTGCGCTTCCGTAATCAGACCACGCAACAAAGCCGGAAGTGCGGCGTTCAGAGCTGCTGAAACGAACCCGATACGCAACGGCTTCGGTTGTCCACCGATTTCGCGAACCAACGCTTCGGTGCGCTCCAGCCGGCCGACGATGGCGGGGGCCTCCGCTGCCAATGCCTTGCCGGCCTCGGTCAAGGTCATCCCGGTAACACTGCGCTGGAAGAGCTGTACGCCCAGCCTCTCTTCCAACTGCCGAATGGCTGCGGTCAAGGGCGGCTGGCTCATGTTGAGCGCGCGCGCCGCGGCCCTGACTGTCCCCATGTTCGCGACTGCGAGAAACTGGCGCAGGGCCCGATGATCGAGAGCAAGCATAACGATATCCTTATGATATCATCTGAGCCATAGATAGTATTTCTTGAGGATCATATAGCGCGTCATATCGCCTGTGCAGACCATTTGAAGCAGAGGCCATGGATATGAAGCGGACGATCTTTCTGAGCGCGATGCTCTCGCTGATCTCATCAATCGCGTTGGCTGAGATCGAACGGTCATCATTTATGGCGGAGTCCGAGCGCGACATCGAGATCGCGATTCGGGAGGTCGTCGATCCCACCGAGTCTCGCGTCGGCAATCCGGTCATTCTGCTTCACGGTGCGCGCGTCCCCGGTATCCCTTCCTTCGATCTGCAGGTCGAGGGCGGCAGTCTGGCTGTCGATTTGGCTAGCGCAGGGCTGGCTGTCTACATCGTCGACCTTCGCGGCTACGGCGCCTCCACACGTCCCCCGGCCATGAACGCCCCGCGACAGCCGAACGCCCCGCTGGTCCGATCGGGAACGGCGATGCACGATCTGAGTGTAGCAGTCGAGGCGGTGCTGGAGCGCACAGGCGCCCGGCAGGTGGCGATCCTTGGCTGGGCCACGGGCGGACATTGGGCCGGCGCCTACGCAAGCTTCGCCCCGGAGAGAGTCTCCAAACTGGTATTCTACAACACGCTCTACGGCTACACGCCTGACCACCCCGTGATCGGCCGCGGGTCGCGCGTCGCCCATCCGGATGATCCGGAGCGTTTCAATATCGACCGCTTCCAGAACTACCGCCTCAACACCGCCGATAGCCTTCTGCCCGGCTGGGATCGCTCCATCCCCATCGAGAACAAGACGGCGTGGCGCGACCCCGCCGTCGCCGAAGCTTACGTCGCAGCGTCGCTTGCCAGCGATCGGACCAGCGAGGAGCGCGACCCGCCCAGCTTCCGCGCACCGTCGGGGGCCATGGCCGACAGCTTTCTGCTCGCGACCGGCGCAGCCCTGTGGGACGCCCGACTGATCGCCGCCGATGCGTTGATCGTACGGTCGGAAAACGACTTCTGGTCACGCCCCGAGGATGTGGCGCTGCTGCAAGCGCACCTCGCCACGCGGGATGAAGGCCAGGTTCGAGTCGTCGAGATTCCACAGGCCACCCACTTCGTCCATCTCGACCGCGCCGAGCGGGGCCGCGATGCCTTTCTGAAGGCCGTAACGACATTCCTGACCCAGTAGCCGCACAACTATGGGAGATCGAGCTCCGGTAGATCCTCGAGTCTCCAGAGCGCGAGCGCCTTATCGCGATAGTCTCCGCCAGCTTCCGCGCAGTTCTCGAGAAAGACCTCCAACGGCGGCGGAAAACGGAAAGGGGCGGCTTGCAGGTTAAGGGGCCGCCAGTCGCCATCGTCGATGTCGCTGTTTTCCGGCAGCTCCACGAAGGTGGTGGTCAAGAGGTAGCGGGCGCCGCTGGCACGCAGGTTTTGCAGGGCGCGGCAGATGTTCGCGAAGGAGAAGTGAACCAAGCAGTCTCGGCAAAGCACGAGATCGGCTTGCGGCAGGTCGTCTTCCAGAAGATTCAGTCGCCGGAAGCCGCGTCCCGGTACGGCGTGCCGCGTTCGGTTCACGGCTACGATGTCCGGAACGATGTCCCCGCCGACGTAGTCGATACCGGTGAGATCGACGGCCGCCATCCAAGCGAACTCGCCGCAAGGGAGGTCGAGCAGGCGACGCACGCCGTAGCGCGCCAGCAGGTCTTGCAGGCCCGTTCGCACGCTCGCCGTTGCCGCCAGTTCGGAACCGAGGCCGGAGGTGGTCTCGGCCGCACCCCACAAATTGATTCGGTGTATCAGCGCGAAGCGCTCGGCCAGTGTCAAACCCGAGAGCTCGTCTCGTCGCTCGACGTAGCGCAGGTGCGCCAGCGCAGGTCGGCGGCGGGCGAGGTCTCTCACGCCCGCGCCAAGTCTTCTCCGGCCAGGGCGCGGGCGACGAGAGCGCGGCTTTCCGGCAGACCGTAGAGCGCGAAGAAGCTACCGAGCCGCGGCCCCTGCTCCTGACCCAGAAGTACTTCGTAGCAGGCCTTGAACCAGTCGCGCAGCGATGGAAAGGTCTCGCGCTTTCCAATCTCGTAGACCCGGTTCTGAATGACTTCGCCGTCAGCGTCGTCGGGCAGTGCCTCCAATTCGGCCAGCAGATCCTCGAAGGCCGGGCGTTCTTCCGGTGTCGGGACGCGGTAGCGCTTGGCCGGCTTCACGAAATCCCGATAGTAGACAATCGCATAGTCGACCAGCTTCGCCAGAATGGGATCGCTCGCGGCACTGGCGCCGGGTGCGTAGCGGCTGATGAAGCCCCAGAGCACCTCCGGTGCATCGGCGTTACAGGCACCGACCAGGTTCAGCAACAGGCTGAAGGAAAGGTGTGCCGGCTCGCGCGGCGGCTGGCCGCTGTGAATATGCCAAACCGGGTTCTCGATGCGCTTTTCCGCCGGTTCTTCCTCGAACGTGGCGAGGAACGTAAGGTAGTCGTCGACCGTGCGCGGGATGGCGTCGAAATACAGCCGCTTGGCGGCGCGCGGCTTCTGGTACATGAAGAGCGAGAGACTCTCCGGCGGCGCGTAGGTCAGCCACTCCTCCACCGACAGGCCGTTGCCCTTGGACTTGGAGATCTTCTCCCCCTGCTCGTCGAGAAAGAGCTCGTAGGTAAAGCCCTCGGGGGGGCGGCTATCCAGGATTTTGCAGATTCGGGTCGCCAGTCGCACGGACTCGATCAGATCCTTGCCGGACATTTCGTAGTCGACGCCTAACGCCGCCCAGCGCATACCCCAGTCGGGCTTCCATTGCAGCTTGCAGTGCCCGCCGGTGACCGGTAGCTCGGTCTTGCGGCCGTCCTCATCCTCGAAGACGATCGTGCCGTCCTCGACCTTGCGCTCGAGAACGGGTACCTGCAGCACCCGGCCGGTGGTCGGCGAGATCGGTAGGAAGGGACTGTAGGTCCGGCGCCGCTCCTCGCCGAGAGTCGGCAGCATGACCTGCATGATCTCGTCGTAGCGCTCCAGCACCTTCAGCAGCGCCGTATCGAAACGCCCGGACCGATAGAAGTCGGTCGAGGACTGGAATTCGTACTCGAAGCCGAAGTCGTCCAGGAAAGCCCGCAGACGGGCGTTGTTATGAGCGCCGAAACTCTCGTGCTCGTCGCCGAAAGGATCCGGAATCGCGGTCAGCGGCTTGCCCAAGTGCTGGGCCAGCATCTGCTTGTTGGGGACGTTGTCCGGCACCTTGCGCAGGCCGTCCATGTCGTCGGAGAAACAGAAGAGGCGCGTGGGAACGTCCGACAGGCGCTGAAAGGCGCTGCGAACCATGGTGGTGCGCACCACCTCGCCGAAGGTTCCGATGTGCGGCAGGCCAGAGGGGCCATAGCCCGTCTCGAAGAGCACGTAGCCCTTGTCCGGCGTCTTGCCGTCCAGGCGCTTGAGAAGCTTGCGGGCCTCCTCGAAAGGCCAGGCCTTTGCCGTTCCTGCAAGCTCACGTTCGGTCGTCATCTCTTTGCATTCCCCATCCGAAGGGCTGGGAAGCTAGGCAGAGCGCGCGCCGGCGTCAACGCAGCGAAGGTTCGGTTCCGCCTCCGGCAACTGCAACAGGGGAGTCATGCAAGCCTGCTAGTGCTAGCGTGAGACTAGCTGCAATCCTGGAGGAGAGGACGATGGCGACCTACAGCGTGCGCATGATGGATGCCGAAACCGGTGGCGAAGGCCTCTACAGGTTCGACGGCCCGGAGGACCTCTTCGCGCGCACACCTGTGAAGATCGTCAAGGCCTTTATGGACTACGTCGACAAAACCGAGCTACCGCACGAACACATCGAGTACGAGATCAACGCCGCCTTCAAGAACGGCGAACACAAGACCGTCACGGCGATGGGTCATCTCATCCTCAAGCATCTGCCGCCGATCCCCTTCATGATGATGATATCACCCAACGGAGGTTCCTGAGGTCCGGCTACTCCCCGCGCGCGAAGAGATGGCGAAAGAAGTTCCTTTCCTTCGCCATCTCGACGAACTGGCTGCGCTGCTCCGGGGATAGATCGGCTGCCCAGTCATGCAGGTCGGTGCCAACCTGGGACCAGAAGACATTCCGGTCCCGCCCCCGCGAGTTGAGGATCTCCTCCACCCGGGCTCTGTCGTAGGTCTCATCGTCAAGCATCTCGACCAACTCGTCGCGGACGGAAGTGCCGCTATCTTGCTGGGCGCTCAGACCTTCGATTGTGCGTTGTCGAAACGCGCGCAGACCTTCGGTTTCCTCGGGCGTCAAGGCGAGTTGCTCCGCGACGCCGGCGATATGGGCTTCAGGATCGGGCCGCCGGTCGTCGCCCACCAGGTGGCCGAAGAGGGCACCGCCGATCAAGCCCAGGTTGAGCAGAAGCGAGAGAGCCAGGACGGTTTTCAATAGCGGGGCACGCATCGCCGACCGCCTACAGGAAGGGGGTCGGTTGGGCGCCGAAATCGGCCACTGTCGTCTGGGACGCCTGGGTCACCTGCGACGTCTGGAGGGTGGCTAGCGATGGAGCCAGCCCTTGGTTGCCCATCTGGAACCCTCCGAAGCCGACCATCAATGCCAGAGCCGCCACACCGCTCCAGCGCAGCAGCGGCTGGCCCAGCAGCGCCCCCAGCCAAGAACCGCGCTCGACGGAAACCTTCGCGGGTTCGCGAACAACGGCTTGCGCCCGCGCGACGAAAGCCGACGGAGCTGCGGCCGCTTCGCGCTCGTCCTCGTCGACCGCGGCACGAAGCAAGACCACGTCTTCCAGAGCATCCGGCGAGCGGGCAAGCCACGCCTCGATCGGTACGGCCTCCGCCTCGCTCAGACGGCCCTCCAGCCAAGCAGCCAACAGCATCGGATCCGGCCGCTCCATCGAGTCCCCGGTTTCCACCGAAGGGGTTTGCGCCACACGGCCCCAAAGGCCCTGTGCCGCGCGACCGCCGATCTCGAACTCCTGTTCCCCAGTCATCGCTCAATTACCCCTTCTCACGAAAACTTGTACGTTCCGGCTGCCGCGGTCATCCCTGGTCCACCTCGGCAAAGTGCTGACGCAACTTGGTCAGCGCCTTGTGATGCATGGACCGCACGGTCTGCGCCTCGACCCCGAGCAGCGCCGCGACCTCGGCAACGTCCTTTTCCTCGTTGTAGAGCAGCCGCAAAACCGTCGCCTGACGCTCTGACAGCAGGCCGTCGGGAATACGGATCGGCTGCACCGGCTCGACCGGATCGACCGCCAAGCGAGACTCGGGCACGTCGTCGATGGTTTCGGCATGGACACCGGTCGGTCGGCCGCGGCGCAGCGTGTCGATCGCCGTGGTCGTCGCAATCACGGTCAGAAAGGTGGTGATTTTCGCCTTCACGGGATCATAGCGGCGCAGCAACTTGTAGTCGTTGCGGCAGAGCTTGAGATAGACCTCCTGCGCCACGTCGTCGGCTTCGTCGCCTCGACCTGCCGGCCCCAGGCGCTTTTGCACGGCAGCATAGACCACGGCGGCCGTTTCGTTGACGAAACGGTCCCACGCCGGCTTGTTGCCGCGCACCAGCTGCTCGATCTGTTTCGGATCCCCACGCATCTTACCGTTAGGCAATAAAGCCTGCGCGTACGCGAGGCCAGCCCGCAAAGTGGAGCCGGTCCCTCGCTGACCGCCAAAATCGCTGCAAAAAATCCGACTCGGTGCCAGGCGCGCCTCACCTGCCTATACTCCGCGCGCCATGCGCGAACCGCCCCCGACTCTCGTTGCCGCAGTGACGGCTGCCGTCTGGCTGACCCCCGACGGCGAGGTGGATACGCTGACCCCCGCAGAGGCCGCTCAGCGCGTCGGCCGGCAAGCGCCGTTGGTCTGCCATCGCCGGGCGACGGCGACCCGCTTGGGCATCGATCCCTTTCCCGCTTTCGATCTGCTGGAACTCTTCGCCTTCGTACGACCGGCCCGCTTCTGCGCGCCGACACCGCGCGGGATTGCCCAGGCGCTCGATCTGGGGGATCCGCACAGCCTGGAGGCGCAGGCACTGGCGCTCGGCCAGGCAGCCGACCGCTTACTGGCAGAGCTGACGGCCCGCGAGGGGTCGAACAGTTCGGCCGTTTCCATCGCCTGGACCATGGCCCAGGCTGGCTGGCCCTGGGGCGCGGCTGTGTTGCAGGCCCTGGACTTTGGCAAGGCCGAAACGGCACCGCGCCGAGTCGCTGGCTATCAGGTTTGGGAGCAACTCGCCGAGTGGTCGGAACATGCGCCAGAGGCGCCGGCCGGCAGTCAGCCGGTCGAGTCGGACGAGGCCCGCAGACGCCTGGCAGAGCTGTTGGGCGAGGAGTCCGAAGCGCGGCCACAGCAGGCGGACTACGCCAGCGCCGTTGCGGCCGCCTTTGTCCCGCGTGATCGCGAAGACGACCCTCAGGTCGTGCTGGCGGAGGCCGGGACCGGCGTCGGCAAGACGCTGGGCTACATCGCGCCGGCCAGCCTCTGGGCCGAGAAGAACGACGGCGCCGTCTGGCTCTCGACCTACACCCGGAATCTGCAGCAGCAGATTGATAGCGAACTGGACCGGCTTTACCCGCACCGCGCCGAGAAGGCCCGACAGGTCGTCGTGCGCAAGGGGCGGGAGAACTACCTTTGCCTGCTGAACTACGAGGAGGCTGTCCGTGGCCTTTCGGCCCGACCCGCGGGTGCCATACCCCTGGGCTTGCTGGCGCGCTGGGCTCTGGCGACGCGTGACGGCGACATGGTCGGCGGCGATCTGCCCGGCTGGCTGGCAGATCTGACCGGCCGCGGCCGAACCTTCGGGTTGGCCGACCGACGCGGCGAATGCATCTACGCCGCCTGCCCCCACTACCGGAAGTGCTACATCGAGCGCTCGGTGCGCCGCGCCCGCCGCGCACGCTTGGTGGTGGCCAACCATGCCCTGGTGATGGTTCAGGCGGCCCTCGGCGGCGGCGAGGACGGGGTGCTGCCTCAGCGTTACGTCTTCGACGAGGGACACCACCTCTTCGAGGCGGCCGACAGCGCCTTCGCGGCCCACCTCTCCGGCCAAGAAACCGCCGAACTGCGTCGCTGGCTGCTGGGCGCCGAGGCAACGCGCCGTGGCGGTTCCAGCCGCCAGCGTGGGCTACAGCGCCGCGTGGAGGACCTGGTCGCCGGCCACGACACGCTCGAAACACTGCTGCAGCGCGCCCTACGCGGCGCACGGGCGCTGGCGGCGGAAGGGTGGCATCAACGGGTCGTCGACCCCGACGGCGGGGAGGGGCCGACCGAGCGCTTCCTCGCCCTGGTTCGCCAGCAGGTCTATGCCCGGGCACCATCCCGAGGCGAGGGCTACAGCCTGGAAACCGAGGTCAGGCCGCCACTCGAAGAGCTGGTCGAGGCTGCCAATGCCCTGGAGGCTGCCCTCGGGAAACTGGAACAGCCCCTGGTTCAACTGCGCGACGGTCTCGGCGCCCGGCTCGATGAGGAATCCGACAAGCTGGACAGCGACAACCGACGCCGGATCGAGGCAACGATGCGCTCTCTCGATCGTCGGGCGGTGCGGCCCCTGCGCGCCTGGCGCCAGATGCTTCGCGTCCTGGATTCCGAGACATCCCCTCCAGAGTTCGTCGACTGGCTGGCCGTTGAGCGAATCGATGGGCGTGACATCGATGTCGGCTTTTTCCGCCACTGGGTCGACCCGACCGAGCCTTTCGCCCAAGCCGTGCTCGCACCGGCGCAGGGCGCCGTGGTGACCTCTGCGACGCTGACGGACAAGTCGGGCGATTCGGAGCAGGACTGGTTGGCAGCGGCGCAACGCAGCGGCAGTGTCCATCTGCCGAGCCCGGCAATCCGCGCTCAGGTCCCGTCACCCTACGATTACGGCGCGCAAACCCGGATCTTCGTGGTCACCGACGTGCGCAAGGACGACCTCGATCAGGTGGCCGCGGCGGTGCGCGAGCTGTTCCTGGCGTCCGACGGCGGAGCACTCGGCCTTTTCACCGCGATTAGCCGCCTGCGCGCGGTACATGCAAGGATCAGCCGGCCGCTGGAACAGGCGGGGTTGGAGCTCTATGCGCAGCACCTCGACGGTCTCGACGTCGCGACCTTGGTCGAGATTTTCCGGGCCGAACCGGACACCTGCCTGCTGGGCACGGACGCCGTGCGCGACGGGGTCGACGTACCCGGCCGGGCCTTGCGTCTGATCGTTTTCGACAGGGTGCCCTGGCCGAGACCGGATCTACGTCACAAAGCGCGGCGTGCGGTCTTCGGCGGCAAACGCTACGACGACATGATCACGCGATTGAAGCTGCGCCAGGCCTACGGCCGGCTGGTTCGCCGCGCCGACGACCACGGCGTCTTCGTGTTGCTCGATCCCATGGTGCCGTCGCGCTTCGTCAGCGCCTTTCCCGAAGGCGTAACCTTCACCCGCGTCGGTCTTGCCGAGGCGGTGGCGGAAACGCGCGCGTTTCTGCAGAACGTTCCTTGAGATAGCTCCGGCCCGTCCCGCATCGTTAACCGACGCCGAAGTAGATGAAGATCGCCGAGAGCGTGCCGACGGACAGCAGCGTGGAAATCACGATGGCCGCCGTGGCGCGCTGGATGTAGACGCCGTAGCGATGGGCCAGGACGAACACCAGCGCACCGGTCGGCAAGGCGGCCTGGATCACGGCACTTTGGGCCCAGAGCGCCTCCATCTCCATGACATGAAAGGCCAGCCAGTAGGTGAGCGCCGGCATGACCAGGAGCTTGAGCAGAGACAGCCATCCCACCTCGCCGATACCGGCCGTCAGCGACTTACCCACCATGAACAGCCCCATGGCGAACAGCGCGCAGGGACCGGCGGTCGAGCCCATGAGATCGCAGAAGCGCGCGACCGGAGTCGGCAACTCGATGCCGGACCAGGCCCAGAGGATGCCGGCAATTGCTGAGAGCAGCAGCGGAGATTTGACAACGGCGGCGAAAGCGTTCTTGGCGAGTTGCCGCGCCGCTTCGTCGCCGTTGCCGTCGAGTTCGATCAAGACAGTGGCGACCGCCATCACCAACACGCCGGTCATCACCGTGCTGATGATGCCGGCCGGCAATCCGGCCTGGCCATAGGCGATCAACAACAGCGGCACACCCATGTAGCCGGTGTTGGAAAAGATGGCTGCCGCGCCGTGCAGCGTCAGGATCGCCAGGCGACCCGGGAAAACGAAGGCGGCAACCAGAAGCGCCAACCCGAAGGTGCCGATCAATCCACCGCCGAAAGCGAGAATGAAAGGCCAGTGAAAGACCTGGGAGAGTTCGAGCTGGGCCATGGTGCCGAAGAACAATGCCGGCAGGGCCACATAGAAGACGAAGGCGTTCAGAGCCCCGGAGGCCTGTTCGCCGAGCAGACCGGCGCGCCCGACGGCGTAGCCGCAACCCATGATCGCGAAGACAGGCAAGACGATGTTGAAAATGGCCTCCATGGCGGCGGCAAGTACCCCCGCGAGGCGGTATCAGTCCAGCCCGTCTGCGGCATTGCTCCTATGCTCGCGCGGAGGCTTTCGAGCCTAGCGACCGCGGCACCCCGAAACCGACCTGTCGCTCTGGAAGCTCCCAGCCGTAGGCAAGATGCGGAACAGGGAGCAGCGAGCGATGCCTTCACAGGCGGTTTTCAGCGCGGCACCACCCTCCGATAGAGATGCCAGGTGGCATGCCCCAGCACGGGCATGACGAAGATCAACCCGAGAAACAGCGGGATCGATCCGATCACCAGCGCGGCTGTGACGATCGCGCCCCAGGCGGCCATCGGCCCCGGGTTCACCATCACGGCACGAAGGGAGGTCGAAATGGCCCTGCGCACGCCGACATCGCGATCCAGAAGCAATGGAAAGGAGACGACGCTGATCGCCAGCACCAAAACCGCAAAGGCCGCACCCACAGCGATCCCGACGACGATCATCGTCCAGCCGGCGCCTGTCGTGAAGAGATCCCCCAGGAAAGCGGAAAACGAAGCGGGGGGCTCCGGCCCTAGGGTCGAGCTGTAGATCCACTGTGCCGTTGCGAGCCAGACAAAGAAGATCGCCAACAACAGAAGCCCCAGCACGGCGATGGCACCGAAGGCCGGCGCACGCATGATGGCGAAGGCGTCCGCCCAGGTCGCCTGGAGGCCCTGCTCGCGTCGTCGGCTGATCTCGTAAAGGCCGACCGCCGCAGCCGGTCCGACCAAGGCAAAACCGGAAGCCAGAGGGAACAGCAGCGGCAGCAGGTCGTAGCCAAACGCGAGCCGCGCGGCAACGAGGCCCACCAAAGGATAGAGCAAGCAGAGCAGGATGACGTCGCTACGGTAGGCGGCAAAATCCTCCACGCCCTTGCGCAGGACGTAGCGGAGGTCCTCGGCTCCGATGCGCCTGACCTGAGGTCTGAAGGCGCTCTCGACGACCTCCTGCCCACCCACCGACTGGCCGACGGAGCCTGCATGCTCCGCCGCCGACTTGAACTGCTCGAGCCCCCACTCGATAGGATTGCGTATCGTGGCCATGTTCGATCCTCGCTTCATCAGCAGTCCGCACAGCCAAGAAACGGGGCAAGCCTTCGTGTAGCGGTCCGTTCCTGGCCGCGCAGCCCAACGTCTTATCCGTCAATTTACCATATTATTTTCATGCTCCGCCGTTTTTCACAGTTTATTCATGACCAAAAAATTCCGCGTTCAGCCAGCACTGATCAAAGCGGGCCGTTCTGCTCGCCACCTGCAGGTCTCCGGCATTGCTTGACGCGAAGTTACCGTCTAGGCATCACTGGCTCCGCCCACGAAACCAGGAGGCTCTTCGGTGCAGATCGATCCCCATTCCGCTTTGGTCTACGTCATGGTTCTGGTCTCCGCTTCGGACGACGACATGACCGATGCGGAACTCGAAACCATGGGCGAGACCGTTCGTTATCTGCCGGTTTTTCGCGGCTTCGACTCTCAACGCCTGACGGCCATCGCGGATGCCTGCGCTGAGCTGCTGAGCGATGAGGAGGGGCTCGACAAGGCAATGGATGCCATCGAGGAAGCACTGCCGGATCACCTGCGTGAAACGGCTTACGCCATTGCCTGCGACGTCGCCGCAGCGGATGGCCAGGTGGCGCAGGAGGAGATGCGGCTCCTGGAACTGTTACGCTACCGCCTGCGTGTCGGTCGCTTGCCTGCCGCAGCGATAGAGCGCGCCGCCCGTGCTCGCCACCAGACGCTGTAGCTTGCCGGAGATATTAGCAGCAACCTCTTATGTCTGCTGCTAATATACTGGTTTTATTGCATTTTTGCGTTGCGTCGATGACGCGAGGCACGGCAGCATCCTGGCTTGGACTACGGTCACAGGGACAGGAGGTTTCGTGCCGTGAGCCTGAAACTGCTGCTGAACGACTACCGTCTGACAACCGCGGAGATCCTTTACCACATGCCGGATCATCCGGGCTTGTTGCAAACCTATGTCTGGCAAGACTACGACAAGGCACCGCAGTACCCCGTGCTCCGTCGCTTCCTCGACTTCTGGACTCGCGAGCTTGACGGGCCGCTGCATTCCGTGAAGGTGGCCGGGCAGAAGCTGATCGTACCACCCGAAACGCGTGTCGCGGATGCCCTGCTAACGCTGCACTAGCAGGCATCTGCCGCACCGCCGCGGCTTGCCGGCAGCGACGCTTCGCCGCTTGGTCCGCGACCGCCAAGCGCATAGCTTGCGGCAGAGGTCCTGTCGCAACCGCCGAAGCAGTGTCATCGTGAGCTTTTCCAGCATTCCCTCCTCGACGCCTGCCGTAGTGCCCCAGGAGCGGGCCGTATCACGCGCCATTGCCGTCTGGCTTCTGATCGTGGCGGCGCTGATCTTCGCTATGGCGGTCATCGGCGCCATCACCCGCCTGACGGAGTCGGGCCTTTCGATCATGGAGTGGGCACCCGTCTCGGGCATGCTCCCCCCGCTCAGCACCGCGGAGTGGGAGCGGCTGCTGGCGCTTTACCGGGGGACGGCGGAGTATCAGCAGATCAACCGCGGCATGACGCTGGCGGAATTCCAAGAGATCTTCTGGTGGGAGTGGATCCACCGGCAATGGGGTCGGCTGATCGGCGTGGCCTATGCCGTCCCGCTCGCCTGGTTCTGGCTGCGCGGAGACCTGCCCGGCTGGATCAAGCCGCACCTGGCAATCGCGCTCGGGCTCGGCGCACTGCAAGGTTTCATGGGCTGGTTCATGGTCGCCAGCGGTTTCTTCGCCGACCGGACCGACGTCAGCCAGTATCGGCTGGTTCTGCATCTATCGCTGGCACTGATCATCTACGCCTACCTGCTTTGGCTGGCGCTCAGCCTGTTGCGTCCGCAACCGGCACAGCAAACGGCCGGACCTCTGGGGACGGCGGGTAAGCTGTTTGCCGGACTTCTCGCCGTGACGGTTGTCTCCGGCGGCTTTGTCGCTGGCACCGACGCGGGTCTCACCTACAACACCTTTCCTCTCATGGACGGCCAGTTGATTCCTGCCGGCTACGCGACGCTGCAGCCCTGGTGGCTGAACTGGTTCGAGACCATTGCCGCCGTCCAGTTCAATCACCGTCTGCTGGCGGTAACGACGGTCGCCGCAGCTCTGCTGCTCTGGCTGTGGTCGCGCGGGCGGGATCTGGCACCGTCAAGCAGACAAGGTTTCGCAGCCGTAGCCGGGGTCGCACTGATACAAATGGGACTTGGGATCGCCGCTCTCCTGCTGGCCGTGCCGGTGTGGCTCGGCGCACTGCATCAAGCCGGCGCCTTGCTGCTGATCGCTGCGACCGTGGCGCTGTTGCAAGGCTTGCGGTCTTGCCCGCAGCGGACCCACCCGAACTAACTTTCCTGCTGCGCCTGAGTCTCTGCGTACTCGTCCGCAGCCATGGCGGCGGCGATCGAGGCCGAGCTTTGCGGCACGGCCACCCAGCCACCCTGCTCGTCCAGCGGCAAAGCAGCGCGGCGAGTCATGCGATAGAGCGCGAAAACGCCGAGCAGGAGGTGCAGCAGAGCCACGGTGGCGAAGAAACCGCCGGGCCCGACCTGCCCCATTGCCGCTCCGGCAAGTGGCGGGCCCAGAATGCCGCCAGCTGAATAGACCAGATAGAGCGTGGAAGAGGCCGCCACCATCTGCTCGCGCTCCAGATGGTCGTTGGCATGGCTGAGGACCAGCGCGTACATCGACAGACAGAAGCCACCGAACAACGCGGCGAGCCCGAACAGCAACCAGCGATCGAGCCCCCCCAACCACCAGGCCACACCCGCCACGCAGCATGCCGCCAAGGTGACGATGGTCATCACGAGGCGCCGGTCGAAGCGATCAGAGAGCTGGCCGATCGGGAACTGCAGCAGCACACCGCCGATCATGAAAGCCGACACGAAAATCGAGACGTCCGCCCCAGTCAGTCCGGCCGAAACGGCATAGACCGCGCTCATGCCCAACAGGGCGCCCTGCGACACGCCAAGCAAGGCCGATCCGACCACCGACAGAGGCGAGGTGGCGTAGAGCACCTTCAACGAGACCGGCTGCGGCGCATCGAAGTAGGGCGCCGGACTTGCCGAGAGCAGCATCGGCACCAGAGAAACCGACAACAGCACCGAAACCAGGATGAACAGCACGAAACCGCTGGGGTCCGACAGGGGCAGCAGATACTGGCCCGCCGCCATGCCGAGCATGATGACGATCATGTAGATCGCCAGTACCTGGCCGCGGGTCTCGTTGGTTGCACGGTCGTTCAGCCAGGACTCGGCGACGATGTAAAGAGCGGCAACGCAAAAGCCCGTCATGATGCGCATAGCCGTCCAACTGATCGGTTCCACCAGAACGGAGTGCGCTAAGACCGCCACCGAGGCCAGCGAGGCGACCGCGGCGAAAACCCGGATGTGTCCGACCCGCTTGACCATCAGCGGAGTCACCAACGATCCGATCAGGAAACCGACGTAGTAGCCGGCCATGATCACTCCGGTGACCGTTTCGTCGAAGCCTTCCAAGCCCGCGCGGACGCCGAGAAGTGTCGACTGCAGACCATGCGCAACCATGATCAGCACGAGGCCGATGAACAGGCTCCAAGTCGCGGCAAGAGCTGCAATCATGGCCTGGAACCTTTGGCGCAGGTTTTAGTGGGAAATCATTGCTGCAGCTTGACAGCTATCAATCGTCAGAGAGACCACAATCAAGGTGGAGAGTCCGCGTCAAACCCAATGGAATCAAGCGCTTTGACGCTTAGAGGTTTTTTTTCGCGGGGCCTCTTGCAACCAAGCAACACATACCCACATTCTCGCATAGACAATGCGTAAATAGCGGTTTCCGCTGGTTGCGCAGAGGAATTCCGGGACGAAGGCGCGGCAATGCCGTTTTGTCTGAAGGACCGGAAAGGTATTGGCCGGGCCGGCCAACACCGGTCTGGGCACGGCCAATACGTCGGTTCGTCGTCCGCAGCAATGCGGATCTCCCCGTCAGACGAATCGGCACCCCTAGCTGAGAGGTTGCTTCGCGGTAAACTCTTGCGGCGTCCTGCGGGACGCCGCTTTTTCTTGTGGGATACGCGTTTCACTGTGGTCGCCGGGCTGGAGGCGCAAGGCTGGCTGTGCCGGCGAACGACCCGTCTAGCGCACCCCGGCTTGACGACCTTCCCGGTCCTAAAGCTCTTTGGCTTTCGTCAGAACCTCTTCGACGTGGCCAGGCACCTTGACCTTACGCCACTCGGCGCGCAACACGCCCTTCTCGTCGATCAGGAAGGTCGAACGGTCGATCCCCATGTACTTTTTACCGTACATCGACTTCTCGACCCAAGAGCCGTAGGCCTCGACCGTCTTACCCTCCTCGTCAGAGGCTAAGGTAAAGGGCAACTCATACTTAGCTTTGAACTTGTCGTGCTTGGTGACGCTGTCCTTGGATACGCCGATGATTTCCGCATCGAGGCTGCTGAAGTCAGGCAGCAGGTCGCGGAAACCGCAGGCCTCCTTCGTGCAGCCGGGCGTATCGTCCTTCGGATAGAAGTAGACCACCACTTTCTTGCCACGCAGCCCCTTAAGCGAGACCGAGCCGCCGCCGTCGGTCGGTAGAGTAAAGTCCGGGGCTGGTTTGCCAACTTCGACGCTCATGGGTGCCTTCTCCATCTCGCTATGGTGGACGCAAAGGTGACTCGGCGGGGGCGAAAGTCAAGCTGGGCGGTTTGACGATCGCGACCGTACTGCAGGTGTCACGCCTGACCGCCGTCGTCTCGCAAGGTCTGCGCGGCTTTGTCGCGCTGCGCGATCAGAACGCGCGCCGGCTCTTCGATCAGTTCGGCGTAGCTTTCGCTGACCCGCTCGACGGCCATCATCAACTCGTCACGCAGTTCGTCGAAATCCGCGGCACCGGCAAAACGCGCCAACGCCCGCTTCTGACCCTCCGGCGCATGCTGTGCGTCGAAACTCTCGCCGGCTGTCAGACGCAAGACCTGTTGAATTGCGCTGAGCAGCTTTGCCGCATCGACCAGCCCTGCCGTTCGCTTGGGACCGAGCACCGCATGCGCACCGAGCGCCTCCAAGGCCGCAAGCGTCGAGGTCTGGAGCACATCGGGATGATCGTGTGCGGAGAGCAACTGCAAGCCCTGAGCGACGAAGTCGAGGTCGTAGAGACCGCCGCGCAGATATTTGAGGTCCCAAAGCCCCCTCGCCGGGTGTTCCTTGTCGATCCGCCGCCGCATCTCCGCCACGTCGATGAGCGTCTTATCCCGATCCCGCGGGCGCGAAAGCACTGCGCGGAACGTCTCCTCCAAGTCGGCGATCAAGCTCGGGTCGCCGGCGATCGGCCGCGCACGAGTCAGGGCCATCTCTTCCCATGTCCAGGCATCTTCGGCGAAATACCGGCGATAGCCTGCTAGCGAAACGGCAAGAGGTCCGGTCGTACCGGAAGGGCGCAGACGTGGGTCGACTTCGTAGAGGCTGCCTTCCGCGGTCTGCACGGTCAGAGCCGTGATGAGGCGCTGGCTCAGGCGGCCGAAGTAGACCGGCGGATCGAGCGGTTTCGGCCCGTCGGACTCGCGCAGACCCTCGGCAACCTCGTAGACGAAGACGAGGTCCAGGTCGCTGGTCGCAGTCATCTCGCACGCACCCAGCTTACCCAAAGCCAGCACGGCGAGGCCGCGCCCCGGCATCTTACCGTGCTGGCGCGCGAGTTCGGCTTGCACAGCCGGCAGCAGGCCACGCAGAACCGTTTCCGCAATAGCCGTGTAGGCTTGACCGGCTGCGGCGGTGTCGCAATCGCCGCGCAGGATGCGCAGCCCGATCTGAAAACGGCGGTCGCCGGCCCAGCGGCGTACCAGATCCAGGGTTTCCTGAAAGTCGCGCGCTTGACTTAGCGAGGCGTCTAACTCGGCGGCGAGTGCGTCCATATCCGGCAGACCGTCGGCGAAACCCGGTTCGACAACTGCTTCGAGCAGCGCCGGTCGCCGTCCCAGATGCTGCGCCAGGGCCGGAGCGTCGCCCATGATCTCAGCCAGAAGATCGAGCAACTTCGGATTCTCGTAGAGCATCGAGAAGAGCTGCACGCCGGCAGGCAAGCCGGAGAGAAAGGCATCGAAGCGCAACAACGCGTCGTCCGGCTGCGCGGTCCGGCTAAACGCCTGCAGCAGATTGGGCATGAGTTCCGTCAGGTACTCCCGCGCCCGTGTAGTGCGGGTCGCACGATAGCGGCCGTGATGCCAGGCACGCACCAGGCTGAAGACTCGAGCGCCATCGGCAAAGCCAAGCTTGGCAAGGGTCTCGAGAGTCCCCGGCTCCGCTTCGCCGCCGGTGAACACCAGGTTACCGGGTTCCGACAGGCTCGGCGCCTCTTCGAACAACTCGCCATAGTGGTGCTCCACCTGCTCCAAATGACCCAGAAACTCCTGGCGAAAGGCCGCGGCATCGACCGCGCCGAGGAAAGCGGCAATACGCTCGACACCCTCGGCGTCGCTCGGGATGAGATGAGTCTGCTGGTCACCGACCATCTGCAAGCGATGCTCCAGCCGGCGAAGGTAGCGATAGGCCGCCTCCAGATCGCCGACCGTGCTCGCCTCCACACGGCCGAACTCGGCCAGACCGTGCAGGGCAAGCAGAGTCTGCGGCATCCGAAGCTCGGGATTGCGGCCGCCGAAAATCAGCTGTTGGGTCTGGGCGAAGAACTCGATCTCGCGGATACCGCCACGACCGAGCTTGACGTTATGGCCTTCGACCGCAATGGCATGGCCGCCCTTATGGGTCGCGATCTGGCGCTTGATCGAATGGATGTCGCGAATCGCCCAAAAATCCAGATGCTTCCGCCAAACGAAAGGACGGATCTCTCTGAGGAACAGGTTGCCAAGCTGCCGATCGCCGGCAACGGGCCGCGCCTTGATCATGGCTGCCCGTTCCCAGTTCTGGCCAAGGGATTCGTAGTAGATCATGGCAGCGCCGAACGAGATGGCGATCGGCATGGCCCCCGGATCGGGGCGTAGGCGCAAATCGGTACGACAGACGTAGCCTTCGGCCGTCCGCTCCTCCAACAACTGGACCAGATCGCGGGTCAATCGGATCATCGTCTCGGCCGTGCCGCGTTTGCTGCGACAGTCGATCCGGTCCGGGTCGTAAAAGACGATCAAGTCGACATCGGAGGAGTAATTCAGCTCGCCTGCGCCGAGCTTGCCCATGCCCAACACCAGATAGCCGCAACCTTCGGTCGGACGCGCCGGATCGGGCAACACCAGCTCTTGGCGTTGATGCAGCCTGCGGAGCAAGAACCCCAAGGCGCCATCGATAGCCGCCGCGGCAAACTGCGACAGCGCGCCGGTCACCTGCTCGAGACTCCAGACCTCGGCGATATCGGCCAACGCCGTCGTTAACGCACAGTGCCGCCGCGCTCGCCGGAGTTCGGCACTGGCCGTCTGGGCATTATCGACGAAAGCCGCATTCTGCGCCTGCTGGATCGCAGCGGCGATCCGCTCATCCGGCCCCTCCAGGAGCAACGACAGAAAACCGGCCGGATCGGCGAGAATGCAACTCCCGAGAAAAGGCGCGTTGCCGAAGACGACCTCCAGCAGACGACGCCCAGCCGGATCCTCCAAAAGACCGGCAATGGCACCGACCGTCTCGGGTCCGACGCGCTCGGCTCGTTCGATCAGGTCTTCAAGGCCGTTGGCCGCCTGCACCGGATCGCAGACTCGCGGCAGGGACTCGGCGGCGGGGAGGAAGGCATAGGACATCTGGATGACCGGCAGGTCCGAAGGGCGGGCCAGACTGCGCCGGGCCGCGGCAAAGCGTCAAGCCGGGCCGAAAAGCGAGAAATTCGCTGGAGTTCACTGGTTTTGCGGTCACCGCCTCCGCTAATCTCTCGGTTATGATTCGCCGCTCCACCCGTATTGCGCTGGAGGCGCTGGTCGGGCTGCTGCTCGCCGTCGTCTTGCTCTCGGCGGCCGTACTATGGCGGCTTTCGGAAGGGCCTGTTTCCGTCGACTTCCTGACTCCGCATTTGGAGCAAGCCTTCGTTGCGGACGACAGTCCGCTCAGCGTCGACGTCGGCTCGACCGAGCTGATCTGGAGCGGCTGGGAACGTACGGTGGACCTGCGCGCGCGCGACTGGCAAGTGAATGGCCCCGACGGTCAGAAGGTTGCGCGGCTCCCGGAAGTAGACGTCACGCTCAGCCTGCGGGCTCTCGCGCAGGGCGTCATCGCGCCTACGGCCATCGAAGTCAGCGGCGCCAGCCTGACTCTCGAGCGCGACCTCGAAGGACACTTCGGCATCGTAGAGCAGCCAGCTTTGAACAGGTCGTCGCCTGCGCGCAGAGAAACGTCGCCGACCGGCTCACCCTCCACCGAGATGCCTGAACGCGCTCCGCCTCGTCTGGAAGCTCCCAGCGCTGCAACAGCTGACACAGAGGCGCCCGCCTCGCCGCCTCCAGCCCGCGATACAGACGGTTCTGCAAGTGAACTTGAGGAGACACCCGACGACATCGCGGCTCTGCTGCCAACCGTTGCGGCGCGGCTGTTGGCGCCGGCCGGCCCCTCCGAGCCTCTGTCCTTCCTGAATTCGCTCAGCGGTCGCGACCTCACGGTGACTTTGATCGACCGAAACCTGGGTACCGTAGTCACCGCGCGCCGCGGCTCTATCGAGCTGTTTCGGCAAGACGACGGCATCTCAGGAGTTGCCGGCCTGTCTCTGGATCTGGGAAGCCAACCCGTGACCCTGGAAGCGAATCTGGACTACGACGCTGTCGGCGAGCGTTTGCGCATTGCAACTGTCTTCCGCGATTTGGATCTGTCGCAACTGGGCGAACTGGCACCGGAACTGGAGCCTCTCTCTCACGCCAAGGTGCCGCTTGACGGCTTGATCGACGTTATCCTGACCCCGAAAGGGCGCATCGAGACGCTCGATTTCGACTTAGCCAGTGGACCCGGGCGCCTAAGCCTCCCGGATTTCTATGAAGAGCCCGTGGACCTAGCCGCGATTGCCGCGGTAGGGCGCTACGATACGGATCAACGGCGAATCGCGGTCGAAGACTTTTCGCTGCAGCTCGGCAAGCCCGAGATACCGGGGCCCGATCTGCGAGCGCGGCTCAATCTGGATCTGGGAGACGGCTTCTACGACCTGGGCATCGGGGCACGGGTCGACCGCGTGGACATGGTCGAACTCGCCCGCTACTGGCCGGCCGATGTCTCGGACAACGGTCGAAACTGGGTGCTGGAAAACATCGCGGCCGGTGCGGCTGAAAACCTGGAGCTGGTCACATCCCTGCGGTTTCCGGACGCGCCGGACCAAGAGCCGACCCTGAACAGTCTAGGCGGCAGCTTCACTTTCTCGGAGTTGGAGGTTCACTACCTGCGCCCTATGCCGCCTGTCACGAGCGTTTCCGGGACCGCGACCTTCGACAGCGACGGTTTGACCTTCGACGTTTCGGAAGGCCAGTTGCAGGAGCTTAACTTCGGTCCGGGGACGGTGAAGATCTTCGGCCTATCCGGCGAAGACCACCGTTTAGCTCTCGACGTCGCCGTCGAAGGCGGCTTGCGACCGGCGCTGGAGGTGCTGAACCATCCGCGCCTGAGCCTGATCGACAAGCTGGGCGTGCCGCTGGAGGGGAGTGGCGGGCAGGCAACGGCTCTGCTTGGGTTTGCCTTTCCATTGATCGACGAGCTGACGGACGAAGAAATCGACATCACCGCCTCGGCAGAACTGAGCGGCGTCGCGTTGGCGGATATCGGTGGCGGGCTCGCCCTCTCCGACGGTGCGCTCTCGCTTGACCTCGATACCCGCTCGATGACCCTGTCGGGCCCTATCAGCTTGGCCGGACTTCCCGTCGAACTGGATTGGACGGAGTACTTCGAAGCGCAGGACGGGGTGCGGCGCAAAGTGACCGCCAGCACCGACGCCCTCGACGCGGCCGCACGCACACGGCTCGGCCTGCCGCTCGCCGACTCCATTCTCGGTCCCGTGGCCGCTGATCTGCGACTGGTGAGTGCCGTCGACGAAACCTCCGAGATCGACGTCGCACTGCAGTTGATCGACGCTGAGATCGACCTCCCGCCTCTCAAGTGGCGCAAAGCAGCCGGGGTCCCCGGCACGGCAAGCTTCGTCGCGCAGATCTGGGGCCGACGACTGGTTTCCCTGCGCGATCTGAGGGTCTATGCCGGCGACCTCGCGGTCACTGGTGCAGCCACCTTCTCACCTGACGACGGCAGCCTGATCCTGGCCAACCTCAGCAACCTGTCCATCGGCGCCACCAGCCTGGACGACGTCTCGGTCAGCCGCATGCAGACCCCAGCCGGCGACGGTTGGGAGGTCCAGATTGCCGGAGGACGTCTGGACGCCGCCCCTTGGCTGCAAGACGAGGAGGGCGATGAGCAAGAGGAGTCCAACGAACAGGCTGCGGAGACCGAAACCGAAACGCCGCAAACGCCCCTGAAGCTGCAAGTCGCCCGTTTGCAATCGGTGCACCTGGGTGAAGACCGAAGTCTGGAAGCGGTCTCTCTGCAAGGCGAGCGCGGACCGCGTGGGTGGGAGAGACTGGCTCTGTCTGCCGAGGTGCCGCGGCGCTGGTGGCGGCGCGGCGGCCGGGAGCGCGAGGGCGATGCGGAGATCACGCAAAAGCTGATCCGCCTCGACTGGGGCCCGTCGCCGGCAGACCAAGGCTACGCCTTGGAGTTCGGCGCCGACGATCTGGGTGCCGTCTTGCGCGTGTTCGGCTGGGTGGACGAGATGGAAGGCGGTCAGACCAGGATCGTCGGCAGCAGCCCAGGCCCGCTACTTTCCGCGCCGATCGAAGCGCAACTTGAGCTGCGTCAGTACACACTGGTCCAGGCGCCGCTGCTTGGCCGGATCGTCGCTGCTGCCGCACTCGGCGGGCTGACCGGCATGCTCTCGGAAGACAACGGGATCACCTTCGAGCGGGGCACCGGCGCCATCGTTTTCGAGAACGGGGTTCTCTCCACCGACTTGTTGCGTGCCTATGGACCAGCACTGGGGATCACCGCACGCGGCACGATGGATATCGAGGCTGATGCCATCGAACTGCAAGGCACGCTCGTGCCGGCCTATGCCATCAACCAGGTACTGGGTGCGATCCCGATTCTGGGACCGCTACTGACCGGCGGAGAGGGCGAAGGCGTGCTGGGTGTTACCTACTCCGTCTCGGGCACGCTGGACGACCCGGATGTGGGCGTGAACGTCTTATCCGCCCTGGCGCCGGGTTTCCTGCGTGGCATCTTCAGCGGCAAGATCGAAGGGAGCGAAGAGGCGCTGCAGGCGCTACCGCCACCGGGAGGCGAGCGCTAGCCTCGTGATGATTCGAAGCTTGCCTCGACGGCCGTGACGGCGTTCTCTCCTCCGCATGAGTAGCGCTACGCTTACCGAGTCCGCTCGACAGGTTCTGGCGACGTCCGGCGCCGTCGAGAAAGCCGAGGCGGCGCGTCAATTGGCGGCCGCTTGGCGGAGTGGGACTCTGACGGCGCTCGGCGCTTGTGGCGCACCCGACCGGCCCGGACGCCCCGACCGACCGGACCTGCTGCACCCGACGAAGGTCCCCCGCCGGCGGATCAACAGCGCGCCGGCCGGCCGCATCGCACTGCTTCACGCTTTGGCTCACATCGAACTGAATGCGGTGGATCTTGCCGTCGACCTGGTCGCTCGCTTCGCCGAGCCGGCTCTCCCCGGCACTTTCTTCGACGACTGGCTGCAGGTGGCCGACGAAGAAGGCAAGCACTTCCTGCTGTTGGCAGACCGTCTGGCCGAACTAGGGGCCGCCTATGGCGACCTGCCGGCCCACGACGGCCTCTGGCAGGCAGCCGAAGAGACGGCACATGACCTGCTGGCGCGTCTGGCGGTGGTGCCGCAGGTCTTGGAGGCCCGAGGTCTCGACGTTACGCCTGGAATGATCGCCAAGCTGGAGCAGGCTGGCGATCCGGCCTCTGCCGCTGTCCTCCGGATCATTTACGAAGAGGAGATCGGTCATGTCGCAATCGGTCGTCGCTGGTATCTCTGGCTCTGCGCGCAGCGCGGTCTGGAACCGCAAGCGACGTGGCAGGGTCTGGTCCGGCGCCATTTCCGCGGCGCGCTGAAACCGCCCTTTAACGAGGCCGCACGCCGCCGCGCCGGCCTTGACCCCGAAACCTACCTCCCGCTGGCCGTGCAAGGGACGACTGAATGACCGGAAAGCCCCATGAAGACGGGCAACCGCGTTGCGGCTGGCTGCCGCTCGGCGATCCGCTCTATCGCAGCTATCACGACGAGGAGTGGGGCGTACCGCTGCGCGACGCTCAATCCCTCTTTGAGCTGTTGAATCTGGAAGGATTTCAGGCCGGGCTCTCATGGCGCACCATCCTGCACAAGCGGGAGAACTTTCGCCGGGCTTTCGCCGGGTTCGACCCGGAGCTTCTTGCAACCTGGGGGGAAACCGAGCAGGCGCAGCTGCTGGCCGACGCCGGCATCGTGCGCAATCGGTTGAAGGTTGCCGCGACGCTGGATAACGCCCGCGCCTTTCTGCAGCTCGAAGCCAACCACTCCGGCGGTTTTTCGAGCTTCGTCTGGGAGGCGGTGCAGGGGCAACCGCAGATCAACTGCTTCCGCAGTCTTTCCGAGGTCCCTGCCGAAACACCGGCAGCGCGGACACTCTCCAAACGCCTGAAGGCCGCTGGCTTCCGATTCGTCGGCCCCACCATCGTCTACAGTTTTATGCAGGCTGCCGGGTTGGTGATGGACCATACCACCGACTGCTTCCGCTTCGCAGAACTGGCCTGATCTACTCGATCAACTCGAACTGCAGCAGCAGAGTGCGCTGTGGCGGATTGAAGTTGTCATCCGACAGCAGCGTGATCAGCGTCTCGCCCTCTGGCCCTTCGCGCAGCCATAGCCCTTCCAAGTTGTCCACGGTCAGGGGCGATTTGAGAAACGCCAGTTCCTCGGGTCGCAAGAGCCCACCGGCCAGAGCGAGATCCAGGGGCGCCCGTTTCAGCTTCACCCGCAGCCCACCGATGAGCGAGAAGCCGCGCTCCAGCCAATAGAGATAGCGGTCGGCGGGACCGATCCGGGCATCGACCGGCGCCAGGTCTGCATCCTTCGGGATGTAGAAATCTCGCCAGTCAGGCGTGTTGGCATCGTCGGCAACGAAACCCCGCCAGGCTTCGACTCCGTCGATCTCTGCGTCCAGCCCCTCGCTAATAGCGAGCAAGCCGCCACCGGGAAGCGGTGTCAGCGACTCTATGCCCTCGTTGGCCCCCGGCACATGATCGCCGGGTAGCGTGCTTTGTGTTGGTCGGCCGGAAGGTGGAAGGTTTGCATAGCGGTTGAGCCGGTGCTGTCGTTCGAAAGAGACAAGCACGTCGCCGGTCGGGAGCACGGCGAGGCCCTCGGCATCGCCCCAGTCTTTCGATCCGGCGAGCGAGCGGCCGTCAGGCTCCAGCAGCGGGCCGATGCGCGCCCCATCGGCGCGCAGCAAGCCACCGGCCTGATCGTAACCCAACGAGAAGGTCACCCAATGGCCTTCGTCGGAGACCGCGACTGCCATTTCAGCATCCCTAGACAACCACAGGCCCGAGAGGCCACCGAAGCGGTCGTCATCGCTGATCAGGTCAAGGCCGCCGCGCCAGAGCAACCGGCCGACCCGGCGCTGCTCCGGATCCTCGACGTTGAGCCTGAGCTCGCTGCTTCTGAGCGCGATAGCCTCGCCAGGTTCAGCGGCAGCTAGAGAGACGGAGACAGCCAGGGCTATGACACACAAGGCCGAGACAACCGAGATCGAAAAACGGATTTTCACGCCGCCCTCGCCAAAGCCGTAAATCGCACCTTAGTTGAGCTCCGTTGCGACTCTATGGCTCACGCGGCCTGAGACAGAGTCAGCCGGCAAGTCGTTGCAGGGGCCGGCGACCAATCTGCGGGCCTTCTTCGTCGAACAGTTCAGCCAGTTTTTCAAGCATGGTGCCGCCAAGCTGCTCGGCATCGACGATGGTCACGGCACGGCGATAGTAGCGAGTGACATCGTGGCCGATACCGATGGCGATCAGTTCCACCGGGCTGCGGGCTTCGATGTAGTCGATCGCATCACGCAGATGCTTCTCCAGATAGTTGCCCGGATTGACCGAAAGGGTCGAGTCGTCGACCGGAGCCCCATCCGAGATCACCATCAGGATGCGCCGCTGCTCCGGCCTGGCAAGCAAACGGTTGTGCGCCCAGAGCAACGCTTCGCCGTCGATGTTCTCCTTCAGAATACCTTCGCGGAGCATCAGGCCGAGATTGCGCCGCGCCCGCCGCCAGGGTGTGTCGGCGGACTTGTAGATGATATGGCGCAGATCGTTGAGACGACCGGGCAACGGCGGCTTACCAGCCGCGATCCAGGCCTCGCGCGACTGTCCGCCTTTCCACATGCGGGTGGTGAATCCCAGAATCTCGACCTTGACGCCGCAGCGCTCCAAAGTCCGGGCCAGGATGTCGGCGGACATGGCGGCGACCGAGATTGGGCGCCCCCGCATGGATCCCGAGTTGTCGATCAGCAGCGTCACCACCGTGTCGCGGAAGTCGGTCTGCTTCTCCATCTTGTAGGACAGCGAATGCATCGGATTGGCCACGATCCGGGCCAATCGGGCGGTATCCAGCAGGCCTTCTTCCAAGTCAAAATCCCAAGCACGCGTCTGCTTGGCCATCAGGCGACGCTGCAGCCGGTTCGCAAGCCGCGCGATAACGCCCTGCAGGTGATTCAGTTGCTGATCGAGCATCTGCCGCAGGCGTGTCAATTCGTCGGGATCGCAAAGATCCGGCGCTTCGATCACCTCGTCGTGCTTTGTGGAAAAAGCGTGGTACGCTTCGTCTTCCGGCGCGTTGCGGCGGTCGTGTTCCGGTCTGCGTCCGGGCTGTCCCGGTTGCTCGTCGGCGGCGCCGTCCATCATTTCGCCGTCGGCCTCGGCTGCCTCCTGGTCGGCAGCCTCGGCGTCCGATAGGTCGGCTTGTTCTCCGTCGCTGGCAGCGGCGCTTTCACCACTGTCCTGCTCACCGCCCTCGCCACGCAACTGGTCTGGCGACTCGTTGGCCTGATCCTCGCCGCCCTCGTCCTCCTGGTCGTCGTCCTCCAGTTCCTCGTCGCTGGTCGCCTCGAGGTCCAGATCGGCAATCATCTGGCGGACCGCCTTGGCATAGGCGCTTTGGTCACCGATCACCGACTTAAGGTCGTGCAGTTCCTGCAGAATGCGCGGCTCCAACGCCTCGCGCCAGACCTCGACCAGGGTTCGAGCCGCCGCGGGCGGCGCCTCTCCAGTCATGGCCTCACGCGCCAACAGCCGCAACGCTTCCGACAGCGGCGCCTCCTCGCGCGTCCGGATACGGTCGTAGCCCCGGGCCCGGTAGCGATCCTCCAAAACGGCGTCGAGGTTCATCGCGCAACCGGCCATACGCCGCGCGCCCAAGGCCTCGCAACGCGCCTGCTCCACAGCATCGTAGATCTCGCGCGCGACCTGCTCGTGCGGTCGCGTCCGGCTGTGAACCTTGTCGCTGTGGTAGCGCCGCCGCAGCGCCGCAGCATCGCACTCACCACGAGCCAGCAAAACCTCTTCCAGCGGGAGGTCGCGGCTGGGCAGAGGAAGGCGCACTTCCCCCTGATCTTCGGGTTGCGTCGGCGGCTGACCCGGCTGATTACCGGTAAACCCCGCCGTCAGCTCGGCGTCGCGCGAGACAGCGCGCAACGTTGCGGCAGTGGCGCGCTTGAAGCGCTCGATCGGCGTGTCGGCGGATTGGGTCATAAGCGGGCTTCAGCGGGAGAAGTTTATCGGCCTGTAGATCGGTCGGAGTTCGCGACAGCAGGAGCACATCACAAGATAGGCCGCTTGCGATCGAAGAACCATCCCTTCGTCCAAGAGGTGTCCGACGCGCGCCACCTGGCAGCTAGCCTCGGATCGAGGCTCCCGGTGGTTGGTTTACCAGCCAGGCAACGTCGCTGGCCGGCCAGAACCAAGCTCCATGCGTGTTGGAACTGCGACGAAGATGCGATATTTTTCCGACACTGTGCCAAGACAGCATGCCAATATTGAGTGGGTTTAATTAGCAGAAAAACAATTTAAAGGTGCTCCTCCATGTCCGAGAGCGGGGCGGACAGAGAGACAGACGAGCGCCCGGACGCCTGGCGGAGGGTCTGCGATGCCCTCCCCACCTGGTCGATCCGGCTGCCTGCGCCGAATGAAGCGCCGGCCGTTCTTCGGCTCCAGTGGCGCATCGTCGTGTCGAGCTGCTGGGCAATCTTTTGGCTCTTCGCGATCAACCTCGCCGACCCACTAGGCATTTTTTCGAACGCCGACCGCTACTCAGGCGATCTTTTTCACCGGGCAATGGCCGCCTTGAGTTTCGAAACCGAGCCGGCGGCAGATATCGCGGTCATTCTCTGGACCGATCTGGATCTGATCGAAATGGAGCGGCCCTGGCCGGTACCTTACGGCGACCATGCCGAGGCGCTCAGGTTGATCCGTGAGATGGAACCAGAAGCCGTTTTCGTTGACATCGCTTTCGTCGACGATCGCCTGGCAACCGACTTCACGGCACCCGAACTGATCCACGAGATCCGAGCTTATGAAGGCAAAGGCGACCATCCCGGCATCGGTCCCGCGGAACTGCCGGACCTTTTCATCGCCGATCCTGCTCCCTTCAGCGAGGAAACCAGCGGTTATGAGTGGGCGCTGAACAGCGAGTTCAGAGCCGTGCCTGTAGCTGTTCCTGGCGCAGCCTTCGAACGCTTCGGGCAGCAGTATCCCTACATGGGCCCCTCAAACGACGCCATGTCGATTTTGCGTAGCAACAGCCCTTCGATAAAAGAGACCGAAGAGACCAAAAAAAGAAATCAGGTTCGACGGGAAACGGCTGCTTGCGCGCTTTTCGCGACGCTCCACAGCGAGCGAGGTGCCAAAAGCAACTCCCCGAGCCTGGCCTGGTGCGAGGAACGGTCAGACCGTTTGGCGGAAACTGGCTCCGAGCCCCTTATGGGTGTTCAGTGGATCACGCGACCAAGCCCGGCCCCAAGAAGCCGTAACCTGACCCGCGAATGTAAGGCGGACATGCCGGATGGTGTCCTTTCAGCGGCATGGAGTCTTCTCCAACCTCGTCAAACCTGCGGCCCGTTCCCAACCTACACACTGGTCGATCTTTTGGTTGCTTCTCCATCGCAACGCGGAGATGCGCTGCATGGCAAAGTCGTTTTCTATGGAGCCGATATCCTAGCTGTCAGCGATCGCGTCGAGCCGCCAACGCACGAACCCATCCCTGGTGTTTTCCTGCATGCGATGGCTTATGAGAATCTGGTGAGACACGAAGGTGAACCGCTTCGAACCGATCTGACCCTTGATCTGGGACTCTTCCGGATTGGCATTGACGATCTGCTTTTTCTCATCGGACTGACTCTCATTGTGCCAATTTGGAAAGTCAGCGTAGCGATCGAGGACGCTTACAAAGCAGCTTCGGCGGGACAAACCAGCCGAGGAGTTTGGCGATGCTATAGGCGTGTTCTTTGCTTGGAACTGGGGTTCGTTTTTGCCGCGCTCTTGATCGTAACCGGCCTGATTCTGGTCGGCTACCCCCTGCTCAACCTGACTCCCGTGAACTTCGTCGGGCTGATCGGTCTGGTGTTGGTTTGGGAGCTGTTCAATCTCGGTGTGTTCATTCCCCCAAACGGCTTTGGTCTTGGCCGTTGGCACGTGAAAGGCGGTTGGCTTGCGCGAAAGCTTTGCGCTCCGGACGCGAAAAGACCCGCCTGACAGATGGGAAAGGGAGGAGCTAGAATGGTGACAGTTACACAGACCGATCCACGGTTCGCAGCCCGAATTGCAGTCTTTTCGCTTCTACTTTTCATCGGCTCGGTGTCGGGCGCACTGGCGGCGGAGACCGGGGAGCTGCGCCGGAGCAGCGTTCCTTTCTACACGCAGGCCGATGATCGCCAGCCGGCTGGTGAGATCTCGCGGAGCGATGTTGGGGGAAAGTTCACGATAGCGGGAGAGCAAGGCCGGCGTCTCAAAATCACAATACCGGGCAAGGGTGACGTCTGGTTAAGGGCCATGGACGTTAAGCGCGCCGGGGAAACTCTCCCGCCTTGCCCCGAGCAGATAGCCGGCAGCGGCACCGAAGGTACCGCGGCCAGCCGTGGTATGAGCAGAGGATGTGAATGATGCGGCAGAGCCTCTCCACCCTTGGGTATTTGTTGCGTATCGCCGCTATGCTCCTGCTGGCTGCCGTTGCATTGGTCATCGCGCCCCCGGCCAGCGCCTTCTTCGGGAGCGATCCGGGCGACGACGAGCCCTTCATAGACTCCGTGGACGTCGGACCTTGGGCACCTTCGATCGTGGACGGCAAAGCCACAGCCGAACAAGCGGCCGATCGGCAGGCGGCCGGAAATCGCTTTCTCGATGACTCGGAAACATCCGGAAGCGCTAGCGTGAGCCCAACCGGGACTGTCGATAGAGGCCGGCGTCTGAGCGCCTATAGCGATGGCTTGTCGACAGCTCGAATGAACAGCTACGGCCTCGTTCCATCAACGGCGATGACGGAGTATCTCAACGGCATTGCCGCGCGTTTGCTCGAACACTCGCCGCGAAGCGGCGTTCCCTTCGATATTCGGATCAACGGCAGCCAGTTCCTCGGCTTCGCCGCCGCCTATGCTGACGGCGTGATCTCCGTTCCCATCGGTCTTATAGGCAATGCAGATAGCGAAGACGAGATCGCCGGCCTCCTGGCGCACGAGCTGACACATGTAATTCTGAACCATCATGACGCCGACTGGCTGTCCCGCACGAACCAGCAACTGGTCTCCGTTGCGGAAATCGGCACTGGTCTGGCGTTTGAGCTGGGCCAGTCCATGGGTTTCATCCAGGAAGGCGACCACCAAAAGGAAGTCCTGATCGGTTATGCCGCCAGTCAGGCGACCCTCTTCCTCACCGGCACCGTCCTGACGCCCGATTGGACACGGGACCAGGAGCTGGAGGCCGACATGATGGCGATCGATCTGATGGTCGCTGCCGGCTACAGCCCGGAAGCCTATTTCGAGTTCCTCTACAAGGTGATCGATCAAGAAGCCGAAATGCCAACACAGGAGGAACGCGTCGCGGCCCTGCGCACTCAGGTCGACGCACGCGCCAACCAGCGGCTGTCGACGGGATTGCAGCAGAACGACGGCACGCAGGTTCTGCTCGGCCTGCTTGAAAAGGGCGTCTTCGAGATCGACCAAGCCTTTGCGCCCCTGCGCGACACCCACCCCTCCACGGAAGAGCGCGTGGAGCTCCTACTCGACTATTACGACCGGCATTTCGCGAACGACCCCACTGTCGAGCTGACCGTGACGCAAGGCTCCCTGGTTGAGCTGCGCCAGATTACGACTGTCCAGGAGACCCTGGCCAACTACCTTGCCGCCTGGAAGGCCAGTTTGATCGCCGACGGCAGTCAAGAAGCGGAAGGTTTCGCACGGCAAGCCGTCTCCGGTCCGACAGCAAAGCACGCATTGCCGCGCTTGGCCTTTGCGATCGTTCGCGGCGCTCAGGGCGACGGTCGGCGTGAAAGACTCAATCTGACCTACGCGCTCGAAGGCGAAGAGCCCAACTTCGGCGTCTATCAACAAGCTATTGTCCACGATCTCACGACGGGCGCCTCCAACTCGGCTTTCGCCCTGCTGGAGCAGGCCTGGGCACGCTTCAAGCAGCCACCCGGTCTTTACCCCTTCAAGATCTACGCCGCCGTCAACCAGGGTGACCGACAGCGTGCAACGGCACTCAATCAGGAATGCCGCCTGTACTTTCGGGACAATGCCCGTATCTGCACCGAAGCCATGGAAGGGCGCCTGCAGACGCTGCTGGAGCCGCCGGAGCGGACCTACGTACCACCGCCGGCTGCGACAGGTCTGGCTCCTGCAGACGGCACCAGCGGATCGGCTACGGGTTTCGCCCCCAGCCTACCGGAACCGAGCCGTGACGGAGGTTTCCTTGGCGGCCTGCTGGACAAGCTGCCGACTGCGCCCGCCGGCAGTAGCGCAGGCAACCAGTTCGAAGGCGGAGCCGGAGCGGGGAACGACAACTAGCCGTCCCGCTTCGGCCCTCTAGAGCAGGATCGTTCTAGACCAGTGTCGCCTTGACGCCGCTGTCAGGGAGATCGCTGCCGAAACAGCGCTGGTAGTATTCGGCCACGATCGGCCGCTCGATCTCGTCGCACTTGTTCAGGAAGGTGATGCGGAAGGCAAAGCCGACGTCGTCGAAGATCTCCGCGTTCTCGGCCCAGGTGATCACGGTCCGCGGGCTCATCACCGTCGAGATGTCACCGTTGATAAAACCTGCGCGGGTGAGATCGGCCAACGCGACCATGGCCGCAATGGTCTTGCGGCCCTCGTCATTGTCGTAGCTGGCGGACTTCGCCAAGACGATATCCACCTCTTCGTCGTGCTCCAGGTAGTTGAGCGTCGCGACGATGTTCCAGCGGTCCATCTGACCCTGATTGATCTGCTGCGTGCCGTGGTAGAGCCCGGTCGTATCGCCCAGGCCGACAGTGTTCGCGGTCGCGAAGAGACGGAAGGCCGAATGCGGCCGGATGACCTTGTTCTGGTCCAAAAGCGTGAGCTTACCCTCGACTTCCAGCACCCGCTGAATCACGAACATTACGTCGGCGCGGCCGGCATCGTACTCGTCGAACACCAGTGCGCAGGGATGCTGAAGCGCCCAAGGCAGCAGCCCCTCGCGGAACTCCGTCACCTGCTGCCCGTCGCGCAGCACGATGGCATCCTTGCCGATAAGATCAATGCGGCTGACGTGGCTGTCCAGATTGATGCGAATGCACGGCCAGTTCAGGCGCGCGGCGACCTGCTCGATATGCGTCGACTTCCCAGTCCCGTGATAGCCCTGGATCATGACGCGGCGGTTGTAGGCAAAGCCGGCCAGGATAGCGAGCGTGGTGTCCCGGTCGAAGCGATAGGCCTCGTCCAAGTCCGGAACATAGTCACTTGCCTGGCTGAAGGCAGGCACCTGCAGTTCGCTGTCGATACCGAAGGTCTGGCGCACCGAGATGGTGATGTCGGGGCCGCCGCTCGGCATCTGATGGCCGGCTTCGGGCCCGGGGCTATGCGTGTCGGCGCTCATCTATGATCCTTGTGTCGCGGGTTCGTCGTGCGCGGGGCGCTTGCTGCTGGGGCCTAGCCCTTGTCGGCGGCGAGGTAAAGGTTCTTCAGGGTGGTATAGGCTTGGTTGACGCTCTTCAGCCGCTCCTCCGCCTCCGGATCGCCGCCGTTGGCGTCGGGATGTAACTGCTTTGCCAGAAACTTGTACCGAATCTTGACCTCTTCCAGCGTCGCCGACGCGCCGAGATCGAGTTCGGCCAGCGCCAGTTCCTCCTCGCTGCGAGCGCGGCGGCGACGCTCGGCACGGCGCCGACGGGTCTCAGCACGTTCTTCGGCGAAGAGATCGAAGGGATCCTGATAGTCGTCTTCCTGTCCGCCCGCAAAAGACCAGGTCGGCCGATCCCAAACCTGGTCCCGACGACGCTGCGCTTCGATTTGCGCCTCGCTCATACCGGCGAACCAGTCCCATGAGCGATTGTAGTCGCGCACGTGCTCCAAACAAAACCAGTAGAAGACGCCCGGTTGATTGCGATCGCGCGGTGCGCGATGCAGGCCGACCTCCGTACAGGCCGGGTGGTCGCAAACGCGCGCATCCGCAGCCGCGCCAAAGCGGGCTTGTGCTGCATCCTCGGACGCTTTCGATTGGGGAGAAACGGGAGCCATAACGGCGTTGAGTATGGGAACTGGGCAGAAGCGAAGCAAGCCGAAGACGCCACACAGACAGAACGAACTGCCCCTCAAAACAGACCGCTAGCCTTGTCGTCTCGAGAGGTTGACCACTGCCAGTCCGGCAAGGATCAGCAACAGCCCCAGAGTCAGCGTTGCCGTGATCGGCTCGCCCAGCCAAAGAGTGGCAACCGCGACACCGACCATCGGTACGCCGAGAAAGCCTAGGGAGGTGGTGATAGCCGGAAGGCTACGCGTTACGGTCACGGCCGCCCAGAAGCAGAAGGCCGTTGCAATAGGACCGTTGTAGAACAGCACGGCCGTCAGTTCCCAGCTCGGCTCGATGGCCTCCAGTGGCTCCGTCGCGAGAGCGACGGCAAGCAACAGCGGCAGAGCCAACAGCATCTGCCAAGGCGCGAGTTGCAAGGGGGTCAGCCGCCAGCGATGGCCGCGCACATGCAGCAGCGCCGCGGCCCAGGCGGCGGCACCGAGCAACAGCAGCCCGTTACCCAGCAGCACATCCGACTCCCGCCAATCGAAGCCAAGCGGATTGAACAGCACAGCGAGACCGCCGACACCCAGCAGCCAACCGAGCGTCTTGAGGGGCCCCATCCGCTCACCGAAGAACCACATCGCGAAGGGCGTCACCCATAGAGGCGTGGTGTAGACCAAGAGCGCCGAACGTCCGGCCTCGACGACCTGCAGACCCGTGTTCACACAGGCCAGAAACAGCGCCATCTGCAACAGTCCGACGCTTGCGATCACCGGCAGGTCACCGCGCAGGGGTAGGCGAAGCTCCCCACGCCAAGCCAGCACGGCGAAAAGCGTCGCAGCGCCCAAAGCCATCCGGGCAGCACCGAACCAGAAAGGCGGGATCGACTCCAATCCCAGCTTCATCACCGGCCAGTTGACACCCCATAGCAGGATAACGGCCAACAGCAGCAGCGCAGCCTGGCCACCGCCGACCACCGAGGTGTCGCTGGATGGAGAACTTGAAGACATGTTTGTGCGTGAAGCCTTGACAGGAAAGCGCGAGGGTAGCAGCAGTCATCCAATCGACAAACCCAAGGCGAGAGAGGCGAACCGGACGATGGGCGAACGTAACGGCGAGACCGGTATGGCGGCTCGCATCGAACGCAAACTGACGGAAGCTCTGACTCCGTTGCGCGTCAGGATCGTCGATGAATCGCATAAGCATGCCGGCCACAGCGGTTGGCAACCGGGCGGCGAAACCCACTTCCGTGTCGAGATCGTTGCCGATGCTTTCGTTGGCCAATCGCGCGTTGCCCGGCAGCGCCTCGTCTACCAGGCCTTGAGCGAAGAGTTGGAAGAGCGCGTTCACGCGCTGACGCTTCGGACCTTTACGCCTGATGAGGACTCTCGGCAGCACTAAAAGTCACTGCGCTTTCGGCGCAATTCTGCACGTCTCAGGTGAAAATTAACCATATCATATCATTTTTTGGTTGCGCAAACCTCTCGCTTTCGTCACCTTCGGCAAACGAAATCTAGGGCGTCACCCCCACGGCCTCCTTACGTAACGGTTTGCATGCGTAACGAGTTCAGCTGCTGACCTGGAGCAACGAATCCAGCCAAGCCTGAACCGAGGATCCAAGGAAGCGGGACGGCCCGATCCGAGGCGGAGCGAGATGTCCAGTGGGGTTCATTCAGCAGCGGAGAAGGCAGCGGACTCGACGCTGCTCTCGCGTAACGTCACCGTCGACGGACGGCGCACGTCACTGCGGCTCGAGCGGCTTATGTGGGATGCCTTAGGCGAGATCGCCCGGCGTGAACAGCTTTCGGCCAACGCCCTCGTCTCCCGTATAGCCGAGCGGCGTGCCGCCTCCAGCCTCACCGCCGCAGTCCGCGTCTTCATCGTCAGCTACTTCCGGGCGGCAGCCACCGACGAAGGACACCGCAACGCCGGTCACGGGAGAAGCTAGTCACCGAGTTCGGCCGTCTGGCTTGAAGACTCAATCGGCCCTTCTGCCTCCTTGACCGCATCCATCGCCGCTGCCATTTGTGCGGCATGTCAGACACCCTCCCGAGTGCTCCGGGTGCTGCCCCTTGGCACGGCACCACCATCCTGTCTGTGCGAAAAGGCACGCAGGTCGTCCTCGCCGGCGACGGACAGGTCTCCTTCGGCAACACCGTGATGAAATCCAACGCGCGCAAGGTTCGCAGGCTGCCTGGCAAGGGCGCGGCGAAGGGCGGTGAAGCGGGCGATGTTGTCGCCGGCTTCGCGGGCGCCACCGCCGATGCCTTCACGCTTTTCGAGCGGCTGGAGGCGAAGCTGGAATCGCACCCGGGCCAACTTACCCGTGCCTGCGTCGAGCTGGCGAAAGACTGGCGCATGGATCGCTACCTGCGCCGCCTGGAGGCGATGATGGCCGTCGCAGATTCCGAGACCACCCTGGTCCTGACCGGAACAGGAGACGTCCTGGAACCGGAGGATGGGATCGTTGGCATCGGCTCCGGCGGATCCTATGCGCTGGCCGCGGCGCGCGCGCTGATCGACCGAGACGATATGGACGCCGAAGCCATCGCCCGGCGCGCCATGCACATCGCTGCAGAGATTTGCATTTACACCAATGACAGCATCACTCTCGAAAGCCTCTGAGACCGCACCCGACTCCAACGGGACCGCAGCCGCCTTCAGCCCGCGCGAGATCGTCAGCGAGTTGGACCGCTACATCGTGGGGCAACGCGAAGCGAAGCGCGCCGTGGCCATTGCCTTGCGCAACCGTTGGCGACGTCAGCAGTTGCCCGAGGACCTGCGCGAAGAGGTATTGCCCAAGAATATTCTGATGATCGGGCCGACCGGCGTCGGCAAGACGGAAATCGCACGACGCCTCGCCAAACTGGCTCAAGCCCCCTTTATCAAGATCGAGGCGACGAAGTTCACGGAGGTCGGCTACGTCGGCCGGGATGTCGAGTCCATCGTCCGCGACCTGGTGGAGATCGCACTGCATATGACCCGCTCGCGTTTGCGTCGGGAGGTCACCGCCCGCGCAGAACTCGGCGCGGAAAACCGCATCATCGACGCCTTGGCCGGCCCCAACGCCCGATCCGAGACCCGCGAATCCTTCCGCCGCCGTTTACGCAGCGGTGAGCTGAGCGACGTCGAGGTGGAGCTTCAGATCCAGGATACCGGTGGGCTGCAGCTGCCGACCATGGATATCCCCGGGATGCCCGGCGCCCAAATGGGCATGATGAATCTCAACGACATCTTCGGCAAAGCCTTCGGGGGGCGGACCAAGACCAAGAGCATGAAGGTCTCGGAAGCTTACGAACCCCTGATGGCGGAGGAGTCCGACAAACTGATCGACCAGGAGCGGGTGACCGCCGAGGCGATCAAGGCCGTGGAGAACAACGGCATCGTCTTTCTGGACGAGATCGACAAGATCACGGCGCGCAGCGAGGTTCGCGGCGGCGGCGACGTCAGCCGCGAGGGCGTCCAGCGCGACCTGCTGCCGCTGATCGAGGGCACCACGGTCGCGACCAAGCACGGACAGGTGCAGACAGACCATATTCTGTTCGTCGCCTCCGGTGCGTTTCACATCGCCAAACCCAGCGACATGCTGCCCGAACTGCAGGGCCGCTTGCCGATCCGCGTCGAGCTGCAGGCGCTGACCCGCGACGACTTCAAGCGCATTCTGACAGAACCTGAAAACTCGCTGATCCGTCAGTATCAGGCCCTGATGGAAACCGAGGGCGTCACCCTCGACTTTCAGGACGAGGCGATCGACGCCCTGGCCGATCTGGCCGCCGAGATCAACGCCTCGGTCGAAAATATCGGCGCCCGCCGGCTGCAGACGGTGATGGAAAAGCTGCTGGAGGAACTGTCCTTCACCGCGACGGACCGTGCCGGAGACACCGTCAGCGTGAGTGCCTCCGACGTGCGGGACCGGGTCGGCGAGCTGGCCAAGAACGCCGACCTCAGCAAGTTCATTCTCTAGCCGGGCCGGGCGGGTCGCTTCATGCCCTACGCGACCCATACCGAAGACGTCGAGGCTTCGCCGGGAACAATCTGGCGCTTGCTGGTAGACAAGATCGAGAACCCGCAGCCCTACGTGCCAGGCGTCCGGTCGGTGGAGATTCTGGAGCGCCATGCCGACTCGGTGCTTCGGCATATGGTGACCGACCAACTCGATCTGACCGAACGGATCACGCGGGACGCCCGTCGGCTGGAGATCGTCTTTACTCTAGTGGATCATCCCAGGTACGTCGGTTCGGTCACCAACCGGATCGAACCCGGCGAAACGGGAAACCGCAGCCGCCTGACCTTCACTATCGACTGGCATGAAGTCGGTAGCCAGGATGCCGGCGGCGAACACCTTCAGAGCGTGTTGCGCGACGCCGTGCGCCAGACCAAGGCACTGGCCGAAGAGGCGGACGAGAGCAGCTGAGGCAAGACGCCAAGCAGGTCGCCCAGAAGCCAAAGTGAACCGCCCTATGTTCGCATCGATCGCGCGCCAGTTGGGGTTGATTTGCCGCAAGGCGCGCCTGGCGCGACAAACTCTAGTCTCCCGACATGCTTGATAAAATCGACACCGCGTCCTGAGTGCCCGGGATGGAAGAAGTCATCACGGGCTATCTGTTCTACGAGATCGCCGCAATCCTGGTGCTGGCGGCGGCCATTGGCTTTTTGGGTCTGCTGGCGCGCCAACCGCTGATCGTCAGCTTCATCGCCGTCGGCATTCTGGTCGGCCCCAGCGTGTTGGATATCGCCCGCTCCGACCAGCACATCGACCTGCTGGCCGAACTGGGAATCGCCGTGCTGCTGTTCTTGGTCGGGCTCAAGCTCGACCTGAAACTGGTGCGCACACTCGGCCCCGTGGCCCTGACCACCGGTCTGGGTCAGGTGCTCTTCACGTCGATCATCGGCTTTCTGCTGGGTCTGGCCCTGGGGCTGGATGCCAGCACCAGTTTCTATGTGGCCGTCGCCCTGACGTTCTCCTCGACGATCATCATCGTGAAGCTGCTCTCCGACAAGAAGGAGATCGACGCCCTGCATGGCCGGATCGCGCTCGGCTTCCTGATCGTGCAGGATCTGGTGGTGGTGATCGCGATGATTGCCTTGTCCGCCGCCGGGGTGGGGGCAGGCGAGGAGACGAACCTGGCCGATATCGCGCTGGTCTTCCTCTCCGGCGCCGCCCTGCTCGGCGGCATCGCCTTCTTCGTGCTCTACGCCGCCAATCCACTGGTCGAGCGTCTGGCCCGCGCGCCCGAGCTTCTGGTCTGCTTCGCCATCGGCTGGGCGGCGCTGCTCGCCGCCATCAGCCACTATCTCGGCTTCGGCAAGGAGCTGGGCGGTCTTCTGGCCGGCGTCAGCCTGGCGTCGACGCCTTTCCGCGAAGCCATCGCCGCGCGCCTGGCCAGCCTGCGCGACTTCTTGCTGCTGTTCTTCTTCGTCGCCCTCGGCGCCGGGCTCGATCTCGGGCTGCTGGGGGACAGCCTAATCCCCGCTATCGTGCTCGCGCTCTTCGTGCTGATCGGTAATCCGCTGATCGTCCTGGTGATCATGGGCCTGATGGGCTACCGCAAACGCACGGGTTTCCTGGCCGGGCTGACGGTGGCGCAGATCAGCGAGTTCTCCCTGATCTTCATCGCGGTCGGCGTTCAGCTGGGACATGTGGTGCCGGAGGCACTGGGTCTGGTCACGCTGGTGGGACTGATCACCATCTCGCTTTCGACCTACATGATCACCTATTCCCATCGGCTCTATAGCGTTTTCGAGCCGCTGCTGGGCGTCTTCGAGCGTCGCAAGCCCTACCGGGAAGCGGAGGCCGAAGCCCAGGGCGGACCAGACAGCAGCCAGGCCGATGTCGTGCTCTTCGGTCTCGGCCGTTTCGGCGGGGCGATCGCCCAGACCTTGACCGATGCCGGTCATCGCGTGCTCGGCGTGGATTTCAATCCCACCTCCGTGCGCTACTGGCGTGACAACGGGCTGCCGGCCCGCTACGGCGACGCCACCGACCCCGAGTTGGTCGGCCATCTGCCACTGGCTGGCGTGAAGTGGGTGGTTTCTGCGGTGCCGGACCACGACACGGGGCTGACGCATATGGATCCGCGCCTGGCCATGATGGCGGCGCTCCGGGATGCCGGTTACAAGGGACGTATCGCCTTGACCGCTCATCGCGAGGAAGACGCCAAACGGCTGGAAGCAGAAGGCGCAGATCTGGTGCTCCTGCCCTTCCGGGACGCCGCCGACCAGGCCGTCGATCTATTGCTGGGGGAAACGACAATGCGCGCGCCGGGAGACCGGTCACTGCCCGAACCGGAAGGGCAGCGGGCGCTGGCCGAATGAGCCTCTTTCGTCAGATTCTGGTTGCTTGCCGCGGTACTGGGCAAGACCGTCCGCTGGCGGAGTTGGCCTGCGCAGTGAGCGACGAGAGAACCACGGTCAGCTTACTCGGGCTTCTCGAACCGCCGGAGGGCCTGCTCGGCGAGACCACTGGTGCCGAGATTGCGAAGGAACGGGAGCGCCTGGAAGACCTCCTCGCGCAACTGGCAGCCGATCTGCCGGCTGCGCGCCTGCCGCAGGTCACCGTGGTCGTCGGACGACGCTATCTGGAGATCGTGCGGGCCGCGCATCGCCTCGGCGCGGACCTGGTGATGAAGACGACGGATCCCTCGCCACGGCCGACCATCCCGCTCTTCGCCAGCATCGACCAGCACCTGTTGCGCAAGTGCCCCTGCCCGATCTGGCTGCTTCGGGATGCCGATACACCACCGACAAACGTCGTCGCTGCCGTCGACCTGCCGGAGGATGATACCGATCCCCAGGCGCTGAACGGGCTGAACCGGCAGATCGTACGCACCGCCGCCGGGATTGCTGCCGCCGGCGGACAGCCGCTGTGGCTTTTGCACGCCTGGAGCGACCCCCTTGCGGCCGTCGTTCGCCAGTGGGCTGGAGGCGAGGTGGAGGCACGCGTGGCGAATTCGACCCGTGTGGCCGAGGCGCAAGCTCAAGCGAAGCTCGATGCCCTTACTGCTGCAGCGGAAGACTGGTTGGCGGCGGACGGTCTGTCGGAGGTGCGGGTGCGTCCGCATCTGGTCGCCGGATCCGCCCGTGAAGCGCTGCCGCGTGCTGTCGAGGATCTGGGTGCCGACTTGCTGGTGCTCGGCACGCTGGCACGCAGCGGTGTTGCCGGCGTGATCATCGGCAACACCGCCGAAGACGTGCTGAACGCCGTCGACTGTGCCGTCGTGGCGGTCAAACCTCCCGGCTATGTCAGCCCGCTTTTAACGTGAGCTGCTTTCAGCCCACGCCGTTCCGCCGTATCCGCGAGAATGGCTTCACTTCATCGTTGGCATGACGAACTCCGCACCGCTGCGGATACCGGTCGGCCAGCGTGAGGTCACCGTCTTCATGCGGGTGTAGAAGCGCACGCCTTCCGGCCCATGCATGTGATGGTCGCCGAACAGCGAGCGTTTCCAGCCGCCAAAGGAATGAAAGGCCATGGGTACGGGGATCGGCACATTGACGCCGACCATGCCGATCTTGCAGCGGGTGGTGAAGTTGCGAGCGGCATCGCCGTCACGGGTGAAGATGGCGGCTCCATTGCCATACTCGTGGCCGTTCACCAGCTCCAGCGCCGATTCATAGTCCGGACGCCGCACCACGGAGAGCACCGGGCCGAAGATCTCTTCCTTGTAGATCTTCATTTCGGGCTCGACGTCGTCGAACAGGCAACCGCCGATGAAGTAGCCCTTCTCGTAGCCCTGGAGTTGCAGACCGCGGCCGTCCACGGCCAGTTTGGCGCCCTCTTCCACGCCGGAGTCCACGTAGCCGGCGACCCGCTCCAACGCCTGCTTGGTGACCAGCGGCCCCATCTCGGCCTCGGGATCGCTGTAAGGGCCGATCTTGAGACCGCGAACCTTGGGCGCCAGGCGTTCCATTAGCGCATCGCCCGCCTCGCCGACCGCGACAGCGACCGAAACGGCCATGCAGCGCTCGCCAGCCGAGCCGTAGGCTGCGCCCATCAAGGCGTCGGTCGCCTGGTCCATGTCGGCGTCGGGCAGCACGATCATGTGGTTCTTGGCGCCGCCCAGCGCCTGCACCCGCTTATTGTGGGCCGTGCCCTGGTGATAGACGTACTCGGCAATAGCGGTCGAGCCGACGAAGCTGACTGCCTCGATATCCGGGTGCTGCAGGATCGCGTCGACCGCTTCCTTGTCGCCGTTGACGACGTTGAAGACGCCCTCCGGCAACCCGGCCTCCAGCAACAGTTCGGCCAGCAGAAGCGGTGCCGAGGGATCCCGCTCGCTGGGCTTGAGGATGAAGCAGTTGCCGCAGGCCAACGCAACGGGAAACATCCACATCGGCACCATGGCCGGGAAGTTGAAGGGCGTGATGCCGGCGACCACGCCGAGAGGCTGGCGCAGCGAGTAACTGTCCACGCCGGTTCCGACGCTGTCCGTGAACTCGCCCTTGAGAAGCTGCGGGATGCCGCAGGCGAACTCCACCACCTCGATGCCGCGGGTGACCTCGCCCGCCGCATCCGCCAGCACCTTGCCGTGCTCGCGCCCGATCAGCGTGGCCAACTTGTCCCGGTTGGTCTCCAGCAGCTCCTTGAACTTGAACATCACCCGCGCGCGGTTGAGCGGCGTGGTTGCCGCCCATGCGGGGAAAGCCGCCTTAGCCGTCTGCACGGCCAGATCGACGTCGCCCACCGAGGCCAAAGCGACCCGCTGACTCTCCTCGCCGGTGGCCGGATTGAACACGGCGCTGCTGCGTCCGCTGCTGCCGGCGACGACCTTGCCGCCGATGAAGTGGTTGATCGTCGCGCTCATGGCGTTCATTTCCTCCTCAGCCCACCGAGGGCGGGCAGTGTGCTTTTTTCGGCGCCAGATTGGGTCGGCAGCGGATGGTCCGGCGGCAGACTAGCTCAGGCGCATAGAAGATCGAAAGTGTTCCCATGGCCGACTTGGATCGCCTTGCCCTGAAACTGGAGCTCCGGCGCCTTCTGACTAAAGCAGCGGGCCGGCAGGCGACACTGCGCTACGCCGACCTGGCGCGCGACGCTCAGGTGCCGCCGCCCCACACGATCCACAAGACAGCGGAGCTCCTGGAAGAGCTGCTCCGTGAAGACCATGCCGCCGGGCGCCCGTTGCTGGCCGCCCTGGCTGTTTCGCGACGTGACGATGCGACGCCAGCGCCAGGTTTCTTCCAGCTGCTTACCGAGCTTGGCCGCTACGACGGTCCCGATCGAGGCCCCGAAGCCGTAAAGGTGCACCGCGCCGAACTGGAAGAAGCTTGGGCCTGGTGGGGCCGGGCCGGCAAACAATGAGGCCTAGGCGTTAGGCTCAAGGTCCGGCTCGATCCAGGGTTCAGGCCAGGATGCTGGTCGGAGAGTCCGGCTCGTGCTTAACTCGCAGCCGTGGCGACGCTGGAGCGGCCAAAAGTCAGTCAAACACGAACAGAAAGCTCTAACGCCTTAAGACCGATCGACTCTTCCGTGCGCTGATGGATGCCTCTGAGCTCGGCTAGATAGAAGGAGTAGACAAGGCCGGATGGCGGTGGTTGAGCAAAGCGGAGGTGCGCCGGCAGCAGCGCGTCTGGAGGTGACGCAACAGGCTTCGTCGCTGACGCTGCGCCTCTCCGGCGCCTGGGTCACGGCCAGCGTCGCCGCACAAGATACCGCGCTGTCCCAGCTCGATCCCGGCAATGCCAGCGAGGCCGTACTCGATCTCTCGGGCGTGGAGCGGTTCGACACCGCCGGAGCCTGGCTGGTCGACCGCACGCGGCAACAGCTGGAGCGCCTCGGCCTGGCGGTCACGCTGGAGGGGGTCAGCGCCGCTCGACGACCGCTGCTCGAGAAGGTGGAGCAACGCCAGGCCTGTCCCGAACCGCCGAAGCCCCCCGCCGCCCTGCCCGCCATCCTCGCCGAACTGGGCGCTTCCACCTTCGAGGCGGGACGAACGGCCAAGGAGGTCATCAGTTTCCTCGGGCTGACGGTCGTCGTCTTGCTGCGCAACCTGGCGCACCCCAGGCGGTTGCGGGGAACCTCCCTGGTTTATCACCTGGAAAAGACAGGGCTGGACGCGCTCCCGATCGTCGGCCTGCTGGCCTTCTTGATCGGCGTCGTCTTGGCCTACCAGGGCGCCGATCAGCTCGCCCGCTTCGGGGCCGAGATCTTCACGGTCAATCTCGTCGGTGTCGCGGTCCTGCGCGAAATGGGCGTCTTGATCACCGCGATTATCGTCGCCGGCCGTTCCGGTTCGGCCTTCACCGCGCAGATCGGAACCATGAAGGTCAACCAGGAGGTCGATGCCATGACCACCATCGGCCTCGATCCGGTGGAGGTTCTGGTTCTGCCGCGGGTTCTGGCGCTGGTGATCGCCTTGCCGCTGCTGACCTTCTACGCAAACATCATGGGGTTGCTGGGCGGGGCGGTGATGGCGACGATCGTGCTCGACATCGATCTGCTCGCCTTCGTTCGCCAGCTTCGCGACGCCGTCGAACTCAGCACTTTCTGGGTCGGCATGATCAAGGCGCCGATCTTCGCCTTCGTGATTGCGCTGATCGGCTGTTACGAGGGGCTCAAGGTTTCCTCAAACGCCGAGTCGGTCGGCCTGCGCACCACAAGGGCCGTGGTCGAGGCGATCTTCCTGGTGATCGTGCTCGATGCCGTGTTCTCCATCTTCTATTCGGTGATCGGCGTGTGATGGGCAGCAACAACGGTGCGAATGGGTCGGGGGACCTGGTCATCCGGGTCACGGGGCTTCGAACTCAGTTCGGGTCGCATGTCGTGCACAACGACCTGGACTTCTTCGTCCGCCGCGGCGAGGTCATGGGCCTGGTCGGCGGCTCCGGCACCGGCAAGTCGGTGTTGCTGAAGTGTGTTATCGGTCTGATGCGCCCGGCCGCCGGGCGCATCGAGATTCTCGGGCGCGGCATCGAGGGGCCGGGCGATCCCGATCTGCGCGTGCTGCAACAGCGCTGGGGCATGCTGTTTCAGGACGGGGCGCTATTCTCGTCACTGACCGTGGCGCAGAACATCGAGGTGCCGCTGGCCGAGCACACCGACCTTCCGCCGAGTCTTCGCAGGGAGGTCAGCGACCTGAAGGTGAACTTGGTTGGCCTTCCGCTCGAGGCGGCGCACAAGTACCCCAGCGAGCTGTCCGGCGGCATGCGCAAGCGGGCCGGTCTTGCCAGGGCGCTGGCGCTGGATCCGGAGATTCTTTTCCTCGATGAACCGACGGCCGGTCTGGATCCGATCGGCGCCAATCAGTTCGACCAGCTGATTGGCGACTTGCAGAAGGCCCTTGGGTTCACGGTGGTCATGGTCACGCACGATCTGGATAGCCTTTACGCCATCTGCGATCGCGTTTCCGTGCTGGTCGACAAGCGTGTTAAGGTCGGCACCGTTGCGGAGCTGGAACGCGAGGCTGATCCCTGGATCCAGGATTACTTCCTCGGCCCGCGCGGCCGGGCCGCAGCGGTGGCCAAGCGGCGCGCCGACCAACAAACGCAGTTAGGAACGGGTGAGCGCTGACGGCCATGGAAACGAGAGCAAACTACGTTCTTGTCGGCGGCTTCGTGCTCGCCCTGTTCCTCGGAAGCTTCGCCTTTATCATCTGGTTGGCGAAATTCCAGGTGGACACGGCCTTTCAGCGTTACGACCTCCTGGTCTCCGACTCGGTAACCGGCCTGGCGGTGGGCAGCCCCGTGCGTTACTCCGGCGTGCGAGTCGGCAGCGTGGTCGATATCCGGCTCGAGCCCGACGATCCCGGCACCGTCCGTGTCATGGTGGAGCTGGATGCAGAAGTTCCGGTCAAGGCCGATACCACAGCGAGCCTGGAGCTGGAGGGCCTGACCGGTGGCCGCTACGTGCTGCTGCAAGGTGGAACCGCAGGATCGCAGAACCTGCGTGACGTGGCGGAAACGGATGTACCCGTCATCACGACCGAGGCCTCCTCGCTTGAGCAGGTCCTTCAGGGCGTACCTGATACCGTAGCGGCGCTGCAGGCAACCTTGGCGCGCGTGAATCTTCTGCTGAGCGACGACAATCTGCAGAGCGTCGGAACCACGCTGTCAAATGTCGAGACCTTAACCTCGGTACTTGCGGATCGGCGGGAGGGGATCAGCACCTTGATCGACGATGCCTCGGGCACACTGGCCAATCTCAACGAAGCCAGCGCTGTCGCAGCCGACCTGGCGCGGGACGCGCGCAACGAATTCGGCGATCTGACGACCCAAACCAGCAGTACGCTCGCCGCGGTGCAACGGCTGGCGGAACGACTGGAAGGCGAGGTGGATACCTCGGCGGGAAGCCTCAATGACATGATCGCCGAACTGCGCTCCGCCGGCCGTTCCATCGAAGCCATGTCGCTCGAGGTACAGGGCCTGGTCGAAGAGAATCGCGAACCGATCCGAGACTTCACATCGACCGGCCTTTATGAATTGGCGAATCTTTTGACCGAGGCGCGCAGCCTGGTCACCAACCTGAACCGGGTTTCGCTGGAGGTTCAGCGAGACCCAGCCCGCTTCATCTTCGGAGATCAGCAGGAGGGCTATGAAGCGCCGCGATGACGTCTTGCCGCCCGCCCGCATCGAACGACGGCGGTTGCTGCAGGCAGCCGGCGGTCTGGCGATGCTCGGCGCCCTGGGCGGCTGTACACAGTTGGTACCGGGTCAACGCCCGCCGCCACAGTTTTTCCGTCTCTCGCCCAAGAGTACTTTCGACCCCAGCCTGGCACCGGTCGACTGGCAGCTGATTCTCGAACCGCCCATCGCCAACGCAGCGCTCGATACCGTCCGTATTGCTTTGATGCGCCAGCCCATGGAAGTCGAGTACTACGCGCGCGCCAACTGGACCGATCAAGCGCCGCAGATGGTCCAGACCTTGATGATCGAGTCTTTCGAGAACTCGCGCAGAATCGTCTCGGTCGGGCGGGAATCTCTCGGTTTGCGCGCCGACTTCGTGCTCAAAAGTGAACTGCGGGAGTTTCAGGCCGAATACTTTGAGCCCGGTCCCCCGTTGGCGCACGTCGGCTTGAACGTCAAACTGGTGCGCATGCCGCGGCGGGAAATCGTCGCGAGCGAGAGCTTCGACGTAACGTGGCAAGCCGAATCCGACACTCTGCCGGCCGTCGTTCGCGCTTTTGACGAGGCCCTGGGTGACTCGCTACGCGAGTTGGTGCATTGGACTCTGATCACCGGCCAGTCCTTCCACGAAGCCGCAGAGAGCTAGTCCCAGAAAAGCTTCGGCCCTCTAAGGGCAGGGGATCGTATGCTCCGCATGGATCTCCTCGATGCCGTCCAGAACTTCCTGCGAAAGCTCGGTTTCCATGGCCGAGAGCTGAACTTCCAGTTGCTCCAGGGAGGTGGCGCCGACGATAGAAGCGGTCGTAAAGGCCCGCGAAATCACAAAGGCGTTCGCCATGACTTCCGGCCGCAGGCCGTGCTGCCGCGCCAGGTCCACATACTTGCGCACGGCCGGTTCGGCCGCCGGCTTCTTGTAGCGGTCGTTTTGCGGGTAAAGCGTGAGCCGCGCGCCTGCAGGCTGGGCACCGCCGAGATACTTTCCGCTGAGCACACCTGCGGCGATCGGCGCGTAGGCGAGCAGACCGCAGTCCTCGCGAACGGCCACCTCGGCCAAGCCGACCTCGAAACTGCGGTTCAGGAGGCTATAGGGGTTCTGAACCGAGACCACGCGCGGTCCCTTGCCCTGCTCGGCAAATTTCAAGAACGTCATGGTGCCCCAGGGCGTCTCGTTGGACAGGCCGACAGAGCGCACCTTGCCGGCCCGAACCAAGTCGTCCAGCACCTCGAGCGTTTCTTCCAACGGCACGGACGTCTCGTCCGGTTTGCGGTGAAAGCCGAGCCGGCCGAAGATGTTGGTCGTACGGTCGGGCCAGTGGAGCTGGTAAAGATCGACGTAATCCGTCCGTAGCCGCTGCAGGCTGGTCTCGATCGCGGCCGTGATGTTCTTGCGGTCCATCCGGCAGTCGCCGTCACGGATGTAGGAAAAGCGCGGGCCCGGACCGGTCACCTTGGTCGCCAGTACGACTTTGTCGCGGCATTTCCGGCTGTGCAGCCAGTTGCCGACGATTTGCTCGGTCCGCCCTGCGGTCTCGGCCGAGGGGGGCACAGGATACATCTCGGCCGCATCGAAGAAGTTCACCCCGCGCTCGACGGCAAGGTCCATCTGCGCGAAGCCCTCCTCCTCGGTGTTCTGAGTGCCCCAGGTCATGGTGCCGAGGCAGATGGCACTCACCTCGATGCCACTGCGTCCGAGCGGACGGTAGTCCATGATGTCTCCCCCGATTTTCCGAAGATCTATCTAAAGAAACAGCGTGAGCACGCCGGTGTAGCCGTAAAGGCGGTCATGGCAGATCTCGCCGTTGCCGAAGAACCCGACCATCGGCACCTCGGCGCCGCCATTCGCCTGTGCCAGCGCCGCTTGTACCAATCCCGCTTCCAGGCCTTCTTCGCCGAACAGATGCCGTCCCCGCGCCACGCAGGAGAAGTACAGCGCCGCCTTCGGAGCTTCGCCGGCACGCGAAAGCGTTTCGGACAACATGCGTTCCAGGTCCTGCCGGGCGCTGGTCGGATCGCGGCGGACGAACATCATCGCCTGGCCTGGCTCGACGGCTTCGCCGACCGCGACCAAGCCGCGTTCGGGATCGATGCCAACCAGGTTGCGCACCAGATAGTCTGAGCGATCCGAGTTTTGCAGCGGAAAAGCAACGTGGATGTAGCCGGCGACACGGCGCAGGTCACGCGCCAGCAACTCGCCCACATCCTCCTTCAAGACCTCCAGGGCCGGCCGGTCGTCGAGCGTGGCGATCACATTCTGCTCGCCTCCGGTTATACGGCGCACCGGCCCGACCGGAGAGCAGCCTTGGCTGAGGCCGACGGCGACCGGCAAGGCCTGATCGAGCAGCATACCGGATAGGCCGTGACCTTGCGGCGCGTCGTAGAGACGTTCTCCGAAGGTCGCAAGATGATCCGACCCACCCGCCAATCCGCCGACAAGATAGGATTCTGCGCCGGCCAAGGCCATCAGACCATCGGTAAGCCCAGCGCTGCGGGGATCGCCGTGAACCACTCCCAGGCCAGCACCGGGCGGCGGCGGACCGTCCGGTTCGATCGACTGCACTGCTCTATCGGGCAGATCGGCGACCATCAACGCGATTGCCGGGCGATCGTAGAACTCACGCCCACCGGCCATGATCCCGCCGCCTACCGTGCCGATCCAGCGTGGCACACCGCTCTCCTGGCGGAGAAGGGGGATCAACCGACCGTAAAGGGGCCACATGGCCTCGTTGACGTAAACAAAACCGAGACCGTGACCCCCGGCTCGGATCCCGAGACGGGCCAGGGCGGCTTCGACCGCCTGCTCGGGAATGTCGCCGACCCCGTAAGCGCTCCGAAAAGCAGTCGCGGCAACGGAAACGCCGTCGCTCATCCCTCTGCCGCCGCGCTCCGGTCGCGTGCCCGGAGGATCAGTTCTTCGACCTTCGGCAAGATGTTCTCGACGATCGTTGCCACACCCTCGGCATTGGGATGGATACCGTCGGACTGGTTCAACTCGGGAACGGTCGCGACGCCGTCCAAGAAGAAGGGATAGTAGACTGGGTCGTAAGTGTCGCGCAGGCTCGGGAAGACTGCGTCGAAAGCCTCGGCATAGTCGCTGCCCAAATTGCGCGGTGCCAGCATACCGGCGAGCAGCACAGGCAAGTCGGCGCGCTCGAGTTCGGCAAGCAGAGCGTCGAGGTTTTCCAAAGTGTTGGACGGCTCGATCCCGCGCAGGCCGTCGTTCGCACCCAACACCACGATGACGGCATCGGGATCGTCGGCCAAGGCCCAACCGACCCGCGCCAATCCCGCAGCGGTGGTGTCGCCGGAGTTACCCGCGTTGAGCACCGTCACGTCTTCGTAGCCTTCGTCCCGCAGTCGTGCTTCCAGTTGGGCCGGAAAGGGCTGGCCTGCGGGCAGGCCGTAGCCGTGCACCAAGGAGTCGCCGAAGGCCATGATTTTCAGCGGCTCCGCTTGCGCCGGCAGAGCGAAAGCGAAAGCCATCAGAAGGAAAGCGAGAATGCGCATAGCGCCTCCTGAGTTAAGCGTCCACCGGCCACGATCAAGCAGCCGGTCGGCCAACTGATCGGTCTGCGTCGCGCTTACGTAGAGTGATCTGTTACTTTCATTCCCAGTGCGACGGCCCATATGCGGGGCGTTTGCTCTTGCTACCACGGCCCGCCGAGGAGACTCCATGACCGAGCCGATGATCCGTTTGAGCGATCTGGTCCTGACTTACAGCAACGAAGCAGGCCCGGTCGAGGTTCTCCGCAGTCTCCATCTCGGCGTGGCCCGCGGCGAAACGGTTTCGGTCGTCGGCCCCTCGGGCTCCGGCAAGTCGTCGATGATGATGGTCATGGCCGGACTGGAGCGGGCCACGGCAGGGACGGTCGCCATCGACGGTACAGTCCTGGGCAGCTTGGACGAGGACGCCCTAGCGCGCTTTCGGGGCGAACGGATCGGTATCGTCTTTCAGGATTTCCATCTAATTCCCACCATGTCGGCCTTGGAGAACGTGGCGGTGCCGCTGGAGCTGGCAGGGCGCCGCGATGCCTTCGAGCAAGCCGCCGCGACGCTCGAGCAGGTCGGCCTCAACCATCGCCTAACCCACTACCCAGGCCAGCTTTCCGGCGGTGAGCAGCAGCGGGTCGCCCTGGCCCGTGCCTTCGCCGTCCAGCCGCGTCTGCTGCTGGCCGACGAACCCACGGGCAACCTGGATGGCAACACCGGTGAGAAGATCATCGAATTGCTGTTCGATCTTGTCACCCACCAGGATACGACCTTGGTGCTGATCACCCACGACCCGTCGCTTGCCGAGCGCTGCAGCCGCACGGTGCGCCTGGCTGACGGGCAAATTGTCGACGACGGAACGGCAGCCGATGCCGCGGCAGCGGTGTCGCCGCCCAAGATCGCCGTAGGCGACTGAGCCGATCATGTCCGCGACAGCCATCGCCACCCCCGCCGCTGCGACGCCCTCACGTCCCAACGGTCCTCTCGCTCTACGGCTGGCACGGCGCGAGTTGCGCGGTGGCCTGAAGGGCTTCCGAATCTTCCTGGCCTGCCTCCTGCTCGGCGTGGCCGCTATAGCCGGCGTCGGCTCGCTCTCATCGGCCATGCTGGACGGCTTGGCGGAGAACGGTCGCGCGCTCTTGGGCGGCGAGGTCGAGCTGCGGCTGATTCACCGCAAGGCCACGGACGTCGAACTGGCGTGGTTGCAGGACAACTCGGGGCAACTGTCACAAACCGCCGAGATGCGCGGCATGGCCCGCAACGTCGAAACGCCCGATGTCCGCCGCCTGGTCGAACTCAAGGCGGTAGACGGCCTCTATCCGCTTTACGGCGAGGCCACGACCAACGAAGGCATCGGCCTGGAGGCCGCGCTGGAGCAGCGTGACGGTGTTTGGGGCGTGTTGGTCGACGAAGGCCTCCTGTTTCGTCTGGATCGCGAGATCGGCGATCGGATCGGCCTTGGCGAAGTCGAGTACGAGATCCGCGGGACGGTCGACCGTGAGCCGGACAGGGCCGCGCGCGCCTTCACGCTGGGACCTCGGGCAATGGTCGCTCTGGAGTCTCTGGCCGAGACCGGCCTGGAGCAGCCGGGTGCGCTGATCTACTACCACTACCGAGTTGATCTGCCGGCTGGCGAAACTCTCGACGAGTGGCGCGGGCGTCTGAGCGAAGACCTGCCGGGGGCCGGTTGGCGGATACGCGACCTGCAGAACGCTGCGCCGGGCCTCGCCGACTCGGTGCGGCGCGTTGCGCTGTTCATGACGCTGGTCGGGTTGACCGCGCTTCTGGTCGGCGGCGTCGGCATCGCCAACGCGGTGCGTGCCTTCCTGGACGAAAAGCGTGCCACCATTGCCACACTGAAATGCCTGGGGGCACCGGCCTTTCTGATCTTCCAGACGTACCTGCTACAGGTTCTGGCGCTGGCCTCCCTGGGAATTGTCGCGGGGTTGGCCCTTGGCGCAGCGGTTCCGCTAGCGGCCGCGCCGTTTCTCGAAGCACGCATGGGTTTCGACTTCGCAGGGGGCGTCTATGGCAAGCCCTTGCTTGAGGCAGCCGCCTTCGGCGTACTGACAACGCTGGTCTTCTCGCTCTGGCCGCTGGCCCGCGCGCAGCAAATTCCTGCCGGCAGCCTGTTCCGCGATATGATCCAGCGGGCGCGTGCCTTGCCGCCGGCCTGGGCCCTCGGCGCCTTGGCGGTGGCTTCCGCGGCGCTGGCTGCGCTGGCGATACTGGGCGCCGACGAACGGCGCTTCGCCGCCGGCTTCGTTATCGGTGCCGTCGCGGCGCTGATCGCCTTCCGCCTAGCCGCTTTGGGGGTGATCTGGCTGGCCAAGCGTCTACCGCGGGTGCGGTATCCCGGTCTTCGGCTTGCCATTGCGAATCTGCACCGTCCCGGCGCGCCGACCGGCAATGTCGTGATGTCCCTCGGGCTCGGCTTGACGGTGCTGGTTGCGATTGCCTTGGTTGAGGGCAACCTGCGCAATCAGGTTGTCGAGGAGATGCCCGAGGAGGCACCCGGCTTCTACTTCATCGATATCCAGCCGGAACAGGTCGAAGACTTCAAAGGCCTAGTGCGTGGCTTCGAGGGTGTCGATCGTGTCGAGTCGGTGCCGATGCTGCGTGGGCGCATTGTCGGCGTGAACGGACAGCGGCCCGAGGATATGAACCTGCCGGAAGACATCCAATGGGTCTTCCGCGGCGACCGCGGCCTAACCTGGGCACGCGAGCAGCCGGAGCGCGAGACGGTGGTCCGTGGCGACTGGTGGCCTGCAGACTACGACGGGGCCCCGCTGGTCTCGCTCTACGAAGACATTTACGACGCCTTGGGCCTGCAACTCGGCGATCGCTTGACCATCAACATCCTCGGCCGTGACGTCGAGGTTGAAATCGCCAACGTGCGCACGATCGATTGGTCCGCCTTGACCATCAACTTCGTGATGATCTTCTCGCCCGGCCTGCTGGAGTCGGCCCCCCAGACCTCGATCGCCACCGTGCATCTCGATGCGGCGCAGGAAACCCCGCTCGAGCGCGCCGTCACCGATGCCTTCCCGAATATCTCGGCGATCCGGGTCAAGGAGGCCCTGGCCGGCTTCGCCCAGACCCTCCGCGATATCGCGACAGCGGTCAGCGCCACCGCCAGCGTGACGGTGCTGGCCGGCGTCCTGGTGCTGGCGGGGGCCGTCGCCGCCGGGCATCATCGACGGATCTACGATTCGGTGGTCCTTAAAGTCCTGGGCGCGACGCGCTCGACCGTCGGCAAGGCCTTCCTGCTGGAATACGGCTTGATGGGTCTGGTCACCGCCGTGATCGCCGCCGTGATCGGGACGGCCGCCGGATGGGTCATCGTCACCCAGGTGATGGAGATCGACTTCAGCTTCTTGCCGCTTTCGGTGGCAGCAACCATGGCGATCGCGGTCGGCGTCACCCTCTTGTTCGGCTTTGCCGGAACCTTCCGTGCCCTCTCCGTCAAGGCTGCACCACTACTGCGAAACGAGTAGAAACCGCGGAAAAATTGCGGATAATTTTCGCAGAGGTCATGCGGGAATGAGTTGATTCATACGCCCAAGTTCCCAATATGTAGCCGTGAAATCCGCAACCGCTATGTGACCCGGAGACTGACACAGATGGTTAATCCCGACCGCAGCTACATGACGCGCAGTCAGGCTGAAGTTGCGCAGCTGGACGAAGGCCTGCGCAGCTACATGCTGCGCGTTTACAACTACATGTCCCTCGGCGTGGCCTTCACCGGCGCCGTCGCGATGCTGGTCGCGATGAATCCGGCCATGGTCCAGGCGCTGTCCGGCGGGCTGTTCTGGGTGCTCTTCATCGGCATCTTGGGCCTCGGCTGGTTCGCGCCGAAGGTGATGATGACCAAGTCTGTCGGGGCCGCTCAGGCTTGCTTCTGGGCTTATGCCGCGCTCTGGGGCGCGCTGATGGGGCCGATGTTCTACGCCTATCTGGCGGTCGACCCGATGCTGATCCCGCAGGCCTTCTTCATCACGGCCGGCACCTTCGCGGGCATGAGCCTTCTGGGCTACACCACGAAGAAGAATTTGGCGCCGATGGGCGCGTTCCTGGCGATGGCAACGATCGGCATCCTGATCGCCATGCTGGTCAACGTCTTCTTCATCCAGTCGCTGGGTTTCGAACTGTTCCTCTCGATCGGTGTGGTTCTGGTCTTCTCGGGCCTGACCGCCTACGAGACCCAGCAGATCAAGAACATGTACTACGAGGCCGACGGAGCCGAGGTGCAGACCCGCAAGTCGATCTTCGGTGCCTTCATGCTCTACGGCGCCTTCGTCGTGATGTTCATCCACATCCTGAACCTTCTGGCCATTCTTCGCGGCGAATAACCGCGCGAGAAGCGGCCGAACTGGACGGGCCCGGGAGAGTGTTCTCCCGGGCCTTTTTGATGCGCGGCTTGAGACCTCTCAGCATTTCAAGTCAAAGCTGCGCGAGAAGGCCGTGATCGTGATCTGGTTCACACCTGCGCATCCTTCCGTTCCTACTTGCAGAAGCGGAGACGCGACGGACCTGCACGCAGAGAGGCCGGCAGCGACCGCCCGATCCAGGGGACTTGTCCAAGGAGAGAGGCAGATGTTCCACTTCAAGGCGATAACATCGACGGCCCGGGCAGCTCTGGCGGCAGCCGGGCTTTTCGGGATCTTACTAGCGGCCACCCCGGCTGCAGCGAACTGCATGGATACCTTCATGGAGAAGCTGGCAGAGATGGGGGTCGCCGAAAGCGACATCCAGAGCATGGAGGTCACCGTGACCCGCAACAGCAGTGCGGGAGCTGGCAGCCGCGTCCGCGCCTATCAAGCTTGGACCCGGCTTAATTCCTGCGACGGCTACGTGGTTGTCAGCGTCAGCAACATGTGCACCTACCGGGACGCTCATACGACCGGCAACTGCCGCATGGATGGCATGGCGACTTATTGAAGGGGCTCACAGGCGCAGGCAGGGCCTATTATCCTCAGGCGCTGCGCGCGTCGTCTTGCCGGCGACGTTGCGACAGCAGGAAGACGGCCACCGCCGCAGCGGCCAGCACGAACCAGGTGATGGCGTACTGCAGGTGGTTGTTTTCCAACTCGACCCGCGTCTGTCCGCCGATGGGATAGCGGCCCGAATGCTGGTCCGCGAGGGCCGCCAAGTAGAGCTGCATGACCGGCTGCGAGAGGCCTGCGGCCTCGGTCATCGTCGGGAGATCCATCCAGAGCCAGGCGTTCTCGGCCGGATCGTTCTCCGGCCGCAAGAAGTCCCTGCCGTCCCATCCGCCAAGCCGCGCCAGTCCGACCACCGTCACAATGCCTTGCGGCTGGCCATCGCTACGCAGGGCCGGGGCCTCGTGAGATAACGGCACCCAGCCGCGGTCGATCAACAGGCGCTGGCCGTCCGACAGGGCCAGCGGGGTGACGATGTGCAGGCCCGGCTCTCCGCGGTAAGTGCGCGCCAAGAGGCGCATCTCGCGCTCATGGAGCCAACGTCCGGTAACCCGGACCTGGCGGTACTGCGACGCTTCCGGATCCGCCAAGGCCTCATTGAGCGTGATCGGAGCTGCGGACGTGCGCTGCTCCAGGTTTGCTATGAGCGTCGTCTTCCACTCCAGGCGCTGGAGCTGCCAAACGCCGAGACCGATCAAGATTGCGACCATGATCAAGGTCAGGAGGCTGGGCAGCAGTTTCGGCCGAAACCTTGGCCGGCCGCCTTGCAGAGGTTGAGATCCATCGGCCATGGCGATCAGCGGTACCCAGCGGTGCCGTGATCGGCCTTGGCAAGACCTTCACAACAGGGAGCGTCGCGGACAGCGCTGAAACTGGCCACCGTCAGGGAACCCCGAAACACACTGTCCCGGCCGCAGGAGGGCGGACAGGTAGAACGCCTCCCTGCGACCCAAGGCAACACAAGATGGCCCGGTGCACTCGGGGTCGGCATCGCGCTCCTGACGGCGAGAGCTAGAGCAGAACCGGCCCGGCGCCCCACCAGTAAATGGCGACGAAGAGGAACAGCCAGACCACGTCCACGAAGTGCCAATACCAAGCCGCCGCCTCGAAGCCGAAATGGTGGTCTTTGGTGAAGTGGCCCTTGTACGCCCGGAACCAGCATACGGCCAGGAACAGGGTGCCGACGATCACGTGGAATCCGTGGAAGCCGGTCGCCATGAAGAAGGCGCTGGTATAGACGTCGTCGGCGAAACCGAAGGGCGCGTGGGTATATTCGTAGGCCTGCAGCGCCGTGAAGAGCACACCCAGAATTACCGTGAGGCCAAGGCCTTGCAGCATGCCGCTGCGATCTCCCTCGCGCAGCGCATGGTGCGCCCAGGTCACCGTGCAGCCCGACAGCAGCAGAATCAGCGTGTTCATGAAGGGCAGGGTGAAGGGGTTGAAGGTAACGGTCCCCTCCGGCGGCCAAACACCGCCCAGCGCTTCGGTGCGCGCCACCTGCTTGGCATCGTCGGGGAAGAGAGCCGGATCGAAGTAAGCCCAGAAGAAAGCGGCGAAGAACATCACCTCGGAGGCGATGAAGAGCAGCATGCCGTAGCGCAAGCCGAGCTGTACGACAGGCGTGTGCACTTTCTGAAAGGTCGCCTCATCGACCACTTCGCGCCACCAGCCGATCATCGTAACGATCAGCATCACCACACCGATCGGCAGGAGCCAGGCGGTGATGTCGTGCATGAAGAGGACCAGCCCAACGGCAAAGACACCGCCAGAAAAGGCGCCGATCAGCGGCCAAGGGCTCGGGTCGACGAGGTGGTAGGGATGGTTCGGCTTCGCGTGGTCGCTCATTCTTCTGCCTCTCGGCTTGTTGCCGGCACTTGGCCGGTTTCCCCCAGTTATCGCAGCTGGCTTAGCTGCGGTTCTATCGGTGCTCCGGCCCTACTGTCGCAACAGCGCGGCGCTCTGCGGCGCCACAGCCGGGCCGGACGTCGGCGCGGCCATGCTCATCTGCTGCTCGTCGCGCTCCAACTGTTGCTCCCAGTCCTCCAGGTCTCGGAAGAAGGTGTAGGACAGGGTGATGGTGGTGACATCCGCCGTCGCGGGGTCTTCCTCGATCTCCGGATCGACAAAGAAACTGACGCCCATGCGGGTCGCCTCACCTTCCGCCAACTCCTGCTCCTCGAAGCAGAAGCATTGAACCTTGTGGAAGTAGCGCCCAGCCTTGGCCGGCGTCACATTGAAGACCGCGGTTCCGATCGTGGCGCCGTCCGCCGTGTTTTCCGCATTGTAGAAAACGAGACCAGGTTCGCCCGGCACCAGCGTCACGCTGCGCTCCTCCGGTGCGAAGTCCCATGGCAGCTTCTCGTCGACCATGGCGTCGAAACGGACGGTGATCTGACGGGCGCCGACCTGCTCGGGCATAGCCTCCGCAACCTGGGTGGTGCCACCGAAACCGGTGACCCGGCAGAAGAGGTCGTAGAGCGGCACCGCGGCGAAGGAGAGGCCGACCATACCGAAGACAACACTGACCAATGCCACGGCAACCTTGGCGTTCTTCGATCCCGACTTGCGCGCGTCGTTCATTCGAACCTCCTAACCGCCCATCCGGACAACTGCGACAATATAGACGAGTACGATGAACGCCAGTAGAGCGCCCAGCAATGCCAAGTTCTTGCCGCGCTTCTGACGGTGCACGTCGCTGTCGCCCGGCCGGCGGCGCCCTTCGCTCATGACGCTCACCCTCCCAACCCGACCAGAACGGCGAGGCCCGGTGCCTTGTCCAGCATCATCAGCGCGAAAAGGCCGAAGAGATAGGTAAGTGAGAACTTGAACATCCGCTTGGCTGGCCCGTGGTCGGCATTTTCCGCATCGGGCGCGCGCAAGACACGCAGCGCATGACCGACGAAAAGCAGCCCAAGAATCACGGCCGCAACGCCATAGAGCCAGCCGGTTAGTCCCATAACCGCCGGCAACGGTGCCAGCGGAAGCAGCAGCAGCGTGTAAAGCAGCATCTGCCGTTTGGTCGAGGCCTTGCCGGCCACCACCGGCAGCATCGGCACGCCGACCTTGGCATAGTCTTCGCAGCGGTAAAGCGACAGCGCCCAGAAGTGCGGCGGCGTCCACATGAAGATGAGAGCGAAGAGGACGATGGATCCGGGATCGACCGTTCCGGTCACGGCAGCCCAGCCGATCATCGGCGGGAAGGCGCCGGCCGCACCGCCGATCACGATGTTCTGAGGGGTTCGGCGCTTCAGCCAAATCGTGTAGACGAAAACGTAAAACAGCGTCGCCAACGCCAGAAGGGCGGCCGCGGTCCAGTTGACGGCCAGCCCCATCAGCATGACCGAGAAAATCGTCAGCACGATGCCGAAGGCCAAGGCTTCGGAGGGATGAACCCGGCCCGTCGGGATCGGGCGCCGCTTGGTACGGGCCATGACCGCATCGATATCGCGGTCGTACCACATGTTGATGGCGCCGGCCGCACCGGCCGAGACCGCGATACAGAGGATCGCCACGGCGGACAGCACGGGATGCAGGCTGCCCGGCGCTACGATCAATCCGGCGATACCGCTGAAGACCACCAGGGTCATGACCCGCGGCTTCAACAGGGCCCAGTAGTCGTGCACCTGCTCACGCGTCGGCTGGCCGCCGACGGCGGTGGCCCCGATGCCTGGCTGTCCGACACTTGGCTGATAGACGCTATCGCTCACGACCGAAACCCTGCACTCGCCTGTTCAACTCTTGGTTCCTGCGGACACCGCCCGCCTCCGGGACACCGGCGGCGGGCGGCAATACGGCTTACGCCGACCGGCACCGTTACTTGATGCGCGGCAGAGTCTCGAAGGTGTGGAACGGCGGCGGCGAGGACACCGTCCACTCCAGCGTCGTTGCGCCTTCGCCCCAGTAGTTCTCTCCGACCTTGCGACCCGCGACCAGCACCCAGATCATCAGGCCGACGAAGAACAGCGTCGACGCGAAGGCGATGTAGGAGCCGATCGAGGAGACGTAGTTCCACTGCGCGAAGGCATCGGGGTAATCGATGTAGCGGCGCGGCATCCCCTGCAGTCCAAGGAAGTGCTGCGGGAAGAAAATCAGATTGACGCCGATGAAGGTGGTCCAGAAGTGCAGCTTGCCGGCCCACTCGGGATAGGTGCGGCCGCTCATCTTTCCGAGCCAGTAGTAGATGCCGCAGAAGATTCCGAAGACGGCTCCCAGACTCAGCACGTAGTGGAAGTGCGCCACGACGTAGTAGGTATCGTGCAGCACGGTATCGATACCGGCATTGGCCAAAACCACGCCGGTGACGCCGCCCAGGGTGAAGAGGAAGATGAAGCCGATCGCCCAGAGCATCGGCGTCTTGAACTCGATGGAGCCGCCCCACATGGTGGCGATCCAGCTGAAGATCTTGATGCCCGTCGGCACCGCGATGATCAGCGTGGCGATGGTGAAGTAGGCTTTGGTGTTCACGTCCAGACCGACGGTGAACATGTGGTGCGCCCAGACCACGAAACCGACCACGCCGATGGCCACCATGGCGTAGGCCATGCCGAGGTAACCGAACACCGGCTTCTTCGAGAAGGTCGAGACCACATGACTGATGATGCCGAAGGCCGGCAGGATCATGATGTAGACCTCGGGATGCCCGAAGAACCAGAAGAGGTGCTGGAACAGGATGGGGTCGCCGCCGCCCTCGGGATTGAAGAAGTTGGTCCCGAAGTTGCGGTCCGTCAGCAGCATGGTGATGGCGCCGCCGAGCACCGGCACGGCCAGCAGCAGCAGGAAGGCCGTTACCAGCATTGCCCAGACAAAAAGCGGCATGCGGTGCAGGGTCATGCCCGGCGCACGCATATTGAAGATCGTGGTGATGAAGTTGATCGCACCGAGGATCGAGCTGGCACCGGCGAGGTGCAACGCGAAAATCGCCATATCGACCGACGGCCCGGAATGGCCGAGCGAACCGGACAGCGGCGGATAGATCGTCCAACCGGTGCCCGCGCCGGTACCGACGAAGGCAGAGCCCAGCAAAAGGAAGAAGGCCGGCACGATCAGCCAGAAGCTGATGTTGTTCATGCGCGGGAAGGCCATGTCCGGTGCGCCGATCATCAGCGGGACGAACCAGTTGCCGAAACCGCCGATCAGCGCCGGCATGACCACGAAGAACACCATGATCAAGCCGTGCGCGGTAATGATCACATTCCACATCTGACCCGGGTCGGCCGACATGAAATTGAAGATCTGAACGCCCGGCTCCTGCAGCTCCATGCGCATCAGGATGGAGAAAACACCGCCGATCAGGCCGGCGATCACCGAGAAGATCAGATAGAGAGTGCCGATATCCTTATGGTTGGTGGAAAAGAACCACCGAACGAAAAAACCCGGCTTGTGATCGTGGTGATCGCCGTGGGCGTGTGCATCACTGTAGGCCATGGATCTATCCTCGAGCCGTCGGTTGCTGACGAGCCAATTGTTCTTCTGTGCTTCGCTTAGTCTTTAACGCGCGGTCTGCTGGGCGTCGGCCACCTGCCTGGCACCCGGCTCCGGCAGCAGCGCGGCCTGCTGTTCGGACACCCAGGCATCGAAAGCCGTCTGGGAAACCACCTCGACCATGATGGGCATGTAGGAGTGGCCGGTCCCGCAAAGTTCGGAACACTGGCCGTAGTAGGTGCCTTCTTCGGTGACATGCACCCAGGTTTCGTTCAGCCGGCCCGGCACAGCATCGATCTTGATGCCGAAAGCAGGTACGGCGAAGGAGTGCAGCACGTCGCCGGCCGTCACCAGAATACGCACGGTGGTATCGACCGGGATGACAACCGTGCGGTCGGTTGCCAGAAGCCGGGGCAGGTTCTGCTCGGCTGCTTCCTCGTCCCGCAGAATGAAGGCGTCGAACACGAAGTTGCCGTGGTCCGGATACTCGTAGGTCCAGTACCACTGCTTGCCGATGGCCTTTATGGTCATGTCGGCTTCGGGGATGACGTCCTGGGCGTACAGCAGCTTCATCGAAGGAATGGCGATCACCACCAGGATCATCACAGGTACGGCCGTCCAGATGACCTCGATCATCGTGTTGTGAGAGGTCTTGGAGGGTGTCGGATTGGCAGAAGCGCGGAAGCGCCACATTACGTAGACCAGCAGCGCCAAGACGAACAGGCAGATCAGTGTGATGATCACCAGCAGCAGATTGTGGAAGTCGTGCACCTGCTCCTTGATCGGCGTCACTCCGGCCTGAAGACCGAGCCCGCCGGGCACCGGCTGGCCGACGAGGGCGTCCTGAGCCCAGGCGCTGCCACTGGCCAGCAGCCCGGCCAGAAGAGCGAAGAAGGCACCCGTCTTGCTGATCAGCTTCGTCATCTTGCGTGTCTCGACCCTATTTTCGCTGGTCCGAAGTCTGTCAGGCAGTCTTCCAGTCTTCGGCCGAAAGTGTTTTACAGTTGCTTCGGCAGTGTGTCGGCGCAGAACCTAGACCAGGCGCCTAAAACCAACAAGCCGCTACCTCTGCGGCATAGTACCGCCAATGCAGTCGGCCGCTCCGTCACCCGACCGCCAGCATACTGACGATCATGCCTTGCCGAATGATGTATTCACTTGCGGCAATTTGACGCAAACCCTTGGCAGATCTACAAGAATCGTTCTCAGCCACTGCTGCGCTCGCCGCGTATGGAGCGCTTGACGCGACGGACACCCAGCCAAATCAGCAAGACGATGACCGGGATCGACAGAGCAGTGATCTGGTCCGACGACAGGGGCAGGCCGAACGACTTCGTGCCCTTGGCCAGATAGCCGACCAGGCTGACGAGATAGTAGCTCACCGCTGCGATCGAGAGACCTTCGACCGTTTCTTGCAGGCGGAGTTGCAGCTTCGCCCGGCGGTTCATGGATTCGAGCAGATCGCGGTTCTGCTCTTCCAAGGTGACGTCGACCCGTGTTCGCAACAGCTGGCCGGCGCGCGCGACGCGGCGTGACAGAGCATCCAGGCGGTCCTGGGTCGATTCGCAGGTGCGGATCGCCGGCGTGAAACGACGGTCCATAAACTCCTGAAAGGTCTGAAAGCCCTCGATCCGGCCCTCGCGGAGCTCCTGGATCCGCCGCTGCACCAGGGCGTGATAGGCCCGCGCCGCGGAGAAACGATAGCTGGTGGCCGCCGCAATCCGCTCGATGCCCGCGGAGACTTCGGTGAGATCCCTCAGCAGTCGCTGTTCGTCTTCCAGGCTCTCGCTGTCCGTCATTTCTTCCAGACTGCCGCGCAGCAGATCGCCCAGACGGGAGAGTTCGCCGCCGTGCTGGCGCGCCAGCGGCAGGGCAAGCAGCGCCATCATGCGGTAGGTCTCGATCTCGCAGAGGCGTTGCACCAGGCGTCCGGCCTGGCGCGGTCTGAGACTGATGTCTCGGATCAGAACGCGTCCGAAACCGTCGTCGCCGATCCAGAAGTTCATCCAGGCCTTGGCGGCTCCGCCGGACACCGAAGAACCGGCATAGTTGTCGACCCCCATCAAGGCGCCGATCCCGTCCGGGTCCTCCTCCAAAGGCGGCGCGTCGCGCCCCTCCAGTTCCAGATGCAGCCCGACCAGCAGTCGACCCGGCATCAGTTCCAACCAGTCGCGCGGCACCCGTTCGATCACCGGATGCGCGAAGCGGTCGATCTTGCCGTCATCGCGCTGCTGCGGCGCCTCCCGCGCATAGAAGGCATAGGTCGAAAACTCGGTGTGCCGTTCCCAGCGCAGCCGGAAGGGACCGAGATCGACCATATGGAAGTTCGCCGTATCGCCCGGCGGCGGCTTACCGTAGCGGCGGCAAAGCTCGCCGACGATGGCGCGCTCTTCCGCGACTCCGCCCTCGCCGCTGTGCAGGGCGACGTGGGTTACACGTTCGCTGGGCCGCAGATGCGCAAAGGGGCGGGCATGCACCTCCCGCGTCAGGTCATCGCGCGCTTCGTGCTCGGTCAGGCCCAAGGGCATGAACGGCAAACCCCCTCTCTCGACGCGGGAATAAGACAAGCCCCTGCGGCCTGCCCCCTGCATTCACGCCCTCTAGCCTCTACATTATTGGAAGCAGAACCGAAACGCCCTATCCCGATCCGTAGCCAAGAAGAACCGGTCATGACCCATCTCGCAGACACCGACGAGCTGTTCTACGCCCGCGCCGGCCTGGACCGTGCCAAACTTGAAGGCATCGTCGAGGATGCACTGACGAAAGCCGACGACGGCGAACTCTTTCTGGAGTACCGCCAATCGGAAGCGCTGGCTTTCGACGACGGTCGACTCAAGTCCGCCAGCTTCGACACGGACCAGGGCTTCGGGCTTCGAGCCGTCGCAGGCGAGGCGGCAGGCTACGCCCATGCCAGCGAGCTCAGCGAGGACGCCGTGAGGCGTGCCGGCGAGACGGTCAAGGCGGTGCAGGCCGGCTACGGCGGAACCATGGCTGCGGCCCCGAGCAACACCAATCGCCAGCTCTACACGCCAGACAATCCGCTGAACGCCCTTGCTTTCGAGACCAAGGTGAAGCTGTTGAGCGAGATCGATGCCTACGTGCGCGGCAAGGACGCACGAGTGCGACAGGCCACGGTGTCGCTCGCGGGCTCCTGGCAAGCCGTGCAGATCCTGCGCGCCGACGGCGAGCGCCGGGCCGACATTCGCCCGCTGGTGCGCCTCAATGTCTCGGTCGTGCTGGAGCAGGACGGCCGCATGGAAGCGGGCTCCTACGGCACCGGAGGGCGCGTCGGCTACGACGGCCTGATCGAGCCGGAGACCTGGCAGGCCGCCGCCGACGAGGCCTTGCGCCAGGCCGAGGTGAATCTCGGCTCCGTTGAGGCGCCGGCCGGTGAGATGCCGGTGCTGCTCGGGCCCGGCTGGCCTGGCATTCTGTTGCACGAAGCCGTTGGCCACGGGCTGGAGGGCGACTTCAACCGCAAGAAGACCAGCGCTTTCGCCGGCCTGATGGGTGAGCAGGTGGCCGCGCCCGGCGTCACGGTAATCGACGACGGGACCCTCCCGGACCGCCGCGGTTCGCTGACCGTCGACGATGAAGGCACACCGACCGAGCGCAGCGTGCTGATCGAAGACGGCAAGCTGGTCGGCTACATGCAGGACCGCCAGAACGCCCGCCTGATGGGCATGAAGCCGACCGGCAACGGCCGGCGCCAATCCTATGCCCACATTCCCATGCCGCGCATGACCAACACCGTGATGCTCGGCGGCGAGGCCGATCCGGCCGAGATGCTGACGGGCGTGAAGAAGGGGCTCTTCGCCGTTTCCTTCGGTGGCGGCCAGGTCGACATCACCAGCGGCAAGTTCACCTTCTCCTGCACCGAGGCCTACCTGATCGAGGACGGCAAGCTGGGCCCCGCAGTCAAGGGCGCGACCCTGATCGGCAACGGCCCGGAGACCATGAAGAAGGTCACCATGATCGGCAACGACATGGAGCTAGACCCCGGGATCGGCACCTGCGGCAAGGACGGCCAGGGCGTCCCCGTCGGCGTCGGCCAGCCCTCGCTATTGGTTTCCGCAATCACGGTCGGCGGCACGGCCTGAGAAAGCTATCCACAGACCCTGTCGCTGAAACGTCATGATCGCTTTGCCCAAGTGACGCGGCGGTTACACCTGCGCGACACCAAGCCGGCTTAACCTCTCTCCTCGATCGGTCGGACCGCGCAGGGCTTCCCCCATCGGTGCTCTCTGCGCGCTCGGCCACCGCCTTGCGAGAGGGAGAAACTCGGCATGATCAAGTCCTTGCTGACCGCCGTGGCATTGGCCGCTGGCGCCCTGGCCGGCAGTCTGATCCCGGCAACAGCCGCCGCCCAGACTGTGAGTTTCGCCGTTACCGACGTGGAGGGTCTGGAGCAGCTGCAGCGCGACTGGAGGCCGCTGCGCGACAAGCTACAGGAGCTGACCGGCTACGAGATCGACTTCTTCCCGGTCAGCAGCCGCACCGCCGCCGTTGAGGCGTTGGACGCGGAACGGCTGGACTTCGTGCTGACCGGTCCCGCCGAGTACGTGGTGATGAATAACCTGACCGGCGCCTATCCGATCGTCGGCTTCGGTCGCCCCGACTACTTCTCCGGCGTCATCGTGCTGGCCAGCAGCGGCATCGCCGGGGTGCAGGATCTCAAGGGCAGGAAGATCGCGCTCGGCGACGTCGGCTCCACCTCCTCGCACCTGGCGCCCTCGCAATTGCTTGCCGACTACGGTCTCGACCCTCGCAGCGACATGGAGGTGATCCACACCAGCGAGGCGATCCAGTGGGCGTCCCTGAAGCGCGGCGACGTCGATGCGGTCGGCATGAACTACATGAGCGACTTCATCACCCTGCGCGATCAGGAGACGGAGCTGCCGCCGGGCGCCTTCAAGGTGCTGGCGCGCGGCCCCGACCTGCCCAACGACGTGCTGATGGCCGGCCCGCATGTCGATCGCGAGGTGGTCGAGACACTGCGTCGGGCCTTCGTCGAGCACTCCGACGATCTGGTCGCCTCCGTCGTCGCGCCGGGCGGAGAGAACGCCAAGTACGAAGGCATGGCCTTCGTGCCCGAGGTGACGGACGGCGATTACGACTACGTGCGGCGGGCCTACTCCGCCATCGGTCACCCCGAATTCGGCGAGTTCGTTGGCGACTGACGCCGCCCGCCCTCTCGCTGAACCTGTCGGTGCGGCGGCGAGGGATCTCGCCGCGCCGACAGCGGCCCCTCGGGTCGAACGAGACCGGGCGATCTTGACCGTCGAGGGGCTGGTCAAACGGTATGAGACCGGCGAGCCGGTTCTCAACGGCGTCGACTTCGCCTTCGGTTCCGGCGAGACCGTGGCGCTGATCGGCGCCAACGGCAGCGGAAAGTCCACGCTGCTGCACTGCTGCACCCGCCTGATCGAACCGAGCAGCGGCCGAATTCGCCTGCTCGGCGACGAGGTCACGACGCTGACCCCGAAGCGACTGCGGCGGCTGCGCGCCAGAGTCGGGCTGGTCTTTCAGAAGCACAACCTGATCGGCCGCCTTTCGGTGCTGACCAACGTCTTGCACGGGATCCAGGCGCGTCAGTCCGGACCGCGCAGTTGGTGCCAGGCCCTCGCCACAAAGGCCGCGCGAGAGGAGGCCCTGCACTGTCTGGCGCAGGTCGGTCTCGCCGACCTCGCGGCCCGCCGCGCCGACCGACTGTCGGGCGGCCAGTCGCAGCGGGTCGCCATCGCCCGCGCCCTGATGCAGCACCCCGATCTCCTGATGGCGGACGAGCCGGTCGCCAGCCTCGATCCCAAGGCCGGGCAGGAGGTGATGGCGCTCTTCGCCGAGCTGGCGCGGGCCCGCAGCCTGACCCTCTTCTTCACCACGCACCACCTGCAGCATGCCCTCGACTTCTCCGAGCGCATTCTGGCTCTGAAGGGCGGGCGGTTGGCGCTCGACGCTTCGGCAAAGGGGCTGCAAGCCGACGATCTGCAGAGCCTGTATGTTTGACGATCCCTCACGCCACGCCGGCCAGCCATCGCCCGCGCGACCGCAAGTCGGGCTGCCGCCAAGGTTTTCGCGCCTGCATCCACTGACCTGGCTGGCCTGGGTGATCCTGGCCGCCTTCTTCGTGGTCAGCCTGCAGGGCACCAATTGGTCCTTCACCGATCTGGCCGAAGGCGTACCGGCTCTTTGGCGTTTCCTGTCCAAGGCCTTCCCGCCGGACCTCGAGCGGTTGGATACCGTCTTATGGGCCTTGCTGGAAACCTTCCAGATGGCCTTGGTCGGCACCGTCGTCGGCATCCTGATCAGTCTGCCACTGGCCGTGCTGGCAAGCCGCAGGCACAGTCCGGCCAAGCCCATCTACGCCGCCGCCCGTGGCCTGATCGCGCTCTTCCGCGTGGTGCCCGATCTGGTCTGGGCCCTGATCTTCGTCGTGACGGTCGGTCTCGGCCCTTTCGCCGGCACTCTGGCTCTTGCGGTCGATACCATCGGCTTCTGCGGCCGCTTCTTCGCCGAGGCCATGGAGGAAGTCGACGAGGGACCGCAGAAGGCGCTGAACGCCATCGGCGCCAACCGCAGCGGCGTGGTCGCCTGCGCGGTCCTGCCGGCGGCCCTGCCGAACTTCATCAACACCGGGCTCTTCGCCTTGGAAAAGGCCGTGCGTTCCTCTGTCGTACTCGGGCTGGTGGGGGCCGGCGGCATCGGAATTGAGCTGAAGGTCGCCATGGATCTCTTTCAGTTCGATCAGGCCGCCACGATCATTCTCTGTATTTTCGTGCTGATCCTCGGCGTCGAGCGGGTCAGCACCTGGGCACGCAGCAAGGTGATGTAGCCGCAACGGAGGGACCAGAAAGACAATGAGCCTGCAGACTACGGATACAGCCCACCTGGCATGGGACGCCGCGTGGCAGAGCGAAGCGGGCCGCGCCGGCTGGCTGGTGCCCGAGCCCGAGGTGGTGCATCTCGCCGCCCGGCTGCGGCAAGGCGGCGCCCGCCGTGCCCTCGATCTGGGCTGCGGTGTCGGCCGCCATGCGCTGGCGCTGGCTCGCCTCGGCTTCGAGGTCGAGGCGGTCGACGCCAGCCCTGCCGGCCTGGCCGAGCTGGCCAAGAGCGCGGCAAGAGAAGGCCTGGAGATCGCCGGCCAGCACGCAGCCATGACCGACCTGCCGTGCGCCGCCGCGAGCTTCGACCTCGTGCTCTCCTGGAACGTGATCTATCACGGCGATCCGCAGGTGGTGCGCGGCGCCGTGGCCGAGATCGCGCGGGTACTGAAGCCCGGCGGCACCTATCAGGGCACCATGCTGAGCAAGCGCAACAGGCACTTCGGCCGGGGCCGCGAGATCGCCCCCGACACCTGGGTGGATGAGACAAGCGAGGACGACAAGGCCCATCCGCACTTCTTTTGCGATGCCGGAGAGCTCGGTCTACTCTTCGCCGACTTCGAAGTACTGGCCCTGCATCAGGACGACCATGGCAAGCCGGGCCATTGGCACTGGCACCTTGTGGCGGAGCGGCGCTAGCTCACCGCCGCGGCACAGCAGCTACGCCAAGCTGTCGCGCATCTGAGAAGACCAGGACATCCAACGCTTCGCTGCGGCCGCGCAATTCGATCTGGCGACGGTCGGCGTCCGCCAACGGCAGACCGGCGCGTTCGGCGAGAGCGGCCGAGATCACCAGTTGGGCGCCGAAATCCTTTGTCGCCTGCTCCAGACGACTGGCGGTGTTGACCGTATCGCCGACTGCGGTCACGGAAACCGCGTCGCCCCACCCCATCTCGCCCACGATCGCGGGGCCGATATGAATCCCGATGCCGATTCGCAGTGACTCGGTGCCGTGGCTTTGCGACAGGTCGCCCTCTGAGTGATCACCGGCCAACACGCGTTCCACCTCCCGCAAACCCTCGGCCATGGTCTGGGCAGCCAGCAGCGCACTGCGCGCCGCTTGCCTGCCGTCGCCATCGACCGCGGAGCGCTCGACACCGAACAGCGCCATGACTCCGTCACCGATGAACTTGTCGACCCGGCCGCCAGCGCTCTCCACGGCCTCGCCGGTCGTTCGGAAGTAGCGGTTGAGCAGGAAGACCACATCAAAGGGCAGGCGTGTCTCGGCCAGGCGGGTGAAGCCGCGCAGGTCGGCGAACAGCACCACAACCTCCCGTTCGTCGCCTTGCAGATAGCCGGGCCGAGCCCGCGCATCCCGGGCGGTAACGTTGGGCGGCAGCAGCGGCTGCACCTCCAGGTCGTCGGTCGGCCGAGTCTGACAGGCAAGCCGTACGTTGGGCGCTGCGCCGACGCGGTGCAGTACTTTGGCCTCCTCCGCGTCCGCCGGGGGCAGGACAGATAGCCCATCGCCGACCCGGACGCGACAGGTGGAGCAGCGCCCACGACCGCCGCAGAGGGAAGCATGGGGGATGCCGGCACTCCGGCTGGCCTCTAGGATCGTGGTTCCCCGAACGACCCGAACGCGCCGCCCGTCAGGATAGGTCACCACGACCACGCCGCGCCGGTGTTCAAGCAGGCGCCGAACGCGCCGGGCCGCGAGCGCAGCCAGTAGAAGGCTGCCATAGCCCAACAAGAATCCCCGTTCCACCGCACCGATGAAAACGAGCTTTTGCGGGTCGGCGATCTGCGCCACCAAGGCATCGGTAAAGGGCGGTTGGCGCTGGTCGTAGAGATACTGAGCCCACTGTCCCGCCATCCACACGCCCGCGAGAGCCAAGGTGGGGACCAGCAGAGCGCCGGCGAAGAGTGCGCTCCGCCAGCGCGGAAACCAGGCTTTGAAGCGGAGCCAAAGGTAGAGGCCGAGGCAGCCATGTACCCAAACCACCAATAAGACCAGCAACTGCCGCAGGCCGCTGCCCGGCGAGAGCTCGAAATAGATCAGCAGAATCGTGGGATAGCCGGTCTCCACGCCGAGCAGAGACTCGATGCCGCGCGTGCCGGCGATATGCAGGATCAGGATTGGCGGGATCGCGAGGCCCAGAAGAACTTGCCAGATTTCGCCTGGCTGCAGCCGAAAGTCGCGGCGGGCATAGAGGGTCCAGATGGCCAAGCCGGCATGCAGAAGGAAGGCACCGTAGAGAAGCACCAGCCCTGGCGGTGACGCCCACAGGAGACGCTGCAGATTCAAAACGGCCTGCATCGCCGAGATCGACACCAGTCCGGCCATGTGGTTGACCAGGTGGGTAACGACATAGGCGAAGAGGATCAGACCGGAGATCAGACGGACACGACGGATCAAGGAAGCGGTCTGCATGGCGTATGGGAGATCTCACTGTGAGGCGCACAGGGGGGTAAGCCCGCGACGAACAGGAGCAGCGCGACAACAAGCACGCCCCGGATGATAGGAGTGCCATCGTCTTTGTGCGACGCGAAAGACAGGCTATATGGGGCTCTACCTCGCAGCGCCAGACTTTGTGACCGACCGGGACCAGATGCCGCTTTCTCTCAGCCCCGACGAGCGTCGCCGACGCCGCCTACGACTGCGTCAGTCCGGCCGCAGTCTGATGGACGAGTCGGTTGCCAGTCCCTGCGTTGCGATTTGCCAAATCGACAGCACTACAAATCTCTGTGTCGGCTGCAGCCGTTCCGTCGGCGAGGTGACCGACTGGTCGCTGCTAACGGCGGAAGAGAAGCGCGGCGTGTTGGCCGAGTTGCGCACCCGACCCCCGGCACGCCAAAGCGCAGACTCGGAGTAAAGCGGAAAGAAGACGGTAGACCTACGATGTAGGGCAAGCTGCCACAACGAAATCCACTTTTCGCCCGAGTATTTTGCCCTACTCCTCCCTGCTTTTGGCTGGTTCCGGTCGGCAATCGTGACCTAATCTTGGCGTTTCTATGGCAAACGCCCTTTTCGCTCTCCGTCGGGCTGTCAGATCGACCGAAGGCGATGGGGCAAACAGAGAAAACTGGGGAGGACCCACATGGCTTTTTCGCTGTTCCGCGCTGCCGTCGCCGTCGGCACGGTCACCGCGCTGACCGGCTGTGCCGGCACGATGCTCGACGACGCTCAGGGTGTCGACCCGGCGGGAACGCCGTTCCAGAACGCTCTCTACGACGGTTACGTCGACTTGGCGCTGGCTGAGTACGATGAAGGCGACTATCGCGACTCCGACTACTTCTCCCGACAGGCCTTGGCAGCCGCTGGCGGTCAAACGGTGACACCGCAAGCCCTGGAGGAGCGAAGGTTGCCGGACGACTCGGTCGGTACGCTGGGCGATGCCCGCAGTCGCTTGGTCGCTGCACTCGACGCCAACGCCCGCAGCAGCCAGCCGATGATCGCTGCGGAGGCACAGGCTGCTTTCGACTGCTGGATTCAGGAGCAGGAGGAAAACGATCAGCCGAACGACATCGCGGCCTGCCGCGAGGCCTTTGAAGCGGCGATGGCTCAGCTCGATCCCCAGCCGATGGTTTTCGAACCCAAGTCCTATACGGTGTATTTCGCTACGGCATCGTCCGACCTGACCGGCTCGGCGCTGGAAGTGGTGCGTCAGGCAGCAGACGCCGCCGAGGCCAACGCCGGTACGCGCGTCGAGGTGGTCGGCCACACCGATACAGTCGGCAACCCCGCCGCCAACGCCCGTCTGTCCGGCCAGCGCGCCGAAGCGGTCAAGGCGGCGTTGGTCGAGCGCGGCGTCCCGACCGGTCGGATCGTGATCTCCGCGACAGGCGAACAAGACCTCGCCGAACCGACAGGCGACAACACCGACAACCGTTTGAACCGGCGCGTGGAGATCACCGTCACGAAGTGATCGGCATCCGGCTATGACTCGCAAAGGGGCCGTCGGGGCGATCCGGCGGCCCCTTTCGTTTGTTTCGCGGATGTGTCAGAGGAATAAGCGGCCGCGTCACAGCTGTCTTGCACGCGGAAGGTGCGACTTGATCGCCGCCGCACTGCCGGCCACCTGATAACGAAACGCTCAAACGAACAGCACACCGAAGACGACGGAGAGACCGCGCATGCAGTACCTGCACTCGATGGTTCGGATCAGCGATGTCGATGCCTCGCTGGACTTTTTCTGCAACAAGCTGGGCCTGGTCGAGGTCGAGCGCATGGATAACGAGAAGGGCCGCTTCACTCTGATCTTCCTGGCTGCACCGGAAGACGTCGAGCGCGCCAAGTCGCCCCAACGCGCCCCCATGGTCGAGTTGACACACAACTGGGATCCGGAGGACTACGACGGCGGCCGCAACTTCGGGCATCTCGCCTACAGGGTCGAAGATATCTACGCGGTCTGCCAACGCCTGATGGACGGCGGAGTCACCATCAATCGCCCGCCGCGCGATGGCCGCATGGCCTTCGTCCGCTCACCCGATGGGATCTCCATCGAGCTGCTGCAGCGGGGCGAGGCCCTGCCGGCGCAAGAGCCCTGGACGTCGATGCAGAACACCGGGAGCTGGTAGAGAGGTCCCACGCAACTCCCGCACAGGCCGGAAACGCAGAAGGGCGGCGCAGTTTGGCGCCGCCCTTTTCGTCTTTACCGGTAACGAGACCTACTGCCCTTGGCCGAGAGAGAAACCTGGCTCTCCGTCGAAGGTGCAAAGATGCTCGGTCTTGATGAAATCGACACCCGACTCCGCGGCACGTACCTGCAGCGCGGCAATCTGGCCGTGATCGACCGTGGACCCCTCTGTCTCGGCCAGGAAGCGACAGCGCCAATGGTCGGTGCAGAAGGTCTCGGGCAGACCCTCCGGCCAGACCTTGACGCCACGGTTGGTAATCATCGACAGCTTTAGGCCATTGCCGCCGAGCGGCACGACCTTGTCCGCAAGCTGCTGCGGGCTGCCGTCCGCCCAGTGCACGAAGAGGTCGACGCCGATGGTCTGCTTCGCCTTCGGCGCCGAACGCACTGCCGGCGGCACCGCAATACCTTTGCCGTCTTTGTTGTAGGTCACGGCCGGCAGCGTTTCCGGAGCCTGCCCGATGCGCGCGATCACCGCATCGGCGAAGGCACTGGTACCGACCTTCTCCCGACTGACACTTTCGGCGAAGATGTCATAGGTGTGAATGCCCTCCTCGAGCGTGCGGAGCCAAGCGTTGTGCACCCGCTCGGCCGCCTCGGCCTGACCGATATGCACCAGCATCATCACGCCGCCCAGCAACAGCCCGGAAGGGTTCGCGACATCTTGACCGGCCCGGCGCGGCGCCGATCCATGAATCGCCTCGAACATCGCGCAATGCTCGCCGATGTTGGCAGAGCCCGCCAAACCGACGGATCCGGCTATCTGCGCTCCCACATCCGACAGCACGTCGCCGTAAAGATTCGGCATGACCACGACGTCGAAGGCGCCCGGCGTATCGGCAAGCTTGGCAGCGCCGATATCGATGATCCAATGCTCGTTCTCGATCTCGGGATAGTCAGCCGCGACCTCCTCGAAGACCTTGTGGAACAGGCCGTCGGTCAGCTTCATGATGTTGTCTTTGGTGAAGCAGGTCACCTTCTTGCGGCCGTTCGCGCGCGCGTACTCGAAGGCATAGCGCGAGATACGCTCGGAACCAGGACGCGAAATCAGCTTCAGGCACTGCACCACCTCGTCGGTCTGGCGATGCTCGATGCCGGCATAGAGATCCTCTTCGTTCTCTCGCACCACCACGACATCCATGTTCGGGTGCTTGGTTTCGACGAAGGGATGGTAGGACACGCAGGGGCGGACGTTGGCGAACAGGCCGAGCGACTTGCGCACGGTCACGTTCAGGCTCTTGAAGCCACCGCCCTGCGGCGTCGTGATCGGTGCTTTGTAGAACACGCGCGTGCGGCGCAAGGAGTCCCATGCGCTTGGCTCGATACCCGCCGAATTGCCGCGGTTATAGACCGCCTCGCCGATCTCGATCGTCTCGATGTCCAGTTCTGCGCCGGCTGCCTGCAGAATGCGCAGGCTGGCATCCATGATCTCTGGGCCGATACCGTCACCATGGGCCACGGTGATGGGCGTCGCGGTCATACTGCGTCTCCTTGTGATCGCTTGAAACGAACGGGTTCGCAGCGAGGTCTAGTTGCGCGGCCGGCTTCAGGGAACTTGATTTCGCCAATGGCAGCCATCGGCCCACTTGATGGCTGCGGGCTGCTGGCGTGGGCCATCCTGCAACGGCCTGGCGCCAGTCAGGCGCTCTGCGGCGCCTCCAGCGCGAGGAAGCGATTCGCGACCGGCTCTGCGATCACCTCGGGCGTCTCGCGCGCCGTCTCGGCATCCAGCGGCTCCAACTCGGCCGTCGAAGAGATGATGTAGCGCAGCCGGCCGCTCTCATCCGTCAGCGGCAAGCGCAGCACCTCGACCAAACCGTCCCGACCGGAGGGAAAGCGATCGCGGACCGTCGTGACCTGAGCGCAGGGTTCGTCCAGGATCCGGTTCATCGCCTCCATGACGCCGGATTTGAAGCGCTCCGAGAACAGCTCGAAGATGTTTCCGCCGGTCGGATCGACCCCGATTCGCAGAACCACCCGCCGACCGACCACACGCACCCGAAAATGATCAGCTTCGATCCGCTCGTAGATGATCAGATCGGGCAGAAGCTCGGGGATCTCGGTAGGATCGATCGCCGCCTCGCGCGGTGCCACGCCACCGTTCTGCTTGGACCGCCAGTAGTTAAACAAGGCTCTATTGATCGCATGCAGCGCTGGCTGCTTCGCCGAACCGTTGCCGGCGCCGGAAACATCGTCTGACATCATTAACTTACTGGTACCGTCTCATCATCGGGAGTCCTGACCAGCCCAAAGGCCGGGCAATAGCGTCTGCCGTTCATTGTATCCGATAAGCTCATTGATACGAAACAGGCCAACCCGATATCCACCAGGAGTATTAGCTCTGCGCTTTCGAAGGATCACGGGGCTTACAGATCGGCGCGAACAAGTCTCACGGGCGGATCCTCGACCCAGAAGAAAAAACGCGCCCGCTCGAACAGAGTTCGAACTTCTCTTCCTACAGAAAGGCGATTACTTCTGAAGAATTGGCGCGCCCGGGAAGATTCGAACTCCCAACCTCCTGATCCGTAGTCAGGTGCTCTATCCAGTTGAGCTACGGGCGCTTGCCAGGCGGCATAAAACGACGCTGGGCACGTCGGCCGCCGTGAGGAGGCGCGGAACATAGGCGAATCGAATTCGGGGTGCAAGGGCCTGTCGGCGCCTATTTCCGTGCCGGCGATACGGCTTTTTCGCCCTCCTTCGGGAAGGCCCGCTGGACCCGAAACGCGCTTCACGCGAGCGCGCAAGCGCGCTCGGCAAGTGCTGCGAATTACGAGCAAATCCGCTTGTCCCACTGAAAGCGCTCAAGTAGTATCGCAGCGCCGCGTTTGGGGGATTCGGCGTTGGCTTTGCGTAGCCGTTAAGGAAATCCTGGGTCTCGGCCGGGCAATTCTTCGCCGAGTCTTGCAACAGCATGAGATGGTCGAATGAAACGCGTTACAGGCCTGACCGCCGTCGCCGTAGCCATTACGATTCTAGCCGGATGTTCGAGTGACGACGCGGATTTATGGCCATCGCTGGAGGCTGGCGATCCGGCAGGTGCAACCCAGACAACTCAAAATCAGCCCCAACCCGGCGGACCACTTCAGCTAAACACCGGTGTTTTCGAGCCTGCGGGCGTCACGCCAGGGCAACCCACGGGTACCGCGGTCGGCCAGAGGGTCGATGGCCTGCGCACCGACTTGCAACGCCTGCAGTCCCAAGTCGGCGAAGAAAACAGTCTGCTGCAACAGTATCGCGGCGACGCACGGGAGACGGCGCGCAACTACAACACCATGGTCAGCACGATCAACGCGCGACTGCAGACCGGAACCACGCCTGGCAATCCGGAACTGGTGCAGCTCTGGAACGATTCCCAGCTGGAGCTGGCGCAGGTGGCGACCTCCATCAACAACATGAACGCTCTGGCGGCAAATACCGGCGCCACCGCATCACTGTCCGCCTTCCTGCTCGATTCGGTGCGGGCGACCTATGGACTGCAGGGCGCCATCGACGAGGATCATCGCCAGCTCGCTGTCCTGGAGGACGAGACCAATCAGACGGTTGTGCTGATCGAACGCCTCCTGACGGAGCTGACCGAGGACGTGCAGCGGCAGACGGCATACCTCGCCTACGAGCGTTCGGAGCTGACCGCCCTGTCGGTTGCCATTCGCAACGGGGAGTTCTTCGCCGGCAGCCTCGGCAATCGGTCTTTCGGTATCGCAGCACCGCCGCCGACCGGCGGAGCCGCGGGCCTCGTCGGCCGGGCTCAGCCGCTGGTCGTTATCCGCTTCGATCAGTCGAACGTCGAGTACGAGCCGGCGCTGTACGGCGCCGTCAACCAAGCGCTGGCGGCACGACCCAACGCCGGCTTCGACGTGGTTTCCGTCGCGGCCGGCGCCGGTGGCCAGGGCCAGGTGGCGCTGGCCAGCGGCCGCTCCGTGCGAAACGCCGAGGCGGTGGTGCGATCGCTCACCGATATGGGGCTGCCGGCAGATCGGGTATCGGTCTCGGCCGCGACCAATCCTGCGGCCGCAGTGAACGAAGTGCACGTCTATCTGCGCTAACCGCGTGGCACTGGTCTTTGGACCGACTTGCCCCAGGTTTTGGTGAAACCGTTCATCCTTGCCGATGAAACGGCTCACTGGCCTCGGGATCAGGGATCATGCCTACGCGCCGCCTCGTCTTCACCATCGCGACAGTCGTTGCCTGGGCAGGGCTTCTGCTTTGGGCGCCGCGGGCCGACGCAGACCCGGCAGACGATATTCGCCAAGTGATCGAGGGCCAGCTCGAGGCCTTCCAGCGCGATGACGGAACGGCCGCCTTTTCCTATGCCTCGCCGTCTATTCAGCAGAAGTTTCGGTCGGCCGAGACCTTCATGCAGATGGTCCAGAGCGGCTACCCGCAAGTCTATCGCCCTCGCGCCGTCGAATTCGAAGAGTTGAACCTGGAAGGCGACCGTGCCGTGCAGAGACTATTCTTCGTCGGTCCGGACGGCGGCGGCTCGCTGGCGCTTTACTTCATGGAACGGCAGCCCGGCGGCGGCTGGAAGATCGACGGCGTTCAGATTCAACGCCTGCCGGACACCAGTGCCTAGGATCTGTTGATGTCCATCGTGGCTTCCGCCACGACCGCGACACGAACCTCAATGGCCATGGAGCAAGATCGCTCTCGTCGAGCGACAGGCCACCTCAACACCGCTGGCGAGAAACTGCATCCGGTCATTGTCACCGGCCGCCCCCTCGGCTAGACCGCTCTCGGCAAATGTCGGGAACAAGAGGATAGAATGGCGGGCAGGACTTTTCCGGTTTCCTGGTGGGAGTTGCATCGCGATGCCAAGGCCTTGGCCTGGCGCCTGATGGACAAGTCGGAAAAGACGGGCCCCTTCAAGGGGGTGGTGGCTGTGGCGCGCGGCGGCATGGTTCCGGCGACGATCGTCGCGCGCGAGTTGGAGTTGCGTTTGGTAGACACCCTCTGCATCGCCTCCTACAGCGATCGCGAGCAGGGTCAGGTGACCGTTCTGAAGTCGATCGAGGGCGACGGTACCGGCTGGGTCATTGTCGACGACCTAGTCGATACCGGGGCGACAGCCCGCGCCGTCCGGGAGCTTCTCCCTAAGGCTCATTTCGCGACGGTTTACGCCAAGCCGGAGGGGCGCCCGACAGTCGACACCTTCGTGACGGAGGTGAGCCAAGACACCTGGATCCTGTTCCCCTGGGACAGCGAGATGCAGGAAGTTCCGCCAATCGCCCGCGGTCGCTAGCGGGAGTGATCTCCCACGCGCAGCAGCCGCCAAGAGGCATGGTCAGCGTCAGCGCGGATCGACGGCAATGTTGTCGATCAGCCGCGTCTTGCCCAGCCAGGCGGCCGCGAACAGACGGGCTGGCCGGTCCACACGCTGCAAAGGCTCCAGATTGTCGGCAGCGTGCAAGGCGAGGTAGTCGATCTTGGTAAAACCAGCAGACCCCAGGCGCTGCTGCCCCTCGGGCAGGAGCAACCCGGCCGGCGTTTGGCCGTCTGAAAGCTCCTCGGCAATCTCCGTCATCACACGATAGAGCAGAGGCGCAACCTCCCGTTGCGGGGCCGTGAGGTGAACATTGCGTGACGCAAGAGCAAGGCCGTCCTGCTCTCGCACGGTGGCCACCGGCACGATATCGACGGGAATATCCAGATCTCGCACCATCTGCTTGACGACCGTCAGTTGCTGATAGTCCTTTTCGCCGAAATAGGCGCGATCCGGCAGGGCCTGGAGCAACAGCTTGCACACCACGGTCGTAACCCCGTCGAAATGGCCAGGCCGATAAAGGCCCTCTAGTACGTCGCTCACGCCCGTGATGCCGACGGTTGCGGCAAAGCCCCGGGGATACATCTCCTCGACCTCCGGTGCGAACAGAAGGTCGCAGCGGTTGTCGGCCAGCAGCCGAGCGTCACGGGCCTCGTCGCGCGGATATCGAGTCAGGTCCTCCTTACGGTCGAACTGCTTGGGATTGACGAAGATGGTCGCTATGGCATGATCGCAGTCGGCGGTTGCACGCCCGACCAAAGCCATGTGGCCGGCGTGCAAAGCGCCCATTGTCGGCACCAGCCCAATCGTCTCCCCGGTTCGGCGCCAGGGCAGCGTCGCCTCGCGGAGTTGGTCGACGCGGCGCAAGATCGGCAGCGGGACGTCGCCGCCCGTCATCCGCCGCGCTTCCGGTAGAGCTGCTCCGGTCCAGGAAAGGCGCGACTGCGCACCTCGGCCGCATAGCGCGCTGCCGCCTCCTCGACCGCTGCGCCCAGCTCGGCGTAACGCTTCACGAAGCGTGGCACCCGCGGACCGGACAACCCGAGCAGGTCTTCCGTCACCAAGATCTGACCGTCGCAGTCTGCCGCGGCTCCGATGCCGATCGTCGGAATGGAAACGGCACGGGTGGCCTCTTGGGCGACATCCTCCAGCGTTCCTTCAACCACCAGCGCGAAGGCGCCGGCATCGGCCACGGCACGCGCGTCGGCCAGTACCTTGTCAGCCTCGGCGGCGTCGCGCCCGCGAGCCCGAAAGCCGCCGAGCGCATTGACAGCCTGCGGCGTTAGCCCGACGTGGCCCATGACCGGAACGCCCCGAGCGGCGAGGAACGTGATCGTCTCCGCCATCTCGCACCCGCCCTCCAGCTTGACCGCCGCAGCGCCGGTCTCTGCCAGAACGCGAGCGGCGGTGCGGAAGGCCTGCTGCGGGCTTTCCTGGTAGCTGGCAAAGGGCAGATCCACCACGACACAGGCGTGACGGCTCGCACCGGCCACGGCGCGCCCATGATCGATCATGGTGTCGAGCCGCACCGCGAGCGTCGAGGCCGCGCCGTAAACCACCATACCCAGGGAATCGCCGACCAGAAGAACGTCGACATGCACATCCAGCAGACGCGCCATGGGCGCACTGTAGGCCGTCAAGCAGACCAAAGGCGTCTGACCTTTCCGCGCAGCTATGTCCGGCGGAGTCAGGCGTTTGACGGGCTTGGCCTGGTCGGCGCTGGCAGGGGTCGTGGACAAGGCTCGGCGAAGCTCCCGCTGGGGCCGCTGGATGTGAACGTTTGAGTAACGGGCCCGGATGTCGAGCGGGAGCAATAGCGCGACGAGGGGCGACAAGGCAACGCGAGACCCAATCGACCCGTTCGGCTAGGTGTCTTGACGAAGGGAGGAAGAAAACGGCAAGCGCCGGTGGATCAAATGCCCTCGGCGATCTCGCGCAAAGCTTCGATGCTGGTCAGCTCGACCTTGTTGGCCGGCTGCAGCGAGATCAGGTTGCTGGTCTTCAACTGCGTGAAAGTCCGGCTGACCGTTTCCGTGGTCAGGCCCAGATAGTCGCCGATGTCGGTTCGGCTCATGGGGACAGCCACTGGGTTGGGAGACTGACCGCGCTGCTCGGACCGCTTCGAGAGCATCAGCAGGAAGCTGGCGATCTTTTCCTTAGCCGTCTTGCGACCGAGAAGCAGCATCTGCTCCTGCGCCACAGCGAGCTCGTGGCTCGCCATGCCGAGCAACCGCCGCTCCATCTTCGGAAACCGTTCCAGCAACTGCTCCAGCTTTTTACGCGGGAAGCGGCAGACTGCGGAATGGGTAATCGCTTCAGCGCTGTAGGCGTAGAGATCGTTGTGGGCGAGACCCATGAAATCGCCGGAGAACAGGAATCCGATGACCTGCCGCCGTCCATCGGGCAACAGCTTGTAGACCTTCACCGACCCGGCCGTGACGCTGTAGACGTTGTCCGCCGGCTCGCCTTCGTCGAACAAGGGGTCGCCCGGATGCAACTCGATGGTACTGACGATCTTGGACACATGGCCAAGTTCATCTTCGGCCATCGGCGCACAGAAGGTCAGATGGCGAACCGAGCAAGCGCCACAAGGTGACGGCCCAGAGTCCACCTCGCCTTGCTCGGACGCTGTTGCGGGACCGAGCTCGCGGATGCGATTGACGTCGAAAGGCGACATGATTATGCGCAGCGTCCCGGTCCAGACTTGCGAGGTGACGAATGAATTTGACGTATCCGGCCCGACAATTCAACAGCTACCCGTCAGATTCCATCCTTTATACGCCGATTTCATTCGTAGAATAACAGTTTTTAAGTCCTTGAAAAATTTAGGGGATTAGGCGTTTTCCGGGGGCACCCCGGCACGTTGACGCAGATCAAGGCAGGCATCGCGCAGCAGGTCTCAGGATGCTTTTCATGCGCTGCCCTGATCCCATATCTCGCGACCAGAACCCGGCTGCCGAGGAAGACGCTTCCGCCGGACGACAGGTGGCGGTGAAGTCTCTGACGGCCGATCGCCTCAATCAGGCCTTTCCGCTGATCCAAGCGATCGCCCCGAGCATCACCTTGGAAGAGTGGCAGGCCTTTGCCGAACCGTTGCTTCAGGGACCGAATGGTACGCCGCAAGCGCTCGGCGGCGTTCTGATTGCAGAGGACGAACGAGGCTACATCTCCGGCTTGGTCGCCTACCGTGTACAGCAAGACCTGATGCATGGCTCCGTTTTGGTGGCCGAACACTTCATCGCTTTCGATTTCTTCGAGCGCGACCGCATAGCAGACGCGTTGGCCCGGGCCCTGGAAGGACTGGCGGCTGGACACCGCTGTGCGGCGATTCACACAGTGCTGCCGGAGGGAGTCGAGCGAGCCCGCCGTCAGTGGCTGGTCGAGATGCTTCAGCATCGCGGTCATGCGCCACACTGCTTCGCACTTCGGAAACCGATGATGCGAAAGACCGCAGATTCTAAAAGCCTCTCTATGCCGCAAGCGACCTGATCGCTAAACTGGCTGCACTGTGCCTTTCGATCATCGCAACGCCATCCCGACCCCGCCCGCCCAGGTGCTGCGCTATGCGCTAAGCGCCATCCTGCTTCTTTCGGTTGCCCTATCGGCTCAACCAGCAACCGCACAAGCCGTTGCACCTCAAGAAAACGCTGCCGAGGCGCAAGCTGGCGCCATGGTGGCGGCCGCCAACCCGCACGCGACCGAAGCCGGCGTCGCAATGCTGGAGGCCGGCGGCAGCGCGGTCGATGCCGCCATTGCTGCACAGTTGGTTTTAGGGCTGGTTGAACCGCAATCCTCCGGCATCGGCGGTGGCGCTTTTCTGCTGCACCACGACCCGGAAAGCGGCGAAACGCAGGCCTACGATGGCCGGGAAACCGCACCGCTTGCCGCCACCGGCGATCAGTTTCTGACCGAGGACGGAAGCCCTCTGGGCTTTTGGGATGCCGTGCCGGGCGGCCTTTCAGTCGGCGCGCCGGGCGTGCTGCGCATGCTGGAACTGGCCCACACCAATCACGGAAAGCTCGCATGGGCCCGGCTGTTCGAGCCGGCGATCGCGCTCGCCGAAAACGGCTTTGCCGTTTCACCGCGGCTGCACGCCTTGATCACCCGCGACAAGCTGCTGCCCAAGTTTCCCGCAGCGGCCGCCTACTTCTACACACCGGCCGGCAACCCGCTTCCGGTCGGAACGATCCTGCGTAACCCGGCTTATGCCGAAACCCTCAGGCGGATCGCCGCCGAAGGCGCGGATGCTTTCTACGAAGGAGAGATCGCAGCCGACATCGTAACGGCGGTGCAGGGCGCGTCGATCAACCCCGGACGCCTCACGCAAGCAGACCTTGCCGCCTACCGGGCTGTGGTGCGTTCGCCGGTGTGCCGCCGCTACCGCGAGTGGCGGGTTTGCGGGATGCCGCCCCCAACGTCCGGCGGTGTGGCAGTTCTGCAGATTCTGAGCTTGCTGGAACCGCACGATTTGGGTGCGGCGGCACCAAGCGACCCACGCAGCCTGCACTTGCTGGCCGAGGCCGGCAAACTCGCATTTGCCGACCGCAATGCCTTTCTGGCCGACCCGGACTTCGTCGACGTGCCGGTCGAGCAGTTGCTCGATCCCGACTACTTGAGCGCCCGGGCGGCCTTGATCGACCCGCAACGGGCCCTGCCGGAGGCGGAACCGGGGCTGGAACTGCGCAATGGAACCTGGGTGCAGGTCGAACCGCCCTCCACTAGCCACCTCAGCGTGGTAGATGCGGAGGGGCAAGCGGTATCCATGACCAGTTCGGTCGAAAACGCCTTCGGCTCACGAGTGATGGTCCGTGGCTTCCTGTTGAACAATCAGCTCACCGACTTCGCCTTCGTACCGGAGGTGGACGGGCGCCCGGTTGCCAACCGCGTTGAGCCTGGCAAACGCCCACGCAGCTCCATGTCGCCAACCCTCGTGTTCGATACCGGTGGTGCGCTTCATCTGGCGATTGGCTCGCCGGGCGGCAGCCGGATCATCGGTTACGTGGTGCGCGCCGTGACCGGTGTGCTCGACCACGGGCTCTCCGTTCAAGCAGCGATCGAACTGCCCCATGCGGTCAACCGCAACGGTCCGACCGATCTGGAGTCCGGCACTGCGGCCGCAGGAGCGAAGGCCGCGCTGGAAGCACTCGGCCACGTGGTGCGAGAGACCGAGATGACCAGCGGTCTGCATGGGATCCGCGTATTGCCCGACGGCAGTCTCGAGGGCGGCGCCGATCCACGCCGCGAAGGCGTCGCTCTGCCAGCCACCGTCCAACCGTGAGTCGCCAGGCCGGGCGCGCTGCCATCCGCCTAAAACCCAAGGCGGAGCGGCGCCTGCTGCACGGCCATCCCTGGGTCTTCTCCAATGAAGTGGAGATGACGGCAGAGGCGAAGGCGCTCGATCTCGGCACTTTGGTGGACTTGCAAGCGCACGACGGCCGTACCTTGGGCGTCGCCAGCTTCAACCGCCACACCCTGATCGCCGCACGCGTGTTGGCGCGCGATCCCGCAACGGAGATCGACGGCACGTTTCTGCATGAGCGCCTGAAGCGGGCGCTGACACTGCGCGAGCGGCTGATCGACGGGCCTTACTACCGCCTGTGCCATGCGGAAGCCGACGGCCTGCCCGGCCTGGTGATCGACCGTTTCGGCGATACGGTGGTAATGCAGCTCAATACGGCCGGCATCCAGGCTCTGGAGACGCCATTGACGGAGGCGGTCGAGGCCCTGCTGCACCCGAGCACAGTGGTACTGCGCAACGACACGCCGGCCCGGAAGCTAGAGAGTCTCGAGCAGGAAACGCGCATTCTGCGCGGCAGTGTCGATGGGACTCTGGAGGTGCAGGAGCACGGCGTCCGGTTCCTGGCCGATCCGCTTCGCGGGCAGAAGACAGGATGGTTCTACGACCAGCGCGACAACCGTCAGTGGGCAGCCCAACTGGCGGAAGGCGCGCGGGTTCTGGATGCCTATAGCTACTCCGGCGGTTTCGCCGTCCGGGCGGCATTGGCCGGTGCCGAGTCCGTTATGGCCATCGATCGTTCCGAAGCGGCCCTGGACCTGGTCGAACAAGCGGCAACCTTGAACGCTGTGAGCGCAAAGGTCACGACGCGCCGCGGCGACGTCTTCCGTGAACTGGAGAGGCTCTCCGGTGCAGGCGAGCGTTTCGATCTGGTGATCTGCGACCCACCAGCCTTCGCGAAGTCCAAGAAAGACCTGCCGCCCGCCCTACGCGGCTACCGCAAGCTGGCCCGATTGGCCAGCAGTCTCGTGGCTGCGAACGGTTACCTCGTGCTCTGCTCCTGTTCCCATCACGTCAGCTCCGACGCCTTTGCCGAGCAATGCGCTCGCGGCGTGGACGATGCGGAGCGTGCGGCCCGAATTCTGCGCCGTGCCGGTGCCGCCCCGGACCATCCGGTCCATCCGCAACTGCCGGAGAGCGATTACCTCAAGTCTCTGGTCTACGCATTGGACTGAAACGCAGAGACAGGCTCATTCAGCAGCAACGCAGACCGATGATGCTCTAGGCATAGCCCAGACACCCTTGTCCAGGAGCCATGGCAATGATCGATCATGTCTCGGTACCCGTCGCCGACTTGGAGGCCAGCAAGGCCTTCTACATCCGCGTGCTGGCGCCACTGAAAATGACTCTCCTTGTCGAGCGCGAGGACACACTTGGCTTTGGCAAGACGTATCCGGAGTTCTGGCTGAACGCGCGACCCGGCCTGGCTCCGGCAATCGCGAACAGCGGTCATCACGTCGGTTTGCGCGCGCGCTCTCGCGAGGATGTTTTGGCCTTTCACAGCGAAGCTTTGGCAGCCGGCGGGAAAGACGCCGGCGAACCCGGCGACCGCAAGGCGGCGATGACGGTCTACTTCGGCGCCTTCATTTTCGATTTGGACGGCAACAAGGTCGAGGCCATGACCTTTCCGCCAAAGACCTGAACCGCATTAGGACTCTTGCGATATCTCAGCCCTGTTGGCTGGTTTCTCGGCGCGGTCAAAGCCACGCTTGATCTGCCAGAAAACGAAGAAGATAGAGAAAGCGGCCATGATCATACCAGCTTCATAAAAGGCCGTTTCATGAGCGCCGGCGGCCATAAACAGGCCCAGCAGCCCAATCAGACCCACAGCCACACAGATAACGATTCGCAACACCATGATGACGGTCCCCTTTTGTCACATGCCGCAGATAAGGCCACTTTGGCGCTATCGGGCGCGTTGACCCAAGTCAAGCTGCGGTCTTGGTACGTCGACCGTTGCGCTTGAGGCGAACCGTTTGCCGCAGCGGCAGGAGGACACGAAAGCGCGTGCCGCTGGCGTCGCTTTCTTCCAGTCGAACATCCCCCCCATGGGCGCGCAGAAGTTCCTTGGCGATGGCAAGACCGAGACCCGTGCCGCCACTGCGGGTCGAGACGGCAAAGGGTTGAAACAGACGCTCGCGTGCGCGGGCCGAGAGACCCGGACCGTCATCTTCCAGATCCACTTCCAACGCCTTCTCATGCTGCCGGGCACTGACTGTCACCCGACCGGCCCCGGCCTGATAGGCGTTGCGTGCCAGGTTCTCGAAAACGCGGAAAAGCTGATGGTGATCGGCTTCGAGCACCGTACCCGGCGGAACGCGATTGTCCCAAACCCGCCCCTCGCGATCCTCAGCCGTGACGTCGCTACCGACCTCGTCCAGCAGTGCGTTCATCTCGACCCGGCTGACGTCGAGCGATGCCGGCCCCTCGCGCGTGAAGTCGAGCGTTCGACCGCAGAGCTCGACCGCACGATCAATCGCACTGAACAGCGTCGGCACGACCCGGCGCACTTCCGAGTCGCTAGAATGGGCGAGGCGATCCGACAAGAGCTGCGCCGTGGACAGCATATTGCGGAGATCGTGGTTGATCTTGGTCACCGCAATACCGAGCGCCGCCAAACGCGTTTTCTGGTGCAGCGAGGCGCGCAACGCGCCCTGCATATCGTGAAGCTGCTGCTCCGCAACGCCGATTTCGTCACTTCGCCCGGAGGGTTTGACGATGCGGGCCCCGTCTTCCGGATCGTCGCGAAAGGCGATCATGTTCTCCGTCAGGCGGCGCATCGGCACCACCATCACCCGGATCAGCGTGAGGTAGACAAGACCGGCGGTAATCGCCGAGATCACAAGGCTGAGGCCCAGAATGCGCCAGCCAAATGCGCGCAGTTCCTCTTGCAGTGGGGCCTCGTCCATCACCAGCTCGACCATGGTACCCGGTACCTTCGGCGACCAGCCGACGACGCGGATGATACGATCTTTCTTCGGAACCAGGCACCCGACGGCGTCACGGATCAGCGTGAAGAAGCCGGCATCGCGCAGATCGTAGCTCGCCTCCACGCTTCCGACCGGTTCTTCGATCATCAACATCAGCTTGCCCGGTCGGTCCGGCTTCTGCAGCGCGACCGAGTAGACTCCGATGTGGCTCAGAATTTCCCGTTCCACGCCGGGATCGATCATGTCGGCAGGGCTGGCCTCCAGCGCCAAGATGCCCAAGTGCCCGGTCGCCAACTTTTCTTCGAGGTAGGTCAGTCTGTAGCGCCCCACAGACGGCGCGAAGATCAAGACCTCGGCCAGCATGACAAAGAGCACCGTCAAGACCAGCAGGCGTGCGGACAAACTGCGCGTAGGCGAGGGCAGTGACAGGCGTCGCGACGGCCGATCGTCAGTCATAACAGCGTTATATCACCAGTCGCCACAATCGGGCATGGCAACAATCGAAGGCGCACATCGCTTGCAAAAACGCAAAACGGCGGCACCCCGCCGGGCGGCAGATCCGGCCCGACGGGGTGCCCGCGCGCTATAAACTCCGGTTGATGTGTTAGTTGGTTTTGGCTGCGCAGGGGTTGCACGGCTTGCAGGGATTCACGGCCGCGCAAGGGTTGGCCGCCGCACAAGGATTGCAGGGGTTCTTCGCTGCCGCACAAGGATTGCAAGGATTGGCTGCTGCACAGGGGTTGCAGGGGTTGGCCGCTGCGCAGGGTTTGCAGGGCGTACAGCTTGCGATCTGCACAGCGGTCGGGCCGGCTTCGGCATGGGCCGTCGCGGCCGGCAAGGCCACGGCGGCGGTGGCAAGACCCGCAACCGACAGCGCCAGCGCCGTGTGCTTGGCGGTTTTCTTGATCATGAATACGTCTCCCAGTCTTGTTCGGGGAAGGCCGTCTCGGCCTCGGATGCCGGGGCGGGCCTTTTGAACAGCCCAAACCCACGTCCGAGAGCATGCGGGGACAGACTGACAAGCTCGAATCACAATGGCGCACTGTGCTTCACCTTCGCGTGAGATGCGGCCCGGGCGCCGGACTCAAGGCAGACGCAGGAGGAAACGAACGAGCTTCTTGGTGCGCTCGCCGAAGAGCTTCGGCGTATAGAAGCTGCCGGCGGCACGTTTGCTGACTTCGCCCAGCGTCGGATAGGGCGCGATAACCTGCGCCATGGCCGAGATCTTCAGACCGTTGCTCATTGCCAGAACCCACGGCTGGATCAACTCACCAGCCTGCGGTCCGACGATAGAGGCGCCGAGAATCTTCCCTTTGGGCGTTGCCACGACCTTGCAGAGACCCTCTGTCTGGCGCTCCGCACGTGCGCGATCGTTCTCGTGAAAGTCCCAGCGCAGGATCGTGATCTGATGTCCTGCTTTACGGGCCATGGCTTCCGTGAGACCGACATGTGCGAGCTCCGGCTCCGTATAGGTCACCCAAGGTACAGCCTTGGACTCCACCTTCGCCGGCAGCCGGAACAGCGCATTCTTGATAACGACACCCGCGTGGTGGCCGGCCATGTGCGTGAACTGCGGCCCACCGGCCACATCGCCGGCGGCATAGACCCGCTTGTTGCTGGTGCGCAGTCGCGCATCCGTCTTGATGCCGCGACGGTCGTAGTCGATGCCGGCCGCCTCCAGACCCAGACCCTCGACGGTCGGCTGCCGTCCGGCCGCGAGCAGCAGGTGGGAGCCTTCGATCCGCTGCTCCTCCCCACCGGCCAGTTCAAGAGTGACCGCAACGCCGTTGCCGGCGGCTGCAACGCGCGCAACCTTGGCCTGTTCGTAGAGCCTGATACCGTCTTCGATAAACCGCCGGCGCACCACCTCCGCCAGCTCGGGATCGTCGTTCTGGAGGATGCTGCCCATTTCGACGAGCGAGACCTGAGCGCCCAAGTGCCGGAAGGCCTGCCCCAACTCGCTGCCGATCGGACCGCCACCGATGACAATCAAGTGCTCGGGCCGTTCCGTCAGCGAGAAGACCGTTTCATTGGTCAGGTAGGCCACCTGATCCAATCCTTCGATCGGCGGGATCGAAGCGCGCGAGCCGGTCGCAACGACGAAGCGCTTGGCACGGATCCGCGCGCCGTCGGCCACCAGAGTGCGCGCATCTTCGAAGACGGCTTTATCCTTGATGACGTCCACACCGAGCCCTGTGAAGCGTTCCACGGAATCGAGTGGAGCGATGCCATCGATGACATCACGAACGTGCGCATGCACGCGGGCGAAATCGACCGTTGGCTGCGGCGAGTCGACACCGAAGGCCGCTGTATGCCGCCACGCCTGTGCGGCACGACCGGCGACCAGCAGAGACTTCGAGGGTACGCAGCCGTAGTTCAGGCAGTCTCCCCCCATCTCGCCTTTTTCGATCAGCACGGTTTGCGCGCCCATCTGACTGGCGCCGGCGGCAATCGACAAGCCAGCAGAACCGGCCCCGATCACGCAGATGTCGGGTTCCAGAGTTTTCATGACTGGATCCTCTTTGTTCGGGCTTGGACCAGGTTTGAGGTACCGACGTTACGTCGCGGCCGTGGCCCGGCGAGCCTTCCACTTCTTGTAGATGACCGGCAGCATGGCAAGCACGGCCAGACCCAGGATCGGGCCCAAAATCTCGGGGCTGAAGATGATCCCGGCATCGGGCGTCTGACCCTGATCGAACAGCGCGCCGACACCGTTCCCAAGACTGGCGAAAACAAGGGTACCCGGGACGATACCCAGCAGGGTGCCGATCACATAGATACGCAAGGGAACGCCGAGGAAGGCCGGTACGAGATTGACCAACCAAAAGGGGAAGATAGGAATCAATCGCAGAACCAGTAGGTAACTGAGCGCATGCTCCCGAAAACCGGCTTCCATACGCTTGAGCGTGCCGCCGACCCGCTTCCGCAGGCTATCGCCCAACGCCGTGCGCGCGGCGAGAAAAACGGCGACCGCCCCTAGCGTGGCGCCAACCACCACATAGAGCGTGCCCAACCACGTTCCGAAGAGGAAACCGCCCAGAACCGTCAAGACGGCGCCTCCGGGAATAGAGAAGGCCGTCATCAGCGCATAGGCGAATACGAACACCAACAGCGTGCGCAGCTCGTAGCGTTCCACCTGCCCGAGCAGCCATTCCCGGTTCTCCGCCAGCGCTTCGAAACTCAGGTAGCTGCCAATGTCGAAGACAAGCCAAGCGGCCGCGCCGACTCCGAACAAGAGGGCGAGCGGTAACCAACGCAACCAGGCAGGACGAGTCCCGCGGCCCTCGATCTTCGCATCGGCCTCGGCGGTTGAGCCGCTCTGGGGTACATCTTTATCCATAATGCTGCCGTCTATTCCGGTCATGCGCTTGCGGAGCCCCCTTGCCATTGCCAAAGGCCATAGATCTTTCCGACGCGCCAGGATGTAAATTTCTCGGCGATCACCAACCAATCACCGATCGGTGAAGCCTGTAGTCTGGATCACAAATGCAAAGATTGTCCGAATGCCGGCGAACCTGGACAGCGGGCAACATTGACACTCCGCAGGGCCAACTCTATACACCCTCGGCAATTCCGCACAGCTTCCGTGGTATGGAGATTTAAGGTGAAGCGCACGTATCAGCCGAGCGCGCTGGTCCGCAAGCGTCGGCACGGGTTTCGTTCCCGCATGGCGACCAAGAACGGCCGCAGGGTTCTGGCTCGCCGCCGCGCCAAGGGGCGCAAGGTCCTCTCGGCCTAAAGTTCCGCGACATGCGTCCGGCCAAGCAACTCGCGCGTCTGAAACGCCGCAGCGAGTTTTTGCGTGCGGCCGGGCGCGGGCGTAAATGGGCGACACCCGGACTCGTGTTGCAGGCCTGCAAGAGATCGAGAAGCGACGACGTCGATCCCGACAAGGGGCCGCCGCGTATCGGTTTTACAGCCAGCCGCAAGGTCGGCTCGGCTGTCGCGCGCAATCGTGCGCGCCGCCGTCTGCGCGCGGCTGCCGACCGGGTGTTGCCCGGAGTGGCGGAGCCGGGAACGGACTACGTCTTGATTGCACGCGCCGGCACGCTGACTCGTCCTTACCAGGAGCTGCTCACGGACCTGGAAACTGCATTCAAACGCGTCAGCGAGGCTCGCAACCACCGTCGGCAAGTCCCATCTCGGCGACGTAGCAAGAACGCAAGGAATGGGCGATGAGCAAGCTGGACGCAGGACGAAGCAGTTCGGCAGGCAGTCGGCAGCGCCTGGCGCATTGGCTAGGTCTACCGTTGGTCTGGTTGCTGTCCGGCCTGATCTGGAGCTACCGCCTGCTGCTTTCGCCGGTGCTGCCTCCGTCCTGTCGCTTCGCGCCGACCTGCTCGGCCTACGCCCTCGAGGCCTTGCAACAACACGGTCCGATCCGTGGAAGCTGGCTGACGCTTCGCCGGATCACCCGCTGCCACCCCTGGGGTGGCGAAGGCTACGATCCCGTTCCGGAACCGCACCGCACCCTCCCAACCTGCGGCCACACAGCCCACAGGAGCCGATAACCCCGCCATGGACCAGAAGAACCTGATCCTCGCCATCGCCCTGTCGGTCGGCATCATCCTGCTGTGGGAGGTGTTCATCAGCGGACCGCAGCGCGAAGCCATGCTCGAGCAGCAGCAGATCGCACAGCAGGCGGAGCAAGCCCTCGATGCCGAGGTCGCGCCCGCCCTCGACGGTCAGACGACGGGTGCCGAACTGGGCGGTGAAGGCCGCCTCGACCGCGCGCAGGCTCTGGAGCAAGGGCCGCGCCTACGGATCCAAACACCGGCGGTCGACGGCTCCATCAACTTGGTGGGCGCCCGCTTCGACCACCTGACCCTGCTGCGCTATCGCGAAACAATCGAAGACGACAGCCCCAACATCGAGCTGCTGCAGCCTGTGGGCACCGCAGCCCCCTACTTCGCACGCTTCGACTGGACGCCCGTCGGCGGGCTGCAAGTGCCGGGACCGGATGCGGTTTGGGAAGCCGACGTCCGCACGTTGACGCCGGATCAACCTGCAACCCTGACGTGGCAGAACGATGCCGGCCTCACCTTCGTGCAGGAGGTGGCCGTCGACAACAACTACCTCTTCACCATCACTCAACGGGTCATCAACCAGTCCGGCGAAGACGTGAGTCTGGCGCCCTACGGTGCGATTTCCCGCAGCGGCACGCCGGTCACGCTCGACTTCTTCATTCTCCACGAAGGCATGATCGGCGTGATGGGCGAGGAGCTCTTCGAGATCTCCTACGATGACATCCGCGACGATCGACAGGTGCAGGTCTCCTCGACAGGCGGTTGGATCGGTATCACCGACAAGTATTGGATGACCACGCTGGTCCCCGATCAACAGGCGGAGGTGCAGGGCCGGTTCCTGTTCTCTCAGGATGCCGGCGTACCGAAGTACCAGACAGACTTCATCTATCAGCCCTTGGCAATCCCGGACGGCGGCAGCTCCGAAATCACGACCCGCCTGTTCCTAGGAGCCAAACAGGTGGCGCTGCTCGACAGCTATGCCGAAGAACACAGCATCGACCGCTTCGACCTCGCCGTCGACTTCGGCTGGTTCTACTTCCTGACCAAGCCGATCTTCCTGGCTCTGCACTGGCTGAACGGCCTGATCGGCAACTTCGGCGTCGCGATCTTGATCCTGACCGTCGGCATCAAGCTCGTGTTCTTCCCCTTGGCCAACAAGAGTTACCTGGCCATGGCGAAAATGCGCAAACTGCAGCCCCAAATGCTGGAGATGCGCGAGCGTTTCGGCGACGACAAGCAGCGCCTCAATCAAGAAATGATGGCGCTCTACAAGAAAGAAGGCGCCAATCCGCTCGCCGGCTGCCTGCCGATCCTCATCCAGATCCCGGTCTTCTTCGCGCTCTACAAGGTGCTCTTCGTCACCATCGAGATGCGCCACGCCCCCTTCTTCGGCTGGATTCAGGATCTCTCGGCGCCCGACCCCACAACGGTGCTCAACCTTTTCGGCTTGCTGCCCTGGAATGCGCCTGAACTCGGCCTGCTCAACATTCTCAACCTCGGCATCTGGCCGCTGCTGATGGGCATTTCGATGTACATTCAGCAGAAGCTGAATCCGCAGCCGGCGGATCCGATGCAGGCCAAGATCTTCCTGGCCATGCCCATTGTCTTCACCTTCCTGCTGTCGACCTTCCCGGCCGGCCTCGTGATCTACTGGACCTGGAACAACACCCTCTCGGTGCTGCAGCAGGCGGTGATCATGAAGCGGGCCGGTGTGCCCTTCGGCAACAAGGGCCGCGATATCCTTCCGAAGCACCTGCGCGTTGCCGCTGACGACACCTCAAAGAAAAAAGAAGAAGGCGAGGAGGCAGATAGCAACAACGGCGAAACGACAGACGCCGGCAGTGCCGCCGCCAACGACGAGGCACCGGCCGCATCGGCGCCCAGCAACCCTGGCCCGAGTAAGCGCGAACGCAAGCGCTCGGCCAAGGGTAACGGCAAGCGGCGGAAGACCTGAGACGAAGCGGTGACGGCACAGTCGGAAGAAGGAGCCCCGGGAGTAACGGACGCCCAAGGCGCGGAGTCTGCAGCCCCGGACCAAGAAGCCGGGCGTCGGTTGTTCGCGGCCCCCTGCAGCTTCCTTCTCTCCGTTGCACAGATGGCACAGCTTCCGGCCAGCGACCTGCCGGAGGTTGCTTTCGCCGGTCGCTCCAACGTCGGCAAGTCCTCGCTCGTCAATGCGCTGACCGGTCGCAAGACGCTGGCGCGCACCTCAAACACACCGGGCCGCACCCAACAGCTCAATTTCTTCGACCTCGGCAAGCGTCTGATGCTGGTCGACCTGCCGGGCTACGGCTACGCGCAGGCCGCCAAGAGCGACATCAAACAGTGGACCAGCTTGACCCGTGACTATCTGCGAGGACGAGCGCAGTTGCGCCGGGTGCTGCTGTTGGTGGATGCCCGGCACGGTCTCAAATCCAACGATCGTGAGGTGATGGCGGAGTTCGACACCACTGCCGTGGTCTACCAGGTAGTGCTGACCAAGGCCGACAAGGTGAAGCCGGCGGAGTTGGACGCGCTCCTGGCGACGATTCGGCAAGAGTTGATCACACACGTGGCGGCCTATCCGGAGATCGCAATCACCTCGGCAATCAAACGGAGCGGCATCGCGGAACTACGCGCCGAGCTGGCTGAACTGGCTTTGCCGGAGCCGCTTGGCTAAAGTCCGCGGCGCCATGACCCAGATCCGCAAGAACATCGCCGAGACCAAGCACTGGTTGCGCACCGCCCGCACGCTCACCGAAGCCTTGCCTTTCATGCGCCGCTACGCGGGGCAGACCTTCGTCATCAAATACGGCGGCCACGCGATGGGCGACGCGGAGCTCGCCAACATCTTTGCGCACGACGTTGTCTTGATGAAACAGGTCGGAATCAATCCGATCGTGGTACATGGCGGCGGGCCGCAGATCGGCCGCATGCTGCAGCGGCTGAACGTTGAGACCGAGTTCGTCGACGGACTACGTGTCACCAGCGCCGAGACCGTCGATGTCGTGGAGATGGTGCTGGCCGGGACGATCAATAAATCCATCGTCTCCGCGATCAATCAAGCCGGAGGTACGGCGATCGGACTGTCCGGCAAGGATGGCAATCTAGTTCAGGCACGCAAGCTGCGCCGCACGAAACGCGATCCGGAAAGCAACATCGAGAAGATCCTCGACCTCGGCTTCGTCGGCGAACCGACGAAGGTGAACCCTCAGGTCCTGGCGGCGCTGGAACAGTCGGGCATGATCCCGGTGATCGCGCCCATCGGCGTCGGGATCGAGGGCGAGACCTACAACATCAATGCCGACACCGTTGCCGGCGCGATTGCCGCAGCCGTCGGCGCGGCCCGCCTACTGATGCTGACCGACGTCATCGGCGTCCTCGACAAGAGCGGCGATCTCTTGACCGACCTGACGGTCGAGGATGTCGCAAAGCTGGAAGCCGACGGCACCGTTTCCGGCGGCATGATCCCCAAACTGCAAACCTGCGTCGAGGCGGTTCAGGGCGGTGTCGAGGCTTCGGTGATCCTGGACGGCCGCGTCCCGCACGCGCTGCTATTGGAGATCTTCACGGACAAGGGCCTCGGAACCTTGGTCCGGCGTTAACAAGCGACCTGTAACCTTATAGTCCGGACGTGTGACGCGACACGGCACATCTGCGCAGACGAAGTGCACAAACCGGTCGCTCAGGGGCGGGGCAGAGGGCGAAAGGCGGAGCCGTCTCAAAGCTGACGGGCCAGGTTGCTCGCCAGATCTCCAAACTCACGCAGGAAGACCGATCCCTTGACGGTGCGTTGAACCAGAATCGACCGCCTGTCGGCCTCGTCGGTTTTGCGTTTCGCGAACTCGAGCTGTCCCAGGCGATCGAGAGCACGGCTGACGGCCGGCTTGGAGATATCCAGTTTCTCCGCCAGCCCACGCACTGTGTGCGGAGGCGACGAGAGATAGACCTCAAGCAGGATCGCAAGCTGGCGCTGGGTCAGGTCGGGCCAATCGTTGGCCAAAACGGCCGCCCCCACCGAACGGTAAAGCGCCAGGGCCTGCTGCGGCGTCATCTGCATCTCCGATCGGCTCAACGCGTGGTGATCACCGTGCACTTCGCGAGGCTCGCCACCTTATGCGAAACACTGCCAAGCAGCACGCCCTCTACATCGCCCATGCCGCGTCGGCCCATGACGATCGTATCGACCTTCCGCCGCTCCGCGTACTCCAGGATGCCACGGGCAGGATTACCGGTTTTGATCTCGGTCTTGACGCTCTTCAGGCTGCTGGCCTCGGCCACATCCTTGGCCTTGTCCATGATCGCTTCGGTGTATTCGTCGAGTACATACTGCGGCTCGCCTGAAAGATGCTCGAGCTCAATAAAACGCTTAACCTGCGCGCTCGGTTTCAACTCCTTGGCAACAGTCAACAAGGTCAGAGCGCTACCGAACTTCTCCGCTAGAGCACAGGCATGCTCTGCGGCACGCAGAGCATGCTTGGAGCCGTCGACGCAGCACAGAATGTTCTGGAACATGGCACCCCCCGTCGGATCGTTATTTGTCCGCAACGAGAGTGTACCATAATGACTCTATCGACTGGAGTGCCGCCCCAGGCGGCGGGTTGGCCTCTGCTTGCGACCTGCGGCTCAATCCCCGCTCTGTTGCTTTCTGGTGTCCGAGCGCCAGCCGCCCCGCCTGACCGTCTCGCAGATCAGAGCATAGAGGGCCCGCAGCCCCTGAGCTTCGCCGCCTTCCGGTCGGCCCGGCCGACCGGCAGTATTCCAAGCCATCAAGTCAATATGGATCCAGGGTGCTCCCTCCGGCACGAAGCGTTCCAGGAAGAGCGCGGCGGTGATTGCGCCGCCGAAGCCAGTGCTGCCTATATTCGAGAGATCCGCGACCTTGCTGTCCAAAAAACGCTTGTAGGGACGATGGAGCGGCAGACGCCAGAGTGGGTCCGCCTCTTGCGCCGAAACGGCCAGGGCCGCAGTCGCAAGGTCGTCGTCGTTGCAGAAAAGCGCCGGTAGTTCCGTGCCCAGAGCGACGCGAGCCGCACCTGTCAGAGTTGCCATGTCGAGCAGGAGATCGGGACGTTCGCGTCCAGCCTCCGCCAGGGCATCGCAGAGAATCAAACGGCCCTCAGCATCTGTGTCGCCCACTTCGACCGTCAGACCCTGGCGGGTCCGCAAAACGTCGAGCGGTCGAAAAGCTTCGCCCGACACGGCATTCTCGACGGCAGGCACCAGCATGCGGAGGCGCAGCGGCAGGCCGGCATCCATGATCAGATAGGCAAGACCCAGGACATGAGCGGCGCCGCCCATGTCCTTCTTCATCAGCTTCATGTTGGCCGGGCTCTTAAGATCGAGGCCGCCGGTGTCGAAGCAGACGCCTTTGCCGACCAGCGTCACCTGAGGCCCGCTCTGACTCCCGGTCCAGGTGAGATCGATCAGGCGCGGTTCACGCCCTCGCCCCGCAGCGCGCCCCACGGCATGGATCGCCGGATAGTCCTGTTCCAGGAGTTGTTCGCCGCGCGTAATCGTCAGGTCTGCGCCATAACGGTCGGCGAGGCTGCGCGCGCTCTCTTCTAGGTCTGCCGGCCCCATATCCTCGGCTGGTGTGGTGATCAGATCGCGCACGAGGCCGACCGCTGCCGCCGAGCGGATGACGGACGGTCGGTCAACTCCCTCGGGCCAGACCAGACGCGCCGGCGCCGGGGCGTCCTTGCTCTTGTAGCGGCTGAAACGGTAGCCGCCGATGGCCCAGCCCAGAGATACCGACTCGGCAAGCTCCAGAGGTGTCGATACGGCCAGGCAGTAGTCTCCTGCCGGCAAAACCTCAGGCAGGCCGGCAAAGGCCCAAAGATCGATCGGTTCCTCTATGCCGAGCAAGACCCGAGCAAGACCTCCCTCTTCCGTCGGCAGCAGCACATGGCGGCCTCCTTGCGCGGAGAAATCCAGCGCTGCCGCCCAAGCCGCATCCTTTGGAGTTGCCTGCGTCCGCCAGGTTTCGAACTGGGGTTTGGTCAAGGGCAACAGCTCCACCGGGGCGGCGGCGGTTTCGATCAGGTGATCGACGGCTTCCGGCTTCGCGGTAACACTGTGAGAAACGCTCATGACTGCCCAAGAATTCCTACGGTTGTCGGTGATTGCTTGCTGCGTCAGGAATCGCTGCGGTCGGCGGTCATGCCGGACGGCAAAATCCAGGACGACGGGAGACGGCAAAGAATGTCAGAGGCGCCAACGGAAATCACCTCCTCAAAGCCGGCATCCCGGCCCGAAGACGCGTCCGAGACCGTCACGCTCGTCATCGGCAACAAGAACTATTCGTCCTGGTCCATGCGGGCGGGGCTTGCCCTAGCTATGACTCCGGCGGCCGCACAGGAGATCTTGATCCCGCTCGATCAGCCTGAAACGCGGGCGCAGATCCTAGCGCAGTCGCCAAGCGGCCTGGTGCCGGCCCTGATCCAGGGTGCGGTCCAGATCTGGGACTCGTTGGCCATCATCGAGTACCTGCACGAAGTCTATCCAGAGGCCGGGCTCTGGCCTGCGGACCTGAGGGCCAGAGCTGTCGCGCGCGCCGTCAGCGCCGAAATGCATAGCGGCTTCTCCGCACTACGGCAGGAGATGTCGATGGACATCCGCAACAGTAAAGCGACGGAGGCGAGCGACGCCTGCCAGGCCGACATCGCGCGTGTCCTGCAGATCTGGCGCGACTGCCGTCGCGGTTTCGGAGCCGACGGACCTTTTCTCTTCGGCCAGCCATCGGCGGCGGACTGCATGTATGCCCCAGTGGCGTCGCGGTTCCGCACCTACGGCGTTGCGCTCGACAACATCTGCGAATCCTACGTCGAAGCACTGTTCGACTGGCAGCCGATGCGCGTCTGGGTCGAAGCCGCGCAGGTGGAACCCTGGGATCTGCCGGATCACTAGAACTGTGCGCGCAGTCTCCTGAGCCGAGCCGATCGCAAAGTCCGCGGGGTCGGATCAGGCAGCAGCACCCGCCCGACTGCGCTTGCTGCCGAGCTTACCCGCCAGGAGGCCACGCATTCGGTCGGTGAAAGAGTGCTGAACCGGGAAGAACCCATCGCTGTCCAGGCCGTAGAACTCGGCAAGAAAGTTGACGTAGCGCCGTGGCAGCTGTGTCGAGACACGCGGCGAAACGCCGTGCAGGCTCTCCGGTGTGTTCAGCCACATAACGAAAGTGTTCGCCCGGTAGGGGACCTCGAACACCTGCTCGACACTGCCATCGTCGATGTTGTAATGGCGGTCGAAGGAACGGCGCTTGCCACGGTAGCGGTAAAACCCAAGGTCGCCGCCAGGCGCCTCGTCCTGCGGATGCCGGAAATAGAGCAGCCCGGCGAATAGCTTATAGGGTTTGTCCACGTGCGGTCCGCGAACGCGGCTGGGTGCCGTAACCGGACTATTGACGCCGAACTGAACGTCAAGCATGGCATCCGCCGCCGTGCCCTCCGACGCGGCCAAACCGGCCTTGTCGGGGCGCATAGCGGTGGTCACGTCACGCAACGACTTGCCTAGGATTTGTTCGATATCGGGATAAACCCGGCGAATCGCCGGTTGCCAGAGCGCGGTGCACTCGCGGAAGAACGCGTCGGACGTATGGTAGGCAAAGAAGTCACGCCAGATCTCTGGAGTCTTGGGATCTGCGACCACTTCGGCGGCATTGAGCAAGTAAGCCTTGTTGCTCTCGAGCGCGCGTGCTTTGCGCACCGTCTCGAAGTCCGGATAGGCCTCCGACAAGGCGGCGTAATAGCTCGGCTCCAGCGCATCGGGCGCAACGAGATGCGGGAAGGGGTCGTAGACGATCTGCGCGTCGGACAGCCCAGACAGAATGCTCGTGACCACGATTGTCGCCTCCAACATCGACGCTGGCGGTTGATGATCAACCGTTTTGTAGAGCAGATCGCCGGAGAATGGAATCGTTCCGCTAACAGGGATAGGCCCCGGAAAGAGAGGCCACGGGGCCGTTATCCTATGGCGTTACACCGCCATCGCCTGTCGAGATAGACAACGACCTACTCCAGCTCGCCGAAACCCTCGCTTGGCGGCGGCACCGCTTCGGCCTCCACACTGGAGGGCTCTTCGACGGGATCGTACTCCTCGTCGATGTAGGTGATGCCCCGCTTCTCGTAGTAGGCCAACGCGCCCGGATGCAGCGGCACACCCAAACCGTTCAAGGCCGAGTCCAACTCTATCAGCTTGCCTTTCGGATGGCCGGTATCGAGCAGTCGGCGCGAAGCCGGATGCCAGAGTGCAGCCGTAATGCCCTCGATCAGATCGTCCGGCAACGTCGCCGAGACCAGCCACTGAGCGCCGACACTGAGCGTGCGAGTTGCCGCAACGCCTCGATAGGTGCCGGATTGGATGGTCGTATTGCTGAAGAAGGGCCAAGTCTGTGTGATCGCAATCGCTTCGTCTCCGGAAATCGGCACGAGCTGGATCGCCGTCGTTGCAGCAAGGCTGGCAATAGCGGCCGTCGGAGTGCCGGCAACCAGGAAGAGACCGTCCAGTTCGCCCTTACGCATCAACTCGACGGCAGCTCCGGATGCCAGGAAACGGGCGTCCAGATCTTCGACCGCCAGACCGTAGGCGGCGAGAACCAGGCGGGCGTCGACCAGAGTGCCGGAACCCTCACGGTCGACCGAGATGCGCTTGCCCTTGAGATCGCCGACCGAGCGAATACCGGCATCGGCACGGACCACCAGTTGAATGGCTTCCGGATAGAGGTTCGCCAACGCCCTGAGCTTGGCGATCGGGTCCTTCCCTTCGAACACGGCTTCGCCGCGAAAGGCCCAGAAGGCCACGTCGGCCTGGCACAGTCCGGACTCCAGCGTGCCACCCGCGATCGCGGCGACGTTGGCCACCGAGCCTTCGGTCGACTGTGCTACGGCGATCAGACCCGGCACGCCGCAGCTGCCGCCACGTTCGCAATCGCGGCTACCGGGCGGGTTGGAGATCACGCTCGCCAACAGGCTGCCGATCGGGAAGTAGGTTCCACCGGTCGAACCCGTACCGATCCGGAAGAATTGCATCTGCTCGGCGAACGCGCGACCGGCTCCTGCCGACACCGTCGCCAGCAGCCCGGCGGCGGCGAGGCGCGGGAGCAGAGCGCGGCGGGTCAGGGACATGAGAAGTCTGGGCCTTTCGCCAACAGGCAGTATTCGAAGGATTATGGCGCGCTGCACTGCAAAATGAAACGGCCATCACTTGCGTCGCAACCCTTTGCACGCAAAGAATGCGGGCGCCGGCCTTGACAATTTCTTGACCGTAATACGCAGAGCAGACCGGAAATGAACCTCGCCCAGCTTCTCGTTCGCGCCGCCCGCAGTCGCGGCGAGCGTGCGGCCATCGCGCACGGCCCGAAGATCCTGAGCACCTATCGCACTTTGGCGCGACGGGCCGCTTGCCTGGGCAACACGCTGCGCGACCGCTTCGGCCTATTGCCAGGGGAACGCGTGGCGCTCGCGATGAAGAACTGTCCCGCCTACCTGGAGCTGCTTTACGGATGCTGGTGGGCCGGCCTGGTGCCAGTCCCGATGAACGCCAAACTGCATCCGAAGGAGTTCGCCTACATGCTGGGCAACTCTGGCGCCCGGCTTTGCTTCGTCACAGCCGATCTGGCCACCGGCATCGAAGGCGAGAGTGCAGGCCTGGAGGATTTGCTCGAGCTGATCGACGTCAGCACGCCGCTCTACGATGGCCTCTTTCAAGGCGATCCTATGGAGCCAGCAGATCGCGCGCTGGACGACCTGGCCTGGCTGTTCTTCACCAGCGGCACGACCGGGCGACCCAAGGGGGCGATGATCACCCATCGCAACCTTTGGACCATGACCTCCTGTTACTTTCCGGATGTGGACGCCGTGGGACCCGAGGACGCCATCGTCTACGCGGCGCCCATGAGTCACGGCGCCGGCCTCTACAACTTTCCTTACATGGCACAGGCGGCTCTGCACGTGATACCGGAGTCCGGCGGCTTCGACCCGGAAGAGTTTTTCCGCCTGATGAAGGCTCATCAGGGGGTCGGCGCCTTCTTCGCCCCAACCATGATCAAACGGCTGGTCGAGCACCCGGGGGCAGGAATGGCGCCGGTGGAACGCCTCAACACCCTCGTCTACGGTGGCGGGCCGATGTACGTCGCGGATCTGAAGCAGGCTCTAGACGTACTCGGGAATCGCCTGGTGCAGATCTACGGCCAGGGTGAGAGCCCCATGTGCATCACCTCCTTGCCACGCGAACTGCATGCCGAAACGGACCATCCGAACTACGAAGGGCGCCTGGCATCTGTCGGACGAGCCCAGATGCTGGTTGAGCTGCGTGTCGCCGACGACGAGGATCACCGCCTGCCGCCCGGCGAGGTCGGCGAGGTCCTGGTCCGCGGGCCGTCGGTCATCCCCGGCTATTGGCAAAACGAGGAGGCCAGCGCCAGAACGCTGCGTGGAGGGTGGCTGCACACCGGCGACATGGCAAGTCTGGATCAAGACGGCTTTCTGACCCTGAAAGACCGTTCCAAAGACGTCATCATCTCCGGCGGCAGCAACATCTACCCCCGCGAGGTGGAAGAGGCGCTGCTCCTACACCCGGATGTTGCGGAGGTCTCTGTCGTCGGCCGTCCCCATCCCGACTGGGGCGAGGAAGTGGTTGCCGTTGTCGTCGCGCGCAGCGAAGCTTCGCTCAGCGAGAGCGACCTGGATCGGCTGTGTCTCGAGCGCATCGCCCGCTTCAAACGGCCCAAACACTATCGCTTCGTCGAAGCCCTGCCGAAAAACAACTATGGCAAGGTCTTGAAGACGGAGCTGCGGGCGCTGCTCGATGCTAATCCCGCAAAAAGCGGAACCGCTACAATATCTTAGCCGCCAAGACGTCCTGCCGCCGCAACATCTTAGCCGTGGGTCTTGACGTCGCCGCGCAGCCGCTGGGCGTAATCCTCCAATTGCCGCGCCGCGGCCTTGAAGGCGTCCTTGACCGCAACGTTGATGTCGGCGTGACGGGGATCATCGGCATGCGTCCGGGTGACATCGATCGTCCGGCTCGGCGGCACGGTCAGATGAATGCCGACACGATAGAGATTGCCCTTGGTGTGCGGCTTGTGAGGCGCTTCGACGACGACGCGGCAGGAGGTGATGTGGCTGAAGAAGCGTTCGAGCTTCTGCGCCTCCTGACGGACTCGCACCTCCACCGCATCCGAATGGTCGAGGTCTTTAAAGACGATTTCGAGAGGAGTTTGCATGATCTTGTCGTCCACCCCGCTGTTTCAATGAGGGCGTTGCCATTGGGCGATCATGATCGCACGCAGCGGATCACTTGTCGCCTGACCTGAATCAAGGCCTAACGGAGGGGCGAAACCCGGCCATAGCGGCTAAGCAGCCGACAGGCCCATATCCCAGAAGCCGATTTCCAGGCGACAGGCTGTGTCGAAAAGCTTCAGCAACTGCGGCCAACGGGGATTGGCCGTAAGGCTGCCGGTCAGCCCTCTGGCTTCGGCGACCCGCTCCAACTGCTGGCTGCACACCGCAGCCCCCTCCTGAAATTCGCGCCCTGCGTAGAGCTCGATCCAGTCACGGTACGGATTACCGTCCAACCGCGTCGCCGGATCGTCGGCGAGACGACGGCCGATCTCCGCGTAACCCAGACTGCAGGGAACCAACGCGACCAGCAGGTCCAGCAGATCGCCGCTCAGTCCGGCGTCCATCACGAAACGGGTGTAGAGCCGGTTGGCATCGGCCTCGGGCAAACGGACAAGATCCGCCTCGCTCAGACCCCAGCCTTCACAGTACTTCACATGCAGTGCCAGTTCGTGATTGAGCAGCAGATCCACTGTTGCGGCCGCCTGGCGCAGATCCGCAATCTCCTGCGACTTCACGACCGCCAAGGCCCAGGCGCGGCTGTAGTGCAGCAAAAAGAGGTAGTCCTGGCCGAGATAATGGCGAAAGCAAGCCTCCGGCAGATCCCCTGACGCCAGTTGGCGGACGAAAGGATGTGCGACGTAGCCTTCCCATGACTCGGCCGCACCAACCTTGAGCGCTTGGTAGACGGAAAGAGGGCTGGACACGACGGATCGCCCTATTCCAGCAACATGTTACGGGTTTCCCCCGGCAGCTTGACGGTCAAACCGTCGAGCTCTTCTGTCAGGATGATCTGGCAGCCGAGCCGCGAGGTCTTCGTCAGTCCAAAAGCCAAGTCGAGCATGTCTTCTTCGTCCTCGCTGGCTTCTTCCAAACGGTCATACCAAGCGTCGTCGATCACCACGTGACAGGTCGAGCAAGCCAGCGAGCCCTCGCAAGCGCCTTCGATGTCGATGTCGTTCCGGTGAGCGATTTCCAATACGGACAGTCCGGACGGCGCTTCCACGGTTTTGGGGCGACCGTCACGTTCGATGAACGTCATCTTCGGCATCTAGGATTCCCGGGTCTCTTCTTCGTCATTTCGGATTTGCGCGCAGGATGTAGCGAATGACGGCGGCTTTTGCCAGACGGCTCCGCCGATCTACTCCGCGGCAGCGGCGCCGGCGCGCACGGCGCCAACAGCGGAAGCCAGCAAGTCGGCAGCCCGCGCAACCTCCTCGACCGTCGTCATGCGCCCAAAGCCGATGCGCAGGGAGCAGGCGGCCTCCTCGTCGCTCATCCCCAGGGCCCGCAGCACGTAGGAGGGTTCGACCGTGGCCGAACTGCAGGCGCTGCCGGTGGAGACCGCAACACCGCGCGCCGCCGCCATGACTTTATCGGCCGGTGCGCCGGGAAAGCAGAGATTGAGATTACTGGAAACACGGGCCTGCAGACTGCCGTTAATCTGAACAGGCCCCAACTTCGCCTCTAGCGCCGCCAGAAAGGCATCGCGCAAATAGGCAAGGCGTTGAACTTCCTCCGGCAACTCAGTCGCAGCGATCCGGCAGGCCTCACCCAAACCGACGCAAAGCGGCGTCGGCAGTGTGCCGCTGCGCAGGCCTCGTTCCTGGCCTCCGCCGTCGAACAACGGTTCTAAACGAATGCGCGGGCGGCGACGCACGTAGAGTGCGCCGACGCCTTTCGGGCCATAGAGTTTGTGGCCGGAAAGGCTGAGCAAGTCGATACCCGCCGCGCGGACGTCGAGCGGAACCTTGCCGACAGCCTGGGCGGCATCGACGTGCAACCAGGCACCAACCGCATGGACGGCCTCTGCGATTTCCGCCAGCGGCTGGATCACGCCGATCTCGTTGTTGACTGCCATGATCGACACCAGGGCGGTGCGCTCGTCGAGGGTCTCCTGTAGCACTCCCAGTTCGACCAGGCCGTCAGGCCGAACTGGCAAGACAGCAACTTCGAAGCCATCCCGTTCCAGCGCACGTGCGGACTCCAGCACGCACTTGTGCTCGCTCTGGAAAGTCACCACGCGATCGCGACGCTCGTGCGTCCGACGAAATCGCGCCGCGCCTTTGATCGCGAGGTTGTTCGACTCCGTCGCACCGGAGGTGAACACGATCTCCCGCGCATCGGCGTTCAGGCTGGCCGCCACTTCGCCGCGGGCGCGTTCCACCGCCTCCTCGGCATCCCAACCGTAGGCATGTGCATCGCTGTGCGGATTACCGAACCGCTCGGTGAACCAGGGGAGCATAACCTCGACCACTCGCGGGTCGGTCGGGGTGGTCGCCTGGTAGTCGAGGTAGATGCCCTTCGGGCTGCTGTTCTGCCGCGGACCCTTCATGCCGGAACAGCCCCTTCAGCCGGGCGCAGGGTCTGCACCACCTTCTGAGCCAAAGGCCGCCAGGCTTCGAGGAAGCGGGCGTAGTCGTCCTGACCGCTCGCCCAGCCGGTCGAGATCCGCAGGGCCGCCTTGGCCTCCGCCTCTGTCGCCCCCATGGCTGCCAGAACATGTGAGGGCGCAACCTTGCCGGACGAGCAGGCAGAGCCGGAAGAAACCGCCACCCCAGCCAAATCCAGCGCCATCAACTGACTCTCGGCAGCAAGGCCTGGCAGAGCAACACAGGTCGTGTTGGGCAGGCGCGGCGCCGCTGCACCGAAGATCGTCGCGGTGGGTGCCAGGGCTTTCAACTCGGTCTCGAAGGCATCGCGCCACACCTGCAGTCGGTCCAGCCCTGGCCGTGCCGCCACCGCTGCCGCGCCGAAGCCGGCAATGGCCGCGACGTTTTCCGTCCCGGCACGCCGACTGCGTTCCTGACCGCCACCGCGCAACAGCGGCTGTAACTCCACGTCGTCGGCAACCACCAAGGCGCCAACACCCTGAGGTCCGCCGAGCTTATGCGCCGACAGAGTCATCAGGTCGACACCCAGCAGCGCGAAATCGAGCGGAACCTTGCCTGCGGCCTGCACGGCATCGCAATGCACCAGCGCGCCGAACTCGCGCGCCAGGGCGGCCGCCTCTGCAACAGGCTGGATCACACCCGTCTCGTTGTTGGCCAACTGCAGCGAGACGACAGCAGGAGCGGGCTCTCCGGCCAGCAGGCTCGCAAGCTTAGCAAAGCTGACCAAGCCGTCACGGCGCAAGGGAATCCGCAGAGCCTGCGGAACGGCCTGAAGAACAGAGTCGTGTTCGCCGGCGGAGACGACAACTCGCGCCCGCCCGCAGGCACGCAGCGCCTGATTGTTGGCCTCGGTGCCGCCTGCCGTGAAAACAACCTGATCCGGCCGAGCGCGCACCAACGCCGCGACCTGTTCGCGCGCATCCTCCACCGTGCGCCGGGCCTGCCGGCCAAAGCCATGCAGCGAAGAGGCGTTTCCCACAGTCGACAAGACCGCGGTCATCGCGTCCAGAGCTTCGGGCCGAAGCGGCGCCGTTGCGTTGTAGTCGAGATAGACCGGCTGCGTCATGGCACTCCTGAACGCCGGACTACTGGGCAGCGATCGGCGGCTGATAGTCTCCCTCCGGCTGGATCAGACCGCTGGTGCCCAGAACCCGGCGTCCAACCACATCCGCCACGCTGACCGAAGAAAGATAGAGATAGATCTGGTTGCCCAGTTCCTCCCAAAGGTCGTGCGTCATACAGCGGGTCTGGTTGGAACGGCATCCGAAGGGTTGGCCCGGCATGCAGCGCGTGGCCCGGATCGGTTCGTCCACCGCCAAGATGATGTCGGCGATCCGCGTTGCCTCGGCCTCGCGGGCCAGCAGATAGCCGCCGCCGGGGCCCCGCACGGACTTCACCAGGCCGCCACGGCGCAGCTTGGCAAACAGCTGCTCCAAATAGGACAAGGAGATTTCCTGACGCTCGGCGATGTCCGCCAGCGAGACCGGGCGTCCCTTGCCATTGGCGGTCAGATCGCACATCGCCATGACGGCATAACGGCCTTTGGTCGAAAGCTTCATAAGTCTAGACCTCTCATCTCTCCAGTGGCACTTCGCCGATCCGTCCGGAGTAACCCCGTCTCAGCAGGGCTTCTTGTTATCGCTGCTTACGCTGTCCTCGCCGTTCGGCTCGGAGTCTCGTGTTGTGCTGCCAGTGTCACCGAGCCGGCCTTCAAGGTCGCGCACCTGCGCGCGCAGCGCGTGCACTTCACTCAGAAGACCGTCAAGAGCCCGAGCCACAGGGTCGGGTATATCCCCGGTCGGCGTTCCGTAAGCGAGAAAACGCGCATCCGCTTCCGCCCGAACGGCCACCTGCTCACCGACAGCACGCGCCGGCACGCCCACTACGGTCATACCTTCCGCCACGTCCTTCGTGACGACCGCGTTGGCGCCGACCCGCGCGCAGCGCGAGACGGTAATCGGCCCTAGCACCTGTGCGCCAGACCCGACGATGACGCCATCCAGCAAGGTGGGGTGACGCTTTCGATCTCGCTGCTGATCGCTGTCGATCGAGGGAGCGACACCACCAAGCGTCACGTCGTGATACAGCGTGACGTCGTCGCCGATCTCAGCGGTTTCGCCGATCACCACCCCCATTCCATGGTCGATGAAAAGGCGGCGGCCGATGGTGGCGCCCGGGTGAATCTCGATACCGGTCAGTGTCCGGCCAACTTGCGAAATCCAGCGGCCGAGCAAGTGGAAGCGACGGCGCCAGAGCGCACTGGCCAGCCGGTAGATCAGCAAAGCCTGGAAACCGGGATAGCAAAGTGCCACTTCCAGCCGCGACCGGGCGGCCGGATCGCGTGCCATCGTGGCGTCAATGTCCTCGCGGAGTGTCTTGAACATAGCCCTACCCGCCGGTATGGTCCGCGGCCTTCGCATCATTGCGGTGAACGGCCGTCCGGGTCCGCAGAAGGTGTCGGTTTCCATGATATGGTTATCCGAGTTCTGCGGTCAACTATTCGCGCCTTTGGGAGCTGCCCAGCTGGGGCATCACAGAGGTGACGTAAACGAAAAGATAGCGTGTCCGGTCGCCCATCCCCTGGGCATGGAGGCGCGCTGGATCAGCTTCGGTACGTTCGAGGGAACAGCCTGACCGTAGGGAAGTTGATCAACTTAGAAAGTTTAGAGCAGCTGGTCTGTGTTTTCCCGAATACAGGACGCTCTAGAGGAGTCAGGAAAGTTCAAGCATGCCCGAAGTGATTTTCAACGGTCCGGAAGGCCGCCTCGAGGGGCGCTATCAGCACGGCAAGGGTCCCACAGCGCCGATCGCGCTGCTGCTGCACCCACATCCTCAGCACGGCGGCACCATGAACAACAAGGTCGTCTACGGCCTCTATCAGGTGTTTGCACAACGCGGCTTCTCGGTTCTGCGCTTCAACTTTCGTGGCGTCGGGCGCAGCCAGGGCGTGTTCGATCGCGGCGAGGGCGAGTTGTCGGATGCAGCCAGCGCGCTCGACTGGCTACAGAGCTACAACGAGAACGCGCGATCCTGCTGGATTGCCGGTTTCTCCTTCGGCGCCTGGATCGGGATGCAGCTTCTCATGCGTCGCCCCGAGATCAGCGGCTTCATCTCCGTCGCGCCGCCCGCCAATCTTTACGACTTCTCGTTCCTGGCTCCCTGCCCCTCCTCGGGTTTGGTGGTGCAAGGCAACGCCGACGAGATCGTGCCGGAAGGTTCGGTCAAAAAGCTGATCGACAAGCTTCAGAACCAGCGCGACATCGAGATCGAGTATGGCTTGATCGAGGGCGCCAACCACTTCTTCGCCAGCCAGCTCGACCAGCTTTCAGCCAAGGTGCACGACTACCTGGACCGCCACACCGATACGCAGCAGGCCGGCAAGAAGGCCAGCTAACCGCTGCGGTCGCCTGCCTTCAGTGAAACAGCACAACCGCCAGCAAGCGGGCAACAGTGGGCACCTCGCCCTCCGGCACATCGGCCTCGGCAAGCGGACAGACCAGGGTGAGGTAGCGCTTGTAGTTTCGGCTTGACCAGGTCAGCGGCACATCGGCGACATAGGCACGCTTGCCCTCGACAGCGCGGGTTAGACGCGCCGCCACAGGTTCCGAACCCGGAACCTCCTCGCCGTAGCGGCCGGTCGGGTCGAAGCCGGCCTGCTCGACCGCCTGGCTCCCCGCCAAACGGACTTTGAAGCGGAGGTTCGCCTGCTGACGCTCGACATCGACCAGGAAAACGTAGCCCAACGCCTGCCGCGGAATGTCGATCGGATCGACGTCGCCTGCCAGCGGCATGGACCGTCCGGCCGCCAGATTTCGCCAGTAGGTGAAGACTTCGGCTAGAAGGGGATGGTTGATGTCGTCGACATCGTCGACTTCCCGATAGCTTTCAGCAGCCACATCGTCGGCCACCGTGAAGGCATGTGCGCTGTTTTCTGCCATCATCTGCCTGCGCGCTCCTCTGGCGACCATGCACATACAGCCGCTACGAGCGGAACTATACAAGACACTGTCGCAAAGCTAGGGCAGATGCAATCGGCCGCCAGTCGTAGGCGAAGGAACGCCCGTCGTCGTCGGAAGAGATAACGGCAAACCGGCCCGGCTGCGCAGCGCCAGATAGGCGAAGGCCTGAGCCTCCAGTGCATCGCCGTCCCATCCCACGGCCTCCAAGCTCTCAACCGGCACATCCAGCCGGGCACGCAGAGCCAACATCAGCGCGGGGTTCTTACGTCCACCGCCCGTGACAAGCCAACGGCGGGGCGGCGAGGGTAGATGCGGCAGAGCTGCAGCGACGCTGGCAGCCGTGAATTCCGTCAAGGTTGCAGCCCCGTCGCTCGTCGAAAGGCCTGTCACCGGGGCCGGGTCGAACGCATCGCGATCGAGCGACTTGGGAACCGGCCTGGTGAAGAAGGGATTGTCCAGAAGCCTCGCCAGAGCAAGCTCATCGACTTTCCCGGCGAGCGCCAAGGCTCCATCGAGATCGCAGGTCGAACCGACCCGAGCCGCACACCAGTCATCGAGCAGCGCATTACCAGGGCCCGTGTCGAAGGCAACCGGCGGCTGGTCGTCCTGGCCGATCCAGGTCACGTTCCCGACGCCGCCGAGGTTGAGCACTGCGACCGGTCTCTCGCTTGCCTCCGGCAAAGCCGACGCGATCAAGGCGTGGTGAAACAAGGGCGCGAAAGGCGCGCCTTGGCCGCCAGCGGCAACGTCGGCGCTTCGAAAATCGTTCACCACAGGCGCGCCAAGCCGTCGCGCCAACAGCGCCCCATCCCCAATCTGCCAAGTATGCCGAACCTCCGGTGCATGCAGGAGGGTCTGGCCGTGGAAACCGACCACGGCGATGTCGCCCGCGACGTAGCCAGCCGTCGCGAGCAGGTCTTCGACGGCAGCCGCATGACGCTCGGTCAGCAGCCGCTCAACCGCAGCGATCTCTTCCTCCAGTTCCGGTTCGACGGCGCGCACACCGAGCAGGGCGCGCAAGCGCGTGCGGAAACTCCGATCGTAGGGTCGGCTGGCGAAGGCCACGGCACGGACTTCGGCTTTGCCGTCGCTCTCGATCAAGGCAGCGTCGATGCCGTCGAGAGAGGTCCCGCTCATCAAACCGACGGCGAGTGGCATATTCTAAAGGCTCCATTTCCTTGAGCGAACGTTGAGACCAGGGATGGAGTGTGCTAAGCGAGCGCGCCCCTGGCAACGGGGTTGCAGAACCGCATCCACCAACGATCCTCAGGCTGATGACTGCTCTTCGCTCCGAGTTCCTGCAGACCCTGCAGGCACGCGGCTTTATCCACCAGTGCACGGACCTGGACGGCCTCGACGCGCTCGCCGCAAAGGGCGGCCTGACGGCTTACGTCGGATACGACGCGACGGCGGATTCGCTGCATGTCGGCCATCTGGTCTCGATCATGATGCTACGGCGACTGCAGCTTTCCGGCGGCCGCCCCATCGTGCTGATGGGCGGCGGCACCACGAAGGTGGGCGACCCCTCCGGTAAGGACGAGACGCGCCAGCTGCTCAGCGATGTACAAATCGCCGACAACATCGCGGAGATTCGCAGCAGCTTCGAGAACTTCGTCGACTTCGGCGCGGATCGCGCGATCCAGGTCAACAATGCCGACTGGCTCGACGCGTTGCATTACATCCCCCTGCTGCGCGACGTGGGCCGCCACTTCACCATCAACCGCATGCTGACTTTCGATTCGGTGCGGCTGAGGCTCGAGCGCGAGCAACCGCTGACGTTCTTGGAATTCAACTACATGATCCTCCAGGCCTACGATTTCCTGGAGCTGTCGCGCCGCCACGGTTGCCGGCTGCAGATGGGCGGTTCTGATCAATGGGGCAATATTGTCAACGGTATGGAACTGGGCCGGCGGGTCGACGGCAGCGAACTGTTCGGCCTGACCACACCGCTGATCACAACGGCGTCGGGCCAGAAGATGGGCAAGACGGCGGCCGGCGCAGTCTGGCTCTCTCCGAAGCGCCTCAGCCACTACGACTACTATCAGTACTGGCGCAACAGCGACGATGCCGACGTTGGGCGCTTCCTGAAACTCTTCACCGACTTGCCGCTGGACGAGATTGTACGTCTGGAAGCGCTGGAAGGCCGCGAGCTGAACGAGGCCAAGAAGGTGCTGGCCTTCGAGGCGACAAGGCTCTGCCGTGGCGACGCGGCGGCCGAAGAAGCGGCGGACACCGCCCGCCGCACCTTCGAAGAAGGGGTCGTGGATGCACAGCTCCCCACCTTGGAGGTGTCGACCGGACGCCTGGAGGCCGGCGTACCGCTCTACCTCCTGCTGGCAGAGGCCGGGCTCTGCAGCAGCAACAGCGAAGCGAGGCGTTTGATCAAAGGTGGCGGCGCCCGAGTCAATGACGAGAAAGTCGAAGACGAAACAGCTGTCATCCGGACTGATCGCTTGCTGCCGGAGGGCGTCGTCAAAATCTCCGCCGGCCGCAAGAAGCATGCGCTGGTTCGTCCTCTTTAACACCGCGACTGTTCGAAAGACCGCCCTGCCTTGCCGCTGCAACGGCTTTGCGGCATGGTGCGCTGCGGTACGGGCAGGCCTCGTCCGAGGCTAACCGACCGCTCATCTTCGCTGTCCACAAAGGATCTCCCATGAGCGACAACGCCGGCTCCTTCGACTACGACGTCATTGTCATCGGTGCGGGGCCAGGCGGCTACGTTTGCGCCATCCGGGCGGCGCAACTGGGGCTGAAAACCGCCTGCGTGGAATCCCGTGCGACGCTGGGAGGCACCTGTCTCAACGTCGGCTGCATCCCGTCGAAAGCGCTGCTACAGGCGAGCGAGAAATTCGAGGAGGCCAACCATGCCCTCTCCGATTTCGGCGTCGAGGTCGGTCGGGTCAAACTGAACCTGCCGGCCATGCTCGGTCACAAGGACAAAGTGGTCGAGGCCAACGTCAAAGGGGTCGAGTTTCTCTTCAAAAAGAACAAGGTCGATTGGCTCAAGGGGCACGGCAGCCTCAAGGGCGCTGGTCAGGTCGAAGTAAAAGGTCAAAAAGACTCCAAGACCTACAAGGCCAAGCACATCGTGATCGCCAGCGGATCGACCCACGTCGACCTGCCGGGCCTGACGGTAGACGAGAAGCAGATCGTCAGCTCGACCGGCGCTTTGGATCTGCCCAAGGTGCCGAAACACCTGGTCGTGGTCGGCGGCGGCTACATCGGGTTGGAAATGGGCTCGGTGTGGCTGCGCCTCGGCGCCAAGGTCACGGTGGTCGAGTTCCTCGACCGCATCGTGCCAACCATGGACGGCGAGATCGGCAAGCAGTTTCAGCGCATTCTCGGCAAACAGGGCATGACCTTCAAACTCGGCACCAAGGTCACCGGAGCCAAGACGGGAAAACAGGGAGTCACCCTAACCCTGGAACCGGCAAAAGGCGGCGAAGCCGAGGAGCTGAAAGCAGACGTCGTGCTGGTGGCAATCGGCCGCAAACCCTTTACCGAGGGCTTGGGCCTGGAGGTTGCAGGCGTCGAAACGGACGACCGCGGCCGCATTGCGACAGACAGCCACTACCGGACATCCGCAGAAGGCATCTATGCCATCGGCGATGCCATTGTCGGCCCGATGCTGGCCCACAAGGCCGAGGAAGAGGGCGTCGCTGTCGCGGAGAGCCTGGCCGGCCTCCCTGGCCATGTGAACTACGACACCGTGCCGGGCATCGTCTACACTTGGCCGGAGGTCGCCAGCGTCGGTCCGACCGAGGAAGAGTTGAAAGCACAGGGCGTCGATTATCGGAGCGGCAAGTTTCCCTTCACGGCAAACGGCCGGGCGCGCGCAGCGGGAGCTACGGACGGCTTCGTCAAGATCCTGGCTGACAAGCGCAGCGACCGGATTCTGGCCGCGCACATTATCGGGCCGGAGGCCGGCACCCTGATCCACGAGGTGGTGGTAGCGATGGAGTTCGGCGGCTCGGCCGAGGATCTCGCCCGGTCCTTCCACGGTCACCCGACCCTCAACGAAGCGGTCAAGGAAGCCGCGCTGGCGGTCGACAATCGCCCAATTCATATTTGAAGCGATCGCGTGACACGGCCAAGCGCAGCAGACGGCGTTTAGGCTTCCACCTGATCGACCAAGGCGCCGTCCGGGGTGAAACAGGCCGCCGTCAGCGGCCCGCCGAAACCGCAACCGGCATCGACCGTAACGGTGTACTCGGTCTCAACGATCCCGGGACTGCCTTGCTCGCGACCGGGCGCAAAGCCGCGGACAACTCGTGCAAAACCGGCATAAGGCTCGGCAAGGCGTCCGAAACCGCCAGACGACCACCAGAAAGAGTCGCGCTGCGCCTCCAAGGGCCGCGTCGGATCCAGCCCGGCATTGACGAACAGCAAACCGCTACCGGTTCCTTCGACAACACAGGCGCGGCGAAGTGCAGCCATGAAGGCAACATGCCCTTCGTGCCGCTGCATCGCGCGCCGCAGATCCTGGGTCCAGCGCGTCAAACCCACGGCACCGCCACGCACGCGCTGTAGGGCCTCCTCCACCGAGCTGCCATAAGCAGTCAGCGTCGCGCCGATTCCCTGCGTCAACATCCAATCGAGGACACCGCGCGGGTCTGTGGCGAACTGCAGTTGCAGCAGCTTCTGCCACATCTCTTCCTGACTACCGCGCAGGATCACCACATGCGGTGCCTCGTCGGGTTCGCGAGACATCACACCGCAGCGAAAGGCCAGAAGCTCGTTCAAGGTGCCTGTCACATCGGGGCCTCGGCCGAGAACGTTGCCGAGATACACCAGACGGTCGCCGGCCGACAGCCGCGGCCAGAGCGCGTCGTGCAACGCCTCCAGTCGCGCCCGTTCACCGTGAATGGAGCCGACTGCCCAGACACGCCGGGCAGCGCTCAGGACGGTAAACTTCTCCTGATCGCTCATCGCGTAAGTCACCCCGTGGCCGCCGTTACATCGATCGTGAGCGATCGGCTGGCGGGCAAGGATGTGTGGGCAGAAAAACGGCCCCGGCGGCGGGATACCCGCGCTGCCGGGGCCGAACCGAACGCGGCCTAGGCTGCCTTGAGGAGCTTCTCCAGCTTGTCGGCAGCCGCCTGCTCATCGATCGCTTCAAGCGCCGCCAACTCGCGGGCCAAGCGGTCAAGGGCAGCCTGATACATCTGCCGCTCCGAAAAGGATTGGTCCGGCTGGTCGTCCGCACGATGCAGGTCGCGAACAACCTCGGCGATGGAAACGGGATCGCCGGAGTTGATCTTGGCTTCGTATTCCTGGGCGCGCCGGCTCCACATCGTCTTCTTGGCACGGCTGCGGCCCTTCAGCGCCGCGAGAGCGGAATCCATCATCTTGCGCGAGGACAAGCGCCGCAGACCGGACTGTTGGGCCTTCCCCACCGGCACGCGCAGCGTCATCCGATCTTTCTCGAACTTGATGACGATGAGATCGATCGTTTCACCGGAAATCTCGTGGGTTTCGATCCCCAGAACCTTGCCCACGCCATGCGTAGGGTAGACCACGTAGTCGCCGGCAGTGAACTCGATCTTCTTGGCCATGATTGGTTTCGAACTCCGTCGTTCTGGCGTACCTGATCAAAGATCGTCTGGTGGGCCTGGCCACGTTCTACCTGCGACCGGTCTTCGCCGACGGCGGCGGTCGTTCGTCTACAGCGAGAGACCAAGGAACGTCCCTGCGTCCTTCGCAACTAGCCCTGACCGCGCCAAGTTAGCTGCCGAACTCGCCACTGCCGCGTCACGCCTTTCCGCGGCTGCATCGAGCCTCGATTCTACCCTGCTACCATCCCATCGGCTTAACCAAAACGACAAGGCCGCACAGGTTAACGCGCGACCGACGCGAAAGCGCCACCGATGACTGCGATGCCGACCTCTTGCCTTCTGCCATGCAAAAAGGCATTTCGCTTCCCGGACAATCAGGACGCAGAGCGCGTCACTCCGAACTTCGACTAGGCCAGCCTCTGGTACCCCAAGACGCTGCGGCAGATCTGTTCATCAACCCTTCCAGACAAACAGGCTCTGTCACAAAACATATATACTATAGTCGAGCTTCCGAAACAACCGCTGCAACGCAGCATCCCACTAAGCCGGAAGCTAGGCGCCAAGAAAATTCCGAAGACCTGAGATAAAAAATTCTTGAATCAACTCTCGGTTTTCAAGCTCTCAAACGGTCACTACGCCACTGCGATAAATCAGTCGCCAAGGCCCGGTTTGTCCGAGAAATACTTCTCGTACTTGTTTTCCTCGCCCTTGTGACTGTCAGCATCGGCGGGGGCGTCTTTCTTGCGCGTAATATTTGGCCAGGTTTCCGAGAAGTCCTTGTTGAGCGACAACCATTGGTCCGCCTGCGGGTCGGTATCGGGCAGGATCGCCTCAGGCGGGCATTCCGGCTCGCAGACACCGCAGTCAATGCATTCATCAGGGTGGATCACCAGCATGTTGTCGCCTTCGTAGAAACAGTCTACGGGGCAGACTTCAACACAGTCCGTGTACTTACATTTGATGCAGGCTTCGGTGACGATGTAAGTCATCGCGCTCGTCTTCTCCTCCTCAGCGGAGCGCCGCACGCGCCACGCCGGTTCTCGACCCCTTAGGACCTCTCAGGTTTGCTCGCCGCCCCTACAACTTCCATCCGGCAGCGGACGGGGGGCGGGCGTGGATTTAGCCCTGCAAACCCAGTTTAGCCAGTGCTCGCTTGCGCGCCTGCCCGCTTTCCCGGTCAGTGACATGGATCAGTGCCGTCAGACGGCGAAGCAGGTTGGCCTCGTAGTCGTGCAGCGTCCCATCGGCGTAGGCGACTTCCCAAAGCATCTCCATAAGCCCCACCCGCTCGTCATGATCAAACCGATCCTTGACCGTACGCACGAACGAGAAGAGCTCCACGCTCTCAGCCACCTTCTGCTCGGCCAAATCGACGAGGTTGCCGGCCTCTGCCGCCTCCATTCCGAAGCGTTCGGCGAGCAACCGCTGGACGGTCGCCCGTTCTTCGGTATCGAATTCGTCGTCCATACAAGCCGCTTCGACCAACAGTGCGGCGGCAGCCAGCTGCAACTCATCCTGACTGTGGTGGGCGCCTTCAGCCGGCGCACCGCCTCGGTCCATGAACAGATTTCGAATGCGGTCCAACATATCTCTAGGTGCCTATCATTGCCTTTCACCTGGGGGCAACCCTTGGCAGACTGCGGCTTTACTCGGGGTCGCTACAGCAACTCTCCGGTCCGTCCGCGGTCGTCGTGGAGGGAACTGCCTATGGCGAACGAAGATGCGCCGAACCTTCTAGCGAACAAGATCGGGCACCGAATATGAGCCAAGTCGAAGACCGCAGACGCTACGCTCCAGCAGCCATGCGGAACAGAGAACCGATCCTCGACGTGCTGCAGCCGTTGGTCGCAGGACTTCGAAAGGGCGCTCTGCTGCTGGAGGTCGCCAGCGGCACCGGCGAGCACGCGGCATACTTTGCGACTGCGCTCCCCCATCTGACCTGGCAGCCAAGCGAGGCGAACGCGGAGCTCCATGCCAGCATTCTGGCCCACCGCGCCGCTGCCCTCGAGGCCGATCGCGGCAGCGAGCAACCGAACATCAGAACGCCGGTCGCGCTGGACGTCACCGAACGACCCTGGCCTGTCGATGCCGCAGACGCTCTGCTGTGCATCAACATGATTCATATTGCCCCTTGGGCCTGCTGCGAAGCCTTGATGGCTGGGGCCGCGGAGACCCTGCGGCCCGGCGGACCGCTGCTGCTATACGGACCTTTCAAGCGTAACGGCGCCCATACAGCGCCCAGCAATGCCGCTTTCGACAACTCACTGCGCGCGCAGAACGCCGCTTGGGGCATCCGCGATCTTGAGGCGGTGACCGCCTGCGCCAAGTCGGTTGGGCTCGAGCTGGAACTCGTTCGAGACCTGCCGGCCAACAACCTCGCCGTTGCATTCCGCCGATCTGAGCGCACGGTGAACTAACTGTGCCTGCATAGCATTTGCAGCGAATGCGGGCAGGTTTACCCGGCGTTAAGGGTCGACAGGCTTTGTTTGCGGTCGGAAGGCGCAGAAGAACCTGCTGCAGACTGGGACATCCAGACGGTACGCCTCCCTTCGCGTGCAGATTGGCCATAGTCCTGTCACACCTGAGGAGCGGGAGCGGTGATAGCGGCTAGCGGCACAAGGGATCCTCGGCGGCGGCCAGCCGTGAAAGCACTGCTCGCTCTGGCGTTGAGTTTTACACTCACCACCACGGCTGAATCCTCAACCGCAAGCGATCAAACGGCTCTCTTCCGCATCGGAACCGGCGGCCTAGCCGGCACTTACTATCCCGTCGGCAGCGTTCTTGCGGCGGAGTTGACCGATCGCCTCGGCATTACCTGTCGCATCGACTGTCCCACCCAACGGCTGCTCGCCGTCGCTCAAACCTCCAACGGTTCCGTCGCCAACATAGCGGAGTTGGCGGCCAAGCGACTGGAAGCCGGACTGGTACAGGCGGATATCGCTCACTGGGCTTACAGCGGCGAGGGCATTTTTTCAGGCAGTTCGCCGATGCAGGATTTGCGTGCAATCGGACATCTCTACTCCGAAAGCCTGCAGATCGTCGCGCGGGCGGACGCCGGCATCCGGACTTTGGCGGACTTGAGAGGCAAGCGTGTGTCTCTCGACGAACAGGGCTCCGGCACCCTGATCGCCGCACGCCTCGTGTTGGAGGCACATGGCCTGACGGAAACGGACCTGGTGCCAAGCTACGTGAAGCCCGATCTCGCTATACAGAAAATGCGAACCGGAACGCTGGATGCCTTCTTCACCGTTGCCGGAGCACCTGTCGCCTCGATCACGGCCTTGGCCAACGACATCCAGATCACGCTCGTGCCGATCGAGGCCGCGGCTCAAGCCGAACTTGCGGCACGCGTGCCCTTCTTCCTATCAACGGTCCTGCCACCTGGGCTTTACCCAGGAACAACGCCAACATCGAGCCTGAAGGTCGGAGCACTGATGCTGACCCGAGCCGATCTGGACGAAGAGCTGGTCTATCGAGTGACTTCGGTGCTGTGGGACGAAGATACATTCATCGCGCTGCGGGAGAGGCGAGTGCTCGGCGCGCCGGTCCGACGGGAGACGGCGCTCAATGGCTTGCCTTTACCGCTCCACAGCGGCGCCGAACGCTTTTATCGCGAGACCGGCCTGCTGACGCAATGATCCGCTTGCTTGCCCGCTTGCCGCTTACAGCCTATCTCACCGTCGCGCTGATCCTGGGAAGCACGGGTGGTCTCATCACCTACGTGCAGCACGGTGTGACCCAGGTTCAGCGAGGTCTGCCTGTCGAGGTCGTACGCCAGCAGCGCGACGTCGCAGTCCTCGTGCACGATCTCTCGGCCTTGGTCCGCTCTCTGGAAAGCGCCCGACAGCAACCGCCCGAGAGCCGCAGTCTCGACGAGGCCCGCTACCAGCTTCTGCGCGCGAGGGTCATCGTCGATCAAGTACGCCACACCTACAACCTTGACAACCTGGTCGGCGCTTCAGCAGTTCATGCCGCGCTGCATCCCGTGCTGATCGATCTTGAGAGATGGTTGAGCGATGGGGTCCACGGCGCCGCTGCCGAAAGCGACTTGGTGGTCGACCTGGCTCTCTTACGCGCGGACAACGCCCTGTCCCGGGTCGGCGCGCTCTTCGAGCAGTCGAACGCCGCCGCCCTGGAGCTGCTAACCGATCAGGAGACGGAGCTCGACAGCTTCCAGACGGGCTTTCTGGCCGTCGCGGTCGCGCTTGCCGTCCTCGCGTTGGGGCTGGCGGTTTTCGTGATCCGCCAGCGGGTCGCCGAGCAGGCCGCCAGCCGCGCCCAACAGCAGCTTATGCTGGCAGTGACAACGATGCCGGTGGGCGTGGCCCTGTTCGACGGCGACCATCGCCTGCTAGCCTGCAACTCGCGCTACCGCGACCTCTGGGGCTTCAGCGAAGCACAAGCCAAGCCCGGCACGCCCTTACCGGAACTTGCAAGGATCTATGCCGACATAGAAGGCATGACCCAGGAGGAGGCGGACGCTTTCCTCAAGCGCCGCCAGCAACTCTACAGTCTGGAGCAGGATACGGTCCGTCGCGAGGTGCGGAGCAGCGGCCGCGTCATTGCCATCCATCACCACTGCATGGCCGACGGAGGAGCGGTCGCGACTTATGAAGACGTGACCGAGCGTACGGCAGCGGAGCGCGCCCTGCGCGCCGCCAAAGAGGACGCAGAGCTCGCCAACCGCGCCAAGTCCGAATTCCTGGCCAACATGAGCCACGAACTGCGGACACCGCTGAACGCCATCATCGGCTTCTCCGAGGTCATGAGCCACGAAGCCTTCGGGCCGCTGCAGGATCGCTACAAGGGCTATGCGCGCGACATCCTGGCCAGTGGCCGCCACCTGTTGAGCCTGATCAGCGATATCCTCGACCTCTCGAAGGTGGAGGCGGGTCAGCGCGAGCTGCACGAAGAACGGATCGAATTCGATGAGCTGATCAGCGACACCTTGCGCCTGATCTCCGAACGCGGCGAATTCAATCGCGCTCGGGTGAGCATCGACGGTACCGACAAGACACCGGCTGTTTGGGCCGACCGTCGTGCGCTGGTGCAGATCCTTCTCAACCTGCTCTCCAATGCGCTCAAGTTCAGCGATGCCGACACCAAGGTCATGATCTACGCAACGCTCGATGCCGCGGGCCAGCCTCGGCTGAGCGTGGCAGATCGCGGGATCGGTATCGCGCCCCATGAGATCGGCCAGGTGATGCAACCTTTCACCCAGCTGGAAAGCGCCCATGCACGCCGCTATCAAGGCACCGGGCTAGGCCTGACGATTGCCCGCAACCTGGCAGAGCTTCACGGCGGCGACCTCACCATCGAGAGCACCTTGGGCGAAGGCACGATCATCACCCTGACGTTGCCAGCAGAACGCGCCCTTGCAGCTGCACCGAGTCCTCAAGTTGCGTCAGGAACCACGGTGCCGGCATAGCGCCATGCGCCACGTAGCGAGACCCCGCCTCCCGATGACCGAGAGGTCATGCTACACCCCGCAAGATGATCGATACGGAAACCGAACGCCGACGCCTGCGTCTCGCCTTTATGGGCACACCCGATTTCGCGGTACCGGCACTTCTGGCGCTAAACGCTGCCGGACATGAAATCGCCTGCGTTTATTCGCAGCCGCCGCGCCCCGCCGGCCGAGGCCATAAGGCACAGCCGAGCCCGATTCAGAAGGCAGCGGCCGCGCAAGGTTGGCCGCTACGCACACCGACGACTCTGCGCGATCCCAACGCGCAGGCAGAGTTCGAAGCGTTGGAACTGGACGTCGCCGTGGTCGCGGCCTATGGCCTGATCCTGCCGCAAGCCGTTCTGGACGCACCGCGCCTGGGCTGTCTCAACATCCATGCCTCCTTGTTGCCCCGCTGGCGTGGCGCGGCGCCGATCCAGCGCGCGATCTTGGCTGGCGACCCGGAGACGGGCATCTGCATCATGCAGATGGAAGCCGGGCTGGATACGGGCCCAGTTCTGCTGGAGAGTCGACTCGACATCGCTTCGCAAGACACCGCCCAATCGCTGCACGATCGTCTGGCCGCGCTCGGCGCCGAACTGATCGTCGAGGCCCTGACGGGGCTGACGGCAGGCCTATTGAAGCCGCGCGCGCAAGCCACCGACGGCGTGACCTATGCCGCGAAGCTGAACAGGTCCGAAGCGCGGCTCGACTGGCGCAAGTCCGCAGCCGAGCTCGAGCGGCAGGTGCGCGCCTTTACCCCTTGGCCCGGCGCCTTCTTCGAAACCGCCAAGGGCGAGCGCATCAAGGTCTTGGCGGCCGAATTGGTGCCGAGCGGCACCGGCACGGCCGGGGAGGTGCTCGACGACCGTTTGACTCTGGCCTGCGGCGAAGGCGCGCTGCGCCCGACACGCCTGCAACGCCCCGGTAAGGCGCCGGTCGACACCGCAGCCTTCCTGCGCGGCTTTCCCTTGCCGGCAGGCAGCCGCCTGCCACCGCCCGATTAGTGCCTGCAGATGACACGCTACAAGTTAACGCTGGAATACGACGGTGCACCTTTCGTCGGCTGGCAGCGCCAGGATAACGGCCCCAGCGTACAAGCCGCTCTGGAGGAGGCGGTGTTCCGCTTCTGCGGCGAGCGCACCAGCGTCCAAGGCGCCGGCCGCACGGACACCGGGGTACACGCCAGCGGCCAGGTCGCACATGTGGATATCGAGAAGGCCACCGACGCAACGACGGTGGCCAAGGCGCTGAACGCCCACGTAAGGCCGGCGCCGATTGCGGTTCTGGCCGCCGAAGCCGTCGAGCAGGACTTCCACGCCCGCTTCTCCGCTACGGGACGACGCTATCTCTATCGTATCCTTTGCAGGCCATCGCGACCCGCTCTCCTGCGGGGGCGCGTCTGGTGGGTACCCCAGACCCTCGATCCCGCCGCTTTGCAGGCAGGCGCAGACCGTCTGATCGGTCATCACGACTTCAGTTCCTTTCGCGCGAGCGAATGCCAGGCCGCCAGTCCCGAGAAGACGCTCGACGAGTTGCATGTCGAATCGCGAGATTGCGGGCTGGAGGGGCTCGAGATCCGCGTTCACGCTGCCGCACGGTCCTTCCTGCACCACCAGGTGCGCAACATGGTCGGAACCCTGCGATTGGTCGGCCAAGGCAAATGGAGCCCGGAGCAGGTGACCCGCGCCCTGCAGGCGAAGGATCGTCGTGCGGCCGGCCCGACGGCGCCGGCGGAGGGGCTCTACCTGACGGAGGTCACCTACTGATCCGCGCTCGGCGATAAACGGCCCTGGGTGCACTCAAACGCGCGCGCGCCCAACCTCCGCTCGAATCGACGCAAACGCCAGAGTGACAGTCGGCCCCGCCACCGGTCCAATCTCAATTCACCACCACCATCGACCGGCCGATGCCTGCTACCAGCAGGTCCAGAACCCAACCCATAAACACAATGCCGAAGGCGGGCAGGCCGTCGACCTGCAAAGCAACGCGGGTGATGTACCACTGGTAGGCGAAGATGGCGAACTGCACCAACAGCAGGATGCCGCCCAACGCCGGCGCTCCGGCGCCACTGGCAAAGGCAGCAATGGGCACGGCGAAAGCTGCTTGAATGACGACAGCCCAATTCCAGACGACGATGTAGTGCAGATAGTTCTTTTCTCGACCCAGCGCCTCGGCAACGAAGGTCATGACAACGGGAAAGGCCAGCCAGGAAATCGTGTAGGTCAGCCCCTCGATCGTGATCAAGAAGAGGAGCCCGCCCGCCAGACGCTCTTCGCTCAGCAGCGTCCATTCATGCAGCAGCCAGAAAGGCAGAACCAAGACCGCAGCGAAAAAGGACTTAACGAAGGCGTCGGGGCTGCCGTCGAGTAAAGTTACGGCGCTGCGGTCACCGCGCAGCAGCCGCCAAACAGCGTACAGCGATTGTAGGATCTCGGCCTGACTCGGCAGGATCACGCGGTCCTGCTCCCACCAGAGGCGCTTGCAGCAGCAGATCCGAAGAAGTCCTGCAGCACGCGGCGATAGACCTCGGTCAGGGCCGCAAGGTCTTTCACACCGACCCGTTCGTCGACCTGATGCATGGTCTTGCCGACCAGTCCGAACTCCGCCACCGGACAGACGTCTTTGATGAAGCGCGCGTCGGAGGTACCCCCGGTGGTCGAGAGCTGCGGCCGCTGCCCCGTCGCCGCCTCAACGGCATCCTGCAGCAGGTCCGACAGAGGGCCCGGCGGCGTCAGAAAGGCTTCGCCGGAAACCCGGACTTTCAGATCGTAGCTTGCCTGCCATCCATCGGATCCGGCCATGACGGCATCGAAGGTCTCGCGCAGCCAAGCCTCCAGCGAGGAGCCGCTATGCAGATCGTTGAAGCGGATGTTGAAGGCCGCCGTCGCCTTGGCCGGAATCACGTTGGTGGCCGGATTCCCGACATCCACGGTCGAGACCTGCAGCGTGGAGGGCTGGAAGTGGTCGGTGCCTGCATCCAGCGGCTCGGCCGTCACGGCCTGCAGCAGGCGCACCAGATGATGGACCGGATTGTCGGCCAGGTGCGGATAGGCCGTATGACCCTGCACGCCCTGAACCGTGAGCTGGCCTGTCAGGCTGCCGCGCCGGCCGATCTTGACCATGTCGCCCAGCGCGTCCGGATTCGTCGGCTCGCCGACCAGACAGGCGTCGAGGCGCTCGCCACGCTCTGCCAGCCAGGAAAGCATCTTGCGGGTCCCGTTGATCGAAGGGCCTTCCTCGTCGCCGGTGATCAGCAGCGAGATCGAGCCGGCCGGTTCACCTCGCTCCGAGAGGTAGGCCGAAATCGCCGCGACCATGCAGGCGATGGCGCCCTTCATGTCGGAGGCGCCGCGCCCAACCAGCTCCTCGCCGCGAACCTCGGCCGCAAAGGGGTCGCTAGACCAGGCAGCCGCATCGCCGATCGGCACCACGTCGGTGTGACCGGCGAAGCAGAAGTTGGGTTGCGCAGTCCCCAGCCGGGCATAGAGGTTGTCCACGTCCGGGGTACCGGCCTCGGAGAAGACGAGGCGATGGCAGACGAAGCCCAGCCGCTCCAGCTCGCTCTGCAGCAGATCCAGTGCACCGCCCTCCACGGGCGTGACGCTGGGGCAGCGAATCAAACGCTGCGCGAGATCGAGCGGATCGACAGTACGGACGGGGGCGAGAGTTACGCTATCGGTCATGACCGCCGGTTATATCGCGCTGCGGTAGGGCTTGTCTTCCCACGGCGACATAGGCCCGCCCAGAGGTCGCGACCAGTGCGACGGATAGACGGGCCGCAAGACAAGCGGGCGGAAACAGACGAAACCGCCTTAGTCGCGCAGGAGCTCGTTGATCGAAACCTTCGCGCGGGTCTTCTCGTCGACCCGCTTGATGATCACCGCACAATAAAGGCTCGGGCCGGGCGTCCCGTCGGGCAGCGGCTTGCCCGGCAGGCTGCCGGGGACGACCACCGAGTAGGCCGGCACCTCGCCGCGGAAGACTTCGCCGGTTTCACGATCGACGATCTTGGTGGAGGCACCGATGAAGACGCCCATGGAGAGCACCGCGCCCTCGCGCACGATCACGCCCTCGACCACCTCCGAGCGGGCCCCGATAAAGCAGTTGTCCTCGATCACGACGGGGTTGGCCTGCAGCGGCTCCAGCACGCCGCCGATGCCGGCGCCGCCCGAGAGATGCACGTTCTTGCCGATCTGCGCGCAAGACCCGACGGTTGCCCAAGTGTCCACCATGGTGCCCTCATCGACATAAGCGCCGAGGTTCACGAAGGAGGGCATCAGCACCACGCCCGGCGCAATGTAGGCGCTGCGTCGCACGGTGCAGTTGGGCACGGCGCGGAAGCCGGCCTTGCGAAAGCGTTCCTCGCTCCAGTCGGAGAACTTGGAGGGCACCTTGTCGAACCAGGCGGCCTGACCGTGCTCGGGATCCCAGGGACCACCGGTCATGACGGCCATGTCGTTCAAGCGAAATGACAGCAGAACGGCCTTCTTGAGCCACTGGTTCACGACCCAGTCGCCGTTGCCTTCGCCGGACTTCTCGGCAACCCGATAACGCCCCTCGTCGAGACCGGCCAGGGCCAGTTCCACCGCATCACGCACGATGCCCTTGGTCTCCAGGCCAATCTCGGCCCGCTGCTCCCAAGCTTCCTCGATTGCCGCCTGCAGGTCCGACGTCTGCATTCCCTCTTGCCCTCTGTCCTGTCGTTGTCCCGCCCGAAAGAGCGGCGGACCATGCGTCGAGGGCCGTCGAGGGTCAAGTGGCAGCGGCGCAAAACCCTCCGTGCCTAGGAGCCCTCCACCCCGACAAGGGTCTCCAGCCAGTCGGAGATGTCTTCGCAGCGGTGGTGGATGTAATCGGCGTCGCTGTGGGGATCGACGTTCCAGTCGGCCCCGTGCTGGACGTAGAGCGTGGTCATGCCGAGGGCATGGGCGGGGACCAGATTGCGGGCTGAATCCTCGGCGAAGAAGGTGCGGTTTGGCGCGATGCCGTGCCGGCGCAGCAGCTCGTGGTACGGCGCCAGATCGGGCTTCGGGATGAAGTCGGAGGCGACGATGTCGAAGATCGCCTCGAAGTGACGGGTCACGCCCAGGCGCTCCAGCACCGCTTCCGCATGGGGCACAGAGCCGTTGGTGAAGATCAGCTTCCGGCCCGGCAAGCGCTCCAGCGCGGCGTCGAGGCGGGGATTGGGCTGCACCGGCGTGTGGTCGATATCGTGGACCACCGACAGATAGTCGTGGGGGTCGATGTTGTGATGGGTCATGAGACCACGCAGGGTCGTGCCATGTTCACGAAAGTACTGCTTCTGCAGAGCGCGGGCCTCCACCGGCTCCAGACTCAGCAGGTCGGCGACGTATTGCCCCATGGCCCGGTCGATCTGGTCGAACAAACGACAGGACGCCGGGTAGAGCGTGTTGTCCAGATCGAACAGCCAGACGTCGATGCTCGCGGTATCAAGCGGTGAAGGGTCGGACGAAACCGCCGTCCGTCCGCCTGCGCTCCCTGCTGCCGTTTCCGTCACGCCTCGTTCTCTCCCTTTTTCCGCCGACACCGCCGCAGAGCGGACTACCGCCGCGACGGAAGCGATCCTAAATCGTCTTGATCCAGGCAGCCAGCGAGACACCGCAAGTCTGCATGGCTGCGACAGGCAGAGTGCGATTGGCCTCGGACCAGCGCGGCGCTATCTTCGCGACCCGCAGACCCTTAGAGCAAAACAACAAGACGATATGACAGGACCGATCGATGCCCAGTGATACAGCCAGCCGCCCCCAAACCGCGCCGCGAACTCTGTTCGACAAGATCTGGGACGCGCATGTGGTCGATCGCCAGGAAGACGGGACCTGCGCGATCTACATCGATCGCCACCTGGTGCACGAGGTCACCAGTCCGCAGGCCTTCGAGGGGCTGCGTCTCGCCGGCCGCCCGGTGCGCCGGCCGGAGGCCACTTTGGCCGTGGCCGACCACAACGTGCCGACCTCCGACCGCTCGCTGGGGATCGACGACGAACAGAGCCGCATCCAGGTGGACACGCTCGCGCGCAATGCGGCCGCTTTCGGCATCGAGTACTTCGACATGGCCGACGTCCGGCAGGGTATCGTCCACATCATCGGGCCGGAGCAGGGCCTGACCCAGCCGGGCATGACCATCGTCTGCGGCGACAGCCACACCTCGACCCATGGCGCCTTCGGCGCTCTGGCCTTCGGCATCGGCACCAGCGAGGTCGAGCATGTGCTGGCGACCCAGACGCTGTTGCAGCGGCCGGCCAAGAACATGCGCATCACCGTCGACGGCGACCTGCCGACCGGCCTGACCGCCAAGGACCTGATCCTTGCCCTGATCGGCAAGATCGGAACGGCCGGCGGCACCGGCCACGTCATCGAGTACGCCGGCCCTGCGATTCGGGCGCTCTCGATGGAGGGACGCATGACGGTCTGCAACATGTCGATCGAGGCCGGCGCGCGCGCGGGCTTGATCGCGCCGGATCAGATCACCTTCGATTATCTGATGGGACGGCCCCGGGCGCCCAAGGCCGGCACCTGGGAACAGGCTCTGGCGTATTGGCGCGAACTGCCGTCCGATCCGGACGCCAAATACGACACGGAGGTGTCGCTATCGGTCTCAGAGATCGAGCCGCAGGTGACCTGGGGCACCAGTCCGGAGGACGTGCTGCCGATCTCCGGCGCCGTGCCGGCTCTCGAAACGACAGCCTCCACGGAACGGCGGGCGGCGCTCGAACGCAAGCTCGACTACATGGGCCTGCAGGCCGGCCAGCGGCTGCAAGACGTGACCGTCGACAAGGTCTTCATCGGCTCCTGCACCAACGGTCGCATCGAGGATCTGCGCGCCGTTGCCGAGATCGCCAAGGGCCGCAAGGTGGCTGAGAGCGTCTATGCGATGGTGGTGCCGGGGTCCGGTCTGGTGAAGGAACAGGCCGAGTCCGAGGGTCTCGACCGCATCCTTGTCGAAGCCGGCTTCGACTGGCGGGAGCCGGGCTGTTCCATGTGTCTGGCGATGAACGCCGACAAATTGGCCCCAGGCGAGCGCTGCGCCTCCACCTCCAACCGGAATTTCGAGGGCCGGCAGGGTCCCGGCGGACGCACGCACCTGATGAGCCCGGGCATGGCCGCAGCCGCAGCCATCACCGGACGTCTCGCCGACGTACGGGACTTTACCGCCTAGTCGCTGGACGCAAGGCGACACGTCGGGGCTTTGCCGATTCCGCCTGAGGCTTACCTCAGGAGTGAAGGAGCGCGCATGCCCGGTCGGTCGCCTACCTCCTCCCTCATCGGCCTCGCCTGCGGGCTGGTCGCCAGCCTGACGCTCGCCGGCGCCGTAACCGGTGCGGCCGCACAGACCCTCGCCCGAACAACGCCTGCAGTCGCAGCGCAGTCAGATGGGACGGCGCCGTCCAGCGCCTTTGCGACCGAAGTCAAGCGCCTTCTCGAAACGCAACTCGCAGCCGGGGCCACCGAGCGGCGCGCTCAGGACTTGGCAGCCCTGCAGGGACTCTATCGGGACACCGGCTGGCGACCGCTTTGGAGCGATGCCGCGGGCGCCGATCCGCGTGCAAGGGAGATGATAGCGATGCTTGCGGCAGCCGATAGCCACGGCCTGGATCCGGAAGACTACGGGAGTTCTGCTATCGCCGCTCTGATGGGGGCGACACGCCCGGACTTGAGCGCAGAGTTCGAGGTACGCCTGGGCTTGGGCGTCATGGCCTACGCAAGCGATCTCTCGCAAGGGCGGACGCTCCCCGGCGAAGTCTTCGCAGAGAACCATTTGACGCCCTCGCCGATCCAACGCTTGGCCATTCTCAAGCAACTGCGTGCTCGACCCGCGGGGCAAGCCGCCGGACACCTGGAGGCGCTGGCGCCGGCCGACCCGGCCTACGACCGGCTACGCCAGGCGCTGGCGACACTGCGCGCTGCAGCCGCGGCCGGCCTCGACTGGCCGAGGGTGGACGAAGGCGAGACGCTGGACGCCCAGGCGGACGTCGAAGTCGAGGGCGCGCGCATCGCCCAACTGCGCGCCCGTTTGCTGGCAAGCGGCGACCTCACTCCCGAACACAACGCAGCGGCCGGAAGTCCTGCGCTTGCCGGTGCCTTCGATCCCTCGCTGACCGATGCGGTGCGCCGGTTCCAGGCTCGGCATGGCCTGGAGGTAGATGGTCGAGTCGGACCGAACACACTGCGCAGCCTAAACGTGCCTCTGGCCACTCGTATTCGCCAAGCTCAGATCAACCTGGAACGTTGGCGCTGGATGCCTGACGACCTGGGGGCGGACCATCTGCTGGTGAACCTCGCCGACTTTTCGGTGGAAGGCACCTTCGATGGCGAACCGCTCTATTGGTCGCGCACCGTCGTCGGAGCACCTTATCATCGCACGCCGGTCTTCAGCGACCGCATCGAATACCTGGAAATCAATCCTTACTGGAATGTTCCACATTCTATTGCAACCAAGGAGCTGCTGCCGAAGATCAAGGAAGACCCTGGCTACCTAGCCGCCAGGAACTACGAGGTCCTGGCGTCGTGGTCGGAGACAGCGGCGCCGCTCGACCCTGCGCAGATCGACTGGTCGCTGGTCACGGCGGCGAACTTTCCCTATCGGCTGCGGCAAAGGCCGGGTCCGCAGAACGCGCTGGGGCGAATCAAGTTCATGTTCCCCAACCGCTTCAACGTTTATCTGCACGACACGCCGGCGCGCAGCCTGTTCGCACGGGCAAGCCGCGCCTTCAGCCATGGCTGCGTGCGGTTGGACAAACCCCTTGAGCTTGCTGACATTCTGCTACGCGATGCACCTGACTGGACGCCCGATCGTATTCGCCAGACCGTCGCCAGCGGGCGGCGTACGATCGTCTCGCTGCCGGACCCTGTACCTGTCCACATCACTTATCTGACCGCCGGGGCAGATATCGACGGCAAGCTGCAGTTCCGGGAGGATGTTTACGACCGGGACACGGCTTTGATCGACGCCCTTTTCGGGCCGCGCGCAGGGTCTGGCGAGCCTTAAGCGAACTTCCGCTCCGTCAGGAAGACGCGGATCGCGAAGCCGATGAACAGCAAACCCGAGACGCCATTCAGCAGCGCATTGAAAGCCCGCGTTCGCAGGAGCCGCTGAGCACTCGTTGCCGCAAGGCTCGACAAGCCGAGATGGTACAGCGTTGCAAAAGCCGCGAGGAGAACACCGAGAACGAAGGTCTGCAGCGCGACCGGGCCGGCAGCCGGCGAGACGAACTGCGGGACGAAAGCCAGATAGAACAGAATAACCTTCGGGTTCAGCATATTGGTCAGCAGGGCTTGCAGGTAGGTCCGACGCCAAGTCGCGCGCGGAAACATCGGCAAGGGTGCGCCGCTTGCCCGGTACCAGGATTGCCAGGCACTGCGCAGCGCCTTCAGGCCCAACCAGGCCAGATATGCGGCCCCCAGCCAGCGCAGAATGTCGAACAAGGCAGGAGAGGCCGCAATCACCGCCGAAACGCCGAGCGCTGCGAGGCCGGCGTGGACAACGTTGCCCGTGGCCGTCCCTGCAGACGCGATCCAGCCCATCGCACGCCCCTCGAACAGGCTGCGACTCAGAATCAGCACCGAGTCCGGGCCAGGCACCAGAATCAGAACCAGGATGGTGGCCAGATACAGCGGCAGGATTTCGGGATCTACGATCATGATCTAAGCGCCCCCAGACAACGTTTCAGCCAGATGCAGCGAACGAAAAGTGCAGCGCCATCGAATGGCGCGGCCCAGCTCTTCGATCGCCGAGCCTAGTCTAAAACTGCCGGCGGCGTGCCACTGTCCGAAAATTGCTTCCTGGCGAAGGCACTTTGCTTATTCCCCCGTTAACCATCCGTTTGTTATGGCTTCAACGAATGGGGGTGACCGCTGTTGCCAGGGTTGGAACCGAAACGGGGACAATCGAAAGACGAGGAGCCAGTCCAACATGACGGAGACCTCTCCGCCCATTCCAGACTGCTGTGCTGTCACCAGCGAAGATCGATCTCGCCGAGATGTCGTAGCCGGGCTGGCCGGGGCCGCAGCCCTGTCGTTGTTCGGCGGCGCAACGCTGACGCCGACCGCAGCCCGTGCCGGCGAGCCGCGAGCACTCGCCTTTCGCAACCTGCACACCGGCGAGACGCTGGAGACGATCTACTGGGCCGACGGCAGCTACAGGCACGACGGCCTGGAGCAGATCAACCACATCCTGCGCGACTGGCGCACCGGCGATCTCGAGCAGATGGATCCGGCACTGCTCGACCTGCTGCACAGCTTACAGGCGACCCTGGACGCGCGCGGCCCCTTCCACGTGATCTCCGCCTACCGTTCGCCCAAGACCAATGCCGCCCTGGCATCCAAGTCCAACGGCGTCGCGCGGAAGTCTTTCCACATGCGCGGTATGGCAATCGATATCGCTCTGCCCGACCGCGATCTGACCGCGCTGCGCGATGCCGCCTGGCGATTGCAGCGAGGTGGTGTCGGCTATTACGCCAAGTCCGGTTTCATCCACGTCGACACCGGCCGCGTGCGCCGCTGGAACTTCTAAAGCGGCCGCGGCTGCAGCGGACGCCCCGTAGGGCAGTCCATCGACAGCCTGTCCCAATCGCCGAGGCCCGCCGCCGCCGCATAGGTACTCTCCAGAAAAGCCAGCAGCGTTGCCTCCGGGTCCGACGCGCTGCGCACCGCCTCGTACGGGAGGATGAACTCCCGGGCGGACTTGTCGAAATAGGCTGCAGCCGGGCGAACTTCGGCCGACGCAAAACCTTCCGGTGCCGGATAGGCATAGGAATAAAAGGCCGGCGCGTCGATCGGGCCGCCCCCTGGCCAGAAACCGGCCGATGACACCTCGTGGCTATAGGCCTCTCGGGTCACATCGTCGGGCAAGGCTGGCACGCCCCCGGGGTGCAAGGGTGCCGGCCGACCGGAGAAGCGCGTCACCGCCAAGTCGAAGCTGCCCCAGAAAAGATGCACCGGACTGACCTTGCCGAGGAAACCTGTGCGGAACTGATGAAAGACCCGGTCGATGCGGACCAGCGCATCGTGAAAACGCCCCACCGCCTCGCCGTCCCAGGGGCGCGGTGCCGTGTCCTGGCGGAAGGGAATCGGATCGGGAACTTCGTTCGGTCGTCCATGGAAGTCCGACGTCGCCCCGACGGCATCCAGACTCTCGAGAAAACGCGCATGAAAATCCGCCACGCTCATCGGCCCGAGCGCGAAGTCGGCACGACGTCCTCCGGTCGCTTCGGTAACCACTTGCTGGTCGATAAAGTCGAAAACCACCTCGACGCCGAGGGGTCCGTCGGGCACCAAGGACGTGGTCAGTCCGCGCGGTGTGACGTAAAAGGTTGCATGCCAGGAATGATTGACCCAGGGCGTCCGGGCGAGCCTGTACTTGCCGACGATCTGCGTAAAGAGATGCAGCGCGGCACAGGTGTCACGCCAAGCCTCGAACGGGATCTCGGGCCAAGCCACGAGCGGCGGCGACTCCTCCGACCGCATCTCCGACATAGATGACCCTCCTTACGTTCAGTCCAGATCCGTGACATCGACGCTGGCAGATGCAACTGCAACTTTCCAATGACAAATCACGCTGCGGGATGAAGCGGTGACGCGGTTTGGCGGTGCCGACTAGAGTGCAGGCTGGAGCCAGTCTCTGCTGCTTTTCGGCCACGGAGCGATAGGGGAACGCGAGGTATGCCCGCATTCGATCCCAACCCGATCGAACTTCTGTTCTGGAACGCCTTGGCATTGATCGCGGCCGCCTGTTTCTTTGCCCCCATCTTTCGACGCTTGGGGCTCGGCACGATTCTCGGCTACCTGGCCGCTGGTCTCGCCGTTCAACTGGCCTTTCAAGGACGATTTTCCGAGCACCCCGAGGACCTGCTGCACTTCGCTGAGTTCGGTGTCGTTCTTTTCCTCTTCGTAATCGGGCTGGAGCTGCGGCCTTCGACCCTCTGGGCCATGCGCGGCGACATCTTCGGGCTCGGTACAGCACAAATGCTGCTGTGCGGCGGGATCCTGGCCGTTCCCGCCGTCCTCCTCGGTCTGCCGGTGGCCACAGCATTGGTGGTGGGCCTCGGCCTGGCGCTCTCCTCTACGGCTTTGGTCATGCAGATGCTGGACGAGCGGCGGGAGCGCTCCAGCCTCTATGGCCGCAAGTCCTTCTCAATCCTGCTCTTCCAGGACTTGGCGATCGTCCCGTTGTTGCTGCTGGTGGCATTTCTCGCGCCGACTGGTGAGGGGATGGATCTGAGCGAAAGTCTGGTGCAGCTCGCCGTCGCACTGGCCGCCATCGCCGTGCTGGTGCTGGCCGGCAAATATCTGCTCGATCCTCTGTTTCACCTGCTCGCCCGGACCGGCATGCAAGAGATCATGACGGCGAGTGCGCTGGGGGTCGTGATTGCCGCCGCTCTGCTGATGGACCTTGCCGGCATGTCCTACGCCATGGGCGCCTTCATCGCCGGGGTGATGCTGGCCGAATCGGCCTACCGCCACGAGGTCGAGGCGAATATAGAGCCCTTCCGCGGGCTGTTCCTTGGGCTTTTCTTCATGGCCGTGGGGCTGTCGCTCGATGTCGGGGCCGTGACAGCGAACTGGGCTCTGATTCTCGCGGCGGTGCCGGCAGCGATGGCCCTGAAAGCACTGGCGATCTATATCGCCGCGCAACTTTTCGAAATCGGCCATCAGACCGCGATCAAGATGGCGCTCGCCCTGCCTCAGCACGGCGAGTTCGGCTTTGTGCTCTTTGCGGCGGCGGCCACAGCGGGCCTGCTCGCCGGCGAGACCTCCTCCATCCTGATCGCCATCGTCACGCTCTCGATGGCCGTCTCGCCTCTGGTTGAGCGCCTGGAACCACTGCTCCTGCACGTCCCGCCGGCGCGAAACCTGGAGGAGACCTTCGACGATGCCGACGGCCGCACGCTCGTCATCGGCTTCGGCCGTTTCGGGCAGGTGGTCTCGCAACCGCTGTTCGGCGACGGCATCGAAGTCACGATCCTCGATAACGATGCCGACCGCGTGATCGATGCCCAGCGCTTCGGGTTCCGGGTGCACTTCGGCGACGGCACGCGGCGCGACGTTCTGCGGGCTGCCGGCGCATCGGACGCAGATATGATCGTGATCTGTGTCGACGACGCCGAGACGGCGGACCGGATCGTCGCCCTGGTCAAGTCGGAGTTCGCTCAGGCGAAAGTCTTCGTGCGCTCCTACGACCGGCGTCACTCGATCCGCCTGCGCAAGGCTGAGGTGGACTATTCGGTTCGCGAGACCTTCGAGTCGGCTTTACGCATGGCCGAAAAAGTGCTGCTAGCGCTTGGGACACCGGAGAAAGCCGTGGCGGAAACCATTGCCGATACCCGCGAGCGCGACCTGGATCGGCTACGTCAACAGGCCGAGGGCGACCTGCAGTCCGGGCTGGACCGCCTGCATGTCGCACCGGTACGACCCGAGCCGCTCCGCAAAGCGGAGGAAGAGGCCAACTGAGCCTGCTTCATTGCGCCCCGGCCTCCCTTTATGCCGCCAGCGGACGATGCTACGTTCCGTGCTTTCTCGACCGTAGATATCCGGATCCGTGCCCAAGAAACTCTATATCAAGACCTACGGCTGTCAGATGAACGTCTACGATTCCGTTCGTATAGCCGACGTCCTGGCGCCGCTTGGCTATGCCCAGACCGAAGATCCCGGCGACGCCGATTTCGTTATCCTCAACACCTGCCATATCCGCGAGAAAGCGAGCGAAAAGGTCTATTCGGAGCTCGGTCGCCTGCGCCCCCTCAAGGAGATCGCGGCGGCGGAAGGACGGCAGCTTCTGTTCGGCGTAGCCGGTTGTGTCGCGCAGGCCGAGGGTGAGGAAATGCTGCGGCGGGCACCGATCGTAGACCTAGTCTTCGGACCCCAGACCTATCATCGCTTGCCAGAAATGGTGACACGCCTGTTGGGTGGCGAGGGTCGCGGCTTGGTCGACACCGACTTCCCCGTCGAGTCCAAGTTCGACCATCTGCCGGAGGAGAGCGCGCATCAGGGATCGGCCGCCTTCCTCTCCGTGCAGGAAGGTTGCGACAAGTTTTGCAGTTTCTGCGTGGTGCCCTACACCCGCGGCGCCGAGTTCTCCCGTCCCGTCGGCGACATCGTTGCGGAGGCGCAACGGCTGGTCGGGAGCGGCACGCAGGAGATCACGCTGCTGGGGCAGAACGTCAATGCCTATCACGGCGAAGCCGCCGATGGCGCGACCTGGGGCCTCGGCCGCCTCCTGCGACGCTTGGCGGAGATCGAAGGTCTTGCGCGCCTGCGCTACACCACAAGCCATCCGCGCGACATGGACGCCGAGCTAATCGCCGCTCATCGAGACGAAGCCAAGATCATGCCCTATCTGCACCTTCCGGTGCAGTCTGGGTCGGATCGCATCCTCTCGGCGATGAACCGCAAGCACAGCGCCGACGACTATCGCCGGATCGTGGGGGATCTGCGGGACGCGCAGCCGGGGCTGGCCCTTTCGAGCGACTTCATCGTCGGCTTTCCCGGTGAGCGCGACCGGGATTTCGCCGAGACTCTGCGGCTGGTCACCGAGGTGAACTACGCTCAAGCCTATTCCTTCAAGTACTCGCCACGGCCCGGCACCCCGGCCGCCGGTATCGAAGATCAAGTGCCCGAGACGGTGAAGAGCGAGCGACTGGCCGCCCTGCAGCAGCTCTTGGGTGAGCAGCAGCTGGCCTTCAATCGCTCCAAGGTCGGCCAGCGCCTGGCCGTACTCTTCGAAAAGCGCGGCAAACGGCCCGGCCAGCTGATCGGGCGCAGTCCCTGGATGCAGTCCGTGGTGGTCGAAGCGCCGGAACGCTTAATCGGTCACATAATGGAGGTGGACATCGAGGCCGCGCAGAGGAACTCTTTGGCTGGACGCGTGGTCACGTTAGACTATACGTCACAATCGGATGCTGCCCGCACGATGCCGTCCCGGATCGATGCCGCCTAGAGGACCCGCCCACGCTTGAACGACGCGACCCCGATCAAGCTGCACTTCGACGACAACACTCTCCTGCCGCTGCTGTTCGGCCAGCACGACCAGAATCTGGTCCGCCTGGAAGAGCTGATCGGTGTCCAGTTGCACTCCTTCGGCAATGAGGTCACCGTCGTCGGCACGCCCGAGGCGCAGGCCGCCGCGACCCAAGCCCTGGAAGCGCTGGAACAGCGCTTGCGGAAAGGCCTCGGTGTCGATGCCGCCGAAGTCGATGCGGCGGCGCGCATGGCCTTGGAACTGCCGCCGGCCGGCAAACGATCGTCAGAGCAGGGTACGGAGGACGGAACCGCAGCCCTGCATGCCGGCGATCTGACCGTCGCGACCTACAAGAAGCACATCACCCCGAGGTCCGGCCGCCAGGCTGCCTATCTGCGCACCCTCATGTCCAAGGATCTGGCTTTCGGACTTGGGCCCGCCGGCACCGGCAAGACCTATCTGGCCGTCGCCATGGCCGTCGCTCTGCTCAAGGAAGGGCAGATAGACCGCATCATTCTCTCCCGCCCGGCCGTGGAGGCTGGCGAGCGGCTTGGCTTCCTGCCCGGCACCATGGAAGAGAAGGTCAACCCCTACCTGCGGCCGCTCTACGATGCGCTGCACGACATGATGCCCGGCGACGCCGTCACGAAACGCATCGCCAGCGGGGAGATCGAGATCGCGCCGCTGGCCTTCATGCGCGGTCGCACTCTGTCCAACTCCTTCGTCATCCTGGACGAGGCACAAAACACCACCACCACTCAGATGAAGATGTTTCTGACCCGCCTGGGAGAGAACTCGCGCATGGCGGTAACGGGAGATTTGAGCCAGATCGACCTGCCACGCAACGAACGCTCCGGCCTAAAGGAAGCGGTGGCGGTGCTTAAGAACGTGCCGGGCATCGCCTTTACCCAGTTCACCGACGCCGATGTCGTGCGCCACTCGCTCGTGACGCGCATTGTGCGTGCCTACGATCAAGCGCTTGAAGAAGGCCCACGGGAGGCCGATCTCTTCGAGGGCAAATAGCAAGGACTCCAAGTCGCCACCATCCGCCGTGGAAACGCAACAGGGCGGGCCGGCGCAGTTGCCATGACCGACGACGACGACGAACCCTATCCGAGTCCGCGATCTCTCGAGATCGATGTGCTCTGCGAAAGCCCGGCCTGGGGCTTGGCTCTGCCCGATCCGATCAGTTGCGCCGAAACGGCGGCGCGCGCCGCTCTCGCGGCGACCGGCGTTGCCGGACCCGCCAGCCTGGCAGTGTCCCTTGCCGACGATGGCGCCATAGTGCGCCTGAACGCCGCCTACCGCGGCAAGAACACGCCGACCAATGTGCTCTCTTTTCCCGACGGTGCCGTTGACCCCACGGGCAGAGCGGCGCTTGGCGACGTGATCCTGGCCTACGAGACCGTCGCACGCGAAGCGATTCAACAGGCCAAGCCCCTGGCCGATCACTTGAGCCATCTGACGGCGCATGGCGTGCTGCATCTGCTGGGCTGGGATCACGAGACCGAAGCCGAGGCCGAGGCCATGGAAGCCATGGAGCGCAGCATTCTTGCCGGGTTGGGCATTGCCGACCCCTACGAAGCCCGGGCGCTGAAGGAAACCGCCGAATGAGCGACGCCTCGCAAACAAGCAATGGGCGCGGCTGGCTGAGACGGCTGTTCAGGGGCCGTAACGGCGATCATCTGCGCGACACCATCGAGGAAATAATCGGCGGTATCGAGGAAGACGAAGAGGAAGGCGCGGCGTCGATCGGCAGCAACGAGCGGATGATGCTCGCCAACATCCTGAAGCTGCGACACCTCACCGCCTACGATGTCATGGTTCCCCGCGCCGATATCCTGTCCGTCGAGGCCGGTACCGAACTCGACAGCCTGATCGAGACCTTCAACCAGGCCGGTCACTCCCGTCTGCCGGTCTATCGAGAGAACCTGGACGATCCGATCGGCTTCGTGCACATCAAGGACGTGCTGGGCTACGCGAAGGGGAACCGACGATTTCGCCTCGCCAATATCGTTCGACCGCTGCAGGTCGTCGCGCCCTCGATGCTGGTGCTCGACCTGCTGTTGGAGATGCGGCTGCGGCGTGCGCACATGGCTTTGGTGGTCGACGAGTACGGCGGCATCGACGGCCTGATCACCATCGAAGACCTGGTCGAGCAGATTGTCGGCGAGATCGAGGACGAGCACGATGTGCTGGAGGGGCCGAAACTGGTCGCGCGGACCGACGGTTCGCTCCTGGCGGACGCGCGCATGCCGATCGAGGACTTCGAGGCCGAGGTCTGTCCGCTGCTCTCCGAGGAAGAGCGAGAAGAAGATATCGATACTCTGGGCGGTTTGGTCGTCTTTCTCGCCGGCCGGGTGCCGGCCCGTGGCGAGTTGATCGAACATGCCCACTCTCACGTGACTTTCGAGATCGTACAAGCCGATCCGAGACGGGTGAAACGCTTGCGACTGCGCAATCTGCCTGCAAGGAAGGACGAAACCGCCGAAGACTCGGCGCGTGTCCCCAAGGGCCAGCCCACCGCGAGGCGCGATACCACGGTAACAGACTCGCCGGCGCAAACGGCTGGCGCCCGGTCCAAGTCCGAGCCTCAGACACTTGCGGCCGACATCCAGCGGCCGGCCACGCAGCCTTCCAACGAGACCTGAGGCAATGCTGAAGGCTTGGGCGATGGGCCTGTCGCAAGTGACGGGCCGGCGAAGGCTGGCGCTCGCTGGGCTGTTCGGTCTTCTGGCGGCCGGCGCCTTGCCCCCGCTCTATCTCCTGCCGCTGTTGATCCCGGCCTTTGTCGGTCTGGTCTGGTTGATGGACGGTACGACCACACGCTCCGCCGCGTTCGGCGTCGGCTGGGCATTCGGTGTTGGCTACTTCCTGGCCGGCCTCTACTGGGTCGGCATCGCCATGACCGTCGACTTTGCGGCCTTCTGGTGGTTTCTGCCGATCGCCGTCGGCGGCCTTTCGATCGGCCTCGCGCTTTTTACCGGCGGGGCGACGCTCACCGCCCGCTGGTTAGGGTGGCGCGGACCGGGCCGGGTCTTGCTGCTGACCGCTGCCTGGCTGACGGCGGAATGGCTGCGTGGCTGGGTCTTGACCGGCTTTCCCTGGAACCTGCTGGGCAGCGTCTGGGGCATCTCGGACGTTATGCTGCAACCCGCAGCGCTTGGCGGTGTCTGGCTCCTGTCGGCTTTGACACTGTTCGCTGCCGCAGCTCCGGCAACACTGACCGATCCGGGCGGGCGACTGCGGCGCTGCGGCCTTCCGGCGGCCGCTTACGGACTTCTTCTGCTCGCTGCACTGGGGGGTGCGCTGCGCCTCGGTCTGGCTCCACCGCCAGGCGAACCCACAGTCCCGGATCTGCGCCTGCGGATCGTGCAACCAAACATCGCCCAGGAACTGAAATGGCAGCGCGAGCTCCGGCTGCAGCACCTTCGGGACCAAGCGACGCTCTCGATGGCGCCGGGATGGGAAGACGTCACCCACGTGATCTGGCCGGAGACGGCGGTGCCGTTCCTGCTCAATCGGGACAGCGCCTTGTTGCGGGAGCTCGGCCAGTTGGCAAGGCCCGATACCGTTTTCCTGTTCGGGGCGCCGACCCGGGACGGAGGAGAAGACGACGGCGCCGATCCGGACAGACCGATCTACAACTCGGTTCTCGCCTTACAACAGGAAGGAACGATCGCGGCACGCTACGACAAATTCCATCTGGTGCCGTTCGGCGAATATGTCCCCTTTCGCGGGTGGCTTGGGATCGACAAGATTACGGGCGGGCGGCGCGACTTTACACCCGGTCCAGGCCTACGAACGCTGGAGCTGCCCGGCCTTCCTCCGGTCGGCGCCCTGATCTGCTACGAGGTCATCTTCTCCGGTCGCGTGGTCGGTGAAACGCGCCCGGCCTGGCTGCTTAACCTGACCAACGACGCCTGGTTCGGCAGTTCCAGCGGGCCGTATCAGCACTTCGCCACAGCCCGCCTTCGTGCCGTAGAAGAAGGCTTGCCGCTGGTCCGCGCCGCCAACACAGGGATCTCGGCAGTAATCGACCCTTACGGCCGCACTTTGAAGAGTTTGGACCTTAACAGCGCAGGCACGATCGACGCCGCCCTGCCGGAAGCCCTGCCACCGACGCCTTATGCACATCTGGGCCGTTGGGCTCTGTTGCCCATGATCGCCCTGCTGCTGCTCGCCGGTCGTCTGCTGGCCCGAGCCGACCGAGCCGCTCCCTAGAGTCGCGTCGGTGCCGTAAGGCTCGATGGAGACGCCCAACGTCCGTCTCGCTCACACATATGTCAGAGTGAATTCACTCAGAGCACGTATTCCACTGCTTGTACTTCTAAAGAACGCAACAAAGTACAAGTCAGAGAACAATGTTCTTTTCACGATTTCTCCCCGAAGTGGTATCAAAATTAGGCAGTTGACGGCATACATAAGTGTGACTAGGCCTTTGCGATCAGCAACGTCAGCGACAGGGGCAGATGCGGGGATGACTACGCAACGTCCGAGAGGGCGAGGGGGCGACGGGCCCAACCCAGTGGATGTGCATGTTGGCCAAAGAGTGCGTCAGCGTCGCACTCTTTTGGGAATGAGCCAGGAGAAGCTCGGCGAGGCCATCGGCCTCACTTTTCAGCAAGTACAGAAGTACGAACGGGGCGCTAACCGAGTCAGCGCGAGCCGGCTTTACGACCTGGCGCGTGTACTCGATACCGACATCAACTTCTTCTTCGAAGAGATGCACGATGAGGTCGCGCAGCGTTCGCCCGGCCAACTCCGTGGCCTAGCCGAGCAACCGGAACCGTATGAGGCGGAGCCGGACCCAATGGCTAAACGCGAAACGCTCGAATTGGTTCGAGCCTACTATCGGATCCACGACCCTCAGGTGCGTAAGCGGCTGTTCGAGATGACCAAGGCGCTGGCAGCGCGGAGCGACGAGATCGTCGGGCGCGAACCGGAAGAGTGAGCCGCCTCCCAAGACCGCGCCACGCTCTCGTTCTCAACCGGCGCACGGCGGGATAACGCCCTGTCGCCAGACAAATGCGACGGGTGCCTTATTACGCACTTGCACCCTAGGCAGTGTCTTTGCAAAGTGCGCAGCGTTTTGCGCTGCATCGAACTCAGCCCCGCAACTTTCGCCCGGGCCGCGCGGTGCTTCGACACCGTCGCGCCCAGACTAGAATCGTCAGCGCGCCATCGTAAACATTCAAAGGTCCCCGGTCCGGGTCCAGACAGCGGAGGAACGATACGTGCGTGCCGGCAACTTCCACTTCACCAGCGAATCCGTCTCGGAAGGGCACCCCGATAAGGTCTGCGACCGTATCTCGGACGCCATTGTCGACACCTTCCTCACGCACGACCCCCTGTCCCGGGTTGCCGTCGAGACGATGACAACGACCAATCGCGTCGTGCTCGCTGGCGAGGTTCGCGGACCGGAGCAGGTCACCAAAGAGATGTTGGAAGACGTGGCACGCCACGCGGTTCGGGAAATCGGATACGAGCAGGAAGGCTTTCACTGGAAGAACCTGACGCTCGAGAATTACATTCATAAGCAGTCCGCAGATATCGCGGTCGGCGTCGACGCCGCAGGGAACAAGGACGAAGGCGCGGGCGACCAGGGCATCATGTTCGGCTTCGCCTGCGACGAGACCGAAGACCTCATGCCGGCGCCGATCTACCTAAGCCACAACATCCTGAAGTCCCTCGCCGAAGCACGACACTCAGGTGCCGAGCCAGGCCTTGGCCCAGATGCCAAGAGCCAGGTCACGCTGGCCTACGAGGACGGCAAGCCGGTGCGCGCCACCTCGATCGTCGTCTCGACCCAGCACCGCGCCGATCTCAGCCAGGACGACGTGCGGGAGATCGTGCGGCCGCACGTCGTCAACGTGCTGCCCGAAGGCTGGATGTGCCCGGAGGAAGACTTCTACGTCAATCCGACCGGGCGTTTTGTGATCGGCGGTCCCGACGGAGACGCCGGCCTGACCGGCCGCAAGATCATCGTCGACACCTACGGCGGCGCAGCTCCTCACGGCGGTGGCGCCTTCTCCGGCAAGGATCCGACCAAGGTCGATCGCTCAGCCGCCTATGCAGCGCGCTATCTGGCCAAGAACGTCGTCGCCGCCGGCCTTGCCCAGCGCTGCGTGCTGCAGCTCTCCTACGCCATCGGTGTTTCCAAACCGCTGAGCGTCTACGTCGACACCCAGGGCACAGGACAGGTCTCGGAAGACGACATCGCAAAGGTGTTGTGTCAGTTGGTGGAGCTGTCGCCCCGCGGCATCCGCGAGCATCTGCATCTCAATCGTCCGATCTATGCACGCACCGCAGCTTACGGGCATTTCGGACGCAAGCCTGACACCGACGGCGGCTTCTCCTGGGAACGCGCAGATCTGGTCGAGTCATTGAAGAGCAGCTTCGGCGCCAACTAGGGCCCTTTCCGCAGCGCCGCGCCGCGACAGAACCGGGCTGGCCCGGCGACCTGACCCTCGCAACCAAGCTATCAGACATGCTGCACCCGAAGCTTCACGGACGCCGCAAAGGTCGGCCGCTGCGGCCCGGTCTTCGGCGGCTGCTGCAAGAGCGATTGCCGCAGGTCGGTGTCAGGCTGCCGGCCAGCGGCACACTCGACCCGAAAGCCCTGTTCGATCCCGCCCCGACGGCGGTTTGGCTGGAGATCGGATTTGGCGGCGGCGAGCACTTGGCCTGGCAGGCCGCGCAGGCGCCCGAGGTCGGGATGATCGGCTGCGAGGTTTTCGAAAACGGTGTTGCGACGTTGCTGCGGGCCTTGGAAGCCGAAGCGCTCGCTAACGTCCGGGTCTTTACGGACGATGCCCGCGTTTTGCTCGAGCGCTTGCCGCCGGAAAGTCTGGCACGGGCCTTCCTGCTGTTTCCCGATCCCTGGCCAAAGCGTCGTCACGCAGCCCGCCGTTTCCTGCAGCGCGAAACGCTGAACCTGCTGGCGAACGCCTTATGCGACGGCGCCGAAGTCCGCGCGGCCAGCGACGACCCCAAGATGCAGGCCTGGATGCTGAGCCACTTGCTGAATCATCCCGAGTTCACCTGGACGGCAGGCAGCGCTACCGATGCGCTGACGCGCGGGGACGATTGGCCGCCGACACGCTATGAGGCCAAAGCGCTTGCGGAGGGGCGCCACCCCATCTATCTGCGCTTTCGCCGCCGCGCACGCGCGCACGTCTAAAGCGCGATCTTCATAGGTGGATGCCCGTTCGCCTCTAACCCCGTTCGTCTCTACCTATGACGTGAAGTGCACTCAAACGCCGCGAGAGAGCAGGAGACGACGCTTGCGTCTTGAAACGGCGGCCACTCCGGGATTATGTTCGCGGTTGCCATAGGGCTGGCTCGCTGTTTGGGTCTGCTCAGTTGATATGGTGGGCTCCGGCCCGCCATTTTTTATTCCCGAGTCCCGGCCGGCGGGTGTTGCGAGGAGGTCGCCGCAGCCATGAAGCGTTCGGCCCATAGGAGAGGGGGGCGCAAGACCGAGGCCGCGGGTGCCTCGAAATCTTCTCAGCGCGGCGCGACCGGCAGCACTGACGAAGCCCTGGCGGCAAAGATCGCCGGGTTGATAACACCGGCGCTGGAGGACCTAGGCTTCGATGTCGTACGTGTGCAGCTTTCGGGCGGTCGCGGCGTTAAGTTGAAGCTTCAGGTCTTGGCTGAGCGGCCGGACGGCAGCATGACCGTTACGGACTGCACCAAGGCCAGCCGTACGGTTTCGGCGCTGCTCGATGTAGAAGACCCGATCGGTGGAGCTTACCTTTTGGAAGTGGCGTCACCGGGAATAGACAGGCCGCTGACGCGGTTGAAGGATTTCTCGCGATGGGCCGGCTTTGAGGCCCGCGTGGAACTGGTTGCCCCCCGCGAAGGTCAGCGCCGCTTCAGCGGACCGCTGGTTGGGGCGGACGGGCAGGAAGTGGTGATCGACACGCAGGAGGGGCGCAAGCACCTTCCCTTCGCGGAGATCGCCAAGGCAAAGCTGATCATGACCGAGGCGCTGCTGAAGAGGACGGCGCCGAACCGGTCTGAGACCTAAGGACGGACGACGAGAAGCGATGGAAACCACGCCGAGCTATCGCACCGAACTGCTGCAAGTGGCGGAAGCGGTCGCGCGCGAAAAAGGCATCGAGCCCGACGAAGTGATCGTCGCCATGGAGCAGGCGATCCAAAAAGCGGGCCGGGCCAAGTACGGTCACGAGCACGACATTCGGGCCGAAATGGATCGCCGCACCGGCGAGATCAAACTGCGCCGCTACCTCACCGTGGCCGATCCCATAGAGAACGAATTCACCGAGATCACGCCGGCCGATGCGAAGCTGCGGAAACCGGAAGCCGAGCTGGGCGACGAGCTGATCGACGAGTTGCCGCCGATCGATCTCGGCCGCATTGCCGCACAGACCGCCAAGCAGGTGATCGTTCAGCGCGTGCGCGATGCCGAGCGTGGCCGTCAGTACGAGGAGTACAAGGATCGCGTTGGCGAAATCGTCAACGGCATCGTCAAACGCAACGAATTCGGCAATGTGACCGTCGACCTGGGTCGCGCCGAAGGCCTGATGCGCCGAGACGAGACGCTGCCGCGCGAGTCGGTACGTACCGGGGATCGCGTGCGCGCTTATATCTACGACGTCCGCAGCGAGCCGCGCGGGCCGCAGATTTTCCTCTCGCGCACCCGCGGCGATTTCATGAAAAAGCTGTTCGCCCAAGAGGTACCGGAAATCTACGACGGCATCATCGAGATCAAGGCGGTGGCCCGCGATCCCGGGAGCCGCGCCAAGATCGCAGTGATCAGCCACGACAACTCCATCGACCCCGTCGGCGCCTGCGTCGGCATGCGCGGCAGCCGCGTGCAGGCCGTGGTCGCCGAACTGCAGGGCGAGAAAATCGATATCATTCCCTGGTCACCGGAGCCGGCTACCTTCGTGGTCAACGCCCTGGCGCCGGCCGAAGTGACGAAGGTGGTGCTGGATGAGGAGCAGGGCCGGATCGAAGTGGTCGTGCCGGACGAACAGCTTTCGCTGGCGATCGGCCGACGCGGCCAGAACGTGCGCCTCGCCTCGCAGCTGACCGGTTGGGACATCGATATTCTGACCGAGGAGGAGGAGAGCGCCCGTCGTCAGGAAGAGTTCCACAGCCGCTCCCAGCTTTTCATCGAGGCCCTCGACGTCGACGACGTCATCGCCCACCTGCTGGTCGCCGAAGGCTTCACCTCCGTCGAGCAGATTGCCTATGTGCCGATCGAGGACCTGATCGATATCGAAGGATTCGACGAGGAAGTCGCGGAGGAGCTTCGCGCCCGTGCCGAATCCTGGTTGGAGGAGCAGGAGCGTCAGCTTGACGAAAAGCGTGCGGAGATGGGCGTTAGCGACGAGATCGCTGCCATCGAAGGCCTGACCGCCGCGATGCTGGTCAAGCTTGGCGAGCCCCCGGCACCCCACCAACCGATCAAAACGCTCGACGATCTCGGCGATCTCGCCAGCGATGAGTTGATCGAGATTCTGGGCGAGGAAGCACCCAGCGAGGACGAGGCCAACGCCATTATCATGGCGGCTCGCGCTCACTGGTTCGGCGACGACGAGGCCGAAACGGCGCCAAGCGAGGCCGGTCAGGAAACCGAAGAGCCGGCACAACCCGGATCTCAAAGCTAGAAGGGGCGCCTCGAGACCTTATGCAGGCGACGCTAACCCAGAAACAGCAGGAACGGGCCGAGGAACGGCTCGACTCCACTGCGCCCGACCGCAAGGCACTGGGGCCGCAGCGACGCTGTCTGGTGACCCGCGCCAGCCGGCCGAAGGGCGGGCTGCTGCGGTTCGTCGTCTCGCCTGAGGGTGTGCTGGTGCCGGATCTGGGCGAGAAGCTGCCGGGCCGAGGTCTTTACGTGATGCCCGACCGGGCGCTTCTGGAGACGGCAATCGCCAAACGGCTGTTCGCCAAGGCCGCGCGGCAGGCGGTTGAGGTGCCCGAGGCCTTGCCGAAGAATGTGGCCGCTCTGCTGCGCCAGCGGGCTCTCGACCTGATCGGTTTTGCCAAGCGGGCCGGCCAAGCCGTGGCCGGCTTCGACAGGGTGAAGAGCTGGATCGAACAGGGCCGCGCTGCGGTGGTCATCCAGGCCGTTGACGGCGCCACGGGCGGCCGCCAGCGGCTCGCCGGTGTCGCTGCGGCGGTTGGCGAGACGCTGGCCGACGGCAGCTCACATCAGCCGGTTATGGTCGAGCTGTTCGGCCAGGACCAGCTGGGTGCCGCCTTCGGACGGACGGCCACGGTGCATGTCGCTATCGCGCCGGGCGGGTTGGCCAAGCAATTGGTTTCGACTGTAGAGCAGATCTTGAGTTATGAAACGGCCGCAGCCGCACAAAAGGTGGCGGCCAGGCAACGCAAGCCGCGTTAGACTAGAGAGACCATGACAACGACCAAAGAAGAGAAGAAGTCCGGGGAAAAGAAGCCGCTCACGCTTGGGCGGTCGAAAAAACTCGAGCTGAAGAAGACGGTCGAAACGGGTCAGGTTCGCCAGTCCTTCAGTCACGGCCGCACCAAGACGGTACAGGTCGAGGTCAAGCGCAAGCGCACCTATCGTGCCGGCGAAGGCGGCAAGATGGCCGAAGTCCCCTCCGGTGGACCCGAGGCTGAGGCCACGGCCGAAACCACTGCAGCGACCAGCGCGGTACCGACCGCTGCGCCGCCCGCACCGGCGGAAGACCTCTCCAACCTGACGCAGGCTGAGCGCGAAGCGCGGCAACGCGCCATCGAGCAAGCGCATATCGACCGGGAACGCCGCGCCCACGAAGAAGAAGAGCGTCGCCAGCGTGAGGCCGAAGAGGCCGAGCGCCGTGCGCAGGCAGAGGCCGAACGCCAGGCGCGCGAAGCTGAAGAAGCGAAGCGCCGAGCCGAAGAAGAGGCGGCGGCTGCAGCGGATCAACCGGCGGCAGCGGTCGAAGCTGAAGCGCCTGTCACCACCGACGATGAGCCGGCGGTGCCAACCCCCGAAGAAATTGCCGCGAAGCAAGCGCAGGCACCCAAGGAAGGTGCGCCCGCCGCCAAGCGGAAGCCGGCCGAAGAGGCGGAAAGCGCGGATAGCAAGAAGCGGAGCAAGGTCAAGCCGGCCGCTGCACCGACTGCCAAGAAGGGAGAGCCGCGCCGTCGCCAAGGTAAGCTGACCATCAGCCAGGCTCTGGAGGATGACAGCGAGGAGCGGGTCCGGTCGCTGGCGGCCCTGAAGCGCCAGCGCGAGCGCGAGAAGCAAAAGTCCCGCGAGGCCTTGCAGAAGGGCGCCAAGGTTCTGCGCGAAGTCACCGTGCCCGAAGCGATTACCGTGCAGGAACTGGCCAACCGCATGGCGGAGCGGGGCGGCGAGGTGGTGAAAGCGCTGTTCAAGATGGGCGTGATGGCCACCATTACCCAAACAATCGACGCCGACACCGCCGAGTTGGTCGTGGAGGAGTTTGGCCACAAGGCCAAGCGCGTCTCCGCCGACGACATTGAGATCGGCCTGCGCGATGCCGATGGGGATGACACCGGCAATCTGTCCGAACGGCCTCCCGTGATCACCATCATGGGCCACGTCGACCACGGCAAGACCAGCCTGCTGGACGCCCTGCGCAAGACCGATGTTGCGGCCCACGAAGCCGGCGGCATCACGCAGCACATCGGCGCGTATCAGATCGTCACGCCGTCCAGTAACAAGTTGACCTTCCTGGATACGCCGGGCCACGCCGCCTTTACCGAAATGCGGGCGCGCGGCGCCGATGTCACCGACATCGTGATCCTGGTGGTCGCGGCCGACGACGGCATCATGGCCCAGACCGTCGAGGCGATCAGCCATGCCAAGGCAGCCGAAAAACCGATCATTGTCGCGATCAACAAGATCGACAAGCCGGAGGCCAACCCCGATCGGGTGAAGAACGAGCTGTTGCAGCACGAGCTGGTCCCCGAAGACATGGGCGGCGACATCATCTGCGTACCGGTCTCGGCTGTCACCGGCCAAGGGCTGGGCGATCTGGAGGAGTCGATTACCCTTCAGGCGGAGCTGATGGAGCTCCAGGCCAATTCGGACCGCCGCGCGGAAGGCGTGGTCGTCGAGGCCAAGCTGGAGCAGGGACGCGGGTCCGTCGCTACGGTTCTGGTGCGCCGCGGCACGCTGAAGGTCGGCGACATCTTCGTCGCTGGGTCCGAGTCCGGTCGCGTGCGCGCTCTGCTCAACGACCGCGGCGAGCAGGTCAAGTCGGCCGGGCCGTCCGAGCCGGTCGAGGTGCTCGGCCTGTCGGGGACGCCAGAGGCCGGCGACGAGTTGATCGTCGTGGAAGACGACGCGCGGGCGCGAGAGGTTGCCGCGTTCCGTCACGAGAAGCGACGCCAGACGGAGTTGGCGGCCCAGGGCCGCGGCACGCTCGACCAGATGCTTTCCAAGATCAAGGAAGGCGAAGCCCAGAGCCTGCCGGTGGTGATCAAGACCGACGTACACGGTTCGCTGGAAGCGATTCTGGGCGCCTTGCACCGCCTGGGCACAGAAGAAGTGCAGGTGCAGGTGCTGCACTCGGGTGTCGGCGGCATCAACGAGTCCGACATTACGCTGGCGCGGGCATCGGAGGCGATCATCCTTGCCTTCAACGTGCGCGCCAACGCCCAGGCACGCGAACTGGCCCGGCGGGATGGAGTCGACATCCGCTACTACTCGATCATCTACGAGCTGATCGACGACATGAAGCAGGCCCTCTCCGGCATGCTGGCGCCGGAGCAGAACGAGCAGTTCCTAGGTTACGCCGAGATCCGGGAGGTCTTCAACGTCTCGAAGTCCGGCCGTGTTGCTGGCTGCATGATCACCGAGGGTCAGGTCAAGCGCGGCGCCCGCGTGCGTCTGCTACGCGACGATGTGGTCATCCACGACGGCGTGCTGAAGAGCCTGCGGCGCTTCAAGGACGAGGTCCGCGAGGTACAGCAAGGCTACGAATGCGGCATGGCCTTCGAGAACTACCAGGACATCCAGCAGGGCGACCGCATCGAGTGCTATGAGATCGTCGAGGTGGCACGCACACTCTAACCGGCGTGCCACCGCTCGACGACGCGATGCTGGAGTGAGGGTTTCAAAGCCATGAGCCGCGGAGCGGCCAAAGCGCCGAGTCAGCGCCAATTGCGCGTGGGCGAGCAGATTCGCCATGCCTTGGCGCGCTTGCTTCAGGAAGGGCGAACCCACGTCGATGCGCTGACTCACCGCGACGTCACGGTAACCGAGGTGAGGGTCAGTCCCGACCTGAAGTCGGCGACGGTTTTCGTGACACCGCTCGGCGGACAGGACGTGGCGGGTACCTTGGCCGACCTGCGTACGGCAGCGCCTGTGCTTCGTCACGAGCTGGCGCGGGACATCAACCTGCGATTCACACCGCGGCTGTCTTTCCAGGCCGATCGTTCCTTCGACGAAGCCGCGAAAATCGACAATCTGCTGCGCAGCGACAGGGTCCGCCGCGATACCGCCGCCGCCGGCGATGATGACGACCAGGAAGAGGACGACGATGGCGCGGCGTCGTAAAGGCCAGGACCTGCACGGCTGGTTGGTCGTCGACAAGCCCTCCAACATGACCTCGACCGATGTGCTCAACCGCGTCCGGCGCTTGCTCGACGCCCGCAAGGCGGGGCACGGCGGCACTCTGGACCCTCTGGCCACCGGCGTTCTCCCGCTCGCCTTTGGCGAAGCGACCAAAACGGTCGCTTGGGCGATGGAGGGGCATAAGACCTACCGCTTCACCGTGCGCTGGGGCCAGGCGACCGAAACCGACGATGCTGAGGGTGCGGTCGTTGCCGAGAGCGACGAACGGCCGGCCCCTGAAGAGATAAGAGCCGCAGCTGCCAAGCTGGTCGGCGAGATCTCGCAAAGGCCGCCGGCCTACTCCGCGATCAAGGTCGAGGGGCAGCGCGCCTACGATCTCGCGCGCGAAGGCGAAGAGGTGAAACTGAGCGCACGGCCGGTGCGGATCGACAGACTGGAGTTGGTTGCCCAGGACGACGACGACCACGCAACCTTCGCTTGCGACTGCGGCAAGGGCGCCTACATGCGCTCGCTTGCTCGGGATCTGGGCGAACTCCTCGGCTGCCACGGACATATCGCAAAACTGCGCCGTCTGGCGGTCGGGCCCTTTACGATCGAAGACGCGATTCCTCTGGACTTGCTCGAGCAAAAGACCCAGATTGCCACCGCTGCGGAGCTTCTGCTCCCGGTCGAGACCGCGCTGGACGACATCCCGGCGTTGGCCTTGACGGACCAGGAGGCAACCCGGTTGAGGCAGGGGCAGGCGGTTTCCATGCTCGCCCGCTCCAACCTGGACCGGATCCGCGACCTCGAAAACGGCGACACGATTTGCGCTATGGCCGGTAACACGCTGGTCGCCATCGCCCGTTTCGAGGCCGGAGATGTGAAGCCTATCCGGGTCCTGAACCTGTGATGTCGAGAAGTGAAGAGAGACATGTCGATTACTGCTGAGCGCAAGTCTGCGCTGATTCAAGAATACGCCCGCGGCGAGGGCGATACCGGGTCTCCCGAGGTGCAGGTTGCGATCCTTACGGAACGCATCAACAACCTCACGGAGCACATGAAGACGCACAAGCACGACTTCCACTCCCGCCGTGGCCTGCTGGTCATGGTCGGGCAGCGTCGTCGCCTGCTCGACTATCTCAAGAAGAAGAATCACGGGCGCTACGCCTCCGTGATTCAAAGCCTCGGCCTGCGCCGCTAGCGACAAGCCGATCCACGACGTGACCCGCCCGTCCCCAACCCGCCCCACCGCCCAGCGCAACGCCGTGCTGCGGCGAGCGGCTTGGCTGTGGAACGGGCGGGTTTTCGTACTTGCAAGATCACAAAGGATCTCCGCAGCCGGCCGGCCGGCGGACATCCCGAAACGCCGGGCCGACGTAAGCCGCGTCGTCTGACCTCGTTCCGCCGAGGCAACGCCGCGATTTACGCGGGTCCGGTGCCTGCATAGAGGCCGGCCGCACTGAGAGGACTCCATGTTCACAATTCACAAGAAGGAACTCGACTGGGGCGGCCGTAAGCTGACCCTGGAAACCGGCCGTATCGCGCGGCAAGCAGACGGCGCCGTACTGGCGACCTACGGCGAAACCCAGGTGCTCTGCACCGTGGTTGGCGCCAAGTCGGGCCGCGACGTCGACTTCTTCCCCTTGAGCGTCCACTACCAGGAGAAGACCTCGGCCACCGGCAAGATCCCGGGCGGCTTCTTCAAACGCGAGGGCCGGCCGACGGAGAAGGAGGTGCTGACCTCCCGCTTGATCGACCGCCCGATCCGGCCGCTCTTCGTCAAAGGCTTCCGCAACGAAACTCAGGTCATCTGCACGGTTCTGAGCCATGACCTCGAGAACGATCCCGACATCGTCGCCATGGTCGGAACGTCGGCGGCGCTGACCATCTCGGGCCTCCCCTTCCTCGGCCCGATCGGCGGCGCGCGCGTTGGCTACATCGACGGCGAATACGTGCTCAACCCTGCGCGCGACGAGCTGCCCAGCTCCGCCCTCGATCTGGTCGTTGCCGGCACCCAGGACGGCGTGCTGATGGTCGAGTCGGAGGCGCAGGAGCTGACGGAGCCGGTCATGCTGGGCGCTGTCAACTTCGGTCATGACCAGATGCAGCCGGTGATCCAGGCGATTATCGACCTGGCCGAGCAGGCTGCCAAGGACCCCTGGGATCTGGCACCTGAACCCGAAGCCAAAGCCCCCCTGGCAGCGCGCCTCAAGGATGCTTTCGGCAGCAAGCTGGCCGAAGCCTACGGTATTGCCGACAAGACCGAGCGGCGGAACGCCGTTGACGCCGTCAAGGACGAGGCCAAAGCCTCCATCGGCGACAACGACGAGGAGCTCGACGTCTTCGGCGACGTCTTCAAGGCGTTGGAAAGCGACGTGGTACGCGGCACGATCTTGGACACCGGCAGCCGGATCGACGGCCGCGACACGCGGACGGTGCGGGCCATCGACTGTCAGGTCGGCGTGTTGACCCGGACGCACGGCTCGGCGCTGTTTACCCGCGGCGAAACCCAGGCGCTGGTTACCACGACGCTCGGCACTGGCAGCGATGAGCAAATCATCGATGCGCTTGAAGGCGAGTATCGTGAGGCCTTCTTGCTGCACTACAACTTCCCGCCCTATTCGGTCGGCGAGGCCGGCCGCTTCGGATCCCCGGGCCGGCGCGAGATTGGACACGGCAAGCTGGCCTGGCGTGCGATCCGCCCGGTTCTGCCGAGCCGCGAAGATTTCCCCTACACCCTGCGCATCATCTCCGAAATCACGGAGTCCAACGGCTCCTCCTCGATGGCGACGGTCTGTGGCACCAGCCTTTCGATGATGGATGCCGGCGTGCCGCTGCCGCGCCCGGTGGCCGGGATCGCGATGGGCCTGATCAAGGAAGGCGAGCGCTTCGCCGTGCTCTCCGACATTCTGGGTGACGAGGATCATCTCGGCGACATGGACTTCAAGGTGGCCGGCACCGAGACCGGCATCACCTCGCTGCAGATGGACATCAAGATCACCTCGATCACCCGCGAGATCATGCAGATCGCCCTGGATCAGGCCAAAGACGGCCGCCTGCATATTCTGGGCGAGATGGCCAAGGCCATCAGCAGTGCACGTGAGGGCGTGTCCTCGCACGCGCCTCGCATCACGACCATCAGCATTCCGCGCGACAAGATCCGCGAAGTGATCGGCACCGGCGGCAAGGTCATCCGTGAGATCTGCGAAACCACCGGCGCCAAGATCGACATCGAGGACGATGGCACCATCAAGGTCGCAGCCGTCGAGGAAAGCGCGATGCAGCGGGCCCTGGACTGGATCGAGTCGATTGTCGCCGAACCCGAGGTCGGGAAGATTTACAACGGTAAGGTCGTCAAGATCATGGACTTCGGTGCCTTCGTGAACTTCCTGGGCCCGCGCGACGGTCTGGTGCACATCTCGCAGCTAGCGCCACAGCGCGTGCAGACGGTGGGCGAGGTCGTCAAGGAAGGCGACGAGGTGAAGGTCAAGGTTCTGGGCCTGGACGACCGCGGCAAGGTCAAGCTCTCGATGAAGGTCGTCAACCAGGATACCGGCGAAGACCTGACGGCGGAACAGGCTGCCTCCTAGGGCCGGATTCCGCTCTCTTGGAATTAGAGAGCGATTCGCGGCTTAGCTGGAAGTGAAGCCGCTTCCAGCCGATATCAGACAGTCTACACGGCGGCGGCTCCACGATGGAGCCGCCGCCGTCGTCTTTGCCGTAACCAAGTTTTTTGCTGTCACTCGCTTCCGGCGCAGAGCTGGTGCTCGCAAGCGTTGCGTGCCTCGACACCGGCAAACGTCTAAGATGCCATGCTGGGGAAGAGGGGACCGCCTGCTGCAACGGCTCCTTGCCTATTTCAGCAACCAGCGTCCGGATCGAGCCGAACCGTGATACCCCGCAGACTCGAGCTGCGCATGACCGCCGGTTCGGCAACCTTGCTTGGGGTCGCTCTTATGACCCTGGCCATGTTGACGATTCCGGTCGTCGACGGACTTGCAAAGTATCTCAGCAGCAGCCAATCCCCGCTGTTTATCAGTTGGGCGCGCTATGCCGCAGCCTGCCTCATCGTCCTGCCGCTGGCACTCATAACCCACGGGCGGCACGCCCTGCCGCGCAAGGGGCTCGGGCCCCATTTCCTGCGGACCGCCTTTCTGATGGCCGCGATGACGCTCTACTTCATGGCAATCGCGGAGATTCCCCTGGCGACGGCAATCAGCGCCTATTTCGTCGGCCCAATCATCGCCACCCTGCTCGCCATAGTCTTGCTCGGCGAACGGCTGACAGGCCGCAAGATGGCGGCCCTGCTGCTCGGTTTCTGCGGTGCGTTGCTGATCCTGAGGCCGGACGCCGAGCTGGAACCTGGGGTGCTGCTCGCCATGGGGAGCGGTGCCTGCTTCGCGTGCTACATGATCGCCACGCGTTTGGCTTCGCAGAGCAGCGATCCGATTCAGACCCTGGCGTTCCAGTGTCTGGTCGGTGCGGCGCTTCTAACACCGCAGGCCATCTGGACCTGGTCGCAGCCGACCCCGAACGAGCTGCTGCTTTTCATGGTCATGGGCCTGCTGTCGGCGACCAGCCATATTCTCTCGATCACGGCCTTTCGCTATGCCGATGCCTCGACTCTGGCTCCGCTGGTCTACCTGGAGCTTGTGGCCACCTCGGCCATCGGCTTCTTCGTCTTCGACGAACTGCCCGATCTGCTGGTCTGGATCGGCGCTGGCGTGATCATCTCCGGCGGCCTGCTGCTGCTCCGCCGATCTCCATCCTAGCGAGTCGTTTAAGCGCTCAGGTCTTGGCTTTCTTGACTTCGCCCGAGGTCATACTGACCGGGTGAGGAATGCCAACGACGTTGTAGCCGCTGTCGACGTGCAGCACCTCGCCGGTCACACCCGACGAAAGGTCCGACAGCAGATAGAGACCCGTCTGACCGACTTCCTCCAGAGTCACGGGCCGCTTCAGGGGCGCATGATCACGGCTCCATCCATACACGAAGCGAGCATCGGCAATCGCGGAACCGGCCAAGGTCCGCATTGGTCCCGCCGAGATGGCATTGACCCGAACACCCTGGTCGCCCAGGTCGACTGCGAGGTAACGCACGGAGGCCTCCAAAGCGGCCTTGGCAACACCCATGACGTTGTAGTTCGGGGTGACCCGCTCAGCACCGAGATAGGTCAGCGTTATCAGCGACCCGCCATCGGCCATCAGAGGCTGCGCCAGCCGCGCAGTGGCGGTGAAGGAGTAGCAGGATATCTCCATCGTCTGGGCGAAATTGGCGCGGCTGGTGTCGAGATAGCGGCCCTTCAATTCTTCCTTGTCGGAATAGGCCACGGCATGCACGACGAAGTCGAGCTTTCCCCAGACCTCGCCAAGTCGCTCGAAGACCGCCTCCAGCGAACCGGGCGTTCCGACGTCGCATTGCATCAGTTCGCTGACGCCCAACTGTTCGGCCAGCGGCCGAATGCGCTTGAAAAAGGGCTCGCCCTGGTAGGTAAAAGCCAACTCGGCTCCCTGTTCATGGACGGCTTTCGCAATGCCCCAGGCGATGGAATGGTCGTTGGCGACGCCCATCACCAAGCCGCGCTTGCCGCTCATTAGGCCCATTGGGGAGGTAGCTCCTCACAACTGTTGGAAGTTGGCCGCAAGCAAATTCGCGACCTGGGATAGATCTGCACCTACTAGCGCTCCAGCCGACGAAAAGCCAGAGTTGCATTGGTGCCGCCGAACCCAAAAGAATTGGACATGACGCAATCGAGAGGAAGCTCCTCCGCTGCACCGGTAACGATCGGAACGCCTTCGGCCTCGGGGTCGGGAGTCTCGATATTGATCGAGGGAGCGACGAAGCCCCCCTCCATCATCAAAAGGGCATAAATCGCCTCGGCGACGCCGGCCGCGCCTTGGGCATGCCCGGTCATCGACTTGGTCGAGTTGACCCGTGGGAGATCCGTGCCGAAAACTTCCTTGATCGCACGTAGCTCGGCCGAGTCGCCGACCGGTGTGGAGGTTCCATGGGTATTGATGTAGTCGACGCGCGTATTGCCCATGGTCGCTAGCGCCTGACGCATGCAGCGCACCGCGCCTTCCCCACTGGGCGCCACCATGTCTGCACCGTCCGACGTGGCTCCATAGCCGACCAGCTCGCCGTAGATCTTCGCTCCGCGAGCCTTGGCACGCTCATACTCCTCCAGCACCACGACTCCGCCACCGCCGGTGATCACGAAGCCGTCGCGTGCCTGATCGAAGGCCCGCGAAGCCTCCGCCGGGCGGTCGTTGTAGCCACTGGAGAGCGCGCCCATCGCATCAAACAGCATCGACAAGGTCCAATGCAGCTCTTCACCGCCACCGGCGAACACCACGTCCTGCTTGCCGTACTGGATCGCCTCTGCCGCATTGCCGATGCAATGCGCCGAAGTCGAACAGGCCGACGAGATCGAGTAGCTCAGGCCCTTGATCTTGAACGCGGTCGAAAGGTTGGCGGAGTTGGTCGAGGACATGCACCGCGGCACCATGTAGGGGCCGATGCGCTTGACCCCCTTCTCACGAGCCGTATCGGCAGCCTGGACCTGATTGGAGGTCGAGGGGCCGCCGGAGCCCATGACCAAACCGGTCCGCTCGTGCGAGACCTCGCTCGATTCCAGACCGGCATCCGCGATGGCCTCGACCATCGCGACATAGTTGTAGGCTGCGCCATCTCCCATGAAGCGACGCAACCGCCGATCGACATGAGCCTCCAGGTCGATGGTGATATCGCCCTTCACCTGACTGCGAAAGCCGCGCTCCGCATAGTCTTCGGCGAAAACGATTCCGGAGCGGCCGGCGCGCAGCGACTCGACCACTTCCTGCTTGTTGTTGCCAATGCTGGAAACGATGCCCAGCCCAGTGACGACTACGCGTCGCATAACGCCCCGCTTGTCCTTCTATGATGCCGGCCTGCTGGTCGACACGCGCGTTGGCGGACCCTGCGCCCCCTAGCCAACCGACCTTGAACCGAGAATTCAGGCAGGTTCGGCCAGGGCTTCGCCGTCGGCTTGAAACAGCCCCACTCTCAGGTCCTTCACCTCGTAGATGGTCTCTCCATCGGCCTTCAACACCCCATCGGCGATACCCAGCACCAGCCGGCGCATGATGACCCGCTTAAGATCGAGGTGATAGGTCACCTTCTTCACGCTCGGCAAGACCTGTCCTGTGAACCTGACTTGGCCGACGCCCAGCGCACGGCCTCTGCCGGCTGCACCGGTGCGACCGAGGAAGAAGCCGACAAGCTGCCACAGCGCATCCAAACCGAGACACCCAGGCATGACAGGGTCGCCCTTGAAGTGGCACTCGAAAAACCAAAGGTCCGGGCGCACATCCAACTCGGCAACGATCTCGCCTTTGCCATGCTCCCCACCCTCGTCGCTGATGTGGGTGATGCGATCGAACATCAACATGGGCGGCAGGGGAAGCTGTGCATTGCCGGGGCCGAACAAATCTCCGTTCGCACAGGCAATAAGATCGTCGTAGTCGTAAGCAGTCTTCTTGGCGGTCACGCGTACGCCTCGGTATGAATTGGTATTTTCTGCTCGCCATGTCCCTTTCAGGCGACTCGACGATCGCGGCGCTCACGATACGCAACAGCATGGCCGTTGAAAAGCCACGCAAAGCCATTGAAGGTTTCAAGGCTTTGCAGAACGGTCGGAGCGCCCACAAACAGCCAAGCTTGGCTGCGGTGATCATCTTGGACTGCGATTTCGATCCATTCTAGAAACCAAGCTAAAGTATGATATACCCCTTCAATTCCGCTAAATGACGCTTATATTGCTGGCTATGACTGAGGCACGCCCCTACACTGCGGTGATCGAACGGCTCAAGCTGGCCGGCTTGAGGCCGACCCGCCAGCGTTTGGCTTTGGCCAAACTTCTGTTCGAAGCAACGAATGACACACCTGACCGTCATGTGACAGCCGAACAGCTCCATGGCGAGGCAATGAGTGCGGATGTCCGGGTGTCTCTGGCGACGGTCTATAACACCTTGCATCAGTTCACGGATGCGGGCCTCTTGCGCGAGGTGGTGGTGGAATCGGGTCGCTCCTACTTCGACACCAATATCGACGATCACCATCATTTCTACTTCCAGGACAATGGGCGATTGCAGGACATTCCCGGCGACAGCGTCCGTTTGGCCGAGATTCCAGAGGCGCCTGAAGGTGCGGAAATCGAGCGTGTCGACGTGATCATTCGAGTTCGCGACAGCTAAGCCACACTGCCGCTGGCTGCGAGTGAGAAAAACTCGCGAAATCCTTTTGCTTCTATTTATTAAAAGTAAGCTTAGAACGGCTCCAGACCGTTGACAGCTCACAGTACCCCCATATATCGCAGCCGTGAGGCGGAAGCGGAGCGTTGCCGAACGCTGCCATTCGCCTCGCCGGCGCCGGCTAAACTGTGGGTGCCGCATTACCCAAGGAATGGACTGGAGAGATAAGATGTCCCTCAAGGGCAGCAAAACCGAACAGAACCTGAAGGACGCCTTCGCCGGCGAGTCCATGGCGAACCGTCGTTACCTCTACTTCGCCCAGAAGGCAGACGTCGAAGGCTTCAACGACGTCTCCGCCGTGTTCCGTTCGACGGCCGAAGGTGAGACTGGCCATGCCCACGGCCATCTGCAGTTTCTCGAAGAGGTCGGCGATCCAGCCACCGGGGAGCCCATGGGCGACACCAGCGCCAACCTGAAGTCGGCCATCGCGGGCGAGACCCACGAGTACACCGACATGTACCCGGGCATGGCCCGGACGGCTCGCGAAGAAGGCTTCGACGAGATTGCAGACTGGTTCGAGACTCTGGCGAAGGCGGAAAAGAGCCACGCCGGCCGCTTCCAGAAAGCCCTCGACACCATGTCGTAAAACGCTGGGACGCCGCACCGGACACTCTCCGTGCTGGCGTCCCTTCGTTTTTCTGCAGTCCTGCGTTGTTTCTTTCGCGTCCCTTGTCGACGCACATACGGACTGCAGCTTTCTAGCCAAAACCGATCGAAACTCCGACTCTTGTCGAAGCGCTGACTTGGCCGCCCGGCGCGTCCGCGGGGTCGACCGATATGTCGGCGTAACGGCAGGGTCGCAACAAGGCCGGGTCCCGGGAGACAGGTAAAATGCGCGAAGGCAGTCTTGACGCTCCGGTGCGTCATCCCCTCGACTGGAACGACCCGGACTTTTACGACCTGGGGAAGATCGAAGCCGAGATGGAGCGCGTGTTCGACATCTGTCATGGGTGCCGACGCTGCTTCAACCTCTGTGACTCCTTTCCGATACTCTTCGACTTGATCGATGAATCGGAGACTGGCGAGCTCGATAGCGTCGATACGGCCGACTACAAGAAGGTCGCCGATGCCTGCACGCTCTGCGACATGTGCTTCATGGTGAGCTGTCCCTACGTGCCGCCGCACGAGTTCGACCTGGACTTCCCCCATCTCATGCTGCGCTTCCGCGCCGCCGAGCAGAAACTGGGCAAAGGCGAGTCGGGGCTGGTGACGGAGCTCACCAAGACCGACCGCAATGGCAAACTGGGCGCTCTTCTGCCGATCCTCGCCAACTGGGCGATGAAGGTGGACAACGGCATGACCCGCCCTTTGATGGAGCGGCTTGCCGACATTCATCGCGACGCTTGGCTGCCGCGTTTCGCTGGGACGACCTTCGAGGAGCGGGCGCGCGGCGACGGTATCGAAGTCAATCGCAATGCACCGGCCGCTGGCAGGAAGGTGGCCCTCTATGCGACCTGCTACGTCAACTTCAACAATCCCGGAACCGGGACGGCAACCCGCCAGGTGTTGGCCAAGAACGGGATAGAAACGCAGGTCGTCTATCCCGAGTGCTGCGGCATGCCGCAGTTCGAACAAGGCCAGGTCGAGACCGTGGCAAAGAAGGCCAAACGGATCGCTGGCGAGTTGGAAGGCTGGATCGATCAGGGCTACGACATCGTCGCCCTCACTTCCTCCTGTGCGTTGATGCTGAAGTTCGAGTGGCCCTTGCTGCTGCCCGAAGACGAGACCGTCAAGAAGCTGGCTCAAGCAACCTTCGATATCACCGAATATGTGGTCGATATTGCCGGCAAAGAGGGTTTGGCAGAGGGCCTGGGCCAGCTCGACGGCGGCGTGGCGCTGCACATCGCATGCCATGCGCGCGCGCAGAACATGGGCATGAAGGCCCGCGACATGATGAAGCTGATTCCCGAAGCCGACATCAAGATGCTACCGCGCTGTTCCGGTCACGGCGGCACCTGGGGCGTCCGCAGCGAGTACTTCGAAACGGCGATGAAGGTCGGCAAGCCGGTTATGCGCGATGCACTGAAAGCCGAGAAAACCTATATCTCCAGCGAATGTCCGCTGGCTGGTCTGCATATCCGCCAGGGCATGGAGCGTCTCGCCAAGGACAAGCCGGATGGGCCGCAGCCGACCAGCGAGGCCGCGCGCCATCCGATCGAGCTTTTCGCCAAGGCCTACGGGTTCGACCTGGAGCGGTAAGGCGCAGAAGCGAAAGAGGAGCGACACCCCAATGAGCACTGCCAGCAAGCGTCGTATCGAGCGCAGCGACATCATTCCCATGGCCGCCTACGAGGCCGAGCGTAAGGAACGCCGCAAGAAGCTCGTTGCCGTCAAGCGGCACCGCCGCATCGAGGTCGGCCCCGTCTGCACCTTCTACTTCGAGAACTACGAGACCATGTGGCACCAGGTCCACGAGATGCTCTACATCGAAAAGGGCGGTGAAGAGCAGATCGCGGATGAGCTGAGCGCCTACAATCCGCTGATCCCTCAAGGTCGCGAGTTGGTCACGACAGTGATGTTCGAGATCGACGACCCGGTTCGCCGCAAGGCCTTTCTTTCGAAGTTGGGAGGCGTCGAGGAGACGGCTTTCATCGAGATCGATGGCACCGAGCGGATCCTCGGCAAGCCGGAAGAGGATGTCGACCGCACGACGGCTGACGGTAAAGCCAGTTCGGTCCAGTTCATCCACTTCCCCTTCACCGACGTCCAGGCCGAAGCGATGAAGAAGCCGAATGCGCGCGTGGTCATCGGCTTCACCCAGCCTCACTACAGCCACATGGCGGTTCTGACCGAAGAGACGCGCGCCGCGCTCGCTGCCGACCTGGCCTGATCAGCCAGGGTCCGCAACAGCCTGGGATCTGCTGGGCGCCGCAGTACGTCGCGGCTGCCGAGGTGCTCGAGCTTTTGGCGCGCAGAAGGCGTTAGAACAGGATCGCCTTGGGTGGATCCGCTATGACAGTCGCACTTCAGCCGCCGAACGTTTCGTCGGCGAGAACGCCGTAGACTGCGGTCCGTGGCAACCAACCTCGATAGCCTCCGGCTGCAACTGCGCACCAACCTTGCCGACAGGCGTCCAGACGCGCGACCACGCCGCGCTCGACTCGCGCGATGCCAGCGGCCGCCTCAGCAGGCTCCCGCCGCAGCACAGCTTCCTCCGCCATCACGATGACGCTGCGCTGACCGGCCAGCAGCGACTGGTGCATCCAGCCTTCCGTGCCTTCCCAGTCGCGTATCTTCCGCCAGGCGTCGTACTCCTCGACGATCTCGACCGGCATATCCCGGAACCGGTAGACCCATTCGGCCGGATAACGCAGGCCGGGGCCTGTGCGAAGTTTCGCTTCGCTGGCGCGCACCGAGGCGAAGCGCGGCAAAGGCAGCCCCGTGGAGTCGCCGAGGCGCTGCCCCGTTGCGGGCTGCTGGACCGCAGGCTGCTGCGGTAACACGCTCTCCGTCTCTCCCTGCTGCGCCGATGCAGGTCCGACAAGACAGAGAGCGAAGACGAGCGCGAAGCGGGACGGACGTAGAATTTGCCACATAAGCTGTCCGTTACGCGCGGCGCCCCGCGCCGGTCAAGATAGCCTGGGCGGCCAAGCAGAGCCCACACCCCGCTTCCGCCAACCTGGACAAGCCGGCGCAGGGCTTGCTAAGCAGCCCGAAGACGAGCGCAGCAGGCAGAGGCCGCCGCGCCATAGCAGAGGGTCTGGAACTGCCGATGCCCGTCCAAAAACCCTTGGTCGTTGTTACCCGACGCCTGCCGGACCCCATCGAAACGCGGATGATGGAGCTGTTCCGTGCCCGGTTGAACCTCGACGATGCGCCGATGACCCAGGCCCAGCTCATCGAAGCGGTCAAAGAGGCGGAAGTCCTGGTTCCCACCGTTACCGACCGGATCGATTCCGCGGTGCTCAGCCAGGCAGGACCGCAGCTTCGCCTGATCGCCTCGTTCGGAACCGGCGTCGATCACATCGACCTCAAGACAGCCCGCCAACGCGGCATCACCGTGACCAATACTCCGGGCGTATTGACCGAAGATACGGCCGACATGACCATGGCCTTGATCCTTTCGGTCTCGCGCCGCCTGACGGAGGGCGAGCGACTGGTGCGCTCGGGAGGCTGGGGCGGATGGAGCCCAACGGCCATGTTGGGCCACCGGATCTGGGGCAAACGGCTGGGCATCGTCGGCATGGGCCGTATCGGTTCGGCTGTGGCCCGCCGAGCCAAAGGCTTCGGTCTCTCAGTGCACTATCACAATCGACGCCGCGTACATGAGGACGTCGAGGCGGAGTTGGAGGCGACCTATTGGGAAAGCCTCGATCAGATGCTGGCGCGCGTGGACATCATCTCCGTCAACTGTCCGCACACGCCGGCAACATACCATCTGCTCTCTGCGCGCCGCCTCAAGCTGCTGCAGCACCACGCCATCGTGGTCAACACCTCGCGCGGCGAGGTGATCGACGAGAACGCGCTGACCCGCCTGCTGGCCGCCGGCGAAGTGGCCGGCGCCGGCCTCGACGTTTTCGAGCATGAACCGGCGGTGAACCCGAAGCTGCTCAAGCTCGATAACGTGGTGTTGCTGCCGCACCTAGGGTCGGCCACGATCGAAGGCCGCATGGCCATGGGCGAGAAGGTCATCATTAACATCAAGACCTTCGCAGACGGCCACACGCCGCCTGACCGCGTGTTGGAAGCGATGTTCTAAGATCCCGTGGGCTCAGGTACAGCTACGACCCCAAAGCGGTAACATCCCAATCGCTGCGACCGAGCGGTCGATGCAGCACCGGAACAGAGTTGGGAAGATCGCCATCGAAACCGGTGTCAACGGCACGTTGGAGGGCCCAATAGATGCCGCCGTGCGCCACGACCAGCGGTGGAGCCGCCGCTCTCGAGCTCTGCTGCAGAATCGCATCCAAAGCGCGCTCCGCACGATTCAGGAAGTCCGTGTAAGCCTCTGCACCAGGGATGAACCGCCCCGCCATCCAGCTGTTGCGCCAACCTGGCCGCACCTGATCGGCGACCTGTCCTTCCAGTTCACCGAAGCTGCATTCGACCAAGTCCCCGATACTGTGGAACCGCACGCCACGCCCACCCGCGGCCAACCGCGCGGTCTCTTCCGCCCGCTCGAGCGGGCTGTGGAAAACGGCGCAAAGGTCGACGTCACGTAACAGAAGACGGGCCTGGGACGCTTGTGTCCGACCGACCGTGTTGAGAGGCAAGTCGCGGCGCCCCTGCAACCGTCCATCACGGTTCCAGTCGGTCTCTCCATGCCGAAGAAAGACGAACGGCACCCGCGGCGGCTGCCAGAAACCCACCGGCGGATCGTCGCGAAGGCTCTGCTACGCCCCTTCGAAGAGCGCCGTAGAGAGATAGCGCTCGGCGAAGGAGGGGAGAATCACGACGATCGACTTGCCTTTCATCTCCGGCCGTGCGGCCACTTCCAGGGCTGCGGCAATGGCGGCACCTGAGGAGATGCCGACGGCCAAGCCCTCGACAGCCGCGGCTTCCCTGGCCGTACGGAAAGCCGTGTCGTTGCCGATCCGGATGACTTCGTCGATCAGATCGGTATCCAGGATACCGGGCACGAAACCGGGACCGATCCCCTGGATCTTGTGCGGACCCGGCTCGCCGCCCGAGAGTATCGGACTGTCTTCCGGCTCGACCGCGATCATCTTGACGTCGGGCTTGCGCGATTTCAGCACCTGACCAACACCGGTCAGCGTCCCGCCGGTGCCGATCCCGGAGATGACCACGTCGACTTGACCGTCGGTATCGCGCCAGATTTCCTCGGCCGTCGTAGCGCGATGGATGGCTGGATTCGCTACGTTTTCGAACTGCTGCGGCATCACGGCGTCCGGCAGTTCATTCAGCAACTCCTGAGCCCTTGCAACCGCGCCCTTCATGCCCTTCGGGCCCTCGGTCAGAACCAGCTCCGCACCAAGCAGCTTCAGCATCTTCCGCCGTTCGACGGACATCGTCTCCGGCATGGTGAGGATCAGTCGGTAGCCCTTGGCCGCGGCCACGAAGGCCAAGGCAATGCCGGTGTTGCCGCTGGTCGGCTCGACCAGCACCGTGTCGGGTCCGATCTTACCTTCGGCTTCCAGCGCTTCGATCATCGCCAGGCCGATACGGTCCTTGACCGACGCCAAGGGGTTGAAGAACTCGCACTTGCCGATCAGCTCCGCCTCGACGCCGTGCTTGAGCGCGAGCTTGCGCAGGCGCACCAGAGGCGTGGCGCCGATGGTATCGAGAATGGAGTCGTAGACCCGGCCGCGAAACTCGCCTGCACGCTCTTCGGGATCTGCCATTGCGCCGGTTTTGGCCGCTGCATCACTCATCGATCCGATCCTCTTGCCGAAGCCCTGCTACGGTAGCTTCCTCACTATCTAGGGCTGCGATGTGGGAAACTCCACCGAAACCCGTGCTCCAACCGTGAAATCCTGACGTAATTGTTAGATCCAAAGATCGTGAAGCGGCCTAGATCGAGAAGTCGGCAGACACTTTGCTTTCAGCTGTGATGCCGCGTTCACGGGCACGATGGCACAGCTCTTCGATGGTGGTGTTGTCGAAACGCTCCATCATCTCGCGTTGCATGTCGATCCAGATCGGCCGAACCACCTTGACCCCGATCTCCGAGCCATCGGGCTCGCTGGCCGGGTCGATGGTTCCTTCGAGCTTGCGCACAATCCGGATGATCTCGCCCACCGAGATACGCCGTCGTTCCCGCGCCAAGCGATAGCCGCCGCGCGGGCCCCGCTGGCCGGCGAGAACACCGTGATGCACGAGTTGCTGCAGCACCTGCTCCAGATAGCGGCGCGGAATGCCTTGGCGGCGGGAGATATCGGTGGAGCGCACAGGGCCGGCACTCGCGTGATAGGCAATGTCTACAACGGCCTCGATGGCAAACAGCAACTTCTTGGATAATCTCAGCATATCGCTTCGGACCCTTTCGCCCGTTACTCTTCCCTGTTGCTCTCTAGGATTTTGCGGCCGCAGTGCCGGTGGAGCCGAAACCGCCGGCGCCGCGCAAAGTTTCGTTTAAAGAGGCGACCGGCTGCCAGACCGCCTGAGCCACCGGCGCGACCACCATCTGGGCGATGCGCGTACCGCGCTCCACCGTAAAGTCGGCATCGCCCAAGTTGATCAACAGCACCTTCACCTCGCCGCGATAGTCGGCATCGATCGTTCCCGGTGTATTGAGGCAGGTCACCCCATGTTTCAGGGCCAAGCCCGAACGCGGGCGGATTTGGGCTTCCGTTCCGGCGGGCAAGGCAATGGCCAGGCCGGTCGGCACCAGTGCCCTGCCACCCGGTGCCAGCACGACAGAGGTCTCCACAGCCGCCACTAGGTCGAGTCCAGCGGAAAGTTCCGTTTCGTACCGCGGCAAGGGCAAGCCGGCGGCATGGGGCAACTGGACAACCTCGACAGCAATGGTGGGCGTCCTTCCACTCATTCGGCGACCCCCTGCCGCACGATGCCAGGCACCACCTCGGACGCCTGCGAAACCGAAAAGAACTGTCCGATCCGTTGCACCAAACGCTCGGCAACGGCTTGCTTACGCAACCGCGGCCAGCTCTCGCTTGTGGTCGCGTCGATCAGGTGAATGGTCGTCTCCTCGCCGCCGAAGGTTCCGGTCGCTGGAGAAACGTCGTTTGCCAGAATCCAATCGCAGCCCTTCTTCGCCAGTTTGGCTCTGGCGTGTTCGACGAGCTTTTCCGTCTCGGCAGCGAAACCGATTACCAGCCTTGGGCGTTGCGGTCCCGGTCCCGAAAGCTCGGCCAAGATGTCCGGATTGGGGACCAAAGCAATGTCCGGCGCTGCTGCCTGGCCTTTCTTGAGCTTTTGCTCGGCGACCTGCGCGGGCCGCCAGTCCGATACAGCCGCAGCGCAAATCGCGACCTCCACCGGCAAGGCCTCGCGGCAGGCCGACAACATCTCCTCGGCCGACTCGACATGGAGTGTCGCGACCCCTGGAGGATCGGAGAGCGCGACCGGACCGGTGACCAGAGTTGTCTCGGCACCGGCAGCGGCGAGCGCCGCAGCGATGGCATGCCCCTGCCGACCGGATGAGCGGTTGCCGAGAAACCGCACCGGGTCGAGCGCCTCGAACGTCGGGCCGCTGGTGACCAGAATCCGCCGGCCTGCCAGAAGACCCACGGAGCCAAACTGCGCCTCGATGGCCGCCAGAATTTCCTCGGGCTCGGCCATGCGGCCGTAACCGTATTCACCGCAGGCCATATCGCCCTGATTGGGCCCGACGAAGTGGATGCCACGACGCCTCAGAGTCTCAAGATTGCTCCGGGTCGCCGGGTGTTCCCACATGCGCACGTTCATAGCGGGCGCCATCAGGACCGACTTGTCGGTTGCCAGCAGTGCGGTCGAAGCCAGATCGTCTGCCCGGCCGCCGGCGTGTTTAGCCATGATATCCGCAGTCGCCGGCGCCACCACGATCAGATCGGCGTCACGCGACAGCTGGATGTGTCCCATCTCGGCTTCGTCGGTGAGGTCGAAGAGGTCGCTGTAGACTTTGTCGCCCGTCAGCGCTGCCAGCGAGAGCGGTGTCACGAACTCGGCGCCGGCCCGGGTCAGAAGCGCGCGGACGGACGCGCCCCGCTCGCGCAGACGGCGCGTTAATTCCAACGTCTTGTAGGCTGCAATCCCGCCCGCAACGACGAGCAGGATACGTCTTCCACTCAACATGCAGGCTACGCCTCTATTTCACGGCTAGTCTGGGTAGATAAACTAATGAGCCGACCCTGGCATCCGCAAGACCCTGCCGTTGCATTTTCGCAAAACAAGGCTCCGTTTTTCCGCCTGTCTAGGGTGCAGGCGACGCAGACACCGACTAGTCGAGCAATGCAACAAGCCCGATGATCAGAGCCAGCAAGGCCAACCAGAAGCCGGCGCCTGAGGCGCGGCCGTTGCTGCGGAGCAAGAGTTCGCCATGCTGCTCACCGCGACTGTCTTGAGACAGGCGGTCGAGGACATCCTCCGCACGGCGGGCGAGCTGCGGCAAACGGCTCAGGGTCTGTGTAACCTCCTCAGCACCGTGAAGCGCGCGCGCGGCTGGACCGCGGTTCGCACGCACCCACTGAGCGATCAAGGGCTCGGCGAGCAGCCAGATATTGAGCTCGGAGTCGAGGCGGCGGCTGACGCCTTCGGCCATCAGCATGTTCTTCTGCAACAGCACGAGCTGAGGTTGCACCGGCATCTGAAAGGACTCGGTCAACTGCAGGAGCTGACCGAGCAACCGGGCAAAGGAGATCCGCTCCAGAGGCTGGCCGAAGATCGGTTCGCAGACCGCGCGCAGAGACTGAGCATAGAGATCGAGCGGCTGCCCCGGCGGCAAGAACCCTGCCTGCGCCTGTACCTCAGCCAAGCGCCGATAATCGCGTCGCAGGGTGGCCAGCAGCATGTCGGCCAAGAGCGCCCGCGTAGCCCGGTCCAGCCGCCCCATGATTCCGAAATCGACGGCAACGATGCTGCCGTCACTGTCGACGAACATGTTGCCGGGGTGCTGGTCACCATGGAAAAAGCCGTCGCGAAACACTTGATGGAAGAAGATCGCCGCTGCCTTTTCCAGCACGTCCGGCAGATCGTGGCCGGCCGCCAGCAGCGCGGCTCGATCGTCCATGCGGATGCCGCTGATCCGTGCCATGGTCAATACGCGACGGCCGGTTCGTTCCCAGTCCACCGCAGGCACGCGGTAGCTCTCGTCACCGGCAAAGTTCTCGGCAAGTTCGCTGGCGGCGGCAGCCTCCAACCGCAGATCCATCTCGGTCTTTGCCACCCGTTCGAACTCTGCGACCACGGCAACCGGACGAAAACGGCGCAGGCGCGGCTCCGTTCGCTCCGCCAGGCGCGCCAGCCAGTAGAGGAGCTGCAGATCACGCTCCAGCTTCTCTTCGACCTGCGGGCGGAGCACCTTGACCGCGACCTCGCGCTCACCGTCTTCGGGATCTTGAGACTCTCCTGCCCGCGTGACCGCGAAATGGACTTGGGCGATGGACGCAGCCGAGACGGGCACATCCTCAAAGCGGACGAAGAGCTCTTCCAAAGGCGCGCCCAGTTCATCGGCGATCGCCGCGCGCGCCGCAGCGGCTGGGAAGGGTGCAAGACGGTCCTGCAACTCCGAAAGATCCGCGGACATCTCTTCGCCGATCAGGTCGGCGCGGGTGGCGAGGAACTGACCCAGCTTGATGAAGCTCGGTCCCAGGGCCACGAAAGCGCGGGCCAGCTTCTCACCCGGCCGACCGTCGCGCCGGCGCGGCACGAGCCAACGCAGCAATGCTGTCAGGGTAGGCGCGACGCCGGTCTTCTCGACCGCGGCCAGCGCATCGTGGCGTGCCAAGGTGCGGGCGATGCGGAGCAGTCGCCAGAGCATGAGAGGACTGCGCAGCATCGCTTCGCCGTTCAGATGCGCCAACCGGAATGAATCGCCGCAATACCGCCCGAGAGGTTCCGCCAACGTGCCCGGGCGAAACCCGCGGCCTCGAGCTTCGTCGCCAGCTCGGCCTGTGGCGGAAAGCGGCGGATCGACTCCACAAGATACTGATAGGAATCGCGGTCACCGGCGACGACACCGCCGAGCCGCGGCAGGATCTGAAAGGAGTAGAGGTCGTAGGCACGGTCGAGAACGGGCAGCACCACCTGACTGAATTCAAGGCACAGAAAGCGGCCGCCGGGTCTCAGCACACGCCGCGCCTCGGCCAAAGCCCCATCGATATCGGTCACGTTCCGAAGACCGAACGCGATGGTGTAAGCATCCAGTGAACGCGGGCGGATCGGCAAGGCAAGGGCATCGCCGCAGACCCAGGAGAGCCCTTCGAGAAAACCTCGGTCAATCGCCCGGTCGCGACCTTGCCGAAGCATGCCCTCGGTCAGATCCAGAACGACGATGTCCCCATTGGAACCATCGAAACCGCTCTTGTCCAAAGGCCTGGCCAGACGCTCGGCAACACGCAGCGCAACGTCGCCGGTACCGCCGGCTACGTCCAAGAGCCGCAAGCCCGGTTGCGGATTCAAAAGGCGAACGAACGCATCTTTCCAGAGACGATGAACACCGAGCGACATCAGATCGTTCATCATGTCGTAGCGGCTCGCCACCGACTCAAAAACTTCGCGGACCAGCGGCGCCTTCTGGGCACGCGGAACATCGCGGTAGCCGAAGCTCACGGTCTCTTCGGAGCCGGTCGTCTCGGCTTCGGCAGAGTCTTTGGTTTGCGGCGGATGGGGCATCGTCGCGGAAGATAGCGCCCCGATGAGGCTTCGGCTAGGTTGCGCGTCATGCCCGAACTACCCGAAGTCGAAACCGTCGTGCGGGGACTGCGCCCGGTCCTGGAAGGCCACGTCCTCGCAGAGGTGGTGCAACGCCGCCCGGACTTGCGATTCCCGCTGCCCCAGAACTTCGCGAAGCGCCTGGCAGGTCGGAAAATCGAGCGCATCGAGCGGCGAGCCAAGTATATCCTGATGCGGCTCGCGCCCGCGCGACAAGGCCGTTCCGAGGTCTTGTTGATCCACCTCGGCATGTCGGGTCGCATGACTCTGCTGCCGGTGCGGCCCAACGCCCCCTATCTCCCGCACGATCACATCATCTTCGTCACCGATGAAGGCCGTGAAGTGCGATTCAACGACGCCCGCCGCTTCGGCTTCATGGATCTCTTCGACCATGACGCAGTCGGCAGGCATCCGAGACTGGCCGGCCTCGGCCCCGAGCCGCTCTCGGCAACCTTCGACGGCGCCCATCTCGCCGCAGCGCTGGCAGGCAAGCGGACGCCGATCAAGGCCGCGCTGCTGGACCAGAGTATCGTGGCCGGCCTCGGGAACATCTACGTCTGCGAGGCACTTTATGGCGCCGGTCTCTCTCCGAAGCGGCTGGCGCATACGGTTCAAGGCAAGCGGGCAGAACGGCTGGCCGCCGCCATCAAGGCAACCTTGACCCGCGCCATCGCCGCGGGCGGATCCAGCCTGCGCGATTACGTGCAGGCCAGCGGGGAGCTCGGCTACTTCCAGCATGAGTGGGCGGTGTACGGCAAGGAAGGCGAAGCTTGCCCCGCTTGCGATTGCAACCCGACCGCCTCTGGCGGTATTCACCGCCTTGTCCAAGCAGGTCGTTCGACTTTCTACTGTTCCCGCCACCAACGTTGAGTCTAGTTTCCGCGCCATGCGCCGCCGCTTGTCTCTCCTTCTTGCCTGTCTGCTGTTTGTCCTGGCCCCAACGGTCGCGGCAGCTCAAGACACGCGCTATTTCGACGCCCTGCCAGACTTGCCGGTGATGCCCGGGCTGACAGAGGCGGAGGCAGCGGGCATCGCCTTCGACAAGCCCGGCGGGCGGATCGTCACGCTCTACGCAACCGGCGTCGCGGCGCCGGACTCGGTTCTCGCATTCTATGCAGAGACTTTGCCGGCCCTTGGCTGGCGGGAAGTCGATCGCCAGACGTGGCTGCGCGAAGGGGAGCGCCTGAGCCTGGAGGCGAACCGTGACGTCAGAGTGCGTGGCGGCGAAACCGTGGCGCGCTTCACGTTGGCGCCGGAATAGAGCGCAATCCACCCCCGATAATCACTGCCGGCGCCAAGCGGCGCAGGCCGCAGGAAGGAGCCGCCATGACCTACGAATACATCGCCACCGAGACCCGGGACCGCGTCGCCATCGTCACCTTGAACCGGCCGCAGGCCCTGAACGCGCTTTGCGCCGGCCTGATCGCAGAGCTGGGCGAGGCACTGAAGGGTTTCGATTCCGATCCTTCGATCGGCTGCATCGTTATCACCGGCAGCGAAAAGGCCTTTGCAGCCGGCGCCGATATCAAGGAAATGAAAGACAAGACCTATCAAGACGTTGCGGCTGAGGATTTCATCACCGACGACTGGGAAGTCACCGCCAATCTTCGGACGCCGACCATCGCGGCCGTTTCTGGCTTTGCGCTGGGCGGCGGCTGCGAGATCGCAATGATGACGGACATGATCATAGCCTCCGACACGGCGAAATTCGGTCAGCCCGAGATCACAATCGGCACCATCCCAGGCTCCGGAGGCACCCAGCGTCTCACCCGTGCGGTCGGTAAGTCTCTGGCGATGTACATGTGCCTGACCGGCGAATTCATCGACGCCGAGACGGCTCTGCGTGCCGGTCTCGTCGCCAAAGTCGTGCCTGCGGGCGAATTGATGGACGAAACGCTGCGCATCGCCGGCAAGGTGGCTGGCATGAGTCAGCCCGTGACACGAGTCTGCAAGGAAGCGGTCAACGTCGCCTACGAGACCACCTTGGCAGAGGGTGTGCGCTTCGAGCGCCGCGTGTTCCACGCGACCTTTGCCTTTGACGACCAGAAGGAAGGCATGGACGCCTTCGCCGCGAAGCGCAAACCGGTATGGAAACATCGTTAGAGGTCTACCCACCGGCCGGCGATCCATCCTGCATCCCTGGAGCGCGCGTCCTCGACACCATGGCCAGCGCAGCGGATCCGTCGGCGGAAGGATGCGGCCTTGACGTCGGCTGGGGCCGTGGCTATAAACCGCGCCTTCGCCGGTCAAGGTGCGCTTGGCGTTTGCGCCGCGAACCGACCCCGGTGAGACGAAACGTTCCAAGCATCGCATAGGGTACCCATGGCGAACCACAAGTCCGCCGAGAAGCGCATTCGTCGTAACGAGCGCCGGCGTGAAATCAACAAGGCACGGGTGAGCCGCATCCGGACCTTCCTGAAGCGGGTTGAACTGGCAATCGCCAGCGGCGACCAGCCGAACGCGCGCGAGGCGCTCAAGGCGGCTCAGCCGGAGATCCAACGCGGCGTGACGCGCGGCGTGATGCACAAGAACACCGCGTCACGGACACTCTCGCGGCTGTCCAAACGCGTAAAGGCCCTCGCTTAGTAGCCTCGGTATCGTCGGCACCGCTGGTTTGGCCGACCTTTTATAGTTTGAGAGGCCCTGCTGAAATTTTCGGCAGGGTCTTTTCATGTGTCACAACACCGACATCTTGGCAGTAAGACCATGATGACATCGGTGTTCCGCATCCGATCGAAGTGTGGACGATGAGCCACACCCACCGACTGGAATTCTTCCAGTTTGGCAAATTCGAGGAGGTGCAGACGCTTCAACCCATCGGCGATATCGAGGAGTCTGAGTACCTTGTTTGCCAGTCTTGGACGGGAGTGCCAGAGTCTTCTTTCAAGCGCGCTCGCGTTCCGGCTTCGGTCTCATTGCGCAGGCTTAAGGTGACAGGTAGATTACGTGGCCTTCGAGACGGACAGAGCTGTGAGCGAGATCGGATAAATCGAAATAAAAATCCTCAGCCTTCTGTGGATAAGTAGTGTATAGGTAATAAAAGGGGGAAACGTTGTGGGGTGGATTAATTTGCCCAGCTTGGCTAGTACTGTGCGGCAACAGAACTCCACAAAACTCGGGGTGTTGATACCCCGCTCCTAAACAAATTTGGTCCAACCGCATCAGGCGGAAAAGGGGTGCGTTACCGTCAGGTTCCGCCCCTACGGCGAAGCTTTGTCCGATCCCCGGCGTGTGGTCGCGCTGAGCAGGGGTCTACCGTAATTTTGGAAGCGAGAAAGGGCGGTTGCAGTTATGCAAAGGGCAACGATGGCAAGAGGTGCGGCTCCGGACCGGGAAGGGGCGTACAGATCGTCCCCCAAGGACGCCGGCGCAGCCTTGAGCTATGGTGCCCGACGCGGAGAGGGGCAGGGAGAAGAGCGCAAGCATCTGGACGAGCAGTGGGCTCGTGTACGCGTACGCTTGCGCCATGAAGTTGGTGAGAACGCGTTCAGCTCCTGGCTGAAGCCGCTGACACTCGTCGGCCCGCGTGGCGACAGGATTCGTATGGCCGTGCCGTCGCGTTTCATGCGCGATTGGATTAACGGCAACTACAGTCAACGCCTGGCGGAGCTATGGACTGAGGAACGCAACCTGGCGGTTGGCGTTGAGGTCGTGGTGCAGCCGCCGGCACGTCCGGCGCCGCGCGACCCCCAGGAGCCTGTACCTTCGCCGGCCGCCGGGACGCAGGTGCGGCCCTCACGCGAAAACGCCCAGGACCCGGCGCCGAGGGTGGCCCGGAGAAGAGAAGCTGACGACGCTCACGCTGACGCCTTCACCCCGACGGCGGGAACAGAAATGCGCGATCTGGAGATTTCGGCTTCACTCGACCCGCGCTTCACTTTTGACAAGTTCATTGTAGGAAAACCCAACGAGCTCGCCTACGCCGCCGCCCGGCGGATCGCCGAGGCCGAAGCCGTTCCCTTCAACCCGCTGTTTCTGTACGGCGGCGTCGGGCTCGGCAAAACGCACTTAATGCATGCCATTGCGTGGCATCTGCGAGAGTTCCGGCCGGAAAAACGGGTGATCTACCTGTCGGCCGAGAAGTTCATGTATCAGTTCATCCGTGCGCTCCGAACGAAGGATACGGTGGCGTTCAAGGAGCAGTTCCGCTCGGTGGATGTGCTGATGATCGACGACGTGCAGTTCATCGGCAACCGCGACGCGACCCAGGAAGAGTTCTTCCACACCTTCAATGCGCTGGTCGACCAGAACCGCCAGGTGGTGATTTCCGCGGACAAGAGCCCGAGCGACCTGGAGGGCGTACAAGAGCGCATGAAGTCGCGCCTCGGCTGGGGTTTGGTTGCCGACATCCACCCTACGACCTACGAGCTGCGCCTCGGAATTCTGGAATCAAAGGCCGAAAGCGTCGGCGTCACGATTCCGCGGCGGGTGCTGGAGTTCCTCGCCCACAAAATCACCTCCAACATTCGGGAGCTGGAGGGGGCGCTCAACCGTATCGTGGCTCACGCAACCCTGGTCGGGCGACCGGTTACCCTGGAAACCACCCAGGAAGTGCTGACCGATCTGCTGCGCGCCAACGACCGGCGCGTGACGATCGAGGAGATCCAGCGCAAGGTGGCCGAGCATTTCAACATCCGCATTACCGATATGCACTCGGCGCGACGTGCCCGCGCTGTCGCCCGGCCGCGCCAGATCGCCATGTATTTGGCGAAGCAGTTGACCAGCCGTTCGTTGCCGGAAATCGGCCGCAAGTTCGGAGGGCGCGACCACACCACGGTGATGCACGCGGTCAAGAAGGTCGATGAGCTAAAGGCCACGGACCACCGCTTCGCGGAAGACGTAGAGCTCCTGCGCCGCATGCTCGAAGGCTAAGGGATCCTGGGTGCCCGCTCTGTCCACGTGATGGACCGGCGCCGCTATCCCAGGGCAAGTTTCCGAAGCCGGCCCTTCGGAAACTATTGAGTGGCGAGGGCTGTCAGCGGACGGCTCTGCAATTCCGCATCGTCCAGGTCGGCCAGCCTGTTGTGGCGCATGAGAGCTTGCAGCTTCTCGACGTAGCCGTCGATCTCTGCGTAGCTCTCCAAGCCATGCACCAGCTGCGCGCCGCCGGGCGCCTCCCCGCCGGCGGCCAGGCGAGCGCGCTCGGCGCGCAGGCCGGCGTAGGCAGCGTGGGTGTTGAGGTTGTGCATATAGGCACGCACCGAATCCATCAGATCGATGAAGGCCTTGACCCGCACGCCGCGGTTCCGCTCCGGTACGATCGACAGGGCCTCGCGCGACCAGGTGCGTTGGCCGAAGAGAGCGTTGCCCTCCAGAGCGAAGCGACTGGTGCCCCACCCGGACTCGACGATCGCCTGCGCCAACGCCAGGCTCGGCGGGATTTCATCGACACGCTGCTGAAGGCCGGAGACATCGCCGTGCTCCAGCTCGTAGTGCTCTGCCAGGGCATCGAGCCACGCTCGGTCGGTTATCGCAATCTCTTCACCGGCTTCGATCCGACCTGCGAGGTCCAGCAGACGTGCCCGACGTTGGCGTAACTCCTCGTTGGCGAGCAGAACCAGAGGCAGGACGCTTTCCAGGAAAACCTGCTTGCGGGTTTCGATTGCATCGATCTTCGGCAAGTCAGCCGGCAAAGCAGTCACGTAGAGTCGCGGCACTTCGGCTTCGCCTTCGCGAACGGCGGCGAGACGGAAGTCGGCGCGCTTGATGGCCCCTTTCAGTTCGGCGGTGTCGGACGGTGCGACGATATCCGAAACCCCCAGGGACGGCCCACCGCCCTCAGCACCGGGCTGCGGCCGCGTGAAGTCGCCGGAGCGATCCAACGGATAGGCCACACGACGGTCCCCAGCGTAGCGACGATCGGTCTGCGTTTCGAACGCTGTCGGCGCGCGCGGCCCTGCCAAAGCGTCGACCAGCGTTATGGAGGAGGCCAGCAACGCTGTTGCAAAGGCGGCGCAGAGCAAGCCTGGACGGCCTGGAGCCGCGTCGGGAGTGATGAACATTGTCGGACCAGCCCTGTGTTTCACACCCAAGAGGCCTCTCTTACAGGGACCACCTCATGTCCGGGCGTATTCTGGAGCGAGGCTGCAGAAGCCTAGGCAGCCGGCGCGCGATATGAGCCACCAGAGGTTGCAGTGGCTTTTGTCGACCCCTTCGACACGCCTCGCTTCTTCCAGCGCAGACAAGCCGAACAAGTGCGCGGTTGCACAGTCGTCGGTTCGCCTGCCCGCGAAAACCGGGAAGGGTCGGACGTCAGTTGACGGCGCGAACCTCGGTCACCTCCGGCACGTAGTGCCGAAGCATGTTTTCGATGCCCATCTTCAAGGTCGCGGTGGAGGAGGGGCAGCCGGCACAAGCGCCCTGCATATGCAGCAGGACCACGCCGTCTTCGAAGCCGCGGAAGATGATATCGCCGCCGTCCTGAGCAACCGCCGGCCGAACACGCGTATCCAGCAGCTCCTTGATGGTGGAGACCACCTCGCTATCCGTTTCGGCGACCGCGTTGCCATCGGCCTGCGCCTCGCGCAGCAATTCCTTGCCGGCGACGAAGTGCTCCATGATCACACCCAGCACGGCCGGCTTCAGGAGATACCATTCCTGCCCCTCAGCCTTGCTAACCGAGATGAAATCGCTGCCGAAGAAGACGCCGGTCACGCCCTCGACCTCGAACAGCCGTTCAGCGAGCGGTGAGCGCTGAGCTTCATCGGCGCTTGCGAAGCTCGCCGTGCCGGCATCGCCCATCACCGAGCGGCCGGGCAGGAACTTCAAGGTCGCCGGGTTCGGCGTCTGCTCGGTCTGAATAAACATCCTGAGGCTCTCCCGTTCGAGCGCGATCTTTGGCGACTTAAGCGGGCATTAAGATCTTTTCAAGCGCAGAAAAGGGCAAGATCGCGGCCGCGTCACGCAGAGCTGACGGTCCAGATCGCCGCGGGATTCGTTACGATAACGAATCGACTTCGTCTGACGCGAGGTTATCCGGGACGATCGTAACGGGCACGCGCAAACGCCCGATGTGCTTACCGGTCAGGGCGGCGACCAGGGGGCCGGGACCACCTTTTCCAGTCGCCGCACCTAGAACCAGAATGGAAATGTCCGGCTCATCCTCGATCAATTGGAACAGCTGATCGCGGCGGCTGCCTTCGCGCAAATGCAGGATCGGCATGCGGCCGACCCATTCGTTGACCCTGCCCGCCAAGCGCTGCAGCACCTGCTCGCCCTTGTGACGCGCCTCGTCGCGCATCAGATCCCCAACCGTCAGCCAGTTCTGAAACTCGCTTGGTTCGGTCACGTAGAGCAAAGCCACTCGGCCACCGGTATGTCGTGCGCGACGGCAGGCGAACCGCAGCGCCAAGTCCATCTCGGGGCTTTCGTCGACGACGACCAGGAAAACGCGGCCAGCGCCCCGATTAGGGTTTTCCGCAGGGTCCGGGCGGCTGGCGGACTCCGTCTCGTCCTGCGTCGCCCTGCCTGTAGGTGTGTCTTCAGGCATCATGTGGATTCAGGTGTTTCCTGCCCCTCTTCCCATAGAGATTCGCGATCTTGGGGTCGGCAGTCCGGGCTTCGGGGGCTGCACCGCGACACCTGACCTTGGGTTAGTCACGCCGGAAGATCAAGTGGCCGAGCCATCCGGCCAAGAGCGCCAAGATCACGGCAATCAAGCCGTAGGCACCTGACTGACCATGAGCGAAGTCGAAGAGTTCCGCCTCCAGCCCGACCTTGCTAACGCTCAAGGGAATGACCTGGGCCGAGGCCACCTGTCCGCCACGGAACAAGAAGACCTGTGCTTGATAGACCCCCGTCGGCACGTTAGTGGGGAAGTAGACCTGGCTGCGGAACAGCGTCTCACCGATCAGATTGACCTGCCCCAAACCCTGCGCGTAAAGCCCCTCTCGCTGTTTGGCACGGATCAGCCCCTGGCGCCATTCCTCGCGCAGGGGGCCACTCGCCTTGGCGGCCGGCAGATGGAAGTCCAGATGGTCGAGGCCGATCCCGTTGGCTGCCAGGACAGTGTTCTCCGCGATCTCCTCCAAAGGACGGCTGGCGGCAACTGCGTAGAAGCTGGGAACCTGATCGAACGTCAGACTGGCCGTGTTCATCCAGATCCCGGCGACATTGGACTTGCGGTGCAGCGTTTGAGCCTGTTCCGGCCCGCGCACCACCACCACGAGATCGCCGGACGGCTGCCCCCCGAGTTCCGAATCGTCGGGCCGTTCGATAGCCCCGAACAGCAGCACATCGACCCCCACGAAGCCGGTGGTGATCGCAACCAGATGCTCGGAAAGATCGGCGATCAAAGACTGGGCGCGCAGCGGCGTCGACAGAGCGACGGCCAACACCGCGACGAAGAGAACTCCGCGCGCGGCCATGTCAGGACACACCCAAGCTGTAGAGGTCGACCGGCGGGGTCACCAAGTCGAACAGCAGCTTGCCGCCGACACAAAGGATCAAGAGCCCCAGCATGATGCGCAGCGAATCGGCCGGCAGCCGTGCGGCGAAACGCCCGCCAAACTGTGCGCCGACTACACCACCCAACACGAGCAATAAGGCCAAAACCAAATCGACAGTCTGATTCTGAGTGGCCTGGAGGAAGGTGACGTTGGCCGAAACGAAGATGATCTGAAACAGGCTGGTGCCTATCACGACGGTCGTCGGCATGCCCAGCACGTAGATCATCAGCGGCACGAGAATGAAGCCACCTCCGACACCCATGATCGCAGAGAGCACGCCGACTCCAAATCCGAGCGACAGCGGCAGCAGGGCCGATATGTAAAGTCGCGACTTTGGAAAGCGCATGCGCAGTGGCCAGCCGGCCGCCCAGGCATGGCCCTTGCGGCTGGGAGCGGTCACCTTGCGCCGACGGCGAACCAGGGCGCGACCGCCCTCGAGAAACAGCAGAACCCCGATGATCCCCAGCAGCAGCACATAGGACAGGCTGATCACCAAATCGATCTGTCCAAGGCCGCGCAGCACGGAGAACAGAGCCACGCCGACCGTGGAGCCGAGGAAGCCGCCGGCCAGCAGCACCAACCCCATGCGAACGTCGACGTTGTCCCGCTTGAAGTGAGCCATCACACCTGACACGGAAGACGCCACGACATGGTTCGCCTGAGTCGCCACTGCCACAGCCGGCGGTACGCCGATGAAGATCAGCAGCGGGGTCATCAGGAATCCACCGCCAACGCCGAACAGCCCCGCCAGGAAGCCGATCAATCCACCGAGGCCCAACAAGAGAAAGACGTTGAGCGAAATCTCGGCGATCGGCAGGTAGATCTGCATGGCCGCGCCCTAGATCCGAACACCGGGGGCGGCGCAGGCCCCAAGGCCGACCGGTAGATCGGTCAACCGCAAGACCGCGCCCGGACGGGTCCTCGTCCGAACGTGCCGCGCGCGCTGCGGCCCCGGCTGCTCCATGAGTCGAAATCACCTGTGACGAGACGAACGAATCGCGATTCCCGATCGTGACGGCGCTAGCCATCAGCCAGGTATCGAACGTATCCATGAAACATAACCGGGTCTTTCCAACTCATGAAAGACCTGAAGTTTTTCAGAGAGATGACGTAGGCGACGAAACCCGCCCTCAAAGCCGTTTAGGGGACGCAATCGGACGCACTCTGCTGCTCAGTAGGAGGTGCAGTCTCTCCGCCACAGTGAGATGCCCTTCGTCATCTCAGAGATCGCACAGGCTTCACCGAGACACCGAACTACACTGCAACCATGGGCAAGCGCTTCGAGCAGCGCCACCCGTTCAACGGGCGAAGTCACCAGATGCATTTCAACGCTGCGGAGGACTCGCAATGAAAAAGTTTCCTGCGGATGTGCCGCTGTATCTCTTCGTTGCCAGCTTTTTCGTGACGCTTGGAGTAACTTCGACAAGTGCCGACGAACGACCAGAGCCACCGTACAGCGTTACGGTCGAAGCGCAGTCGAATCACCCGAACGGGACTCAGCTGTTCGTCGAGGAAGCCACGGTACATGAGGACTTCGTGGAGCTTCGCATCAAGGCGATCAACGGCTCACGCGACGGCGTGCGGCTAAATGTCGATAACCGCACAGTTCTGACGGATAATGCTGCGACGCAGTATCGCATCATGCCGCCCGCCGACAATCGCGATCTGCGCGTTGAGCAGGGCGGGGTGCTCCAAGGCACGCTGGTATTCATCGGGCACGTCGCCGAGTCCGCCGACTGGATCGAGCTGCGTATCAATCCAACCCGGGCCAGTGTCAGCGATCGAACCCGGACGCCGAATTTCGATGTCAGAATCCCGTTGGATGGCGCCGTGGCCATCGAGGCAAAAAAAAAGCCCTGACGAGCGCGGCAGGCGATCCGGTCTCCGTGTTTGAGGCAAGGGTCGTAACCCCGTCCACCGTCCAGTCGGTTACAGCTATACCCTCCTCGAACCTAACGGCCGGCGCCAATACCGGAGCCTCGGCCCTGTCGAGTGGAAGCGTGATCGGTAGTTCCACGGTCGAGGTAACCGTGCAACAACTGATCACCGAGTTGCAGGGTGTGGAAACCGAACGCGGCACCTTGATCAGCTTGCCCGGCGATGTGCTGTTCGACTTCGACAAGTCCGATATCCGGCGAGATGCGGAACCCGTGCTGGCGCGCCTGGCCAGCCTGATAGAGAAGCTATCGCAAGCACCGGTCGAGATCGAAGGGCACACCGATGCGATGGGCTCAGACGCCTATAATCAGAGTCTCTCGGAGCGCCGGGCGCTTTCAGTGAAGAACTATCTGGTGCGGGGGTTTGGTCTGGATGCGGAGCGCCTGCAGACCACGGGCTACGGCGAAAGCCGGCCCGTCGCACCCAACAGCCATGCGAACGGGTCCGACAACCCCTCTGGCCGCCAGTTAAACCGACGAGTTGAGGTGATCATCGCCGACTGACTTTCCCGCCGGAAAGCGGAGATCCGATAGAGGCTCTAACCTCGGATCTCATTGTGGGCGGCTATGCAGGTGCACGTCCTCGGCCCCGGCCGCTTCCAGAATTGCGGTCGCACTGGCCTGGGCTTCCGGTGTCTCGGCGCGGATCCACAGCAGGACGGCGCCGGCCTCCAGCGCACGCGCGAAGGCTTCGGTATGGGGGGTCGCCTGAATTTTCTCCAACACATCGCGCGCGGCAAGGCCGGAGAGCCCGGCCCCGGCGGCCAGCGCCACGGCCGCACCGATGGGCCCCGTTGCGATCGCAATCAAGCCGGCGGCGGCGATCGGACCGATGAAGTTTACCTCGCCGGTGAGGCCCGCCAGAGTCTCGCGCCAAGCCTCCCCCTCTTTACCGGCAGCGTCCAGCGACTCGTGGCTATCTAGTACAGAGAGGTCAGCATGGCCGAAGCCAGCGGCGGTCAGAGCTTTGACGGCACTCTCGAACGCCGCTCTCGTTTCGAAGCGACCGACCGCTTCCGTTACCGGAACCCTAGTATCATTCACGCTTTGTCGCCTCCATTTCGCGCATTGGCGCCGCATTCTAGCGAGACGATACGGCTTGACTAGGCCGGGATAGCGTCCCCGAGAGCCGCATCGGGCAGAAAACCGATAGATCGAAATTCGGAGTCGGGGCACCCGAGGTCGCAATGGTACTGTCCGCGCCCGAACGACCCCCACTGCGTCCGACAAGCGATGCCCGACAGCGCCCTTTCTTCTGCCGAAACGAAATCCGCGCCAGCGCCGACCCCGATGATGGCCCAGTACTGGGAGATCAAGCGGGGCTATCCCGATGCGCTGCTGTTTTATCGCATGGGAGACTTCTACGAGCTTTTTTTCGAAGACGCCAAGGTCGCAGCGGCGGCCCTCGACATCACCCTGACGAAGCGTGGCCAGCACGCCGGGGAGGACGTCGCCATGTGCGGCGTCCCGGTTCATGCGGCCGAGGCCTATCTGTCGCGCCTGATTCGCCAGGGCTACAAGGTCGCGATTTGCGAGCAGCTGGAAGACCCCGCCGCAGCCAAGAAACGCGGCAGCAAGGCCGTAGTGAAACGGGACGTGGTGCGTCTCGTCACCCCGGGTACGCTGACCGAAGACGAGCTGCTCGACGCGCGCCGGCACAACTACCTTGCCGCACTAACCGATGCCAGCGGCGGGCTTGGACTGGCTTGGCTCGATGTCTCCACCGGCGATTTCCTGGCCGAAGCCGCCGCGCCCGGAAACCTCGGCGCTGCACTGGCGCGAATCGCACCGGGCGAACTGCTGCTGCCCGAGCGGCTGCTGCAGCGAACGGAGTTGTTCGAGCTGTTGAACGACTGGAAGGCAATCCTCACCCCGTTGCCCTCCGCGCGCTTCGATAGCGGGAATGCTCGGCGGCGACTGCAGGCAGTGTTTCAGGTCGAGGCACTGGATGCCTTCGGCGCCTTCGAGAGAGCCGAGCTGGCGGCAGCCGGAGCGCTACTCGACTACGTGGAACTGACCCAGAAGGGCAAGCTGCCACGCCTGACACCGCCACGCCGCCAGGCCCGCGGCACGGTCATGGAGATCGACCCGGCCACGCGCCGAAACCTCGAGCTCACGGAAGCCTTGGCCGGAGGACGTAAGGGCACACTGCTGACCGCAGTCGACCGCACGGTGACGGGTGCCGGCGCTCGACTGCTGGCACAGCGGCTGGCTGCGCCGCTGACCGAGGTGACGAAGATCTCGGCACGGTTGGACGGTATCGCCTGGTTGGTCGATCGGAGTGAGCTGCGTCAGGCCTTGCGCGCCAATCTGCGCCAGGCCCCGGACATGGAACGCGCGCTGTCGCGTCTTTCGCTTGGGCGCGGCGGTCCCCGCGATCTGGCGGCGATCCGCGACGGCCTCGGCCAGGCAGCAAGTCTGCAAGCCGAGCTTCTCGGCCGCATCGAAGACGCCCCGCCAGAAACCCTGGCGCAAGCGGCCCAAGCGCTTGGACCCCAGGAGGGATTGGTCGATCGCCTCAGCAGGGCCCTGGCGTCGGACCTGCCGGTGCTGGCGCGCGACGGCGGTTTCGTAGCCCCGGGCTACGCCCCGCACCTCGACGAGTTGAAGCAGCTGCGCGACGAGTCCCGGCGCCTGATCGCCGGGCTGCAGGCCACCTACGCCAAGGCAACCGGCATCGCGAGTCTGAAGATCAAGCACAACAACGTGCTGGGCTATTTCCTCGAGGTCTCGGCCGCCAACGCCGGGAAGATGCCGAGCGACCCCTCCGCCGGTTTCGTCCATCGCCAGACCTTGGCGTCCGCAGTCCGCTACAGCACAACGGAATTAGGAGACCTTGAGCAGAAGATCCTGCAAGCCGCCGACAAGGCGTTGGCGGTGGAGCTGGAGATCTTCGCGCAGCTGGTGGAGGAGGTTCTAGAACGCGCAACACCCGTCGCAGAGGCAGCACGCGCCTTGGCGGACCTGGATGTCGCCGCAGGCCTCGCGCAAGTGGCCGTGGAAGCGCAGTGGAGTCGGCCGCAGATTGAGGACTCCACGGCTTTCGTCGTGGAGGAGGGCCGCCATCCGGTCGTGGAAGCAGCTCTCGCCGCCGCCGACGGCGCACGCTTCGTCGCCAACGACTGCGACCTCTGCGATCCGCAGCAGCTCTGGCTGGTCACCGGCCCTAACATGGCCGGCAAGTCGACGTTTCTGAGGCAGAATGCGCTGATCGCAGTACTCGCGCAGATGGGCAGCTTCGTGCCCGCCAAACGCGCGACCATCGGCACCATCGACCGACTGTTCAGCCGCGTCGGCGCCGCCGACGATCTCGCACGCGGGCGATCCACCTTCATGGTGGAGATGGTGGAGACTGCGGCGATTCTGAATCAGGCAACAGCACGCTCGCTGGTGATCCTGGACGAGATCGGCCGTGGCACGGCCACGTTCGACGGCCTGTCGATCGCCTGGGCCTGCGTCGAGCACCTGCACGAAGCCAACCGCTGCCGCGGCCTCTTCGCCACCCACTATCACGAACTGACACACTTGGCCGGCAAACTGGAGCGTTTGTCCTGCTACGCCATGCGGGTCAAGGAATGGCAGGGCGAGGTGGTTTTCCTGCACGAGGTAACGCCGGGATCGGCCGACCGTTCGTACGGCATCCACGTCGCTCGGCTGGCAGGCCTGCCGCCGGCCGCGATCGCTCGTGCCGAGGAAGTTTTGGGTCTATTGGAACAAGGCGAGCAGGCCGGGGCGCTGACACGGCTGGCCGACGACCTGCCGCTGTTCGCCGCTGCGTCTCAGACTGGCGCAGCCGGAACCGGTGCCAATGCTTCCCAACCGGACGAGAGTGCCGTGGAACAAGAACTCCGCACGGTCAACCCGGATGAGCTCACACCGAAGCAGGCACTGGAAATACTCTACAAGCTCAGAAGTCTGACGGAGACCTGAGGCCCAAGACTCCCTTGCAGGTCGCCGTCCGGGACCAGATCCTAGGCCTTCGTATCGACGGTTGATCCAGGCTCGGGCGGCTGTCCTCCGTCCGAACTGCCCTCCGCACCGCCGGCCTCACCAGCCTTCGGACCGCCTTTGGAAACCGCGACCCGCGCGGGGCGCAGAAGGCGCTCACCCAGCAGCCAGCCGAGTTCGTAAACCTGCGCCACCGTACCGGCCGGTTTTATAGCGTCTTCGATCTCGATCATGGCCTCATGGCGGTGCGGATCCAGCTTCTCGCCAACCGGATCGATAGGCACGATCCCGTGCTTGGCGAAGGCATCTCCCAGCGACTTGTCGGTCATCTCGACGCCGGTCAGCAAGGTCTTGAGCGCGCTGTTTTCCTCCACCGCATCGGCAGGAACCGCCGCCAACGCCCGCTTCAGGTTGTCGGCGACGCTCAGCAGGTCCTTGGCCAAGGGCGCGGCGGCGTACTTCAGGGCCTCCGCCTTCTCGCGACGCGCGCGGTTGCGCAGGTTCTCCGTTTCCGCCAGCGCGCGGACCAACTGGTCCTTCAAATCCGCGACCTCGGCCGTAAGCTCAGCCTCGCGGGGCGAAGCGAACGCGCCGCCGCCTTCGGCCTCGTTCAGCTCCAGCGCCTCTATCGTCGCATCGTCGATCGACAGCGCCTCGTCGTCCTGAGGCACAGCCTCGTCCGTTGCGCGTCGGACGTTGTCATCGGGCGTAGGCTCCGACGTCTCCGCTTCTTCGGGTTTCTGCTTCGGGTCGGCAGTCATGACGCTCCGTCTCGTATCTACTGTTTTGGCAAATCGGGCAGTTCAGCCGAGCAAGCGGCCGATGGCCTGAGCGGTGTAATCCACCATAGGGATGATGCGCGCGTAGTCGATGCGCGTGGGACCGATGACCCCGACGGCACCGACGATCTGCTGCTGGCTGTTGGTATAGGGAGCCACCACCAGGGAGCAACCGGTCAGACCGAACAACTCGCTCTGAGCGCCGATAAAGATCTGCACGCCCTCGGCCGTCTCGGTCATCTCCAACAGCTTGAGCAAGGCTTCCTTGCGCTCCAGCGCCGTGAAGAGGTGCCGGATCCGCTCCAGATCCTCCAAGGCCTGCACATCGTCGAGCAGCTGATGCTGGCCGCGCACGATCAGGGCACCGCCGCCGCTGGGCGCATCGCCGGACCAGGTGGCCAGACCGGCCTCGATTACCTTTCGCGTGAGCGTATCCAGCTCGGCGCGCGCATGGGTCAACTCGCTTTCGATTGCCCCACGTGCTTCGCCCAAACCACGGTCGCGCAGGCGGGCGGCCAAGTAGTTACCGGCCTCGACCAGGGAAGAGGGCGGCAGACCGACCGGCACATCGATCACGCGGTTCTCGACCTGACCCGACTGGGTGACCAACACCACGAGGGCACGACCGGGACCGAGAGAGACGAACTCGATATGCTTGAGAGGCGCATCGGACTTCGGTGCGAACACCAAGCCGGCACAACGCGACAAGCCGGATAGCATGGAGGAGGTCTCCTCCATCACCTCCGTGAAACTGCGGCCCTGCGCGACACAGCGAGCGTCGATTTCCGAGCGTTCCTCGCGCGTGAGGTTTCCGCGCTCCAGCAGACCGTCGACGAAAAGCCGCAGCCCCAGCTCCGTGGGCAGACGCCCTGCGGAGGTATGCGGCGCCATCAAAAGCCCCAGATCCTCGAGATCCGCCATGACGTTTCGGATCGTCGCCGGCGACAGCGTCATGCCAAGTTGGCGGGATAGACTGCGCGATCCGATCGGCGCGCCGGTTTCGACATAGGCCTCTACGATGCGGCGGAAGATATCCCGATGGCGGGCGTTGAGGGCGCCCAGCTCACTGGCAATTTCCTCGGCTGCGGACCTGACGCTGCTCATTTCCGTTGCGCGTTATGCCTCGATCAAGTTGCCGCCCGTTCTGTCCGGAACACGCTCCACACGGCGGCCTTCGATGTAAGCGAATCCTCAGACCAGTTCAACGTCGCCGGCCGCGGGGCAGCGCCGCCGCCGCCACACGGTGACATACCTTGCGCCGGGACGCTCAGCCGCGCTATGCCGCGCGCTACAGACCTCAGCCGCACTCACCAGGAGAGCCCTATGCGCCCCAGCGGCCGCACCCGTGACCAGCTCCGTCCGATCGTACTGGAAACCGACGTCAACAAATACGCCGAAGGCTCCTGTCTGGCTAAGTTCGGGGACACCCACGTGCTCTGCACTGCCAGCCTGATCGAATCCGTCCCGCCATGGCTGCGCAACTCCGGGCGTGGCTGGGTTACGGCGGAGTACGGCATGCTGCCCCGTTCCACCGATAGCCGAACGGATCGTGAGGCCGCGCGGGGCAAGCAGTCCGGCCGCACCCAGGAAATCCAACGCCTGATCGGACGCTCGCTTCGGGCCGTTACCGATCTGACTGGTTTCGGCGAACGCCAGATTAAGCTGGATTGCGACGTCATTCAGGCAGATGGAGGTACACGTACGGCCTCGATAACCGGGGCGTACGTCGCCTTGCACCTCTGTTTTCAACACATGCAGCGCTTCGGAGCCGTCAAGACAATCCCTCTGCGCGAGCCCGTCGCCGCGGTGTCCTGCGGCATCTTTCACGGCGAGACGGTCCTGGATCTGGACTACGCCGAGGACTCCAATGCCCAGGCAGACGCGAACTTCGTGCTCACTGGCAGCGGCGGTATCGTTGAGGTGCAAGCCACCGCAGAACAGGAGCCCTTCAGCCGCACACAGTACGACCAGCTTCTGGAGCTCGCGGAGAAGGGCATCGCAGACCTGGTGTCGCAGCAGCAAGCGGCCGTCGGGCTCGGCTAGGCGTAGTGGCATGGGTACGGATCACGAACGGGGCTGCATATTTGCCGTTGTGTAACTATGTTACGGCGTATGCAGCCACGTACGCTCACAGGCAAACTGGTCATCGCCAGCCATAATCCCGGCAAAGTACGGGAGATTGGAGATCTGGTCGCGCCCTTCGGGCTCGAAGTCGTGTCGGCCGGGGAGTTGGGTTTGCCGGAACCGGAGGAGACCGGCACCTCCTTTGCAGCCAACGCCGAACTCAAGGCCCTGGCTGCCGCGATTGGCGCCAATCTGCCGGCCCTGGCCGACGATTCGGGGCTGGTGGTCCCGGCACTCGGCGGGGCACCAGGTATCTATTCGGCGCGCTGGGCCGGACCGGGCAAGGACTTCTCCCTCGCCATGGCGCGTGTGGAACGCGAGCTCAACGAACAGGCCGCGACGGCCGCCAAGAACGGCAGCCGAGCCGGTGCCCATTTTGTCTGCGCTCTTGCGCTGGCTTGGCCGGATGGGTCGGTCGAGGTGTTCGAGGGGCGTGTCGAAGGTGAGCTTACCTTTCCACCACGCGGCGACCGCGGATTCGGCTACGATCCAATCTTCCTGCCGCAGGGCGATACACGAACCTTCGGTGAGATGGACCCGGCCGAAAAACACGGCATGAGCCACCGTGCGCGTGCTTTCGCACAGCTGAAACGTCGCCTGGAAGACGCCCTCTAGAACGAGTGGCAAACCGCGAGCGGAGGGTCGCAGGAGTGGCCATGAGGATCGCCACACCGAATCGCACCAGCGCTTCCGTTCCCCGCCGTGCCGTCGACAAGCGGGAGACCTGGACGCAAGGCTCGACAGCGGCACCCGACCCGGGTTTCGGCATCTACATCCACTGGCCTTTCTGCAAGTCGAAGTGCCCCTACTGCGACTTCAACAGCCATGTGCGCGAGACGATCGACCAGGCACGCTGGCGGACGGCGTTACTGGCGGAACTGGCGCACTATGCACAAGAGACCCCGGGCCGAGAGGTTACCTCGATCTTCTTCGGCGGCGGCACGCCCTCGCTGATGGACCCGGAGACGGCAGGCGAGTTGATCGCCGCAGTGGAACGCCATTGGAAGACGGCACCCGACCTGGAAGTGACACTGGAGGCGAATCCAACCTCGTCCGAGGCCGGGCGCTTTGCAGCCTATGCGGCAGCCGGCGTAAACCGCGTTTCGCTCGGCGTACAGGCCTTAAACGACCAGGATCTCGCCTTTCTCGGTCGCGAACACGATACCGCCGAGGCTCTGAAAGCCGTCGCACTTGCGAGAGCGGAGTTCGCACGCGTGTCCTTCGATCTCATCTATGCGCGACCCGGTCAGACGGCGATCGCCTGGGCCGAGGAGCTACGTCGCGCGCTCGGCGAGGGCAGTAGCCATCTCTCGCTCTATCAGCTGACGATCGAGCAGAATACGGTGTTCCATGCCCAGGCAAGGCGTGGCGAGCTGCCCTTGGCGGACCCAGAAATCGCCGCGGACCTCTTCGACGCAACGCAGGCGACACTCCTTGCCGAAGGGCTGCCGGCCTATGAGATCTCCAACCACGCTCGACCGGGCGAAGCCTGCCGCCACAACCTGACCTACTGGCGTGCCGGCGACTATCTGGGCGTAGGTCCCGGCGCCCACGGTCGCATCACGCTGGAGGGCGAAAAGTTCGCCACCCGGCAGCACCGTGCCCCCGAGATCTGGCTGGCCACGGTTGAACAGGCCGGCCATGCGACCCGGGCTCGCAAGGCGTTGGATCGCGATGACCGCCTGACGGAGTTGCTGATGATGGGTCTGCGCCTAACCGAAGGCATCGACCGTGCCACCTTCCACCGTGAACTCTCCGCCGAGCCAGAAGCACTTCTGGGCGGCCAGCGGCTGCAGGCTCTCACCGACGAGGGCTATGTTCTGCTAGACGACCGCGGACTGCGCGCAACGGCGGCGGGGCGGGTGCGCCTGGATTCGCTGCTAGGATATCTGGTGCCCTAGTACAGCCTCGCCGCAGCCGCTGGCCCCCGCAACGACACAGACCGTTGCACTCCCGATCTAGATGCTGACGGGACCGGGTGCGCAGCGGCAGACAGCAAGGTGACGCTGCAGTTCGCGAGCCAACGACAAACGCTCTTCAGGCGCCAAGAAGGCGCCGATGGTCAACGATTTGCCGTGGCTGCGCAGCGTGAGCTGGCTTTCGTGCTCTGGAGGGTCATCCATACGCACCTGTAGCCAGTAGGGCTGGAAGGTCCAACGCTTCTCGCCGCCCCAATGATCGACGCGGCGCACCGTCAGGGCGTCGCGCGTCAGCACGACCTCCTCAAACATCCGAGCCCGGCGATAGTTGATCCGGAACGCCAGATAGATCAGCAACACGTCGGCGCCCATGAAGCCGACCACCGGCCAGGCACCCATCAGGAAGAACGCAAGCCCTGCCGTAAAGCTGACTACACAGACGAGCGACATCAGCACCAGAAAGCCACGGGGGCTAAGCGAGCGGTGCGGAGTCAGCATCGCATCGAAGAGCACACCCGGCGACCTAGGCACGGCAAGGGCGCCTGCCGCAGTCGGAAGGACATGAGCCATAGGACAGAGTGTAGAGCGGATCGGTCGCTTGGGCTACTCCACGACCGACAACCGCGTTACCTTGCCGCGCGTTCCAACGACGGTCACCCCTGCATCCATTACTGACGGCAAGAGATGAAAAAGGCCCAGATCATCGAGTTCTTCGACCGCCTCGCCGCTGCTCTGCCGGAGCCGAAAGGCGAGCTGGAGTACGTCAACTCCTACACCCTGCTGGTCGCCGTCGTGCTCTCGGCGCAGGCCACCGATGTCGGCGTCAACAAGGCCACGCGAAAGCTGTTCCAAATCGCCGACACGCCGGAAAAGATGCTGGCGCTGGGCGAGGGGCGCCTGAAGGATCACATCAAGACCATCGGTCTCTTCAACTCCAAGGCCAAGAACGTCATCGCCCTCTCTCAACAGCTCCTCGCCGAGCACGGGGGCCAGGTCCCGCAAGACCGCGAGGCCCTGGTCAAGCTGCCGGGCGTCGGCCGCAAAACGGCGAACGTCGTACTGAACATTGCCTTCGGGCAGGAGACGATCGCCGTCGATACTCACATTTTCCGAGTGTCCAACCGTACCGGCCTGGCGCCAGGCAAGACCGTCGATGCGGTCGAGCAGAAGCTTGAGAAGGTCGTACCTGCAAACCGGAGGCGACACGCGCACCACTGGCTGATTCTGCACGGCCGCTATGTCTGCAAGGCGCGCAAGCCCGAGTGCCCGGCCTGCCTGCTGCACGATCTCTGCGCCTATAAGGCCAAGACCATGGCGGAGGCAGCCCCGGGAAAGCCGCCAAAGCAGCGCAAGCCCGCCGCCTGAAGCAGGAGTACCTTAGCCACGACGTCTCAAAGGCTGAGGCCGCTTCAGATCGCGTCCGTCAAAGCTGTTTGTCGAGCGGCTTGATCATGCGACCGAGGTCGGTTCCCGCCAGCAGATGCATGTGGAAGTGCGGAACCTCTTGGTGAGCATCGGCTCCGTGATTGGAGATGATGCGATAGCCCGCATCAACGGCGCCGAGCTCGCGCCCGACAGAGCCAAGCAGACGGAAGAAGTCGGCGATCTCCGCATCGCTGGCCTGAGCCGCGAAATCGTCCGAGGAAACGTAGGCCCCCTTGGGGATCACCAACACATGGGTTGGCGTCTGGGGATTGATATCGCGGAAGGCCAGGCTGTGATCGCTTTCCGCAACCTTGTCGCAAGGGATCTCGCCACGGATGATCTTGGCAAAAATGTTGTTGTTGTCGTACGCCACTACGGTTCCTCGTCTCTTCGTTCGTCGCTGCCATGCCGGCACGCCGAACAGGTGCCGCCCAATCGGCATAACGCGAAAGGCGAGGTGCGCGACAGTCCTGAATTGAAAGTAGAGCGGCGACGGCCTCAAACAGGGACGCTCGACGCGCCGCAACCTTCGGTGCGAACGACCTCAGGCAGCCGCTTGAGACCGATCGAGCGCATAACCGGCAGAGCGCACCGTGCGAATCAAGTCGGTCTCGTCCTCGATGTTGAGTGCCTTGCGCAGACGGCGGATGTGAACATCGACCGTGCGCGGCTCGACGTAGACGTCGCGGCCCCATACGGCATCCAGCAATTGCTCGCGGCTGAAAACGCGGCCTGGATGCTGCATGAGGTATCGCAGAAGACGGAACTCGGTCGGCCCCAGGTGCACATCGCGCGGTCCACGCCGCACTCTGTGGGCGGCTAGGTCCATCTCGAGATCGTCGAACTGCAAGGTTTCGTTGGCCAAGGCCGGTTGCGCGCGACGGAGAACCGCTCGCATGCGCGCCACCAGTTCCGCCGGCGAGAAGGGCTTGGTGATGTAGTCGTCGGCGCCGCTGTCGAGACCGCGAACCTTGTCCGCTTCCTCGCCACGCGCGGTCAGGATGATGATCGGCACATCGCGGGTCTCGGCGGCGCGGCGCAACTGTCGGCAGACCTCGAGGCCGCTCATCAACGGCAGCATCCAGTCGAGCAACACCAGATCCGGCCGCTCTTCCTTTGCCAGCACCAGCGCTTCTTCGCCGTCTCGTGCATCCACCAGACGAAAGCCTTCGCGCTCCAGGTTGTATCGCAGCAGCGTGACCAGCGCCGCTTCGTCCTCAACAAGCAAAATCAACGGCTTCATAAGGATAGAGATCCCCCGAACTGCGGCGCCGCCGGATCGGCACCCCTTCGTTCACCTTCCGGTCAGTGCGTCACACCCTCTGTCGGCGGTGCGACAACCTCGTAGCTGGTGGTATCGCCCTTGGGCCGACCGCCGAGGATCTTGTTGCCGGTGACCAGAAAGTGGATCACTTCGGCAATATTGGTGGCGTGATCGCCCATGCGCTCGACGTTCTTGGCAATGAAAAGCAGGTGGGTGCAGGGCGTGATGTTGCGCGGGTCCTCCATCATGTAGGTGAGGGTCTCGCGGAAGAGGGAGGTGTACATTTCGTCGACCTCGGTATCGCTCTCCCAGACATCGATCGCCTTGTCGGGATCGCGCTCGACGTAGGCGTCGAGCACCCGCTTGATGTTGGACAACACCAGCTGCGCCATACGCGGCAGGGTATGCGCCGGCTCCGTCATCGGCACCTGGTTCAGTGCCATGGAGCGCTTGGCGACGTTGGCGGCATAGTCGCCGATCCGCTCCAAATCGGCGGATATCTTGAGTGCGGCGATCACCTCGCGCAGATCCTGAGCCATCGGCTGGCGCAGGGCCAAGAGCTGCACCGCCTGCTCGTCGATCTCCTGCTCCAAAGCGTCGATGTCTGCGTCGCTCTGAACGACCTGCGCCGCCATCTCGCTGTTACGACGGCTCATCGCCTCTATCGCGGCGGCGAGCTGGCTTTCCGCCAGGCCGCCCATGCGGATGATCGACTGGCTCAGCCGGGCAAGCTCCTTGTCGAACGATCGCACTGTATGCTCCGTGGACGTGTCGGCCACGACCTCTCCCCTTACTACCAATCACCTCGCCCCGACCTGGGGCCAATCACCCGAAACGACCGGTGATGTAATCCTGCGTACGCTGATCCTTGGGGTTCGTGAAGATCTGCTCGGTCTCATCGGTCTCGACCAAGATCCCCAGATGGAAAAAGGCTGTGCGTTGGCTCACGCGCGCGGCCTGCTGCATCGAGTGCGTCACGATCACAATGGTGAAGTTCTGCCGCAGCTCATCGATCAGCTCCTCGATCTTCGCCGTCGCGATCGGGTCGAGCGCCGAGCAGGGCTCGTCCATCAGGATCACTTCCGGATTCACGGCGATCGCGCGAGCGATACAGAGACGCTGCTGCTGTCCTCCGGACAGGCCTGTGCCCGGCGTATCCATGCGATCCTTGACCTCCTCCCAGAGACCAGCCCTTTGCAGGCTGCCCTGAACGATCTCATCCATCTCCGACTTCGTGCTGCCGATGCCATGGATGCGGGGACCGTAGGCGATGTTGTCGTAGATCGACTTTGGAAAGGGGTTCGGCTTCTGAAACACCATGCCGACGCGGGCGCGGAGTTGAACGACATCCAGCTTGGGATCGTAAACGTCTTCGCCATCCATCTGGATGCTGCCCTCGACCCTGCAGCCGTCGATGACGTCGTTCATTCGGTTGATGCAGCGCAGATAGGTTGACTTGCCGCATCCGGAGGGACCGATCAGCGATGTCACTTCGTGCTGCCGGATATCCAGATCTACATGCTTTAGAGCGTGCGCCTCGCCGTAGAAGACGTTCACGTCCCGAGACTTGATCTTGACCGGTTTCTCGTTTGCCAAAGCTGCCGGATTCTCCGCCTGCGTGCCCCCAGCGCCGGGCGTGCTGGCGATGCCGCCGTCTGTCATGGTCTCTTGCACCTCTTGCATGCTCATGATCTCGCGCCCCCTTACCACCGCCGTTCGAAGCGCCTGCGCAGCACCACGGCCATTGCATTCATGAAGATCAGGAAGGTCAGCAGCACCATGATGGCCGCCGAGGTTTTCGCCACGAAGGCCCGTTCGGGCGCATCCGCCCACAGGAAGATCTGCACCGGCAATACCGTAGCGGCGTCGGTAAATCCACTGGGTACATCCGCGATGAAGGCGACCATCCCGATCATGAGCAGCGGCGCCGTCTCCCCCAGCGCCTGTGCCATACCGATAATCGTCCCCGTCAGAATGCCCGGCATGGCAAGCGGCAGCACGTGATGAGTCACGGTCTGGACCTTGGACGCGCCGACACCCAAAGCCGCCTCGCGGATGGAGGGAGGAACGGCCTTAAGCGCAGCCCGAGACGCAATGATCACCGTGGGCAGCGTCATCAATGCCAGAACCATGCCACCCACCAGCGGAGCCGACCGGGGTAAGCCGAAGAAGTTGAGAAACATCGCCAAGCCCAGCAGCCCGAACACGATCGAGGGCACGGCTGCCAGGTTGTTGATGTTGACTTCGATGAGATCGGTCAGGCGGTTCTTGGGCGCGAACTCCTCCAGATAGATTGCCGCCAGAACGCCTACAGGAAAGGCCAGAGCCAAGGTCACCATCAAGGTCAGGAAGGAGCCGACGACGGCCCCCCAGATACCGGCCTGTTCCGGTTCGCGGCTGTCCGCTTCGGTAAAGAACGGCGTATTGAAGACAGTTTGGACCTGACCGCGATCTCGTAGAGTCTCAATCCAGGCGACTTCGTTGTCTTTGACCCGGCGGTTGGATTCGGCAACGACGTAAGAGATCAGACCCCAATCGTCGGGCTGAGCACTCGCCGCCGACTCCAGCGGTATCAGAACCTGACCGATCGCGCGCTCTGCCGCGACGGCGGTCAGTCTTACCAGGCCGCCATTGATCTCGACGAGATAGCTGGGCAAGCGATTGCTCAGCTCCTCCATGCCGCCGACGGTCTCAGCCCGGTTTCTGAAGTCCTCGGCATCGCGCGATGCAGCCTCGGCCCTGGAGAGAAGCGACTGGATCTGCCCCTCGAGACGGACCACCTGATTCTCCAGTCTCGACAGCTCGTCCGCGTCGCTGGATGTCTCGAGTTCACCGCGAATCCCGGTGAGATCGTCCTGCAGTCGGCCAGCGGTTGCGCGGGCCGCCTCGGCAGCCTCGGCGCGATCTTCGGCCAACTCAGCGAGTCGTGCCGTTACCTCTGCCGCGATATGCGAGAAGTCGTTCGCACCGGTTAGGATCTCAATCTCGCCGGACGTTCCGGTCGGTGTTGCAATGCCAGCGACTTCGAAAGTCTCGATCCCCGTGATCTGTCCCTTCACGTAGGTATCGATATCGTCGGACGAGGTGATCCAGATCCGCGCTGTCTGGTCGATCAGTTCCGGATTGGCCTCAACGGCCGCGCGCAGCTCGATGGCAGCGTCCCTCGTTACGATATTGCGCAACGCACGCCGTTCGACCCGCTCTTCCACGTTTGGAAACAGCGCGAAGAGCGCATCGTTTACGAGACCTCGAAAGTCGCCATCGATGTCGACGATCTCGCCGTCGGCATTCCGCTCGATCTGGATCTCATTCGGATCCAGGAAAACGTCGAGGCCGACCTGTGTCTGAAAGAACGCGGTCCACCCCCTGCCAACGATCGAGAATAGGAGAATGCCGAGCATGACGACGGCGGCCGCAATCGCGAGCCGACCATAGGTTTTGAAACGCGCTTCCGCGGCATATCGGCGGCGCACTCTGGCCGGCGAGAGGTCCGGGCGGCGAATCGCAATGCCTTCGGTGGGTGCGGTCGCGTCAGTCATACTTCTCTCGGTACTTGCGGACGACGTTCAGGGCGATGACGTTGAGGCAGAGCGTAACGAAGAACAGCGTCAGGCCCAGAGCGAAAGCTGCCAGTGTCTTGGCGCTATCGAACTCCTGGTCGCCGACCAGCAGCGTCACGATCTGCACGGTGACCGTGGTTACGGCCTCGAGCGGATTGGCCGTTAGATTGGCCGCCAAACCGGCAGCCATTACGACAATCATGGTCTCGCCCACGGCACGGCTGACGGCCAACAGGACCGAGCCGACGATACCCGGCAGGGCCGCAGGTAAAATGACTTGGCGCACAGTCTCGGCCTTGGTCGCGCCCAGTGCGTAAGCACCGTCGCGCAAAGACTGCGGTACGGCGTTCATCACGTCATCGGACAATGAGGAGACGAAGGGAATGATCATGATACCCATGACGATTCCCGCCGCCAAAGCGGACTCCGACGAGACTGTCAGGCCGATAGATTCGCCGGTGTTTCTGAAGAACGGCGCCACTGTCAGAGCAGCGAAGAAGCCGTAAACCACCGTTGGGACCCCAGCCAGGATTTCCAGTACGGGCTTCGCAGATGCTCGTACCTTCTTGCCGGCATACTCCGACATATAGATCGCGCTGAATAAGCCGATCGGAACAGCGACGCACATGGCGATCAGCGTGATCAGAAGCGTGCCGGCAAACAGTGGGATCGCCCCGAACGCACCGGAAGACCCGACCTGGTCCGCGCGCAACGCGATTTGCGGTGACCACTGGGTCCCGAACAGAAACTCCGTAATGGGAACCTTGCTGAAGAAACGGCCGGTCTCGAACAACAGCGAAAAGATAATGCCGATCGTCGTCATGATCGCGATTGTCGAGGCGACGATCATGATGACTGAGGCAGTCTTTTCGACCCGATTGCGCGCGCGCATATCCGGTCGAACCTGCCGTAAGGCCATAAGGCCACCGACGGCCACGAGCGCCAGCATCACCGCAATCATCAGCCAGCGGCTGGCCGCCAAGGTTCCGGCATAAGCTTCACCGGCGGCCTGAAAGGCCGGATCGAGAGCGCCCGAAACGATACCGCCGACCGCGCGCGCCTGGATATCGCCGATCAGCAACCTCTGTTCGTCGAGGCTGCGCTCGGAGAAGTCCCCCGGCAGGTTGGCAATCAACCGCATTTCCGCGACGTGTGGCTCGGCAATCAGCCAAACCGCCATCACGATCAGCGCAGGCAGCAGCACCCACGACGCGATGTAGAGCCCGTGGTAACTGGGCAGGGAGTGGAGCTGATGTGGATTGTGTCCGGTTACGATATGAGCTTGTCGTGTGCCGAGCATGTAACCCGCCACAGTCAAGCCGAGCATAACCAGAAGAATGATCGAGATGCCCATGTTTCCCAACGCGTCCCCGACCGCGCTTGTTAAACTACCAGTCTGTTCGGACTGGCAGCGCCTGCAGCACTTCGACTGCCCCTTATGGCCCCGATCGACGCCGTCGAGAGCAACCCTGACCTAAACCAGGAAGCTCCTTAGATCGGCAACATATCCCGGCGACCCCAAAACGCCGGCTTCCACCCTGCGGTGTCGATCGAAGCGATCCATACGCTGTGCGTCGAGCTGCTTTTCAAAGTTCCGACTTTGTAAAACTTGAGCGTCTTTTGTTTGGATCGATCCGGCGACCGGGGGCGAGAACCGCCGGCCGCCGGGATTCGAACCAAGAAGGTGGCAAGACCTACATGGTCAACTTCTGAAGGCCGCGCGCCTGCTGCTGCATTTCGGCGCGATCGGCCTCAGGCAGCGGGATCAGACCACGGTCAGCAAGATAGCCGTCCGGGCCCCAGGCATCCTCGGACGTGAACTCGGCAATGTACTCCTCAATGCCGGGGATCACGCCGACGTGCTCGTTCTTCACGTAGAAGTACAGTGAGCGGGACACAGCGTAGTCACCAGAGGCGATGTTGTCGAAGCTCGGCTCGACACCGTTGACAACCGAACCCTGGAGGGCGTCGCGGTTCTGATCGAGGAAAGAGAAGCCGAAGATGCCGAGCGCAATCGGGTTGGCCTGCAACTTCTGAACGATCAGGTTGTCGTTCTCACCGGCTTCAACGTAGGCGCCGTCTTCGCGGATCTCGGCGCACGCGTCGTCGCCCAGAGCGTCATCCATCCCGGCCTCTTCGCAGCCGGTTTCCATCATCAGTTCGACGAAGGCGTCACGCGTGCCGGAGGTCGGCGGCGGGCCCAGAACCTCGATCCGCTCGGCCGGCAGCGACGGGTCGATGTCGGACCAGAGGTTGTTCGGGTTAGCGACCACCTCACCATTGACCACGACGTTCTTGGCCAAAGCCCTGAAGACCTGGTCCTTGGTGAACTCGTAACGCGAATGGTCCTTCGAGTTGGCGAGCACGATGCCGTCGAAACCGACACGCACCTCGGTGATGCTGATGCCGTTCGCGGTGCAGTTCTCGTACTCGGACGACTTGATGCGACGCGAAGCGTTCGTCATGTCCGGGTGCCCGACGCCAACACCGGCGCAGAACAGCTTGAGGCCGCCGCCCGAACCAGTCGATTCGACAACCGGTGTCGGGAAGTCAGTGTTGTTGCCGAACTGCTCAGCAACAGCGGTGGAGAAGGGGAACACCGTCGAAGAACCGACGATGCGGATCTGGTCGCGCGACTGAGCAGCGGCCGAAGTGGCGGCAAGCGCCATGGCAGCAGCAGCCGCGAAGGCGAGCGTGTGCTTGATCACAAGTAGTCTCCGCTTGGCTGTGTTGGGCGGTAGTTATGCATGTTAAGAAACCGACGCCTCCCGAGCGTCAGCCAAGGCGGACCCTATCCATCGGCAGGGTAGGAATTACTACGATAATGTTACGCTTAGATGACACCAGGCCCGGTCTGTGAAGAACCTCGCCGGACGTCTAAATGGCGCGGCGGTGACGCGTCTCCGGGCCGCCATGAGCGTCCTGCTGGGGGCTAGAGAGACGCTCGGCGACAGACGGGGAAACCTCCTCGGAGGTCGCGGCCCGATCTCCGTCGGTCTCGGCCCGCGGCAGGTAGACGGTAAAGGTGGTGCCTTGACCCGCCTCGCTGTCGATCGTCAATTGACCGCGATGGCGATTGACGATGTGTTTCACGATCGCCAGCCCCAATCCAGTGCCGCCCAACTCGCGTGAGCGCGCCGTGTCCACACGGTAGAAGCGCTCCGTGAGACGTGGCAGATGTTCGCGTGAGATCCCCTCGCCGTCATCGATCACAGAGACCGCAACGGCCGGACGGCCCATGCGGCGGGCCGCCGGGTCCTGCTGTACATCCGGCAGGCGAGCGACAACACGCACCTGACCGCCACGCCGACCGTACTTGATGGCGTTGTCGAGCAAGTTCTGAAAGACCTGGGCGAGTTCGTCGGACTCCCCGACCACCGGTGGTGCGTCGGCCACGTCCAACCACACCTCGACGGCGCGAGCACGGGCTTTCAACTCCAGGGTACGGGCGACCGACTCCAGGACATCGGGCAGCTCGGCCGCCACGGTCGGCGGCGTGTGCTCCTGCATCTCGATACGTGACAAGCTCAGCAGGTCGTCGACCAGTCGCGCCATGCGCAGGGCTTGCTCATGCATGATACCGAGGAAGCGATGCTGCGCTTCGCTATCGTCACGCGCCGGCCCTGACAGCGTCTCGATAAAGCCGATCAGGCTCGACAGCGGCGTCCGCAGCTCGTGACTAGCGTTGGCGACAAAATCCGCGCGCATGCGCTCCGCCCGGCGAATGCCGGTCAGGTCGTGCAGCGACAGGATCGCCACCGTGCCGTCTAGCGCGGGCGTCCGTAGCGGCACCAAGCGCGCCGAGAAGTGCCGTTCTATATCGCCGTGCAGGGAAAACTCGACGATGCGGTTCTCACCTTGCCCGACCGCAGCGTCGGCAGCGGCCAGGAGCGACGGGTTGCGCAGCACGCCGACCAGATCACGGCCCATCAACCCTGTGCCGAACAGGTCTTCCGTCGCGGGATTCGCGCGCACGATCCGCCGGTTGCGGTCGAGCATGATCAAAGGGTCAGGCAAGTTGGAAAGGATCGACTCGTTGCCAGCGATCGCAGCCTCCAGCTCGCGGCGGCGGCGCTGACGCTCGCGGGCCGTGTCGACCAGAGATTCGTCCAGCTCGGGTGCCAGAACCGGGGAAGCACCCTGCGGCGGGCGGGGCAAAGGTGCATCATTGGTGCCGGCCAGTTTCAGGGCTTCGATGTAGCTGGCCAGCGCTTTGACGTGCGCGAAGTGGGGATAGAGGATGGCGAAGACTGCAGCCAGCGTCAGTCCGGAGGCGATCAGCGCGACTTGCGGTTCAAGCTTGCCCGCGGCAGCCAGCCCAAGCAGGCAAAGCACGCCCGGGCCGGCAAGGAGAAGCGTCGCCACCGGTAAGCGCCGTCTCATGATCGATTTGCCGCGCATTGGCCGCAGTCCCGCTTCTTGCAGGTCCCCAGCCTGCTGTGATGACCGTCTCGGTGCGCCCCCATATCGTCGAACAGGTCGTCGAAAACCAGCCGAGCTCGCACCATAACACGAGCGCATTACATAATAGCGGCGTCACCTGACAACAGCATCGGCCGGTCCAGAAGCACAGAAAAGTGTACCGACAGCTAACCGATAGGTTGCATTGAGGCCGCGCAAACCTCGGCTTTGCCTTGCCTTTTGAAATTGGTCATACCATTCTCCGCCACTTACAGCCGGGAGGCATCGCACAATGTCGAAGACCGCGCCGAAGGCCGGCGAATCCGGGCCCAGAGTCGCACTTTTCGTTACCTGTCTTGTAGACTTCTTCCGCCCAACGGTCGGCTTCGCAGCCGTGAAACTGCTTACGCAGGCCGGCTGTAGAGTGGACGTTCCGTCTGCGCAGACCTGTTGCGGTCAGCCCGCCTACAACTCCGGTGACCGCGCCGATACCCAGGCGATCGCTCGCCAAGTGATCGCGACATTCGAGGGCTACGACTATGTGGTCGTGCCATCGGGTTCCTGCGCCGGCATGCTACGCAAGCACTATCCGACACTGTTCAAAGATGATCCCGAGCTTGGCCCGCGTGCGACAGCGCTGGGCGAGCGAACCTACGAGCTCATCTCCTTCCTTGCCGACGTCTTGAAGGTCGAGCGGCTGAACGGCGCGTTTTCAGGCGTCGTGACCTACCACGACTCCTGCTCCGGCCTGCGGGAACTGAAGGTCAAGGAGCAACCGCGGGCTTTGCTGCGCGGCTTGACCGGTCTAAGGCTGACCGAGCTGCAGGAACCGGAGGTCTGCTGCGGTTTCGGCGGTACCTTCTGCGTCAAGTATCCCGAGATCTCCAATCAGATGGTCGAGACCAAGGCCGAGGACATCGAGAGTAGCGGCGCCGACCTGCTGCTCGCGGGCGACCTCGGGTGCCTGCTCAATATGGCCGGCAAACTGAAGCGCCGCGGCGCCAAGACCGAGACGCGACACGTTGCCGAGGTGTTGGCCGGCATGACCGATGGCCCGGCCATCGGGGAAAGCAAGGAGTAGCGCCGTGCAGGTCACCAGCCGCAGCTTCAAGGACAACGCGCACGAGGCGTTGAACGACGAGCAGCTTCGCCGCGCCCTCGACAATATGAAAGAAGGCTTCATTGCCAAGCGCGCGAAAGCCGCAGCCAGGCTGCCGGAGTTCGACGCGCTGCGCGACCAGGCGCGCGACATCAAAGATCATACGCTGGAAAACCTAGACGCCTATCTCGAACTCTACGCCGAGAAGGTCGAGGCCGTCGGTGGAACCGTCCACTGGTGCGCCACGGCCGACGATGCCCGCAAGGCAGTGGTGGATATCTGCCAAGCCGTCGGCGCCAAGACCGTTACCAAGGGCAAATCGATGATCGCCGAGGAGCTGGCGCTCAACGAGCACTTGGAAGCCAACGGACTGGTACCCATCGAGACCGATCTGGGCGAATACATCATCCAGCTGCGGAAAGAACCGCCGAGCCACATTATTGCGCCTGCGATCCATTTGAATAAGGAGCAGGTGGCCAGCGATTTTCGCGCCGCGCACAACGACCTGCCGGCAGATCGTCAGCTCGAGGAGCCGCAACAACTTGTCGCCGAAGCGCGTGCCGTGCTCCGTCAAAAGTACCTGGATGCCGACGTCGGCATAACCGGCGCCAACTTCCTGATTGCCGAAACCGGTACCTCGATCATCGTTACCAATGAAGGCAACGGCGATCTGACGCAGAGTCTGCCGAAGGTCCACATCGTGGTCGCCTCGATCGAGAAGATCGTGCCGAGTCTGGAGGACGCCAGCGCTATCCTGCGAGTGCTCGCCCGGTCTGCCACCGGCCAGGAATTCTCGACCTACACGACCTTCTCGACAGGGCCGAAGCGGTCGGAAGACCCTGACGGTCCCGAACAATACCATGTGATTCTGTTGGACAACGGTCGCTCGCGAATGCTGGGGAGTGAGTTTCAGGACATGCTGCGCTGCATCCGCTGCGGGGCCTGCATGAACCATTGCCCCGTCTATCACTCGGTCGGCGGCCACGCCTACGGCTGGGTCTATCCAGGCCCGATGGGCGCCGTCCTCACACCTTCACTGATCGGCGTCGACGAAGCCGGCCACCTGCCGAACGCATCGACTTTCTGCGGACGTTGCGAAGCAGTCTGCCCGATGCGCATCCCACTGCCGAAAATGATGCGCCACTGGCGCGAACAGGAGTTCGAGAAGCACCTTTCGCCCGCCGCCGTGCGACTTGGCCTGGGAGCCTGGACCTTCTTCGCGCGACGCCCGTCGCTCTATCGCTTCGTAACCGGGTTGAAGGCGAGGGCGCTTTCCATGATCGCGGGCAAACGCGGACGCTTCGCAAGGATGCCCATGGCCGGCGGCTGGACAGGCCACCGAGACCTGCCCGCACCCGAAGGACGCACTTTCATGGATCTCTGGGCCAAACAGCAGAAAACCGTCAGCCGACCCGGACAGGAGACGGCATGAGCAACGGGCGCGCCACCGTGCTCGGCGCCGTGCGCCGCTCTCTTGGACGCAGCGAGGCTGACAGTGCCGCCGCGATGGCCGCCGCCAAGGCGCGGATCGCCGCGCATCCACGCGGCCTGCTGCCGGAACGCAGCCAACGCGATCCGATCGGTCAGGCCGAGCTTTTTCAGACACAAGTCGAAGCGGTTGACGCCACGCTGGTTCGGCTGTCGTCGCTGGCAGAGGTGCCGGAGGCGGTAGCGGACTACCTCAAGAGCCACAACTTGCCTGGCGATCTGAGAATGGCACCGGAAGCGGAGCTTCAGGCTCTGCCTTGGAAAACCGCCGCACCGATGCTGGCGGTGGTTACTGGCAAGGCCGAACCGCAGGACGTCACCTCTTTGACGGCCGCCTTCGCCGGCATTGCCGAGACCGGCACTCTGATGCTGCATTCCGGGCCCGAGGGCCCGACCACGCTCAATTTCCTGCCGGAAAACCACATCGTGGTCTTGAAGGCGAGCCAACTGGTCGGCGCCTATGAGGAAGCCTGGGACCGGCTTCGCGATAGTCGAGCGGACGAAAGCTTGCCACGCACGGTCAATCTGGTGACCGGCCCCTCTCGCACCGGTGACATCGAGCAGACGATCCAGCTGGGCGCCCACGGCCCCAAACGGCTCCACATCCTGCTGGTCGAAGACGCAGCCTAATGGGCAAGGAAGACGACCTGGCGCTCTGGCGCAAGGTCGCCGAGACCGTTAAGCCGCTGGAGGGTCGCAAGGTCCGCTTTCGCCGAAAAGCGGAACCGCCGAGCCCGGAGGCGGCGGTAGATAAAGCGGTGCCCGCGGTCAAGCCGGCCCCCCGGCGACAAACCCCGCCGAAACCGTCGCCGACGCAAGCGCCTGCCAGTCCGCCTGTGCTGGCTCACGGTGAAACTGCCGGTGTGGACGGCCGTACCGCCTCCCGGCTGCGCCGCGGCAAGCTCCCCATCGAGGCGACATTGGATCTGCACGGCTATCGGCAGAGCGACGCCCACCACGCCCTGATCGCCTTCGTCACCTCGCAGCATGCCGCCGGGCGACGCTGCCTGCTGGTTGTTACCGGCAAAGGCTCACGCGGCGAGAACGGTGGAGTTCTGCGCCAGAAGGTGCCGCTGTGGCTGAACGCGTCCCCCTTGCGCGACAAGGTCTTGGCCTTCGATTTCGCCCGGCCGGAGCATGGCGGCAGCGGAGCGCTTTATCTGCTTCTTCGCCGTAAACGAGATTTCTAGCGTCGAAAGCTCTTGTTAAGCGATATGTGATAAACTCTGATCCGGTTCATTTGAGAAGTGCCGGAAGATTCAACCCGATGACGCCCTTCGGCCGAAGTCTGCGCGACCTGCGCGCCAACCGGAAAATCGCTGCCAAGGACATGGCGGCGGCGCTTGGCGTCAGCCCCGCCTACCTGTCCGCCCTGGAGCATGGCAGACGCGGCCGCCCCAACCGCCGCTTCGTACACCAGGTTTGCCAATACTTCGGGATCATCTGGGACGAAGCGGAGGAGCTGCAGCGCCTCGCGGACCTCTCCCACCCGCGCGCCGTCGTGGATACGGCCGGCCTCGATCCCGAAGCCACTTTGCTGGCCAACCTCCTGGCCGAGCGGATCGGCGAGCTGACACAAGCGCAGCTCACCGAACTCCTTAACTTATTGGATTCCTTCGAGACTCCAAAGCAACGGACGTAAGAAGGCTAGATCACCCTATCGGTGATCGCCTCGTACGCAGCCAAGGCCGCCGCCGTGACCAGATCGTTCACGGTCGCCCCCATCTGCACAATCTGCGCCGGCTTCGCGAGACCCATCAGCAAGGGGCCGATCACCTCGCCGCCCCCCGTCTCCTGAACCAGGCGGGTGGCGATATGGGCCGAGTGCAGCGCCGGCATGACGAGAACATTGGCGGGTCCCGAAAGACGACAGAAGGGGTAGAGCTCCTGCATCAGCTCATAGTTGAGGGCGACATTAGCCTGCATCTCGCCATCGTATTCAAAGTCGATGCCGGCTCCACCTGCGGCTCGTTCATCGAGAACTTCGATCGCCTGACGCACCCGCACCGCCTTTTCGCGCGGCGGGTTACCGAAGTTGGAGAAGGACAGCAAGGCAACGCGCGGTTCGTGCCCCATCAGGCGCGCAGTCGCTGCCGTCTGCATGGCAATATCCGCCAGTTCCTCGGGGCTTGGCAGTTCATGCACCTGCGTGTCGGCAACGAACACCGATCGACCGCGATGGACGATGATGTTGAGACCGAACACGCGGCTGCCTGGCTTTGCATCGAGCGCGCGACCGATATCCTCGAAATTGACGTTGAAGGCGCGGGTCAGGCCCGTCACCAGGGCGTCGGCTTCGCCGCAGGCCACCATGCAGGCGGCGAAGACGTTGCGGTTCTGGTTGACCATCCGCACGCAGTCGCGAAACAGCAGACCCCGCCGATTCAATCGATTGTAGAGAAACTCCGTGTAGCGCTCTCGGTGGTTCGATACGCCGGCGTTAACGATCTCGCAGAAATCGGACGGCAAACCGATTCCGGCGGCCGCTTCTTCGATCTGCGCCTGACGGCCGATCAACACCGGCGTGCCATAGCCGGCATTGAGGAAGGCATAGGCGGCGCGGATCGTCTTCTCTTCTTCGCCTTCTGCGAAGACCACCCGCTGCGGCTGCTCGCGAACCTTATCGAAGATCCGCTGCAAGCTCGCGGTGGTCGGGTCGAGGCGCGCCGAAAGCTGGTGGTCGTAGTCTTCGAAATCCTCGATGGGTCGGCGGGCGACGCCACTGTCCATCGCCGCCTGGGCAACGGCTTTGGGAACCTCGACGATCAGGCGCGGATCGAAGGGCGCGGGGATGATGTACTCGGGGCCATAGCGCAGGCGGCGGCCGCGATAGGCGCGATCGACCTCGTCGGGCACGTCCTCGCGCGCCAGCTTTGCCAGGGCTTCTGCGGCAGCGATCTTCATCTGCATGTTGATGGTCGTCGCCCGGACGTCCAGCGCGCCGCGGAAAATGTAAGGAAAGCCCAGGACATTGTTGACCTGATTGGGATAGTCGGAGCGTCCGGTCGCCATGATGGCATCCGGTCGCACCGCCTTGACCTCTTCCGGCGTGATTTCCGGGTCCGGGTTGGCCATGGCGAAGAGGATCGGCTGCTCGCCCATCTTCTCCACCATCTCCTGGGTCACCGCGCCCTTTACGGAAAGGCCGAAGAAGATGTCGGCCCCCTCCAGCGCATCGGCCAGGCTGCGCGCTTGGGTTTCCACGGCATGGGCCGACTTCCACTGGTTCATACCGGTCGTGCGGCCGCGATAGATCACGCCCTTGGTATCGCAGAGCAGGACGTTCTCCGGCTTCATGCCCATGGCTTTGACCAGCTCAGCACAAGCGACACCGGCCGCGCCCGCGCCATTGATCACCATGCGGGTGTCAGCCATCTCGCGGCCCGTCAGATGCAAGGCGTTGATCATGCCGGCGGCGGCGATGATCGCCGTCCCATGCTGATCGTCGTGGAACACCGGAATATCGAGCAGTTCCTTCAACCGCTCCTCGATCATGAAGCACTCCGGCGCCTTGATGTCCTCCAGATTGATGCCGCCGAAGGAGGGACCGAGGAACCGCACGCAATTGACGAACTCGTCGACGTCTTCGGTCGAGACCTCCAGGTCGATGGAATCCACATCGGCAAAGCGCTTGAACAGAACGGCCTTGCCCTCCATGACGGGTTTGGAGGCTAAGGCGCCGAGATTGCCCAGGCCCAGCACCGCGGTACCGTTGGAGATCACCGCCACCAGGTTGCCGCGGATCGTGTAATCGTAGGCGAGGCCGGGATCTTCGTGGATCCGCTTGCAGGGCTCGGCGACGCCCGGCGAATAGGCGAGCGAAAGGTCTCGCTGGGTGGTCACCGGCTTGGTCGGCGCGATCTCGAACTTTCCGGGGCGGCCGGAGGAATGGAAGTCAAGCGCTTCCTGCGCCGTGGTCAGCGCCGTGGTCTCGGTCATGATCGGAGGACGTCCTTACCCTGTGTGCGCCGCGCTCGGGCCGGACGAGCGAAGGTGCCCGGCGCGGTCTTGGTTGGCGGGCGGCGATGTTAGAAGCCCAAGCGAGAGCGGTCAAAAGGTTAGGTCGTGGCAAGCGCCTTGCACGGATTCCTTTAGCTCTTGCGGACGCCCAACGCTGAGAAGGCGATACCGCTCAGGATCAGCCCTCCACCGATCAGGACCTGAGATGTGAGTACCGCAAGATCGAGCGTCACGAGCAGGAGGGTCGATAGAACCGGCGTCAAGTAGGCGAGGGCGGACAACAGCCGCCCGTCGCCGAAGCGAACGCCATAGTCCCAAAGCAGATTCGCCAAACCCATCGGACCCACCCCGATCAGGACCATCGCGAGGATGGCCAGGGGTTCGACCCGATAGATGGCGTCCAAGGGGTCCGGCGCCCCGAAGAGCAGATGCAGGCTTGCGGCGATCAGTGCCGCGACACCGCAGGCGGCCCCGGCGGCGTCCGGTGGCCCAGCAGAGAATTTGCTCCGCAAGGCGCTGTAGAGGGCAAAGCAACAAGCAGCCAGGAAAGCCAGAAGGTAGCCGAGCAAACCGCCGCCAGTCCCGCCTTCCGCAACGCCAGGGGACACGAACCAGGCCAGTCCTGCGAAGCCGAGAAAACTGCCGAAGACCTGCAAGGCTGTGGGACGCGCGATCCCGGCGAGACCGAGCAAGACGACCATCAGGAGAGGCCAGAGATAGGAGATCAGGTTCACCTGCGCTGCAGGGGCGTAGCGCAACGCCGTGACATAGAGTCCGTTGTGCCCAAGAAAACCGAGCACCAGCAAGCAGAGAACCGGCAGCGGCACGGCCAGCATCTCCAGCGGCGATTGACCGCGGACAAGCCGAGCAACGACAAAGGCGAGAAAGCCGGACGCGAAGGCGCCGGCAAGAAACAGCAAAGGCGGCAAGGCACTGCCGAGCACCGCGAAGCTCGCAGCCGTCGACCAAACCAGAACCGAGCTGCCGCCGATCAGCGTTGCGACCCGTACGGTCGGCGGTGCGGGAGGTGGGCTCGGCGACTTGCCCTGACGCACCATTGGCAAAGTCGGCCAGGCGATCGAAGCGGCGACATGAAACATGACAGGCAGCCTGGGCGACTCCGACTGCCTTTGCAATCCCAGCGGCTTCAGCGCTCAGGCAGATAGAACTGACGGCCAAGCCATCGCCAGCGGTCGTTGGGGCCTGGCATGGTGCAGTTGACCCGAGTCCGGCCGGGTTGCAGCGGGGCCGCGAAACGCACCTCGATCCGTCGGTCGAGGCGCTGCAGCCGCGCTTCGTTGCCACGGCCTGCGTAGCACTGCAGGCCATTCAGAGAACCCAGCGAGTCCGGGACCGTGAAGCCATAGGCCGGCGGATTGTTCTCGGGCCCGATCAGAGGATCGTCAGGCGTGATGTCGAGAGCCGGGAGAGGCAAGGTTTCGACCACCAGGGCGAAGCGCTCGGGGGTCCCGTAGGCCTCGTTGAGTGCGAAGCGCGGTAGCCGGTAGGGATCACTCGCCTGCCCGATGGCGCCGGAATGCTGACCGAAGGCAGCCCGAAAGCCTTCCGCCTCGACCAGATTGCGCACGGCAAGTGAAAACTCGCCGTAGGGATAGGCAAAAAGTTGCGGGCGACTGCCCAACTCCCGCTCGAAACGGGCGTTGGAGCGCAGGATTTCCTCGCGATTCCGCTCCGAGGGCTGCTGGACCATATGGGGATGGCTGGCCGTCTGGTTCCCGATCGTCACCAGCGGCGAGGCCGCCAGTTCCCGGAGCTGAGACCAGGTCATGTAACGGGGTGTCTCACGATCGACCGTGTCGGTCGACACGAAGAGGGTAAAGGGCAACTCCGCCGCCTTCAGCCTCGGCCAAGCCTCGGTCCAGACCGAAAGGTAGGCGTCGTCGATCGTGATACCGACCGTTCGCGGTGGCAGAACCCGGCCTTCCGCCAAGGCGGCGATAATCTCCGGCACCGGCCGCACAGTGTAACGACCGGAGGTCAGTATCGCCAAATGCGCGTCGAACTGTTCCAGCGTGATGTTGGTGGAGGGATAGTCGCTCTCCCCGAAGCGATGATAGACAACGACGACGGCGCCGTTCTCGACCGCGTCGGGACCCAAGGCCTGCGCAGCCGCCGAGCCCGCCGTGCCGATCCCCCAAGCCCCGAAACCCAAGACCACCCCAAGGCCAAGCCGTGGCACGACAGCTCGCAGTGCAGCGGCCAAGCGGCGCAGCTGCGGCCTGCGCCAGCGTTCTACACTGCGCGATCGGCAAGGAGTCGCGGCAAGGGCCGTCACAATCGTCTTCGCCCCCAGTTTCGGCACCCTCTCCGCCCGTCCGACCCGGCGGCTGGAACGATGCCCTTTACGGCCGGGATTTAGCCATCGGCAACCGCTGGCGGCAAGCGGTGAGACTGATCGAGCCCGGTCGCACGGCAGCGTCTCGCTTGCTTGGAGCCAAACGGGTTACCAGTGTAAGTGTAACCAATCCGGGGCGAAGGATCGATAGAACGGAAGGGCGAGATGTGACAGACATCCTGAGCGATGACAGTCTGGACCGGCTGTTTCGTGCTGCACGAACACACTATTTCTGGCGCGATGAGCCAGTAAGCGATGTCCTGCTGCAGGCAATCTACGACTTGGCGAAGATGGCGCCGACCAGCGCCAACTGCCAGCCGATGCGGCTGCTCTTCGTGAAGGGCGCGGACGCCAAGGCGCGACTGGAGCCCCATCTCTCCGAAGGCAATCGCGCTAAGACCATGGCTGCTCCGGTAACGGTCATCGTCGGCTACGACATGGCATTCTACGAAGAGTTGCCAAAGCTCTTCCCGCATACCGACGCCCGCTCTTGGTTCGCCGGAAACGACGCCAAGATCGCCGAGACGGCCTTTCGCAACAGCTCTCTGCAAGGCGGGTACCTGATACTCGCAGCCCGCGCGCTGGGCCTCGACGTCGGTCCCATGTCCGGCTTCGACAGCACAGGGGTCGACGCGGAGTTTTTCGCCGGCACCTCGATCAAGTCCAACTTCCTCTGCAATCTCGGGCATGGCGATGCGAGCAAGCTGCATGAGCGCAGCCCGCGCCCCGATTTCGACGACTTCTGCCAAATCCTCTGACCGTCCAAGCCAACATGGCCAGCCGTCTGATCCTCGCCTTCGACTGTGCAGGGAGCGCGCTTTCCGTTGCACTCGGTCGGGATGGCAGGCTTCTCGCCGCACGACGCGAGGATCGACTGCGAGGTCACGGTGAGCGCCTGTTCGGTGTCATCGGAGCATTGCTGACGGAAACCGGGCTCGGCTACGACGATGTGGATCTGATTGCCGTGACCCGCGGGCCGGGCAGTTTCACGGGTTTGCGTATCGGTCTAGCCGCTGCCCGTGGCCTGGGGCTGGCAGGGGGGCAGCCCATTGTTGCGGTGACCAGCTTCGATCTTGCAGCGGCCTCACTGCCCGACGACCACAGACGCCAGCACCAAGTCGTGGCCATCATCGACTCAAAGCGGCAAGAGCTCTTCGTCGAGATCCGCACCACTGAAGAGAGGCAAGCGTTGGCACCCTTCGCAGCGGCGCCCGAACACCTTGACGCCTTGCTCCCATCCGGTCCACTGCTGCTCTGCGGCGACGGCGCGGCCAAGGCCGCGGAGGCACTCCGCGCCAAGGGTCGCGAGATCGTGCTGCCGCCAGATGCCATGCAGCTCGACGCTCGCCACCTGTTACCGCTGGCCGCCGCAGCAGACCTCGCACAGCTGCCGCCGGTCAGCCCGCTGTACCTGCGCCCACCGGATGTCACGCTGCCGAAAGCCAACGGACCAAAGCTGTTGGGAACGGGGGCAGGGCCCAAGGGATGAGCACAGTGCGGCGCCCCTTGACGGCCTTCGATCTGCCGGTCTTGGAGCATCTCCACGCTGACAGCTTTCCCGAAGACCCCTGGTCGGCACGCTCCTTCGGCGAGCTTCTAGCTCTGCCTGGGGTCAGCGGGCTGCTGACGCAGGCCCCGGAGGAACCTGTGGGTTTTCTGCTGTGGCGCCGCGCCGCCGACGAGGCGGAAGTCTTGACGCTCTGCGTGCAATCGGCAGCGCGACGCCGTGGCCTTGCCGCAAGCATGCTGCGTGTCGCTATGGCATCCTTAAAACGTTCGGGAACGCAGCGTTTGTTCCTGGAAGTTGCGGAAGACAACGCTGCGGCGCGAGAACTTTACAGAAGCTTGCGATTCTGCGAAGTCGGGCGCCGGCTTGGCTACTATCGCCGGAGTGGTAGGCCGAAGATTGATGCGCTTTTGCTCGAAATCAGTCTAAAGGGTGATTGAATCCCTTCCGGCAGGCGGTTCTTTTTCGGTGCGATTTTGCAACAGCAAATTCCATTATGCAGATGTGGAGGGAATTTCTTTATCTACAATAATGATCATTGCATGTTCCAATGAAGGGCGATATATGAGCGCCATTCCTTACTTACGGAGCAAGCATCCACAATGTCCGAACAGGCTAAACCCAGCGAGCTTCTCTCGTTGACTGCCAATATCGTCGCCGCTCACGTCCAAAACAATTCTGTGGCTGTTGCTGATCTGCCGCATCTCATCCGCGACGTGTATACAACGCTGTCGAGCGTTGGTGGTCAGGCAGAGAAAGAGGCCGAAAAGCCGGTTCCGGCTGTGCCGATAAAGAAATCCATCACGCCGGACTACATTGTCTGCTTGGAAGACGGTAAGCAACTCAAGATGCTGAAGCGGCATCTGAAGACCGCTTACGACATGACTCCGGAGGAATACCGGGACAAATGGGGTTTGGCCGCCGACTATCCTATGGTCGCGCCAAACTATGCGAAGCAACGCAGCAAACTGGCCAAGGAGATTGGCTTGGGAACGCGCGCGCGCCGCGGCTGACAGCAGGTATCTGGGCGATAATGCGATCCGAGTAGGTAGCCTGGTCGAGGCAAGGCGACTGCGCGTATCCCTCGTTTAACGTTTTAGTACTGCTTGATCGAACGGCGTCGTGAGCCTGATGGCTGGCGACGCCGTTCTGCTATTCTTATAGTTAAGTCATCGTAGACGCGCCTGCGCGCATGATGCTCAGAAATCGCATAGGGATGACTTGGGGGCGGACCAAAGGACCATGCCGGACCGAATTGAAAAACTCTGCAACGAAAAAGGTCTTAAGATGACCGAGCAACGCCGCACGATTGCGCGCGTCCTCTCGGATTCCAGTGACCACCCCGACGTGGAGCAAGTTTACCGCCGCGCCACCAAGATGGACCCGCGCATCTCGATCGCGACAGTCTACCGAACGGTCAAGCTGTTCGAGGAAGCCAATATTCTGACGCGGCACGACTTCGGAGACGGTCGTGCACGTTACGAAGAAGCACCGGCGGAGCACCACGACCACCTGATCGACATGAACAGCGGTCAGGTGATCGAGTTCGTCGACGAAGAGATCGAACGGCTGCAGGAAGCAATTGCCAAGCGCCTGGGTTATCGCCTGATCGATCACAGACTGGAGCTTTACGGTGTGAAGATCGGCCGGCCCGATCCGGACAGGGGATCGGGAGAGCCAAAGTCGTGAACGCCTTGCCGGCGACCCCGACGGCTTACGAACAGAGACCGGTCGACGTCCGATCCCGCAACTTCCACCTGCGCTTGGCGGAAACGCCTGACGAAGTCGCCGCATCTCAGGCCTTACGCTATGACGTCTTTGTCGAGGAGATGGCCGCGCGCGCAACACCGGAACGCCAAGCGGCAAAACGAGAGTTCGACCGCTTCGACCCCTTCTGCGACCACCTATTGGTCTTCGATACGGAAGCTGCACCGCCGCCCGGCAGGGTGATCGCCACCTATCGCTTCATGCGCCGGGACGCGGCGCAACGGGCCGGCGGCTTCTACACTGCGACCGAATACGACATCTCGTCGCTCGAGGCCTATCACGGCGAGGTTATGGAATTAGGCCGCTCCTGCGTTCATGCCGACTATCGCGCCGGGGCCAACATGCAGTTGGTTTGGCGTGGCATCACCGACTACGTGATGCATTTCGGCGTCGATCTGATGTTCGGCTGTGCCAGCCTTCCGACGGTCGAGCCGGACGAGGTCGCGGAGCAACTCACCTACCTCTACTACCATCACCTCGCGCCGCCGGGCCTGCGGCCCCGCGCGCGGCCGGAGCTCTACGTGAAAATGGATCGCCTGCAGCCGGAGGCTCTCGATGCCAAGGCTGCGCTGCAAAGCCTGCCGCCTCTGGTGAAAGGGTACCTGCGGCTGGGCGGCTTCGTCGGCGATGGTGCCGTGATCGACAGTGACTTCGGAACCACCGACGTCTGTGTCGTCGTCAAGACCGACCTTGTCACCGATCGCTATCGGCGTCACCTGACGCGAGAGCGGACAGCGGAAGACTAGGGGTCAGACAATGGAGTACCCCGGCTCCTACATCCTGGCGGCCCGGCGCATTTCCATCTTCCTGCTGCTCACTCTCCTTGCGGCACCACTGCAGTGGCTGCTGCTGAAGCTGAACTCACCGCTCCAGAAACGCCTGCCGCACTGGTATCACCGGCGGGTTTCGAAGGCCCTGGGCGTCGAGATCGAGGTACGAGGCCGTCCGGCACAGGCTCACCCGACGCTCTACGTCTCCAATCACGCCTCCTACATCGACATTACGGTGCTGGGAGCATTGCTGAAGTGCTCCTTCGTGGCCAAGGCCGATATCGCCGACTGGCCCGGCTTCGGCGTGCTGGCGAAACTGCAGCGCTCCGTTTTCGTAGATCGCCGGCGGGGGTCCACGGGAAGTCATCGGGACGAGATGACACGCCGCCTGGAGGCCGGGGACGATCTGGTACTCTTTCCTGAAGGGACCAGCAGCGACGGGACCTTCATCCTGCCTTTCAAGTCGGCACTCTTCTCGGTAGCGGAACGACGGCCGCATGGCGAAGCGCTCACCGTTCAGCCAGTCTCCATTGCCTATACGCAGCTCGACGGCGTTCCGATGGGCCGCTATCTGCGGCCTTTCTTCGCCTGGTACGGCGACATGGAGCTCGGCAGTCACCTGCCGCAAGCGCTCGGCATGGGCGACCTGACGGTGGTTGTCGAGTTTCACGAACCTGTCAGTCTCGACGACTTCGGGAGCCGCAAAGCCCTTGCCGCCCACTGTGAAGCGGCCGTCTCGCAAGGACTGGCAACCGCGCTGTCCGGTCGCGGTCTGCCCCTGCCGGATTCGGCAAAACCGGCAGAGACCATCGCGGCGGCGCCAACGCCGGCCTGAGTCCGCAGAAGCCGCCGCTAGGGCGCGACCGCCGGCGCAGGATCGCCGAAACTCTGAACGTCGAGCCCGACCCCATGCAACGAACTGGAGGCCTGTAGCGCCAGGGCCACTTGCTGCGGCGGACCGCCTTCGTCGGTCTGACGAAACACCACCCACCAATCGAGGCTGACACCGCGCTCACCGCCACCCGGCGGCTGTAGGGGGCGGGCCACCAGCGTGCCGTCGGCCAGTTCCGGCGATACCGCCCAGCGCGACAACGAACTCACGCCGACGCCGGCACGCACCAGATCGATGATGGCCTCAGGAAGTTCAACCACGGAAACCCGTTGCGGCGCTACACCGGCGGGGCGCAGCACCGACTCCCATTCGAAGCCGGGTTCAGGGCGATTGGAATAGGTGATGTAGCGCTCTTCGGCCAAGTCCTCGGCTGTCACGGCCGTTCGTGCCGCCAGACGGTGCCCGGGCGCCATGACAGCCATCAGCGGATCCGACCCGAGGCGTAGCCAGGCCAGATCGCCGGCTTGGCCACGACGACCATAGAGCATCACGACGTCCGCCGCGCCTTCGCGCAAGCTACCAAGCGGATCCCGGGCCGCGCGGGCGGCCAAATCGATTTCGATTTCCGGATGCCGTTCCGCGAGAAACTTCAGAAAGGCCGGAAGCCAGTGATACCGGCTGTAAGGCGCCTGTCCGAGACGGACAAGCGGGCGGCCGCGACCATGGCGTTCGGCCAGATCGCGCTCGGCGCGCACCAACTCTCCGAGCGCGACACGTGCGGATACCAGAAGTCGGGCACCTGCTGACGTCAAGCGGACGCGTCGCCCGACCCGGCGCACCAGGGCCAGATCGAGACGTCGCTCGGCTTCGCGCAAACGATGGCTCGCAGCCGACTGGGTGATACCGAGACGGTCGGCCGCCGCTTGCACGCCGCCGGTGTCGTCTAATGCCAGCAGGAGAGCGTAGTGGCGTATATCAAGGCGAGGGAGATCAACCATCTATCAAATACACTCATGTATTACCCCCTTAATATGAATTAGTCGCACTCGTTCTGCCAGTGGTATCGCCACAGGCATGACACTGACCACAGAAACTGCCTGGTCCCCGCGGACCAAGCGATGGTTGCCGACCTTCGACACCGCCAGCCTTTGGCTCGCACTCGCGGTCGCCGGTTTCGGCCTGATTCCTCTGTTTGCCCGGCATCTGCTGGAGGCCGGCCTCTCGCCCGAAGCCATCGCGCTCTATCGGTTCGGCTTGGCGCTTCTGCTCGCTGTTCCGCTGCTGCCCGGCATCCTGCGGATCCCGGCAAAGCGCCGCCCGGCACTGCTTCTCGCCAGTGCCGGCTTCGCGATGGGCTTGGCCTGGTCGACTTACTTGAGGGGCCTAGATTTAGTGCCTGTAGCCTTAGCTGGCACAATATACATGACATATCCGCTGTTTGTTCTACTACTCGCCTGGATGTGGTTGCGCCAACCGATCAAGCCCCGTGCCCTGTTTGCGGGTGGATTGATCCTTGCAGGGGCCTCCGTCTTGCTGACGGGAACGGATGCCGGCTTGGGGGAGGTGGCGCCAGCGCTACTGTTGTGTCTCCCGGCGCCACTTGCTTTCGCACTGATTATTGTGGTTTTGGTCCGTAAGTCCGCTGGCCTTGGGACCTTCGAGAGACTGGCCGTTGGCCTTACAGGGACGGTCGCGGGCCTCCTGCCTTTGGCTCTGATCGGCGATCCCACCGGCCTGATCCCGGCCGCATCCGCGGACTGGATCTGGATCGCTGGCATGGCGGTCTTCACCGCAGCTCTGCCGCAACTGCTCTACACCGCCATGGCGCCCCGCCTCCCAGAGGCCCGTGTCGCAACGATCGGGGCACTGGAGCTACCGGTCATGATCGCTATCGGCTGGCTCGCCTTGGGCGAGACGTTGGGGCTTCTCGACATCTTGGCCGTTGTCTTGATCGTGGTCGCCGTTGCATTGGCGCCACAACCGGATGCGGCCCGATAGCTTTTCGCCGACTCAGGAGCCCCTAAACCGTCAAAACCGTGCTTCCGGTCGTCTTGCGCGCTTCCAAATCGCGATGAGCCTGCGCGGCCTCGGCCAGAGGATAGCTCTGGTTGACCTCGATCTTGACTGTCCCGGAGCGCACGACCTCGAAGAGTTCGTTCGCGCTGGCAACCAAGTCCGACCGCTTGGCCGTGTAGTTCATGAGAGTCGGTCGCGTTACGAAAAGCGAGCCCTTAGCCGAGAGGACGCCCAGATTGACCGGCGGCACCGGGCCCGAAGCGTTGCCGAAGGACACCATCATTCCGAATGAGGCCAGAGAGTCGAGGGAGCCCTCCCAGGTATCCTTTCCGACGGAATCGTAAACAACGGGAACCCCCTCTCCGCCGGTAATCTCCTTCACCCGCTCGACGAAATTCTCGCGCGTATAGACGATCGGGTGGTCGCAGCCATGCGCCCGGGCCAGTTCGGCTTTCGCATCGCTCCCGACCGTACCGATCACCGTCGCGCCGAGATCCTTCAGCCATTGGCAGGCAATCAGACCGACGCCGCCGGCAGCGGCGTGAAACAAGACCGTTTCACCTGCTTTCACCTTGTAAGTGCGGCGGATCAGATACTGCACCGTCATGCCCTGCAGCATCATCGCGGCGGCGAGCCTGTCATCTATCTCTTCCGGCAGTTTGACCAGGCGATCGGCCGGTATAAGCCGTGCCTCGGCATAGGCACCGATCGGCGGACTGGCATAGGCCACCCGGTCGCCTTCCTTCAGGTCCGTCACGCCGGGTCCCACGGCCTCCACGCGGCCCGCAGCCTCCAGTCCGATACCGCTCGGCAGATCCATCGGGTAGAGACCGCTCCGATGATAGACATCGATGTAGTTGAGGCCGACGGCGGTTTGCGCCAGACGAACCTCTCCCTCACCGGGCGCGCCGACCTCCGTCTGCATCCAGCGCAGGACTTCCGGCCCACCTGTCTGTTCGATACGGATCGCGTGAGTCATGCTCCCTGGTCCCTCCCTAAGGATCGAAGCGCTCTCCTGTGCACTTCGAAATCTACAATATATAGTAGTCTATTGAACAGTCAGCCGCATCATGTTGTGGCTAGGGCCTCAGATGCTCACCGAAGAACGCTAGGCTGCGGTCGTTGGCGGTTTGCGCTGCAGCTGCGTCGTAGTGAGCGCCGCCGACACGTGCAAAGGCATGATCGTTACCTTCGTAGACGTGTGCGGCGATCAAGGGATTGCCCGCAACGGCCGTGATGACCTTGTCCTGCGCCTCCTTGGGGACGAACTGATCTTCGCTGGCAATATGCAGCATCAGCGGCTTCTTGATCTGCGGCAGCTCGTCGAGCAGCCCGTCGAGGCCGACGCCGTAATAGCTGACGTTGGCATCGGCGTCCGAGCGGCTCCCCATCAGGAAAGCCAAGCGACCGCCAAGGCAGTAGCCCACAGTCCCTACCTTGCCGTTTGTCGCTTCGTGTTCGCGCAAGGCAGCCACCGTCGACTTGAGGTCCTCGACGCCCTGGTTCTGGTCGAATTTGTTCATCAAATCGAAGGCCTTTTGCCACTCCGCGTCAGTCTTGTCTGTGAGCTGAACGCCCGGCTCGATACGCCAGAAAATGTCGGGGCTGGCGGCCACATAGCCCTGAGCAGCGAACCAGTCGCAAAGGTCGCGCATGACCTGATTGACGCCGAAGATCTCTTGAATCACCACCAGGGCAGGGGCAGGAGTCTTCGCCGGCAATGCCAAGTAGCCACCGAAACTGCCGCCGTCCGCCGCCGCGATCTGAAGCTGCGTCATCCCTTGCCTCCCTCTGCTGTGCAGTCGTCTGCCCGGCACGTTTCAATGTCCGTTCCCCAGGCAGCGCGTCGTTTCCACGGCAACTTAGCGACCGGCTCGGCAGCTGTCATGCGCCGCTGCCGCACCTAAACCCATGCCGTTTCGGCACAAGTCCCTCTCACTCAGAGAAGAGCCAGTTGCGATATCGGCAGGGCGCCTTCGTGATGGAGCAACCAGGTCTTGGTGCTGGCACCGACGCCACCAGAAAAACCGCCGAGGCGGCCGCCGGCTGCCACAACGCGATGGCAGGGGATGACGATCGGCAGCGGATTGGCCCCGCAAGCCCCGCCGACGGCGCGGGCGGCCGACCCTAACTGCGCTGCGAGCTCACCGTAGCTGCGCGTGGCACCGAAGGGGATCTCCCGCATTGCTGCATAGACCTGTTTCTGAAAGGTTGTTCCCTGCGGTGCCAGCGGCAAATCAAATATCTTGAGGTCTCCACCGAAATAGGCCCCAAGATATTGAGAGGTCCTGCGAAGTAACTCCGTCCAATCGGAAGCTGAACCGTCGCTCCAGGCAAGCCGGACCAAGGCGCCATCGCGCTCCGTCAGAGTCAGACGCCCGACCGGCGAGTCGATGGTGACCGAGGCGCTCACCCCCGCGAGTCCCGCAGGGCTTCGGTGAGCTGTTGCGGGTCGACGATTGGCAGGGAACAGGTTGTGCCGCGACAGAGATAGGCTGCCGGCCGCCCATTCACCTGCCCCTTGCCGTGCGCGGGGTGAAGCAGTGGCAGCTCTTCGTCCGGACCGGCGGTTTGCAATACAAGCGTGGGGGCAGACAGGCGCCAGCGCGCCGCTACCAGCTCCTTCATATTGGGGTCCTGAGAATCGCCAACCACAACCAGTTGTGTTCCATCCTGCAGCAACTCGCTTCCCAACAGCAGACTGGCCATCGCTGAGAAGAGCCGAGCAAGCTCTCCGGAGAAGGCCGCGATCGTTGCCTCCGCGCGTTCCCGATAGGCCGTATCGCCAGTCAGATGCCACAGTCTGGCAAGGACCTGCAGGATCACGCCGTTGCCGGCCGGTGTGGCGTTGTCGTGAGCATGCTTCGGCCGAACCAACAAGCGCTCGGTATCGTCGGCGGTCAGGAAGTAGCCGCCACCTTCCGAGTCCCAATAGTGACGATCGAGGACCTCGACCCAGGTCTCGGCTTGTTTGAGATAAACGCGCTGACCTGTGGCTTCGAAAAGCGCCAAGGCTGCGTCGGCCATGAAGGCATAGTCGTCCAACGTCGCCGGATGCTTCAGTCGCCCGTGCCGCCAGGAATGGCGCAGACGGCCAGCCTCCTGCATTTCCTCGACGACAAAGGCGAAAGCGCGCTCTGCCGCGACCAGCCACTCCGGCCGGGCAAAGACCGGCGCCGCACGGGCCAGAGCTGCGATCATCAACCCGTTCCAGTCGGCCAGCACCTTGTCGTCCCAGCCGGGCCAAACTCTGTCCGCACGCCGAGCGAAGAGTTTAGCGCGCTGTTCTTTCAACTTCGCTTCCGTCTCTCGATCGCCCAATTCCAGGCGGTCAAGACGATTGAGAATGTTGGTTCCTTCCCAGTTGCCCTTAACCGTCACGTCATACCATTCGGCAAAGAAGGCCGTCTCCGAGCCCAGCGTTTCCGCCAGTTCCGCGGCGCTCCAGACATAGAACTTGCCTTCTTCGCCCTCGCTATCGGCATCGTAGGTGGCCGCAAAGGCGCCACAGGGCTCGCCGCCCGCCTGGCGCGGCGCCAGCATCTCTCGCAGCAGCCAGGTGACCGTTTCCTCTGCCCGCTGAGCGAAGAGATCACGCTTCCAGGGCTCGCTTGCATCCTGAGCCGCCCAGGTCAGCAGATCGAGAAGCTGGGCATTGTCGTAGAGCATCTTCTCGAAGTGGGGGATCAACCAGGCCTCGTCGGTCGCGTAGCGAGCATAGCCACCCCCAAGATGGTCGTAGATGCCGCCTTGGCTCATGTGCACCAGCGTCAGCTCGACCCCCTGCCGCAAGGGGGCCTGACCGCTGCGCAGCCAAGCCTGCCAGAGCAGCTTGAGAATCGCAGGCTGCGGGAACTTCGGCGCCTCGCCCAAGCCACCATGAAAGGGATCGATCTGCCGCGCCAGACGCTGGGCCGCCTGCAATCCGGCCTCCGGATTCACCTGGCCGCCGGCCTGCGGCGTGGCAAGCTTTCCCAGCGCTTCTTTCAAGGCAACGACGTTCTTGCCGATATCGTCCGGCTTTTCCTCATAGACCTGCGCGATTTGCTCCAGGATCTGCGGAAACCCGGGCCGGCCCCAACGTGCCTCGGGCGGGAAGTAGGTGCCACCCCAGAACGGCTCGCCGTCCGGGGTCAGGAACATGGTCAGCGGCCAGCCGCCTTGCTGATTCATCAACGCCAGCGCTTGCTGATAGATCTGATCGACGTCCGGCCGCTCTTCGCGATCTACCTTGATGTTCACGAACAGCCGGTTCATTAGCCCGGCGATATTCCCGCTCTCGAAAGATTCGTGCGCCATGACATGGCACCAGTGACAGGCCGCATAGCCGACCGACAGCAGGATCGGCTTGCCTTCGGCCTTGGCCTTATCGAAGGCTTCGTCGCCCCAGGGATACCAATCAACCGGATTGTCGGCATGTTGCAGCAGATACGGGCTGGTCTCGTCCGCCAAGCGATTGGCACTGGCGTGGCTTTCGGGCATGGGAAGCGCTCCCTCACAGCGGCGCACCGACCGGGATGGTCGGGATAGCGTCGATCGCTGCTGCGCTCTATATGAGGGCGAGCGGGGGAGGGCCTCAACCCCACGTGCATTAAGGGGACTCGTGCCATGAAGATCCACGTCGATATCGACTGTACGCCAGACGAGGCCCGGCGTTTCCTGGGCCTGCCCGACGTTGCCCCCATGCAAGCGGCAGTGATCGAGGAGATGCAGAAGCGGATGCTCGCGGGACTGCAGGCGATGGATCCTGAGCAGCTCATGCAAACCTGGATGCAGGGCGTGCTGCCGGCAGGAATGCAGTCCTGGGATCAGATGCAGAAGGCCTTTTGGGCACAGATGAGCGCCATGGCACCCGGCAGCGACGGCGAAAAGCCGTAGCGGCGTGAGACAGCAACGCAAGGAATAGGAAGGGAGCGGAAAGGAATGCAGCCGATCATCGAGGCCCTGATGCGCCGCCAGTCGACCAAGGCAACGACCCTGGTCGAGCCCGCACCCGACGATGCGGCCCTAGCGCCGGTCTTTGCCGCGGCGGTGCGCGCGCCGGACCACGGCGCGATCCGGCCCTATCGTTTCCGTGTCATTCGCGGCGCCGCCCGCAATCAGCTCGGCCGGGTCTTCGCGGAAGGTCTGAAACGCCGCAAACCCGATGCAACGGCGGAAGATATGGAAGCCCTCGCAGCCAAACCGCTTCGCAGCCCGCTGATCATCGCGGTCATGGCCAAGATCATGCCGAATCACCCGAAGGTCCCGCCGATCGAGCAGGTGATCACAGCCGGCATGGCGGCGCAGAACATGCTGCTGGCACTGGAGGCATTAGGCTACGGCGCAGTCTTCCTTTCCGGCGCGCCGACCAGCGACCCCCATGTCAAGCACGCCTTCGGCCTTGACGAGCAGGATGCTCTGCTCGGCTTTATCTACATCGGCACGCCGAGCGAAGAGCGTCGCGAGAAGAAACGTCCCGATGCTTCTGCCTTCGTGGCGACCTGGGACGCAGCGCTGACGGTGAATGCCTGACGCCTCCAGAGCAGGGTCGCCCGAGGTGGAAGCGGCATCGCTTCCGACCGGGGCGATTAGGTTTTAGAGGCACCACACTAGGTTCCGAGCCCGTTCCATGAGCGAGACGATCTTTGCCCCCTCCAGCGGCGCCGGCAGGGCAGGGGTGGCGGTGTTACGCATATCGGGACCCCAGGCCGGTATGGCGCTGACGCGCTTGACCGGGCAGCCGCTCCCGGAACCGCGCCGAGCGACCTTGGCCGCTCTGCAGCATCCCGAAAGCGGCGAGCTGTTGGATCGAGGCCTGGTACTGTGGTTTCCCGGGCCCGCCAGCTTTACGGGCGAGGATCTGGCCGAGCTTCAGGTACATGGCAGCCGTGCCGTGGTTGCTGCGTTGCTGGAAGTGCTCGGCCGCCTGCCGGGCTGTGCTCCGGCAGAGCCAGGTGCATTCACCCGGCGCGCTTTCGATGCCGGCAAGCTCGATCTGACCGAAGTGGAAGGCCTGGCCGACCTGATCGCGGCCGAGACCGCGGTTCAACGACGCCAGGCTCTGCGGCAACTGGACGGCGGACTATCGGATCGCATTGCCGACTGGCAAACCCGCCTGGCCCGCCACCTGGCTTATCTGGAAGCGGCAATCGACTTTCCCGACGAAGAGCTGCCGAGTGACATGGAATCTGACGCGCTCGCCAATATATCGTTGGTTTACTCAGAGATGACTCAACATCTAGGTACCGGCCCGTTGGGCGAGCGTCTGCGCGAGGGACTGGAGATCGCCATCGTTGGCCCACCCAACGCAGGGAAGTCGAGTCTACTGAATGCCCTGGCTCAACGAGACGTCGCGATCGTCGCAGAGACCGCAGGGACCACTCGGGACGTGATTGAAGTGCGCCTCGATCTCGGCGGCTATCCCGTCACGCTGGCGGACACAGCTGGATTGCGCGCAGTCGGCAACAGCACACTGGATCCGGTTGAGGTGGAGGGCATACGCCGCAGCCGAGCGAGAGCAGAGGCCGCCGATCTCAAACTGATGATTTTGGATGCGACAGAGACGCCCGACCCGGCGATGCTGACCTTGATCGACACCGACACGCTCCTCTGCCTGAATAAGATTGATCTGCTCGAAGGGCCCCTGCCGAGTTTGTCGAGCCAGGCGGCTCTCACACCGCTCGCGGTCTCGGCGAAAAGCGGCGCCGGTTTGCCTGAGCTGATCTCGAGTCTGACTGAAACTGTGGAGGCCCGTTTCGCTATCGGCGGAACGACACCTCTCTTGACCCGTGCGCGTCATCGCCGGGCCATCGAGGAGGCCGTCCTCGCGCTTAACCGCGCCATGGAAGCAGAGCTCCCCGAGCTGACAGCCGAAGACCTTCGCCTGACTCTGCGGGCGCTGGGGCGAGTGGCCGGACAGATCGACGTGGAAGACCTGCTTGATGTGATTTTTCGAGAGTTCTGCATCGGCAAATGACGGCGTGTTTCACGTGAAACACAAAGCTGCAACCGACACTGCGTCAAAGGACAGGACACCGTGCAGCGGTTCTTGACCCGGAGCAGCACAAACAGCATTTTCCGCCCATGCAAAGCCTTGACATCATCGTTGTTGGAGGGGGACACGCAGGCTGTGAAGCCGCAGCCGCGGCCGCACGACTCGGCGCCCGAACGCTGTTGATCACCCATCAACAAGCAACCATCGGCGCGATGTCCTGCAACCCAGCCATAGGCGGCCTGGGCAAGGGGCATCTGGTTCGCGAGATCGATGCGCTGGACGGCCTCATGGGTCGAGCTATCGATCAGGCCGGCATCCAGTACCGCCTGCTCAACCGGCGCAAGGGTCCCGCCGTACGCGGCCCTCGCGCGCAGGCAGACCGCAAGCTCTACCGTCAGGCGATCCAGACCCTGTTGGCCGAGCAGTCCAACCTCGAAATCTGCGAGGCCGAAGTGGCCGATCTGCGCCTCGACAGCGCCGGCCACTGCACCGGCGTGATTACTGCCGATGGTCAAGAGATCGCCGCTGCGGCCGTTGTCCTCACCACCGGCACCTTCCTGAGAGGCCTGATTCACCGCGGCGACATGCGAACACCCGCCGGCAGGGTGGGGGAGGCGCCCTCCATTGGGCTGGCGCGAACACTCGAGCGGTTCGGGTTTGCCCTTGGCCGCCTGAAGACCGGAACACCGCCTCGGCTGGACGGCCGGACCATCGACTGGCAATCGCTCACGCCGCAGCCCGGGGATGATCCGCCACAGCCATTCTCGACTCTGACCAAAGCGATCACCGTCCCGCAAGTACCCTGCCATATCACTTACACCAACAGCCGGGCTCACGATCTGATCCGGGACAATCTCCACCGGGCACCGATCTATTCCGGCCAAATCGATTCAACCGGTCCCCGCTACTGTCCTTCGATCGAAGACAAGGTCGTGCGCTTTGCCCAGCGGGATGCGCATCAGGTCTTTCTGGAGCCCGAGGGCCTCGACGACCATACGGTCTATCCGAACGGCATTTCCACGTCGTTGCCGGCCGAGGTGCAGGAAGCTTTCCTGAAGACCATGCAAGGGCTGGAAGAGGCCATCGTGCTTCAGCATGGCTATGCGATCGAGTACGACCACGTCGATCCGCGCGAACTCACTCCGGCTCTGGAGGCGCGACGCCTGCCGGGACTTTACCTGGCCGGCCAGATCAACGGCACGACAGGCTACGAGGAAGCCGCAGCACAGGGGCTGATCGCCGGCATCAATGCCGCTTTGGCCGCAAGCGGCCGTGACGAGCCCTGGAGCCTGGATCGGGCGGAAGCCTACATCGGTGTGCTGATCGACGACCTGATCACGCGCGGCGTCACCGAACCCTATCGCATGTTCACCAGTCGGGCCGAATACCGGCTGAGCCTCCGGGCCGACAATGCCGACCAGCGCCTCACGCCGGCCGGGATGACGCTCGGCTGTGTTGGCGCGGAGCGCTCCGCGGCCTTTCGAACCAAACTGGAGGCACTCGAGACCGCCCGGAAGCTTACGCGCCAACTCTCCGCGACGCCGGACCAACTCGCGAAGGCGGGTTTCAAGATCAACCGCGACGGTGTCCACCGCAGCGCCTTTGACCTTCTGCGTCACCCCGACATCGACATGCAGCGCCTTGCCAACTATTGGCCAGAGCTGGGAGCGCTATCGCCGGAAATCGCAGAGCAGGTGGAAATCGATGCTCGCTACACCGGCTACCTCGAACGGCAGGAGGCCGACGTCCGTGCCTTCCGTCGCGATGAAGCCTTGGTGCTACCCGATGATCTGGACTACGCCAAAGTGCCCGGACTGCGTCCGGAGATCCGGGAAAAACTGGCCGCAGGCCGTCCACACACGCTCGGCGCCGCCGGTCGTATCTCCGGCGTAACACCAGCCGCGCTGGTTGCTCTGCTACAGTACGTTAAGCGGAAACCGCAGCAGAGCACTGCGGCCTAGTCCGCTTCGAGCGCTCTCCCTGTTTCACGTGAAACACCCCCAGCGCTCCGGCCACTCCCTGAGCTGAAGTGATCGCCATCCGAGGCTCTGCCCAAAGGCAGAGGCAGACTTTTCCGCAGTCACCCCCGTCTTCCCCGCTGTTCACAGCTCATGACGGCCCGAACCCGACTTGTGAGCACGCGAGAAGCCGCGTAAGACCAGCGGAATGTCCGCCGCACTGCACAGTCAGGCCTATGGGCCGGAAGATTTTCTGGCAGAGACCGGTGTTTCACGTGAAACACTGGACCGGCTACAGCTCTACGCCGATCTGTTGGTCAAATGGAACCGCGCAATCAATCTGGTGGGACCAGCCACGCTGGCTGATCTCTGGCGTCGTCATATGCTGGATAGTGCCCAGCTGCTGCCGCTTCTGCCGACACGAGACGAACTCACGCTTGCCGATCTTGGGAGTGGCGCTGGATTTCCAGGCTTAGTGCTCGCGCTCTGCGGCGCCGGCGACGTTCATCTCATTGAGTCCGACCAGAAGAAAGCAACCTTCATGCGTCAGGTCTTGCGCGAGACTGGCAGTGTGGCAACGGTTCATTGCGAGCGGATCGAGAGCATCTCCGGTCTGCAAGTCGACGTCATAACAGCGCGAGCGCTGGCACCGCTCTCGCAACTGCTCGCCTACGGAGCGCCGCTCTTGAAACCCGATGGTCTCTGCCTCTTTCTGAAGGGGCAGGGGGTCGCGGACGAATTGACCCGGTTACCGAAGGCCCTGCAAGATAAGTGCGACCGCATCCCAAGTCGAAGTGACTTGAGTGGATGCGTCCTACGGCTAGAGGGACCCTTGCCGTGAACCTACAAGATATCGAGAACCTCACCTCGAGAGTGCCCCATGAAGGCCCTCGTGTCTTAGCGATCGCCAACCAGAAGGGCGGAGTCGGCAAAACCACCACGGCCGTGAATCTGGCCACGGCGCTGGCCGCTTGCGGCAAGCGGGTGCTGATCGTCGACCTCGATCCGCAGGGCAATGCTTCGACCGGAGTCGGCCTCGACTGGCGCCAGCGCGGCCCGACGATCTACGAAGCGCTTCTGGGAGCTACGTCTCTCCGAGACTGCGTCGTCGAGACGCCGGTTCCGAACATGTCGATTGTTCCTTCCTCGGTGGATCTCTCCGGCGCCGAGATCGAGCTGGTCGCCGCCGAGCGCCGCGATACCCGCCTGCAGGAGGCCTTGCAGCAGGAACGGGAGCGCTGGGACTACATCCTGATCGACTGCCCGCCAGCTCTCGGCCTTTTGACGGTCAATGCCCTGGTCGCTGCGGACGCTGTGCTGGTTCCGTTGCAAGCCGAGTTCTACGCGCTGGAAGGGCTCAGCCACCTCCTGCGCACCATCGAGCGCGTCAGGCGGGCACTCAACCCGACGCTGACGCTGCAGGGGGTCGTTCTGACTATGTATGACCGCCGCAACAACCTCTGCGACCTGGTGGCTAAAGACGTGCGGAGTTACCTTGGCGATCGCGTCTATCGTACGGTTATCCCCCGCAATGTGCGTGTCTCGGAGGCACCGAGCCACGGCAAACCGGTTCTGCTGTACGATCTGAACTGCGCCGGCGCCCAAGCCTATGTTCATCTCGCCGGGGAGATCCTGCGGCGCGAGGAAGGCGAGGGCGCAACGACTGCGCTAGCCTCGTAACCGGTAGCGCCAAGAACCAAGACTAGGGAGAGCGCCGTGAGCGACACGCCGCCCGGATCTTCAGGCTCCGACAAACGCACCAATCTCGGCCGCGGCTTGGCAGCTTTGCTCGGTGAAGAGGCCGACGATTACGAAAACCTAGATAAACTGCGCTCCAGCAAACAGGTCCCGATTGCGCGCCTCCATCCGAGCCGCGTTCAGCCACGCACCCGCTTCGACGAAGAACCGCTGGACTCCCTCACCGCGTCGATCCGGGAACAGGGAATCCTGCAACCCATTCTGGTTCGCCGCCATCCCGACCGGCCAAGCGACTTCGAGATCGTTGCCGGCGAACGGCGCTGGCGCGCAGCCCAGAAAGCGCAGCTCCATGAAGTCCCGGTTGTCATCCGCGAGTTGGACGACTCGACGGCGCTGGAACTTGCCATCGTCGAGAACGTCCAGCGCCAAGACCTGAATCCGCTGGAAGAGGCCGAGGGCTATCGGCGCCTGATGGAGGAATTCAACCACAGCCAAGAGGAGTTGGCGCGCCTGATCGGCAAGTCGCGGCCGCACATCGCCAATACCTTGCGGCTACTCAACTTGCCGGACGGCGTCCGCAGCTACCTCGAAGATGGACGCCTGACCGCCGGGCACGGCCGCGCCTTGCTTGGGGCGGCGGAGCCGGAAAGCTTGGCCGCAAGGGTGGCCGAGAAGGGTCTGTCAGTCCGCGAGACCGAGCGGCTCGCCGGCGAGACCAAGGCACCTACCGCGAAACAACGTCCAACAGCCGATCCCAGAACCCAGGAAAAAGACGCCGACACTCTGGCTCTGGAACGCGACCTGTCGACCATGCTGGGTCTGCGTGTAACAATCGACCTGCGAGGGCAGGGCGGCACATTGGGGATTCACTACAATACGCTCGAGCAGCTCGACGATGTGCTGCACCGGCTCAGCCAATCGGAAGCTCCTCCCGAAGAGTTACCTCTCGACGACGGACCGGAACAAGACGGACCCGGAAGCGAGACTCCGGAGCAGGACGAGCAGGAGCAGAGGCAGGGCGAAGACGCGCGTGAGGACTAGGATCGCGCCACCCAGCACCGCGCTACGTCTCTACTCGGCGAGAACACCCAACCTCAGCGGTTCGGCCACACCTTCGACCGTCTCGGAGACCAGTTCACGAACCGGCGCCGCTCCCGCGTAGCCCTGCGTTCGCGCTTGAGCCAGCGCTTCGATCGTCGCGAGCCCGCGCGTTCCGCTGACCTTGTTATGCTTCTCCAGCTTCGCGGAAAGGTTCACGGGATCGCCGATCACCGTGATTTCCAGCCGGCTCTTGTCGCCGACCGCGCCGAAAAGCACGGTCCCTGTCGTGAGAGCCCCGTTCACCCGCGGCGCCGAAAGGCCGTCCGCCTCCCGCTCGGCCTGCCAACGTTCGGCCTCGGACAGGACATCTTCGAGCGCCCGCAGCGCATCTGCAGCGTAAGTGGAACTCGGCTCCGCAGCGCCGAAGCTGGCCATGATGCCATCGCCCAGGAACTTGTCGATCGACCCGCCATGGCGCTGCAACACCGGAATGATGCGAGCCTGATAGTCGGACAGCAGAGTCATGACACCGGCCGGCTCTTCCTGCTCGACCAGTTGCGTGAACCCGCGCAGATCCAGGAAGACCACGGCTGCTTCGCGGAGTTGCCCTTCACCGGCCGAGATCGTCTTCTCCGCACCCTTAATGTGCTGCGCCACCTTCGGCGCGAAGAAGCGTGAGAGCTCCTCGGCCGCGATCCCTTCGGCGACCGACCGGACCAGCAGCTGGCGCCCGCGCCAGAGCGCCGCAGAGATGATGAAGGTCACCATCAGGATCGAGATAATCTTGTCGAACTCGGCCCCAAACAGCAGGGCGTTATCCGTCATGTACTCCACGTAGTCGCGCGTAATCATCATGTCGCCGCCTTCCGAGGCAACCACGAACAGGATCATGCCACCCCACCCGAGGGCGCCCAGGACACCCGTCAAGAACACAAACCGCGGATCGAAACGCAGAGCCCGCAACCCAATGAAAATAAAGACATAAAGAAGGGTAGGGGCCTTCAGGTAGAAGGAAGGCGGCTGATCGTACTGCAAGTGGAACGACCAGATCAGCAGCATCAGAAGGCCAATGTCGAACAGGGACGAGAAGGCCAGAGACCAATCTGGAAGCCGCGCCCGGTACGACCAAACGATGCGGATCGCCGTGAGGACAAGATAGGTCCCGAGAATGTAGGGCACGGGCTGAAAAGGTGCGTCCGGCCCGCTGGTCTTGGGCGTGAGGAGATAAAGCAGCCCGAAGGTCACGACGATTGCGAGCTGCACCCAGCCGATCAGACGTTCGGAACGATCCTCCTGCCGCGCGATCGCTTCACGAACGCGCTGCGGCAGCAAAGGCTCCTGAGCCGGGCGCAGTGACGGCAAGCCGAAACGCCGTGTTTTCAGCCCCGTTTGGACTCTCAAGTTCTCGCTCTGGCCCGTCTGAGTCAGCGACATGTCGGCCCCTGTCGTATCTCCGTTCGGCTGCCATATGGGGCGCCGTATTGTACACGGTCGACGCACAAGCGCGTGACCGCGGCGCGAGAACACCCAGCGAAATTCCGCATCATGGATCGGAAACAGCGGTCCGGTCAGCCTAAGGACCCGACCTTTTCCAACCACAGGCTCGACTCATGGGCGCCGGGGTTGAGCGGCAATGACGCGGCAACACTCCGAGCAAGCCGGCTGGTCAGGCGGGTCGACGCCCAGTGGCTCGACCACAGCGGGCGGAAGGCCTGCACGGCCAGCAGTGGCGCCCAGGCTTGCTGCTCATTGTAGCCCCGCCACTCCCAGGCGGCAGGGTAGAAGTCCGGAAGAAAGATATCGTGCACGTGCAGCAGGATACCGGCAGGCAGGCGGGGCAGAATCTGACCCAGAAACCAGTCCACGTCGGTGCCGGGCATCAGGATATGACTGGAGTCGATCGAGACGAGGTCGCCGGGCGCCAGATCCTCGAAAAGCGCCAGATCGACTTGCTGCAGTGTCATCCGGTGCAGGCGAACCGGCAGGCCCGCAAGATCAGCACGCGGCGCCGGATCTATGGCGTCGATCCTCGTTGCCAATCCGCCGTCGGCCACGGCTCGGGCGAGGAAGCGTGTCGAATGACCAGAGCCGATCTCGACAATCCGCTCAGGGGCTCGGTCCCTTACGAAAACATAGGCGGCCGCGGCGTCTAATCGCGGAAACCAATCCTGGCTCCAGCGTGGCTGCGGGGGCCGCGCTTCTACATCAATGGCTCGAAGCGGCTGGGCATAGGTATCAAGACTGTCGAACAGCGATAGAAATGCCGGCTTGGCGATCTCGAAAGCCGCCGTGACGGCTGCATAGGGCAAACGTTCCGCACGGCGCGGAACCTGGTCGGCGTAGCGATAAGGGATGAAAAAGCCTTGTGCCGGACCATCGCCGATCAAGGTTTGAAGGCCCATGAGGCGCCGGCGCCGTGCCGCGCGCTCGGCGCCCTGTTTGCTCACGGGGTCAGCACCATACCTTCGCGGGCCACCACGGTATTCGAACGCACGGCTTGCGCCTCCGCCGTGATGCGATCCATGAAGTCGTCGTCATGGCTGGGATCGTGATGGAATATCGCCAGTCGCTTGGCGCCCGCGGCCTCGCACAGACGCAGACCTTCCTGCCACGTCGAATGGCCCCAACCTTCATACTTTTCCGCGTATTCTTCGTCGGTATAGCTACAGTCGTAGATCACCAGATCGGCGCCACGAATCAGCTCGACGATCGTGCCATCTCGTTGCCCGGACACATGCTCCGTATCCGTCACGTAGCAGATGCTGCGGCCATCGTAGTTTATGCGGTACCCGGTGGCTCGATTGGGGTGATTAAGCGGCGCAGTGCGCAACTCGACTCCAGGGTAAGGCGTCAAAACCTCGCCCGCTTCGAAATCCCGATAGTTTACATCAGCACCGAAGATCGCTGGCGGGACCGGAAACAAGGGTGCAGCCATGAACTTGCACAGTACGGCATGCAGGCTGGCTTCCGGTTTGAGATGGCCGGCCCAAAACCGTATTCGGCTTTTGCCGCAAAAGGCTGGCGCGAAGAAGGGAATGCCGGCGATATGGTCGTGGTGCGTATGGGTGAGGAAGATATCGATTTCGTTACCGTCAGAAGCCGCGCCGCCGGTCTTCATGAGATGCTGACCGAGTGGCCGCAGTCCTGTGCCGCCGTCAAAGATCATGACGTGCGGGCCACACCGCACCTCTAGGCACGAGGTGTTGCCGCCGTACAGCTGATACTCGGCGCCGGGGCAGGCAATGGAGCCGCGCACGCCCCAGAAGCGTACGCTGAAATCGGATCCAGAGGCCTCCGCCTCGATCGCTCGATCGGCACCTGCGACCACTAACTTTCCCCATAAGGCCGGTTCGCACTCGGCAAACCTAGGGCCTAATCCCTGTCCCTAAAAGAGGATTTCCTGAAACCTGGATTGCCGCTGTGATGTCGGTCACACTGGTGTGATCCGCCGTGACTCCTCAAGCTTCCCATGCAAGACAGTCCACCGGCGTGGCGCTGCGACGATCCGCTCGCAATGCCGCTAGCGAGCGGAATCTGCCATGACAGAGGCCAGTCCGGCCCACGACAGCGAGACGCGACGCCTGGGCCGTGACGGCTGGCTTGGACTGCTGCCCTTGCTGATCTCGGCCGGCATTCTGCTCGCGGGCAACGGGCTACTGGTCACGCTGGTGGCGGTACGCGCGAACCTGGAGGGCTTTTCCCCGCAGATCGTCGGCTTACTCGGCGCCGTCTACTTCGCCGGCTTCATTGGCGCCTGTCTGGTCACGCCGCGCCTGATCCTGCGCGCCGGTCATATCCGCGTCTTCGCCGCGTTGTCAGCCTTGGGCGCCGTCGCCGCCCTCGTCCTGATCCTGGCGATCGATCCATTGGTCTGGCTTGCCAGCCGCGCCTTGACAGGCTTTGCCTTCGCGGGGCTGGCAACCGTCGTGGAATCCTGGCTGAACAGCCGGGCCGGTGCCAGCGAGCGTGGCCGCGTCCTCGCCATCTATCGCATTGTCGATCTGAGCTGCGTCACCGGCGGGCAGTTCCTCTTGCCGGCAATCGGGGCGGAGACCTTCGCAATCTTCGCGGTGGTTGCCATCTTCTTCTGCCTGGCACTGCTGCCGATCAGCTTGTCGCGCCAAACCAGTCCGGCTCCGCCGACCAGTCCGCGGCTCGATGTTGCAAGGATCTGGGCTCTGTCGCCGGTCGCCTGCATCGGCTGCATCACCATAGGGCTGACCAACGGCGCCTTTCGAACCGTCGGGCCGCTTTACGCCCAAGAGACGGCACTGGATCTCGAGCAGCTCGCGCTCTTCATGTCCCTCGGGATTGCCGGAGGTGCCGTCAGCCAATATCCCTTCGGCTGGCTGTCCGACCGGCTCGACCGGCGCTGGGTGCTGATCCTCGCGACCCTCGGGGCGGCAGCGGCAGGCCTCTGGCTGACCCTCTCCGGCGACATCTCGGCAGAAGTCGTGCTGGCTGGCGGTTTTCTCTTCGGCGCCTTTGCGATCCCGCTCTACTCCCTGTCGATCGCCCACGGCAACGACCACGCCGGCGACGCGGATCGAGTCGAGCTCTCCGCCACTCTGATCTTGATGTATGCGATCGGCGCGACGGTCGGTCCGCTTGCCGCAGCCCAGGTCATAGGCTGGTTCGGCGCTCCAGCGTTCTTCGCCTATACCTCCGTTCTTCACGGCCTCTTCGTGGTTTTCCTGCTCTATCGCATGACCCGCCGCGCCGCGGTTCCCCGTACGCGCCGCGGCCGCTTCGTTGCGCTTCTAAGGACCTCGCCAGGGTTTTACCAACTGGCCAGAAGAGCCAAGGGAAAAGAGAGATAAGCTATTGGAGTAAATAGCTTTTATGAAACTAGGGCCTGTTCGGGCTTAGAAAGCGTTCAGCTGCGAGTTTCACTGCCTGCTCGAACGCAGACATCGCCGCCAGCGGTTCGTTGCCTGACGGTTCCGGAACCGAAACAATCGACCAGCCCTGCTCGACGACCGCGGCGTCCAGCATGAGGTTGTCGTGCATGCGGTGCCGTTCGATCGCGTAGGCGTCCGGCGTCACCCTTGCGGCATAGGGCCGGCTATCGCTGCTGTAGGCAAAAACCGGTTTGCCGGCGGCAATCAACCACCCGAGCTCGAAGACGGTGCCGGCATCGGCACTGGGCCCACGAAAAGGCGTGAGGTTCAGCAAGGCCAGATCGCACGTCTTCATGACCTCTAGATTGGCGCGATAGATTGCCAGTCCCTGGTCATAAGGGCTCAGATGATCGAACTGCAGGCTGGCGTCGAGCGGAAAATGCCCCGAGAAGCCGTATAGCCCGCAAAGTTCCGCCTTGCGTCGACCCACCTCGAGGGCGTCGGGCAAGAAGACGTCCGGGCCGGCGAGATAGGCGCGCACTCCCGCCGACCGCCGGCAGCTACTGATTCATGGAGTCGAAGAAGTCGCTGTTGTTCTTGGTGTCCTTCAGCTTCTTCACCAGGAAATCCATGGAATCGGTGACGCCCATCGGCATCAGGATACGGCGCAGCACCCACATCTTGCTGAGGATACCCTTGTCGACCAGCAACTCCTCCTTGCGGGTCCCCGACTTGCCGATATCGATCGCGGGGAAGGTGCGCTTGTCGGCTAGCTTGCGGTCGAGCACGATCTCCGAGTTACCGGTGCCTTTGAACTCTTCGAAGATCACCTCGTCCATCCGGCTGCCAGTATCGATCAAAGCGGTGCCGATGATGGTCAGGCTGCCGCCTTCCTCGATGTTACGCGCCGCGCCAAAGAAACGCTTCGGCCGTTGCAGAGCATTGGCGTCGACACCGCCAGTCAGGACCTTGCCCGAGCTGGGCACCACGGTGTTGTAGGCACGTGCCAGGCGGGTGATGGAGTCGAGCAGGATGACGACGTCTTTCTTATGCTCCACCAGGCGCTTCGCCTTTTCGATCACCATCTCGGCGACCTGGACGTGACGTTGAGCCGGCTCGTCAAAGGTGGAGGACACCACTTCGCCCTTCACCGAGCGGTCCATGTCGGTGACCTCTTCGGGCCGCTCGTCGATCAAGAGCACCAGCAGATAGATCTCCGGATGATTCTCGGCGATCGACTTGGCGAGGTTTTGCAAGATCACGGTCTTGCCTGTCCGGGGTGGCGCGACGATCAGCGCCCGCTGCCCCTTGCCGAGCGGCGCGGTTAGATCGATCACCCGCGCCGTCATATCCGGCTTGGTGGGGTCGTCGATCTCCAGCGTGATCTTCTGGTCCGGATAGAGCGGCGTCAGATTGTCGAAGTTGATCCGGTGACGCGCCTTTTCCGGCGAATCGAAATTGATCGTGTTGACCTTCAGCAGAGCGAAGTAGCGCTCGCCCTCCTTCGGGCTGCGAATCTCGCCCTCGACCGTGTCTCCGGTGCGAAGACCGAAGCGACGCACCTGACTGGGACTGACATAAATGTCGTCGGGTCCCGGCAGATAGTTGGCCTCCGGCGAGCGCAGGAAGCCGAAACCGTCGGGCAACACCTCCAGTACGCCGGATCCGAAGATCGCGACCTCATTCTCGGCCAGCTGCTTCAGGATCGCGAACATCATGTCCTGCTTGCGCAGGGTAGAGGCGTTCTCGATCTCCAGTTCCTCGGCGAAGGCAAGCAGCTCGGCCGGGGATTTGTTCTTAAGTTCTTGCAGATTCATGATGGATCGGGTGTCGGGAGGTTCCGGATGCGGATGCCCGGGACGTCGGGCTCGATGGTCAATGACCGAATGGTGGGGCCGCGCGACATTGGCCTTGGAAGGTCGAGGTGCACACTCGGGCCGTCGGTCTGCGCCGGATTGACGTGAGCGTTGCGGCGACAAACGCCTGCCATGCGACAAGCGGGGCCGAGCGAGGTTCGCGGACGGGTCCCTTGGCGGGCCGCTGTTCTGCGCTTCAAGGTGGGAAGACGGTGCCGGACGGACACGCCGCCTGTACCAAGACTCTTATGACCGAGACTGCATCCGCCGTCAAGCGCGCCACGGCGATCGGATCGTACAACCGGCCACAAACTTAGGCTGTGATGTTTGCCACCATTATCAGGTGCAATTTGTATCCAATAAATCCTATCATAAGCACCTTAACAGACTGCTTAGTTGTTTGAGATGTCTCCGACAGCCTTCGAGCGCCATGGCGGTTTCGCGACCATCAGCAAGGTGGTCATGGCCTTCTATGACAAGGTCCTGGACTCGGAGAAGATCGGCGACTTTTTCGACGACGTCGACATGCGCCGTCTGATCGACCACCAAACCAAGTTCATCTCCCAGGCCATGGGTGGCCCAGCGAGCTACAACGACCGCCAGCTGCAGCAGCTTCATGCTCATCTCGATATCGGTACGACCCACTTTGACGAGATGGCACGCTTGCTGCGCGAGACGCTGCAAGACTTCGACTTTCCTCCCGACGACGTCGGCCTCGTCATGGACGAGATCGAGCGGCGACGCCCCTATGTGATCACCCGACCATGACCGCTGGAGCCAAGACGCCAGCGGCGATGCTGGTTCAAGGAGAAACGACGGCGCAGGTCACAGGCACGCCGGCACAGCTTGACCTCACCCTGTTCCGGCAGGTGCTGCTCGACTCGGCCGGCGTCGGACTGGCAGTCCTGAACCGGGACGACCTGCGGCTGATTTTCCGCAATCGCCGTCTAGCCGAGTGGTTCCCCGAGACCGAGCCCGGACACGTACCGGAAGACCTTCTGGAAAAGATAAACCAGGCGACCCTCGAGGCCGAGCTGAACGCCGGGCGCAGTTACACGGTCGAGCTGGAGATCAAACCTAAACGCCGGACCATCAGTCTCGCTCTGACCTTCTCCCTGGCTGCGGAAAACGCCTCTGCGGTTTTTCTGGAAGTGCAGAACGTCTCGAAGCTGCGCGAGCTGGAGTACATGATCGAGTCTTACGCTCACATGGTGGAGCGGCAGAATCGAGACCTGCGCAAGGAGAAAGAGCGGGTCGAAAAGGTTCTGCTGAACATCATGCCGCGCAGCGTTTACGAGGAATGGAAGACCTTCGGTGTAACCACGCCAACGCGCTTCGAGGCAGCCAGCATCCTTATGCTGGATTTCGTCGACTTCACCGAGATGTCGTTAAGCCACGATCCCACCGCATTGATCGGTGAGTTGAACGACATCTTCACCGCGTTCGACCGCATCGTCGATGAGTTCGGGGCCGAACGTCTGAAGACCATCGGCGATGCCTATGTGGCTGTCTGCGGTCTACCCGAAGCCTCGCCGGATCACGCACAGTCCTTGGCCAACGTGGCGTTGCGCTTCGTCCGTTTCATCGAACGGCGCAATGCCCAGCACAAACAGACCTGGCGCTGTCGCATCGGGATCAACACGGGCCCGGTGATCGGCTCCATCGTCGGCGTGCAGAAGTATGTTTACGACATCTTCGGCCCGGGCGTGAATCTCGCTTCCCGTCTCGAGGAACTGGCGGAGCCCATGCAGATCCTGATCACCGACAGCACTTGGCAGCTGATCCGCACGGAGTTCCGCGCTCGGGACCTCGGCGAGACGGAGATCAAAGGATTTGGCGCGCAGCGTATCTATGCCCTGGAAGCTGGACCCGAGGTTGCATTGCGAGGATCGGTTTAATAGAGAAAATTGTCAGAACGGTTTAACAACCGCCAGCAAGACAATGCAAATCATCAGGACAGTGGGGACTTCGTTCATCCAGCGATAAAAGGTGTGGGGCCGGGTGTTTCTATCCGCTTCGAAGTCCTTGCGCCACTTGGCATAGAGCCCGTGCATCGCAAACATGCCGACCAGCAGCAGCAACTTGGCAGGGACCCAGCCCTGTTCGAAGAGCCCCGGCTGGCCCAGCAAGATCAATCCGAAGACCAACGACGCGATCATCGCCGGCGTCCCGATAGCCCTAAGCAGCCGGCGCTCCATCACCTTGAAGGTCTCGCTGACCTCGGAGCCAACTTCGACCTGTGCGTGGTAGACATAGAGACGCGGCAGGTAGAGCAGGGCCGCCATCCAGGCAATCACCGAGATGATGTGCAGCGCCGTAATCCAGGGCAGCAGGGCAAACATGAAATCCATTACGAGACGATATCCCTTCGGTTCCAGAAGACCTACGTAAGGTGGTGCCGCCTCGATCTAGCGGATCAAACCCAACCGCACAATTCCCGCTCGATCAACTGCTTCAGATAGGCGATGTGGGCATCGGTATCGTTCAAACAAGAAAGATAGGCAAAGCGCTCGCCGCCGGCTTCCTCGAAGGTTTCCTGTAGACCGATCGCCAACTCCTCCAGCGTTTCCACGCAGTCGGACGCGAACCCCGGCGAAAGCACGGCAATACGCTTCACGCCGGACTCGGCGAGCTCTGCAACCTTCTCATCGGCGTAAGGCTGTAACCATTCCTTCGGACCGAAGCGGGACTGGAATACAACCTGCAGCCGATCCTCGGGCCAGCCCAAGGCGTCACGCAGCAGCCGCGCTGTTTTCTGGCATTGGCAATGGTAGGGATCGCCTTTCAGCAGGTTCTCTTTCGGCAGGCCATGAAAGGACGTCAGTACGATTTCAGGCTCGAAGTCCAGGGCCGCCACCTGTGCCTGGACGGAAGAGGCGAGGAGCTCGATGTAAGCCGGGTCGTCGTAATAGGCCGGCACGGTCCGCAAGGCCGGCATCCAGCGCTGCGTCATGAGGGCTCGAAAGGCCTCGTCGCAAGCAGTTCCGGTGGTTGCGGCGGAGTATTGAGGATAGAGGGGAAACAGCACCAGACGGTCGCAACCGCGGGCGACCAGGGACTCGATGCTGCTCGCGGTCGAGGGTTGCCCGTAGCGCATCCCCCATTCGACGAGGATTTCGCTCTGCCCCGCGAAGGCCTCGGACAGCTTCTCGGCCTGGAGCCTTGTGAAGCTGCGCAAGGGCGACTCGTTGAGTTCACGATTCCAGATCTTCGCGTAGTTCTGACCGGACTTACTCGGTCGAAGCGTCAGAATGATGCCCTGCAAAATGGGCTGCCAGAGCAAGGGAGACAGTTCGATGATGCGGCGGTCGGAGAGAAACTCCCCGAGATAGCGGCGCATGGACCAGTAGTCCGTGCCATCGGGAGTGCCCAGGTTGAGCAGCAAAACGCCGATCTTGCGCGGCGGCACTTTGGGGTGATCGGCCGGTTTCGGATCTACGGCACCGACAGCATCGGATCTCTCGGCAGTCGTATTCGCAGCGTCGGGCATCTTATGGCTCAGTCCTTCAACGCCATCTATCAGCAGCGGGCGTTGCTTTGTCCGGCGGTCGGGGCGACTTCAGACCGCCTAGCTAGGCCGCGATCGTATGATGTCGAGGAGTTTCGCGACATGCTCTGGTGGGGTCTGCGGCACAATGCCATGGCCCAGATTGAACACAAAAGGTCCGCCGGATAGACCATCCAAGATGGTTTTCGCTGCCGTTTCCAAGGCTTCGCCACCGGCAACCAGAAGAATTGGATCGAGGTTCCCTTGGACAGTCACATGTGGCTGCAGCTCTTTCGCGGCCCATGCCAGTGGCACAGTGGTATCCAGGGATAGGCCATCCGCTGATGTCTCTGCGGCGACCGCCGGATAAAGTGGTCCAGCGCCGCGCGGAAAGAGGATAATCGGCACGGTCGGATGCTGCGCCTTCACTTGACGTACGATCGCCGCCATCGGGTCTAAGCACCAGCGCCGAAAGGCACTTTCCGGCCAGACACCCGCCCAGGAATCGAAAACCTGCAGGGTTTCGGCCCCGGCTTCGACTTGGCGGCAAAGGTAGCGGCTGGTCGCCTCGACCAGAAGGTCGATCAACCGCTGGAAACCTTCCGGATCCCCATAGGCCCAGGTCTTAGCCTTTTGAAAATCCTTGGAACTCCCGCCCTCGATCATGTAGCTGGCGACGGTCCAAGGTGCACCTGCAAAGCCGATCAGGGTCGTTTCCTGCGGCAAGGCGGTCGATAGACGGTCAACCGTTTCGTAGACCGGCTCCAGCCTATCGTGCAGCGTCTCGAGCGAGAGGCGTCCCAACTCGGAGCTATCCGCGAGAGCCTCCAGCTTCGGTCCTTCGCCTTCTTGGAACCAGACCTTCTGTCCTAGGGCATGCGGTATGACGAGAATATCGGAGAAGAGGATAGCGGCATCGAACCCGTACCTGCGGATCGGCTGTAGCGTTACTTCCGTGGCCAGATCGGGCGTGAAGCAGAGTTGCAGAAAACCGCCCGCCTTCTGGCGCGTTTCCCGATATTCCGGCAGGTAGCGCCCGGCCTGACGCATCAGCCAAACCGGCGGAATCGAAAGCGTTTCCCCGGCTAAAGCGCGGAGCAGCAGCTTCTCGGGCTTCGCGGCCTTATTGGCGATTCGGCTGGACTGCGACACAGAAGATAATCCTCCGCGGTTCGGCTGGCTCCCCTCCTATCCCACAAAGATATATTTCTTAAAAGGTATTGAAGATGTTGTAGAGGACTGTGAATCCCGGGGACGCAAGTCTGTTCCGCCTTCTGTCCACATATCCGCTCGCCGAGTGGTACAGCTTGTCGATATGTCGATAAGCCTCGGCGTTGCGGCGGCAACCCTGGCTTGGGCGGACTTGGGAATCAGGTGGATAATGGGGAGTTCTCCTGAATGATGAGTCTTGACGTGGAGTCTTCCCAGGTAGAGGGAGACGAGGGTTGATCGATGACAGACCTCCGCAGTTTTTTCAGCCAAGCGGGATGGAAATCTCGGAGGCCGTGCAAGAAGCTCGGTTATCCCCACTCCCGCCCGGTTTCCACAGGGCGCTCGAGGACTTGCGAACGACGTGACCGACACAGCTGACCCTTTAAGCACCGCCGGCGGATTGCCGGGGCGCGATGCTGGAACGGCAACTGCCGAGAAGCCTGGAAACCTGCATCTCGTCTCGGATGCGACCGGGGAGACAGTGAACTCGGTCGCGCGCGCCGTACTGTCCCAGTTCCGCGATGTCGAACCGGTCGAGCATGCCTGGACCCTCGTGCGCACGCGCGGCCACATGGACAAGGTCATCGCAGGCATCGAAGCCTTCCCGGGGCCTGTGCTCTATACCTTAATCAACGAGACCTTGCGTGGCCGCCTGACCGACGCCTGCCGGCGCATCGGCGTACCTGCCATTTCCGTGCTCGATCCGGTGATGCACGCGCTGGTGTCCTATTTCGATGTCGCGACCGTCGGACGGCCCGGATTGCAGCACGAGATGGATGCCGAGTATTTCAGCCGGATCGAAGCTATGAATTTCGCCATGGCTCACGACGACGGACAGCAGTTGTCCGGTTTGCCCGAAGCCGACGTCGTCTTGACCGGGGTATCTCGAACCTCGAAGACGCCGACCTGCATCTATCTCGCCAATCGGGGCATCCGCGCTGCCAACGTGCCTCTTGTACCTGGTGTTCCGGCGCCGGCCGAGCTGATCGGGCTTACGGGACCGCTGGTCGTGGGCTTGACCAAGGATCCGATGCGCCTGGTTCAAGTTCGCAAGAATCGTCTGCGTTTGTTGACCGAACGGGACGATGAATCCACCTATGCCGACCTGGAAGCGGTGAAACAGGAAGTGGCTGAGGCGCGTCGCCTCTGCAGCAGTAAGGGCTGGCCGACTTTGGACGTCACACGCCGCTCTATCGAGGAAACGGCGGCGGCTATCATGACTCTTCTTTCCCGTCACCGGCGACAGGCCGCGCCGTGAATCTAATGGAGCCCTCGGCACCCCCGGTGGTTCTGGCGTCTGCCAGTGCCTCGCGGCGTCGACTGCTGGAAGCAGCTGGACTCGCTGTTCAGGCTCAGCCGGCAGCAATCGACGAGGCTGAGGTGAAGTTGGCGCTCAAGGCAGAGGGTGCGAGCGCAATTCAGGTTGCCGAGACTTTGGCTGAGCTGAAGGCGCGTCGCACAAGCGAGCGACTGGAACCCGGCGGAGGTCCTGGCCCTTTCGTGATCGGTGCCGATCAGATGCTCGACTGCGAAGGCGAGTGGTTTGACAAGCCAAACGATCTCGAAGCGGCAAAGGCACAGCTTCTGGCGCTGGCGGCGCGCAGTCACACTCTAGAGACCAGTGTCTGCGTGGTGCGAGACGGCGGCCGGATCTGGCATCACAACGCGCGGGCACGTCTTACCCTGCGACCTCTGAGTGAAGCCTTCGTCGATCGCTATCTGGGTGCCGTCGGCGATGCCGCTCTGACATCCGTCGGCGGGTATCAGCTGGAAGGACTGGGTGTGCAGCTCTTCCAACGCGTGGAAGGCGATTTCTTCACCATTCTCGGTCTGCCTCTGCTGCCGCTCCTGGACTTCCTGCGGTCCAACGCTGTCGTTCCGCGATGAACGATCGGCAGAGAGAAGACCCGGCTCCTATGGCTGGTGTGTTGGGCTGGCCGGTTCGGCATAGTCTTTCGCCACCTCTGCACCGTCACTGGTTGCAGCGTTACGGACTTGCAGGGTCCTACGAGCACCTTCCGGTGCCGCCGGAGCTCTTCGAAGACTACGTCCGTGCGTTGCTTGTCCACGGCTACGTCGGTGCCAACGTAACTCTGCCGCATAAAGAGGCGGCCTTGTCGCTTTGCGACGATCTGGATGACGCAGCGCGCGCCATCGGCGCCGTCAACACTCTGGTCTTTCGGAACGGTCGGATCGAGGGCAGCAACAGTGATTGCTTTGGCTTTCTGGAAAGTCTGCGCCAGGCGCTACCCCATTGGGACGTCACCAAAGGTCCTGCCGTCGTGCTGGGTGCCGGTGGTGCTGCCCGTGCCGTCGTCTATGCGCTTCAGAATGCTGGAGCACCAGAGATCCGCGTGCTCAATCGGACTATTTCAAGAGCGGAACGTTTGGTTGCAGATTTAGGTGGCTCTGCAGTTGCCAAGCCTTGGACGTCGTTCGCACTCCAGGAAGCGGCTCTGCTGGTCAACACCACCAGTCTCGGTATGTCTGGACAGCCTGTCTTGGATTTGGACTTGGCGCCTTTGTCTGCGACAGCCGCCGTCACTGATATTGTTTACCGCCCCTTGGAAACGGATCTGCTGCAGAGGGCCTGTGCCGCCGGGCATCCGACGGTGGATGGGCTCGGTATGTTGCTGCATCAAGCCCGGCCCGGCTTTGAAGCCTGGTTCGGCAGCCAGCCGACAGTGGACGCTGCCCTACGAACAGCCGTAATCGCCAGCTTCGACTGAGCTCTCTAGCTCTGCAGACGGTTCAAGGCTGTCTTGATCTGGCTGCGGTTCTTTGCGCTACCGGTACGATTGATCCGGAACGGAGCTTCCCTATCTCTAGAGTCGAAGCGGAAGATGTCTGGTCCCCTGCTGTCTTCCGCTGTCGCTCCTAGGAGCCTGGAACGCCCGGCCATCCCCCCGACCGGGCGTTCCTCCATCCAGAGACTTGAGACTTATCGGCAAAACCGAGCTATGGGATCCATTGCGAGACGTCTTCGCGTGGACCGTGAATGTTGGCGCTACAGTCTTTAGTCGAAACTTGGCGCCGGCTCGTTCATCTTCCGTCGCCTTTCTTCTTCTGCGGCACGTTCGGCTTCTTCACGGGCCTGATTGGCTGCGAGAACCGCTGAGATATCGCATTTCTTTTCGATAGCGACCTTCTCCAGTGCTTCGTATTCGCCTTTTAGGCGTCCAAGTTCATCTGAATGATCACCGCCTGCTAAGAAAAACAGTGCGGGCCAAAACAGAATCAGTCCTACACCGGTAGCGACTGCATCTCCGTCCGCAGCGTCCTGCTGGTTCCCGGTGACTTCGGAAACACGAGCGGAGACTCTCTCAAGCTCCATAGTAACTTGGTCGCAATCGAAAGCTGAATAGCGGGCCGTCGAGATGTACTGAGCTTCCACGTTGTCCGGCTGCGCCGCACATCCGGCCAGAAGTATCGACAGACCGCCGAAGACGACGGCCTTCCGCAAAGAGATACTCATGTAAGGATACCCCCTAAAGATCGAAACAGCACCACCTCCCCAGGTGGTGTTTCCTGCACCTTCAAGTATCTAACGACTGATAATCTTTTGTTGCAATCTATAATATTTAAACATCTATAAATTGTGCAATCTCAGACAGGAAATTTAAGGCAAAAAGCGCTTGCTCAGGAGGCTGTTGCGCTCGAACCCGATGGGTGAATCTTCGAATGGATCCAGAGCGCACACCATAGACGTCTTTCACTGTCGTTGATCGGTAAGTTAGCCTGACGCTTCCTTTCATATCGAAAACGGAACAATCTCACTCATGGCCTTGCGCGTAGCGACCTGGAACGTGAACTCTCTGCGTCAGCGCCTCGATCACCTGGCGCGGTTCGACCAGGAGGAGCGACCCGACGTCCTTTGTCTGCAGGAAACCAAGGTTGCCGATGGCTCCTTTCCCGAGAACGATATCAAGGGGTTAGGTTATGAGCATCTGCTGATCTGCGGACAGAAGTCCTATAACGGAGTCGCCATCGCCTCGCGGCGGCCCATCGACGATCATGGTCGCCGCGTTTGGTGCGGCAAGGATGACAAGCGACACCTTTGGGCAAAGGTTACCGGTGTCGAGATCCACTGTTTCTACGTTCCCTCCGGCGGTCCCATTCCGGATCCGGAACGGAATGACAAGTTTGCCCACAAGCTGACGTTTCTTGAGGAGATGCAGCATTGGGCAGGTGCCGAAGCCAAGGGGCGCCCTCTGCTGCTCGTCGGCGATCTGAACGTTGCGCCTCTGGAGAACGATGTCTGGAATCACAAGAGGTTAGTCCGCAGTGTTGGACATACCCCGCGGGAGTCGGCGGCTATGGGGGCAGTGATCCAGGCCGGTCACTTCCTGGATGTTGCGCGTCATTTCGTACCCGAAACGGAACCGCTCTACACTTGGTGGGGCTACCGCTTCGCTGCAGCCTTCGAGAGGAATTACGGCTGGCGCCTAGACCATGTCTGGGCTACTCAGCGTCTTGCTAAACGTCTGGAAAAGCTCGAGGTTCATAAAGAAACCCGAAGCTGGGAGAGGCCTAGCGACCACGTCCCAGTGGTCGTTGACATAGCGGAATGATTTTTATGGCCGTGCGACTGGGTTAGACCTCTGCCCACATTCGAAGCAGGTTCTGGTGAATCTGTGCGAATTCCTCTGGATAAGGGGAATCGGGATGATCGCGTACGAGTCGTCGGCGCAGGTCCTCGAGATGGGCGATCATGGCACGCTGCCGCGGTTCGCGTATGAAAGACTGGATCCAGCCTACCGCAGCCCATCGGGTACCCTCAGTGACGGGGTCGACCCGGTGCAGCATGTCGGAGGGGTAGCACATGAAGCTGCCGGCGGGTTTCTTGATTCGCTGCTCGCCGAAAGGGCTTTGCAGGACGAAGTCGCCACCCTCGTACTCTTCCGGTTCCGTCAGAAAGACCGTGAAGGACAGGTCAGCACGGAGTGCTTGCGTCTGGCTTGGGCCCATCAGGGCCGCATCCATGTGATCCTTGTAGGTCATGCCGACGTCGTAGCGGTTGAACATCAACGTTACGTTGCGTGGCATTGCGAAACCGGTGAACTCCGGGCGCGCGAACATGCGGTTCAGGACCGCGCGCGTGGCCACCTGAACCTCCTGGTCGCCTTTATCGGCTTGAAGGTTGTTCTTAAGCGTCTTTTTGCCGGAGGTGGTGCCTGATTCATATGGGGCCCGCGCAAGCGTTTCGCGAATGCGGGCCACCTCTTGCTTCTTCAGCAAGTTGTCGAGTTGCAGCATCATGATAGCCGACAGTCTAGCGGCCCGGGTGGCGCCGCGCCACGGCTCATGCTATCCGCAGAAATATGACCGAGAGCTGGAATCCAACCCGCCCCGACATTGCCGAGGCGCTTGCGGAGGTGCGCGAGACGATCGCCCTGGCGGCGCGCGAGGCCGGCCGCAGTCCGGACGACGTTACGTTGGTGGCGGTGGCCAAGACTTTCGGACCCGATGCCGTTGAGCTTGCCTATGACGCCGGTCAACGGGTGTTCGGCGAGAATCGTGTTCAGGAAGCTCAAGCCAAGTATCCGCATCTCAAAGACCGTTTTCCCGACCTGAAACTGCATTTGATCGGTCCTCTGCAGACCAACAAGGCAAGCGATGCCGTAAAGCTGTTCGATGTTATTGAGACGCTGGATCGGGAAAAGCTGGCCCGTGCCCTGGCCAAGGAGCGGGATAAGCAGGGTCGCTGCCCGGAACTCTTCATCCAGGTCAACACCGGCGACGAGGCGCAGAAAGCGGGCTGTTCACCGGAGGCTGCCGCTGCCCTGCTGCGTTTGGCGCGTGATGAACTGAGTCTGCCGGTTGTCGGTCTCATGTGCATTCCGCCGGTCGAGGAGCCGCCGGCGGTGCATTTCGGTTTGCTCAAGCGCCTCGGCCAAGAGCTCGGTCTCGGGCGCCTCTCGATGGGCATGAGCGGCGATTATGAGACGGCGGTGATGCTGGGTGCGACCTCGGTGCGCGTTGGCAGTGCGATCTTCGGTCGGCGGCCGAAACCCACCCCGAAACCGGCATAGCAGATCAGATCGCTCTTCTGTGGTGCTGCCCCGTATTCCATCGTAGGTTTGCTAACTGGATACGATCTGGGGAGGACAGCTAGATGCTGGACAATCTGACCACTGTTCCACCTCTGCGCCGGCTTACGGAGGAGGAGATCGCGACCTACCAGCGCGACGGGATCGTCTGCGTGCGTCAGGCTTTCGATGCTGCCTGGGTCGAGGAGTTGCGGGACCTGGTGGCTCAGGACATGGCCCAGCCGTCCGGCATGGTGAAGGACATCAATGCGAAAGGTGCCAGCGGGTTCTTCTTTGGTGATACCTTCGTTTGCCACCATATCCAGGGGTTCAAACGAGCAGCCTTCGACGGCCCGGGCGCGGCGTTGGCGGGCCAGGCGATGGGGGCGTCCAAGGTTAATCTGCTGTTCGATCAGATCTTGGTGAAGGAGCCGAACACTTCGACACCGACGCTTTGGCACCACGATGCACCCTATTGGCCCGTTGCCGGCGATCATGTCTGCACACTTTGGTTGGCCCTCGATCCCGTGACGCGGGACAGTGGAGCGGTCGAGTACGTGAAGGGCTCGCACCGCTGGGGTCAGCGTTTCAAGGCGGTTAGCTTCGACCCCAATCAGCTCTACGAAGAGGAGTTGCCGCCGGTGCCTGACATCGACGGCAACAGGGACGAGTACGACATCGTCTACTTCGATCTCGCGCCAGGTGATATCACTCTGCACCACGGCTTGACGCTGCATGGAGCCCCGCCGAACGGTCGGGCGGACCAGCGGCGGCGCGCTTACATCCAGCGGTTCACCGGTGATGACGTAACTTATAACCCGCGCCCCAATCTGCAGAAGATGCTGCGCGATCCGGCTATCGAGCCAGGAGGGCCGCTGGACTGCGATCTGTTTCCCGTCGTTTGGAAAAGCTGACCGGAGATGGCCGTCGGCCACAGCTCTCCTGGAATTCTGGAACTGGCGCTGAGTGGCGGGACGCCGCGGCGGTCTTTGGTGGTGGCGTTGGTCGTCGGCACTCTGCTGACGGTCATCAATCAAGGGGATGCCTTGATCGCAGGAAGCGGTTTTTCTGTCTGGAAAGCAGGCCTAACCTACTGCGTGCCCTACCTGGTCGCGACCTACGGTGCGGTCGCCGCGAAGCGGCAGTTCGCGGTCAGTCGCGACGACTCCTGACGGCCTTTCCAAGGCGGCTGCTGTGAAGGGCTTCATAGTGGGCTATCGGTTTGCACCGTAGTTTCTTGGTTAAGGCACTGAACCCGCGACGGTCCCCCCCATCGAAGCGGCAGCGCCTAGACGAAGAAGAAGCTCGGTGCCTCCTGCCCCCCTTTGGCGCCGAGAGACCCTCGGTCTCGGCTCCCTGCCATAGCCGGGCCGAGGGTTACGTCTATTGGGACGAATCCCTGCTCTCTCTGCACAAGCGCTAGCGATGCTGGTTCTGTTTGTTCAACCGTCAATCGGCGTGATGCGTTCGCCGGGAGCCACGCTCCCGGCGAACGCGATTCAGCCGTCTATCGAGACACTGGGACTTAAGAGCCGGGGGACCTAAGAGCCGGCTCTTGATGGCCGGTCGCGCTCGAACATCGACCAACCTTCATCACGCGGCAGACTCTCGCAGGCTGCGAGACCGAAGAGCAGGGCACCCAGCACAACTAGGGGCGCTACACGGGCAGCGCCGGACTTGCGATTCTGGGGGGAACGGTCAGTCATATGGCGATCTCCTTGTCAGCACGGGGCAAAGCCTGTGCGAGACGCCAAACCCTGCCCTTGCAAGGCGACCCGACACCTATTGGATGTATTGTTGGTACCTATAAACGTCAAAGCACGGACGGTAACAAAAAGGCGATAGTGCGTGCGTGTTTGCATATCTCATCCGGGCACATCTCTCGCGGATTCCCATGCGAACGTGCACCAACCTCTCGAAGAGTGCCTAACGTCCTGTCGAAAGCACGTCGATCCGCTGGCGCACAGAGCGGTGGATGGAATGACGCTATCCACGTCCCGCTAGACGGGCCAGATCGTACCTGAAAGCGAAACTGCGGCACTCTCGGCACGGTCTGGACTGACAACCTCCCCTTGATCCCTTTGCTGCGTCGCCGCATTTAATCGCGGCGGAGCGAAGGGGATCTGGATGGCAGCGCAGGATAAGGCGGTCGACGCAACGGTGCGTGACGACGGCGTGCGGCGGATTCCGCCGCGCCAAGATGGCTGGTTGGGCCGTCTGCAGGGTCTGATCGAAAACGCGACGACCCAAAAGGTGATTGCCGTCCTGATTGCACTGAACGCGATTACCCTTGGCCTGGAAACCAGTGAACGCGCAATGGAGGCGGCCGGTGAGGTGCTGAGGGTGCTCGACCGCGCTTTGCTGTTGATCTTCACCGCAGAAATCCTGGCCAAGCTGCTGATCTATCGGACACGTATCCACAAGGATCCCTGGAATGTCTTCGACATTCTGGTGATCGGCATCGCCTGGATGCCGGCTACCGGCAATCTCTCGGTCCTGCGGGCTCTTCGCATCTTGCGTGTGTTGCGCCTGATTTCGGCCGTGCCCTCCATGCGTCGGGTCGTCACGGCTCTGCTTCACGCCATTCCCGGCATGGGCTCCATCGTCGCCCTATTGGCGCTGGTCTATTACGTCTTCTCCGTGATGGCGACCAAGCTGTTCGGGCCCGCTTTTCCGGAGTGGTTCGGCACCATCGGCGCCTCCGCCTACTCGTTGTTCCAGATCATGACGCTGGAGTCCTGGTCGATGGGCATCGTACGACCGGTCATGGAGATCTTTCCCTATGCCTGGGCGTTCTTCGTGCCTTTCATTCTCGTCACCAGCTTTACCGTCCTGAACCTCTTCATCGGCATCATCGTGGACGCCATGCAGAGCCAGCATCAAGCCGAGGCGGAAGAGGCTGCCGTCGCAGAAGACAAAGCGCGCGCCGCGGACAACGCGCAGATTCTTGAAGAACTTCGCGCCTTGCGCCGGGAGGTTGCGGACCTCAAGCAAGACAAAGGTCTATCGCCTTAGGGGTCGGCCCCTAGCGTCGATTGCGGGTCAGGCGGCGATCACGCGCGCACCACCACACGGTCACCCAGGCGTGCTTCGGCCAGCACATGCTCCAGATCGGGCCGTGCCAATGCAACGCAACCGGCGGTCGGCGGATAGTCCGGCTTAGCGCAATGCAGAAAGATTGCCGAACCTGCGAAGGGCACCACCGGGTTGCGGTTGTGATCCAGTACCACCAGCAGGTCATAGAGTTCGTCGCTGCGCCACAGCGCCTCGTGGGAGGCTGCGTAAGGCCGAACGACCAAGCGGTTGTAAGCCGGCTCCAAAGGTGCATCGCACCACCCGTGGTCGGGTGCGATGGGCCGGGCCGCTAGACGCGTTGGCGGCAGGGCACCTCGGTCGGTCCGCCAAAACAGTTCGGTCATTGGCCAAGCGCCGAGCGGTGTTGCACCGTCGCCTTCCCGTTTGGCCAAGGCCGAGACCGGACCGCTGCGCCCTATGGCGCAGCGAAACCGCACGTCACCCCAACTGGCACTCCAACCGCCCCCTTCTTGTTGGATGACCAAGTCCATCGTGCAACGTCTCCACATCCCTAAGCGGTTGAGCTCCCGAACGTCATATGGACCCTGAAAAGACAGCGAACCAGAGTGGGATCGCCGTGGACGCTGTCCCGGAGGTTGGAACAAAATCGTTCCGACCGTTTCGGACCTGGAATAGGTGGTCGAGAAACAGCACGGTGCCGTCCGACCCTTTAGGCCGCGTCGGTGAGTTGTCCCAGCCGGCTTAGCTTATCAAGCGAATGACAGCAGTCGGCTGGCGATCGAAAAGACGGCTAACTCTGTTCAGCCGGTTGGCTGACCGCCTGAACTTGCTCCTTGGTGAGAGCCTCGTATTTGATCAGGGCCTGCATCATGCGTTCGGCGAAGTCTGCATCGCTTGCCGGTGCCGGCATCAGGAGCGAGTTGTCGGCAGCCGCGCTCCGGGGCAGCGCTGGCGCGCTCGGCGAGGCGACCGCTGCCGGAGTGTCCACTTCCTTTTCGGCTGTAGAGGACTCGTCCGGCAAGACAGCCGGGATCTCCACCGGTCGCGAGACAGGAGTTGTCTGCGGCCGCGGTCCGGCGAAGTCGCGGTTGGAGACCGGCATGAAGTTGCTGGGTGCCACGCCTGGACGGCTTGCAAGTTGCCGATCCGGAGCCACCGCTGCCTCGCCGGCCGGTCCGGCGGTCGCCCGCAAGTCGGCGGCGAGCGCGGACAGCGCTGCTTGACCCGTCAGAAGATCCGGGTCGACCGGAGCCGTTGCAGTGGCCGTGGTTTCGGAGGCGCGCTCGGGTTCGGCTGCCTCGCTGGTGGCCTCGCTGACGATCGCGCTTTCCTTAGCGGGTACCTGCGGGTCGGTCGACATGCCTGTTGCCGCCTTTTGCGGCGGTGGCGAGGTGTCGGCAAGGTCCGTTGAATTGCTGTCTGAACCGCCAAGGTCCTGTCCGGTTACGACGGCCAAGGCCGTTTCCGCCATGTCGCGGCCCGTGGCATCGTCGAAGATCTGATTGAAGGCGGCGCCGATCATGCCGAAAGCCCCACCGTAAAGGCCGCCGCCGATGATCCGCGCGGTCCCGCCGATTTCGTCGCCGGTCAGCTCCCGGTACAGGTTTCCGACCACCGGGATGTGGTGGAGCGGGTTGAGAACGTCGAGCAGATCGCCGAACGAGAAGTCCGGTTCTTCTGCCCCGCCGCGTGCACGGCTGACTTGGGCCGCCGCTTCCTGAAGCTGGCCGACCCGGGGGGCGATGAAGGGATCGTAGTCTGTTGCGCTCATGACGCGCGGATAGAAGCAAGCCGCGTGCCAACCGAAAGCGAAGGTAAGTGCTTGATTTTCCGTCTGCAGGTTCGAGATCGTTCCAGGCAGTTCCTGCCGGGCGGCAGTTAGCGCCGCTCACCTCGGCTCTGGTTCTTCCGTATGGATCTCGGCGTCGTCGGGCAGGACAACGCCGGGCAGCTTCCGAGACACCCAGATATGCTTGACTTCGGAAAGATCGGGCGGCGCGTCGAGCGACCCGCCCTTAACGCTGATCGCTTCGTCGCGTTTGGGATTGCCGTGCCAGAGGCGCGAGCCGCAGTTTGGACAGAAGGCGCAGTCGAGTGATCCGCCCAGGGTCGCCGGACGTGTCCAAATGCGTGGCTCACCTGACAGCAAAACCAGATCGCTGCTGTTCACGATCACGGAGATTCCGAAAGCCGACGACGACTGCTTCTGGCATTCGCGGCAATGGCAAACATAGACATCGATAGCGGGACCCCGGACTTCGTAGCGAACGTCGCCACACTGACAACCGCCGGCAAGGCTCGCCTCCCTGCGTTTCCTCGCCATCGTCGGTCTCGCCCCCTATAGGCTAGCCGAAAGCGTCCATTCGGGAGAAATCGGCGACGCCGGTTCTCATCCCTAGGTTTTTTGTCGAAGGATGGACTTGGGGCCTCTGGCTGGGCGATTCCAGACGCTGCAAACGGTCTAGAGAAAGTGCCCGAATTTGGCGGCCTTGGTTGCCAGATAGGCCTCATTGTGGCCGTTCGAGGGGAAGCTGTGCGGTACACGCTCCGTCACGGCGATGCCGCAGTGCGCAAGCTGCTCTACCTTCTCCGGGTTGTTGGTCAGCAACCTCACCTGCTGAACGCCCAACTGCCGCAGCATTTCCGCAGCCGGTAGATAGACCCGTTCGTCGGCGTCGAAGCCGAGCTGCAGATTGGCCTCATGGGTGTCGGCGCCACGATCCTGCAGTGTGTAGGCGCGCAGTTTGTTCACCAGGCCGATGCCACGGCCCTCTTGCGCCAAGTACAGCAGAACGCCGGATCCGGCGTTGGCGATGGCCCGGATGGCGCCGCGCAGCTGGTCGCCGCAGTCGCAGCGCAGCGAACCCAGCAAGTCACCGGTGAAGCATTCCGAGTGCAGGCGCACCAAGACGGGCCGACTGTTATCGGGTCGCCCGATTACGATGGCCAGGTGCTCGATCCCGCCGTCGGCTGGGCGAAAGGCCAGAATGCGCGTGTCCTCGGCATCGCTCAGAGGAACGCCGGCTTCGGCGACTTTGGTCAACGAGAGGGCGGCGGCGGTGCGATAAGCTTCCACCTCGCGTGCCGCCAGGCTCAGCAGGCCCTTCTTGGCGGCCCAGTCCGCCGAGGTCTCTGCCGTCGGCGCGGGGGCGAGCAGAACCGCCGGCAACAGTCTGGCGAGCTTGACCAACTCCACCGCGGCAACTTCCAGAGCGCTTGCTGTGATGAGCGCCTGCGATGCAGAGGTGACCGGCCGGGCAACGGCCGTCGGATCCGCCAGGGCGGCAATGGTGCCGGCGGAGAGATCGTTGGCCTCCAGCCTCAACGGCCCTTCGGCCACGGTCTCTGTCAGGCCCAGGGCTTGAGCCCGCGGGCCGGTCAGAACCAGGGTGCGCGGGCCGTCGGCATAGCGATCGAGCGCGCGCAGTCGTTCCTCGCTGGCCGCTTCGGCGGCCAGCACCAGCAAAGGTGTCTCCTGGTCGCCGTGCAACAGCACGGGCCATCCCCGGCGCAGCTCCGACAGGGCGCGATCCACGTCTTCTAACGTGCCGGGTGTGTAGCTTTGGCTTGTCGCGGGTAGGTCGCTCATGGCAATCGCTTCAGTCGAAGATCGCTAGCCGGACTGAACGCGGCCGGCGATATCTAAAAACATAGGCCTTCGACTGCCCGGGGCAAAGCTTATCCCATGATTTCTCTGGGAAAGGCAGCGTTGCGGCAGCGAAGGCAGGATTCTGCGGGGGACCTGGGAGCATGGGCGAAGCCGTCTGGCGTCACTACGATCAAGAGCAACTGAACCAGCAACTGAACCTGCGGGCGCGAACGCCCGAGCACGAAGAGTTCTTCGCCCGCTGGGCCGGTGAGGGACGTCAGGTCCGGGCCGATTTTCCGGGGGCCAAGCTGGATCTGGCTTATGGGGCGACAGCTTCGGAGACGCTCGACTATTTTCCGGCCGAGACACCGGCGGCGCCGCTGGTCGTGTTCATCCACGGCGGCTACTGGCAGTCTCTGGACAAGGCTGATTTCGATTCCTTTGCATGGGGACTGCGCAAGGCGGGTCTCGCCTACGTATCCGTCAACTACACCCTGGCGCCTGCTGCGCGCGTCCCTGAAATGGTCGAGCAGGTGCGCGCGGCGCTGGTCTATCTTTATGAAAGGTCCGGCGATCTGGGCTTCGATCGCGACCGGATTGTCGTCTCCGGCCATTCCGCCGGTGCTCACTTGGCTACGATGGCAGGGCTCACCGACTGGACCGCGCGTGGTGTGCCGGCTGACCTTTTGAAAGCAGTCATATCGGTATCAGGCCTCTACGAGCTCGAGCCGCTCTTGCAGAGCTACCAGCAGTCCGTCCTCCAGCTCGATCAAACGCAAGTCGCTGAGATTTCCCCACAGCGACTGATCAAAAGCTTGCCGCCTGCCGCCGCACCGCCATTTCTTTGTGCTGTCGGCTCGACGGAACCGGACGAGTTCTTGGAACAGCAGCGGCTGTTTTTGGACGCCTGGACTGCCGAGGGCCTTACGGGAGAAGGCTTGATCATGGAGGGCGACCATCACTTTAGCGTGGTCGAGCGCTTGGGCAGACCCGGCGACCCCCTGTTTGAGCGGATGGTGGCGCTTGCGCGCGGATAACGGCGGGTTTGCCGATTCTAGCCGGTTGCACAGTTGGCGCTGCGGATTTATTGAGAAGTCATGACGAACGCTCAAGCGAAGAAAATCCTGCTGGTCGACGATGACGATGCTTTGCGCAGTTCGCTGGCCGAGCAGCTGCGTCTGCACGAGGAGTTCGTCACCGTCGAGGCGGCCGACGGTCAGAACGGTCTGGACAAGGCCAAGGCCGAGTACTTCGATGCAATTCTGCTCGACGTCGGATTACCGGATATGGATGGGCGCGAGCTCTGCCGCCTGATGCGTCGGGCCGGCGTCAAATCGCCGGTGATCATGCTGACGGCGATGGATTCCGACGCCGATACAATTCTCGGTCTCGATTCCGGCGCAAACGACTATGTCAGCAAGCCGTTCCGCCTGGGGATCCTGCTCGCCCGTCTGCGTGCCCAGCTGCGGCAACACGAGCAGAGCGAGGACGCGGTCTTCACCATCGGTCCCTACTCCTTCCGTCCGGCCGCCAAGCTCCTGGTTCATGGTGAGAGCCAGCAGAAGGTGCGCCTGACCGAGAAGGAAACGGCGATCCTCAAGTACCTCTATCGGGCCGGCGACAAGACCGTCGGGCGCGACCAGCTGCTCGGCGAGGTCTGGGGCTACAACGCGGGCGTCACAACCCACACGCTGGAAACCCATGTCTACCGCCTGCGCCAGAAGATCGAGGCCGACCCCTCCAACGCCGAGATCCTGGTCACTGAGCCGGGCGGCTACCGTTTGGTTCCTTAGGATCGACCGTTAAGAGCAGGTCGCAACCGCTTACTCGGTCAAGTCTTCGAAAAACTCCTTCACCCGCGCGAAGAAACCGTGGGATTCCGGGTGGTGCTTTTCGCCGCTGCCTTCGTGGGTGCCCTGGAACTCCTTCAGCAGCTCTTTCTGCTTCTTGGTCAGGTTTTGCGGCACCTCGACGGAGACCTGGATATAGAGGTCGCCGGTCGCCTTGGAGCGCAGCACCGGCATGCCCTTGCCGCGCAGGCGGAACTGGGTGCCTGACTGAGTGCCTTCGGGGACCGACACCTTGGCGCGCGACCCGTCGATCGCCGGCACCTCGATGGAGCCGCCGAGTGCGGCCGTGGTCATCGGGATCGGCACGCGGCAGTAGAGGTTTGCGCCATCGCGCTGGAAAAAACGGTGCGGGGCAACCGACAGGAAGATGTAGAGATCGCCTGCCGGACCGCCGCGTCCACCGGCTTCGCCCTCGCCGGCCAGACGGATGCGTGTGCCCTCCTCGACGCCGGCAGGAATGTTGACCTGGAGCGTCTTTTCCTTCTGCACTGCGCCGATGCCGCCGCAGGCCTTGCAGGGCGTCTCGATGGTCTGACCGCGGCCTTGGCAGGTCGGACAGGTCCGCTCGATGGTGAAGAATCCCTGCTGTGCGCGAATGCGCCCGCGGCCTCCGCAGGAAGGACAGGTGGTCGGGCTGGTGCCGGGCTCTGCGCCCGAGCCGTCGCAGGCGTCGCAGCTGACCGAACTAGGGATCCGGATGGTCGCTTGCTTGCCGCTGAAGGCCTCCTCCAGGTCGATTTCCAGGTTGTAGCGCAAATCGGCGCCATGGGCCGGGCCGCTGCGCCGGGCAGCACCGGTAAACTCGCCGAACATTTCGTCGAAGATGTCGGCGAAACCGCCGAAATCGAAACCCGCGCGGCCGCCGCCGGGTCCCGCTCCGCCACCCATGCCGCCTTCGAAGGCCGCATGTCCGAAGCGATCGTAGGCCGCCCTGGACTGCTCGTCCTTCAGCGCCGCGTAGGCCTCTGCGGCCTCCTTGAAGCGATGCTCGGCCTCGCTGTCGCCCGGATTACGGTCCGGGTGATACTGCATGGCCAGCTTTCGGTAGGCCTTCTTGATTTCGTCGACTGAGGCCTTTTTGCCGACCCCCAACACTTCGTAGTAGTCGCGCTTGGCCATAGATTGCCCGATGCCGTACTGCTATCCGCCGACACGCCGAACGGTCAAATCGGTGGCGTGTGGCATTCCCCCGAAATAAAGGGACGGCACCGGAGCTTAGGTTCTCCCGCGCTCCGGTGCCGCCTCCGCGCTTGCCTCTCGGGCGCGCCGGCGTGAATTACGCCGACTTGCCCTTCTTGTCGTCGTCGACCTCTTCGAAATCGGCATCGACGACGCTCTCGTCCTTGGCGCCGGCGCTCTCGCCTCCGCCCGGTCCGCCCTCGGGTCCGGCGCTCGCGCCCTCGGTCGATTCCTGTTCGGCCTGGTACATCGCCTGGCCAACCTTCATCGAGACCTGGCCGAGTTCGTCGGTCTTGGTCTTGATCGCCTCGACGTCGTCGCCGTCCTTGACCTCTTTCAGCGCGGTTACGGCACCCTCGGTTTCCGCCTTCAGGTCGGCGGGGATCTTGTCGCCGCCCTCGGAGAGCGTCTTCTCGACGGTATGGATGAGGCTGTCGGCAGCGTTGCGGGCCTCGACGATTTCACGCCGCTTCTGGTCTTCCGCCGCATGGGATTCGGCGTCCTTGACCATCCGATCGATCTCGTCGTCGGACAGGCCGCCGGAAGCCTGGATGCGGATCGTCTGCTCCTTGCCGGTGGCCTTGTCCTTGGCTCCGACGTTGACGATGCCGTTGGCATCGATGTCGAAGGTGACCTCGATCTGCGGGACGCCACGCGGTGCCGTCGGGATGCCGACCAGATCGAACTGGCCCAGCATCTTGTTGTCCGATGCCATCTCGCGCTCACCCTGGAACACGCGGATGGTGACAGCCGTCTGGTTGTCCTCGGCGGTCGAGAAGACCTGAGACTTTTTGGTCGGGATCGTGGTGTTGCGGTCGATCAGCTTGGTCATCACGCCGCCCAGGGTCTCGATACCGAGCGACAGCGGGGTAACATCCAGCAGCAGCACGTCCTTGACGTCGCCCTGCAGGACGCCGGCCTGAATCGCCGCACCCATGGCCACGACCTCGTCGGGGTTGACGCCCCGATGGGGTTCACGACCGAAGAACTCCTTCACCCGCTCGATGACCTTGGGCATGCGGGTCATGCCGCCGACCAGGATCACGTCATCGATCTCGCCGGCCGAGATGCCCGCGTCTTTCAGGGCGGCCTTGCAGGGCTCGATGGTCCGCTGGATCAGGGCGTCGACCAGGGCTTCCAGCTTGGCGCGGCTCAGCTTGATGTTGAGGTGCTTCGGGCCGGACTGATCCGCGGTGATGAAGGGCAGATTGACTTCGGTTTGCGTCGCGCTGGACAGCTCGATCTTGGCCTTTTCCGCAGCCTCTTTCAGGCGCTGCAGAGCCAGCTTGTCCTGGCGCAGGTCGATGCCCTGCTCCTTCTTAAACTCTTCGGCCAGGTAGTCGATGATCGTCTGGTCGAAGTCCTCGCCGCCCAGGAAAGTGTCGCCGTTGGTCGACTTCACTTCGAAGACGCCGTCGCCAATCTCCAGGACCGAAACGTCGAAGGTACCGCCGCCCAGGTCATAGACCGCGATGGTGCCCGTGGTCTTCTTGTCGAGACCGTAGGCCAGTGCTGCTGCCGTCGGCTCGTTGATGATGCGCAGCACCTCGAGCCCGGCGATCTTGCCCGCGTCCTTGGTTGCCTGGCGCTGGGCGTCGTTGAAGTAGGCCGGAACGGTGATGACGGCCTTCTCGACCGTCTCGCCGAGATAGGTCTCCGCCGATTCCTTCATTTTCTGCAGGATGAAGGCCGAGATCTGGCTGGGCGAGTAGTTGTCGCCATGCGCCTTGACCCAAGCGTCGCCGTTGTCGGCCTTGATGATCTCGTAGGGAACGAGATCCATGTCCTTGCGCGTCGTCGGGTCCTCGTAGCGCCGGCCGATCAGGCGCTTGACCGCGAAGATGCTGTTTTCGGGGTTGGTTACCGCCTGGCGCTTGGCCGGCTGGCCGACCAGCCGCTCGCCGCTTTCCGTGAACGCCACCATGGAGGGCGTGGTACGCGCGCCCTCCGCATTTTCCAGGACCTTGGCTTCCTTGCCTTCCATAACGGCAACGCAGGAGTTGGTGGTGCCGAGGTCGATACCGATAACTTTTGCCATGTCATGCTCTCCGTAAACAGCAGGCCTCGCTCGGGCGGCCTTGCAAAGCGCCGCCCCTTCGGGCCCCTCGAAGGTGTCGAAAGCGTCGGGTTTTCCGCAGAGAGAAGCCGGAAACGACCTTACCGGCGCGGTGCGAAAGACCGTCGCGTTTCCGCGGATATATAAGCGGTCGCCGGTCTCCTGCAACCCGCTAGCGCCGGCGTCTTGCGTGCAGATTGATGCTGCGCCACCTAGAAGCCTGTCGGGAGTAGCAGGGAGCGGCGAGCATGCGGCCGGGCGATGGCGTTTACGTAATGATCCTGGGCCTGATGGTGGCCAACGTGATGGTCGGTGCCGTGTTGGCACTGGTCGGGGAGCAGTTACTCGGCAGTCCCGCCGTTTCGCTCTTCGGCACCTGGCTGGCGGTCGGTGGCGGCCTGGGATACCTCTTCTTTCGCTGGCTGGGCAGCCGCGAACAAAAAAAGCGCAGCGAGTAGAGGCGCGCGCCGCCGTGATCGTTTCCGCCAGCTATCGAACCGACATCCCGGCCTTCTATGCCGAGTGGTTTCGCCGGCGGCTGGCGGACGGCACGGCGCGCGTCAGAAATCCGTATGGCGGACCCGATACGCTTGTGCCACTGCGGCCGCCAGGCTGTGACGGCTTCGTCTTCTGGACCCGCAACCTCGATCCCTTTTGGCCGGCGCTGGCCGAGGTCCGGGCGCTCGGCCTGCCCTTCGCGGTCCAGTTCACGCTCACCGGCTATCCACGGGCCTTGGAACCGGCGGTGGTCCCGGAGACGCGCGGCGTTGCACAACTGCGGCGGCTCTGTGACGATTACGGACTCCGAACGGGGGTGTGGCGCTACGATCCGGTCTTCCTGACGGAGTTGACTCCCCCAGCCTGGCATCTCGAGACCTTCGCGCGACTGGCCGAGGCGCTGGCGGAGGCCGTCGATGAGGTGGTGCTGTCTTTCGCGCAGGTCTACGCCAAGACCAAGCGCAATACGGAGCGGGCTGCGCGCCGCCACGGCTTCACCTGGAGCGATCCGTCTGCCGAGGATAAGCAGGCGCTGCTCGACGAACTCGCTGCGATCGCGCGGTCGCATGGCTTGACGCCCAGCCTCTGCAGCCAGCCGGAACTCTTGAGTAACGGCGGCCTTTTCGGCGGGCCGGAGGCCGCGCGCTGCATTGATGCCGAACGGCTGGTCGCCGTGGCGCGTGCTTGGGGCCTCGAGAACGAGATCGGCGCTCGCACCAAGGGAAACCGGTCGGGCTGTCTTTGCGCCGAGTCCCGCGACATCGGTGCCTACGACACCTGTCCGCACGGCTGCACCTACTGCTACGCCGTCAGCGCGACCGAGAAAGCCAAGGCTTACCGCCGGCGTCACGATCCCGAGGTGGAGCGCCTGGGCGACTGAGCTCCAGGGGTCGCGCTCTAACCCTCGACCATCGACTTCAGTTGCCGGTTGGCGACCGCGAGCATGGCGAAGTCGGGCGTGCCGGTGGCGCGCAGCTCGCCCAGCAGTTGCTCGCTGCGCAGAACCAGGGGCCGGCGGCTTTCGATCCAGCGGTCGACCACCGCGGCGCCGTTCGCCTTTCCGAGCTGCTTCAGGCCGCCATTGGCCTTGGCCGTATCGAGTACGGATTCGGCTGCTTGAAACTGATAGGCGTCCAGGTCGTCGACGATCGCCGTGATTGCCAACTTGTCCCAAGCCGTATCGCTGGCGAGGTGACTGCTTGTGCGCCGGAGCCAGTCGAAGCCAAAGCGCGCACCCACAGTGAAGTAAATCTGTGCGGTTTGCTCGACGGCCAGCCCGGCCAGCCCGGCAAGGCGCACGAGATCGCAAGCGGCATAGCGCAAATGCAGGCCGGCAATGGTTTCAGCGAGTGCCTTAGGTACCCGACACTCCCGCAGCCGCTCGGCCTGGTGGGCCAGTATGTTGCGGTCGGCCTCCGTCAGGAACCTCTCCAGAGAGCTGCCGAGGGCCGTGACGCCGGGTCGATAGCGCTCGATCGCGCCGGCGATATCGAGCGGCTGACGTTCGACTCGAAGCATCCAGACGGTGACCCGCTCGGCGAGGCGCCCGGTCTCGATTAGCATGCTGGCCTGGACCTCGGCCGGCACGATGTTGTCCAGCGCCTCGATCTCGGCCCAGAGTGCGCTCAGCCCGAAGACGTCGCGGGCAATCATGAAGGCGCGCACGATCTCGGCCGCGGAATATCCGGTCTTTTCTCGCACTTCATGGACGAAACTGATGCCCATGCGGTTGACGGTCTCGTTGGTCGCGAGGGTTGCGGCAATCTCCCGACGCAGGCGGTGGCCGCGGATCTGGTCGGCGTAGGTCTTGTGTAGCGGCGTGGGGAAGTAGCCGGTGACGTCGCTGTCGAGGGCCGCGTCGTCGGGCAGGTCCGACTCTAGCAGTTCGTCGTAGAGCGCGATCTTGGCGTAGGAGAGCAGGACCGCGATCTCGGGACGGGTCAGGCCGCGGTTCGCTTTCATCCGCTCCTCGATGGTCTCGTCGTCCGGCAGGTGCTCCAGCACGCGATCCAGCCGACCGGCCCGCTCCAAGGTGCGCATGTAGCGGCTGAGGCGGTCGAGAAGATGGCAGCCGAGATCCTGCGTGACGGAGATCGACTGCGTCTGCAGGTAGTTGTCGCGCAGGACCAGGTCTGCGACTTCGTCCGTCATCTTGGCCAGCAGCTTGTCCCGTTGCGGGCGGGTCAGCTTGCCTTCCTGCTCTGCGGCGCCCAGCAGGATCTTGATGTTCACCTCATGGTCGGAACAGTCGACGCCAGCCGAATTGTCGATGGCGTCGGTGTTCAAGCGCCCACCCTTCAACGCGTATTCGATCCGTGCGAGCTGCGTCATCCCCAGGTTTGCCCCCTCGCCGACCACCTTGCAGCGCAGGGCCTCGGCGTCGATGCGCAGGGCGTCGTTGGCGCGGTCGCCGACCTCCAAATTGCTCTCGTCGCTGGCCTTGACGTAGGTGCCGATGCCGCCGAACCACAGCAACTCGGCCGGACTGGTGAGGATGGCGTGGATCAGCTCGTTGGGCGTGACCTTGTCTTTGGCCAGGCCGAGGAGGTCCTGCATCTCCGGGCTCACGGGGATCGACTTGGCTTTCCGGTCGAAGACGCCGCCCCCTTTCGAAATCTTCCGCTTGTCGTAGTCGTCCCAGGTGCTGCGCGGCAGTGCGAAGAGCCGCTTCCGCTCGGCGAAGGACTTGGCCGGATCCGGGTCGGGATCGACGAAGATGTGCAGATGATTGAAGGCCGCGATCAGGCAGGTCTGCTTGGACAGCAGCATGCCGTTGCCGAAGACGTCGCCCGACATGTCGCCGACGCCGATCGCCGTGAAGGCCTCGCGCTGGATGTCCTTGCCGATCTCGCGGAAGTGCCGCTTGACGGACTCCCAGGCGCCGCGGGCCGTGATACCCATGGCCTTGTGGTCGTAGCCGGCCGAGCCGCCGGAGGCGAAGGCGTCGTCGAGCCAGAAGCCGTAGTCCTGGCTGACCCCGTTGGCATAGTCAGAGAAGGTGGCCGTGCCTTTGTCGGCGGCCACCACCAGATACGGGTCGCTGGCGTCGTGGCGCACCACCTGTTTGGGTGGCACGATCTTGCCGGCCTTGGTGTTGTCGGTGATGTCCAACAGCCCGCGGATGAAGGTCTTATAGGCGGCCACGCCCTCCGCCATGAAAGCCTCCCGCCCCTCGGATGGCGGCGGCAGGCGCTTCGGGACGAAACCGCCCTTTGAGCCGACCGGCACGATCACCGCGTTCTTCACTTGCTGTGCCTTGACTAGGCCCAGGACCTCAGTCCTGAAGTCCTCGCGCCGGTCGGACCAGCGCAGGCCGCCGCGCGCCACCGGGCCGAACCGCAGGTGCACGCCTTCGACCTGCGGGGCGTAGACGAAGATCTCACGGTACGGCCGTGGCTCCGGCAGCTCTTCGATGGCCCGGCTGTCGAACTTGAAGGAGACGTATGGCTTGGTCCGATCCCGCTCGTCGGTTTGATAGTAGTTGGTGCGCAGGGTCGCGCTGATGACGTTCAGGAAGCGCCTCAGAATGCGGTCTTCGTCCAGGTTGGCGACCGCCTCCAGGGCCGTTTCGATCCCGGCCACCAGTGTCTGCTCCGCCTTCGCCAACTCGGCCGGCTTCCGGCCGCGCCGTTGCGCCGGGTCGAAGCGTTGCTCGAACAGCTTGGCGAGACTGGCAGCGATGGTCGGATTTTCAGCCAGCGTCTCTTCCATGTAGGCCTGGCTGAAGGTGATGCCGGCCTGCCGAAGGTACTTGGCATAGGCCCGCAGAACGCGGATCTCCCGGGCCGTCAGGCCGGCGGCCAGAACCAGGCCGCTGAAGCCGTCGCCTTCCATCTCGTCGGTCCAGGTCAGCGCGAAGACTTCGTGGAAGGCGCTGCGCACCTGGTTCAGGTCGACCGTCTGCCCTGGGCGCAGACGCAGGGAGAAGTCGTGAACCCAGACTGCGGTCCCTGCCGTCTTGTCGTCCCCGGCCGTATCGCTTTCCGCCTTACCACTCCCCGGGCGAACCTCGTAGGGAACCTCGGAAATCACGCGCAGACCCATCTGCTCGAGCATCGGCAGCACGTCCGATAGGGGGATCGGATGGCCGGCGATATAGAGCTTGAAATGCAGGACCTCCGCCGGCGCCCCGTGCGGCCGATAGAGATCCAGCGCCAGTCTCGCCTCGCCCAGGGCCGCTTCCACGTTGGCGAGATCGGCAACGGCATCCTTGGCGACGTGGGCTTCTCGATAGTTTGTCGGGAAGGCGCGCGCATAGCGCCGAAACAAGCGCAGGCCCTCCTGCTCGCCGTGGGTGGCAATCAGTGCCGCCTCGAAGGTGTCGATCCACGAGCGGGCTGCCTCGGCAAGCTGCTGTTCTAGCGCGCCGACCTCGACGTCGGGTACCTTGCCCTGGGTGGTCTTGATGATGACATGCAAGCGGGCCAGCAAAGCATCGCCCAACTGCGTCGAGAAGGCGGCGACCCGGCCGGCGTAGGCTTCGGCCAGCAGGTCCTGCAGTTTGAGACGCAGATGAGTGTCGAAGCGGTCGCGCGGCACGTAGACCATGCAGGAGACGAAACGTTCGAAGGGATCGCGCCGAACGAACAGCGCCGTGCGTTGGCGCTCCTGCAAATGCAGGACGCCAAGGGCGGTCTGCTGCAGCTCTGCGGCGTCGATCTGGAACAGTTCGTCGCGTGGGTAGGTCTCGAGGATGTGCAGCAGCGCCTTGCCGTCGTGGCTCGCCGGCGAAAATCCTGCCAGCTCCAGAACCTTGTCGACTTTGCGCTTGAGCTGCGGGATTTCGCGCGGGCTCTGGCTGTAGGCCTGCGAGGTGAAGAGGCCGATGAAGAGCCGCTCGCCGCAAACCCTGTTCTTGCTGTCGAACAGCTTGATGGCAATGGTGTCGAGATGGGCGTCGCGATGGACCGTGGAACGCCTGTTCGCTTTGGTGATGCGCAGCAGCTCGGGCGACTTGACCCAGTCCTGCACGTCGGGCGGCAGCTTGCCGAGGTCGCGCAGGCCGTCGAACACGGAAAAGCCGACGTTGCGCAGCAGGCCGAGACCGCTGTCGGGATCGATCTTTGCGAGCGCTTTCTGGCCGCTGTCTTGAAAGCGATACTCACGGTAGCCGAGGAAGGTGAAGTGGTCGTCGTCGAGCCATTCCAGAAAACTGATGGCTTCTCCCACTTCCTCCTTCGGCAGCCGGGGCGGATTGCGGTCGAGATCGCGGATCAGATCGCGGCAACGCTGGCGGATCGGCCGCCAGTCCTCAACCGCCAAGCGTACGTCGCGCAGCACGTCCGTCAGCAGCTTGGCGATCTCGCCATGCGCTGAACGAGGCTGCTCTTCGATCATCAGCAGCATGCAGGATTCGGCGGCGCCTGCGATCTCGACATCGCTGGTTTCGCCCAGGCGGATCAGCCCTCCGGTCTCGTCCCGCTCGATCGGCAGGATCGGGTGGATCACCAGGCGCACTTCGATGTCCCGGCGGTTCAGCGCCGCGGTGACCGAGTCGACCAGGAAGGGCATGTCGTCGTTGATGATCTCGACGACCGTATGGGGGCAGGACCAGCCGTGGGTCTTGGGTGTCGGATTGTACAGCCGCACCTCCGCGCCCCCAGGCTTCCGGGTTTGCGCGAAGTCCCAGACCGACCTGGCCGCCCCGGCCAGGTTCTTCGGTGTCTGGTCTTTCAAATCATCCGGCGGCACATGGGCGAAGAACAGGTGCAGAAAGCGTTCGGCGGTTGCCCCGCCTGTGCCTTGCCGGACCAGCTTCGCCGCCGAATCGATCAAATCGATCGTTTTGTCTTCCGCATGACGTGCCATGGCCGGCTATTCCTTCCCCGTCTGGTGCTGCGTTGCGGCTGCGCGCCATCGTTCGCCGTGGCGCAGTCGTTCGAGGTTCGACTGCTCGAATTCTACTACCTGAATCCATTGCGCGAACTTAACGAACCTAAAGACACTTAGGACAATACCGACAGGGTGAACCTACCCCATCGGCATGGCGAACGGGAGACATCGGGCGATCAAAAGCAGCATTGCCGGTTAAGCGGTTCTTCACCGCTGTCAGAACATCCTTGAGTGGCAGCCGACCGAAACGTCGTGCAGAACGGAACGGTACCCGTGCAGGGATTACAGCGATGCCGATACCCGACGCGCGCGGACAGCACCTCTTTGGCCGCCCCGCACCAGATCTGAGAACTCAGCTCTCTCCGGAAGTTGCGGAGACTGCCGGGAGTCGTGGCCCCAAGCTGCGGTCTCTCTTTTACGTCGTTCTCTTCATGGGCTTCGGCGTTCTTGCCATCCTCGCCTTCGCTGTGCTTGCGCTTTTAGCCATGGGCGTGGTCGGCGCCTAGGACACCTCAGCTGCGCAGTCGGCGGAACTCGGCCATGGCGACCGCGGCGGCAACGCCGGCGTTCAGGCTGTCGAGGCCCGGCTGGCCGCCTGGGATGCGGACGAGCGCGTCGCAGTACTTGCGGGTTTTCGGCCGCAGTCCCTCGCCTTCCGCGCCGATGACGAAGATCGATTTTTCTGCGAAGTCCGTTTGGGCCAGGGTCGCCGGCGCTTCGCCATCCAGCCCGTAGGCCCAGAAGCCCAGCTTCTTAAGTCCGGTCAGGGTCTGCGAGAGATTGGTCACGCGGAAGATCTTGACGAATTCGGCGCCGCCGACGGCGTAGCGCACAACTGTCGGCGAGACATCGACCGAACGATTGCGCAACACGGCCACCGCCGGAATCTGGAAGAAGGCGGCGGTGCGAAGGATCGTGGCGAAGTTCTGCGGGTTGGACACCTGGTCGAGCAGGAGCAGGCAGTCCGCTTCGGCAAGCACATCGAGGTCTCGGTCGCCATAGATCCGCCGCGGTTTGACGAAGGCACAGATGCCCTGATGCTTGTCGTCTTCCGTGAAATCGCCGATCCGCAGAAACTCGGGCCAGCCGACGAACTCCGTCCTCAAACCCAGTCGTTCCGCCTTGGCAATGAACTCTGCGTGGTAGGACTCCTTGCCCGCGAGCACCAGGCGCTGAATGTCCTTCGGGCGCTGCAGGAAGACCGCGCGCACCGAATGCTTACCGAAAATCTTTTCCATGGGGTTTCGTCGTCCGAGCTATCGCTTGGCGGCCAGCCTCATCCTGCCGCGCGCAAAGATGCATCTGCCGCGGCACCGGCAGGCTTTGCAAGATCGGATGTATCGGAAAGCGTCTGAAAATCTGGAGCGGGCGATGAGATTCGAACTCACGACCCCAACCTTGGCAAGGTTGTGCTCTACCCCTGAGCTACGCCCGCGCTCCTGATCGCGACCGGCGGGTCTGACCCTCTCCGGTGAGGGCGGGGATTTAGCGCCTTTCCCCTAGCGATGCAAGAGCCGAGTGACGGCCGTGCCTGCCCTCTTGTATGCGAGGTCCATCCCGCTAGTCTGCCGCTGCAGACAGACCGCATCGGGGAGTGTCAGATCATGGCGAACGGCGAAACCGAGGCCGGCGCGCAGGACGAAGTTGCACCTCTGCTGGCCGATGGCAGTCCACCGCTGACGCCAGAGGCCCTGATTGCCAAGCTCGGAGCGCTGGGGATTGCCCAGCGGACCGTCGATCATCCACCGTTGTTCACGGTCGAACAGTCCAAGGCCCTGCGCGGTGAGCTGCCGGGCGGCCACACCAAGAACCTTTTCCTGCGCAACAAGAAGGGCGCCATGTGGCTGGTCACGTCCTTAGAGGACCGACCACTGGATCTCAAGAAGTTGGGCGAGCTGTTGGGTGGCGGGCGGCTTTCCTTCGGCAGTGCCGAGCGATTGATGCGTCACCTCGGCGTCGTGCCCGGCGCGGTAACGCCGATGGCGATCGTCAACGATTCCCAGGGGGCTGTGACCCTGGTGCTGGACGCCGGTCTGCTGGAGCAGGATCCCGTGAATGTCCATCCTTTGACCAATAACCGAACCATGGCGCTGGACGCCGCCGACCTCATCAGGTTTGCCGAGGCTGTCGGCCATCCGCCCCAAATCGTCGACCTGAGCCAGGCGGAGCGGGATGTCGGGTAGATCTCCTGCGCCCTTGCTCTCGCGCACCGCGTTAGCCACATAAACGGCGCCTTTCGGGACTATCGCGCCCTGCCGGCCCTTCTAAAGAAACCCACCGACGAAGCAATCAAGCAGGCGAACAACTCATGTTTCCGACTTTCGGTAAAGGACCTCAGTCTCCGCAGGAACCGACGGGCAACGCGCCGGCGGCGGCTGACAGCGCTCTCATCAAAGACGCCGACATGCAGTCCTTCGCACGCGACGTGCTGGACGCCTCCATGTCGCTCCCCATTCTGGTGGATTTCTGGGCCGACTGGTGCGGACCCTGCAAGCAGCTGACGCCGGCGTTGGAAGCGGCGGTTCTGGAGGCCAAGGGTGCGATCAAGCTGGTGAAGGTCAACGTGGACCAGAACCAGGCTTTGGCGCAGCAGCTCCGCATTGCCTCTCTACCGACCGTGTATGCCTTCTTCCAAGGACAGCCGATCGACGGTTTTCAGGGCGCCCTGCCCGGCAGCCAGATCAAGCAGTTCATCGACGGCGTGATCCAGGCCGCAGGCAGTGCCCAGCCTCAGGCGGCTGGTGATGCGACCGAAGCGATCGCCCAGGCGATGGAGCAAGCCAAGGCGCTGGTGGCGGAAGGCCAGATCGAACAGGCCGCCGCCATCTACGGCCAGGTATTGCAACACGATCCGGAGAATCTGGATGCTCTGGGTGAGTATCTGCGCCTGCTGATCGATCTTGGGCGGGCCGACGAAGCCAAGATGGCCTTCGATCAGCTTGAGGCAGAGACGAAGGAAAAGCCGCAGTTGCAGCCGGTTAAGACGGCTCTGGAGCTCAGCGGCGAGGGCCCGGGCGCAGGGGCCATTCCCAACCTGATGGAAAGCGTCGCGCACAATCCGAACGATCATCAGGCTCGTTTCGACCTGGCGCTCGCGCTCTATGCCGCGAACAAAAAGGAAGCTTCGGCCGAAGCCTTGCTGGACATCGTGCGCCGTCAGCGTAATTGGAACGATGAGGCGGCCCGGAAGCAACTCTTGAAGTACTTCGAAGCCTGGGGCCCCGCCGACCCGCTCACTGTGGAGATGCGTCGACGTTTGTCGTCCCTATTGTTTGCATGAAGCGTAGCCCCTTCGATCCCGACTTCGAGACTCTTCCCGAAATCATCCCGATTTTCCCGCTCTCGGGTGTCTTGCTGCTTCCGGGCGGCCGCTTGCCACTGAATGTGTTCGAGCCGCGCTACCTGGCGATGACCCGTGATGCCATTGCCAGCGACCGCTTGATCGGCATGGTTCAGCCGGTCGAAGAACCGGAGGGCGGCGCGGAGTCGCCAGCGCCGCACAAGGCTGGCGCCTCGGTCTACGAGGTCGGCTGCGCAGGGCGCATATCGGCCTTCAGCGAGACCGAGGATGGTCGCGTCCTCATCACCCTGTCCGGCCTGGCGCGCTTTCGAGTCATCGAGGAATTGGAGCCGAAGGAGGGCTATCGGCGGGTGCGCGCCGACTGGTCGTCATGGCCCGAAGATCTCCAGGCGGCGGAAGACACCAACGGATGCATCGACCGTACCCGCCTGCTGCAGGCCCTTCGTGGGTATTTTGCCAACACCGGGCTGTCCGGCGATTGGGATGCGATCGAGGAGACGCCGGACGAGCGGCTGGTCACGTCGCTCGCCATGATCTGCCCTTTCGAGCCCAGCGAAAAACAGGCACTCCTGGAGGCGCCGGACCTGTCGGAACGGGCGCGCACCATGACGGCGATCATGGAGATGAGCACTCTTTCCAATGGCGAAACGGGTTCCGGCGACCTGCGCCATTAGGGTAAAGATAAGGTCAGAGCTCGCGCTTTGCCTTTCGTCTACCTTTGGCTCAAGCGCGCTGCCTTTACCGCAGCAGGTTGAAAGTCAAAACACCATGTCCGAATCATCTGAAACCATGCAAAGCGAGCCTGGCGCGCAGCCGGGGGTCGATCCGAAGCTGCTGGAAATCCTGGTCTGCCCGTTGACCAAGGCGCCCTTGGAGTACGATCGCGAGGCTCAGGAGCTGATCAGCCGCCAAGCCGGCCTCGCCTACCCGATCCGCGACGGGATCCCTATCATGCTGCCCGACGAGGCCCGTCGCCTCGACGACGTCTGAGAGAGCCATGCCCGAACCCGAGACGCTGCCACCGAAGAGCGGCTTCGACGTCCAGCACCACCCTCTGGAGATTCGCTACTCCAAGGAGGCGAAGACTTTGGAGGTCGACTTCGACGACGACGTCACCTTCGTACTGCCCGCCGAGCTGCTGCGTGTCGAAAGTCCTTCGGCCGAGGTGCAAGGGCACGGGCCCGGCCAGAAGCAGATCGTTGCCGGTCGGCGACACGTCGGCATCATGGCGATCGAACCGGTTGGCAGCTACGCCGTCCGTCTGAGGTTCGACGACCTGCACGATACCGGCATCTACTCTTGGGACTACCTCTACCGCCTCGGCGAAGAGCGCGAGCGGATCTGGGCGGAGTACTTGGAAAATCTTGAAGCGCGGGGGCTGTCGCGCGAGCCGGCCAAGCGCTGAGTCTCAGGATCAGCCGGCCGGCCGGCTGGCGAGTCGGTAGGCACTCGTCGCCAGATCCATCAGGTCGAAGACGCGCGCGACGTAGTGGTCGCGCACTGTGAAGCTCTCGCCTTCTGCCTGCAGCAGCTCTCCCTCCAAGGCGTCGACCAGCTTGCTCAAGCGACGCTGATGCAGCCCCAGATGCTTCTGCACCGGATCGGCCACAATGCCTGCGAAGGCCGCGACCAGAGCGCCCAAGGCGAGCACGCCACCCGTAGCCGCTGCCGTAGCCGCCAGTGGCGCGCTGGCCGGAAAGGCGCCAAACCAGAGCCCGCCGAGACCGGCACCCAGCGGGAAGCTGGCCACGGCCAGTTTCTGCGCCATCGCCTGTGCCAGCATCGGGCCAAGCGTCAGGGCGCCGGGCGTCCACTGCTTGAAGGCCAGGGCGCCGACGCCTGCGGAGATCAGGGCATTGGTGATGTCCACGGCCGCGGTGCGGCTGCCGGTGTAGTGGGCCATGGCGTCGGTCAGCCAGGCGCGGAAGGCGGGATCGTCGGCGCGACGGCCGACCGGGCGCAGCAGGGCGTGCAGAACGGCGTCGATCTCCGGGTCCGAGAGGATCGCTTCCGCCAGGGCGTCGCGTTCGAACCGCCGTTCCTCGTCCGGCCCGAGGTTTTGCACGTAGGGCAGTTCCAAAAAATCCGAGAAGACACGCCACTCGACTTCGCGGGCGACATCGGTGGTGAGAAACATCTGCCGGCGGCTAAGCCAGGTGGCCGTCTGGCGCCGACCGAGGCCGCGTGCGCCGGCGGCTGCCATCCTTGTCGCCACGTAAGGCAAGGCCAGCAGAATGTTGGCCGGCCCGCGGAGCAGATCTGGACCGAAGGCACGACGGTGCAACTGCGCCGCGCCGCGCCAGCCATAGGTTTCGGCCACGAAGCCTGGAATGCGCGCGCGCCGCTCGGCACAGTAGCGATCGATCCCACTCGTCACGGCACGGCTTAAGGCGCTCTGGTCGAGCGGGAGCTGTGCGTCGGGTGCCAGGACGAGATCTGTGATGTCGGGCTCGGGCATGGTCAACGATGCAGTCAGCGGGCTCTCCTGCAGATAATTGCGCCGGCTCTCGCTCGCCAGTCATCGGCGCTGGCATTTCTTTGCCTATTGCGGTTACACAAGGCGCTTCTACCGTACAGCCTGAAGTGGGTTGAGCGAAGAAAGACTACTCCCAAAGAATGAAATCCGAGCTCCCGCCCGTCAGAATTTCCCTGCTGTTGCTGATCGGGCTGGTTTCGTTCGGCCCGCTTTCGACCGATCTCTACCTCCCAGCCCTGCCGACGATCGGAGAGCGCTTTGCGGCCGATCCGGCCCAGGTGCAACTGACGCTGTCCGTCTTTCTGGCCGGTTTCGCCGTGTCCATGCTCGGCTATGGGCCGCTGTCCGACCGTTTCGGTCGCCGGCCGGTCCTGATCGGTGCCTTGGCTCTCTACACGCTGGCATCCATCGCCTGCATGTTGGCCCCCAGCATAGAAGCCTTGATCCTTGCCCGCTTCTTCCAAGCGCTCGGTGGCTGCGCCGGGCCGGTTCTTGGCCGCGCCATCGTTCGCGATGTGCATGGCGCCGAACACTCGGCCAAAGTGCTCTCGACTTTGGCCATGGCAATGGCCCTGGCTCCGGCGATCGGCCCGATCCTGGGTGGCTTTCTGACGGAAGCCTATGGATGGACCGCCAATTTCGCTTTGCTGTCGGCCTTCGGCGCCGTCGTGTTCCTCGCCATCTGCTTCCTGCTGCCGGAGACCAACCGCCATCTGGACTCGCAAGCGCTGCGCCCTCTTCAGCTGTTTGCGAACTACCGCGGGCTGCTGCGGCAGCGAACCTATGTCGGCTACAGCGGCGTGGTGGCCTGCAGCTATGCGGCGATCTTCTCCTTCATCTCCGGTTCGCCCTATACCCTGATCGACGGGCTCGGGCTCACGCCCTCGCTCTTCGGGTTCTGTTTCTCTGCCGTGGTCTTGGGTTTCATGACAGGCAGCTTCTTGGCCAGCCGGTTGCATGGGCGGCTGGAAACCGACCGCCAGATCCGGCTCGGGACGCGCGTTATGCTGCTTGGCGGACTGCTGGCGGCTGCGCTTGCCTGGAGTGGGGTTCATACCATCGCCAGCGTGATCGCACCTATGGCTGTGGTGTTGGTCGGCTGCGGCCTGACGCTGCCCAACTCGATGGCTCGGGGCATCGGACCCTTCCCGCGGATGGCCGGTGCGGCCTCTGCGCTGATGGGGTTTCTGCAGATGGGGGCTGCAGCCCTGGTCGGAATTGCTGTCGCGGCGTTTCAGGACGGTAGCCCGCACGCCATGACGACGGCGGTGGCTCTTTGCGGCTTGGGCGCGGCGATTTTTTACAAGCTGCTGATTTCGACCACTGTCGAAGCGGCTACGGTGGCAGAGTAGCGCGCTCCGGGTTGCGGAGAAGCGTTGTTACTCCCTAGCGGTCGCCGCCCGGCGGCGGCAGGCGTTCCAGCGCGCCTTCGCTGCCGCTGCCCAGGGGTTGCTCTGGCGCTTCGCCGGTCAGGCGTTCCAACAGACTCTCCAGAACGCCGGGACCGCGGCTGACCTGCGGTGCGGTCGTCGGGGCGGCCGCGATGGCTCCGGCGCCCGGCAGCGGGCGCGCCGGTTCGCCCTCGAGCGCCTGGGTGACGACCGTTCGCCATAAACGGGCCGGCGCGCCGCCACCGGTCACCTGCTGCATAGCCGCACCGTCATCGTTACCGAGCCAGACGCCGACCACCAGTTCGGCCGTATAGCCGACAAACCAGGCATCGCGGAACGACTGACTTGTGCCGCTCTTGCCGCCGGCTGGCCGGCCCGGATCGGCATTGCGTCCGGTTCCGTCCAACATGACACTGCGCAGCATATCGGTCATCTCCGCCACGTCGGGCGGTGCGATCAGGCGCGTCGGCTCCCCCGCCTCGCGACGGTAGAGCACCTGTCCTTCGGGTGTCGTCATCTCCAGGACGGTGTGAGGCCAGACGGCACGTCCGCCGTTGGCGAAGACGGCATAGGCACCCGTCAGATCCAGCAGCGTGACTTCGGAGGTGCCGAGCGCTAGCGAAGGGGCCGCGCGCAGGTTACCGCCGGTTCCCAGACGCTGTGCGGTCTCGGCGACACGCTCCGGGCCGACCTCCAGCGTCAGGCGCGCCGCGGCGGTGTTCAGCGACTTTGCGAAGGCCTCGCGCAGGGTGACTTCGCCGCGGTACTGCCGGTCGTAGTTTTCCGGCTGCCAGGGTCCCTGGCGTGTTTCCACCGTCAGCGGCGCATCGACGACGGTGGTCAGTGCGCCGCGCCCCGCCTCGACAGCCGCGAGGTAAACGAAGGGTTTGAAGGCCGATCCCGGTTGCCGACGCGCCTGCGTGGCGCGATTGAAGGGACTGTCCGCATGACTGCGGCCGCCGACCAGGGCACGTACGGCCCCGTCCGGACTCATCACGGCAACAGCACCTTGGCCGATCTTGGCGTTCGCGCCTTCCGCCGCGAGCAGATCTTCTAATGCCGTCTCCGCGATCTGCTGTACGCGTGGATCGAGAGTCGTACGTACAGTGATATCGCGGTCGAGCTGGCCAAGCCATCCCTCCGCGCGGTCGAGTGCCCAGTCGGCGAAATAGCGTGCGCGCCGCGTTGGCGGTCGACCGCGGCTTTTCTCCTGATGGGCCGTATCCGCTTGTTCTTCGGTTACGAAGCCGGCCTCGACCATGGCTGCCAGCACGGTCTTGGCGCGGCGATCCGCCAGTTCGGCGTCGTTGGCCGGATTGTAGCGGCTGGGGGCTTTCAGAAGACCGGCGATGATCGCCGCTTCATAGAGGTTCACCGCGGTGGCCGGCTTGCCGAAGAAGCGTTGTGCGGCAGCATCGACGCCGTAAGCGCCGGCACCCAGGTAGACCCGGTTGAGGTAGAGAGAGAGAATCTGGTCTTTGCTGAGTTTGCGCTCCAGCCAGAAAGCGAGCAGAAGCTCCTGAACCTTGCGTTCCAGCGTACGCTCCGGGCTCAGAAAGAGGTTCTTCGCAAGCTGCTGACTGATGGTCGAGCCGCCTTGAACGACGGCGCCCTCCCGCAGGTTCACGAGGATGGCGCGGGCCAGGCCGATCAGGTCGAGGCCGGGATGGTCGTAGAAGCGCCGGTCCTCGATCGCCAGGACGGCCTGCGGCAGATGCGGCGGCAGTTCCTCTACGCTCAAGGCATCGCCATAGAGATCGCCGAAGCGTCCGATCTCGCTGCCATCGGCCGCCAGAAGTCGCACCGTTGGCTGGCGGGTCATCTCGGCGATCTTGGAGACGCTCGGCAGATCCCAAGCGTACCAGACGACCAGACCGCCGACCGCCAGGCCGGCCCATAGCGACAGGGTCACGCCCCAGATCAGTACGCGCCGCAATAAGGAGCGATGCGGCTTTGCCTTCGCGGAGGATCGGTTTCGCTTGCGAGGTTTGCCGGCCGGCTTCGCGCCACCCTTCGCTTTGCCGCGGCTACTTGCCATGCTGTGCCCGTTTTCTCGATCCGTGATCTGCAGAACACTGCCGTATCTATCCGACGGCCGGAGTCGCCGGCAAGGCGACGCAGCGACCTTCGCGCCGGAATGCGCCCGAAGTGGGGCGCAAACGGCTCGCTTTGGCAGTTGGAACAGCCGGTCGGGAACTGGCGCCGGAGGTGCTATCCAAGCGCCGCTTTTGCCCGGCCTTCTTCGCCTCTACAGGCCGCTGTGGAAGGTCCGGCTGATCACGTCTTCCTGTTGCGCGCGGGTCAGCTTGATGAAGTTGACCGCGTAGCCGGAGACCCGGATGGTGAGCTGCGGGTACTTCTCCGGGTGCTCCATCGCCTCCAGCAGCGTCTCCCGATTGAGCACATTGACGTTGATATGGTGGCCGCCGCGCTCGACGTAGTCGTCGACCAGGGCGATCAGGTTCTCTTCCCGCTCCGCAGGTGACTTACCGAGCGCACCCGGGGCCACCGAGAAAGTATAGCTGATGCCGTCCTGTGCGTCGTCGTAAGGCAGTTTCGCCACGGAAGCCGCCGCCGCCAGGGCACCTTTCTTGTCGCGCCCGTGCATCGGATTGGCACCGGGGGCGAAGGGAGCGCCCTTCTTGCGGCCGTCCGGCGTGGGTCCCGTCGCGGTGCCATAGACCACGTTGGAGGTGATGGTCAGGACGGAGCAGGTGGGCTCGGCGTTTCGATAGGTCGGCTGCTGCCGCAGCAGCCCCATGAAGCTGCGCAGGACCTCCACGGCCAAGTCGTCCACACGATCGTCGTTGTTGCCGAAGGCCGGGTAGTCGCCCTCGATCTCGAAGTCGACGATCAGGCCGCTCTGCGGATCGCGCTTGGGCCGTACGGTTGCGTGCTTGATGGCCGAGAGGCTGTCGGCCACCACCGAGAGGCCGGCGATGCCGTAGGCCATGGTGCGCAAGACCTCGCGGTCATGCAGCGCCATCTCCAACCGCTCGTAGGCGTAGCGGTCGTGCATCATATGGATGATGTTCATGGCTTCCGCATAGACCCGGGCAAGCCACTCCAGCATCGCCTCGAAGCGCGGTGCCACCTCGGCATAGTCCAGCGTTTCGCCGGCGTAGACGCTGCCGGCCGGACCGACTTGCTCGCCGGTCACTTCATCCTGGCCGCCGTTGAGCGCGTAGAGCAGGGCCTTGGCCAGATTGGCGCGCGCCCCGAAGAACTGCATCTGCTTGCCCAGGCGCATGGCCGACACACAGCAGGCGATGCCGTAGTCGTCGCCCCAGGCCGGCCGCATCACCTCGTCGTTTTCGTATTGGATCGACGAGGTGGCGATCGAGGTGGCGGCGCAGAAGCGCTTGAAGGGCTCCGGAAGGGCCGGCGACCAGAGAACCGTGAGGTTCGGCTCCGGCGCGGGGCCCAGGTTGTGCAGACTCTGCAGGAAGCGGCAGCTCGTCTTGGTGACCAGCGGGCGCCCATCTTCACCGAGACCGCCCAGACACTCGGTCACCCATGTCGGGTCGCCGGCAAAGAGCGCGTTGTACTCTGGCGGACGCAGAAAACGGACCAGGCGCAGTTTGATCGTGAGATCGTCGATCAGCTCCTGTGCCTGCGCCTCGTCGATCACTCCGGTGGCAAGATCGCGCTCGAAGTAGATGTCGAGGAAGCTGGAGACCCGGCCGAACGACATGGCGGCGCCGTTCTGCTCCTTCACCGCCGCCAGATAGGCGAAGTAAAGCCACTGCACGGCTTCCCGGGCCGAGGCCGCCGGTTGCGAAATGTCGTAGCCGTAACGCTGCGCCATCTCGACCAGCTCTTCCAAGGCGCGGATCTGCTCGGCCAGCTCCTCGCGAAGCCTCAGCGTCTCTTCCCCAGCGCCGGCTTGGTCCAGCTCCGACTTCTCGCGGTGTTTCTCTTCAAGCAGACTCGCGACGCCGTAGAGCGGCACCCGCCGGTAGTCGCCGATGATCCTGCCGCGTCCGTAGGCGTCCGGCAGTCCGGTGATGATGCCGTTGCGTCGGCAGGACAGGATCTCGTCGGTGTAGGCGTCGAAGACGGCGGTGTTGTGATCCTTGCGATACCGCAGAAAGACCTCTCGGATCGCCGGGTCCAGCTCAAAGCCGTAGGCCTCCAGGGCTTTCTCGACCAGGCGTAAGCCGCCGGCTGGCAGGATCGCGCGTTTGAGCGGCGCATCCGTCTGCAGACCGACGATCCGCTCGCGGTCCTGGTCGATGTAGCCGGGCGCATGCGCCAGGATCGAAGAGCCGACGTCGGCCGAGACCGCAAGCACCCCGGCCTCTCGTTCTGCCTTCAGCAGATCGGCGACCTTGGCCCAAAGGGCTTCGGTCCGTTGCGTCGGACCGGCTAGGAAATCGATTTCGCCTTCGTAGGGCGCGACGTTGCACTGAATGAAGTCACGCAGGTCGATCCGGCTTTTCCAGCGGCCCGGCTGGAAACCGGCCCAGGCGGCTGACACCCCGTCGTTCACCAGCGTTTCGGGAGATCGGTCGACCTCGGCAAGTCCGCCGGGCTGCATAGGAACATCGTACATTCCGCTGGCTCCTCTGCCGCTTCCTGTGATCCTCGCGCCTGGCACGGCCGTCTGCCGCCGACGAGCTTCGCATAGGTTGATCGGATGCGCGTTCTCTCGCATTGAGGTGCCTCAAGTCCGACTGCAGGGGTGGAGCAGGAGGCTGTGGGTCCCTAAATGCAGGACTGGACTTCTTCTGCGACACGAAAGGCGTCGACGATGGAAAAAGCGATCTTCGCGGCCGGGTGCTTCTGGGGGATCGAGGCGGCCTTTCGCCGGATGCCCGGTGTGATCGAGGCGATCAGCGGCTACAGCGGCGGTATCACCGAAAGCCCGACCTACGAGCAGGTCTGCAGCGGCCAGACTGGCCATGCCGAGGCCGTTGAGGTCACCTACGATCCGGCGAAGATCGGTTACGCGCAGCTTGTCGAAGCCTTCTTCGACATGCACGACGCAACGCAGGTCAATCGCCAGGGACCGGATATCGGAACCCAGTACCGCTCCGGGATTTTTCCTCTCAACGAGGATCAAGCCGAGATCGCACGGGCCAAGAAGCAGGCGCTGATCGAGCGTGGGGTCGACGTGGCCACCGAGATCACTCCGGCCGGACCCTTCTGGCCGGCTGAAGACTACCATCAGCGCTACTTCGAGAAGCGCGGTCTGGCCCAGCACGGGTAAGACAACTCAAGGGAACAAGAAATGTTCGATGCGAACAAGCTGCTCGGCAATCTGCTGGGCGGTGAAGAGGGGAAAGCGGCCGCAAAAGGAGCCTTCGGCGGCAGTATGGCCGGCGGTTTGGCAGGAACGGTGTTGGGCAACGTCCTGACGGGCAAGGGCGGCAAGAAGATGGGCAAGCGCGCCGTACAACTCGGCGGGCTGGCCGTTGTCGGCGGCGTCGCCTACGCCGCCTGGAAGCACTACAGCAACCGGGACTCCTCTGGCCGACCGCAGCCGGCGAACGCAGAAGAAGCCTTGACCCCGCCACCGGCCGACAGCGGTTATCTACCGCCGAGTTCCTACTCGAGCGGCGGTGTGGCAGCCCAGCCTGCTGCTCAACTGCCGGCGCCGGACCCGCAGCAGAACGATCTCTCGCTGCTGCTGCTGCGCGCCATGATCTCTGCCGCCAAGGCGGATGGACAGATCGATTCGGACGAGCAGCGCCGTATCTTCGAGCGGCTGGGCGACGCCGATTTGGATGCGGAAGCGCGCGCCTTCCTGTTCGACGAATTGGGCAAGCCGCTCGATTTGGAGGCGCTGGTTCAGGGTGTCGATCGGCCCGAGGTTGCCGCAGAGGTCTATGCCGCGTCTTTGCTTGCCATCGAAGTAGATAGCCCGGCCGAGCGCGGCTATCTGCAGATGCTGTCCGGCCGGTTGGGTCTGGAGGACGGCTTGGCGCAGCAGATCGAGGCCGAGGTCGCGGCCGTCAAAGCTGCTTCCTAGAGCGGCACCTGATGCCGTGCGGGCTCGCCGCCGGTGTCACGTGGCACCGTGCAGGCGGCCCGAAGCGCGCAAACCGTCGCGCAGATTGAGCCCGATCAGGGCCAGATTGACGGCGCCTGCGAGCAGCTCGACAGCTTGCACTGCGTAGAAGACGTCGTCGAAGAGCCCGGCGGAAGCCCTCCACGCCAGGAAGAAAGCCGCTGGCACCAGGACCAACAGGCCATTGGCGGCAATGATCGGGATGCGTCGCCGCTTGGCCTGCACCAGGGCATCTCTTCGATTGCCGGCAAGGCGAAAGCCGGTTGCGCCGGTGAGTGCCAGGGACGGAATCAGGAGCAACAAGCCCCAGGGAATCGCGGTTTTCACCGTGGTCATCGCTGCTGCGTTGCCGCCCAGTTCGACCGCGACGGTGGATAGCCAGAAAGTCAGGATCGTTACGCCGGCTAAGAGGCCGGCGATTGCGTGAAGGCGCGCCAGCATGGGTTTTCTCTCGTGTTTGATGATCGCTGCGATAATGACAGTATATTGTCAAAATGACAAAATCTTATTCGTCCTAGCTGCGCGGATGCGTCCCTAGTAAGGTTCTTCTTCCAGCCGCCGGATCATTGCCGCAAGTGTGGCCTGGCCGTTGCTCAAGGCATTGCGATCCAGCCCGGTGGCAAGGCGCACAGCCCAGGCGTCATAGCGTGCCATGACCTCGGCGTAAGCCGCTTCGCCGGCAGCGGAACGTGCCACCAAGGGTGCGCGCCGGTGGTCTGGATTGGAGTGCAGTTCGACAAAGCCATCCCGTGTGAGTTCGTTGACCAGCCGCTGCACGGACTGGCGGGTCAAACCCATGCGTCGTGCAATCTGAGCCACAGTCAAAGGCCGCCCCTCCAGCGCGATCGCCCCAAGAACTTTCCATCGGGCGCTGGTGAGCCCGAGGTCCGCGGTCAGGCGGTCGCCTTCGCTGGCTAGCAGGCCGCCCAAGCGGAAGACTTCGAGGACGATATCGGTAAAGAGTCGGCCCGCGGTCTGATCGGCCTGGTGAGGTTTGGCATCGGTCATGAAAGAACTCTGCCGTAAAGACAGCATCATCCCAAGATGAAAACAGTGATTGCTTCCTGGCGAAGTCCAGGATCGCTGCGGCGGTGCTCTCTCGAAAGTGCTCAATTGCGAGGAGGCCCAGCTAAGAGGCCGCTCGGCGGCGCTCTCCGGCACGCTACGAGATTATTAACCAAGATCGGATACAGCTTTCGGCGCTGGAACGGAGGACACCATGAAGACCTGTCTTGTTGTCGACGACTCCAAAGTGGTGCGCATGGTCGCGCGCCGGATCCTGGAGGGCTTCGACTTCCTGGTCGAAGAAGCTGCAGACGGTCAGCAGGCGCTCGATTACTGCAAGGCGCAGTTTCCCGACGCGGTTCTGCTCGACTGGAACATGCCGGTGATGAACGGCCTCGACTTCCTGGTGGCCATGCGGGCCCTACCGGGTGGCGAGGCCCCGACAGTCGTTTTCTGCACCACCGAGAACGACATGTCCCACATCGCGCAGGGAATTCAGGCCGGCGCCAACGAGTACATCATGAAACCCTTCGATGCGGATATCATCGAGTCCAAGTTCGCGCAGGTGGGGCTGCTCTAGTGCGTCGGCACCATCTCATCGAGGAAGCCAAGGCCGAGCTCGACGTCGCTTACGACGCCGTCAAACAGGCCGAGACCGAACTGATGAGTCTGGAGTTCGACTACAACGAACGCGTGAAGCAAGCCAACGGCACCGCCGATCCGGACTACCTGGCTAAGCTGATGCAAGAAAAGGAACGCAGTCAGCAGAACCTCGACTTGGAAAGTCTTTACGAACTTCAGCAGTCGGCCACGCAGCGCTTCGCACTGGTCAGTGCGTCTTTCGGCATCGTCGGTTCGATCAAGGATCCGCACATGACGGTCGACTTGATCGTGCGCCTGCTGTTCCAGGAAGACGAGTTGCGCCGCAACCGCGTTGCCATCGAACGTCACCTCCGCGCCTTCCATAAGAGTTTGCGCGCCTACATGCTGGAAGACAGCAGTCCAGAGAACGACGCCGAAGTGCGCAGTAACTGGGCTGCGATAGAGGACATTCTGCGCAGCGTCGGCCGGCAGATTTAACTCCGAGACCTGCCTTTTCAGCCGAGCAGTCCGACGAAGAGCATCATCAGGGTCGCGCCGAACCCGACAAACCAGATGACCGAGCGCCAGGGACTGAGCCCGAAGGCATAGGCGGGCACATAGGCCAGCCGCGCAATCAGGTAAGCCACAGCGCAGCCTTGGCTTAGAGGCCCGCCGGCCTTGCCGCCGAACTCCAGGACAACAACCGCAACGGCGAAGAGCAGCAGGCTTTCGGTCATGTTGCTCAGGGCGCGCTGCAGCCGCCCGGCCAAGCCTTCGACGCGTCGCGGCTCGTCCCGGGCCCCCATGAGCCAGCGCGAGTCCAGTTGCAGGTTGGCCGCAACCGACAGACCGAGCAGCTGCCCGGCCCAGAGCAGGCCGGCCAGCGCGAGGATCTGAAGCTCCACCGTCATGCTCTGTCGTCCTGTTCTGGTATTGGAACCCGGTCCGGACCCTGACGGTCTGGCATTTCGACCGAGGGCCGGCCCCTACGAGATAGCTTGCTATCCGGGCTGAGGGGCATGACGCGCGCTAGACGTCCAGGTTCGAGACCTCCAGGGCGTTGTCCTGAATGAACTCGCGGCGCGGTTCCACCACGTCCCCCATCAGGGTGTCGAACAGGCCGTCGGCGGCCTCCGCCTGCGCAACGCGCACCTTCAGCAGAGTGCGGACTTCAGGGTCGAGGGTCGTTTGCCAGAGCTGGTCCGGGTTCATTTCCCCGAGCCCCTTATAGCGGGCAACCGAAACGCCCTTGCGGCCCCAACGCAGTACCGTGTCGGCCAGGTCGCTGGGCCCATGCACCGTGACCTCGTCGCCATCGGACGACACCAGCGTTCCCGCCTTGGCATAGGTTTCCTGCAATTGGGCCGCCATGGTGTCGAGCCGCCGGGCCTCTGCCGATCTCAGCATGGTGGCGTCGATCTGGCGGTGCTGCGTCACGCCGCGCAGCATGCGCGAGAAGACTAGGCCGCCGTCATCGCCGACGCCGGGCGTCCAATCCGGTTCCCAATCCTGATCCGCGTGCAAGGCGTTGAGCCGGCGCGCGAGATAGGCGGCGACCTCCGCCGCCTGCTCCGGTTCCGCCAGCATCTGTGCATTGAGGGCGCCGGCGATCGCCGCTTGCTCGACCATTTCCAGGGCGCCGGCCTTTCGTGCCAAGGGGGCCATAAGATGGCGGGCGTCGACGGCCTGCCGCACCAGGTCCTGCAGGTCGCTGCCGGCGATCTGGGTCCCGTTGTAAAGGGTCAGGAGCGTCCCCTCGGCGCCTTGCTCGATCAGGAAGCTTTCCATCTCGCCATCGTCCTTCTTGTACTGTTCGGACGACTTGCGCTTGACCTTGTAGAGCGGGGGTTGGGCGATATAGAGATTCCCGGCTTCGATCAACGGACGCATCTGGCGGAAGAAGAACGTCAACAGCAGGGTGCGGATATGGCTGCCGTCGACGTCGGCGTCGGTCATGATGACGATCTTGTGGTAGCGCAGCTTGCCCAGATCGAACTCGTCCGGGCCGATCCCGGTGCCCAAGGCCGTGATCAGCGTGCCGATTTCCTGGCTCGAGAGCATCTTGTCGAAGCGGGCCCGCTCCACGTTCAGGATCTTGCCGCGGAGGGGCAGGATGGCCTGAAAGCGTCGGTCGCGGCCCTGTTTGGCCGAGCCGCCGGCCGAATCGCCCTCGACAATGAAGAGTTCGGAGAGAGCCGGATCGCGCTCCTGACAGTCGGCCAGCTTGCCGGGCAGCGAGGCGACGTCGAGCGCCGACTTGCGGCGGGTCAGTTCGCGGGCTTTGCGCGCCGCCTCGCGGGCGGCAGCGGCCTCGACCACCTTGGAGACGATGCGCCGGGCTTCGGCGGGGTGCTCCTCGAAGTACTGTTCCAGCTTCTCGTTCACAATCGTTTCGACGACGGGACGAACTTCACTGGAAACCAGCTTGTCCTTGGTCTGGCTGGAGAACTTCGGGTCCGGGACCTTGACCGACAGGACGCAGGTCAGACCCTCGCGGCAGTCCTCGCCGGCCAGAGAGACCTTCTCCTTCTTCGCGAGGCCGGTCCCGGTCGCGTAGGCGTTGACCTGGCGTGTCAGGGCCGCGCGAAAACCGGCCAGATGGGTGCCGCCGTCACGTTGCGGAATGTTGTTGGTGAAGCAGAGCGTCGCCTCGTGGAAGGCGTCGGTCCACTGCAGGGCGGCCTCCACCACGATGCCGTCGCGCTCGGCCGCAATGACCACCGGCGGATCGATGAGCGGAGTCTTGGCGCGATCCAAGTAGCGCACGAAGGCCTCGACGCCGCCTTCGTAATGCAGATCCACGACCTTGGGTTCCGGGTGGCGCGCATCGGTCAGGCGTATGTGCACGCCCGAGTTCAGGAAGGCCAGCTCGCGCAGGCGGTGTTCCAGCGTGGCCTGATCGAACTCGACCATGGTGAAGGTTTCGGTGCTCGGCAGGAAGGTGACCTCGGTGCCGGATCTCTCCGGTGCCGTGCCGACCGCCTCCAGCGGGGCTTCCGCTTCGCCGTGGCGAAAGCGGATCAGGTGTTCGCTGCCGTCACGCCAGATCCGCAGTTCCAGCCATTCGCTGAGCGCGTTGACCACCGAAACCCCGACGCCGTGCAAACCGCCGGACACCTTGTAGGAGTTCTGGTCGAACTTTCCGCCGGCGTGCAGGCGGGTCATGATGACTTCGGCGGCGGAAACCCCTTCCTCCTTGTGGATCTCGGTCGGAATGCCACGCCCGTTGTCGCGCACCATAACGCTGCCGTCGCCGTTCAGCTGAACTTCGACGAGGTCGCAGTGGCCGGCCAGGGCCTCGTCGATGGCGTTGTCGACCGCCTCGTAGACCATATGATGCAGGCCGGTTCCGTCGTCGGTGTCGCCGATGTACATGCCGGGACGTTTGCGCACGGCCTCCAGGCCGCGCAGCACCTTGATCGATTCGGCACCGTAGGCAGCGGGATCTTCTCCGATCTGCTGCGGTGTTGGGGTCTCGTCAGCCATACTCTCGAGTCCTTAGGGTAACGGAACAAACACGTACAACGTGCCCAGAGCATCTTATCCGCATTCGTCTCGGCGCGGATAAGAAGCTACAGGCCCTCGGAACGGACCAAGTGGCGCCCACCTACCTGGGCGCGGCTTGGTCGAGAAGCGCCAGGCCGTCGCGCAGCGCGATGCGCTGCGCATGAGGCAGCAGACCCTCGAAGGGCGCCGGCTCGGCACCGGTGATCCAGACCTGAAGACCCAGGTCCAGAAGTCGCTCGAACAACGCGGCGCAATGGGCAGCGTCCAGATGCGCAACCACTTCGTCCAGCAGCAAGAGCGGCCCGTAGCCGGCAGATAACTGCACCAACCGGGCATGGGCCAGCACCACCGCAATCAGCATCGCCTTCTGCTCACCGCTGGAGCAAAGGGCAGCGGGCATGCCGTTGCGGCCGTGCGCCACCGTTAGATCGGTGCGGTGCGCCCCGACCCGGGCACCACCGCTCTCTGCGTCCTGCGCCCGGTCGGCGGCGAGGCGCGCTGCCAGGCGCTCTTCCACCTCCACGGCAGCCAAGTCGTCAAGCCAAGCCTCGGCATCTCCTGCGAGGCCGAGCTCGGCGCGCGGGAAGGGTCCGTCGGCTTCGGCCAGAGCGCCGGCAAGCCGGGCCACGGTCTCGCGGCGGGCTGCGGCGATGGCGACCGCTTTTTCGGCCAAGGTCGCCTCGAGCGCGCTGAGCCAGGCCGGATCCCGCACGCCGTCCTTGAGCAATCGCGAGCGTTCCCGCAACGCCGTCTCGTAGGCGGAGATGCGCCCGGAATGGGCGGGCTCGAAGCCGTAAACCAGTCGGTCCAGGAAGCGCCGACGGGCGCTCGGACCCTCGTCGAACAAGCGGTCCATCTGAGGTGTCAGCCAGACGCAGCGAACGACGTCTGCCAGCGCCTGCTGGCTGCTGGCAAAGGCGCCATCCAGCTTCACCGCGCGTCTTTCCCGCGCCCCCTCGGCGCGGCGACCGTCGGTCTGCGCCGCCAAGGTGGCCCTGGGATCGCGTCCCGTGCCGATCTCGCGCGGGCCGTCCGGTGTCTCGAGCGTTGCCGCAACGCCCCACCCCACGGCACTTGAGTCTGGCGCGGCGTTGCTGCTGCCCCGCCGATCCAGATCGGCCAGTCGCGCGCCACGCAGGCCGCGGCCAGGGCTCAAGAGGGAGACGGCCTCCAGCAGGTTGGTCTTGCCCGCGCCGTTCGGCCCGGTCAGCAGCAGCGGGCGCGGTTCCAGCGCCAGTTCGACCTCGCGAAAGTTGCGAAAGCCGCTGAGGCTGAGGCGCGACAACCAGAGAGCACGGCCGGCGCCGGCTGCAGTTTGGGCTCGGGAAGTCGCGGTCACATCCTCTCGCCTGCAAGGGCGCGCGTGAAACGCCGGTATGAGCGCTGCTCGCAGGCTCACACCCTCATCGGCATCAAAACATACAATGCAGTGCTGTCGGCGGCGTCGCGCACGATTGTCGGAGATGCGGCGTCGGAGAGCTGGAAAACCGCCCCGTCTCCTTCGATCTGCCCTGCGATATCGAGGAGATAGCGCGAATTGAAGCCGATTTCGAGGGGCGGTCCGCCATAGGACACCGCGACGTCTTCTTCGGCACTGCCGTTCTCCGGGCTGGTCGCCGAAAGGGTCACGGTCCCGTCGGCCAGTGCCAGCTTTACGGCTCGGCTTTTTTCCGTGGAGATGGTCGAGACGCGATCGACCGCCTGGCTGAAGCTCCGGCAGTCCACCTCCATGGTCTTGTCGGTGTTGGAGGGGATCACGCGTTCGTAGTCGGGGAAGGTGCCGTCGATCAGCTTGCTGGTCAGCACCGTATCGTTGAAGGCGAAGCGGATCTTCGTTTCGGAGAGGGAAACGCGGACGGGCTCGTCGGTCTCTTCGATCAGCTTGTAAACCTCGCCGACCGTCTTGCGGGGCACGATCACGCCTGGCATGCCCTCCGCGCCGCTCGGCAGTGGCATCTCGACCCGCGCCAGACGGTGTCCGTCCGTGGCGACCGCCCGCAGAACCTCGACGGCTTCGGCTTGAGCCGCATGCAGATAGATGCCGTTCAGGTAGTAGCGCGTTTCCTCGGTGGATATGGCGAAACGCGAGCGCTCGATCAGGGTCTTCAGCTCCTCGGCCTGGAGCTCGAAGGCGCGCGGCAGATCCGATGGTCCGCTGGTCGGGAAGTCCTCGCGCGGCAGGGTGGCGAGCGTGAAGTGAGAGCGGCCGGACCGCAGTGACATCTGACCGGTTTCGCCCGCGGTCGTCAGCTCCACCTCAGCGCCCTCGGGCAGCTTGCGGATGATGTCGTAGAGCGTGTGGGCGGGTGCGGTCGTCGCGCCGGCCTCACCGACGGAACAGGCAACCTCCTCGACGATGGTCAAGTCCATATCCGTGGCCGTCAGGCTCAGTCGGCCTTGGTTGGCGTCCAGTAACACGTTGGAGAGAATAGGAATGGTGTTGCGCCGCTCGACGACGCTCTGGACGTGGGCGAGCGACCGCTGCAGGGCCGCACGTTCGATAGTCAGCTTCATGGCTCGCGTGAAACCTTAGAAAGGCAAGTAGATGATTGAAGGACCGGGAGAAATCGGCGACCGGTCGGACCCGCGGCGGGCCCTTCCGGGACTAGCCGCCCCGCCCCGCTCGGCGGCCTGCGACTCGAAAAGCCACGGTCCTTTCGCAAACGGGCGGACACTATAGCACAAACGTCCGAATCGGTAAGGATTTTCCCCAGTTGCGGGCGAACGAACCAAGACCTCGAAAAGCCTTGTTATTCACCGGGTTGCGGTAGCGGCCGGAGGCTGCGCAACTCCTCGTTCGCCTGGCTCAGGATACGCCCGCGGAGCGCAGGAAGGGGCCCGCGACCGACATGGTTCGCAAGCGCTGTCAGTGTGGGAGATGCAATGCCGCAGAAGCAGAGCTATCTTACGGCCATGGAACTCAGCGATAGCGAAATCGAGCGCTATGCGCGCCACCTGGTCCTTCCCGAGATCGGAGAAGAAGGACAAGCGAAACTCTGCGCGGCGCGGGTGCTGGTTGTCGGCGCCGGCGGGTTGGGAGCGCCGCTTTTGATGTACCTGGCGGCTGCCGGGGTCGGGACGCTCGGCGTAATCGATGACGATGTCGTCGATCTTTCCAACTTGCAGCGTCAGGTGATTCACGGGACCGACGACATCGGGCGGGCCAAGGTGGAAAGCGCGGCGACCGCGATCAAACGGATCAATCCCGAGGTGACCGTCGAAGCCCATCGGGGTCGCTTAACGGCCGAAACGGCGCTTGCTCTGGTTGCAGGCTACGATCTCGTAGCCGACGGCTCGGACAATTTCGCCACCCGCTACCTCGTCAATGATGCTTGCGTGCTGGCCGGCCGCACTTTGGTTTCGGCAGCGATCATGCGGTTCGATGGGCAGCTCTCCACCTTCAAGCCGCAGGCCGGCGCGGATCTGCCCTGCTATCGATGCCTGTTCGGCGAACAGCCGTCGCGCGATCCCAAGATGTCCTGTGCCGATGTCGGTGTACTTGGCGCCTTGCCTGGCACCCTCGGCGCCTTGCAGGCGACGGAGGTGGTGAAAGAGCTTCTGGGTATCGGCCGATCGATGGCCGGGCGCCTGCTGCTCTACGACGCTCTGGAGGCCAGTTTTCGAGAGGTTCGCGCGCGACGAGATCCAGCTTGCCGGGTCTGCGGTTCCCAGGCGGACATCTTGGACCTCAGAGCGGAGACCTATGCACCGCCCCGGGCCGCGGCGGAGTAGGCGACCGGAAGAATGATGTCCGGCACATCGGTGATGATGCAGTCGGCATCCCACTCCAGAAAACGTTCCGCCTCCTCCCGGTCATTCACCGTGAAAACTGCGAGTTCGTAACCGGCTGCCTTAACGGCGCGGGCCTGAGCGTGCGTTAGGGTTTCGCGCCAGAGATGAACGGAGACACACTCCAAAGCCGCGGCATCGGTCTGCCAGTCGTCGGGCAGGATCTCCCAGAGGCGCCCGCGCGGCATCTGCGGCGCGACATTGAAAGCGACGTCCAGGCAAGCCCGGGTAAAGGATGAAATCAGCGGCTGCGGAAGCTCCGGCGGCCAGATTCGAGCCAAGAGGTCGAGAGCCACCTCGGCGGTCTCAACCGCCCGGCCCGGCGTCGGTTTCAGCTCGAGATTCAGGCCCAGTCCGAGTTCCTGTAACGCCGCGACAGCTTGTTCCAGTGTCGGAACGACCTCGCCGGCCCAGCTTCGGCCGGAGGATTCAGGGGAAAACCATGCCCCGGCGTCCAGTTGCGCAACGGCCGTCGAAGAGACTGTGGCCACATCCGCAGGGTGGGCACAGGTACGTCCGAAATTGTAGTCATGGTGCAGGATCGGAACATCGTCCGCGGTCAGCATGACATCGATTTCGACCCAGGTCGCACCTAGCTCGGCGGCTCGGCGCAGGCCGCCGAGGGTGTTTTCGGGCGCGCGCTTGGCAGCACCGCGGTGTCCCATCACCTTTGGCAGTGCCAAGCTATTGCCTGGAGTCACCAGCCAGCCTCGGCAACGGTGCAACCGGCCTCGTAGACGGGGCGCGTCAAGTCGCTCAAGCGTATGCGCTGATGGCCCTCGGCGTCGAAGTTGGCAGGATCGAGCCAGCGCTCGTATGCAGTTGCAAGCTGCGGCCAGAGACTGTCTGTGACCGCATACCATGCGGTGTCGCGGTTGCGCCCCTTGTAGAGCGTGGCGCTCTTGAAGACCCCCTCGAAGCCCAGGCCCAACCGCTGCGCCGCGCGCCGGGAGGGTGCATTAAGGGCGTCGCACTTCCACTCGTAACGCCGGTATCCGAGGGAGAAGGCCTCGCGCATCATCAAAGCCATAGCTTCGGTCGCAAGAATGCTGCCGGCCAGGCGCGGCGAGAAGCAGATATGCCCCACTTCGATGCTGCCGTTGGCCGGGTCGATACGCAGGTAGGAAGCGACACCCAAGGCCTTTCCGCTGTTGCGGTCGAGGATGGCGAAGAACAGCGGGTCGTCTCCCGCCGCCGCCGCGACCACCCAGTCGCGATAGCTTTCGAGGCTCGCAAAGGGTCCGTAGGCGAGATAGGTCCAGAGTTGCCCAAGGCTGTCGCTGGCGTTCGCGGCGTAGAGGTCCGCGGCATGGCTCTCGTTCAGGGGCTCCAGCCGGACGCGGTGGCTTTCCAGTGGTTTCCGGGCGGGCCGTGGCGGAGGCGCCCAGTTGGGTACGCTCCAGCCGATGGGCTGACCCAGGCTGTTTGTCTTGGTATCCGGCATGCAAGGCTCCCGCAGACGGCCGGCGCGATCATACCGGGATCGGCTAGGAGGACAAGCGAGCGGCGCCCCGAACCTGCGTCAGGCCTGTGCAGATGTCGGCTTGGCGACAACGCGCCAGGCCGGCAGGCGCACGATCACGGACGTACCGCCCGGCTTCCGGCTCTCGATTTCCAATTGACCGCCGTGAAGCTCCACCAAGCCCTTGCTGAGCGGCAGGCCGAGGCCCGTACCCTGGAACTTGCGAGAGAGCGAGCTGTCCACCTGACCGAACGGCGTCAAGGCCACCTCGATTTCCTCTTGGCTCATGCCGATACCGCTGTCTTCGACCCGCAACAGGAAGTCGCCGGCGGGCCCAATGCCAGCCTCCAGCTTTACGCAACCGCCGCGGTCTGTGAACTTCACTGCGTTGCTCAACAGGTTCAGCAGCACTTGCTTGATCGCGCGGGCATCCAAAACGACCTCCGGCAGTCCTTCTGCGATCAGCAGTTCCAGGACGACCCCGTTCTCTCCGGCGCGCGGATCCACCAGGCGTGCGGTCGAGTGGATCAGCGCCTCGAGGTCCGTCCCCTCTTCGTCCAGGTTCAGCTTGCCGGCCTCGATCTTGGAGACGTCGAGGATATCGTTGATGAGTTCGAGGAGATGCGCGGCGCTGTGATGAATGTCGCCGGCGTACTCGGCATAGACCGGCTTTCCGAGCGGCCCGAAAGCTTCGGTCATCATGACCTCGGAAAAGCCGATAACCGCATTCAGTGGCGTCCGCAGCTCATGGCTGATCGCTGCCAAGAACTCGGATTTGGCGCGATTGGATGCTTCTGCGGCTTCCTTTGCTTGCAAGACGGCGTGCTCGCGCATCCGTTCCAGTGTCAGATCGTGCGCGGTGCCGCGATAGCCGGCAAAGCTGCCGCTGACCGAGTCGTACACCGGCACGGCCGACAAACGGAACAGCCGGGGCCGGCCGTCCCGGTCGGTCATCTCGACCTCGATATCGCGAAAGGGTCGGCGCCATTGCGCCGTTAAGAGGTCGGCCAGCTTCGGCGATTGTCCCAACTCCAGAAGCTGGCGCCCGATGAGCAGCCTGGGGTGCTGGCCCAGCGTTTCGCTCACCCGTTGGCTGACATAGGTGAGACGCAGTTCCCGGTCCGTCTCCCAGACCCAGTCGGTCACCAGGCGAACGATGTCCTCCAGCCGCTCTCGGATGTCTTCCTGCTTGTCAGCGGTCCCGACCGGATTGCGCGAAACCCGTCCGGACAGCAAACGCACACTGCCGTCTTCGGCAAGACAGAGCGATAGGTCGATCTGCAGAGTCTCTTCGCCCTTCGGAAAGCTCAACCGCCGCCGTTCCTGCGGCAGGGTTCGCCAGCCGCTGCCCCGCGTTTCCAGCGGCCAGCCATCGTTGGCGACGGCGAGCGCTTCGGAGATCAACACGCCCAACAAATCCGGTTCGGCATGATCGAGCAGCGGAATCAGGGCCTGCATTGCGGTGTTGGTGTGGAAGAGCTGCCCGTTCGGATCTGCCAGAAAGCTCGCGTCCGTCTCTTCGCTTTGGTGCTGTAGGCCGAGCAACAGAAGGTCTTCGTGCGTCGCTCCCCGGGCCCGCATATCAGGCTCGCTCGACTTGACAGGGAGGTCTCGGTCAGGAGGGTCGGCCATGGCAGGACTGGCTTCGCGCGAAAGGTTAACCGGCCGCGCGTTTCAGCCGACCTTCCTCAACCCTCTTCAGAGCATAAAGATACTCGGGGTTGCGTTGCCAGCGACGTAGCACTTGCTGGGCGGCATCGGGCTTCACCCGATCGAACAGGGAGATCACGCGCGAAAGCTCGCGGGGATCCACCACTTGATCACCGGGCCGACCCTTGCGACTGAGCAGAAAGATAGAGGTGAAGGTCGGTTTGTCGACCTGCAGGGCGCGGCAGGCGATAACCAGTCCTTCGCCGCCCGGCTCGTAGATTAAACGACCCATCAGGCGCCGGCGCAGTCGTGTCATCTGTGCGAACATGGCTTCGAAGAGCGTGATTTCGCCCTGTCGAAGGGTTTGAACTAGTATGTCCGGAGTGAGCCGCTGTTCCTCGGCCAGCCGCTGTGCCAGCCGCCCGGCAGCATCGTCCTGCGATTCCACCTTTGAGTCCGGCGGGGGCAGGGTCTCCACCGTGTCCGTTGTCACGTCCTCGAGAAGATCGTCGAGCTCGGTGGGATCGATATCGTAGTTGTCGAGGATGTAGCTGCGCAGGGCTGCACCGACCCAGAGACACATGCGCCGCGCCAGTTCCGGCGAAAGGTCGGAGCGGCGCACCAGAGGCTCCTGATAGGAATCGACACGCCGGCTCTCGTCGACCAGATACTCTAGCGTGGCTTCAGAGATCTTGGCGTTGGGGTTATCAAGTAACGCTTTGATAACGTCAGCATTTCCAGCTTCGACCAAGGCCTCCGAGACGAATTCACTGACCTCTCGGCGCATGGCGATGGAAAGCTGGTGCTGTTGAGTCCGGTGGCGGACGATCTCGACCAAGTCAACGTCGCGTAAGACCTTCGAGGTCACCAGTACGGGCCGTGCGACCTCGATCTCGTCGTTGGCCAAGAGCTTTACGATTTCCAGCGGTGCATTCTCGCGCTGCGCCAGTCTCTCGCTGAGTTCTCGGCGCACGCGCATTTCAACGTCGCGGATCAGCTTGCAGAGGATGTCCGTCATCAGAGCGTGTTCGCGCTCGTTCAGCACACGCCCTTCTTCGGAGAAGAGGTCGGTGACGGTGTCGAGCAAGAGCTTCCGTCCCTCAGCGGACTTGTCCCGCGCCAGGCTCAGCAATTGGTCGAGTTCTCGATGAACGCTCATGGTGACTTTTGCCCCTCGAAGGCGCGGCGAGCCCCTCTTCCCCGCCGAAGTCGAGGTCTCGCCTGCGCGCTCCGGCTTTATCGATCTTGATCCGCTGCACCGTGATGGTTGATGCAACGCCGTAAACATTGTCTTAAAGCTAGTTTTTACTTAACCCGTCGAATCAGCATCTTAGGCGAACTTCGATAGCGTTTTCGCGGGCGGTTCGCAGGATCGTGCCGAGCAGGCGCCGATCGTCACGGAGGTGGTATGGTTTGATCCGGCAACGGTTGGCCCCGCAGGACAAGCTATTATCGAATAGAACCTGCTTCTCTATCTTCGGCGGCAAACACCTTAAACAAGCGCTAAATTAGAACTAATCCTTTACTCTTTCTTAAATCGAGCCGTCGTAGTTTGTATTCATGCAGATAGACACTGGCCAAGTTCGCCTCGGCACCGACTTCTTTCAGGCCCTGCAAGGTCTGCCGCGCGCCGATGCCTCCCCGCTCCCAGGAGCCGGAGTTGCAGCAGAAGCGGCTGCAGCGGTATCCCAGACGGTTAGCGCCGAGGGAATCGAGGCCGCTGAATCTGCCGCCCGGGCCGCCGCCGAGTCCGGCGAAAACAAACCTCGCGGCAGCTACCTCGACATTCGAGCCTAGGCGTTAAGCCACTACAGTCTGAGTTTGCTGACTGTGCTGCGGAAGTGTCGAGCCGCCGCGCTTGCCGGGACGGCCTTGCGGCGCCATCTTTGGGCGCTATGACCCAGCCGCCCTCGTCGAATCCGAATTTCTCACGTGCTGTGCCTGAGGGCGATGACCGCGAGCGATCGGTGTGCGCCGACTGCGGTTTTGTCGACTACGAAAACCCGAAGATCGTCGTGGGTGCAGTGGCCACGATCGCCCTTTCCGAAGGTGAGCGTATCCTGCTGTGCCGCCGTGCCATTGCGCCGCGCCTCGGCTTTTGGACACTGCCGGCCGGTTACCTTGAGCTGAACGAAGCACCGGCCGTCGGCGCGGCGCGTGAAGCCTGGGAAGAAGCACGGGCGAAACTGGAAATCGATCAGCTGCTGGCAATCTACGCGATCGAGCGCATCAGCCAGGTGCAGTTGATTTACCGCGCCCGCCTGCTCGATGCCGCGGTCTCTGCCGGACCGGAGAGCCAAGAGGTCGGTCTCTTCGCGTGGGAAGATATTCCCTGGAGCGAGCTCGCTTTCCCCTCCGTCGAGTGGGCGCTGACTCATTGGCGCGAGACATGCGGCCAAACGGCCTTCGCGCCGAGGGCCAACCCAGTCGGCGATACCGGACGCATGATCGGTCGTTTCGCTGCCGGTTAGGCCGGCGGCGCAAGGCAGCCTTTCCCAGGTGGCGGTTTTTCGCGCGCGGGTTGGCGGCTAGCTTGCGCCGGAGATGCCTGACAATCCGCCCCTTTCCGACACGGCCGCGCCGCCGTTGCCAGTCCGGCCGTCTGCGGCCTATCGGCGTGGTCTGCGCCACGCCATCGGGGCGCCGGCGTTGGTTCTCTTTGCCAGTTACCTCGGCTTCGGTGCTCTGGTGCGTGCAAGCGACCTGCATCTGATCCACGGTCTTTTCTCGACTTTGACGGGTTGGGCGCTGCCAGGTCAGGTCATCCTGATCGAGCTCTACGTGGCCGGGGCCCCGTTGCTCGCCATAGCGGCAGCCGTGGCCCTGACCAATGCACGGCTGCTGCCGATGACAGTTGCCCTGATGCCGATGCTGCGGTCGCCACGCTGGCCGCGATGGCTTTACTACCTGGCGGCCCATTGGGTCGCCGTGACCGGTTGGGCTGCGGCGCTCAAGGCTTGCCCGAGCCAGCCGCCGGAGGAGCGTCTCCCCTACTTCCTGGGTTTCAGCACGATCCTCTGGACAACCACGTTTGCTGCGACCGGCCTTGGTTTCTGGCTCGCTGGATCCCTGCCGCCGCTGGTCTCGCTCGGCCTGGTGTTCCTGAATCCGCTCTACTTCATGCTGGTCTTTGCCGGCGATGTACCGAGCCGTTTGCGGCTCTATGCTCTGGTGCTCGGTGCCGTCGCTGGTCCTGCCTTTCACCTGCTCGATCCTGACTACGGCCTCCTGATGGCCGGGGTCGTTGCCGGAACGGCGGCCTTCCTGCTCGGCGGCGGTCACCGGCGGGTGTCGGGGGATCGCTCGTAGTGCAGGATCTCATCGCGTCGGAGTTCTGGTTCCCGTTCGCCGTCATGATCGTCGGCGCAGCCGTGACGTACGCTTGGCGTGGGCTGGGCGTGGCGCTCTCGGGGCGTCTCGACACCAATTCGCCTCTGTTCACCTGGGTGTCTTGCGTCGCCTACGCGCTGCTTGCCGCGCTGATCGCCCGCATGATCGTGATGCCGTTCGGTCTGGTGGCCGAAACAGCGACGCTCGATCGCGTGGTGGCCGCGCTCGCCGCGCTGGTCGTCTTCTTCGCGACCCGACAGAACATTCTCTTCGGCGCGGCGGCAGGCGCCGGGTTGCTGGTTCTGTCCACCTGGGTGCGCGACCTGGCTCTGTAGCGCAGACAACAAAGCGGTTTTGGAAAAGGCTGCCCTGGAGAACGTGGTTGGCGGCAGCGGCGCTATTTGTAGGGGTCTGCGGCGTCGCGCAAACCGTCGCCGAGGAAGTTGAAGGCCAGCACCACCAGAATGACCGGCACCACCGGCAGCATCAGCCAGGGATAGAGTGCGACCACATTGATGTTCTGTGCTTCCGTCAGCAGCACGCCCCATGACGTGACTGGCGGCCGCAGGCCGAGGCCGAGGAAGGACAGCGCCGTTTCGGCCAGGATCATGGTCGGAATGGCGAGACTGGCGGAGGCGATCAGATGGCTGGCGAAGCTGGGCAGCAGATGACGGCCGATGATGCGCACGGGGCTGGCGCCCATCAGTTGCGCGGCCGTGGCGAAATCCTCTTCCCGTAGCGACAGCAGTTTCGATCGCACCGCACGGGCCAGGTCGGGCCATTCGAGCAATGCCAGAATGATCGAGATACCGAAGAACACCAGGATGGGCGACCAGGTGACCGGTAGGATCGCGGAGAGAGTCATGAAGAGCGGAATGGTCGGGAAGGAGCGCAGGATCTCGATGGCGCGCTGGATCGCCTCGTCGACCAATCCGCCGTAGTAACCGGCCAGCCCACCGAACAGCAGGCCGAGCACGAAGGTGAGAGCGACGCCGATCAGACCGATGGTCATGGAGATGCGTGCGCCGTAGATGATTCGGCTGAACATATCGCGGCCCAGCCGGTCGGTGCCGAGGAGGAACAGAGTGCCGCCCTCGGCCGCGCAGACAAGATGTAGATCCGCCTCGATCAAGCCCCAGAATTCGTAGGAATCGCCCGAGCAGAAAAAGCGCAGCGGCTGAACCTTCTCGGGGTTCGGCACGTACTCGCGCTGCAGGTTCTGCATGTTGAGACGGTAGTCGTAGCCGTAGACGAAGGGGCCGACGAATTCCCCTTCGTGGAACAGGTGCAGCGCTTGCGGTGGGGCGTAGATGTGCTGCGTGTTTCGGCTGTGGAGATCGTATGGGGCGACGAACTCGGCGAAAAGCACGATCAGATAGAAGGCGAGCAGCAGGACGCCGGAGGCCAGGGCCAGACGGTGCCGCCTGAACTTCCACCAGATGATCGTCCATTGACCCGCTTGGTAATAGCGTTCCTGCTCGGCTGTCATCGGCACTTCGATCCCTGGCTCGAAGGGAGCCGGGTTCACGTAGTGCTCATCACGATCGCGTGGAGCGTCGGTCATCGCCGTCGCCCTCCGGTGAAACGGATCCGTGGATCGAGGGCGGCCAGCGCCAAGTCCGACAGCATCACGCCGATGACGACCAGCGTCGCCTCGAACATCAGGAAGGCGCCGGCCAGATACATGTCCTGACTTTGCAAGGCGCGGAGCAGCAGCGGCCCGTTGGTCGGCAGGCCGAGAACCACCGAGACCAGGACGGCGCCGGAGATGATCTGCGGCAGCAGATTGCCGACGTCGGCGATGAAGGGATTAAGTGCGAGACGCAGGGGATACTTGAAAACGAGTTTGCCTTCCGACAACCCCTTGGCACGTGCCGTCACCACGTACTGCTTGTGAAGCTCGTCAAGCAGGTTGGCGCGCAGCCGGCGGATCAGTGCGGCGGTACCGGCGGTGCCGATCACGATCATCGGGATCCAGATGTGTTCCAGGACGGAACCGATCTTCTCGAAGCTCCAGGGCGCATCCTCCAGGTCGGGGTCCATAAGGCCGCCGATCGAGGTGCCGAACCAGACGTTGGCGAAATAGAGCATCACCAAGGCCAGGAGAAAGTTCGGCGTGGCGAGACCGAGATATCCGATGAAGGTGAAGATGTAGTCGCCAGCGGAGTATTGGCGGACGGCGGAATAGATGCCGATGGGAAAGGCGACCAGGTAGGTGAAGAGAACCGTCGCCACCGCGATGATCGCCGTTAGGAGAAAGCGGTCGCCGATGACGTCCGACACCGGCAACTGATATTCGAAAGAGAACCCGAGGTCGCCCTGCAGGAGGCCCCAGAGCCATGTCAGATACTGCAGCCAGATCGGTTGATCGAGACCGTACTGCTCGCGCAGGAAAGCGATGCGGCTTTGGTCGACGGCTTCGCCTTGGGCCTGAAGCTCCGCAATGTAGGTTTCCAGATAGTCGCCGGGCGGCAACTGAATGATGAAGAACACCACTGCCGAGATCACCAGCAGCGTCGGGATCATCACGAAAAGGCGCCGCGCGATATAGGGTAGCATCAGCGTGCCCCCGCAACATTGGCGTTCGGCAGTCCCTGCCCTTGCAAGGCGGCCCCCCGGGGCTCCGGCACGGCTGTGAAACTGCCTGACCAGGCACGCAGATAATGCCCGTCGCCGAGATGTATCATCTCCAATCTCTGGTCCGGACGCGGCGCGAAGGGCTCGGGCCAAGCTTCCGGGATGCTCGCCTTGCCGTCCATCAGCGCCGCCAGATCGAGCGGTCTGTCCGGGTTGGGTTCCGGTACGGCCGATACCAGGGCGCGCGTGTAAGGATGGAGTGGAGTCTTGAACAGCGTCGCCTTCGGGGCGAGCTCGACCAGGCGCCCCCGGCACATCACCGCGATCCGGTCGGCGATGTAGTCGACGACAGCCAGGTTATGGCTGATGAAGAGGTAGGTCAGCCCCAGTTCGTCTCGCAGGTCTTTCAAGAGATTGAGAATCTGCGCCTGGATCGAGACGTCGAGTGCGCTGACCGGTTCGTCGCAGATCAGCAGGTCCGGCATCAGGGCCAGGGCCCGAGCGATGCCGATACGCTGTCGCTGTCCGCCGGAAAAGGAGTGGGGGTAGCGGCGCAGATGGCGAACGTCGAGGCCGACCACGCGCATCAGTTCCTTGACGTAGTCGGCACGCCATGCCGGATCGCCGAGACCGTGGATCTGCAGCGGTTCGCTGAGGATCTCGAAAACGGTCATGCGCGGATTGAGCGACGAGAAGGGATCTTGGAAGACGAATTGAATGCGCCGCCGGAACTGCGTCAGGGCGTCTCCTTCCAGCGCCAGAACATCAAGTGGCTGTCCGCGGTCGTTGAAGATCACCTTGCCGATGTCGGGGTCGAGGGCACGCATGATGATCTTCGACAAGGTGGTCTTGCCGCAGCCGCTCTCGCCGACCAGACCCAGACATTCACCCTTTTGCACGGTGAAGCCCACGTCATCGACGGCCAAAACCTGAGTCGCCGTTTGCTGTCCCCACCGTCCAAGGAAGCCGCCCTTGCGAATGGTGAAGGTCTTGCTCACGCCCTGTACGGTTAGCAGGGGCGCCTCGCTTCCGGTTTGCCGAGTCTCCTGGCGATCCGGCCAGGACGCCTTGGCGGCGAGCAGCATCGCGTGGCCGTTGTGCTCGATCTCGCGCAGTGGCGTCAGCCGTTCGTTCGGCTCCATGTCGAAGCGCGGCACCGCTTTCAGCAAGGCCTGGAGATAAGGATGCTGGGGATCGCGAAAGATATCGCGTAGGTGACCGGATTCCATGACCTGGCCGCGGTACATCACCACAACCTGCTCGGCGATATTCGCCACCACGCCCAGGTCGTGGGTGATCATCAGCATGGCCATGCCGAGCTCGGCCTGCAGGTCGCCGATCAGCTTCAGGATCTGTGCCTGGACGGTTACGTCGAGCGCGGTGGTCGGCTCGTCGGCGATCAGCAGTGCCGGTCGACAGACCAGGGCCATGGCGATCATCGCTCGCTGCCGCAGACCGCCCGAGAGTTCGAACGGATAGGTCTTGAGCGCGCGCTGCGGGTCCGGGAAGCCGACCAGCCGCAGGGTTTCGGCCACCGTCTCACGAGTCTCCGGGGGCGTCAGACTGCGATGCAGCCTCAAGGCCTCGCCGATCTGATCGCCGACGGTGTGTACCGGCGACAGCGATGTCATGGGCTCCTGGAAGATGATCGAGATGCGCCCGCCCCGCAGGGAGCGCATCTGTGGGCCGCCTGGGGGCAGGGTCGCGATATCGCGGGCCCCGCCGTTGGCGGGATCGGTGAAGACGACGCTGCCGCCCGCAATCCTGGCGGGTTTCGGTAGAATCCCCATGATTGCTTGGCTGATGACGGACTTGCCGGACCCCGACTCGCCGACCAGCGCAACGGTTCCCCCGGCGGGAACGGTGAAGCTGACGCCGCGAACGGCGTCGAGACGCCCTTCCGGGAGGTCGAAGGTGATCCGCAAATCGCGGACCTCCAGCAAGGGCGTTTCCTTGCTCACAGCTGTACGGCGTCCTGCGGTCGCGGTCGCGGCGTATCGCTGTCGGCGTCGACGCCGATATCCAGCAGGTTTCCGGCCGTCGTCGGGTCGAGCGAGAGCTGGTTTTCCCGTGCTGCGCGGGCGGCGTGCCACGCCACGTCTTTGAAGCCCAGAAGATTGGAATCGAACTTCAGCTTTTTGCCGGCACCGAGCAGGGTCAGCTCCAGGAAGCCGCCACCCGACATCTTTTCCCCGCGTGCCTGGCGGCGGGTGCCGTAGAAGCGCAGCCTCACCTGTTCCAGAGCTCGCCATGGCAACTCGCGGCTGCCGAGCCCCCTGACGAATACGCCGTCCGGAGTAACGGCGACCTCCGTGACGTGCTGGCGAACGGTTCGCAGACCGAACAGGGCGAAGGCTAAGGTCAGCCCTCCGAAGATGCCGACGACCCACGGATTGGCCGGGTTGCTGACGACGATCAACAACCCGAAGGTGGTTCCGACCCCGGATCTGATGTAGTCGCCCACCAGCGCGCGCGGCGGATAACGATAAAAGGCGGTGTCGAGATCGCTCATCGCGCCGCTAACAATGTCCTCTCGGCTGGTCCCCCGGGTCCGGCGGCGGCACTATAGCAGCCAAGTTTCCCAGAATCTCGGCTGTGACCTCTGCACCGTTCAATTTCGGGAGAGGCCTGGGGTGCCCGCTTGATGGCCTTCGTACAGTCAGCTCCCGATCTATGGCCGAAGCCAGCAGAAGAGGGTCGCCGTCGCCGCCTGCTGCACAGGTCAACCAACCGCCCTCGTGCAGCAAGTCGGCCCGCTGTCGCTGCTCGCTCTGGCCGCCCTCTTCATAGGGCACGACGACCGCAGGACAGCCGGCGCGCAGAAGGTCGACGGCCGTGTTGTAGCCGCCCTGGCTGATGGAAAGCGCGCAGCGCGCCAGTTGCGCCGTGAAATCGGGCTGCGCGCGCTGAACTTCTATGCCGTCTTCGGCCGCCTGGCTGAGCGCGCGGAAGTCCTCCTCCGGCAGGTTGTCCCCCACCAGCAGGCGCCAAGGCAGATGGTGGGCGTTGCTGAGTCGCCGCGCCTGCAAGGCCGATTGCAGGAAGTCGCGCCCGAAAGCCCCGCCACCGGCGGAAACGATGACATCGCCTCCGGTCGTTTCGCCTCCGGACATTCTAGGCGGTGGGATCGCCGCCTCGGTCACATAGCCGGTGTAGGCCAGCTTCTCGGCGAGAGCCTCTGACTGAGCGAAACTCGCCTCGAAGGGAATCAAGTCCGGGTCGCCGTGAACCAGAATGCGGTCGTAGGCCCTAGCCGCCTCGGCCATCCATAGGGTTTTCTCGGCTGGTTTCCGCACCAAGAGATCCCGCACCGACGAGACGACCCAGGGGCGTGGCGACAGCGCTCGGGCTGCTCCGACCAGCGGCTCGAACTCGAAGCGCAGCTTGCCTCGGCCGAAGGGGTAGTGTTCGGTCACCAGAACCTTCGGTGCTGCTTGTGCCAGGATTGCAAGCAGCCGGTCGCGTCGCTCGATCCGAATGCTATCGTCCAGGGGCCGGTCTTCCGGGCCAAGCAGCTCGGCAAAACGCTCGTCGCGGCTGCGCAACCAGGGCTCCAGCTGGATCAGTCGTGCGGGGCCCAGATTCAGATCGCGAAGTGGCCGCCCACCCGAAACCACCGTCGCCTCAAGCCCGCGTTCGCTACAGGCGCGGGCCAGAACTCCGATCCGCCGCAGGTGGCCGATCCCGTGCAGATGAGTCACGACGAAAAGAACGTCGGTCATGGCTGCATAGGTTCGTTGAGCCGGCGAATCGCAAGCGTGCCGCCGTCGGACAGGACGAAGCGGTGCAGCGACTCGCGATCGAACTCCACCGGCGCCTTGCCGGTCATGTCCCAACCACTCGCCAGGCAGTAGAGCGCCCGGATGACGCCGCGGTGTGCTACGGCGACGGTGGGTTGCCGTGTCGTTGCCAAGCGGGCGAGGAGAGGCCGCAAGCGCACCTGCAGCCGGCGCGGGGTCTCACCGCCGTCCGGCTGGAAGTCGAGGCCGCGGGCCTCGTTCTCCGCCATTGCGGCACCATGGCGGCTGCGCAGATCGGTCAGGGTTTCGCCCTCCCAGGCGGCCCAGTGCATTTCGTTGAGCGCTGCTAGCGGCGTCGCCTCGGGATGTCCAAGCAGATGTGCGGTTTCCCGCGCGCGCCAGAGGGTGGAGCTTAGCCACCGATGATACGAGAGATCTTGCGGGACGGTCCAAGCCGCGGCCATCACCCGGCCACGCTGCGAAAGCGGGATGTCCTGCTGGCCTTGGATGCGTTTTGCCGCGTTCCAGGCCGTCTCGGCGTGGCGGATCAGTACCAGCTCGGTCATTCGCCCTGCCTTTCGTGCGGCAGGTTCATCGCCGCCGCCTCGTCCAGAAGTCTGCCGAGTGTCTCCGCCGCAGCAGACAGCGAGTGTTGCCGCTTTGCCTTTTGACGGGCGGCTTCCCCCATCTGTCGGCAGCCGGCGGGATCGCCCAGAAGCTGCCCGGTCTTGGCGGCGAAATCGGCTGCACTGCCGGCAGTGGCGAGAAGGCCGGTTTCACCCTCCGCGACCAGGGCCGCGACGCCGCCGTCATTGCCCGCCACGACAGGCAGACCCGCGGCCATGGCTTCCAGGATCGCCATCCCATAGGCTTCCTCGACGGCCGGCCAGAGATAGAGGTCGCCGAGACTCAGATACCGCGAGAGCTGCTCCGGAGCGATTTCACCGAGGAAGCGTACCCGATCCTTTAGCGCTGCGAAGGCCGCTTCGACGTCTGCCCGGGCCGGGCCGTCTCCCAGCACCAAAAGAGTCCAGGGATGTGCGGCGACCCTCTGTAGCGCTTCGGCCAGCAGGCGGTAGGAAGCGAGTTTCGCACCCGGGCGCATCATGGCTGCCGTCACGAACAAGGGGCCCGCCGAGAGATCGAGTGTGTCGCGCAGGGCTTGCAGGTCGTCGGCCGGTGGGTCGCTTGGCAACTCCAGAAACGGCGGTAGATCGCGATGCCGCTCCCGGTGCGGCAGACAGACGGCGTTGCGAGGCGTCAGCGGCAGGATCATCGCTGCCTGATCGAGTGCGGCGAGTACGGCCCGATGGCTGAGGTCCCAGGGTCCGCCGGCGCGCTTCGGCGCGACCGAGGCTTCGGCGACAACGTAGGGGATGCCGAGCCGACGGCTGGCGCGTGGGCCGATCCAGTCGGGTGCCTTGTAATAGAGATGATAGGTAAACCAGAGATCCGGTCGCGACGCTCCGCCATGCTGCTCGGCGTACCGGTCGGCCAGCCCGGCGCCCAGGTCACGCAGTTCCGCCTGGCGCTGTGGATCTCCGTCCGGTTCCCGGCTGCGCAGCCTGCAAGCCAGCTCGACGCTGTGACCGGCCGTCTCGAGTGCACGGATCAACAGTCGGGCCATCGTGCGGTCGCCCGACGGCACAGGATGGTCCGGCGGTTTCATCGGGGCGTAGAATGCGATCTTCACAGGGCAGTCCCGGCAGCCAGGATGCATCGCGCATGACAGCCACGAAGGTGATCCTCTTCGATCTCGGCGGTGTCCTGATCGACTTCGCCGGTTTGCGCGAGATCGAGCGGATGCTGGATCCGCGGCTGACTCCGGAAGAGGTGCGGCATCGATGGAGCACCTCCGACTCCGTTGTGAACTTCGAGCGCGGTGCCCTGCCGCCAAGGATCTTTGCCGAACGCTTCCTGGCCGAGTGGGGTCTCGCATTTCAACCTGACGCATTCCTCTCGCTGTTCCGGTCTTGGAACAAGGGGCCGCTCGACGGAGCCCTCGACCTCTTGGATCGGCTTCGGCCGCACTTCACCCTGGCCTGCCTGAGCAATACCAATGAGATTCACTGGACGGATCTTCTGGACAGGCATGGGCTGCGCTCGGCCTTCCATCGCCACTATGCATCTCACCTCCTGGCCATGACCAAACCCGATCCGCGGATCTACCGGTCGGTTGCCGATCACCTCGGTTGCGTCCCTTCGGAAATCGTCTTTTTCGACGATGGTGCGGAAAACGTTGCGGGCGCCTTGGCAACAGGAATGCGGGCCTACCGCGTCGAAGGTGTCGTCGACCTGCAGACCAAACTGAACGCGTTGGGCTTGTTGAGCCGGGGGTAGAGTCGTCTCTGGTCGAATGTCACTGTGCCTCGGCGGTGCGATGCCCCGGCGCGGAGGTCGTGTCGCATCCGAAACGCCTCAGCAGTTGGGTGATACCCTGCGCCATGGAAAAGTCGGCGCGTACGCGCTGGAAACCTGCTTGGCCGAGGCGTTGACGAAGAGCCGGGTCGCGGATCAGTCGTTCGAGAGCGGCGGCGAGTGCCTTTGGATCCTGCGGCGGCACCAGAAAGCCTGTCTCGCCGTCGCGGATCAGTTCCGGAATTGCCGAGACCGCAGTCGAGAGACAGCAGAGCGCTTGGCTCTGGGCCTCCATCAAGACGTTGGGCAGGCCATCCCGGTCGCCATCCTCCGCGATCCGGCTGGCAAGGACGAAAAGATCCGCAGCCTGATAGGCCTCCAAAACGCGTTCTTGCGGCTGCGCCCCGAGCCAGACAATCCGCTGGCTCAGCCCGAGCGCGGCCGCGCGTTCCTTCAGGTGTTTCGAGAGCGCGCCGCCGCCGATATGCGTCAAGTGCCAGTCGAGATCCGGCGGCAGAAGGGCCAATGCCGCCAGGAGGTCCTGATAGCCTTTTTTCTCGACCGCGCGACCGACCGAGAGGAGCCGGACCGCTGAGTTGCCATCTCTGTTGCTCGAAACGGTTGCTGGCGCGGGGAAGCGGGAAAAATCCAGTCCGTGGTAGAGCAGTTCCACCTTTCCGGTCTGCTCGGCGAGGCTGGTCAGATGATCGGCTCCGACCGCAGTGCAGGTAACGGCCCAGGCGGCCTCCGCAAGCTTCTCTCGCTTCTCCCACTCGGGGGTGGTCCAGATATCGCGGGCATGCGCCGAGACCGACCAGGGCAGGCCGCGCAACAGGGCCGCATAGCGGGCGACGGAGCCGGGGGTATGCAGGAAGTGGGCATAGATCCAACCAGTGTCCGCCGGCAGCTCGGCCGCCAGAACACAGGCCTGTCCGAAGCGGCGCACGCGATTGGGTGTGAAGTCCCTCAGGAGGTCGCGCAGGAAAGCGCGCCGCGCCCTGCGATAACCGGCATATCGTCGCGCAAGCCGCCACGCCCGCAGAACGCGCCTCGGTTCTTTTCGTAAGTACTCCGGCAGGTAGGTGACGGGTGCGGCGATCTCCCGATGCACCGGGTGCACCGCCTTATCCGTCGGATGGCGCAGCGACCAGAGCCGCAAGGGCAAGCCCGATTGCTCCAGCGCCAAGAGCTCTTGGGCGATGAAAGTCTCGGACAGCCGCGGGTAGCCCTTCAGCACCACCGCGATTTCCCCGCGGAGTCCGGCAGAAGCTCCGGTCGCAGTCTTCGCCGGAGCATCTGTTGAACCGGTGACAGCCCGCCTCGCGGCGACTTCGGATTGGGACTCCGGATGATCCGGCGGCGGCGCTGTCATTTTCGGTAACGGCGGGACCCTTAGACGCCGCCAATGCAGAGGTATTTGATCTCCAGGTAATCGTCGATGCCGTACTTGGACCCTTCGCGTCCGACCCCGGATTCCTTGACGCCGCCGAAGGGCGCCACTTCCGTGGAGATGATGCCGGTGTTGATGCCGACAATGCCGCTTTCAAGACCTTCGCCAACCCGCCAGATGCGGCTCATGTCACGCGCGTAGAAGTAGCTGGCCAGACCGAACTCCGTATCGTTGGCGAGGGCGATGCCCTCTTCCTCGGTCTTGAAGCGAAACAGCGGTGCGACCGGGCCGAAGGTTTCCTCGTTGGTGACCTTCATATCTGTGGTGACTTCGGTCAGCAGGGTGGGCTGGAAGAAGGTGCCACCGAGCTCGTGCCGCTGGCCGCCAGCGGCCACGCGCGCGCCCTTGCTGGTGGCGTCCGCGACATGCTCCTCGACCTTCTCGATGGCGGCGATATCGATCAGCGGCCCCTGGCTGACGCCTTCCTCCAGGCCGTAGCCGACCTTCAGGCCTTTGACCTTCTCCGCCAGCTTGGCAGCGAAGGCGTCGTAGACGCTGTCCTGGACGTAGATGCGATTGGCGCAGACACAGGTTTGACCAGTGTTGCGGAACTTGGACATCATCGCGCCCTCGACCGCGGCATCCAGGTCGGCGTCGTCGAACACCAGGAAGGGCGCATTGCCGCCCAGTTCCATCGAAACCTTCTTCACTGTCTCCGCCGACTGCTGCATCAGCAGCTTGCCCACCTCGGTCGATCCGGTGAAGGTGACTTTCCGGACGATTGGGTTGCCGGTCATCTCACCGCCGATCTCACGTGCGCTGCCGGTCACGATCGAGAAGATACCCTTCGGAAGCCCAGCGCGTTCGCCCAGTTCGGCCAGGGCCAAGGCCGAGAAGGGAGTCTGACTGGCCGGCTTGAGCACGATTGGGCAGCCGGCGGCCAAGGCAGGCGCCGCCTTGCGGGTGATCATGGCGTTGGGGAAGTTCCAAGGCGTGATCGCCGCCACCACGCCGACCGGCTGCTTCAGCACCACGATCCGCTTGTCGGGCTGGTGCCCCGGAATCACATCTCCGTAGATGCGTTTGGCTTCTTCGGCGAACCACTCCACGAAGCTGGCGCCATAGGCGATCTCGCCGCGGGACTCGGTCAGCGGCTTTCCCTGTTCCATGGTCATGAGGATCGCCAGGTCCTCCTGGTTTTCCATCATGAGATCGAACCAGCGGCGAAGGATCTGAGCGCGCTCCTTGGCGGTCTTGGCACGCCAGGCCGGCCACGCGGCCTCGGCAGCCTCGATCGCCCGTCGCGTTTCGGCCGCGCCCATCTTGGGGACATGACCCAGCGTCTCGCCGGTCGCCGGGTTGGTGACCTCCACGGTTTGGCCGCTGTCCGCGTCGGTCCAAGCGCCGTTCACGTAGCCTTGCTGGCGGAACAGACTGTGATCGGAAAGCTGAGGGCCTCCAACCGGTTCGATTTTCACGGACAGGCTCATAGCCCTTCCTCCCTTTGCATTTCTTTCGGTTGTGCGGTTGCGGCGCGCTCGGCGCCGACTATAGGCGCAGTCTGTCGGCGACGCCAAAGGTCGTTGCTCGAGATATGCCGAGGCTACGCTGGCACATCGTCCGTTCGCTCCACGACCACGGCGAAGCGGTCGGCCAGTGCCGCCAGTTCGGCGCGGTGCAACTGCTCTGCCGCAACGACCCCGCCGCGACCGTCGGGCAGATCGCGCGTGGCGCAGGCGCTGGCGATCACCGCCGAGCGGTAGCCCAAGTCGGTGGCTGCACGCACGGTAGAGCTGACGCACATATGGGTCATGAAACCGGCCACCAGAAGGTTCTTGATCTTCAGATTCGCCAGAAGCTCGGCGAGTTCGGTGCCGGCGAAGCTGTTCGGCAGAGTCTTGGTCACCACCGGCTCGTCGCCCACCGGTAAGACCGGATCGGCAATCGTATAGGCCGTGGTCTCCGGATCGAACAGTCCGCCCGCGCGGCCTTTATGGCGCACGTGGATCACCGGCCGAGCGGCCTGACGCGCGGCGCTGAGCAGACGACTCCCTTCGAGCAGTGCCGCCTCGACGCCTGGCAAAGCAAGCTGGCCGTCGACGTACTCGCGCTGCGCATCGATCATGACGATGGCCGATTCGGCGAGCGCCGGCGGCAGGGATGGAGCGCCGGCCATCGCCAAAAGGGTTTGCGGCTCGGACATAGGGGTTCCTCGCGGATCGCCTGTTGCGGGGGCCTCGAATTGCCGCGGCAAGCTAACAAGCCGGACCACCCCAACGCCAGTGCCGCAATCCGACAGCGCCGAACAGCTCTTGTGACCTCTCGATGGGAGCGGTAAGGCCTACCTCAGCGCTTTTTCCCAGAACTCCGCACGGCCTTGGGCGGGGTCGAGCTCGTAACCGCTAAAGCCGAACCTGCGGTAAGCGGCTTTGGCGGGCTCGTTGCCGCCCAGCACTTCCAAGGTCAGCTTGCAGCAATCGCGCTGACGGGCAATCGCTTCGATCTCGGCCAGCAGCGCTTGGGCGAGGCCGCGGCCGCGAAAGGCGGGCAGTACGGCGATATCGTGGATGTTGATCAGCGGTCGGGCCGCGAAGCTGGAAAAGCCCTCGACGCAGTTGGCCAAGCCGGCGGCCTCGCCATCGAGGTAGCCAAGCAAGGTGAAACAGTGAGGACGTTTGGCCAGTTCCGGCACAAGCCGTGTCCGGACTTCCGCCGACAGGGGCCGACCGCCACCCATGGGATCGCGCGCGTAGGCGTCCAACAGCGCGACAAGGTCCGTGCCGTGGCGCGGATTGGCGTAGCCGGCCCGGACAATCTGTAACCGTGCGGACTGAGGTGCCGCGTTCACTCCACGGTCACCGACTTGGCCAGGTTGCGGGGCTGGTCGACATCGGTGCCTTTCACGACGGCCGTGTGGTAGGCGAGCAGCTGTGCCGGAATGGCATAGAGAAGCGGCGCGACCAAGGGATCCACTTGCGGCACGGCGATCACGTGAGCGGCGTGCTCTCCCGCTCGCTCGGCGCCCTGCGGGTCGGTGATCAGAATGACCTGTCCGCCGCGCGCCGAAACTTCCGAGAGGTTGCTGACGGTTTTCTCGAACAGCGGTCCGCTGGGCGCCATGACGATCACCGGGACCGTCTCGTCGATCAGCGCGATCGGCCCGTGTTTCATCTCGCCGGCAGCGTAGCCTTCGGCGTGGATGTAGCTGATTTCCTTAAGCTTTAGGGCGCCTTCAAGCGCCAGCGGATACATTGCGCCACGCCCGAGGTAGAGCACGTCGCGTGCCTCGGCCAGTTCGTGGGCGATGGCCTGAATGGCCTCGTCGTGGTTCAGCAGCTCGGCGCAGCGCGCGGGGACTTCCGTCAGTGCCGCCGACAGTTCCGCCTCGCGCGCGGCATCGATGGCCCCGCGCGCCTTTGCGGCCGCGATGGTAAGGCAGGCCAGTACGGTGAGCTGCGTGGTGAAGGCCTTGGTCGAGGCGACACCGATCTCCGGCCCGGCCAGTGTCGGTAGGACTGCGTCGGACTCCCGGGCGATGACGCTTTCGGGCTGGTTGACCACGGACAGAATGGTCTGACCCTGGCTTTTGGCGTAGCGCAGGGCGGCGAGGGTATCGATCGTTTCGCCGGACTGGCTGATAAAGAGTGCTGCGCCGCCGTCCGGCAGCGGCGCCTCGCGGTAGCGGAACTCGCTGGCGATGTCGAGTTCGACCGGCAGCCGGGCGATCTGTTCGAACCAGTACTTTGCGACCATGCCGGCGTAATAGGCCGTGCCGCAGGCGGAAACGGTCAGCCGCGGAACTCGAGCGAAGTCGAGCGGCAAGTCCGGCAGCGTAACGGCGCGGCTCTGCGGATTGACGAAAACCTGCAAGGTGTCGCCGACGACGGCAGGCTGCTCGAAGATTTCCTTCTGCATGAAGTGCCGGTACTGGCCCTTGCCGATCAGCGCACCGGACAGGGCCGTCTGCGTCACCGGCCGCTCGACCGCGGTGTTCTCGCTATCGAAGATCTTGGCGCCGTCCTCGGTCAGCACCGCCCAGTCGCCTTCCTCCAGATAGCAGATACGGTCGGTGAGGGGCGCCAGGCCGAGCGCATCGGACCCCAGATACATCTCGCCGTCACCGAAGCCGACGGCCAGGGGACTGCCGCGGCGAGCGCCGATCATCAGGTCGTGGCGCCCGGCGAAGACGATGGCCAACGCGAAAGCGCCTTCCAGACGATGCAAAGCAGCGCCTACCGCTTCCTGCGGCGACATCTGCTGAGCCAGGTGATGGTCGATCAGGTGGACGACTGCTTCCGTGTCGGTCTCGGTCTCGAAGATCTGCCCAGCGGCTTCCAACTCGGCCTTGAGTTCCCGGAAGTTCTCGATGATGCCGTTATGCACCACCGCGACGCGGTCGCTGCTGTGCGGGTGGGCGTTCTGCTCGGTGGGCCGCCCGTGGGTCGCCCAGCGCGTATGGCCGATGCCGACCGTGCCGGGCAGCGGCTCCTGCTGCAAAAGGCTCGCGAGGTTCGAGAGCTTGCCTTCGGCGCGCCGTCGGTCGATCCGGCCGTTCACCAGGCTCGCGACCCCGGCGGAGTCGTAACCGCGATACTCCAGTCGCTTCAGACCGTCGAGCAGCAAGGGGGCGACCGGCGCCTTGCCGAGAATGCCGAGGATGCCGCACATCTTCGCTAATCCTTCTTCTTGCGCCGCTTACGGAAGCTCTGCGCGCCGCCCTCGACCTGCTGCTGCGTGCCGCGAGCGACAGCCAGCGCGTCCTCTGCCACGTCCTGGGTCACGGTACTGCCTGCCCCGACGATGGCATCCGCGCCGATTTTCACCGGTGCAACCAGCGCAGAGTTGGAGCCGATGAAGGCGCGGGCGCCGATCTCCGTGTGATGCTTGGCGAAACCGTCGTAGTTACAGGTGATGGTTCCGGCGCCCACATTGGCGCCTTCGCCGACGGTGGCATCGCCGAGGTAGGTGAGGTGATTGGCCTTGGCGCCTGCCCCAAGAGAGGCGTTCTTGACCTCGACGAAGTTGCCCACCCGCGCACCCTGGCCCAGCTTCGCGCCGGGACGAAGACGCGCGAAGGGACCGACGACGGCGCCGTCCGAGAGTTCGCAGCCCTCCAGGTGGCTGAAGGATCTGACTTCGCAGTCAGCGCCGAGGGTGACTCCCGGCCCGAAGACCACATGGGGATGGACGACGGTGTCGCGGCCCAGTTTGGTATCGTCCCTCAGGAAGATGGTCTCAGCGCCGATCAAGGTCGTCCCGGCGCGCATGGCGCGGCGGCGCAGACGCTCCTGAGCCAGCCCCTCGGCCGCCGCCAGTTCACAGCGGTCGTTGATGCCCATGACTTCTTCCTCCGAGGCGACGTAAACGGCTGTGCGCTGATTCTGCCGTTTCGCAAGGCCATAGATGTCGGTCAGGTAGAACTCGCCCTTCGCATTGTCGTTGCCGACCTGTTCGAGCAGACCGAAGAGCAGGCGATCCTCGGCCAGAACCACGCCTGCGTTGCAGAGACGAATCTCGCCGAGTTTCGCCTTGGCCGGATCGGCGTCGATTTCGGCTTGCTCGCAGACCTGCAGCAGGGCTCCCTGGTCGTCCAGCTCGAGCCGTCCGTAGCCGGTCGGGTCTTGGGGTTCGAAGCCAAGTGCCACAAGTGCACCGCCCTGCTGGCTGCGGCGCAGCTCTCGCATGGCTCTAAGGGTGTCAGGTGAGATGAAGGGCGTGTCGCCGTAGAGCACGAGCAGATCGCCGTGCTGCTCCGCATCCTTCCTCTCTGTTTTCAGGAAGTCGTCCAGAAGAGGGTGCGCTTGCTGTACCGCGTGAGCCGTTCCAAGCCGGTCTTGCTGGATGACCGCCGCATGTGGCTCCGCGGCTTCGGCGACCGCCTCCATCCCCGGGCCGATCACCACAACGATCCGGTCGGGGTCCAGCGCCCCGGCAGCGTCGAGCACCCAGCGCAGCATCGGCTTGCCCGCGATCTCATGCAGGACCTTCGGGCGGTCCGATTTCATGCGGGTGCCCATGCCGGCGGCCAGAACCACCACAGAAAGACGATCTGACATCATGGAAAGGCTATCGACAAAGTGCGGTTACAGACAGGCGCCGGTTGCAGGTCGAAGGATCCAGCAGCGTTGAAATTGTAACGCCGAGGAACTAGACGGAACCTGTCACAACACCGCCCTAAGCGACAACTCACGTTCTGTTACTGCACTGCGGCGAAGGTGCCAAGAGGCCTAGCGCTCAGCTGCTTGGCGGCCGACTTGCAGATCAGTCAGATGGGCTCGTACAGCCCCCTGGGCCACGATATCCATTTCAATTCTCACGGGCAGGGCAGGGCGGCCTTCGGCCACCTCAGCCAGGAAGACCCGAACCTCGGCGGGATAGCGTTCCTGCCGTTCCTCGCCCTCCCAGAAACCTGTTACAGGCTCCAGGTTGATGCGGCAGACCTGGGCGGGACCGGAGTAGACAGCGTAGCTCCTCTCCTCCAGTACGGCACTGCCGAGGGACAGGGCCTTGACATCCAGGCGCCGGCGTCCGTCGAAGATGCGTGCCTCGCCGCTGCAGATTCCAGCCTCGGTGCTGGCTTCCATGATGTGAACCACTGCCGAGATGGGGTCGAGGGTTCCCCGTCGTGCCTCTTCCGGAACGCTTCTGCGCTCGTCCTCCTCCGGCGGCGGGACGACCTCGGCCGAGACGGTGCCGTCGGGACCGTAGCTCAGGGCGACCGAGCGGGGGTCGTTGTCCTGCCAGCGCGCCTCGGTGCGGAAGCTCAGCGGCGCAAGGCCTTCCTCCGTACGACGGCCCTCCGCCTCGGAATCCAGGCGGAAGGTAAAGAAGTTCGCGAGGAAACCGTCACTGCGGGCGTGGAAGCGGGCGTCATACCGTTCACCGACGGCGCCATCGTAGCGGAGTTGCAGGGTGAGCGCCTGAAAGCCGCCGGAGTACACTTCGTAGGTTGCTTCCAAGGCTCCTGGAGGGAGTGGTTCCGCAAAAGCGGGAGCGTCTGTCTGAGCGAGCGGTGATGCGCTCGCCAGGAAGACAGCGGTACTCGCGGTCAGGGCGAGTGAAGCTCTGCTTTGGGACATGGCTCTCAGGCGGCGCGACCAGGCGGGAACCGGACGAGAAGAGGTTGGCATCTTCGCAGTCTCCGCAGTTTGGAACGCTATTCGATGAAAACTCGCCGCGCGGCTGGTCGTTTTGGCGTCGTAACGAATGCCAGATGCGGCTCCAACCGCGTTCTTTAAGACTCCTGGAAATAGGGTGGCGCCGGCGTCTTACTAGCTTTGAGAGGGGTATCTTTGGGATCTTCTCGTTGCCCGGCTCTGCTTGACAGCCCAAAGGGCGGGGGATATCTGTCCGCGTCTTCACGCAGACGAGGTCACGGAGCTGCCTTTTTGGCCGCTCCCGACCCATCAGGCGGGCGGTTAGCTCAGCGGGAGAGCGCCTCGTTCACACCGAGGAGGTCACTGGTTCAATCCCAGTACCGCCCACCATTGCACCTTTGAAGACCTCACACTTCAAATATATGCAGCCGGTCAATCGGGCCACAGGCACTTCATGTCCGGTCAGTCTGGCTGCAAGCCTGATACAGAGTTGCGCGTGTGCTGGGCAGCGAGTCTTTTGCTCCATAGATTGAGCACAGGCAAGACGAAGGTATTTGCTGCGATGCTGCGGCCAAACGGCATCCATCCTGTCAGAGACCGACCGATGCCGGCCGCGTGACGCCACGCAGCGCCAGCGCGAAGCTTCTGTACATGTGGGTCATTTGTCATGCCCCACTTCTCGCAAAAACGGTCAAGGCTCTTCAGGATCCAGGTCGGCGACCAGCGCAGAGTAAAGAATGGCCAGTCGGCCAGCGTTAGTGGCGAGTCGCGTGATGGGAACAGGTAGGTCACGACAGACTTAGGCTCGAAAAGGATACGCCCTCCGGCCGTCCAGACGCAGAGACTGAAGTCGATGTGCTCACGCGTTGCGATAAGCCCTTCATCCAAGATTCCGGTGCGCTCGAACAGCTCTTTTTTGACTAGGACGCAATGGAACTCACAGAATTGGGTCTCTCCTCTCTCTAGGCTCAGATCGGCAACTTTCTGGCCTTGATGCACATGCTCATCGCGCAGCCGGCGGTCTTCCGGCGCAGCGGCGAGAAAAGCCTTCAGGTCGTCGGCGATCAGACCGCCTGCTTGATGAACCTCCGTATGGACCGGCTTTCGTTGGCAGGTGAGTGGCGAAATGACCTCGGCTCCGGTGTCTTCCGCAGTTTCAACAAGTGTCGCCAACCAACCGGGTGAACAAATGATATCATTGTCGAGGAAGGCTATGTATTTCGAAGCGGTCTCCCGCAAGCCAATATTTCGCGCCTGATTCGGCGATAGAAAGTAGTTATAACGAATATACTTGAAACCCTCCGACTCACAGAGCTCTCGTAACTGCATGGCGATTTTTGAAGGACTGCCCCCATCCACATAGATCAGATCGTAGGGACGATCGGTGTGCTCAATGATGCTCTTAAGGGAGTCAAGCGCTACGCCAAATCTTTCGCGTGGCACGACAACAATGGTTGTCAGTGACTTTGACGCCATATCGACCCTCCAGCAAAAATTAGTTTTTCACGCAACTAAGCAATTCTAAACTACGGCGTGGTAAAATCTACAAGCAGTTAGGGATTGCCTATTCAATCAGAATCACTTCAAGACAACTCGACGCTTGTTGCTAAGGCACCTTTCGTCATGAAGGCAGTCGCTATCTCCTGTATGGAGAATTTGCTAAGTAAGTGGAAACACACAAAATCTTTGTGTTGGCGCTGCACGCTGTAAATCTTGCTGTGATGCCTCTTAAGTGTTGAAATTTTTTTGGAGGATTAGCGGATTTACATCATAAATAATTTTGAATATATAGATCAGTGAGGACATGCAATGAAAGATCAAGATTTCATCAATGTAAATTTTTGTATATATGAAGATCGACCTGAAGATTTTATTGCTGTTAAAATTCTTATCATGAGTATTTGTAAGAAATATCCAAATTCCAAAATTTATATGATGGGAAAATCATGTGCAAATATAGATTTCAATGAAAAAGTAAATGAAAAATATATAATTCGAATTCCAGAATTTTCGCCGAAATCAAGCGGGTGGAATGTAAAAGCTGAATGTCTTTTATTTTTACTAGAGAATTATGTTGATGATGTAACGTGGATTGATTCAGACATGATATTCTTAAGGCCTTTGCCGGAGCAGATTTTACGGGAAGACATGTCTTGTTTGGTCGTTGCTGAAGAACCTCGTTCGGTTATTCGCCAAGGGTCACGCTACAGAACTGAGGCTTGGGGTTTGGAGCCAGGTCAAGTGATCACACGCACTATAAATAACTGTATATTAAGAGCAACAAAACATCACGAATCTCTTCTTTTGGAGTATATGAGTATGCTGCATTCTCAGGAATTCGTAGATGCTCAAAAGAAACCATTTCATCTGCGTGAGCGGCATTTAGCGGGAAGCCAAGATGCTCTTACTGCACTCATTGGGTCGAAAAAATATCAAAACCTTCCCATTAGATGGGTTAGAAGTGGAAAAGAAATCGCTCAATGTTTTGGGCCCGATGGCTTCTCTATTTTAGATAGAATTTATTGTATGATAAATGGAGGTCCATCTGTCGTTCATGCGCAGGGGCCAAAACCATGGAAGAATCTTGATCATAGGCCACTTTATTTAGAGCTATCACCTTATATATATTTTGCAAAAGAATATACTGATTATCTCGAAATGGAAAATTTGGATTGGACTACTATGTTGTCGCGTACTGGAAAAACTATTGATATCTTAGCATTCAAAAATCCTTATTTAAGGGGAATGCCAATTATCTTTATACATAAGATAAAAAACTATATGCGTAGGGCAAAATCTATTCCTCGCAAGATTGCACAGTTTTCTAGATTTAGATAATTGAATTATGACAACGTAAACAACATTATGATGAATAAATATACCGTATTGACTCGAACTTGCAATTGTAGAATTAGTAAAATTCTAATATTATTTAAAATATTATAAATAGAATCAAAACTTTTGCCGCGTGTTCACTAATAATATAATGAATATGATAAAAACAAACCTGCGCATAACATAGTATGCTGTTTGAGTTTCCAGATTCCTCTGGATCCAACCCCGCTTTAGCGTTCAGCTATAAGGCTTGGTGAACAAGCGCGGAAAACGGGAGCGACAGGAGAATGGGGTTTCTTTCAACGGCGGTTTGGGACGAGCGCCGCGCCGGCATGAATGCGCTGATGGATCGCGAGGGCTTCGATGCCCTGGCTTTCGTTTCGGCCGACTTCGTGCAGTTCGCCACCAACTTCAATCTCGACGTCCAGACTTGGGAGCGACCGGTGCTGGTGGTCGTGCCGCGGGCCGGCGACCCTTTCTGTCTGCTCAACGAGCTGTCCATCCACCACTTCCGCATGGCCAGCGAGCGCGGTCAGCTCTGGTTGGAGGAGGCGCAGTTCTACGATGAGCACCGCTCGCGCTCCAACGCCAACCGACTGGTCACCCAGTGGCCCCGGATCGCCGCAGATCTCCTGCGGGACAAGGGCTTGGCGGAAGGGCGGATCGCTGTCGATGCGCTGCCCGGCCCGCTTGCCAAGGTTCCGGAACTCCTGCCGCAGCTCGAGCTGTTGCCGCGTACGGCCCAGCTTCGCGAATTGCGTTTGGTCAAGCATCCGGAGGAACTCGCGCTGATGCGGCAGGCCGCCGCCCTGTCCGACTGGGCGCAGGAGCTCTATGCCGACGCGATCCGGCCGGGGCGGTTGGTGCAGGAACTGGATGCCGCAATGCACGCGAAGATCTTCGAAGAGGCGGCCGACCGCTTTCCCGGCGAGCATCTCGAAGTTCGCGGCTACACGCTGACCGGCCCAGCCTCCGCTTCCCCCCATGGCAACGGTGCCTTGACCGGGCTGCGCATCGAGGAAGGCCACGGCATCGTCAACATCGTGATTCCGCGTCTCAATGGCATGGTGATCGAAAACGAGCGCACCTTCTTTTGCGGCACGCCCAAAGACGAACAGGTCAAGGCCTACGACGCGGCGCTTGCGGCCAATGAGGCGGCGATCGCGGCTGCGCGGGTCGGCAATCCGGTCAGCGCCATCGAAGATGCGGCCCGGACAGAGATCGAGGCGGCCGGCTTCGGCGCTCAGATCCGCCATCGCACCGGCCATGGCATGGGCCTCATCGGTCACGAGTATCCGGAAGACATGGCCTTCAACGATCGCCCGCTGCTGGCCGGCGAGGTCTACTCTGCCGAACCCGGTATCTATCTCTATGGAGTCGGAGGATTCAGGATTGACGATACGGTGGTTGTGGGAGAAACGCCGGAGGTGCTGACGCACGCGCCCAAGGACCTGGAAAGTATCACTCTGAAACCGGCCTGAGGCGATGGCTGACGACATCAACCGCCGTGTCGTGTTGGCCCGACGTCCCGGGCCCAAAGGCGTAGACCCCGGTTGTTTCCGCCTTGAGGAGGCAGAAAAACCAGTCCAGCAACCGGGTGAGCTGCTGATTCGGGTGCTTTGGCTGTCCTGCGACCCTGCGATGCGGGGGTGGATCGCCGAGGGACCCAACTACAGCGAACCAGTGCCGCTCGGCGGTGTTATGCGCAGCTTCACCCTCGGCCGGGTCGAAGCCAGCGATCATCTCGACTACCCGGTCGGTGCCTACGTGTCCGGGCGTCAGGGTTGGCAAGACTGGGCGGTCAGCGACGGCAGCGACATCGACCGGATCGTCGACCCGGAACAGGTGCCGCTGTCGGCCAATCTGCATTTGCTCGGTATGACCGGCCTGACGGCATACCTGGGGCTCATCGATGTCGGCCGTCCCAAATCCGGCGAAACCGTCGTGGTCTCGACAGCCGCCGGAGCCGTCGGCGCGGTCGTTGGACAGATCGCAAAGATCTTCGGCTGTCGCACCGTGGGAATCACCGGCAGCGCGGCGAAGGCGGCCGACTGTACCGAGCTGTACGGCTACGACGCGGCCTTGAACTACAAGGATTATGCCGATGCCGAAGCCCTCTCTATAGCCTTGGCGGAGGCGTGCCCCGGGGGCGCCGATGTCTACTACGACATGACCGGCGGTTGGATCTCCGATGCGGTGATGGCGCAGATCACCGTGGGGGCCCGCGTGGTTGTCGTCGGCACCATGGCAATCCCGAGCAGTCCACCGCCAACCGGTCCACGCTACAGCCGCCAGATTCTGGTCAAGCGCGCGACCATGAGCGGTTTTCTGGTGCTCGATCACTTCGATCGGCTTGGTGAGGCCGCGGAGCAGCTCGGTGCCTGGTACCGCGAGGGCCGTCTGTGCTTTCGCGAAGATGTGATCGAGGGGCTAGAGAACGCGCCGCAGGCGCTGATGAAGCTGCTGGAGGGCACCAACCGCGGCAAAGTGCTGGTGAAAGTGGCCGAGTAGCCTCGGTTTCAGCGGCTTAACCGTTCCGTTGCCACAGAAGTTGCCAGGTAAAGACTGTGGAGCATCTGCGCCGATAGGGCACGGCTGATACGACCTGAGAGATCGTAGTATCGGCGCGCGGGATACTTACCTCCAGGTCAACGATTCAGAGACTAGAGAACAAATCATGGGCGATTACGATTACGACCTCTTTGTCATCGGCGCAGGATCGGGCGGCGTGCGCGCCGCGCGCTTTGCCGCCGGCTTCGGCGCCAAGGTGGCGGTCGCGGAGGAGCGGCATCTGGGTGGTACCTGCGTCAACATCGGCTGCGTGCCGAAGAAGCTGATGGTCTATGCGAGCCACTTTTCCGAGGATTTCGAGGACGCCGCCGGCTACGGCTGGTCGGTCGGCGAGCGCCGGTTCGACTGGTCCAGGCTGATCGCCAACAAGAACAGCGAGATCGGCCGGCTGAACGGCATCTACGAGCGGCTACTGACCAATTCAGGTGTGGAGATCGTCGAAGGCACCGCTGCCATCGAGGATGCCCACACCGTGGTGGTTGCCGGCCGTGAGATCCGCGTACGCTATATCCTGATTGCCACCGGTGGGCTGCCGTCGCGGCCGCGGGAGCCTGGGCAGGAGCTCGGCATCGTCTCCGACGATGTCTTCTATCTGGAAAAGCAGCCGGAGCGGATCATCGTCGCTGGCGGCGGCTACATCGCTGTCGAGTTCGCGGGCGTTTTCGCCGGTCTCGGCAGCCAGGTCACACAGCTCTATCGCGGCGATCTCTTCCTGCGCGGGTTCGACGACGATCTCCGTCGAGGCTTGGCCGAAGAGATGCCGAAGAAGGGCGTCGACCTGCGCTTTCACACCATCATCGACAAAACCGAGAAGACCTCCGGCGGATTGCTCGCGCATCTCTCGAGCGGGGACAAGCTGGAGGTCGACCAGATCCTCTATGCCATCGGCCGGCGCCCCAACATCGCCGGCGTGGGCCTGGAGCGCGCAGGCGTCGCCTTGGGCGATAGCGGCGGCGTCAAGGTCGATGGTTTCTATCGCACGTCGGTACCCTCGATCTTCGCGATCGGCGATGTGATCGACCGCGTACAGCTGACCCCGGTCGCGCTGGCCGAAGGCATGGTGGTGGCACGCCATCTCTTCGGAGGCCAGGACACGGAAGTGGACTACACCGAGATTCCGACCGCGGTTTTCAGCCAACCGCCCCTGGCGACCGTCGGCCTGACCGAAGCCCAGGCGCGCGAGGCCTTCGGTGCCGTCGATATCTACCGATCGCGCTTCACGCCGATGAAGCACACCATGACAGGACGCGACGAGAAGACGCTGATGAAACTCGTGGTGGCACGCGAAAGCCAGAAGGTGGTCGGTGCCCACATGCTGGGGCAGGACGGGCCGGAGATTATTCAGGGCATAGGCATTGCGCTGAAGGCCGGGGCGACCAAGGCGGACTTCGATCGCACCATCGGTATCCATCCCACTGCGGCCGAGGAGTTCGTCACCATGCGCGAACCCGTGCTAGAGCCGGAAGAGGCAAGGGCGGCCGAGTAGAATGCGCTTTGGACGACCGATGAGTCTCCTGAGCTCTGGATTCATGCGACTGCAAGCGCTAGAACCTGCGGTCCGGTAAGTTAACGGCAGGAGCCGAGGCGATGTCCGCCACACAGACACCCCCCTGGACACCTGATGGCTGGCGCAGCAAGCCGGTACAGCAGGTGCCGGACTATCCCGATAGCGAGACGCTGCAGCGCGTCGAGGACAGCCTGCGCAACTATCCGCCGCTGGTTTTTGCCGGCGAGGCGCGCAAGTTGAAGGCGGATCTCGCCAAGGTCGCGGCCGGCGAGGCTTTCCTGCTGCAGGGCGGCGACTGTGCGGAGAGCTTTGCGGAGTTTCATCCCAATAACATCCGGGACACCTTCCGCGTCCTGCTGCAGATGTCGGTCGCCCTGACCTACGGCGCCTCTTTGCCGATGGTGAAGGTCGGTCGTATGGCAGGCCAATTCGCCAAGCCCCGGTCGGCACCGAACGAGACGATCGACGGCGTCGAGCTGCCGAGTTATCGCGGCGACATCGTCAACGGTATCGAGTTCGACGCCGAGGCACGGAAGCCGGACCCCGAGCGCCTGGTACGTGCCTACAATCAGTCGGCTGCAACCCTGAACCTTCTGCGGGCCTTCGCCCAGGGCGGCTTCGCCGACTTGCACAAGGTCCATGCCTGGAATCTGCGCTTCGTGGCCGGCAGTTCGCAGAGCGCCCGCTACGAGGAACTGGCCGGCCGGATCGACGAAGCGCTGGCCTTCATGGCGGCTTGCGGCCTGACGGCCGAGACCGTGCCGCAACTGCGCGAAACCGACTTCTACACCAGCCATGAAGCGCTGCTGCTGCATTACGAGCAGGCCTTGACCCGTGTCGATAGCCTGACCGGCGAATGGTACGACACATCGGCGCACTTCCTGTGGATCGGCGATCGCACCCGCCAGCTTGACGGCGGCCACGTCGACTTCCTCTCCGGTGTAAAGAACCCGATAGGTATGAAGTGCGGACCGAGCCTGGAGGTGGACGACCTGCTGCGCCTGATCGACCGGCTGAACCCGGAAAACGAGGCCGGGCGTCTTACTTTGATTTGCCGCATGGGGCACGATCAGGTCGTCGAGAAGCTGGCGCCGCTGGTACGCGCGGTGGCGCGCGAAGGTCGGCAGGTGGTTTGGGCCTGCGACCCGATGCACGGCAATACCATCAAATCCGCCTCCGGCTACAAGACGCGGCCGTTCGACCGGATCTTGACCGAGGTGCAGGGCTTCTTCGCGGTGCATCGTGCCGAAGGCACCCACGCCGGTGGCGTTCACTTCGAGATGACGGGACAGGACGTGACCGAGTGTATCGGCGGTGCCCAGGCCATCAGCGACGAACGCTTGGGCGATCGCTATCACACGCATTGCGACCCTCGGCTCAATGCAAATCAGGCGTTGGAGCTTGCCTTCCTGATCGCCGCCGAGCTGAAGGCCGAGCGGTTCGGTCGAGACCTGCCACTGCAGCGGGCTGCCGGCGCCTGACCTATAGCGGCGAAGGCAGCGGGCGGGCTCCCCAGCGTGAGAGACAGTCATGCCGGACGACCCTAAGATCAGCAGTTCCCTGGCGCAGCGCTTGAGCTACAGCCCGCGCGACGAAGCTGGCGTCGCGGCCTGGACTGATACCTACTTCAAGCGCACCAAGCAGATCGTCGGACGGTTCGGTGACAGCCGCGTCACCTATGCGCTCTTCATGCGGCGTCCCGTGGTCTGTGCTCCGCGGCTGGCTGTCGAGTGGCTGCAGGAGATGGCGGCTCAGCGCGGTTTCGAAATCGAGATCGAGCTGCTCTATCCGGAGGGCAAGTGGGTCGGCGCGGGCGAGCCGATCCTCTATGTCACCGGTCCGCTCTACCATCTCTCCGATCTCGAAACCCTGTTGCTGCAAAAGCTCGGGCCGCCCAGCGTGGCGGCCTACAACGCCTATACCATGTGTGCCGACCTGCCGAAGGTCGGCTTCCTTGCCATGGAAGCACGCCACTGTGCCGGCACCGAAATGACCGAGCTGATGGTCTACGCGGCGTCGGTCGGCTCCGCTCGGGCCCAGCGCAAGGTTGGGGCCGTCGGCTTCGTCGGTACGGCGACGGATGCCACAGCCCACTTCCTGGGAAGGGAGCGGGGCATCGGCACCATGCCGCACGCGCTGATCGGCTACGCCGGTTCGACCGTGCGCGCTGCGGAAATGTTCGCCGAGACTTTCCCGGACGAGCCCTTGGTGGTTCTGGTCGACTATTTCGGCCAGGAGGTCACCGACAGTCTGGCGGTCTGCCGCCGCTTCTCCGAGAGAGCGACCCGCGGCGAAGTCTCCCTGCGCATCGACGTACCGGGCAGCCGCTATCTGGAGGGTCTCGACCCGGCGGCCAGCTATGCGGTGCTGGAGCGCAACGCGCCAGATGCGGTCCGGGGCTACCGCACGGATGATCAGCTGCGCAACCTGGTCGGTCCTGGTGTCTCCGCGGCGGCGATCTGGGCGCTGCGCGAAGCCCTGGATGCCGAGGGCTTCGACAAGGTCCGTATTGTCGGCTCCTCCGGCTTCGGACCCGAGAAGTGCCGCATTATGGCGGAAGCCGATGCGCCTTTGGACCTGGTGGGCACCGGAAGCTACCTGCCGTCCAAGTGGTCGGAAACCTACGCGACGGCTGACATCGTGGCCTACGACGGAAAACCTCGGGTCAAGGTCGGCCGCGAGTTCCTGCTGCGCCGTTGAGGCGGCCTGTTTCCGGCGCCTCTCCGCTGCCGATTCCCAGGCCAAGCCATTGTGATCCTGCGGCAGCTACCGCAACCTGCATCCGGCAGCTAGGCTGCCTCGCAAGCACTGTCTTGAGGGAATCTCGCACAACATGACTCGCACACTCTACGAACGCGTCGGTAAACAGGATGATCACCGGCCGAGCCCCTTTTCCTGGCGGGCACGCTACGCTTTGGCGCACAAGGGCCTGGCGGTGGACGACCACGTGCCGATCAAGTTCCATGACAAGGAGACGATCGCGTTCTCCGGTCAGGGTCTGGTGCCGATCCTGGTCGACGGCGATCGGACCGTGCACGATTCCTGGGCGATTGCCGAGTACCTGGAAGAAACCTACCCGGACAGGCCAAGCCTTTTCGGCGGATCGCCGGCACTTGCCCGTTTCATGAACGGCTGGGCCGATACAGCTCTCATGCCGGCAGTCTTTCCGCTGGTGGTCGCAGACTTGCACGCCAACATTGCCGAGGACGACAAAGCCTACTTCCGGGAGACCCGAGAGAAGCGGCTGGGACGAGCTATCGAATCCTTCCCTGCCGAGCGCCCGGCCTTCGAAGCCAACTTGACCAAGGCATTGGCACCTCTGCGCGCTCAACTCCAAGCGTACCCCTATGTCAGCGGGTCCGAGCCTGCCTATGCCGACTACGCTGTCTTTTCCGTTTTCCAGTTCGCGCGCTGCGCCAGCCCGACGCCGATCCTCTCGGCCGACGATGCCTTACGCCCCTGGGTCGACCGTGTCTCCGCACTGTTCGACGGTCTCGGCGAGTCCTGTCTGCGTCTGGAGGCGAGTGCGGCAGCCTGAAGCAGGATCGCTTAGCAGGTTTTCTTTGGGCTGGCGATTTCGACCGAGCTTGATCCCGGCGCTGTCTGGCGTAGTGTCGCGCGGATGTATCGAATGAGAGATCCGAGACACGCATGACCGACCGTCTGACCATTGCGCTGGCACAAATCAATCCGACCGTCGGCGACTTGCGGGGAAACCTCGCACGGCTTCGGGCTGCCAGGGCGGCAGCGGCGGAGGGCGGCGCGGACCTGGTGATCGCCCCGGAACTCTGCATTTCCGGCTATCCGCCGGAAGACTTGGTTTTGAAACCGGATTTCTTGGACGGTGTTGTCGCGGTGGTCGACGAGCTCGCGGCGGAAACGGCCGACGGCGGGCCGGCGCTGCTGGTCGGTGCGCCCTGGCGCGACGGGCCGGTGGAGAACACGCCGCTGCGCGGTCATGTCTACAACGCCGCCCTGTTGCTCGACGGCGGCGCGGTGCAGGCGGTGCGCTACAAGCACGATCTGCCGAACTACGGCGTGTTCGACGAGCTACGGGTCTTTGCCGCCGGGCCGCTGCCCGGACCTGTCAGTTTCCGCGGTGTACGTCTTGGCGTCATGGTTTGCGAGGACATGTGGACGCCGGATGCCACCGAGTGCCTGGAGGAATCCGGCGCCGAAATTCTGATCGTCCCCAATGGCAGCCCCTTCGAGACCGACAAGTTGGAGGAGCGCCAACAGCTGGCGATCCAAAGGATCACCGAAAGCGGCCTGCCGTTGATCTACGTGAACCAGGTTGGCGGTCAGGACGAACTGGTCTTCGACGGTGCTTCCTTTGCTCTGGATGCCGGTTGCCGTCTGCGGACCCACCTCCCGGCCTTTCAAGAGGCCATAGGTCTGACGCAGTGGGAGCGGACGGACGACGGCTGGAGCTGCAGCGACGGTGACCTGGTCGAACCCTTGGAAGGGCTGGAAGCCACCTACCGCGCCCTGATGCTGGGTCTGAAAGACTACGTGGAGAAGTCCGGTTTTCCCGGTGTGGTGATCGGCCTGTCGGGTGGAGTCGACTCGGCCCTTTCTGCCGTGGTGGCGGCTGACGCGCTCGGGCCGGACCAGGTTCACTGCGTGATGATGCCTTCGCCCTACACCAGCGACCACTCGCTGGAGGATGCCGCCGAGCTCGCGCGATTGAACGGACTGCGTCTGGACGAAATCGGCATCCAGCCAGCTATGGAGGCTTTCGAGGGCATGCTGCGCCCGGTGTTCGACGGCCTGCCGCCCGACACCACGGAGGAAAACATCCAGGCTCGCGCCCGAGGCGTGGCTCTGATGGCGATTTCCAACAAGCTGGGCAAGATGGTGCTCTCGACCGGCAACAAGTCCGAGATGAGCGTCGGCTACTCGACCCTCTACGGCGACATGTGCGGCGGTTTCAATGTGCTGAAGGACGTTTACAAGACCACCGTCTACGGCCTCTGCGGCTGGCGCAATCAGCAAAGGCCGGCCGGTGCTCACGGTGTCGAAGGCCGCGCCATCCCGGAGCGTATCATCACGAAGGCGCCGTCGGCGGAATTGAAGCCGGATCAGACCGACCAGGATTCCCTGCCGCCGTATGACGAACTGGACGACATTCTCACCTGCCTGATCGAGCGCGAGCTGTCGCTCGCCGAGATCGCCAAGCGGGGGCATGCGTTGGAGACCGTGACCCGTACCTGGCGTATGCTGGAAAACGCGGAGTATAAGCGTCGCCAGGCACCGCCAGGGGTCAAGATCACCCGGCGGTCCTTCGGCCGCGATCGCCGCTATCCCATCGTCAACGCTTTCAAGGGCCCGCTCTAGAGGCGCTCCGCATTCTTATGAAAGTTCGTTTCGCTCCCTCGCCGACCGGGCGTCTGCATGTCGGCAACGCGCGCGTCGCCCTGCTCAACTGGCTTTGGGCCAGGCGGGAAGGCGGTGACTTCCTCTTGCGCATGGACGATACCGATAGCGAACGTTCGACTGCGGCCTTTGCGGCAGGAATCGAGGAAGATCTGAATTGGCTCGGCCTCACTTGGGATGCCTTCGCGCGGCAGTCCGATCGCAGTGAGCGTTACCAGGCAGCGGTCGAGAAACTTAAGGCCACCGATCGACTCTATGCCTGCTACGAGACGGCGGAGGAGCTGGAGCTGAAACGCAAGTTGCAGCTCAAATCCGGCCGCCCCCCGATCTACGACCGCGCCGGGTTACGACTGACCGCGGCCGAGCGCGCGGCCTTCGAGGCGGAGGGGCGCCGTCCGCACTGGCGGTTCAGGCTGGAAGCCGCACCGATCGCGTGGAGCGATGCGGTACAGGGCGACAAGCGCTTCGAAGGTCAGCATCTTTCCGACCCGGTCTTGCTGCGCGGCGACGGGCGGCCGCTCTACACGCTCTCGTCGGTCGTCGACGATATCGAGCTGGGCATCACCCACGTTCTGCGTGGCGAGGATCATGTCGCCAACACGGCGGTACAGGTGCAGCTCTTCGAAGCATTGGGGGGCGCCGTACCGACCTTTGCGCATTTGCCACTGCTGACCGATGCCGGCGGCCAGGGTTTGTCGAAACGCCTGGGAGCGCTCAGTCTTCAGGCGCTGCGTGAAGACTCCATCGAGGCCATGACGATCAACAGCTATTTGGCCAAGCTGGGCACGCCCGACCCTATCGCGCCGCGTCAAAGCCTGGAGGACCTGGCCGCCGACTTCGACATCGGGCGCTTCGGCCGTGCGACGCCCAAGTTCGATCCTGCCGAGCTGGAGCATCTCAATGCCAAGCTCCTCCATGACATGCCCTACAGTGCCGTCCGCCCTTGGTTGGAGGCGCGCGGTCTGACCGAGGTGGGCGAGCCACTCTGGCTGGCCGTGCGCGGCAACCTGGCGCGGCGGGGCGAAGTGGGTCTCTGGCGTCAAGTCGTCCACGGAGAGATTGCCCCAGATATCGATGAAGCTGACTACATCGCTCAGGCGGTTGAGCTGCTGCCGCCCGCGCCTTGGGACGAGAACACCTGGTCGCTCTGGACCGGAGCGCTCAAGCAGGCCACCGGCCGCAAGGGCAAGGCATTATTTTTACCGTTGCGTCGGGCCTTGACCGGAGAGAGCTCCGGTCCCGAGCTGGCTGCCCTGCTGCCGTTGATCGGCAGAGAGAAGGCGCTATCGCGTTTATCGGTGAGTTAGGCGGGCGACGTCAGGCTCTGCCTGGGAGAGCGGGTGATTCCTGATCCGCTTCATCCGCGGCGATGGCAGCGGCGCCGGCGGACTCGGCAACCTGCTTCTTCTGCTCGGGTGAAAGCTGCAGATCCGGTGGCAGTTCCACCGTCACCTTGCGATGGGCGAAGGCGATGCCGTTCTCCTGGAAGGCCTTTTGGACCCGGTTGAACAGTTCCTTCCGCAGGACGAATTGCCGGCCCGGCCGGCTCATGAATTTGCCGCGCACGATGATCGCCGAATCCTCGATGGATTTGATGCCCTGACTCTTGAAGGGTTCGATGAAGTCGCCGGCGAGGTCGGGATGCTCCAGCATCTCCGCCCCGACTTGTTTGAAGATCTTCTTCACCTTGGTGATATCGGTGTCCGTCGGAACGCGGAACTCCATCTTCATGATCACCCAGTCGCGACTGAAGTTGGTCAGGTGCTGGATTTCACCGAAAGGCACCGTGTGCAGCGGACCGAGGTGATGCCGGAGCACGAGCGAGCGCACATTGATGCGTTCGACCGTACCTTTAACCGAGCCGATATCGACGTACTCGCCCTTGCGGAAGGCGTCGTCCATCAGAAAGAACAGGCCGGAGACGACGTCGCGCACCAACGTTTGTGCTCCGAAGCCGACGGCGATCCCGACCACACCGGCACCGGCCAGAAGCGGACCGATGTCGACGCCGAGCGAGGAGAGAACGATCAGCGCGACGATAACGATCAGTGTGATCTGAACGAACCGCAAGACCAGCGGCATGATGGTTTCCAGCCGGGATGCGCTGGCCGCACCGCCCTCGTCTCCGCCAATGGTGTCATCCTCGTCCTGCTCGGTCAGATAGCGCGCCAGGGCGGCCTTGGCGGCACCCCAAGCCACGTAGGCGACCAGCAGGACCAGCGAAATGTCGATGACGGCGCGCATCAGCTCGACGCCCAGGCCTGCTTGCCCGAGCGTGAAGAAGTCGACGCCCCAGACACGACCGACGACGTAGAACGCAAAGATTACCAGCAGGATGCGGAGCGCCCGTTTGAACACAGGTAAGGCCTGCGCAGCTCCCTTTCCGCCGTCCGCCGATCTCGCTGGTAAGGCGTGGTCGAGCAGCGACCTCAGAAAGAAGTCGGCGGCCGGCACGAGCAAAATGATGATCAGGCTGATCAGGCCGGGGTAGGCGGCCGTTTCCTGGCCGACGACGCTCTTGTAGGCCGAGAGCACATAGAGGAACAAAATATAAACGATGAAAGCGACGTGCCACAGTGAAACCAGGCGGCGAAGGATAGGGCGCGGTCGTCCATCGTCTTCGAGCCGCGCTACGAGGCTGGAGGCAATGGGCCTACGCAGTCGGAAAGCGCCGGCTACGAGCAGGGTCACCATGACGATGGAGAGTGCATCCAGCAGCAGGTCGTGCTCGGCCGGCGGTTGCCCCAGGTCGAGCATCAGGCCGCAGGCGAGAAGCCCGAAGGTGGCAACGTAGGCTGCCAGCATCACCCAACGATGTATTCGCTGAGCCGTCTCGTCGTCGAAGGGCGCGATCCGAAGCTGGTGGGCGAAGGGTGCAAAGAAAAAGCGCGAAACAACGGAAATCATGCGCGCGATAACCAGGGCCGTCAGAAAGGTCATGACAACCATGCGAGTCGGTTCATGGCCGTGATGCAGCAGAAGGAAACATCCCAGAATCACCACGGCAAACACCGCGACACCGAGAGTATCGAGGAAAAGCCGGCCGATCAGACGCCCGAGGCGCTGGAGCGGCTCGGCATCCGCTGGCGGCGTCAGGCTGGCATAGAGGCCGCCCGCGAGCCGGCGATACCCTCGTTCGGCGGCCAACGCCAAGGCCGCGATGACCGCAAACAAGCCGAGAATCAGGAGAGGGTGAAATCGGCTTCGATCCTCCGCAAGTTTCGCATAGGCGAAACCGGGCAGGGCGGCGAGACCGCCGACATGCGAAAGACGCTCGCTGAAGCGCTCCTGAAACAGCGTGATGCCTTCATGGATCGCGTCGACAACCGGAGTTTGCTCGCTGCCGCTCGCGGCAGTGGCCTCCATGTAGGCCAGCATCATCTCGCGCACCTGCTGGTCGGACAGGCGCGATAGCAACTCCGCACGCTCCTCGGCAGTCAGTTGTCGGATGTCAACTTGTGGAGCGGGCTGCGACGGTGGCAGCGTCAGCGGCACTTGCGCGCTGGCGGTTGTTAGCGCGATCAGCAGACAGACGATAAAGCCGACCGAAGCCAACGGCGCATGATGCAGTCGAAAACGGCTTCTGCCGGTCATCGGACACTCCACGCGCAGGTGCCAGCGCAGCGTTCGGGCTGTCGGGATCGAATTCACACAGGATTAGTATGGGTGGCTGGATTTCCGCAAGGCAAGAGGCGACCGCCCTGAAACACAGGTGCCGCAAAAGAAACAGCGCGGTTGTAGGCAGAAATACGAGTAACGGTACCGCGTTCGGCCCGTGTCAGTCCTCGCCCATCTTGAGTGCGGCGAGAAAAGCGGACTGTGGGATCTCGACGTTACCGATTTGGCGCATACGCTTCTTGCCGGCCTTCTGCTTTTCCAGCAACTTGCGCTTGCGGCTGACGTCGCCGCCATAGCACTTCGCCGTGACGTCCTTGCGTAGGGCAGAGACGGTTTCGCGCGCGATCACCTTGCCGCCGATCGCGGCTTGAATGGCGATCTTGAACATCTGCCGCGGGATCAGTTCCTTGAGTTTCTGGCAGAGGGCACGACCGCGGAGCTCCGATTGGCTGCGGTGGACCATGATCGCCAAAGCATCGACCGGATCGCTGTTGACCAGAACCGAGAGCTTCACCAGGTCGCCCTCGCGGTAGCCCTCCAGGTGGTAGTCGAAGCTGGCGTAGCCCCGTGTCACCGATTTGAGGCGATCGTAAAAGTCGAAGACGACCTCGTTAAGCGGCAGGCGATAGACCACCATGGCGCGGCTGCCTGCGTAGGTCAGATCGAGCTGCTCGCCGCGCCGTTCCTCACAGAGCTTGAGGACGGCGCCCAGGTGTTCGTCCGGCACCAGGATGGTGGCCCGGATCCAGGGCTCCTCGATGGTCTTGATCTTGGTGACCTCCGGCATGTCGACCGGATTGTGCAGCTCCAGAGAGGTCCCGTCGGTCAGGTGGACCTTGTAGACGACACTGGGGGCCGTGGTGATGAGGTCGAGGCCGAACTCGCGCTCCAGCCGCTCCTGGACGATCTCCAGATGCAGCAGCCCCAGGAAACCGCAGCGGAAGCCGAAGCCAAGCGCCGGGCTGACTTCCGGCTCGAACTGGAAGGAGGCGTCGTTGAGCGCCAGCTTGCCGAGGCTGTCGCGCAGTTCCTCGTACTCGGCCGCGTCGGTCGGGAAGAGACCGCAGAAGACCACCGGCACGGAGGGCATGAAGCCGGACAGCGGCGTATCGCAGCGTTGCCTTTCGTCGGTGACGGTGTCGCCGACCTTCGCATCCTGAATGGTCTTGATGCCGGAGATGACATAGCCGATCTCGCCAGGGCCCAGCACCTCGGCAGCCGTCTTCGCGGGTGTGAAGGTGCCCACTTCCGTGACGTCGTGGACGGCGCGCGTCCCCATGAAGCGTAGCTTTCGACCGGCGCGCAGCTGGCCCTGCATCACCCGCACCAGGACGACCACGCCCAGGTAGGTGTCGTACCAGGAATCGACGACCAAGCCCTGCAGCGGCGCGGTCGCGTCGCCTTGGGGCGGCGGCAGGCGCCGGACGATGGCCTCCAGAACCTCCGTGACGCCCTGACCGGTCTTGGCGGATATCTCGAGCGCTTCGGAGGCATCGAGACCGATGACCTCCTCGATCTGCTCCTTGATGCGCTCCGGCTCCGCGGCCGGCAGATCGACCTTGTTCAGCACCGGAATCATCTCGTGGTCGTGTTCCAGCGCCAGATAGACGTTGGCCAGTGTCTGCGCTTCGACGCCCTGGCTGGCATCGACCAGCAGGATCGAGCCTTCGCAGGCCTTGAGCGAGCGGCTGACCTCGTAGGTGAAGTCCACGTGGCCCGGGGTGTCGATCATATTCAGCACGTAGTCCTGCCCGTCCTGAGCTCTGTAGTTCAGACGGACGGTTTGCGCCTTGATGGTGATCCCCCGCTCGCGCTCCAGCTCCATGGAGTCGAGCACCTGTTCGCGCATCTCGCGGTCGGTCAGTCCGCCGCAGGTCTGGATCATGCGGTCGGCCAATGTCGACTTGCCGTGGTCGATGTGGGCAATGATGGCGAAGTTGCGAATGCGCGACAGCTCGGTCATGCGGGCTCTAAGAGTCTGGTCCGATAGAAAAACTGCGACGCGGAAGGCTCCGCGCCGCTTCGCGGAGGAACATAGGGTGCGCGGCGACCGGGAGCAACGCCGTGAACCCTTTGCGAGCGATTGTCGTGACTCAGCTCATTGCCATGCAGGAACACTATCCAAGGGGGTTGCTACGACGCCTTGCCGGTGTTCCTTCGTGGGCGAACTATTGGTCGAATAGAAAGCATCTCGCTTGCTTGAAAAGTGCTGATTTTTATCCAAGAGGTGCCCTTGCTCCTGCCTCCGGGGCGGGTCACACTGTTCCCGGAACGTCTCGCTGTAAAGACGGACGAACAAGCGGAGGACAGCGATCATGAATCGTCGGATCATGCCCGACGTGATCTCGCCGGGGCAGCAGCTTTCGATTCTGGCGCCGAGCACGACTGTCAAGGAAGCCGTGCAGGTGATGCGCGACCGTCATATCGGTGCCGTGCTGGTCCTGGAGGAGCAGCGGCTTGTCGGCATCTTTACGGAGCGGGACGTTTTGACTCGTGTTGTTGCCGAAGAGCGCGATCCCGCAGTGACGCAGATATCGGAGGTTATGACCCGCGACCCGGATACCGTGTCGCCGGACGATGCGGCGATCGATGCACTCGACCGCATGTCCACCAGGGGCTATCGCCACTTGCCGGTCGTTGCCGGCGAGCGCGTGGTGGCGATTGTCTCCATCCGCGATCTTTATGCAGCGGTCCGCCGGAGTCTGGAAGGTGAGCTGCGTCAGCGCGACGCCTACATCTTCGGTGAGAGCTACGGCACCAGCTGAACGCCTCTGGCGATTTTTACCGTGCCGGTGCAGTTCTGCACCGGGCCTTCTCTGTTCCCGCTCCGGGCGATCGCACGAGCGAGGGGGTTCGCATGGTTGCAGGACCTGTGCCGGCTGTTGGCTTGGAGCGTGCCGGCCCCATCCTCTATAGTGCAGCGCAGCACTACTTTTGCCGAGGTCGGAGGCCTGCCATGCCGCTTTCCGCGCCCGCCGTGGACCGCGAACATCTGCACACCCGTACTTACGACTTCGGTGGATACCACCGCAGCGATGGATTGTGGGATATTGAAGGTCGGATCATCGACACCAAGACCTACGGGTTTCCCAACGATCATCGCGGGTACATCGAGGCTGGCGAGCCCATCCACGACATGTCGATCCGTCTGACGTTGGACGATAACTTCGTCATCCAGGCCATCGAGGCAGTCACGGACCATGGGCCCTTTGCGGTTTGCCCGGCGATCACGCCCAACTTCCAGCGCATGGTCGGCGTTCGGGTCGGCCCCGGCTGGCGGAAGGAGGTGCGCAGCCGCCTCGGTGGCATCGAGGGGTGCACGCATTTGGTCGAGCTGCTTCTCGCTATGGCCACGCCGGCCTACCAGGCGATGTTCCCGGTGCGCTCGAAGAAGGAGAGCAGCCGCCCACCTGGCAAGAAACCGGCGCTGTTGAACTCATGCCATGCTTTTTCGGAGAAGGGCGCCTTCGCGAAGAAGACCTGGCCGGAGTTCTATACCGGTGAGACCTGACGGTCGCCGTCGATCTGTCTTGCCCTTCGCCTAGCCTCTGGTTCGGGCAGTGGCGAGTTGGGGCTGGCGCCCGCGTGTCAGGCACTGCTCGGCCAGGCGCACGACGTTCTCGCTGCCGTCCAGCAAACCGGGGATCACCCGTTCACTGGGTGGCGCTTGATGCGGCAGGCCCTTGAGTGCCGTGGCCATGGCTTTCGGATTGCGATCCTGTTCGCTCCGGCCGGCTTCCAGCATGCGCACCAACCCCAGATCCTGGGCGCGGGCCGCCCGCATATGCTGCTCCAGCCGAGGTTCCGTACGGGGGATCATCAAGGCGCGTTTGTCGAAAGATAGAACCTCGCAGAAGGTGTTGTACCCGCCCATGCAGACGACGCCGACGGCGCGCTGCATCAGGCTTTCGACATGGGGGTGGAAGGTTAGCGCCTCGACCTGATCCAGACGGTTCACGCGGGCCATGAAATCTGCCTGCTGCTCGCTGCCCATGAAGGGGCCCAATACGATCAGCGCTGGGTGTGGGATGGAGGAATCACGCTCGTAGGCGGAGAGCACCCAGTCAACGATGGCTTCTCCGTCGCCGCCGCCGCCGACGGTGACCAGGACGTAAGGTTCGGCGATCTTCTCCAGATAGAAGGGTTGCGGCGACGCCGGAGCCGGTCGGGGCAGGTAGCCGGTGTAGCTGATGCGCTTGGCGACGGAGGGCGGCAGCTCGAGCCCGGCTAAGGGCTCGCAGATCTGCGGCAAGCCGTAGACCCAGATATCGTCGTAGTACTGACTCAGCGCGGGCAGAACATGTTTGCGTTCCCACTCATGTGCCAGCATCTCCGGATCGTCCATCACGTCACGCAGGCCTAGCACGCAGGGGACGCCGCGTTGGTTCATCAACCCCAGTGTCGGCGCGACTTCGCCGCGTAGGCCCAGCGGCTCCTTATCGACGATAAACAGGTCCGGGTCGAAGACATCTGCAGTGTGCTTGATGATGGAGCCGCGCAGCGACAGCGTGTCTTCCACAGCCAACGGCAGCGTCAGCGAGGTGTACTCGCCGTTGCGCAGTTTGATCACGCCCGGAATCCGCACGAAGTCGACTCGACTGCGGAAGTCGAAACTGCCGATGATCGGCGAGCCAGAGAGAATCAGGACGCTGGCCTCGGTGTCGGCCTCGACCAGGGCATGCGCAATTTCTCGACAACGGCGCAAGTGGCCGAGTCCGAAGGAGTCGTGGCTGTAGATCAAGATGCGCGCGCCGCGGCGGTGCCCAGCCGTTCTGCTTCCGGCCATTTCGGGATTGGCCATCTGTAAAGATACCCCCCAACTGCGGAGCCCGTCCGTGGTACGAACCCGTTCGCCCCGCGTCCCCTCAGGCTGCGGCAACCTCTAGCCGGTTGCTTTTCCCCTGCGCGCTAGTCTGATTCGGCGCACCGCAACCGCAGGCGATCATGCCAGAGCTGTGGGCGATGGCAAAGGGCGGGTTGACCGGTCATTGCTGCCGCTGGCCCGCCGGGGACTTTGTGATCCGGCTCACAAGCTGCTGCACATAAAGGCGTTTGCGCCCATTCCCAGGTTCCGCTCTGTGGTTTAGGCTCTGCTCCATACCAGGGGGCGCAACGCTTTTCTTGGCAGGTGCGAGGTCGGCCGGCCGGCGATGGAAGCCAATCTTTTTCGCTACATCTGGCGCCATTCCAGGCGCGATCAGCTCGCCATTCTGCTTTTGGTTGTGCTTTCGCTGCCCTTTTACTTTCTTTCGCTGAATCTGCCGAAGCAGATCGTCAACCAGGGTATCCAGGGCCAAGGCTTCGAGTCGGTCGAGGATACCCGCTTCTTCGGGCGCATCCATCTGCCCTTCGGTCAGGCGCTGACCGGCGAGCCGGTGCTGCTTTTCGAAGGTTTTGAGCTGGCGCAACCGGGCTTTCTGCTCGCACTCAGTTTCACGTTTCTGGCGTTGGTTTGCGTCAACGGCGGCTTCAAGTTCGTCATCAACACCGCCAAGGGCCGGCTGGGCGAGCGCATGCTGCGGCGTCTGCGCTACGAGCTGACCGACCGGCTGCTGCGTTTCCGCCTGCGCACACTCCGTCGCATGAAGTCGGCTGAAGTCGCGACCATGATCAAGGACGAGGTGGAGCCGCTCGGCGGCTTCATCGGCGACGCCTTCGTCACCCCCGCCTTCCTGGGCGGCCAGGCCCTCACCGCCATGGTCTTCATCATGATCCAGTCGGTCTGGCTGGGCTTGGTGGCTGCGGCGGTTCTGGCGATTCAGGCGGTGTTGATCCCCAAGCTGCGCGAGCCGATCCTGCGCCTCGGCAAGGAGCGGCAGTTGACGGCGCGCCAGCTTGCCGGACGCATCGGGGAAGTGATGGACGGGGCCGTGGAAGTGCATGCCCACGACGCGTCCAACTGGGAGCGTACGGAGCTGACCAGCCGGCTGGGGCGGATTTTCGAGATCCGTTTCGAAATCTTCCAGCGCAAGTTTTTCGTCAAGTTCCTCAACAACTTCCTGGGCCAGTTCACGCCGTTCGTCTTCTACGCCGCGGGCGGTCTGCTGGCGATCAACGGCCAGCTCGATATCGGCGCGCTGGTCGCCGTGATCGCTGCCTACAAGGATCTGCCTGGGCCGGTGCGCGAGCTGCTGAATTGGGAGCAGACGCGAAACGACGTGCAGATCAAATACGACCAAGTGATCGAGCAGTTCCAACCGACCGATGTGGTGGCGCCGGATCAGCAGAACCCGACGGTGGAGGTGAAGCCGCTGGAGGGCGATCTCAAGGTGTCTGGCCTGACCCTGACCGACGACTCGAACAACCGTATCCTCGACCAGGTCAGTTTCGACATGCCGCTGGGGTCCGCGACCGCCGTGGTGGGAGATTCCGCCAGCGGGAAAGACCATCTGACCTTGCTTCTGGCCGCGTTGGTGCCGCCGGTCGGCGGTTCGATCCAAGTCGGTGATCAGAGTCTGACCAAGCTTCCGGAAGCCGCCACGGGACGCCGCCTCGGCTACGTCGGACCCGACGCCTACCTCTTTCCGCAGTCGGTGCGCGAGAACCTGATCTACGGCTTGAAGCACCAGCCGTTGGGAGAGCCGGAGCGCGACGGCGAAGCGCTGAAGCGGCACCGTTGGCATCTGGCCGAGGCGCGTAAGACCGGAAACATCGACTTCGATCCCCGGGCCGACTGGATCGACTACGCCTCGGCTGGCTGCGACGGGCCGGAGACGCTGGACAGCAGACTGATCGAGATCCTGCACCTGGTCGAGCTGGATAACGACGTATACCGCTTCGGACTCGGCCGGACCATCGACCCACACAAGCGGCCGGAGGTCGCCGAAGGTCTTATGAAGGCGCGCGAGCAGCTGACCGAGCGCTTGGCAGCACATGGGCACGACGACCTGGTCGTGCGTTTCGACCGCAAGGCCTACAACCCCAACGCTTCCCTGGCGGAGAACCTGCTGTTCGGGACGCCCCGCAAGCCGGAGTACGCGCCGGACGCACTGCCCGATAACCGCTTGGTGCTCGATGTGCTGCGCGAGGCCGAGCTGGAATCTCAGCTTCTCGCCAAGGGACTGAGCATCGCCGAGACGATGGTCGAAATCTTTGCCGATCTGCCGCCCGGCCACCCCTTCTTCGACCAGTTCAGTTTCATCTCGGCCGACGATCTGCCGGAGTTCCGTCAGCTGGTGCAGCGTGCCGAAAAATCGGGGGCGGCCAATCTGCCCGAGACCGAGCGTAAGCGACTGCTCGCGCTTCCCTTCCGCTATGTCGATGCGCGGCACCGTCTCGACCTGATCGACGATGACTTCCGCGAACGCCTCTTGAAGGCGCGGGATGCGCTGCATCAGCGGATCGAGGCGGAGGATTCAGATGCGGTCGAGTTCTACGAGGCACGCGACTACAACGCAGCTGCCAGTCTGATGGACAACATTCTCTTCGGTCGTCTGGTCTACGGTCGCGCCGAGGCGGAGGAAACCGTCGGTGCCGCCGTGGCCGAGACGCTTGATGCGCTTGGCCTGCACGATGCCGTTGTTCTGGTGGGGTTGGACTACAACGTCGGCGTGGCCGGCAAGCTGCTGTCCGCCAGTCAGCGCCAGAAAGTCGCCATTGCGCGCGCCCTGCTGAAGCGCCCGGACTTGCTGATTCTCAACGAGGCGACGGCGGTGATGGATGGGGCAACTCGTTCGCAGTTACTCGATCGCTTGCTGCAGTCGCGCGGCAAGACGGGTATCGTTTGGGCACTGGAGCGCGCCCGGCTGGCGGAGCGCTTCGACCAAGTCCTGGTGATGCACAACGGCCGTCTGGTGGAGCAAGGTGCGTTTTGCGATCTGAAGGAAAAGGGCCGTGCGTTGCCGGAACTTTTGGCGGCGGACTGAAGCGGAGGTGAAAGCGTTCTGGTGCAAGACCGCATCGGGCGCGTTGTAAAGACGATAGGTGGGGAGCGCGGCGATGGGTTTGGAACAGGAAGTCGAGGTGCTGCGGCGAATTCCGCTGTTCGCCAACATTGAACCGGCACGCTTGAAGCTGATGGCTTTTGCCAGCGAGCGCATGACCTTCAAGCCGGACCAGGCGCTCTGCCGTGAAGGCGATCCTGGGGACGCCGCCTACATTATCGTCGAAGGCAAGGCTGACATTCTGAAAGACACGGTCGACGGCCCCGTTAAGGTTGCCGAAGTCGGCCGCAACGCCATCATCGGCGAGATCGCCATCCTGATCGACGTTCCGCGCACGGCTTCCGTGGTTGCGACCGACGAGCTGACGGCGCTGAAGATCACCACTGACCTCTTCTACCGCCTGATTGCCGATTTTCCTGAGATGGGCGTCGAGATCATGCGTGTGTTGGCGCGTCGCCTCGAGGAAACCACCGACAAGCTGGGCGAGGTGGAAGATCGCTTGCGCCGCGCTGAGCGGGACTGACCGCCGGCGGAGACGCCACTCAGATCTGGTCCGGCAGATAGGCGTCGGAGCGCTTGAGCACGAGATTGAAGGAAATCGATATCCGCGGCTGGTGGCTAAGGTTCGGATGCACGAAGTGATGCAGGAAGGCCGGCCAGAGCAGGATCGTTCCCGCTTCGGGTAGCAGCGTGTATTCGGCTTCGATCTGTGGGTCGCCCTTGATCGCCGTCATGTTGGCTTGGGCGCGCGGATCGTAGAAGGAGATCGCGCCCGGTCGGCGATCGCGCCTGCCGGGAAGGTCTTCCGTGTCGACGGGCATCGCCACGTAGTAGGTGCCGGAGAGATAGGCGTGCGGGTGGTTGTGTAGGTCGTGATAGTCGCCGAAGCGATTGACATTGGCCCAGCCCTGCAAAGACCAGCGCACCTCGTAGTCGAGGCCGCCCCGCCGAAGGTAGTCGATGGCCGTCTTATTGATGCAGCTGCGCAGCCAAGCGACCGCAGGATGCTTGGATTCCAGGAAATTGCCGCCGAGATAATCGGTGGTCAGATTGGTTGCTTTGGCGTCCAAATCGAGGATCACCTGGGCGAGGACGGTATTGGCTTCTTCGGCGCCCGGCAGCCGGCGCTGCAGCAGCGTGGTCGGCCAGAGATCCAGGAAACCTTGGGGATCGGGCTGTCGCGTCATGCTGCAGGTCTCTGCCAGAGCGCCGCGCCCGCGGCAAGCGGCTAGCTCGATTGCTGCCGTGCGGTAAGCCAGTCCGAGCGGCGCGCGACGAAGTAGCTGCCGGTGCCGCCATAGGCCTGGAGCGTTCCGCTTGGCTTCAGTCCAATCTTCGTGAGCACATGTTGTGAGGTGTGATTATCCGGATCGGTGAGGGCGATGATCGGATCTAGGCCCAAGGTCCCGAAGCCGTAGTCTAGGACCGCGGTTGCGGCCTCCGTGGCAACGCCCTGGCCCCAGGCCTCCGGTCGGTAGATGTAGCCGAGCTCCGGCAACCCTCCTTCCTTCTCTTCCATGGGGTAGATTCCGACCCATCCAAGAAATCCCGGACGATTCTGCCAGGCGACGTAGAAGATGGCTCCGACCGGCGGCCAGCCGGTTTCGATCTTGGCGCGGTAATCCGCGCGCAAAGCTGCCGGCGGTTTCGGCGGGTGAACGTAGCGCATCACCGCCGGGTCCTGTTCCATCGCGATGTGCGCTTCCAGATCCGCGAGGCAGGGCGAATAGAGCCGAAGACGTGCGGTGAGAAGCTCAGGATGCGACGTGGTTGTCATCTTTTGCAAAAGAGCAGCTAGTTGGATTGCATCGCCTGCCACGCAGTCCGATCGAGGCGATAGAACGGCAGATCGGTGCCATAGGCGTGCCGCGTTCCGTCCCGGGCGAGACCGAGTTTTTCCGCTACGGCCAGCGAGCGCTGGTTGCCCGGCTTGATCACGGCCACGATCGGATCGAGCGCCAAGTCGCGAAAGCCGTAGTCGAGGACGACCTGCGCCGCCTCGGTCGCATAGCCCCGTCCCCAGGCCGTACGGTTGAAGCGCCAGCCGATCTCCACCTCGCTGTTGCTGTCGAGGGTGGTCAACAGCACGAAACCGAGAAAGTTTTTCGGTGTTTCCTTTGGGAAAACCGACCAGAAGCCGAGGCCGGGGCCATAGTCACGGTCCAACCGGCCGATCAGCTGGACCAAACGATCTTGCTGTGTCGCCTCGGTGATCGGTGCACGAATGAAGCGCATCACCTCCGGATCCGAATCGAGCGCGACCATGGCGTCCAGATCGTCGACGTCGATCTGCCGTAGGAACAGCCGATCGGTTTCAAGCCGCGGCAGGTGCTCTGCCGGACTGGATAGTGATGTCTCTTTCTGCATCGTTCTACCCCTACGGCAGAGCGGCGTCGGCTGCAACCCTGGGCCGGTTACGAAGACGCTGGGCGGCCGCGTCGCCGTCTGCAGCGTTCCGAGCAATACCTTACCTCCGGCCAGACCCGTTCCCATTTCTTGCGCCAGGCAAAGGGCCGGCCGCAAGTGGCGCAGGTCTTGTGCGGCAGTTGTGCTTTGCTTCTCGGCCGGGTGCGGTTGCCCTTGGCGAAGCTCACAGCTTCATCTCGCGTTGGCGCGTATCGCGCCGGCTTGAGCGGTTGCTTCGCCGCTGGGACTGGGTCAGTCCCGACCGTCGGCTGCCATGCTTGGCCTGAATGCTGTCCGCCCCTTGCCGGAAGCTGTCCGACTTGCGCAACGCCCAGATCGCTGTTCGTGCTGTCCGTGCCGCGGCCTTGTGATCGACAATGGGTGCGGGGTAGTCGAGGTATCCCGCTTTCTCCCATGACCAGGGTTCATGGATGTGAGTTGACGGGACCTCGGCCAGCTCCGGCACCCACTGTCTGACGAAGCGACCGTCCGGATCCTGGTCGTAGCCCTGCTTCACTGGGTTGTAGATCCGCACCGTGTTGATGCCGGTGGTTCCCGACTGCATCTGCACTTGCGGCCAATGGATGCCGGGCTCGTAGTCGGTGAAGAGGCGCGCGAGGTGAAGGCCGGTCGGGCGCCAGGGCAGCCAGAGGTGATAGCTGGCCACCGCCATGAGCATGGCGCGCATGCGGAAGTTCATCCAGCCGGTGGCGATCAGCGCGCGCATGCAAGCGTCGACGAAGGGCAAGCCGGTCTGGCCCTGGGCCCAGGCCTGGAAACGCGCCGCGTCGAAGGGTTTGTCCAGGCTATCGTAGGCCGGATGCAGATTCTGGAATTCGATGCTCGGCGCATTTTCCAGTTTCTGCATAAAGTGACAGTGCCAATGCAGCCGGCCGATGAAAGATCTGAGAGATCCGGTCCAGCCGCTGCGTGATTGCTCCTCTTCGCGCTGCTGCCGGACAGCCGTTACGGCTGCTTGACTGACCTCGCGCAAGGATAACGATCCCCAGGCCAGGTGCGCCGAAAGCCGCGAGCAGGCCGTGAAGGCGGTAACCGGACTCGACATGGCGCGGCGGTAGGTTCGGCCGCGCTCGATCAGAAAGCTGTCGAGAGCGGCCAGCCCTTCGCGGCGCCCACCTCTCTGACGTGCGGGACAGGGGTCGGGCGCCAGTCCGAGGTCGGACGCAGTGGGCAAGGCTCCTAGTGCGAGCCCTGCTATGGGTTGCAGTGCGGCCGGTGTTTGGCGAAGCGGCTCCGCCATGAAGCGGTCCCACTTACGCGCCCAGCCGTCGCGGGAGGCGAGGCCGCGGATCACGCCATTTTGCCGAAGCTCGTTCCAGGCTATGCCCTCTGCCCTGGCCCACGCGCCGAGACGTTTGTCGCGGGCGTAGGTCACGGCATTCCCGGTCTCCTGATGCGACCAGAGTGCCGTGATACCAAGGTCTGTGTGCAGCCGGCCCAAGACCGCAACGATCTCGCCGCTGCGCAGCACCAGAGGCTGGCCGAGACGGCCGAGGTCCTGGCGCAGCGCCTGCAGGCATTCGGCTGCGAAGGCCCAGTGGCGGCCGCTGACGTCCTCCGCGCCCCAGACGTCGGGCTCCACGACATAGAGCGGCAGCACCGGGCCGAGATCGGCGGCGCGTGCCGCGGCTTCGGCCAGCGATGCGTGATCGGCACTGCGCAGATCGCGTTTGAACCAGACGACTTGCACGCCCATGCCTTCGTTCAAGCCAGCTGTCGGGAGATCCAGGGGCGCGCTTTCAGAAAGCCGCGATAGGCTCTTTCGAGGAGGCGCAAGACCGGCGGCCAAGCTGCCAGCGGTGCCAGGACCCGGAAGCCGGGCAACTGTCGCCAGACCGCCACGAAAGCTGCCGCGCCGCTCTCAAGCTGTCCGTCCCTCCCGCGCGCATGGAAGCGTTGCAGGGCGGACTCGCGGCTGAGATCGCATCCCGGCTCGGCATCCGGCTTGCTGACGTCTTCCCAAACGATCCGTTCCTCGCCATCCAGCCGTCGGTAGAACGACACCTCGCGCCGGCACAATGGGCAGGCGCCGTCGTAGTAGACGGTCAAAGCGGCGGTTTCGGTGGTCTTGCGGTCCATAGGCTCGACATAGCGCTCCGCCACGGCTAGGGAAGCGGCCAAAGCGATGGTCTGGGAGGCGGAGATGGACAAGACAACGACCGGGGTACAGATCGGGATCCTCGGCTGTGGCGGCCGAATGGGTCGGTTGTTGCTGGCTGCCGTGCTGGACACGCCGGGGGCGACCCTGGCGGGTGGCAGCGACCGGCCCGGCAGTGCGGCGGTCGGTCAGGATCTGGGTCTCTTGGCGGGCCGCGAGGCGCTGGGCCGGGTCGCCGGCGACGATCCGGCGAAACTCTTCGAGACCAGCGACCTAGTCATCGACTTCACCTTGCCTCAAGCGACCGCAACGCACGCCGCCTTGGCGGTCGAACAGCAGACGGCGCTCGTCGTGGGTACCACCGGCCTTCTGGAAGAACATCTGGCCGAGTTGGAGCGAGCGGCGCAGCACGTCGCGGTTCTGCGCGCGCCGAACATGAGCCTTGGCGTCACCCTGCTGATGGACTTGGTGCGTCAGGCTGCGAGCAAGCTCGACGAGACCTACGACATTGAGATCGTGGAGATGCACCACCGTCACAAGGTCGACGCTCCGTCGGGAACCGCTTTGGGGCTAGGCGAGGCGGCGGCGGCCGGGCGCAATGTCGATCTCGACGATGCCAGCGTGCGGGTACGCGATGGCCAGACAGGGCCGCGGCGGTCTGGCAGTATCGGTTTCGCGACCCTGCGCGGCGGCGATGTGCCAGGCGATCATACGGTGATCTTCGCAGGCGAGGGCGAGCGTTTGGAACTGGGCCATCGTGCGTCCAGCCGTCAGGTCTTCGTCCAGGGCGCTCTTAAGGCCGCGCTTTGGCTCCACGGCAAGCCGGCAGGGCTGTACTCAATGCAGGATGTTCTGGGGCTTTAAAAACTGCGCGCGTCCCGTTGCCATTTCACCTAAAGCCTGACCTGCGCTCTAGCGGTCCTCGGCCTCGAGCCGCTGACGGTTTCCGTAGCCGTCTTCGATAATAGCGCTTGCCGTCCAGTCGGCCAGATCGGCGGCATCGGGCAAGGTCAGCCGGGTCCAGGCCCGCAAGGCGTTGGGCGACTCCGGCGTCGGCTCTGGCCGGCGCCCGAAGAGGTCGAGGCTTAAAGTTACGCCGACACCTCGATTGGAGCCGCCCGTCAAGCCGACGCGTGGACTCTGAGAGCCACCTGCTAGGCGACTTCCATGGCGGATGTCGTCGGGATTGGCGATCACTTGCCGACCATCGGGGCCAAGAAGGCGCAGGTCTACCGCTCGCTCGTCGGGGCGCAGACCGGTGATCAGCAGCTCGACCGCAGGAGGCCCTTCCGGAGTTTCCGCCGCAACGGCGGTAAGGACTGCCAAGGGATTGCTCGTATCCCGTGCTGTCTCGGCGTTCTGTGATTGCGTGGGTTCCCCGGGTGCCTCGCTGTGCGAGCAGGCGCCAAGCGCGAGAAACAACAGCAGGACCGATAGACGCAGAGACATGGCGATTGGCTCGGTTGCGTGGGTGCGGGATCTGGCGGCATGCTGCCGGATTGCCTAGCTGCTAACATGTAGAACGTGCGGGCCTGCCGTGCAGGGCCTTCACCTTGTTGCAAGGCAGCCTGTGCCAACATCAGTTTGCGGTGGATGCGATCCGCCGCGTGGTGGCACGTCAAGCGGAAGAAGATCGAGACGCCAATGGATACGGCGACAGCCATAGACTACGGTCGCGAGCCCCGAAAGGGCGACGCTGCCCCGGCCCGAGGTCGCCGACGACCTGCGGCGCGACCGCAAGGTGCCGGAAATCGCCGGGCAATCCTGGACCGTGCACAACTGCAGGACAGTATTGCGAGCCTCATGCTGCGCGCCTCGACGCCGGAGCGTGCGCGCAGCGAGATTCTGGAGCTTCTCAAGGGGGCGCTTGCCGAGGGGCGCGAGGAGATCCGCCGCCGGTTCGAAGCCGGAGCTTCGGGCCGTACCACGGCTGCCTTGTTGGCGTGGCAGGCCGATCAGATCCTGCGCCTGATCTACGATCACGTGGGGCAAGACCTCTATCCCTTGGCCAATCCCTCTATGGCCGAACGGCTTGCCGTCGTCGCGGCTGGAGGTTACGGCCGTGGCGAGCTGGCGCCCTACAGCGATGTCGATCTGCTGTTTCTGCTGCCCTACAAGACGACGCCGCGCAGCGAGCAGGTGATCGAATCGGTCCTCTATTTCCTGTGGGACCTGGGCTTCAAGGTCGGCCATGCGACGCGCAGTATCGACGATTGCCTGCGCCAGGCGCGGCAGGACGTCACCATCGCGACCAACCTTCTGGAGTCCCGCTTTCTCTGGGGCGATCAAGCGCTGTTCCTGGAATTCAAGGCGCGCTACGCCGCTGAGGTCCAGGCCGGTAAGGGGGCTTGGTTCGCCGAGGCGAAGCTCGCGGAACGCAGCAGGCGGCATCAGCGCTACGGTCAGGGGTCGCGTTACGCGCTGGAGCCGAACGTCAAGGAATCCAAGGGCGGGTTGCGCGACCTGCACACGCTCTTCTGGATCGGCAAGTTCCTCTATCAAGTCGCCGAGGTCGATAAGCTTGTCGACAAAGGGGTCTTTACCAGAGCCGAAGCCCGAACCTTCGAAAAGGCTTCGGAGTTCCTTTGGACTCTCCGCTGTTGGCTGCATTACCAGACCGGGCGCAACGAGGAGCGCCTGACCTTCGATCTCCAGCACGCGATTGCTCCCCTTATGGGCTACACGGAGCATGCCGGTACGAAGGCCGTCGAGCGCTTCATGAAGCGCTACTTTCTGGTTGCCAAGGATGTGGGCGACCTGACCCGCATCTTCTGCGCTCAGATCGAGGCGGAGCACAATCGTCGCTCGCGCTTCCGGCTGCCGACGCTGCGCCGCCGCCGCCGGGTCGGTGGCTTCAAGCTTGAAGGCGACCGCCTGACGGTGAAGGGCCCCGAGCACTTCGCCGAGAAACCGGTCGATCTGCTGCGTCTCTTCCAGGTCGCTCAGGCCAACGACTTGGACATCCATCCGGACGCGCTTCGCTGGATTACCCAGTCTTTGAAGCGGGTCGATAAGACGTTGCGTGAGACGGCAAAGGCCAATCAGGTTTTTCTGGATATCCTGACTGGCGATAAGGATCCCGAGACGGCGCTGCGGCGGATGAACGAGGCTGGCGTGCTCGGCCGGTTCCTACCGGATTTCGGTCGCGCCGTCAGTCTCATGCAGTTCAACATGTACCACCACTACACGGTTGACGAGCATACCCTCTTCGCCATCGGCATCCTGCACGCCATCGAGCAGGGCAAGCTGCAGGAAGAGGCGCCGATCGCCAGCAGCGTGGTGCACAAGGTCCTGAACCGCCGCGTGCTCTTCATGGCCGTACTGCTGCACGACATCGCCAAGGGGCGGCCCGGAGATCACTCGGTCGTCGGGGCGAAGGTCGCGCATCGCCTCTGTCCGCGTTTGGGGTTTTCGCCGGAAGAGACGGAAACCGTGGCCTGGCTGGTGCTGCATCACCTCGCCATGTCCGATACGGCCTTTAAGCGCGATATCGACGATCCCAAGACGATCCAGGATTTCGCCGCTTTGGTGCAGTCGCGTGAGCGGTTGAATCTGCTCCTGGTGCTGACGGTGGCCGACATTCGCGCCGTTGGTCCGGGTGTGTGGAACGCCTGGAAGGCATCGCTTTTGCGCGAGCTCTATTGGCGCACCGAAGAAGTACTGACCGGCGGTTTCTCGACCGAGGGCCGCGAGAAGCGGGTGGAAGCGAAAAAGGCCGCCCTTCGCCAGACACTGGAGGAAAGCGCTGAGAGGTTTGAGCCGGATTGGATCGAGGGCTTCATCGACCGCGGCTATGACGCTTACTGGCTGTCCCTCGATGTCGAGACGCTGTTGCGCCATGCCCGTCTGATCCGTACGGCCGAGGCCGAACAACGCCTGCTCACGGTCGACACACGGGTGGATCCCTACCGCGAAGCCACCGAGGTGACCATCTATACGGCGGATCACGCGGGCCTGTTCAACCGCATCGCCGGCGCTTTGGCGGTTGCGGGTGCCAATGTGGAGGTGGCGCGCATCTTCACCCACAAGGACGGCATGGCCCTCGATATCTTCTGGGTGCGCGATGCGGCCAACGGCGGGGCCTTCGACAAACCGAGTAAGCTGGCAAGGCTCTATGCGGCTATCGAGCAGACCCTCTCGGGGTCGATCCGGCCTCTGACCGAGCTGCGCCGTCAGGCGCCCAATCTGCCCTCGCGGTTCGAGGTGTTCACCGTGGCGCCGCGGGTCTTGATCGACAACAGCGCCAGCGGCAATCACACGGTGATCGAAGTCAATGGTCGCGATCGCCCTGGTCTGCTTTATCGCCTGACGCTGGCCTTGGCCCGCCTCGGCATCATCATCGACTCTGCTCAGATCACGACCTATGGCGAGCGCGCGGTCGATAGCTTCTACGTTCAGGACGCTCTCAGTTCTAAGATCGAGAGCCCACAGCGGCTGCGCGCCATCCGTAAGAAATTGCTCGACGCCTTGGGCGACGGTAGCTGCGCTCCGGCTGGCACAGTGGACACAAAGGGGCGAAGGGGCGGTTTGAGCGCTGCCAAGACTCCGGTCAGCTCGGCCAAGACGAAAAGGCGTTCGGCGCGCAGCCAGATCTAAGAGTTATCGATTCAACTGAACCGCCTGCAGCACCTGCTGTCTGCTACGACGGTGATCCGCTTTCAAAGTCATCGGCAAGCATTCTTAGAAACCCGCTAAAGCGGGTCTACAGCACGGCTGAAATCGCCGTCGAGTTTCGCGGCCCGTGAGTGTAGTCGTCGATGAAGGCGCGAACCTGCTGCAACTCATCTTCCAAACCAGTGGCGATCGGTCCCGCCTCTTCCGGCTCGGTGATCGCCTCCAGTTTCTCTGCCAGGGCGCGGAGCTTTTCGAAGCCGAGGTTGGCGGCGGCACCCTTTAACGAATGACCTGCCATTCGGAGTCTCTCGTAAGGCAAAGGTGTCTCTGAGGCCGCTTGCTTGATCTCCTCCAAAGAGGAGCCAATTGAGACAGGAAACTGCTGGAGAAGCTCAAGTAACGCGTCGCGGCCGAGGACCTCTTCAAGCGAAGCGATTGTCTCAATGTTGTAGCTCGCCGCGCCATGAGCCCTTGGCGATGTTGGCGCCAAGGCCTTGCAGGGTGGTGCCGAGAACTTTGAGCTCCTGAAGGAGGTAACCTCCTGAGAGCCTCCATGGGTCGTCTCAGAGCACATGTAGCAGCCGACTGTGGAGACGAGCTGACCCCAGTCGACGGGCTTCGTCAACACGCCGTCCAGACCGGCAGCCTGGTATGTCTGCTTGTTCTCCTGCGTAGCATCGGCCGTCAGAGCGAAAATCGGTGTGTTGGCAACCTCTGTCGAAAGTCGGCGAATCCGGCGTGTCGCCTCCAGGCCGTCGAGTAACGGCATCTGCATGTCCATAAGAATCAGATCGACGCCCTTCATCGCCTCGATGACGGCTTGTTCGCCGTTCGAGACTGCCACGACCTCAGCCCCAAGCGACCCGAGCATCTTGGAGATCACCGCGCGGCTGACCTCTACGTCTTCGGCCAGCAAGACCCGCCGGTTTGCGAAAGGCTTGGCCGAGACCAACATGGCGAGATCGGTGTCAGTCTGCTTTTCGAACGCGTCGGTGTTTGCGGAGTCAACCACACCGAAAGGCAACTCCAGTATGAAGCAGCTCCCGAGTTTCTCGATGCTCTCAACGGTCACATCGCCGCCCATGGCCTGAGCCAGCTTGCGGCTGATCGGAAGGCCGAGACCGGTTCCGCCGTAGAGATGGTCGATCTGTGCGTTAGCCTGCTGAAAAGCTTCGAAGATCGCGACCTGCCGATGCGCAGGGATGCCCACCCCGGTATCGCGAACGGCGAAGCGCATCCGGGGATGCCCGTCGGCGACGGGTACGACCTCGACCGTCACCTCTACGAAACCGTCCGTGGTGAACTTGATCGCGTTGCCCAAGAGGTTGCCGAGTACCTGCTTCAGCCGATGGCCGTCGACCTGGATATGCTGAGGGACATCCGCAGCGATCTTGAAGGTCAGAGACAAGCCCTTCGAGTCCGCAATGCCGCTGTAGAGTGTGCGCTGATCGTCCAGTAAGGCGCGGACGTTGACGGCCTGCTCGGAAAACGTCATCTGGCCTGCTTCGATCTTCGACAGGTCGAGCAGATCGTTGAGCAGGGCGACCAGGTTGTTGGCCGAACGGCGCGTGACATCCACCATCTGGCGGTGCTCGGCCTTTACCATCTCCAATGACAGAAGATCCAAGGACCCGAGGATCGCCGACATCGGCGTCCGTAGTTCGTGACTGATCTGGGCCAGAAATTCGGACTTTGCCTCATTGGCACGGTCCGCTGCGTGCCGAGCCTGCTGGAGTTCCCGTTCGGTTTGCCGCCTGCGATCCTCCGCCAGAAGAAGCCAGCCGACGAGGTAGCATCCCATTGTATGGGTCACGATGAGGGGAAAGGCCATCGTTGCGAGGATGCTTGCGGCAGCATCAAGACCGAGCAGGCTGATGCCGAGCGCGATCGGAACGATGCAAAGCAGGCCGGCAATCGCCAGATGATGGGCGCCGAACCGGCTGTCCCGCTGTCGCAGATACCACAGCCCGATCGAAAAACCGGTAAGGCCGATCACCGTGACCATGGCCGGTATTGCTCCGGTTCCGCCTATAATCAGCCGTATGCCGGCGATCTCGGCGCCAGCCACGACAGCAGCCCAAGGGCCGCCGAAGACGGCGGACAGCAGCAATGGCACGGCGCGGGCGTCGAAGATCAGGCCAGGCACCAGCTCGACAGGGAGGTACATGGCAACCGCACCGGCGGCGCCGAAGACCGCTCCGATTGCGACCGAACGGGCCGTCTGGTGCCAGTTCGCCGATACGTTCAACAGACCCGCATAGGCCACGGCGAGCGCGGCCATAAGCCCGAGATTCTCTACCAGAGGGATCAGGAACGTGAAGTTCAGCATCGAAGGTCCGTGCTACGGGCGCGAGCTAAGATTAAAACTCTGAGGTGTGTTGGTTAATAATCGATTAGCGGTTGTTCGCTCAACCTAGAGCCGATACTGTCATAAAAAACGGTCTTGGGCAGGAGTGATGTCAGTGCGCGGTACGATTTTCATCGTCGATGACACTCCGACAGATCAAGAACTGATGAGCAAAAGCTTGTCAAAATCCGGTTTTCACACACTGAAATTTTCAAATGCCCATGATGCACTCCTTGAGCTTGATAAAGTAAAGCCTGTTGCGGTTGTGACAGATGTATTAATGCCAAAAATGGATGGCATTGAATTCATCAGATTGATGCGTCAGAAAATGTACAAAGGTTTAATTGTTGCGGTTTCGAGTGGCGGTGTATTTAACAATTTGGATTCAATAAAATATGCAGTGGTCTCTGGGGCTGATTTTGGACTTAAGAAGCCAATAGATTTTGCGCGGATTGGGTCTATTATTATATCCGAGCTTGATGGTTTACAGTCAACAAACAGAGCTTTATCTGACTAGCCTGGCTTAGGAAGTGCGCTTTAATTCATTGAATATCTGAAGAACATCCCATACGAGATCTGTAACCTCGTTCATCAATTTTAAGAGAAAAAATAATTGGCGAGGACTTGGGAATTCATCTATGAGTTGTGGTAATGCGCCTCATGATTGTTGGTGTGTTAATCTATCCAGACACCTAAAAGGTGTGTGACATCCCCGCGTGGCCAGGCTCGACAGGCCGACACTCCGCCCGTACCAACCGCGATCACCCACTGGACAGTCTCTCTTTTTGCAACGCCTTCACGCCGGGCAGTGTCTTGCCTTCCAACCACTCCAGGAAGGCGCCTCCGGCTGTGGAGACGTAGGAAAAGCGATCTAAAGCCTGGGCGTTTGCCAAGGCCGCAACGGTGTCGCCCCCGCCGGCCACGGTCAGCAAGCGGCCAATGCGGGTGAGGTCCGCCGCAGCTTTGGCAACAAGGTTCGTTCCGCTGTCGAAAGGAGGGAACTCGAAAGCGCCGAGCGGGCCATTCCAAACCAGGGTCTTGCAATCCCCCAGACGCTTGGCGATGTGCTCGGCCGTCGCCGGCCCGACGTCCAGGATCATGCGGTCGCCTGGAACGCTTTTGATCGAGACGGTATCGTAAGGCGTGTTTGCCTTCAGCTCTGCCGCGATCAGCGCGTCTGTCGGCAAGAGGATGTCGCAATCCTGGGCTTTCGCCGTCTTGACGATGTGGGTGACGGTATCGGCCATGTCCGCTTCGCAGAGCGAGGCTCCGACATCGACGCCGAGGGCATGGAGAAAGGTGTTCGCCATGCCGCCGCCGACGATCAGTAGCTGAACCTTGCCGACAAGGTTGCCGAGCAGGTCCAGCTTGGTCGAGACCTTGGCGCCGCCGACAATGGCCGCGACCGGCCGTTCCGGCTTCTCGAGGGCCTTGCTCAGGGCCTCCAGTTCCTGCTGCATCAGTCGGCCGGCGGCTGCGGGAAGGCGGTGGGCCAAACCTTCGACCGAAGCGTGAGCGCGGTGCGCTGCCGAGAAGGCGTCATCGATATAGATGTCGCCCAGCTTGGCGAGGCTGTCGGCGAAATCTGGGTCGTTGCTCTCCTCCCCCGCATGGAAGCGCAGGTTCTCCAGCAGCAGGACGTCACCGGCCGTCAGCTTCGCCACGGCCGTCTCGGCCGCCGGGCCGATACAGTTTTCGGCGAAGGCGACCGGGCGTCCCAGCACAGCGGCTGCGGCCTCTGCCACCGGTCCCAGCGACATCTCGGCGTTGGGCTCGCCTTTCGGGCGTCCGAAGTGGGCGAGCAGAACCACTTTGGCACCTCGCTCAGCCAGATCGTCCACCGTCGGCTTCGAGCGTTCGATGCGTGTCGTGTCGGTGACCCGGCCATCGCGCAGCGGGACGTTGTAGTCGACGCGGACCAACACGGTTTTTCCGGAGACTTCGAGGTCATCAAGGGTCTTGAAGCTGGTCATGCGCGCTCGCCTGTCGCTTGGTGGATCGGAAGATTTCGTGATCGGCACGGGGCAGGTTGAATTGCGCCAGCGCAAGGCCGGTGCATCGGCGGCAGTGATACTCGATCTTCCAACTGCGCGCCAAGATGCACCCCGGAGAAGAGCGAGTCTTAGTGCCTTGCGTAGTTTTGTCGTTCTGGTTGCGTTGATCGCTGCCGCTGCTTTCGGATGGATCTGGTGGGACAGTCGCGCGCCAAAGGTGGCTGTGATTGCACCGGAGCGCGGGCCGGCCGTCGAGGCGGTCTATGCCACTGGTGAGGTCGAGCCTACCCGTGAAGCCCAGCTCGCCTCGACCGAAACGGGCCGCATTTGGGATTACCCGGTCGTCGAGGGGCAATCGGTTTTGGCCGGCGAGGTGTTGGTTCGTCTCGACGACCTGACGGCAAGAGCGGAGCTGGAGGCCTTAGAGGCGCGCGTCGACTACTTGGAGGGCGATCTGGAACGCGCTCGCCGGCTGCTCACCGGAGGTCACGTTGCGCGCCAGACCTACGACCTGAAAAAGTCGGAGCTGGATCAGGCCGTGGCCGAAACCGAAGCTCAGCGTCAAAAGCTGCTGGACCTAACCTTGGTGGCTCCCTTCGATGCCGTGGTACTGCGCAAAGAACGCGAAGTGGGTGAAGTGGTGAAACCGGGCGATGTCTTGCTTTGGCTAGGCAGCGCGAAGCCCTACTGGATCGAAGCGCAGGTGGACGAGGAAGACATCCCGAGGGTGTCGCTCGGCCAGACAGCGCTGATCAAGGCCGATGCATTCGTTGGCGCCGACCTGCGCGCCCGGGTCGCCGAGGTCACTCCGATGGGCGATCCGGTCAATAAGCAGTACCGGGTTCGTCTCATCCTACCTGCTAGATCACCGCTGATGATCGGCATGACGGTAGAGGTCAACGTGATCGTGCGAGAGGACAGCGATGCGCTGTTGATTCCGGAGACGGCGTTGTCGAACAACGCCGTGTTCGTCGTGGAGACGAGCCTGCAGGATGGGCCGGTGGCGCGGCGCCGGCCCCTGTCCTTGGGCGTTTACGGTGACGGCAAGGTCGAGGTGCTACGCGGTCTGGATGCGGAGGCGCGCATTATCGCCGAGCCACCGGCCGAGTTGTCCGACGGCGACCGCGTGCGGCTGGAGGCAGGATCATGAAGGGCTCTCTCGGGCTCGCCGCCGATATCGCGCTGGGCCATCTGAAGACACGCAAGCGACAGACGGCGGTCTCACTGACCGGCGTCGCTTTAGGGGTCGGCTTCTTCATCGCGGTGGCCGCGATGATGCAGGGCTTTCAGCATTACTTCGTTGCGAAGATCATCGACGTCAGCCCGCATGTGACCGTGAAAGACGAGTATCGCGAACCTCCGGTTCAGCCGGTCGAGCTGGCGTTCTCCGAGGGTGCGGTGCGCCTTGTCGGCGTCAAACCGAAGGAGGAGTTGCGGGGGATCAAGAACGGCCTGGCCAGGGTCGCCGAGCTCGAGCGGATGGAGCGCGTGGCAGTGGCCCCCATGCTGACCGGCCAGGTGATCCTACGCTATGGATCGCGCGACGTTTCGGCGACCATCCAGGGGATCGAGCCTGATCGCGAGCAGCGTGTCTCCAATCTGGAAAGAGATATGGTCGTTGGGGGGCTCGACGCGCTCTTCACCACCGCCAACGGCATCATCCTGGGCGCCGGCCTCGCAGACAAACTGGGTGCCGAACTGGGCGACAGCATCACAGCGCTCTCGACGGCGGGCGTGGTCTTGAAAATGAAGGTGGTCGGCATCTACGCCACGGGCATCACCGAGATGGATAACGCGCAGTCCTACGCTTTGCTGAAGAAGGTGCAGGTGCTGGAAGAGCGCGCGAACGTGATCAACCGCATTCGCCTCAAGTTGGCCGATGTCGACGGTGCTGAGGCGCTGGCTCGCAGGATCGAAGCCCGCTACGGCTACCGAACCGAATCCTGGGAGGAAGCGAATCAGAACGTCCTCGGCATCTTCGTTATCCAGAATGCCATCATGTATTCCACCACCGGTGCGATCCTGGTGGTTGCCGCCTTCGGCATCTTCAACATCATCTCGACGGTGGTGTTGGAGAAGGTGCGCGATATCGCGATTCTCAAGTCTCTGGGCTTCGACTCCCGCGATGTGGAGCGGATCTTTCTGATGGAAGGGCTGCTGGTTGGGTTGGCCGGGATGTTGCTCGGTTGGCTGCTGGGGTACGCGCTGATCGAGCTTCTGGCGTCGATCCGCTTCGATATCGAAGGGTTCGTCAAATCCGAGGGCTTCCAGCTCAACCGCAGTTTCCTCAATTATGCCTTTGCAGGCGTGGCGGCGGTTCTCTCGGCAACCCTGGCCGCTTACCTGCCGGCCCGGCGTGCCGCGCGGGTCGACCCCGTGGAGATCGTCCGTGGCGCGGCGTGACGAGGCGCCAGGAATCGGGGTGCGGGCGACCGGGCCGCTGTCGCACGGCTCTTCTACGGCGGATGCGCTTGATCTGGGGCCGCTTCTGCGGGCTGAAGATGCGACCCGGGTTTTGAGCGGACCGAAGGCCGGCGCGGTGCCTGTGACCTTGGTCAAGGATATCGATCTCTCCATCGGCCGCGGCGAGTTCGTTGCCATCACCGGTCCCAGCGGCTCGGGCAAGTCGTCGCTGCTCTATCTGCTTGGTCTGCTCGACCGGCCGACGGAAGGCGAGGTCTATCTGGACGGCCATCCGACGCGGGACTTGAGCGACGCACGCCGGGCGCGTCTACGACTCGAGAAGCTCGGCTTCGTCTTCCAGTTCCACTTTCTGCTGCCCGAGTTCGACGCACTGCACAATGTCACCTTGCCGCTGCGCAAGCTCGGGACTTTGCCAGCGCCGGAGATCGACAAGCGTGGGCTCCAACTGCTGAGCGATCTGGGGCTCGAGGACTGTGGCCATAAGCGGCCGACGCAGCTCTCCGGCGGTCAGCGCCAGCGCGTCGCGGTCGCGCGCGCTTTGGCCAACGATCCCGAAGCGGTTCTGGCTGATGAGCCGACTGGAAATCTCGACACGCACAACGCTGCCACCGTCTTCGATATCTTCGAGCGCTTGGCCGGCGATTATGGCCGCAGCGTTGTGGTGGTGACGCACGATCAGTCCTTGGCGGCCCGTTGCCACCGCCGCATCGTTCTGGTGGACGGAGAGATCGTCGACGACAGTTAGTACCAGGCCCGAGTGACTGCTTGAGCTAGGTCATGGAGAGGTTGCCGTGCGTTGGGCTCTGTTGGGAGCATGACGCTCGCCGCCGTCCAGACCGGGACCCGCGAGCCTGCTGTGCCGGCCACGGGCCTGACCACCGCCGAAGCAGAGCGGCGGCTGGCCGAAGTCGGCCCGAACAAGCTGCCGGAGCCTAAACTGCCGGGCGCCTTGCAGCTCTTCGCGCAGCAGTTCCTCAGCCCCTTCATCTACATCCTGATCGTTGCCGCCGTCGTCTCCCTGGCGATCGGTCAGCTTCCGAGTGCGGTCTTCATCGCCGCCGTGCTGCTGCTCAACGCGGCCATCGGCACCGTGCAGGAGTACTCGGCCCAGCGATCCGCTGCCGCTCTGCGTGCGATGGTGCGGGGCACCGCGCATGTCCTGCGCGACGGCGCGGCGGCCACCATCGATGTGGAGGCGGTGGTACCGGGCGATCTTGTGCTGCTTTCCTCTGGCGACCGTGTCCCCGCCGATCTCAAGCTATTCCGCGCCCAGTCCCTGGCGGTCGACGAGTCACTGCTGACCGGCGAGTCGCTGGCCGTGACCAAAAGTGCTGCGGTCGAGGTCGCCGAGGATGCGCCGTTGGTCGAGCGGATCGACTGCTGTTTCGCCGGCTCGGTGATTACCCATGGCCGCGGTCAGGGGCAGGTCATGGCGACCGGACTGAACACGCGCATCGGCGAGATTGCGGAGCGGATCGGCCGCGAGCGGGTCTCCGAACCGCCGTTGATGATCCGGATCCGCCGCTTCACCTATCAGGTCGCTGCAGCGATCCTGATCGCCATCGCACTGCTCGCGCTGGTGATGGCTACGATTGGCAACTACAGCGGCCAGGACATCCTGATGATGGGTGTCGGTCTCGCCGTTTCCGCCATTCCCGAGGGGCTGCCCGCGGCTCTGACCGTGGCCTTGGCCATCGGTATGCGCCGCATGGCCCGGCGCAACGTCGTGATCCGAAAGTTGGTCGCTGTCGAGGCGTTGGGGTCCTGCACTTTCATCTGTTCCGACAAGACCGGCACCTTGACGGTCAACGAACTGACCGTGCGTCAGGTGGTGCTGCCTGGCGGCAGCCGCTTCGAGGTCACCGGCGAGGGCGTTGCGCCAGGCGGTCAGATCAGGCCTTTGGAAGTGGCGTCGAAGCTGGAGCGTCTGCGCGAGCTCTGCATCACCGGCGTGCTCGCCAACGAGAGCTTCCTCGACTACTCCGGCGGCGAGTGGGTCTCCGACGGCGATATCGTGGACGTCGCCTTTCTCGTGTTGGCCAAGAAGCTGGGCCTTTCCCTCTCGGAAATCCGTGCGCAGCAGCAGCAGCTCGACCTGATTCCCTACGAGTCGGAGCGCGCCTTCTCCGGCAGCCTCAACCTGCGCCAGGGAAAACCCTGTCTTTACGTCAAGGGCAGCCCGGAGAAGATGCTTTCGGTTTGCACGCTGATGGAGACCGCGGAGGGTAACCGGCCGATCGATCGGGCGACGATCGAGGCGCAATTCGAGGCCTTGGCGGCAGAGGGTTACCGCATCATCGCTCTGGCGCAGCGACATGCCGGTGACGGTGACGCGCTGGAGCAGCTCTCCGAGATGACGTTCCTTGGCATGGTCGCGATGATCGATCCTGTCCGACCGGAGGCCGTGGAAGCTGTGGCCCGCTGCAGAGCCGGCGGTATCGCAGTTGCCATGGTGACGGGCGATCATCCGGCCACGGCGCATGCGATTGCTGTCGAACTTGGCATGGCTGGCCCGCACGACAGGGCTGTCAGCGGTCGCGATCTGCGCACGGCACAGGCCAAGGGGGAGGCGGCGCTAGATGCCCTGATTCGCCCGGCGCGCGTTTTTGCCCGTATCGAACCGGCCCAGAAGGAGGTGATCGTCGACAGCTTCATGCGCGACGGTCACTTCGTGGCGGTGACCGGCGATGGGGTCAACGATGCGCCCGCCATGCGCCGCGCCAACACCGGTGTGGCCATGGGCAAGCGCGGCACTGACGTGGCGAAGGAGGCTGCCGATCTGATCATCGCCGACGACCGTTTCGACTCCCTGGTGGCCGGCGTCGAGCAGGGGCGCATCGTCTACAACAACATTCGCAAGGTGATCGCGCTTCTGATCGCCACCGGCTTCTCAGCCTTGCTGCTGTTTTTTCTGACCGTCTTCGCCGGCCTGCCCATGCCGCTGACCGCGGTGCAACTGCTCTGGCTCAATCTGGTGGCCAACGGACTGCAGGACGTTGCTCTGGCTTTCGAGCCACGCGAGGGCGGGGAGCTGCGCAGGAAGCCGCGCAAGCCGAGCGAGCCGATTTTCGAGCGCCACATTCTCGAGCATGTCTTGGTCGCCGGCGGTGTCATGGGCATTCTCGCCTTTGCCACCTTCGCTTATCTGATGCGCCAGGGCTTGCCGGTCGAGGAGGCTCGCAACCTCACGCTGATGCTGATGGTGCTGTTCGGCAACATCCACGCCCTGCAGAGCCGTTCGGAAAACCGCTCGCTGTTTCGCATCCCGCTCTTGGCGAACCCCTTCCTGGTCTTGGCCGTCCCGGGCGCTCAACTGGTGCATATCGGCGCCATGTATCTGCCGGGGCTGTCAGACGTCCTCCAGCTGCAGCCGATCAGTCTGCAGGCCTGGCTGCTGCTGCTCGGCGTCGCTTTGATCCTGCTGGTGGTCGAGGAAGCGCATAAGGCCCTGATTCGCCGCCGAGACGCGGCCGAGGTCCGCAGCCACGGTGATCCCGCGGTGTCATGACGACCTTCCAGAGCAAACTAAAGCTGTAGCGTCACGCTCTGCGGGCGATGGTCGCTCGGCAGTTTTTCGCGCTCGCCCGGCAGGTCCTCGCGAACCTGCGCGTTGAAGATGTCGTGCTCGATCAAGCCCGTCGAAGCACGGGCGCCGGCGTTCCAATAGAGGCTTGCCGACAGCAGGATGTGGTCGAGCAGGATCTTGCGGTCCTTCACCTCCTCGATGAAGTCGTCGAAGATCGCCGTCCAGTTCAACTCCTTCGGAATTTCGTCGACGAAACCGTGGCGGAGCATGCGGGGCGGAATATAGGGCGAGCCGGCCAGGGTGTTCGCCAGGCCGTGCGTCAGATAGCGCTTCTCGAAGTAGTCGAAACCCGGTCCGTCGTTGAAGTCGCCGACCATCGCGAGGGCCGCTTGGTCATCGTCCGCAAAGCAGAGATCCAGGTACTCGCGGACCCGCATGGCCTCGGCTGAGATCCGCCGTCGGGCCTCCAGCGCCTCGCGCACGTACTCCTCACGGCGCAGGGGGTCGCGCCACAGCCGCTCGCCCTGGTGAACGTACTTTGACTTGGCATGCAGGTTGATCAGGCGGAAATCGCGGCCGCTGTCGCTGGTGATCTTCAGCACCAGCGGCGGGCGGGTGAAGCCGTAACGGTCGAGCAGAAGGTCGCGGTCGATGTCGACCTCCCAGTCGTCCTCGAAGTCCAGGCCGTGCTCCACCGTGATCCGGGACACGTCGGCGATCGCCGCGCTGCTGCGCTTGACCAAGGCGTAGAGCTTCTGTTGCCCTTTACCCGCGGGGCCGTAGATCTCATAGCCGTTGCCAAGGAATTGCTCCACGAAGAGCGCTATCTCGCTCTTACGGCTGGGTCCTTCCTGCAGGGCGACGATATCGGCGGCCATAGCCTCGATCACGGCAGCGACGCGGCTGCAAAGGCCCGGTAGGTCGGCAACGCCGTCGACCTCCCCAGGCTGGCGGAGCTGAGGTGCGCCGGCACTGTCCGCAGTGAACCACCGATTCATCCACTCGACGTTCCAGTTGGCGATTTTCAGCGCCGTCATGGCTTTGCCCCTCAGAGTTTCGATAATGCGAAAGGCAATGCTATCCTAAAGAGATAACACCGCGATGACGCCGCCCTTCAGAGCGTCTTGAGCAGCAGCACCCAGTCCCCCGTCGGTCCGTCGGGCCAGGGAACGATCGGGCGCCGTGCCGCCTCGCTGTAGCCGCTACGCTGATAGAGCGCGAAGGCGCCGCGATTGCTGGAGTCGACGATGATACTCATGCAGCGGGCGCCGGTTTGCTGCGCCGTCGTCTCGGCCAGTTCGAGCAGCCGTTTGCCGAGACCACGGCGTTGGAAGGCCGGCAGGACGGCCAGCACGTTGACGTACCAGGATCCAGGCGATCCGGTTGCCCATACCGCCGTTTCGGCTTCGGCTTCCAACTCGATCAGCGGGCGGACCGTCGGCGGAAGCTCGGCGAGGTCGCCGGTATCGAAGGGGATCGGCTGGCGGTAGCCGACCAGCATCCCAGCCAGTTGCGGCGGCGCGTCGGGAGTCAGGGCCGCTTCGATTACGACCACATTGCGATACGAGAAGCCGCCGGTCTCCCGCTGTGCCCGCTCCACCCCTGCCTGGAATGCCGTCTGACCCGGTTCGGCCCAGCTGCCCCAGAGATGCAGGGGCAAGCCTTCACCGGCCAGATTGGCCAGCTCGACCAGCAGCGGCGCGTCGTCCGGGCGCGCCGGCCGGAAAGGTGGGGGCAAACTGGTCGCTGTCGTCTCGGTTCGCGTCATCGCTGGCTTCGCCTCTCGTTGCAGCACGTCTTTCAAGAGGACCGGCGGCACTAAGATACGAAGACACGAGAGCTTCCAGCTGTGACGAATTTCACCCTGCAGGCGAGGTGTTAGCTGCCGTACCGCAACAGCCCGGCGCCGTGCCGTCGGAGCCAGCCTTTGGTCCAGCCAGGTTGCTCGCTAAGGGCGTCGCAAAGGCGCCAGAAGGCGGGGGAGTGATCCAGATGTGCCAAGTGTGCGACCTCATGGGCCACCACGTAGTCGAGCACCGGCAAGGGGGCGAAGACCAGGCGCCAGGAGAAGTTGAGATCGCCCTTGTGGGAGCAGCTGCCCCAACGGCTGCGGGTGTCCCGCAAGGTGATGCGCCCCAGGCCGCGGACCTCCGGCGCCCCGGCGCTCCGTGGTGTGGTAACCAAGTCGGCGAGCTGCGCAGCCTTGACGCGGGCACGGCCGGCGATCTCGCGACGGGCCTCTCTCTGCAAATGGTCGGCGATCCGGCGCGGCAGATGCTCGGGTGCGCCGCCGACCCAGAGGATGCCCTTCTCGGCCCAAGGTGGCCGGCGGCTCCAGGGCGCGTGTTTGACCAGGTGTTCTTCGCCGAGGATCGGTAGGGAAGTGCCGTCGGCAAAGGGCACGCGCTCGGGCAGGCGCTTCAGGCGGGCGGCAATCCAACCGCGACTGCGCTCCACGAAGGCCAGGCCTTCGGCGAGCGCCACGCCTGGCGGCAGAGTCAGAGACACGCCGTCGCCGCCATCCGGCGCGGCGCCGGGTGCCAAGCGCAAGGTAATGCGTCGCGCCCGAGCGTTGACGCGCACCGCGACGGGCACACCTCGACCCTCGACCTCAATGGTCGGAGGGCTGTCCTTGGTCGCCTCGTTCTGTCTCCGCAGCGCTTGCGTTCGGTTCATACGGAGATCGTATCAGGAACGTCCGGAGTCGGAAGAGGCCGTCACCGGCCATTGGCAAAGCTCAGCCAATCCGCCGAAAGAGCCTTCACCGCGGTCTCATAGAGCTGGCGGCCGTTTTCGACGCTGGCCAGGGTCGGGTCGCTGCCCATGCGGCCGTCCGGGAACTTGCGGCGGTAGTCGACGGCGTCGGTGAAGCCGCCGCTGGGGGCCACTCTCGGGCTCATCTCGGCTGCACCCCGCTCTGCCCGCTTCGCCGCTTCCGGGTAGCCGTAATAGGTCAGGGAAATCTCCGAGGCCGTCGCGTGCTGGCCATCGCTGCCGCCGAACAGTTTCTTGGCAAGAGCCTGAACCTCCGGTGCGTCCCACCAATTGCGCAGACGGCAGCTCAGTGCCGGCCGATTGGAGGGCGCGGCGCCCAGGCTGGCCTGAGCGTAGACCTCGGAGAAGGCGGCCGAGACCGTCGCGATGTTTCCGCCATGGCCGTTCAAGAAGTAGAAGCGGTCGAACCCGTGGCGCGCCAGGGAGTTGATCCAGTCCTGCAGCACGGCGATCAGCGTCGAGGGCCGCAGTGTCATCGACCCTGCGAAGCCCAGGTGGTGTTGGGCCATGCCGACGGAGACCGTCGGGGCGACCAATGCGCCCGTCTGTTCTGCGACGCCGCCAGCCAGGATTTCCGGACAGAGCGCATCGGTGCCGACGAAACCGGTTGGGCCGTGTTGCTCCGTCGAACCGATCGGGATCAGGATGGCCGTCGAGGTCTTCAGGTAAGTCTCGACCTCCGGCCAAGTGGAAAGCTGCAGTTTCATGGGGACTCCTCGGCATGGCGGGAGCTCTAGGCTAGCCCCGCTGCGCGGCTTTTGCTATCCGCAGGACGAACGACGAGAGAGGAGCACCCCCTATGGCCTATTGGCTGATGAAGAGCGAACCGGGAACCTGGTCCTGGGACGATCAGGTTGCCGCCGGCACCGACCACTGGGATGGCGTCCGCAACTATCAGGCCAGCAACAATCTCAAGGCCATGAAACTGGGGGACCGCGCCTTCTTCTACCACTCCGTCAACGAGAAGCGGATCGTCGGCATTGTGGAGGTGGCGCGCGAGTATTATCCCGATCCCACCGACGCTTCCGGTCGCTTCGGAATGGTCGACGTCAAGGCGATCAAACCGGTCGCGCGCCCGGTCACCCTGGCCGAGATCAAAGCCGAGCCGAGGTTGACGGACCTGCCGCTTCTCAAACAATCGCGCCTCTCAGTCATGCCGATTCCGGACGAGACCTGGCGCCTGATCTGTACGATGGCCGAGACCGATCCCAACTGAGGCGATCTTGCTCTAGCGTTTCGGCCAGACCCAGGGCGGGATATCGACACTGCCGATCCCGGTTTCTCCCAGTTCCTTCCCGAGTTCGTAGCTGGCGCATTGGCCTTGCCGTTCGAGAGCACTAACCAGTGTGGCGGCGTGCGACACCACGATGACCTGTGACCGTTTCGACGCCTCGGCAATCAGCCGCGCCAACGGTTCCAGAAGATCAGGGTGCAGACTCGTCTCAGGCTCGTTCAGGACCAGCAGCGGCGGCGGCCGCGGTGTGAGCAGGGCCACCACCAGCAACAGATAGCGCAGCGTTCCGTCTGAGAGCTCGGCGGCGCGCAACGGCCGCAGCAGACCGTATTGACGCATGGTGATCTCGAACAGCCCGTCCGTTGCCGTGACCTCGACGGACCCGCCTGGAAACGCGTCTTCGATTGCGTCGTCCAGCGCTCTGGGATTGCCGATTTCGCGAATCGTCTGGAGTGCCGCCGCGGCATCGGCGCCGTTCGATGCCAGAACGGGAGTCCGCGTTCCGACCTGAGGGTAGCGGACCGGGGCTTCCACATCGGTTCTGAAATGATCGTAGAAGCGCCAGGACCGCATGCGCTCCCGCAGCGTTAGGAGTTCCGGAGTGCTTTGCGGATCCGATGCATGGGTCATCATGCTCTCGAAGCTCGGCAGGTTCGTCAGAACGGTTCGGCGGCGTCCGGCCTCGTCCATCACCTTGACGCTTGGGCCGTTGCGCTCCGCCAGCAGGTTGGTCCGCTTGAGATGTTCCCCGACCCAGAGGGCTTCCGCCTTGATTTCCGGATCGAAGTTGAAGAAAGACGAAGCGGCGCGGACGGGGAGCCCCAGGTCGATGGCGTAGCCGTAGTCGCTGTCTGCAAAGCCCAGTTTCAGGCTGACCCGGTCCCGCCTGACGGTTCCTTGGACTTCGGCGTCTCCCGACTTCATGCGGCGGGAGAAGGCCTCGGGGCCGGCCCAAAGGGTCGACTGTAGCCCGCCCTCCAAGGCCAAAGCCCCGATAGCCCGCCCCTGCGCGATATCGGCCAGCAGGCGAATCGCCTTGTAGAGGCTCGATTTGCCGCTGCCGTTCGGGCCGGTGATCACAGTCAGCTGTTCGAGAGGCACGACGAGCTCCCGCAGGGAGCGGTAGCCGGAAACGGCGAGGGTCATAACCATGGAGCGTTCGTGTGATCTTGTTGCTGTGTCGCACTGCTGTTTCCGCGCAAGGAACACCGGAATCCGGCGAGCGGCTATAGTGGCAAGCCCGACCAAGACCGCCGAGGCACCATGGCCGCTCCCCTGCGCCCTTTTCTAGATAACTTGCCGCTTCGTCTCTGTCGCCTGACGGAAATCGAGGATGGCGAGGGAAAGTCCCTGGAGCTGCAGGATGCCGGCGGCCCGCGTGAGCTGGTTGTCCTGCGCGATGGCAGGGCGGTCTATGGCTATCTGAATGCCTGTCCGCACCTGGGCGTGCCGCTGGAGATGGTGTCCGACCGCTTCATGAACGCTGCAGGGACTCATGTCATCTGCCGCACCCACGGGGCGCTCTTCGAGCCTTCAACCGGCTATTGCATTTCGGGGCCCTGCGCCGGCCAGTCGCTGACACCTGTCGGCGTTGTCGTCGACAGTGAAAACTGGGTCGTCCTCACGGCTCCGCTGCCGCCCGACCTTTAGGCGGCATACTAACGGCCTGCGACCCACTGTTGTTAACCAGTGGGGTTTTCTGGAATAGTCGAGGATGACGCCAAGTCTATTTCCAGTTGGGGGCGGCAAGATCAACGACCGCGCCCCTTGAACGAGCAGAGCAGAGGGAGCGCGACCGCAGATGAGCAGTACTTACCCCGTGCCCGATAGTGTTGCCGAGCAGGCCTGGATCGATGCCGCGGGCTATCAGAAGATGTACGAGCAGTCGGTCGCCGATCCTGAGGGCTTCTGGGCTGAACACGGCAAGCGCATCCACTGGTTCAAACCCTACAGCCAGGTCAAGGACGTCTCCTACGGGCCCGGCGAGGTCAGGATCCGCTGGTTCCACGACGGCACCACCAACGTCGCCCACAATTGCATCGACCGTCACCTGGATACCAAGAAAAACGATACTGCGATCATCTGGGAAGGCGACAGCCCCAGCGAACACAAGCACATCACCTATGGCGAGCTCTACGAGGAGGTCTGCCGTCTGGCCAATGCCATGAAGGCCAATGGGGTCCAGAAGGGCGACCGGGTGACGCTCTATCTGCCGATGATCCCGGAAGCGGCCTACGCCATGCTGGCCTGCGCGCGGATCGGCGCGATCCATTCCGTCGTGTTCGGGGGCTTCTCGCCGGACGCCCTGGCTGGGCGCATCCGGGACTGCGGCTCCACCTTCGTCATCACCGCCGATGAGGGGTTGCGAGGGGGTCGCAAGGTTCCGTTGAAGGCCAACACCGACAAGGCTTTGGAATCCTGCCCCGATGTAAAGACCGTTCTGGTCGTGCGCCGAACGGGCGGTTCGGTGACTTGGGCCGACGGTCGCGACCTCTGGTACCATGAGGAATTGGGCAAGGTCTCCGACGACTGCCCGGCCGAAGAGATGAATGCCGAAGACCCGCTGTTCATCCTTTATACCTCGGGGTCGACCGGCCAGCCCAAGGGTGTGCTGCACACCACCGGCGGCTACCTGGTCTATGCCTCCATGACCCACCAGTATGTCTTCGACTACCACGACGGCGAGGTCTATTGGTGCACCGCCGACGTCGGCTGGGTCACCGGGCACAGCTACATCGTCTACGGCCCGCTGGCCAACGGTGCGACCACCCTGATGTTCGAGGGCGTGCCGAACTATCCCGATGCCTCGCGAATGTGGGAGATTTGCGACAAGCACAAGGTCAACATCTTCTACACGGCACCCACCGCCATCCGCGCCCTGATGCGCGAGGGCGAGCAGCCGGTGACGAAGACGAAGCGCGACAGCCTGCGTCTGCTCGGTTCGGTCGGCGAGCCGATCAACCCCGAGGCTTGGCTCTGGTACTACAACGTGGTCGGCGAGGGGCGTTGCCCGATCGTCGATACCTGGTGGCAGACGGAGACAGGCGGCATCCTGATCACCCCGCTGCCAGGTGCGACGCCTTTGAAACCCGGTTCGGCGACGCGTCCCTTCTTCGGCGTCAAACCCGTGATCGTGGATGCAGAGGGGCAGCATCTGGAGGGTGCGACCGAGGGCAATCTCTGCATCGCGGACTCCTGGCCCGGACAAATGCGCACCGTTTACGGTGACCATGAGCGCTTCGTGCAGACCTACTTCTCCACCTATCCCGGGAAGTACTTCACCGGCGACGGCTGCCGCCGCGATCAGGATGGCTACTACTGGATCACCGGGCGCGTCGACGACGTGATCAATGTCTCTGGCCACCGGATGGGAACGGCCGAGGTGGAGTCAGCCTTGGTCGCCCATGCGAAGGTCGCCGAAGCGGCGGTGGTCGGCTACCCGCACGATCTCAAGGGTCAGGGGATCTATGCCTATGTCACGCTGGTCGCCGGTGAGGAGCCGCACGAAGAACTAAGAAAGGAACTGGTGACCTGGGTGCGGCGCGAGATCGGGCCGATCGCAAGTCCCGACTTGATCCAATGGGCTCCCGGTTTGCCGAAGACGCGGTCCGGCAAGATCATGCGTCGCATCCTCCGCAAGATCGCCGAGAACGACTACTCCAACCTTGGAGACACCTCGACGCTCGCAGATCCTGGCGTCGTTGATGATCTTGTCGCCAATCGTATGAACCGCGCCTGAATCTGCGAGAGTTCACCCGTGGCGCTGAGGTCCGAGACGCCGGACTTCAGCGCCGCTGTGGCCTGCGACACTTTAGCGTCATTCGGCGTTTCTCTCACGCCCTTGCCTGCACGCGAGCAACCGACGGTCATACGGTTGCACCAGAGATGTCCCGGCAACGTTCCATCCCCTCTGCCATCTTTACGGTATCGCGCTCACCTCACGAGCACTCATAGGTGTAACGCAAATGATCCGTTTTGCCTGGTCTCAGTGCAAGCGGATCTCAAATGAACACAGGCCGTCGGAGGGTGACTACGATGGAGCAACGCTGGAAAAAACTCGATCTCACTTGGCGTTACCCGGTCTTGAGCGGCGCGCTTCTACTGTTTAGCACCACCCCTGCGTTTGCCTATATCGGGCCTGGCGGCGGTCTCTCCGCGCTAGGTGCGATCCTCGCGCTTTTCGCTGCCGCCGCCTTGGCTGTGGTGGGCTTTGTTTGGTTCCCGATCAAGCGTATGCGGGCGGCACGTCAGAAAGCACGGCAACAGCACGGCAGTGTCAGCGATCATCCGGGCACGGCGGATCGATAGACCGGCCGAGCGCGGCGAAGCTCCATGACTGTCCCATTTCTTCTCTTGGGGATCCTGGCGTTCGCAGTGGTCTTGCGCTGGCTCGGTATCGGTCCGATCGTCGTGCACAGCGGGCGGCGGTTGCGCAGCGTCACAGGACTGCTTCAGTCGACCGATATCGACGATGCCGAGAAGGAGGCTGCAGCCAGATCTGCAGCGATAGCGCTGGCCGGAACCTTTGTCGGGATTCTCTGGCGGTCGTCTTTGGCGGTCGCAGCCGCACTCCTCTGTGTCTGGTCGGGTGCATGGTTCGGGCTGTACGAACTACAGGAGGCGGCGGCGCTCGCCTTGCATCCCTTGGTGCTGGTGGGGGCCGTGGTGCTGTCCGTACTGGCCTTGGCAGTGCGGGTATGACGGAGACGGCGCGTTATAGCGGCGTCGATCGCCTGTTGCATCGACTGGCCTTCAGCGGTGTGCCTCTGCAGCGTGCGCTCGCGGACATGGAGGATCGCCTCTTCGCCTCCAGCCTGGATCGCGAAGCGGCCGATCACCCTGTTTTCATTGCCGGTCTACCGCGTGCTGGGACAACGCATCTCCTAAACATTCTCGCAACGTCCGAAGAGCTGGCGACGAATAGCTATCGCGACATGCCTTTCGTGCTCGCGCCGCTGCTGTGGGATCGATTTTCCCGCCCCTTCCGGAAACCGGGTGCACTGCAGGAACGACCGCACGGTGACGGCGTGACGGTCGGCTACGATAGTCCGGAGGCCTTCGAGGAAGCGGTTTGGTTGACGTTCTGGCCGCAGAAGTACCACAGCAACCGTATCGACCTCTGGACTGCGGCGGATCGCGATCCCGAGTTCGAAGCGTTCTTCGCTCAGCATATGTGCAAGGTCGCCGCTTTACGCGCTGGAGAAGACAGAAGTCGCGCCGCGCGACGGTATCTATCGAAGAACAATGCCAACATCGCCCGATTGCGGCTCTTGCCGAGCATCTTTCCGAACTGCCGGATCATCGTCCCCTTTCGTGATCCCCTGTCTCATGCGTTGTCTCTGCAATCTCAGCATCGACGCTTTCGACGCATCCATGCCGAAGACTCTTTTGCCCGTCGATACATGTCCGCCTTGGGGCACTTTGAGTTCGGCGCCGATCTCAAGCCCATTGCATTCGGATCGACCTTCGGTTCGCCGGACGACCCGGCCTTCTGGCTTCGCTACTGGATTGCCGTGCACGAGTTTTTCGAGACAACCGACAGCGATTCGATCGTTTTCGTGGACTACGCCGATCTTTGCGGACATCCGGAACATGCAATTTCGCGTCTTACCGATGCGATTGACGTCGAGCTTTCCGAAACGATGAAGTCGATCGCCTTGAGCACTCATTCACCGAGGGGTTATCAGGTGCCGAAAGACCAGGATTTCGAAAATCTGCTGCCTCGGGCGCAAAGGCTCTACACAAAGCTCCAGCACAGGAGTGGTGTGTCGTCCTTCTCCAGGGTGGGGCATTAGGCGATGGCTGAACGCTTGTCTTTTGCCATATTTCTTCTCTCCTTGACGCTGCTCGCCTTTGCTGCCGGCTTTTTCGTTGCCTATCGACAACTCCCGCCGACCAGCCTGTTCTCTCAACTGTACGAAGATACGCTGGATCTCTGGCGGAACTGGCGACACGATTTCGGTGTCGAGCCGACGCTGCTGCTGGTTCAGGCACCGATAGTCGATGCCCCGTCAGTCAGCAACTTCGAGCCCGAGCAGATCATGCCGGGGTTACGTCTCATCTCCGAATTGACACCCGGTCGCCAAGCGCTCGCAGGTCTGCGTCTCATCGACACAGATGGCGCGGAGCTCCACTATTGGCCTGTCGATTACGCTCTCCTGGCCCCGGAAGGGGAGAGCCCAAACCGTGTCTTCTTGCATGGCATCGTGCCGTTGGAGGATGGCTCCATCGTCGTGAATTTCGACAATGGTGCGGTTTTGGGACGGCTTGACAGCTGTGGCAATCCGATATGGGTGCTTGAAGGTAACTTTCATCACGTGGTCAGCCGCTCCGAACGAGATACGCTCTGGACCTGGCAAGCTGTGCCGGACTTCGAAGAAGAGGAGCGCAAGAGCGATCGCGAGTACCTTGTGGAGGTGGACACCGAGACGGGCCAGCCGATACGGCGGATCTCCTTGGAAGACGACGTTATCCTTCCGCACGGTTTGCAAGGACGCTTTGCGATACGCGGTGAAGAAGCAGCCAATCGCGTCGATTTCGGTTTCGACCCTTTCCACCCCAACGACGTCGAAGAGCTTTCGGAGAGCTTGGCTCCGGTCTTTCCGCTTTTCGCGCCAGGCGACCTCTTGATCAGCCTCCGATCGCTGAACATGGTGGCGGTCGTGGAGCCCGAGACCGGACAGCTCAAGTGGTCTCAAATTGGCCCTTGGCATCGTCAGCACGACCCCGACTTCGTACCGGATGGGACCATTTCGGTGTATGACAACGCGATGGGAACGGGTAACTCGGCGATCCTGCGTGTCGATCCCACAACCGGCGAGGTCTGGACCACCTACGAGGGCGATCCGCCGGAAAGCTTTTACTCCTACCGTCGCGGTCGGCACCAGGTTCTCGAAAACGGCAACACTCTGATCGTCGAAAGCGAGCGCGGGCGCGTGCTGGAGACAGCGCCGGACGGTGAGTTGCTTTGGGTCTACAACAATACTTTCGATGCGGAGCGCAATGGGTTGGTGAACGAGGCCTTCGCGATCAACTATGGCTTCTTCACCGAAGGTCTGCCGAACTGCTCCCTCGAGTAACCTCAGCTGTGCGGTTTAGAGACACATCCCGGCTAGTCTTGTCGCCGCGACGCCTTTTCGGCGATGCCGCTGGTGCCTTCGCGTTCGGCCAGCTTGGCCCAGACTTCGGTGGGTTCGAGGCCGCTGGCGGTCCACAATACCAATAGATGATAAAGCAGGTCGGCGCTCTCGGCGGCGAGCGCCTCGCGGTCGCCGCGCAGGGCCTCGATGACGGTTTCGACGGCCTCTTCACCGACCTTCTGGGCAATCTTCGGCACGCCGCCAGCCAGCAGCTTGGCCGTGTAAGACTCGCCCGGATCCGCCGCCTGGCGTTCGGCAATGGTGACGAGCAGACGCTCCAAGACGGCGACGTCGCTCACGACCCCAGTCCTGCGTGAGGCTCGCCGGAGAGCTCCGCTGGCCGCACCGGTAGTCCGGCATCGGCCAGCGCTTGTTTGGCCTGAGCAATGGAGATTTCACCGAAGTGGAAGATGCTGGCCGCCAACACTGCGGTAGCGTGGCCGTCGCGCAAACCCTCCACCAAGTGTGCGCAGGTGCCGGCACCGCCTGAGGCGATAACCGGTACGGGGACGGCGTCGGCAACAGCCCGGGTAAGCTCGACATCAAAACCGGCTTTGGTGCCGTCGCGGTCCATCGACGTCAGCAGAATCTCGCCGGCACCGGCCTCGACCATCCGTCGCGCCCAGTCCACGGCATCCAGGCCGCGCGGGCGCCGCCCGCCGTGTGTGAAGACCTCGAAGCCACTGGGAAAACCATCAGGGATGTCAGGGCGCGGTTCGGCGCGTTTGGCGTCGATCGCCACGACGATGCATTGGCTGCCGAACTTCTCGGCCGCTTGCCGGACGAAGTCGGGGGTTTCGACGGCAGCGGTGTTGATGGAAACCTTATCGGCTCCCGCCAGCAGCAGTCGGCGAATGTCCTCCAGACTGCGGACGCCCCCGCCTACGGTGAGCGGCATGAAACACTGTTCGGCTGTAGCCTGTACGACGTCCAGGATGATGCCGCGCTTCTCGTGGCTCGCCGTGATGTCCAGAAAACAGAGCTCGTCGGCCCCGGCCGCATCGTAGAGTTTGGCCTGCTCGACCGGATCGCCGGCGTCGCGCAGATCGACGAAATTGACGCCCTTGACCACACGGCCGTCCTTGACGTCCAGGCAGGGAATGACGCGCAGCTTCATCATGCGCTGACGCCGTCCTCCGGCGAGCCGGCCAGCAAGTCCAGCGCCCGTGCGGCATCGATTCGCCCGTCGTAGAGCGCGCGCCCGCAGACCACGCCGGCGACGCCAAGGTCCTCCAGCGGCATCAGAGCGGCTAGGTCGTCGAGGGAAGCAACCCCGCCAGAGGCGATTACGGGGATGTCCACGGCTTCCGCCAGGGCGGCCGTTGCATCCAGATTGACGCCCTCAAGCGCTCCATCCCGGTCCACATCGGTGTACAGCAACGCGGCCACGCCGGCGTCTTCGAAGGACCGACCGAGATCTGTCGCCGTTGTCTCGCTGATCTCCGACCAGCCCTCAACCGCGACCCGCCCGCCGCGGGCATCGACCGCGACCACCACGCGGCCGGGGAAGCGCTTGGCCGCCGTGCGAACCAGCACCGGATCCTTCACGGCCACGGTCCCGAGGATGACACGGGTCACCCCCAGTTCCAGCCAGCGCTCTATGGTCGCCATGTCGCGAATGCCGCCGCCCAGCTGAACCGGCAGGCGGGTCGCGGAGAGGATATCCTGCACGGCATCGGCATTGACGGGTCGCCCTTCGAAGGCACCGTTGAGATCGACGATGTGCAGCCATTCGAAACCGGCCGCAGCGAAGGTTTCGGCTTGGGCGGCCGGGTCCTCGTTAAAGACCGTGGCGGCGTCCATCGCGCCGCGCAACAGCCGTACGGCCTTGCCGTCTTTCAGATCGATGGCGGGGAACAGAATCATGATGCTTCGTTTTCCGGATCGAGGTCGCGGTAATAGTAAAAACCGGAGACCCAGTCTCCGTCGACCCACGCATAGCGCGGATTGCTGCCCCAGCGCCGGAATCCGAGCTGTTCGTAGACGTGGATCGCGCGCTCCTGAGTCTCGCGCACATCCAGCTGCAGAACTTCCAGACCGGCTTCGCGGGCGCTTCGGGCGACCCGTTCGACCAGCTGCACGGCGAGTCCGTAGCCGCGAGACCAGGGTGCCAGGAAGAAGGTACTCAAGGTGCCGACGGCAGCGCCAGCCTCGTTGTTGCGTGTTGGACGGACCAACTGCGCCGAGCCGCAGATCGTGCCGTCGAGCCGCGCAACGAAGAGGTCCCGCTCGGGCACCAGCAGAATGCCCTTCCAGTAGGACTCCATCATCTGACGCGGCGGCGGCGCCAGCCAGCCGAAGCCGCCGCCGTCAACGATCGCGGCTTCCGCAGCATCGCAGAGATCGTGCAGATCGGTACCCTGAAACTCGGTCAGGCGCTCGACCTTGCGGGGGACACTATGGTCTTCGGGCACAGCGGGCTCCAAAAAAACGGGGCTCCAGGATGGGCGTCAGGGGCTCCAGCCCAGAAAGTTGGCAAGCAGACGCAGGCCCGTAGCCTGACTCTTTTCGGGATGAAACTGCGTACCGATCAAGGTGTCGCGGCCGACCGCTGCCGTCACGGCGCCGCCGTAGTCGACTGTCCCTAAAACCTGCGACGGATTTGCGGCTTCCAGATGGTAACTGTGGACGAAATAGGCATGGGCGCCGGCCGGCAGTCCCTCAAGTACCGGGTGTGGCCTGTCGGCGAGGACGAGTTCGTTCCAACCCATCTGCGGGATTTTCAGGGTGGGGTCTGACGGCGTCAGCTTGACGACGTCGCCGGGGATCCAGCCGAAGCCCTCGTGACGGCCGTGCTCCAAGCCGTGGCTGGCGAAGAGCTGCATGCCGACGCAGATGCCCAGCAGAGGCCGGGCGCGCGGGCCTGTGGCCTCCTGCAGCACCTCCGCCATATCGGGAATAGCCAGCAGGCCGGCCCGACAGTCGCCGAAGGCGCCAACGCCCGGCAGTACGACGCGATCGGCTGCCGCAACGGTCTCCGGCACACCGGTCACCACGATCTCGCGCGTCAGGCCCGCCTCGCGCGCTGCGCGCTCCAGGGCCTTGGCGGCGGAGCGCAGATTGCCTGATCCATAGTCGACGATGGCCACAGTCATGGCGGATCCGAAACAGAACCGGGAGGAAGCCGGAGAAGGCCTGGCCGAGAGGCCGAGACCCTAAAGCAGACCTTTGGTCGAGGGCACCTGGTCGGCCTTGCGAGGGTCGATCTCGAGGGCCGTGCGCAGGGCGCGCGCCAGCCCCTTATAGCAGGACTCCACGATGTGGTGATTGTTGATGCCGTAGAGAGTTTCGACGTGCAGCGTCAGGCCGGCATGCTGAGCGAAGGCTTGGAACCATTCGCGGAACAGCTCCGTATCCATCTCCCCGAGCTTGTCTCGGGTGAAATCGACCTTCCAGATCAGATAGGGTCGGTTGGAAAGATCGAGGGCCACGCGGGTCAGGGTCTCGTCCATGGGGATCATGGCGTCGCCGTAGCGCACGATGCCTTTGCGGTCGGACAGGGCCTGGGCAACCGCCTGGCCCAGGGCGATTCCGCTGTCTTCGGTGGTGTGGTGGCCGTCGATGTGCAGGTCGCCCTCCACCGTCAGCTCGATGTCGATCAGGCTGTGGCGCGAGAGCTGCTCGATCATGTGGTCGAGAAAGCCGAGGCCTGTCGAGACCTTGTAGCTCCCGCTGCCGTCGAGATCGACGGCGGCGAAGATCTTGGTCTCACTGGTCGTGCGGTCCACCTGGGCGCGGCGCATGGAACTCCCCTTGGTGTGAAGGGCGGGGTTGTAGCAAGCTCCTCCGCCCATTGCCATAGCGGCAGATAGGAAGATGCGATGCCGAGTGAAGGGGCGCCGGCTGCGGCCCTGCGGCGCGGTCTATGGCGGCGCTTCCTGCAGATCGGCCTGCTGTTCGCGGTCCTGACCGCGTTGCTTCTGGGCGCCGCCGGGCATCCCGACTGGTTTTGGGCCTGGATCTATATCGGCGTTTACCTGATCGGCACCCTCGTAAACAGCTTGCTTCTGCTGCGGCGCAGCCCCGAAACGATTGTCGAGCGTGGCAAGGCTGCAGAGATGGCGACGTGGGACAGATGGGTCGGCGGGCTCTGGGGCTCGACCTACTTTTTGGCCCTGCCGGTGGTGGCAGGGCTCGACCAGCGGCTCGGATGGAGCAGCGACCTGCCTCTGGCCATCCATCTGGCGGGGCTGGGCTGTTTTATCGCGGGCTTCGCACTTTTCGGTTGGGCGCTGGTCGAGAACGCTTTCTTTGCGACGGTTGCGCGTTTGCAAAGAGACCGCGGGCAACGGGTGTGCAGCAGCGGCCCCTACCGCTTGGTGCGCCATCCCGGTTATCTGGGCGCTCTTCTGCAGTGTTTGGCAGTTCCCTTGGTGTTGGGCTCTCTCTGGGCTCTTCTGCCCGGCTTCGCGGCAGCTGCACTGATGGTGCTGCGCACTTTCCTGGAAGATCGCATGCTTAGCCGGGATCTAAAGGGCTACCGATCCTATCTGAAGCGCGTAACCTACCGTCTCCTGCCGGGCATCTGGTGAAGGTTCCGCCGCTTCCGTTTGGGACCTGAGATGAACTGTAACCTGCTCTTTTCAAAGGAAAAGGCCCCGCGCGTTTCCGGCGGGGCCTGATCACTCTGTTTTATTCGAGCGCCGCAGTCAGTCGACGATCTTCAGGTCCTCTGCGGCGGACTTCCCGTTGCGGCCCTGCTGCAGCTCGTAGGAGACCTTTTGGCCCTCGTTGAGGGTGGTCAGCCCGGCGCGCTCGACGGCCGAGATGTGCACGAACGCGTCCGCGCCGCCGTTGTCCGGTTGAATGAAACCATATCCCTTGGTGGGGTTGAACCATTTGACCGTACCGGTCGCCATAGTCTCTATCCTCTCGTCGTATTCTCGTCATCCGGGAGGGCAGACCTGCCGATCCCGGGTGCAGTCGCAGTCTGGTCGTGAAGTCGTGCGACGGCCTTTGGAACGGACGAAGCTTAGCGACAACGAAACGATCGCAACTGACAACTGGAAATGTGCGACTCCTCAGCTTGCTTTGCAAGAGATCGAGTCTGGTCACCGGAAGGCGCTGCAACGGAAAAGGGCCCCCGCTGCGCGGAGGCCCTGTCCTTTCGACTGTGCCGGCCTGACTGTGCCGGCTCAACCGCAGCTAGTCGACGAGCTTCAGGTCCTCGGCTGCTGCCTTGCCGTTGCGGCCGGCCTGCAACTCGTAGGAGACCTTCTGGCCCTCATTGAGGGTCGAAAGACCTGCGCGCTCGACGGCGGAGATGTGCACGAAGGCATCCGCGCCGCCGTTGTCAGGCTGAATGAAACCAAAACCCTTTGTGGGGTTGAACCACTTGACCGTACCGGTCGCCATTATCCGTATCCTCTCAGGGGATCAAAGTTCCAGGGCGGCAGAGGCGCCGGCCCCGGTCGCAGTCGCAGTCTGGTCGTAAAGTCGTGCGACGGCCTTTGGAACGGACGAAGCTTGGCGACAACGAAACGATCGCAACTGACAGTGTGAATGTGCAGTCCTGGCGCCCCTTTTGCAAGAGACGCCGTCGCGCGCCGTCCAAGCGGCGCGACGGTCAGCGCTGTTGCACCATCCGGCTGCGATCCTCCTGGAACCAGTCTCGCACCGCCTTGAGTACTCGGGTGCGCGGCATGCCGCTGTGCAGGCGATGGTCATAGAGGGCGCGGATGATGGCGCGATCCGTCTCGGTCAGTACCGAGACGTGTATCTCGTCCGAGAAAACCGAATGCAGCCAAGGCAGGTCGTTCTGCACGCCGACGGAGTGAGAGAGCTCCTCGACGATGCAGGCGCTGGTCGTGGCCTGGGGCAGGTCGTCCGGTATGAACGCCCAAGCCCTCACGATCTGCGGCGGTCTTCTTGACACACGACCCGTCACGGTCCGGTGGCTCATGGAGCTGACGACAGCCCAACAGACGGTACGGCGCCCCTGCCCGCCGTCGACGTCTTCACCTGGATCGGACGAGAGGAGTTGGCCGGACCTTTGCCGGAGCCTGCGCCGGCTGCCGAACTGGATCGTGATGTCGGCCTCGGTCGCCCAATCGATCTCAGCAAAGCTGCGATCCATCAAGACCGAAAGAGTTTCCACGAAGCGGCGCACCTCAACCAATTGGTTCCGATCGATCTGCCCGGCGACAGCGAAGGTCAGTTCTCTCCGCTCCCACCTCACGAGGGAAGGCAAATGGCGGCCGCTTTCCGTCGTGAAGATCAGACCGTCGAAGAGCTCGACGAATTCATCGGGCGTCAGGTCGCTATAGGCCCTGGGTACATCCTGGTAATCGTCTCTCAGGCTGCGTTCGGGCGGTTGGCTCAGATATCCTTGCTGCCAGGCTAGTCCGATGATCGCTGCGTAGACTGCAACGACAGTGCACCAGACTAGTTTGCCCGCTCGCATCACCGTCCCGGCAGCAGCCGACGGTATGAGAGGGCCTCGGCGATGTGCGGGCGGCGCACCGCGGTTTCGCCTTCCAGGTCCGCCAGGGTGCGGGCGACGCGCAGCACGCGGTGGTAGCCGCGGGCCGAGAGGCGCAGGCGCTCGGCGGCTTGAGTCAGCAGCTCGTGGCCCGAGGCTTCGGGCGCGGCGATCCGCTCCAGAAGCTGGCCGTCTGCCTCGGCGTTATGGCGCGGGGCCTTCTCCACCTCGCCGCTCTCCGCTGCCGCCGCGTAGCGGTCGGTCTGGCGCTTCCGGGCCGCCGCGACCCGCGCGGCCACAGCCTCGCTGCCCTCGGCCGGCGGCGGCAGCGTGAGATCCGCAGCAGAGAGAGCCGGAACCTCGACCGTCAGGTCGATGCGGTCGTAGAGCGGGCCGGAGATCTTCGCCTGATAGTCCTGGGCGCAGCGCGGTGCCCGGCTGCAGGCCTGCGCCGGATCGTCCAGGTGGCCGCAGCGGCAGGGATTCATGGCCGCCACCAGTTGGAAGCGCGCCGGGTAGCTGACGTGGGCGTTGGCCCGGGCGATGGCGACCTGGCCGGTTTCCAGCGGTTGGCGCAGAGACTCCAGGACGTTGCGGTTGAATTCCGGCAGCTCGTCCAGGAACAGCACGCCCAGGTGCGCCAGCGAGATCTCCCCCGGTTTCGCCCGCAGACCGCCGCCGACCAGCGCCGGCAGGGAGGCGGAGTGGTGCGGATCGCGGAAGGGGCGGCGGCGCAGCAGCTTGCCGTCTTCCAAGGTTCCGGCGACGGAGTGGATCATCGAGACCTCCAGCGCCTCGGCCGGAGTCAAAGGTGGCAACAGGCCTGGCAGACGGGCGGCCAGCATCGACTTGCCGGCGCCCGGCGGACCGAGCATCAAGAGGTTGTGGCCGCCGGCGGCCGCGATCTCCAGGGCGCGCTTGGCCGTTTCCTGCCCCTTGATGTCGGCCAGATCCGCCCCGCTGCGGGAGAGCGTCTGGGCGGCCGGCGTCGGCGGGCACAGCACCTGGGTGCCCTTGAAGTGGTTGACCAGGCCCAGCAGGGTTTCGGGGGCCAGGATCTCGATTCCTTCGGCCCAGGCTGCCTCTCCGCCCTGACTGGCCGGGCAGATCAAACCCTTCTCCAGGGCCGAGGCATGGATCGCGGCCGGCAGAACGCCGGCAGCCTTGGCAATCCGGCCGTCCAGCGCCAACTCGCCCAAGGCGACATAGCCCGTGATCTCCCCGGCCGGCAGCACCTCCATGGCCGCCAGCAGACCGAGCGCGATGGGCAGGTCGAAATGACTGCCTTCCTTCAGCAGGTCGGCCGGCGCCAGGTTCACCACGATGCGCTTGGCCGGCAGGCCCAGGCCGATGGCGTGCAGGGCGGACTTCACCCGCTCGCGGCTCTCGGCCACGGCCTTGTCGGGCAGTCCGACGACGGAAAAGGCGGGCAGGCCGGGGCTGATCTGCACCTGCACGTCGACCTCGACCACCTCGACGCCCAGAAAGGCGACGGTATTGACCCGCGCAACCACTCCGCGGGCCGCCCTAAGCTTGTCTAGTCTGCGTCATCGCTACCAGAAATAGGCGAAGCGAGGCGTGACGTCACGCGGGAACGGCCAGGTTCGCACAGCAGTGGGGGCGGCCCGAAAGCCGCCCCCTGCACCGAGAGTTGGACGTTGGGGGGGAACAGAGCCTAGTCCCGGTGCCAACGGCGGCCGTGGTGTTCGCGGATCTCTGAGCGGGAAACGGCGCCGTCCTCGTCGGTATCCATGCGGGAGAACGCGAATCGATTCAGTGCTTTAGCCGATTAGCGCTGCCAAAACCCGCACCAAGCCTCTGATTTCGGAGCCATCGCCGCGGCGCTCATTATCATCGTGAACTGATTGCCGTTGGACTGGCGACGGGCATCCTCGCGCCAAGCCATTTCAGAGGCGTAGGATGCTAGGTGCTTTCAAGCGATATGGTGATGAGTGCCGATTTCAGCACGACGCAGGCGGCTAAAGAAGCTATCCGCCGCGTTGGTATTTGCTCCGCCCTCTGAATAAGCTCGCTTGTGGTTGATGCGCTTTATCGGGAAGTTTGCGGCAAGCTTATCCCAATGTGAGGCTTCGTCTGCATGAACCATGGAACCGGCTGCAATGTTGCTGCGGGCGAAGGCGACACCAGCGGCTTCCAATTTCGCAACATGCGTAAGGGTCCGGCCCTTTGTTTCGCGAGCAACAATGACAACTTGGCGCTTGCCGGTTTTGTGCTGGCGGCGGCGCAAGTCTTTGCGGCGATTGCGGGGCTTCACATAGCCGCCAGAATAAGCGCCATCGACCTCTACATTACCGCTCAGAGCACCCTCGGCGCGAGCCAGCGCTATGGCTTCGCGCATCTTGTGGCAGAGAACGAAAGCGCAGTTGTAGGAAACGCCAAGGTCGCGGCTCATTTGAAGCGCTGAAATGCCTTTCGCGCCGTTTGTGAATATCGCGATGGCTCCGAGGATGTGTCGAAGGGCCAACTTGCGGCCATGAAAGATCGTGCCGGACGTGATCGAGAACTGTTTTTTGCAGCCTTTGCATTTCCAGACCGGGCGGGATTTCAGGTTGTAGTGCTCTAGGCAGCCGCACTCTGGGCAGATCCGCTCGCCATCCGTCTCAGCCCAGCGGATCGAGCGGAAGGCATTCTCAGCGGCCTTGTCCGTCATACGGAGGACTTTGACCAGTGAGAGCGTCTTTGCTTCGGGAGAGAGTAGGAAATGCTGAGCCATTGTTAATCACCTTATATGGTGATTTTAATATGAGGCTAGACACCCCTCCCGTCAAAGGGTAAATCCACCTAAAAAGGTGATTTTTATGGCAACAACAACCAAGGCTAAAAAGACAAAGCCGCCAAAACCCTCAGCGCGCAAGGATAACCCCGTTAACGTCGAATATGAGAAGAAGGCCAAGGAGCTTGTCAAATACGCAATGTCACAGCGCAGCGCAGATTGGGAAGCGCTGGCGAATAACCTCAACGCACTCGGCGTTGAGATAACTCCAAGAGGCCTAGAGAACAAAGTAAGCCGAGGCGGCTTTAGCGCCGCCTTCGCATTGCAGTGCATGGAAGCGCTGGAAATAAATCTCGCAGCGCTACCAAGATAATAGTGCCTAGCTGGATATTTCGTCAGCAGATGCTGAGGCGTTTCGCGTTGTCAGAAACCGGTCAAGATCATGATCGCTGAACAGCTTAGCCAACGCTGCGTTTAGAGCCGCATTAATTGAATCATCGATCCCGCTACCGGTAGAAATCGCAATTTGGCGCTCCTCATCGCTGACGCGATAAGTGTTTCTGTAGTCGTCGTTACCCCTTTCGGCCTCAGCCAAAATCGTTACAGCGACGTTTGCGCCGACCGTCCAAAAACCAGCAGTTTCATCAAACTTTACTGACCGCAAGGCAATATCAAGCTCGGCGTCAGCCTCGGTGAGATCGTCAGTCAACGTATAGCCCTTGGCCACATACCCGTCTCGAACGATGCGGGTAAATTCCGGCATCAGGTCACCCGCCGTCACTTCGGCAACGCTAACTCCAGCGCCTCTATTTCCAAGCTCCGCCTCGTCGCGTTCATCAAGAACGCGCAAACGCAATGATGTGCCTTGGCCAACGGTCGGATCAGCAATCTCCGGCGCCGCAAGGGATAGCGTTACCTCGTGCGGCGTGAATGCGCATGACGCCAGAAACAGACCGAGAAAAAGAGCGCAGAAACTTGTCTTCATAATCCCCTCCAAAAACTTCGGCGGACACTATTTGAGTGTTTCGAAAGATTCAACCGCTGAATTGCAAGGATTAAGTTTTGCAATTTTCGGTTGACATTAATCATCAAATATGGTGATTTTGCGTAGTAATACCTTTGAACTCCGGCAGCTCGTCCAGGAACAGCACGCCCAGGTGCGCGAGGGAGATTTCGCCCGGCGCCACGTAGCCGGCAACCTCGCCGGCCGGCAGCACCTCCACAGCCGCCAGCAGACCGAGCGCGATGGGCAGGTCGAAGTGGCTGCCCTCCTTCAGCAGGTCGGCGGGCGCCAGGTTCACCACGATGCGCTTGGCCGGCAGGCCGGGGCTGATCTGCACCTGCACGTCGACCTCGACCACCTCGACGCCCAGAAAGGCGACGGTATTGACCCGCGCAACCACTCCGCGGGCCGCCCTAAGCTTGTCTAGTCTGCGTCATCGCTACCAGAAATAGGCGAAGCGAGGCGTGACGTCACGCGGGAACGGCCAGCTTCGCACAGCAGTAGGGGCGGCCCGAAAGCCGCCCCCTGCACCGAGAGTTGGACGTTGGGGGGGAACGGAGCCTAGTCCCGGTGCCAACGGCGGCCGTGGTGTTCGCGGATGTCCGAGCGGGAAACGGTGCCGTCGTCGTCGGCATCCATGCGGGAGAACATCCGCTCGATCGGGCGGTCGAATTCGGCGGCGGTGATCCGGCCGTCGCCGTCGGCGTCCAGGCTCTGGAAGCGGTCGACCATGCGCTCACGCACCATCTCGAGCCAGAGCTGTTCGAACTCTTCCAATGCCAAGGTGCCGTCGCCGTCGCTATCGCTGTCGCTGAAGCGCTGATCGCGAAACTCGGTGACCTCGGCCCGGGTGATCTGACCGTCGCCGTTGAGGTCGAGCTGTTCGAACATCCGCATCATCTGGCCGCCGCCTCCGCCCGGACCATGGTTGGAGCCGCGGTCGGCCGAGGCGACGCTGGCCGCCGCGAGCACCAGGCCGGTTGCCATCAGAAGGCCGAGCAGAATCTTGGTGTGAAGCTTCATGCCGTAGTCCTTTTCGTCTTCGCGGCGGTCGTCGTTGTCTTGCGAGTCCATCGTCTGGCTCCCTGTGGTGAAGGCTTCGATGTCCCGAACCTAGGCAGCGGCTGTCGCAGAGGTTTGTCGGACGGCTGATGAAAGAGTCGCGGTCTGTCGCAGAGGGCCGGCTTGCGACAAAGCGTTACAAAATCGCTGCGCAAAGCGCGCGCGCCGGCGGCAGAATGATCGCCATGGAAAAGAGTCCGCACATTCTGGTCGTCGACGACCACCGCGAGATTCGCGATGCCCTGGCCAAGTATCTCGCCAAGCAGGGGTACCGGGTCAGTGTCGCGGACTCGGCCGCGGCGGCGCGGCGCAGTCTGGAGGTTGCGGCCGTCGATCTCGCCGTGATCGACATCATGATGCCGGGCGAGGACGGGCTCAGCCTGACCCGCGATCTGCGCGCGAAAGGCGACTTGCCGGTGGTCTTGCTGACCGCCGTGGCGGAGGAGACGGACCGCATCGTCGGGTTGGAGCTGGGGGCAGACGACTACGTCACCAAACCCTTCAATCCCCGTGAACTTCTCGCCCGCATCAAGGCGGTGCTGCGCCGCGCCCATAGCCTGCCGCCGCACAGCGCGGCTTTGCCGAACCTGGCCGACCGCGCCCGAGGCGGTAGCAAGGCGAGCGAGCGTTTGCGCTTCGCAGACTGGGTTCTGGACCTCGACCGGCGCGAACTGCTGCGCGCCGACGGCACCGCGGTCCCCCTCTCGACGGGCGAATTCCTGTTGCTCGGCGCCTTCCTGCGGCATCCGCGCCGGGTGCTCAGCCGCGATCAGTTGCTCGATCTGACCCGCGGGCGCGCCGCCCAGCCTTTCGATCGGGCCGTCGACAATCAGATCAGCCGTTTGCGGCGCAAGATCGAAGCGGATCCGAAACGGCCCAGTCTGATCGTCACCCATTGGGGCGGCGGCTATGCCTTAGCCGCGGACGTAGTGCCCGCCGAAGGGGCGTCCTCATGAGGTCTGTCGGCTTGGGGGGCAGTCGTTATCGCGTCAAGCTCTGGCCGGAAAGTCTGGCCGGACAGCTCATCGCCCTCTTGCTGATCGCTCTGGTCGGCAGCCAGCTTCTCGCCGGACTCCTGTTCTTCGGCGAACGGCGGGACGCTCTGCTGGCCGTGCAGCGCGACCATATCTTGGCGCGCACCGCCTCGGTGGTACGCCTGCTGGCCGCAACGCCGCCGGACCGGGCCGGCGAGGTATTGGCGGCCTCCTCCTCGCGTCTGCTTCACTTCCGTCTGTCACGCGGACCGGTGCCCGAAGCAAGAGGAGGCCAGGGACGGATCGAGCGGCGGCTCGCGGCCGACCTAACCGATTATCTCGAGGGGACGAGCGCCGGCGCTCCGCGAGTCGGCGTGACGAGACTGGAGGAGCATGGTCATCATGCCCGCTTCGGCTTGACGCTGGCCGTGCCCTTGGGGCCCGAGCCGGAGTCGCTTTGGCTGGCGGCGCGCACGGTCGCGCCCCTGCGCCCACCAGGTTGGGCCTGGCCAGCGGTTGTTGCCTTGGTGGTCTCGGCGATGGCGATCAGCCTGGTCGTCGTTCTCATGGTGCGTCGGGTCACCCGGCCCTTGCGGCGCCTCGCCGATGCGGCAGAGGCCTTCGGGCGTGGAGAGCCGGGGGCGCCGTTGGAGGTCGAGGGGCCGGCCGAGGCGCGCCGCAGCGTCGCGGCCTTCAACGAGATGCGCGGCCGCATCCGCCGTTTCGTCGATGACCGAATGGGCCTGCTCGCCGCGATCAGTCACGACCTGCGCACGCCGATCACCGCGCTACGGCTGCGGGCCGAACTGATCGAAGAGACCGAGACGCGCGAGAAGATGCTGGAGACCCTCGAGGAGCTGCAGCGCATGGTGGAAGCGACCCTGAGCTTCGCGCAGGAGGAGTCGACCGCCGAGCCGACTCGGCGGGTCGATCTGGCCGCCCTGCTCGACTCTCTCGTAGCGGATTTCGCCGAGCTGGGACGCCCGGTGAGCTACCGCGGGCCGGAGAGCCTGATCGCGGAGCTGCGGCCCGACGCCTTGCGCCGTGCGCTGCGCAACCTCATCGACAACGCCCTGACCTACGGCGCGAAAGCCGAGACGGCTCTGGTGCAAAGCGAGCAGGGTCTGGAGATCCGCATCGACGACGCCGGTCCCGGCATTCCGCCGGAGCAGCGCGAGCGCGTGTTCGATCCCTTTCAGCGACTGGAGAGCTCGCGCAGCCGCGAAACCGGTGGCGTCGGTCTTGGCCTCTCGATCGCCCGCTCCATCGCCCGCGGGCATGGCGGCGATCTGACTCTCCACACGGCGCCCGGCGGCGGCCTGCGCGCGGTGCTGAGTCTACCCGATAGGGCGCGCTAGATCAGCGTTTCGACGCGCCGGCGCAGCTCCGGCAGCACCTCGGCCTCGAACCAGGGATTGCGCTTCAGCCAGGCCGTGTTGCGCCAGCTCGGATGGGGCAGGGGCAGGAACTCCGGGCCGTAGTCGCGCCAGCATTGCACTGTTTCCGTTAGATTCTTTTTTCGTGCGGGGCCGAGGTAGCGTGCCTGCGCATAGAGGCCGACCAGCAGGGTCAGCTCCAGCTTGGGCAGCAGAGGGCGAATCCGCGGGTGCCAGGTGGGTGCGCAGATCTTCATCGGCGGCTTGTCGGCGCCGCGCGCGTCCTGGCCGGGATAACAGAGCCCCATGGGCAGAATGGCCAGACGGTTCTCGTCGTAGAAGGTCGCGCGGTCGATGCCCAACCAGGCGCGCAGGCGGTCCCCGGAGGGATCGTCGAAAGGAATGCCGCTGGCGTGCACCCGGGTCCCTGGCGCTTGGCCGACGATCATCAGCCGGGCCGTCGAAGTGGCGCGCAGGACGGGCCGCGGTCCCAAGGGCAGCTCCGCAGCGCAGAGCCGGCAGGCACGGGCTTCGGCCAGGGCGACGTCCAGATCGGTGTCTAGATCGCTCACTGTATCGGCCTTACTAAGCCAAACCCGTCTCCGCCAGCACCTCATCGACCCAGGCGGGGACCAGGTCGCTGGCCGGGCCGTAGCGTGTTTCGGCGAAGAGCGTGGCGCCTTCGCTGGGCTCGAGGTTGAGCTCCAGGGTGCGGGCACCGGCCTGGCGCGCCTCGGCGACGAAACCGGCCGCCGGGTAGACGTTGCCGGAGGTGCCGATCGAGACGAAGAGATCGCAGCTCGCCAGCGCGCTGTAGATGCGCTCCATCTCCATCGGCATCTCGCCGAACCAGACCACATGCGGGCGCAGCTGGCCGGCCGTGCCGCAGGCCGGGCAGCGGCTGTCGGTCTCGATGTCGGCGGTCCAGGAACTGTCGGTTTCGCAGGCCAGGCAGCGGGCGCGCAGCAGTTCGCCATGCATATGCAGTACCCGGCCGGCACCGCCACGTTCGTGCAGGTCGTCGATGTTCTGGGTTACCAGCAACAGGTCGCTGCCGTTGCCGCGCTGGAAGGCCCGTTCCAGCCGCCCGAGCGCTTCGTGCGCCGCGTTGGGGCGGACACTCGGCTCCTGCAGTTGTTGTCGCCTCGCATTGTAGAAGGCTTGCACCTTGGGCGGGTTCTGACGAAAGCCTTCCGGCGTCGCGACCTCCTCGAGGCTGACCTTCGACCAGATGCCGTCGGCGTCCCGGAAGGTGTCGAGTCCGCTTTCTTTGGAGATACCGGCGCCGGTCAGCACCACGATCCGCTGAATTGGTGACGCCATGGGCGGGGGCCTCTTGCTTGTCGGCTGTGCGGTTCTTGCGATATGACCGGTAGCCTCCGGGAGCAAGGGAAAAGACGTGACCGATCCCAGCGATGACAGGGCGCCACAGAGCCTGCTGTTCGTCTGCAGCGGCAACATCTGCCGTTCGCCCAGTGCCGAGGGCGTGATGCGCAAGCTGCTGGACGATGCCGGTTTGGCGCAGGTGCGCACCGGCTCGGTCGGTACCGGCGGCTGGCATGTCGGCGATCCGCCGGACAAGCGCGCCCGCGATGCGGCGGCTCGGCGCGGCTACGACCTCTCGCCTCTGCGGGCCGAGCAACTGGCCGACTGGCATTTCCAGGACTTCGACCGCCTCTTCGCGATGGATCTGGGACATCTGCGCCACATGCGGGCAAGGGTTGCGGCACCGCTGCGCAGCCGGGTTCGGCTCTACCTCGATCCGCTCGATCCGGAGGTCGCGACCGGCCGCGAAGTGCCCGACCCCTACTACGGCGACCTGGCCGGATTCGAGCGGGCACTCGACATCGTTGAGGCAGGCGCACAGAAGATCCTGACGGCCCTGCAAGCCGGACGCCTGTAGTTCGCGCCCGATGACTTTCGCTCCCGCGGTCCAATGATTCTGGTTCGATGACCTTGGCCGAAGCCGTCGAGGCGGCGCTGGGCCTGCGTCCCACGTCTGTTCGCTCCCTGGGCGGCGGCTGCATCGCCGAGGTGGCGGCCCTGGAGTTGCCGGACGGTCAGCGGCTCGTCGCGAAACGCGGCGCGGCCGGGCAACCGGGCCTGGCGCTCGAGGCTTGGATGCTTGTCACTCTGCGCCGGCAGGGCCTACCGGTTCCGGAGGTGATCCATGCCGGCGACGATCTCTTGATCATGACGAGGCTGGACGACGGCGGCAGCCTGGATGCCGCGGCGGAAGCCCGTGCAGCGGAGGCCGTTGCCGCGCTGCACGGCAAAACGGCCCAGGCCTTCGGGCTGGAGCGGGACACCGTGATCGGCAGCCTGCCGCAGCCCAATCCCTGGAGCGAGCGTTGGCTGCCTTTCTTCGCCGAGCAGCGGCTGCTCTATATGGCGCGCCTCGCCCACGACCGGGGCCGTCTGCCGAAAGAGGATCTGGGGCAGGTCGAGGCTCTGGTCGGACGGCTCGACCGCTATCTGGCCGAACCGCCGCGGCCCGCCTTGCTGCATGGCGATCTCTGGGGTGGCAACGTTATGGTCGGCGGCGACGGTGGTGTCGGCTTCATCGATCCGGCGATCTACTACGGGCATCCGGAAATCGAGCTGGCTTTCACGACCCTCTTCGGCACCTTCGGCGAAGCCTTTTTCCGCCGCTACGCCGAGCTGGCGCCGCTCGAGCCGGACTTCTTCGAGGCACGGCGCGATCTCTACAACCTTTACCCTCTGCTGGTGCACGTCGCGCTCTTTGGCGGCGGCTACCAGAGCAGCGTGAGGCGCGTTCTGAAGCGCTTCCTTTAGTGCGCTTCGTCCCAGCTTGCGCCGATCCCAACGTCGGCCACCAGCGGGACAGTGAGCTCCAAAGCCGGTGCGCAGGCGCCTTCCATCACTTTTGCGACCAAGGTCGCGGTCTCCTCGACCTGGGCATCGGGCACCTCGAACAGCAGCTCGTCGTGCACCTGCAGCAGCATGCGGGCCTCCAGCTTTGCCGCTTCGATGGCCGGCGGGATGCGGATCATGGCGCGTTTGATGATGTCGGCGGCGGTACCCTGGATCGGGGCGTTGATCGCGGCGCGTTCGCCGAAGCTGCGCCGGGCCGGGTTCTTGTCGCGGATCGTCGGCAGGTGGATGCGGCGGCCGAAGAGGGTGCTGACCCAGCCTCGCTCCTTCGCCTCGGCCTTGGTCCGCTCCATGTAGTCCTGGATCTCGGGATAGCGGGCGAAGTAGGCGCCAATGTAGTCGCGTGCTTCGCCCTGGGCGATGCCGAGGTTTTGAGCCAGCCCGAAGGCCGAGATGCCGTAGATGATGCCGAAGTTGATCGCCTTGGCGCGCCGTCGCGTGGCCGGGTCCATGTCCGCCAGTGGCACGCCGAAAACCTGGCTGGCTGTCATGGCGTGGATGTCGTGGCCGGCGGCGAAGGCTTCGCGCAGGGCGTCGACCCCGGCGATATGTGCGGTCAGGCGCAGCTCGATCTGCGAGTAGTCGACCGAGAGTAGCTTGTGCCCGGCCTCGGCGACGAAGGCGCAGCGGATCTTGCGCCCTTCCTCGGTGCGCACCGGAATGTTCTGAAGGTTCGGGTCGGTCGAGGAGAGACGGCCGGTCGAGGCCACGGCCTGGCCGAAGGAGGTGTGGACGCGCCCCGTGTTCGGGTTGATCTGATTTTGCAGCGCATCGGTATAGGTCGACTTCAGCTTGGCCACCTGGCGCCAGTCCAGCACCCGTGCCGGCAGGTCGTGCCCCTGCGCCGCCAGCTGTTCCAGAATGTCGGCGCCAGTGGCGTAGGCCCCGGTCTTGCCCTTCTTGCCGCCGGGCAAACTCAGCTCGTCGAACAGGATCTCGCCGAGCTGTTTCGGGCTGCCGATGTTGAAGGGGCGGCCGGCCAGCCGATGGATCTCGGTCTCCAGCTCGCCCATACGCGTGGCGAAATCGTTGGACAGGCGCTTGAGCTGACCGGTGTCGACCTTGATTCCGGCTTCTTCTATCGCGACCAGTACGGGAACCAAGGGACGTTCCAGGGTCTCGTAGACCGTGGTCACCTTCTCCGTAACCAGTTGCGGCTTGAGCAGCGCGTGCAGGCGGTAGGTGACGTCTGCATCCTCGGCCGCATAGTCGGTGGCGCGGTCCAGCGGCACGCGGTCGAAGGTAATCTGCGACTTGCCGCTGCCGCAGACCTCCTTGAAGGGAATCGGCGTGTGGTCGAGGTGGAGCTTCGACAGCTCGTCCATGCCGTGGCCGTGCAGACCGCCCTCCAGCACGTAGGACAGCAGCATGGTGTCGTCGAACGGCGTCACCTCCACGCCATAGCGGTGAAGCACCTCCAGGTCGTACTTCAAATTCTGTCCGATCTTCAGAACCGTGGGATCGGCCAGCAGCGGCCGCAGGAGGTCCAGTGCGTCTTCTAGCGGAATCTGCTCTGGCGGCGTGCCCGCTTCGAAGTCGAGGGACTCGCTGTCACCGCCGTCGCCTTTGTGGCTAAGGGGGATGTAGCAGGCCTCGCCCGGTGCGACCGCGAGCGAAACGCCGACCAGCGTTGCGCGCAAGGAGTCGAGGGAGTTGGTCTCGGTGTCCACCGCAACTGTTCCGGCTTCGGTGGCGCGTGCGACCCAGGCCCTCAAGGTCTCCGCGGTCTGGACCGTTTCGTAGCCGGAGCCCGGCGGGCGCTCCGCGCCTGTATCATCGGTGACGGCGGTCGCGGATCCGCCGACCTCCTTCGCGTCGGGGACCACGCCTTCGCCGCCATTGGGAATCAGCTTGTCAGCCAGTCGGTTGAGAATGCTGCGGAACTCGTAGCGCTCCAGGAAGTCGCGCAGAATGCCCGGGTCGGGCTCATGCAGACCGAAGTCAGCAAGATCGGCCTCGACCGGCACTTGTTGCTCCAGCGTGACGAGCTGTTTGGAGACACGTGCCAGGTCGGCGTTCTCGATCAGCTTCTCGCGGCGCTTGGGCTGTTTGATTTCGCTGGCGCGCTCCAGCAGCGCTTCCAGACTTCCGTAGTCCTCGACCAACTGGGCCGCGGTCTTGATACCGATGCCCGGCACGCCGGGGACGTTGTCGGTGGAATCGCCGGCCAGGGCCTGGACGTCGATCACCTTCTCCGGCGGCACGCCGAATTTCTCGATGACCTCGGTGCGGCCGATCGCCTTGTCCTTCATGGGATCGAGCATGTCGATCCGCTCGGCCACCAGCTGCATCAGGTCCTTATCCGAAGAGACGATGGTCACCCGCAAGCCCTTCTCGGCGGCGAGGCGGGCGTAGGTGGCGATCAGGTCGTCGGCCTCGTAACCGGGTTGCTCCAGGCAGGGCAGGCCGAAGGCGCGGGTCGCCTCGCGGATTGCCGCGAACTGTGGCACCAGCTCCTCCGGCGGCTCGTCCCGATTGGCCTTGTAGTCTGGATAGATCTCGTTGCGGAAGGAGGCGCCTGAGTGGTCGAAGATCACCGCCAGGCCGTCCGCGTCGGTGTCGCGCAGCAGCTTGATCAGCATGTTGGTGAAGCCGAAGACGGCGTTGGTGTGGACGCCGTGGCTGGTCATGCGGGGCGGGATGGCGAAGAAGGCCCGGAAGATGTAGCCCGAGCCATCCACCAGATAGAGGTGCTTGTAGGGCGGCACGTCGGCGGCTTTACCGCTCGCAGGAGTCTGAGTCATAGCCGGCAAGATGCCGTGGGGCCGTCGCGCTGTCGAGGCGCTTCGGTTAGCCTGCCGATCATGATGCGAGGAGCGACGCCATGACCGCCATCGACCGTCCCGACTACCCCAATCCCGATTATGCCTGCCCTGTACTGCCGTCGCTGGACTTCGACGAGACGGAGGCTTGGTACGCGGCCTTGGGGTTCGCCAGGCTGGGGCGGTGGGAGGGATATCTGATGCTCGGGCGTGGGCCGTTGGAACTGCACTTCTGGGATTGCCAGGACAGGGCAATCTGCGAAGCCTCGGGGGCCTACTTGCAGGTCGGTGATGTCGAGGCTTATGACGCCGCCTGGCGGTCTTTGATCGACGCGCCGGCGCGGATCGGGCCGCTGGAGGACAAGCCCTGGGGCATGCGCGAGTTTGCCTTGTGGGACCCGCACGGAAACCTGTTTCGGGTCGGTACGCCGGCGCAGGCTGGATGATGTCTGCCGCCGGCGACGGCAAGTCCCTCAGAAGCCCTGTTTCTGTTCTTCTTCCGCCATCGCGCGACAGAGCTGCGCGAAGGCCTCGCGGCAGCGGTCATTGCGAATGCGCGTGAAGTTGCGCGCCACGTCGAGACTCAACCGCTGGCGGTTGTTCGGCGCTGTCGCCAGGGGCGACTCTGCGCCGTCGAAGAAGTAATTGGCGTCCACACCTAAAACATGGGACAGCGCGTGCAGCCGCGCGGCGGAGATACGATTGATGCCGCGTTCGTATTTGTGTGCCTGCTGGTAAGTGACGCCGATCAGTTCGGCCAACTGTTGCTGGGTCAATCCAAGAAGCGTGCGCCGTTCGCGAATACGGCGGCCGACGTGCTGTTCGATTTTGCGGTCGTTGATCTTGTCTCGATCCACGCGCTCAAACCAATAGTTTAAAATCAGAACTCGGCACACCTCATATGATACATTTTGTCCCCTGTCGACTGCGAGAATCAACGAAAAAGCAGTCGTTACTTTGGATAAAAAGCACGCAATGCGCGTAGGCTTACATACGCGTTTTGCCAATCACGGCCGAAAACAAACCATGAATGAATTGCCTGCGTTCAATACAATTAAAAGACGAACACTGCTTCGCAACGATTCAGCTTTCAGCCATTAGGCTTAGTTTTTGAAAGCAGGCTCGGGTGGCAGTCGCAGTCCGATAACGCTGTCGAAACGCCGATCTGTTGCAATACGGCTAAACGTCTACACGAAACAGCACAGGATTCTGGTCATAGAGCTCGGGGTCGCCGCCATGCCGCCGATAGGCGTGACAGACTTGGGTTGCATAGCCAGCGGTCGGGCGATGACCCGTTGCCGATGTGACTGTGCCGCTTGCGTTCGCTTCAATGACCACCTGATCTCGCGCCATTGCGAGCAGCATCGCGGTTGCCTGATCTTGTGGCCGGGCGCTGGCGGCCGGCACGACCGGTTCCACACGACGCAGGGCCGTGGATGCCGACGGAGCGACAGTCGTTTGCGCAGTCACCTGCGACCGCGTCTCCGAACTGGAGACCGGTAGCCTAATCGCCGTACTGCGCAGTGCCGGTACTCCGGCCATGGGTGTCGATCCTTGTCTCGATCGGAACTGCCGCTTTGAGGCTTACGCCGATCCCCCGCAGCGACAAATCTAGGTTAAGCGATCACTTCTATATAAGGTAAAGAAAATATGAACAAGGCATTTGCATAAAATCAAGAGTAATTTTTGGTCGAATATCTGTGATTATTAACCATGATTCTCGGCTTTTAGCTGTATCGAATGAGATGTATGCCTATGTTAGGGTGTTGTTAGACGACAGGGGCAATACCTGTGATCTGCCGACCGAGGTTAGGCACTGGAGCGGGAGAAGACGGCGATTTCACGCTTTCTTAAGTGCTGCCGGGGAATCGTGACCGTGGCTGTCGATCAGCCAAGGCTCGACCAGGACGTGTTCGGGTTGTCTGGAAAGCGCGCATTCAGGTAGGAGGGCGGGCCTTGTCGCGGTCAGCCAAGCTCGTAGAGGGCTTATCGGATCTCACGCGTTGGCGCTCGGCTGTCGAAGCAGCCGGCGATCTTGTTTATGAGTGGGATCTTGTGGCCGATCGCATTGTCTGGGGCGGAAACGCCTCGGTCTTTTTTGCGGTGCAAGATGCGCAGCTGCCCGTCGGCGGTGAGGCTTACCATGGCCGGATCAATCCCGAGGATTTGCCGCGCCGCCTGCGCGCGCTGACGGATCATCTTGGCAACGATCAACCTTTCGACTGCGAATATCGCGTGCGCGCCGACAACGGCGACTTCACCTGGGTTCACGATCGGGGCGCGGTAGAGCGCGCTCCCAACGGGACGCCTCTGCGTTTGCTCGGAACCTTGCGCGGCATCACCCAGCGCAAGCATCACGAGAGCCGTCTTGAGTATCTGGCCAACTTCGACGATCTGACCGGCCACTACAACAAGTTGCGCCTGCGCGAGGCTCTGGATCACGCGCTGGCCAATTCCCTGCGCTTTCAACAAACCGGCGCTTTCATCGTGATCGGCGTCGATGCCCTCGACAAGATCAACAGGGCCTACGAGTACGAGGTTGGCGACAAGGTTCTGGTCGAAGTCGGCCGCCGGCTCGACCGGTGCCTGCGTGCGGCCGACGTCATCGGACGATTGGGCGGCGACCGCTTCGGCATCATCTTGGCCTCCTGTCCCATAGGCGAAGCCCAGGCGGCTGCGGAACGTATTCTCCAGGCCGTGCGGCAGGGCCCCGTGCCGACTCAATCCGGTCCGGTACATGTTGCCGTGTCTGCCGGTGTGGTCGTGTTCCCGCAGCAGTCGAAGACGGCTGTGGATGTCATGACCAAGGGAGAGGGCGCGCTGCTGGCCGCCAAGACGGCCGGACGCGACTGTGTGTCGATCTACTGCTTGTCCGAGGCGCAGCGCGAGGACTTCCGTGCGTCGATGGCGATCGGCGAAGACGTCAAGCAGGCCCTGCGCGACGAGCGCTTGATGCTGGCCTTCCAGCCGGTGGTCGATGCCAAGGACCAGCAGGTCAGCTGGTACGAGTGCCTGCTGCGCATGCGTGATCCTGCGGGTGAACTGGTGCCAGCAGGCAAGTTCATTCCTGTCGTGGAACAGTTGGGTCTGATGCGGTCCATCGACCGGCATGTGCTCGATCTTGCCGTGGCGGATCTTGTCGCCCATCCCGATGTGACTTTGGCGATCAACATCTCCGGACTAACGGCTGCCGACCGCTCCTGGCTGCGGGCGCTGGTCGCTCATCTGCGTGGCCGGCCGGAGGTGGCCCGGCGGCTGATTGTCGAGATCACGGAAACGGCGGCTCTACACGATATCGAGGACTCTGCCCGTTTCGTCGCGACCGTGCGGGATCTCGGCTGCAAGGTGGCGATCGACGACTTCGGTGCTGGCTATACGACCTTCCGGCATCTCAAGGCCCTGACCGTCGACATCGTCAAGATCGACGGTTCGTTCGTCCGGCAGATCCGCGACAGTGCGGAGAACCAGCTTTTCGTCCGCAATCTCTTGTCGCTGGCCCGCGCGTTCAATTTGGCAACGGTGGCCGAGTGCGTCGAAGACGGCGGGGCGGCGAACTATCTGTCGCAAGAGGGGCTCGACTTCTTGCAAGGCTGGCACTTCGGGAAACCCGAACTCGCGCCGGCTTGGCGCGTCCGCGAGCGCAGCGGTGTGGAGAGCTGGGGGCAGACGGACAACGCGGCAACGCTTCGCTACGGGCAGGCCGGCACCTGACCGGCCTTCACATCCGCTTGCCGCGAGAAAGCACACCTGGTTTCGATCAGTGGGTCTCGATCATTCGATCGGCGGATCTCGGTCAAGAGACGCCAACGGCGAATCTCACGACTTGTCGTTCTCGCTGCTGGAGATACGGTCGAGCTGGCGTTGTAGTCTGTTTACCTGCTTCTTGAGCGCTTCCAACTCTTCGGCGTTTTCTTCGCTGACAAGCTCGCCTTCGTCTTCGCCGCCGCCGTTGGGAAAGGGGGAGAACATCTTCATGGTACGCTGGAACAACGCGATGTTCTGGCGCCGCGCCTCCTCCATCTTCTCCATGTTGTCGCTCATGGAGCCCAGGGAGAACATGCCGCCCATCGACTTCTGCATGGCCTGAGCGACCTGTTCCTGGTTCGCTGCGAAGGCCTGCATCATCTGATCCAGATAGGTCGGCACCATGTACTGCATGCCCGCGCCGTAGAAGGAGATCAACTGGCGCAAGAAGGAGATCGGCAGAAGGTTTTCACCTTTAGCCTCTTCCTCGACGATGATCTGGGTCAGCACCGGACGTGTGATGTTTTCCCCCGTCTTGGCGTCGTAGACTTCGAATTCGACGTCTTCCTTCACCATCTGACAGAGGTGGTCGAGGGTGACATAGCTGCTGGTTGCCGTGTTGTAGAGCCGCCGGTTCGCGTACTTCTTGATGGTAATCGGTTTCGTCGCGCCACTGCGGGCGGTGTGCGTGCTTCGGCTTGGCGCCTCGCCGGTCTTTGAACTTTTACTGTCGGTCACGTCGAGCCTGTCCTTGCTGCTGTGCTGTCGGCCCTGCCCGGTCGTTCGTTTTCTTGCCGTCGTCTTTCTTGCAGATTTCGGACTACACCGCAGGGCAAGTGTGCTGCGCTGCGGCAAGAGCTGTCAATCTCTACAGCGGATTTTCGGTGACAGGATGGAAGGGCTTGCGCAACCGTCTCCCGCGACCGGCGAGCCCGCGCTTGACCGGATTCCGCCCGCTCCCGATAGTGAGACCGGCATGAGCGAGGAGACTGCAGATCTCGACGCGCTGGCGCGGCGCACGCTGGATCTGATGCAAGATCAGATCTCGGCGCAGGCGGCCGACCGCCAGTCGGCAGAGCAGATGCAGCGTTGGTTGCATACGGTTCTGCAGATGAGCGGTCCGCTCGCGGCTGCGCAGTTGATGGCCGGCGCGATGAGCGCCAACGCCATGGCGGGCTGGGCCGGACTTTGGCAACAAGGATACGCCGGCGCAGCCGCCGCAGAAGGGACGGAAGGAAACCATGCAGGCAGCCCAAGAGCAGGCGGCCAGCAAGAGCACCCTGCACCGCGGCGGCCTGCGACGGCTGGGGCCGCGCCCGCTGCCGCTGCATCTGGCGATGGCGGGGTTCGCCTGGAGCAGCTGGAGGCTCGCCTCGCTGAACTCGAGACCGCCCTGGCTCGGGCCACTGCCGGCCGACCGACCGGATCTGACGAAGCGGGTCGACGAGCTGGCGCGCGACAGCGCAAGCGCAAAGCCTGAAGCTCTTGCCGCTGCCCTGCAGCGCGAGGCGCTGCGGCGGGCCCATCGCCTGCTCGATGGAATCGAAGCCTACCGGCATCACAGCTACAACCGCGATCTGCCGCCTCCGCCGACAGTCTGGCAGGCCGGAACGACACGGCTGCTCGACTACGGAGCCTGTCCCGAAGCCACCGCGCCCGACGGCCCGCCCATTCTCTTTGTCCCATCGTTGATCAACCGGGCTTACATCCTCGACCTTTCGCCGCGCATCTCCCTGCTGCGTTGGTTGGCGGCAGAGGGATTCCGCCCCTTGCTGGTGGATTGGGATGCACCCGGCGCGGAGGAACGCGGTTTCTCGCTGACCGACTATGTCGCAGGGCGTCTGGAGCGGGCGCTCGATGCCGCTCGCGTCGTCACCGGCCAGTCGCCTTTGCTGGCGGGCTATTGCATGGGGGGGACCCTCACTGCCGCTCTCGCTCAGCGGCGGCAGCAGGATTTGGCTGGTTTGATCTTGCTGGCGGCCCCTTGGGACTTCCATAGCGATCAGCCGCAGGCTGCGCCCCTCGGTCTCGGCAGCCTTTTGTCTTTCGGGCCTGTGTTGGACGTACTGGGAGAGCTTCCGGTGGATGCGATCCAGACGCTTTTCGCTGCGGTGGATCCACTGGGCGGCGTACGCAAGTTCCTGTCCTTCGCCGGGCTCGATCACGAGAGCCCGAAGGCCGAAACCTTCGTGGCTCTGGAGGACTGGTTGAACGACGGCGTGCCTTTGGCGGCGCCGGTTGCGCGCGAGTGCCTCGGCGGTTGGTACGGCGCCAACACGCCAGCGCGTGCCGGTTGGCGGATTGCCGGGGAAACCGTGGAGCCTGGGCTGTTACAACTGCCGAGCTTCTGCGTGATTCCGGCCCAGGACCGCATCGTTCCCCCGGCGTCGGCCCGCGCGTTGGGCGCGGCCATTCCGGGTTGCAAGCTCTATGAACCGGCAGTCGGCCACATCGGTATGGTGACCAGCGGCCGCGCCCGCAGCCAGGTCTGGGATCCCCTAACCCAGTGGATGCGCGAAACGCTGTCGCGATAGGCGCATGCCTGATAGGCACCGGTTGCGTCGGGCCGGCTGCTCTTCTTAAATGCGAGATGCCGGGTTTTGCGGTGCAGCACTCCGGCCCAGAAAAAAGCTGCGGCCATCGAAAGCAGCAACAGGCACAAACAAGGAGCCCGCGTCACCCGGCGCGCGCCGAACCTCACGGAACGGAGGATCTTCCATGAGCGACATCGTCATTGCGGGCGCGGCCCGCACCCCGGTCGGCGCCTTCAGCGGTGCCTTGTCTAGTGTGCTCGCTTCCTACCTCGGCGCGGCTGCGATCAAGGAAGCCTTGCAGCGCGCGAAGGTGGAGCCCGGCGAAGTGGACGAAGCCATCGTTGGACAGATCCTGACGGCCGGCGCCGGCCAGAACCCGGCCCGCCAGGCCGCGATGGAGGCAGGCCTGCCGCAAGAGAAGACGGCCTATAACATCAATCAGCTTTGCGGCTCCGGCCTGCGGGCCGTGGCGCTCGGCTATCAGGCGCTGCTCGCGGGCGACAGCGACATCGTCGTGGCTGGCGGCCAGGAGTCCATGAGTCAGGCGCCGCACTGTGCACATCTGCGCAACGGCCAGAAAATGGGCGACATGAAGTTCGTCGACACCATGATCAAGGACGGTCTTTGGGATGCCTTCAACGGCTATCACATGGGCAACACCGCGGAGAACGTGGCCAGGAAGTGGCAACTGACGCGCGATGAGCAGGACGAGTTCGCCGCCAAGAGCCAGCAGAAGGCGGAGGCCGCACAGAAGGCCGATCGTTTCCAGGACGAGATCGTTCCGGTCACGATCAAGACCCGCAAAGGCGAGATCACGGTCGACAGCGACGAGTACCCGAAGCACGGCACCACGACCGAGACCCTGGCCAAGCTGCGCCCTGCCTTCGACAAGGAAGGAACGGTGACGGCCGGTAACGCCAGCGGCATCAACGACGGCGCTGCCATGGCGGTGCTGATGGGCGAGGCCGAGGCTGCCAAGCGTGGCGTGACGCCGCTGGCGCGTATCGTGAGCTGGGCGACCTGCGGTGTCGATCCGGCGATCATGGGGACCGGGCCGATCCCGGCCAGCCGCAAGGCATTGGAGAAGGCGGGCTGGTCGGTCGAGGACCTCGACCTGGTCGAGGCCAACGAGGCCTTCGCCGCTCAGGCCCTGGCGGTCAACAAGGATCTCGGTTGGGATCCGGGGAAGGTCAACGTCAACGGCGGTGCTATCGCCCTTGGTCACCCGATCGGTGCCTCGGGCGCGCGCGTTCTGGTGACCCTGTTGCATGAGATGCAGAAGCGTGACGCCAAAAAGGGCCTCGCGACCCTTTGCATCGGTGGCGGTATGGGTATCGCCATGTGCCTCGAGCGCTAAATCTGATCCTCTGAGTTTTGCGGCGGGCCGCCCTGGGGCGGCCCGTTTCGCTTTTTCTGTCTCTGAAGACGATGAAAAAACAGGAAATTGCGCGGGAAGATATCGCCAGGGTCGAGGCGTTGATGGCTGAAGGCTGGCCTGCCGCCGAGACGCGGACTGTCGCGGGCTGGATCTGTCAGATCGATGCCGGGGTGACGCGTCGTGCCAACTCGGTGCTCCCTTTGGATTGGAAGGGTGTCGATCCGGAGGCGGCCATTGCGGAGGTTGAGGCATTCTATCGCGCCAAGGGTCTGCCGCCGGTTTTCAAGACTAGTCCGGCAGCTCGCCCGAAAGATCTGGATGCCTGCTTGGCGGCTCGCGGCTACGGCGAGGAAGGGCAGGCCCTGGTGCTCGGTCGTGCGTTGGCCGGTGCCGAGACGGTACCGCGACTGCCGGTGCGTCTCAAAGAAACCCTAACGCCCTCCTGGGCGGAGATCTGTCACGGCACCGGACCCGACCGTGCCGTACGCGATGCCATCGTCGGGCGCATCCGCCGGCCGCATCGCTTCGCCCTCGCCGACGTGGGCAGTGAGGCTGCGGCTGCAGGGCTGGGTGTCGTTCTGGAAGACTGGTTCTTGATCACCGCGCTGGTCACGCGCCCGACCCTACGCCGGCGCGGGGCAGCCCGTGCCGTGATTGCAGCGCTCGCAGATTTTGCGCTGCAGTCGGGCGCTCGGCGGCTTGTACTGCAGGTGGAGATCGACAACCCGCCGGCTCGGAATCTCTACGCCGGTCTCGGCTGGGCGCAACTCTACAGCTACGCCTACCGGGTCAGGGGGCCGATGTGACTCTTTAGGGTTGGATCCGGACCACTTACGCCCGGCCGATGCCACCGCGAAAACGTGCATAGGGACTGTTGGTTCGCGCGTGCCGTCGTGGTTTGATGGCATCGGCGGCGTCAGACCGCCCGGCGTTGCGTCCTGCGACGTCCGATCATGGAGGCACAATCAAGGAGACGGATATGTCCGGACGTCTGGCATTGGTCACTGGCGGCACCCGCGGCATCGGGCGTGCCATTTGCGAAGCGCTCAAGAGCGCCGGCTATCGCGTGATCGCCAACTATGGCGGCAACGACGAGGCGGCGAAGAAGTTTTCCGACGAGACCGGGATTGCGGTTTCCAAGTTCGATGTCTCCGACTTCGATGCCGTCAAGGGGGCCCTGGAAGCCGTTGCCGCAGAGCACGGGCCGGTCGAGGTCTTGGTCAACAACGCCGGCATCACGCGTGACGGCACTATGCACAAGATGTCTCCGGATCAGTGGCAGGCGGTGATCGATACCAACCTGACCTCCTGCTTCAATCTCTCCCGTTGCGTCATCGAACCGATGCGCGCCCAGGGCTTCGGACGGATTGTCAACATCGGCTCGATCAATGGACAGGCCGGTCAGTACGGCCAGGTGAACTATGCCGCCGCCAAGTCGGGCATCCACGGCTTCACCAAGGCCCTCGCGCAGGAAGGTGCCGGTAAGAACATCACGGTCAATGCCATCGCTCCCGGGTATGTCGAGACCGACATGGTGCGCGCCGTTCCAGCCAACGTGCTGGAGAAGATCGTGGCGAAGATTCCGGTGGGTCGGCTCGGTCAACCGGAAGACATCGCGCGCGGCGTACTCTTCCTGGTCGGGGATGATGCCGGCTTTATCACCGGCGCCACGCTCTCGATAAACGGCGGGCAGCACATGTACTGACCGGCGGGCCCGCCGGTTCGCGAAGCAGCTGTTTCATCGCCGGGGCCGCGCGACCACGAGACCGACGAGCAGCAGCAGACCGCCGGCCAGTTGACCGAACAGCAAGGTTTCGTTGAAGACCGCCCAGGCGGCGGCAGCGGCGACCAGGGGCTGTAGCAGGAGAACCAGCGCCGAGTAGGCGACGGGGAGCTGCTTCAGCCCCTGTGCCACCAGCCCTTGGCCGATGGCGTGGCCGATCAGGCCGAGGGCTGCCACGGCAGCCCAGCCTTCCAGGCTTCCGGGCAACAACGTTTCACCGAGCGCCAGTGTGATGGCCAGGAGCACGGCGGCCGCGGCCGCCGAAGACCAGAACATCAATGCCGCTGCGGAAAAGACGGTACGAAGTCGTTTCAAGGTCAGCAGGTAGGCGGCGTAGAAGCAGGCCGCGGCCACTGCCTGCAAATCGCCGGTCAGGCCCGTTTCCGCGCTGCGCGCGGCCGCGGCACTGAGCCAGAGCGCGCCGGCCATCGCCAAGGCCAGGCCGCCCAGGTAGCGCCGGCTCGGCCGCTCGCCGAACAATGCCCAAGCCCCGAGACCGACCAGGACCGGAGCCAGATTCACGAGAAGTGTGGCATTGGCGACCGAGGTGTTGGCCAAAGCTGCGTGGAAGAACCCCAAGTCGCCGGCGAAGAACAGGCCGGCCGCCGCCAGCAACAGGATGTCGAGCGCCCTGGCCCGGCGACGCTCCGCTGGGGCCGGCAGCAAGGCCAGAAGCAGACCGAGAGCCAGGCTCGCGAAGGCCATGCGATGGAAGGCGGTCGGGATTGCTCCCACCTCGCTCAGCCGTGCGAAGATCGGTGCAAAGCCTGTCATAGCGGCCCCAAAGGCCACGGCTATCAAGGCTGCCGCGCTATCGGAGATCGGAAAACGGCCGGCTGCAAAAGCGGATCTCAGGCTCATCGGGGTATCCTCTCTCCGGATCGGTTGGAGAGCCTAAGCTGCGCGCTAACATAACAGAAACGAATTGCGGTGATCAGACTCATCATGTATCGTGATGGGGATGCAGCGACCGCTCGATCTCGATTTGCTGCGAGCTTTCGTCACCGTGGCGGAGACCGGCAGCTTCACCCAGACCGGCCATGAACTGGGCCGCACCCAGTCGGCCGTCTCCATGCAGATCAAGCGTTTGGAGGAGCAACTGGGGTGTAGTCTCCTCGACCGCTCCGGTCGCGGTGCAGCGGTAACGTTGGAGGGGCGTGTTCTCTTCGGTTACGCCAAGCGACTGTTGCAGCTCAACGACGAGGCCATGGCGCGGTTGCTGCGGCCCGAGGTCGACGGTGCCGTGAAGCTGGGGACGCCTGACGACTACGCCACCTGCTTCCTGCCGGGCGTTCTGTCGCGCTTTGCTCAAGCAGCACCACGGGTCCGCGTCGACGTGGCCTGCGACGAGTCCCTGGATCTGATCGGTGAAGTTGAGAGCGGACGCCTTGACTTGGCTTTGCTCACGCGGACCTCGGCCATGCGCGGTGGAGAGGCGGTCAGGCGAGAGCGCCTGGTCTGGTGCGCGAGCCCTGGCAGTCCGGCTCTGGAGGCCGAGCCGCTGCCCTTGGCGCTATTTCCCGAAGGCTGTCTGTTCCGGCAGTTGGTTGCTCAAGCTTTCGACGCCGAGAGACGGGATTGGCGAGTCGCCTACTCGAGTCCCAGCCTGACGGCGATTGGGGCTGCCGTTTCGGCGGGCTTGGCTGTCACCGTTCTGGCCGAATCGACCGTACCTCCAGGTCTGCAGGTCCTTGGACCGGACAGCGGTTTGCCCCGGCTCTCGAGCGTCGAAATCGCTCTTTTCCGTCGACCGGACGGTCTCAGTCCCGCTGCACGGCTGCTTGCCCAACACATACTGGAAACGCTCGGACATGCTCAGCCGGCGACAGTCGCGGCTTAAACACGCGCTCTAACGGGGAGTGCAAGCGGTCTGTGGCCGTGTGAGGCGGGGCCGGCGGTAAGCTTAGGCGGTGGGTCGATAAGCGGGCCGAGGCCAAGACCTGCGAGCGGCCTGCGACAAAACGCATTAAATCCTACCATGGCGTTTCTGCGGCAGATCAATGATCCATTTATGATTGATCGTTAGTCCTCCTGCTATTGCGATGCATAAGGAGGAAAAGATGCCGCAAGGCTCGCTGCAGGTGATGAAGGGCGCGATTGCGTTCTGCGCCCTCGCTCTGACCTATGGATTAGCCAGTCCGTCAGCGGCTGAGGAGTCCGAAAAAGGCTTCCTTGGTCTCGATCTTCGTGGATCGCTCGGCGAAGGCCGCCACAGCCGCTACGTGCCGCCGTTGACCAATCCGATCTTCAATGAGACGCCCTACATCACGACCGAGGCACGCGGCTTCTACTTCTATCACGACCTTCCGGACGACTTCGTTACCGAAGGCGGTCACGTCCATCTCGCCGCGCTCCAGTTCAGGTTGGCGATCACCGAACGGTTGGGCTTCATCGCGACCAAAGACGGTTACGTCGATCTCAACTTCGATGAGGTTCTGGAGGACGAAGAGGGCTTTGCGAACATTGCGTTCGGCCTAAAGTACGCCGTGATCTCCGACCCCGAAAACGAAGGCATCCTCACGGCGGGTTTGCGCTACGAGATTCCCATCGCCGATTTGGAGACAGGCGGCATCGAACTTCAGGGCAACGGCGACGGCTTCCTGAATCCCTTCATTACCGGTGCGCGCGCCTTCGGCGACCTCGGGCTGCAGGCCAGCCTCGGTGCAAACATTGCCCTGGATTCGGACGAAGACACTTCCATTTTCCACTATTCGCTCCACGCCGACTACGAGCTGCTTCCTGGTTTCTTTCCGATCCTGGAGCTCAACGGCTTCACCGCCTTCGACACCGCAGAGCGGCTGACCGGCGCGCTGGGCGACCTGGACGGCGTGGACGTGATCAACTTCGGCAGTGAAGATCGCGGCACGACGGTCACGATCGGTGGCGGTGCGCGCTATCGGTTGAACGACCATATTCAGTTCGGTTCCGGAGCCGAGATTCCCCTGACCGACCGGGATGACACGATCTTCGGGTATCGGCTCTATTTCGACGTCGTGGCCTCCTTCTGAGGCTGCCGCGGATCTTGCCTCTCGGAAGAGGGCGTCAGTATCGTTATTGCGATCCCGCGCTGTTGGGGCGCTGCCTGCGGCAGCCTCCTGGTGCCTAGGTCGCTCCGTCCAGAGGGTCGGCAGGCACGCCATAGGCGCGGGTTGCTGTTCTCCTGACTTCGTTTGGAGAGCGATGCGCGTCTAGAACGGAAGCGGGTTCGCTTCCGTTCTAGACGATCGCGCTCCTAAGGCCCGATCGGTGGTAAGCTCCTGACCATTGGGACGCAGGAGCGGCGGAAGAGCGCGGGTCATGACCTACAAGGCCACCAAGGTCGTCATCATCACGGAAAAGATCATCTTCGACGGTGTGGCCCGGATCATCGAAGAGGCCGGGGCCAGCGGCTATACCGCCGTCGCCGCCGGCGGCAAGGGTAGCCGCGGCGTGCGCTCCTCGGGGCGGCCTGCCGTGGTGGATGCCTTCTCCAACATAAAGATCGAGGTCATCACCTCCAGCCGCGAGATGGCGGACCGGATCGCCGACGAGGTGGCGGCCGCCTACTTCGAGAACTACTCGGGGATCACCTACCTCGAAGAGGTCGAGGTGCTGCGCCCGCAGAAGTTCTGACTGGCATCGCGCCGGACCTCCGGGCGCTCTCGATCAGATATCGAAGACAATCTGCCCCAGGGCGATGAACAGCGGGATGCCGATGGCGATGGCCACGGGCGTGCCAATGCTGGTCGAGGCGCCGATGTAGGACGAGGGGTTGGCCGTCGGGATGCCGGCCCGCAGGGTCGGGGGGCCGGAGATATCGGAACTGGAGCCGGCCAGCACCGCGAGCAGGATCACGCCGCCCGGGCTGAAGCCGGTCGCCATGTGGGCGAGGTAGCCGAGCCCGAAGGCGATCAGGCCGTGCGCCAGCGGGGCCACCGCCGCGTAGACGCCATACCAATGCGCAACCCTGCGCAGTTCGTTGAGGCGCGTGTAGGCCTCCATCCCCATGATCAGCATGAGGATCGACAGCAGGCCCCGGAACAGCGGATCGTAGAAGCCTTCGAAGACCTGGTCGGGCCGGGTCAGCAGCCCCAGCGCCAGCCCGAGCAGCAGGGCCGAGAGCGCCGAGCCCTGCAGGCTCTCCTTGACGATCGGCCAGACCCTGACCTTGGCGTCGGCGCCGGCCTTGCGCTTCTTCAGGTAGAGGTCGGCCAGCACGATGGCCAGGACCAGGGCCGGGATGTCCATGAAGGGGTAGAGCGCCGGCACCCAGGCCTCGTAGACGATGCCGTCCGCTTCCAGCAGGACCATCGCCGCCGCCAGGGTCGAGGCGCTGACGGCCCCGAACAGCCCGGCGGTGGCGATACCGTCCTCGGTCTTGACGCCCGGCAGCATCGCGAGCGTGACCCGGCCGACCAGGACGATCAGGCAGCCGAGCAGTGCGGCGAAGGCGGCCGGCAGCAGCATGTCGCCGAGATCGGCCTCGCGGATCGCCATGCCGCCGTCGATGCCGATGCGCATCAGCAGCATGAAGACGGCGAACTTGTAGATGGCGTCGGGGATTTCCAGCTTGCTGCCCAGGGCGGCGATTACCATGCCGCCGATCAGAAACGCGAGCGACGGGGACTGGAATTGCGTGACGAAACGCGCCAGGAAATCCAGCAGAAGGTCCATCGCGTTTCTCTCCCCCCATTCCTGCTCAACGAAGTTGCGGCGAGCGCCGCAGTGGCCGGGCATGGCAGTGGAGGCTGCACCCTGCCCGTGGTCGGGAAATCTCTGTAGTGAGGCCTCTTAGCGCAGGTCGCCTGCCATCCAAAGCCCGTAAAGTTGCCACCGGAATCTCTTCACTGCGCACCGTTCTCAATGCCGGCGAGGTCGGGTCCAGCGGTTTCCGATGGATGGGACTTGGGTTTATTGACCGCCGTCCGACGTCTCTTCAATTCAGGTCTTTCAGTGCCGCATTGAGACAGTAGCCAGTCGATCACCGCTTCTTTGGCTGCGCTCGGCTTGGTATCGTTTAACCAGACGACGTAAAAGCCGCTCTCGTTCCGACCGTCATCCGACCAAATCTCCAACAAGCTGTGCCGCCGGCGCTCCTGCTGCAGAAACAAACGCGGCACCAAGGCGATGCCTTGCCCGGCACTGGCAGCGTCCATCGCAAGAGCGGTCTGGTTGAGTTGGATGACCCGTTGATGCGGTTTGATCCCGGAGGCTTGGAACAGCTTGTTCCAATGGAAATGGCCGTCCTGGATGAGAGCGTAGTTGCAGAAATCTTCGATGCGCCTGATCGGATCGATTCTTGCCGCATAGCCCGGGCTTGCAACCGCACAGAGGTCGATTGGCGACAGTCGCTCGACGGCAAGGCCTGCGCCAGAGGGGCAGCGGCCCTGTCGTACGGCGATGTCGACGCCGTCGGATCGAAAATCCGCTAGGGCCTCGCTTGCGACAATCTGAATGTCCAGACCGGGGAGGGCGTTCGACAGGTCTGTCATTCGCGGGACCAGCCATTTCGCCGCGAACGATGGCGGAACGCTCAGGATGATCTGCGAGCCTTCTGGCTTAAGCTGCTGCGTAGCGTCCTCAATCAACGCCAAAGCCTGGCGTACCGGATCGTGATATCTGCGGCCGTCTTCGGTTAGGAGCAGTCCGCGGGCCTTTCGATGGAAAAGCTGCACCCCGAGGTCGGCTTCCAATCGGCGTACCTGTTGGGCCACGGCGCCCTGCGTCACGTGGAGTTCGTCCGCTGCCAGGCGGAAGTTCAGATGCCTGGCGGCAGTATCGAACATCTTCAGGGCGTTAAGGTTCGGCAGGCTCACTGGAACTCGGCTCTCAGACAGTAGATTTTCTACAGTCATGCTCGGCGAAACATGATTGGTCAAGTTTGGCGGCCCGATGCAGAGTTCCCACCGACTCGGATGCTGGAGGCATGAGCATGAACCTGACGAGAGTGGCACTGGTAACCGCGGGCGGTAGCGGCATGGGCGCCGACGCCGCACGGCATTTGGCGGGCCTTGGCTACGCGGTCGGCATCCTCTCGTCCTCCGGTAAGGGCGAGGCGCTGGCCGGCGAACTGGGCGGGGTGGGAGTGACCGGCTCCAACCGCTCCCGCACGGACCTTCAGAAGCTGATCGACCTGGCGATGGCGAAATGGGGACGCATCGACGTTCTGATCAACTCGGCCGGGCACGGTCCCAAGGGGCCGGTTCTCGAGATCAGCGACGACGACTGGCATGAGGGGATGGAGGTCTACCTCATGAACGTCATTCGCCCGACCCGCCTGGTGACCCCGATCATGGTGGAGCAGGGTGGCGGGTCGATCGTCAATATCTCCACCTTCGCGGCCTTCGAACCCGATCCCCTATTTCCGACCTCCGGTGTGTTCCGCGCCGGACTTGCGAGCTTCACGAAGCTGTTCGCCGACCGCTATGCGTCGGACAAGGTGCGCATGAACAACGTGCTGCCCGGCTTCATCGACAGCCTGCCCGAGACCGACGACCGGCGCGCACGCATCCCGGCTGGCCGCTATGGCACAGCGCGCGAAGTTTCCGGTCTGATCGCCTATCTCGCATCCGACGAGGCGGCCTACGTCACCGGCCAGAACATCCGCATCGACGGCGGCCTGACATCCTCGGTCTGATGGGTTTGCCCCGGACCTGAGTCGGCCGATGTCGTCCCAACTGGACGAGCGGGCCATTATGAGAAACGTCGGCGCCGGTCTCGATGGTATGCGATCCAGGTCAAGGCGATGAACCCGACGGTAAAGACGGCGACCGCAAACAGGCTGGTGGGCGGGATGGGTGTCGCCCCGACGACAGCCCAGGCGACCTCGCCCATGTGGCGGGTCGGCGTCCACTGCGAAATGGCTTCGATCTGCGCCGGCAAGCTCTGTGGCGGCACCCAGAGTCCACCCAGATAAGCCTGGGGCAGGAACACCAGATTGGCGATGGCCACCGCCGAGTGGCCGGATACGAGATATCCCAGCGCCGTGCCCATGAAGGTGGCGGGGACTGCCAGAAACAGGCAAGCCGCCAGCAATCGCAATTGCGTTGCCGGATCGACGCTCAGGCTGCCAACCACAGCGGCCGCCACGAGAACCAGCAGGACCGCGGCCGTCGAAAACACCAAAGCTGCGCAAAGCCGTGCCGCCCAGATCGGCGCCGGTCCACCCGGCAGACTGCGCTGCCAGGTGGCAAAGGCGCTCTGCCGATCTTCGGCAATGCTGACGCCAAATTGGAAGAAGGCCACACCCAGCACGGCATACACCGCGAAGGATGCAACCGCGTAGACCGCTTCCGGCCCGTCTCCGGCGTTGTGAGCGCCGAAGAAGGCATAGAGCATGGCGGGAAACAGAATCGTAGGTACCCAGAAACCAGGAAGCCGAATCAGGCTTTTGAAGGTCAGGGACAGGTTGGCACGGAACAGGCGCATCATGCCGCTAGCTCCTTACGCAACTGAGCGACAGTCTCTTTTAAGTCCAACGGCGTGACCTGCAGGTCGCGGCACTTGGGCAGATCCTGTATCAATCGCCGGACCAGCGTATCGCTATCCGCGGTGACGGCATGCCAACGACCGGCCTGTGAGGTGAATTCGTCGGTCAGCCAGGCGGGTGCATCCGCGTCCTCCGCCATGGCAAAGCTGATGCGACTGCGCCCCGCACGACGGCGGATGTCGTCCAGCGCGCCTTCAAGGATCTGTTTGCCCTGATCGATCATAACGATCCGGTCGCAGATCTGCTCAATCTCATCCCAATGGTGCGAGGTCAGCAGCAGGCTGCCGCCGGCATCGGCATAGCTTCTGGCATAGGTCTGGAACATATCCTGGCCGTCGGTATCCAAGCCCGAGGTCGGCTCGTCCAGGAACACCAGTGACGGATTACCGACGAAGGCGAGGGCTAGCGCTACACGACGGCTTTCGCCGCCTGAAAAACCGCCCATGCGGCGGTCGACAATCCGGTTCAGACCGAAGGCCTGGATCAGCTCGGTCATCGGCTTCGGCGTGCGGAAATGAGCCGCTGCGTAGCTCAGCATCTCTCGTGGAGTCATTTGCTCCGGGAAATCGGCCTTTTGCGGTGTAATCCCCACATGGCCTTTTGCGCTCGGGCTGCCGACAGGCTGCCCGAATATCTGCGCACTGCCGCGATCCGGCACGCGCAGTCCCTGCAGCAGCTTCAACGCCGTGGACTTGCCTGCTCCGTTTGTGCCGATCAGCCCCAGGGCCTCGCCTGGCCTCAGGGTCAACGAGAAGTCCTGCAGCGCCTGCACTTTTCCGAAGCACTTGCAGAGACCCTGCGCTTCAATCGCGGGGGCGGAGCCCGATGGTTTCGCAAACAGGCTGTCGGGCATCGGTAGCCTCTATCTGGCGGTGGTGAGAGCTATCGACTGCGTCGCATCGGCTCTCAACGGACTCTGCTCCACCAAACTTCGGTGGGTTGCTTTGCCGGGGAGATGCTCTCTCGCTCATTGGGGAACTGGCGGTGAGGGAGGGATTCGAACCCTCGAAGAGCTGTTAACCCTTACACGCGTTCCAGGCGTGCGCCTTCAACCACTCGGCCACCTCACCCCGCAGGGCGGTTTAGGTAACGAAGCTCGGGCGCCGATGCAACGGCGAACTTGAGAACCGCTGGAACCGCCGACTGGCCTGTAGTGCTCAGGAGCCGGAGGTCCCCGCGCCAAACCATGCGTGCGTAGCGCCTTGCTCTTGCGGCTTCCTTGCGCCAGATTCTTCGCTTATGCGCTTGGTCTTTCGTGTGCTCGGCTGGTTATTCGCCTTTTTTGGCCTGGTCGTCCTTGCCGGCGACCTGTGGGCCTACATGGCCACTGAGGCCTTCACGCTGCGGCCCTTAGGTGAGGTCTGGGCGGCAATCGACCGCGACAGCTTGGCAGTGCTCCAGCCGGCCATCGAGCGTCACGTCTGGGCGCCGCTGTGGCACGACGTGATCTTTCCCGTGCTGTTGTTACCGGCGGCTCCCGTCTTGTTCGCACTCGGCTTGCTGCTGATACTCGTGACGCGGCGGCGCGCGTCTTCGGCGCGTCGTCGCACCTTGGGGCTCTGAGGCCGCTCTAGACCGGCTGGACTCAAGCGGCCCAGCTGTCGACCAGAGCGCCGACCGGCTCCCGGGCGCCTTCCAGGATCGGAACGCCATCACCAGGCAGCAAAACGTCGAACTCCAGGGTCTGCAGCCGTGTCACCGAGGCGCGGAGCTGTGCCGGGTCGTCCATCTTGTCGTCGGGAAGCAGTTTGCAGGCACCCGCCGGCCAGCCGATGATCGAGTCGCCGACGAAGAGAATGCCTCGGTCTCGCCAGAAGAGCGCCACCTCGCCGGGGGACTTTCCGGCCGCGTCAACGGCCACGATCGGGCCGAAGGTTGCGCCGACCAGCAGAGCGCCATCGACGGCGATCTCTTGGCTCTCGGCGTGCAAGCGATCTGCGGGATTGATCAGGATCTTCGCGCCGGTGGCCTCCCGCACCGCATTGGCCGCACGCCCGTGGTTGCGGTTGGTCAGCAGAATCAACTTGGCGCCCTTGGCCGCAATGGTCTCCAGCTCCTGGGGTGTCGGCTCCACAGGGTCGATGACCAGGTTGCCGCCCAAATCGCTGTCGGTCAGCTCCAGGAGATAACCGTTGAAGTCGTAGCCGTGCGGCGGGGACAGCTTCGACCAGATGTGGATACCGGGTAGAATCTCGCGCATCGTCGCCTCTCCGATTGTGTTGCTAAGCTTCTGCAGCTTCGCTGGCCTCCAGCCCGCCAAGCTTGGCGGCTAAGGCGGCTTCCAGGTAATCGTCGATGTCGCCGTCCAGCACCGACTTGGAGTTGGTCTTCTCCACGCCGGTCCGCAGGTCCTTGACCATCTGGTAGGGGTGCAGGACGTAGGAACGGATCTGGTGACCCCAGCCGATATCCGTCTTGGCGTCTTCGGTTGCCTGTGCTTCGGCCTCGCGTTTCTTGAGCTCGTGCTCGTAGATCCGCGCCTTGAGCATGCCCATGGCCGTGGCCTTGTTCTTGTGCTGGGAACGATCGTTCTGACACTGCACCACAATGCCCGTCGGCAGGTGAGTGATACGGACCGCGGAGTCCGTTCGGTTGACGTGCTGCCCGCCGGCGCCGGAGGCTCGGTAGGTATCGATGCGCAGGTCCTTGTCCTCGAGCGCAACTTCGATGGAATCGTCGATCACCGGATACACCCAGGTGCTGGCGAAGGAGGTGTGGCGCCTCGACTGGGAGTCGAAGGGGGAGATGCGCACAAGGCGATGCACGCCGGTCTCCGATTTCAGCCAACCGTAGGCGTTGTGGCCGAGGATGCGAATGGTCGCCGATTTGAGCCCGGCTTCCTCCCCGGCGCTCTCCTCGATCCATTCGATCTTGTAGCCGTGTTGCTCGGCCCAGCGGGCATACATGCGGAGCAGCATTTCGGCCCAGTCCTGGGCCTCGGTACCGCCGGCGCCGGCATTGACCTCCAGGTAGGCGTCGTTGCTATCCGCCTCGCCCGACAACAGGCTTTCGATCTCGGCCTTGTCGGCTTCGATCTTCAGCTTGGCCAGATCGGCTTCGGCCTCTTGGACCGAGTCCTCGTCGCCTTCGGCTTCGCCGAGCTCGATCAGGGTCAGGGCATCGTCGAGCCGCTGCTGCAGCCCTTCGCTGCGCTCGACCTGTCCGGAGAGGGCGGCGCGTTCGCGCATCAGCGCTTGCGCCTTGTCCGGGTCGTTCCAGAGCTCGGGATCCTCGGCGAGGGCGTTCAGCTCCTCCAGCCGCTTAAGCGCCTGGTCCCAGTCAAAGATGCCTCCTCAGCAGTGCCATCGACTCTCGGATCGAGTCGACCACTGCTTGCGTCTCGGCGCGCATGTCCGGCGCGTCCTCCTGCTCGTGTTCGCTGACGTCGGGTTTCGATATAGCGATGCCGACCGATCTGGGACAAGCCTTGGCTTGATGTTCAGGTCTTGGCTGGCCAGAAGCTCTGGCCGAGGGTTCAAGAGAGGAAAAGCGAGCGATGGTGGAAGTCGGAGAAGCAGGTTTGGAGGATGTCGCGGACCTCGTGCCGCTCGTCCTGGAGATGGAGCGGTTTTACGGGGGCGATACAGCCATCGACGCCACCACTGCCGAAAGGCGATTGCGGGCGGCGCTGCCGATGCCGCCGGACGGTATTCTCCTGGTCGCGCGGAGCGCAGAACCGCTCGGTTTCGCGATGCTCTACCGCATGTTTCCGGGTCGGGACCTGGAGCCCATGTGGTTTCTCAAGGAGCTCTTCGTGGCTGCGGTCGGCCGCGGGCAAGGGGTCGGCGAGCGTCTGATGCAGGCCGCCGCCGCCGCCGTGCTGCAGCGCGGCGGTCAACGCCTGGAGTTCACGACGGGTAGCGACAACGCGTCAGCTCAGCGCTTCTATGGACGACTTGGGATCCCGATCGTCGGGAAGCTTTTTTATCGCCTCGAAGATGGTGGGTTGGCGCGCCTGGCCCGACCGGCGACTTCTGAGGAGAGCCGGCCCTAGTAAAGCCCGGAGCCGCTGGTGCGTGGCGCTTGCGGTGCCGGTGCAGTCGGCGCACCGTCCACCGTACCGCCCGGGACCTGGCCGGTCAGGACCTGTGCCGGGTCGTCGCGTCGGGGCTCTTCGCCAGGCTTGAAAGCCTCCCAGATCACACCGCCATCGCCCGGTCCGGCGGGTCGGCCGGTCGCGTGAGAAACACGCATCAGGCGGATTCCCTCGGGGATGCGGAAGGGCGTGGCCGGAGCCTCGGCCAGAGCCTCTTCCATGAAGGCCTTCCAGACCGGCAGGGCGGCGCGGCTGCCGGCTTCCTGATTGCCGAGTGTCCGCGGCTCGTCGAAACCGATGTAGACACCCGCGACCAAGTCGGGCGAGAAGCCGACGAACCAGGCGTCGCGATAGTCGTTCGTCGTGCCCGTCTTGCCGGCCAGAGGCTTACCGATCTCGCGCGCTCGCACACCTGTGCCGCGCTGAATCGCACCCTCCAGAATGGAAACCATCTGATAGGCGCTGCGCGGATCGGCGACCTGGGCGCGCGTGTCCGGCAGGGCCGGCGGCTCCTGGCCGGTCCAGATCTGATCCCTGCAGCCGATGCAGGCGCGGCTATCGTGTTTGAACAGGGTTTGGCCGAAGCGATCCTGCACCCTGTCGATCATGGTGGGCTCGATCCGCTTGCCGCCGTTCACCAGCATGGCGTAGGCGGCCGTCATGCGCAGGGCCGTGGTCTCGCCGGCGCCGAGCGACATCGAGAGCACTTCTTCGAGGTTATCGACGATGCCGAAGCGCTGGGCGTAGTCGGCGATAATCGGCATGCCGACGGCGTCGGCAAGGCGCACGGTCATGAGGTTCCGGGACTTCTCGACACCGATGCGCAGGGTCGTCGGTCCGTAGAACTCCTTGGTGTAGTTGCCGGGCTTCCACTTCGGCAGGCCGGGTCCCTGGTCGAGGGTGATCGGCGCGTCCAGCACGATGGACGAGGGCGTGAAGCCATGGTCGAGAGCGGCCAGGTAGACGAAGGGCTTGAAGGCGGATCCGGGTTGCCGGCGCGCCTGGACGGCCCGGTTGAACTCGCTGATCTCCGCCGAGAAGCCGCCGCTCATGGCCAGAACGCGGCCGGTGTGGGGATCGAGCGCGACCAGTCCGCCCTGGACGTTGGGGATCTGTCTCAGCGCGAAGGCCGGCGCCTCCGGGGCATCTGCCCCCTCTTCCAGCGGCAGCGGCTCGACCAGGACTACATCGCCGACCGCCAGCACGTCAGAGGGTTGCTGCGGCTGTGGCCCGACCCGCTGATCGGCACGCGCCTCCCGAGCCCAGGTGAGTTCGCTCATCGGGATCTCGCCAGCGCTTCCGTTGGCAAGACCTAGGCCGGCTGCGTCGCCGTCCAGCGACAGTACAACGGCCAGCGGCCAGGTTTCAGCGCCGGCCGGCCGCTCCACAGCCTCCAAGCGCTCGGCCCAGCCGTCACTCTCGATGTCGATCTTTGTCAGCGGCCCGCGATAGCCGTGACGCCGGTCATAGGCGACCAGACCGTTCCGCAAGGCGCCGTCGGCGATCGCTTGCAGGCGCGGATCGACGGTCGTGCGTACCGAAAGTCCGCCTTCGTAAACGCCGTCGTCGCCGAAAACCTGAGCCAGTTCGCGGCGCACTTCCTCGGCGAAGTAATCCGCTTCGGCCCTTTGGGTTTCGCTGCGCTGGCGAATGACAAGGGGTTCCCCGCGCGCAGCTTCCGCTTCCGCCGGGCTGATCGCTCCATCTTCAAGCATGCGGGAGATCACCCAGTTGCGTCGATTGATCGCTGACTGGGTGCGGCGGGTCGGATGGTAGTTATTGGGAGCTTTCGGCAGGGCGGCAAGATAGGCCGCCTCTGCGGTTGTCAGCTCGTCGAGCGATTTGTCGAAGTAGTTGATCGCCGCTGCGGCAACTCCGTAGGACCCGAACCCGAGATAGATCTCGTTGAGATAGAGCTGAAGGATCTTTTCCTTGGAGAAGGTCTGTTCGATACGAAACGACAGGATCGCCTCGCGCACCTTGCGATCGATCGAGACCTCGTTCGTGAGCAGGAAATTCTTGGCGACCTGCTGGGTGATGGTCGAGGCGCCGACCGGTCGGCGGTCGCTCCCGAGCTGACGCAGATTGGTGACCACGGCCCGCACCAACGCCACGAAGTCTACGCCCGGGTGTTGATAGAAATTCTGGTCTTCGGCAGAGAGAAAAGCGGCTTTCACCCGCTCGGGGATCGCCTCGAACGGCACGAAAACCCGCTTCTCCGTCGCAAACTCCGCGAGCAGCCGGCCGTCGTTTGCATGCACGCGGGTCACCATGGGCGGCTCGTAGTCGGCGAGCTGGTCGTGCGCCGGCAGCCCCTTGGAGAAGTGGTAGACGCCAAATGCCACGGCTCCGGCGCCCATTAGCAGGCCGACCAGCAGCAAAGACGCTGTAATTTTAACAAACTTGAGCATCGCGTTTGAAAGACCCGCCTGTCTTCGCCCCGTCTCGACTGCGGACGACTATAAACCTACACGACAGCTTTGGCCGGAATATGGCGGTGGCAAGCGTGCGGCCTAACTTCGCAACTCGACAGGTGTAGGACCGGTTCCCTCCGATGGGTCCCCATGTAGAGTAGTCAGTTGCTGTGCATCGCCGTTTGCAACTTGAAGAAGCGGTCGATGGATGCCACCAGGCCGTCGGTCACCTTCTGCCGGTGTGCCTTGGTCTTCAGTTGGCGCTCTTCCTCGGCGTTCGACATGTAGCCGATTTCCACCAGAACCGAAGGCACGCTCGGTGACTTCAAGACCGCGAAACCGGCAAAGCGGTGCGTGTTGTTCAGCAGCTTGACCCGTTCGCCGAGCGAATCCACCAGCATGTTGGCGAAAGACCGGGAGAGGTTGAGCGTGTCGGTCTGCATCAGATCGATCAGTATGTGCGAAACCGTGTCGCTGTGCGGGCTCAATTCAACGCCGCCCAGGGCGTCGGCCTTGTTCTCCTTGGCGGCCAGGGCCGCCGCCTCGGTGTCGGAGGCATCCTGCGATAGCGTGTAGACGGAGGCGCCCCGGATCCGGCCCGAGGAATGGATGTTGGCGTGCAGCGATACGAAGAGATCGCCGCCGGCCTGCTCCGCAATGCGATAGCGATCCCGCAGAGGGATGAAGCGATCGTCTGCGCGAGTCATGACCACGCGGTAGCGGCCGCTCTGTTCCAGGGCGCTGCGCAAGGCCTTGGCGTAGTTTAGTGCCAGTACCTTCTCGTAGGTCCCCGAAACGCCGATCGCCCCCGGGTCCACGCCGCCGTGGCCGGCGTCGATCACCACGGTCGGGCGATTGTCGCTCGGAACCGCCGGCGCGGCCGGCAGAGCGGCGCGCATCAACGGCAGTTGCTCTTGTGACACAAGGCGCCGATCCAGTTCCTTCGCCAGGAACGTGGGGCGGTCCGTTCGTTCGAGATCGACCACCAGACGATGGCCCTGGCCGTCGCGTGGCGGAATCGTAAAGACGTCGCGGAGGCTGGCCGGTCCGGTAAGGTCGAGCACCACGCGGCTGGTCGTCGGCGTGAAGAGACCGTAGCGCAGATCGCCGATCAGCCCGCCGTTTTGCCCGGAGGCTGGGGTGGGCCAGTCGATCTCGGGCAGGTCGATGACGATGCGATAAGGGTCGGCCAGGGCAAAAACGCGGTAGGCCGGTGCGGCATCCAGCTCCAGCACGAAGCGCGTGAACTCCGGATGGGCGCCGATGCGCACCTCTTCGACCCGCGGCTTTGCAGCGGCCGGTTGGGCGAGAGCGCAGGCGACCAGCACCGCCAAGGCGGCGAGGGCGCAGAACGTGCTCCGAAAAATATGCACCCCAATGCTCCCTAAGCCCGTCAGGGTAGCGTCTCCAACGCACGGCCGGCGCGAGTGCCGACCCATGAGATCACGGCCGCACTCAAGTATTCAGCATGAATGCTTGCCAAGTGTTAAATACACGTTGATGAGTCGCGAAAGCAATGTTTTTCAGCTCAAGCCGCTTCCGAAAAATCGCGCCAACTCTGTGGGATGCGGGATAATCTTGAGGTGACGTGCCATCTGAGTGACCACCGCAGCGCAGGTCTGTCGCTTCCTGCCGGCGTCATGCTAAGCACCTCGAACTCAATCGTTGTTTCCTTCTGGCCGAATCCCTATGGTGTGACTCGCGAAGTCTGTCCAAGGGCGAAGAGCCGTTCGTAGGGGCAGACGGGTCGATAGCGGCCGAAATCAAGAGGTTGTTCGACCAATCGCGCTGCATGAGGAATTCGTCGACGTCCGTCGGCGCCCGAGAGATCGAGATAGGCGCAGGCGTCGTTGCGAGCGGATCGGCCCGGTTCGGGCGCGCTTGGCGCGTTCGCTGACGTGCCGGTTCTGATTTGATAGAGCCCGGGGGCCGCCTGCTCTGCCTGCCGATCTCCGCCGCGGTGGCGGTTCGGTTGCGACACGGTGGCACAAGCAACGAAAGGATCGGGGCCCGAGGTGATGGGCTGGCAGACGCTTCATAGCCGAAACGCAGTGCTTCGCGCTGCCTGCCTCCCGTCGCCGCAAGTCCGTGTTCCGATCTCCCTTCCCCGACAGACCACAACCGATGGCGCAGGTTGCGCCGTAAAAACTGGCGCGTCGCGCGCCGCCCCCGCCGCCTGCGGTTCTGTCGCAGGCCAGCGCCGGGGCGCCGGGCGTGCTCTGGAGTCGAGAATACATGGCAAAGCGTATGCTGATCGATGCCACCCACCCGGACGAGACGCGGGTGGTGGTGGTTTCCAATGGCAAGGTCGAAGAATTCGACTACGAAACCGCCGCTAAGGCGCAGCTCAAAGGCAACATTTACCTCGCGAAGGTCACCAAGGTCGAACCCTCGCTCCAGGCTGCCTTCGTAGACTACGGCGGTAATCGCCACGGCTTCCTGCCGTTCAGCGAAATCCACCCCGACTACTACCGCATCCCGATCGCCGACCGCGAAGCGCTGCTGGCCGAGGAAGAGGCGTTACGCGCCAAGGCCGATGCAACAACCGATGACGAGGTTTCGGAGGAGTCGCTCGAAGACGCGTCCGACGACTTGGCGGATCGGGCCGGGGAGGACGCCGACGAAGACGGTGCCGATTTGGAAGCCGTCGCCGACGCCGATGCTGAGGCAACCCTGGAGACCGACGGCGCAGAAGATGATGCCGAAGACCTCGAGGCAGCGGGCCAAAACGGCCGTTCCAACGGTCCGGTCGAAGAAATCGAGACCGAGGGCAGCGTCGATACGGTCGGTGGCGACGAAGTCGAGGAGGCTGCCCGTCGCCGCGCCAAGCTGATGCGCCGCTACAAGATCCAAGAGGTGATCAAGCGCAAGCAGGTCATGCTGGTGCAGGTCACCAAGGAGGAACGGGGCACCAAGGGCGCGGCCCTGACCACATACCTGTCGCTCGCAGGGCGTTATTGCGTTCTGATGCCCAACACGGCCAAAGGGGGCGGCATCTCGCGCAAGATCGGGAATGCCGCGGACCGCAAGCGCCTGAAGTCGGTGCTGAGCGAGTTACTGATCCCCGAGGGGATGGCAGTCATCGTGCGCACCGCCGGTGCCCAGCGCACGAAAGCGGAGATCCGGCGCGACTATGAATATCTGCTCCGCCTGTGGGACGACATCCGCACCAACACGCTGGAATCGACCGCGCCTGCCTTGATTCACGAGGAAGCCAATCTCATCAAGCGGGCGATCCGCGATCTCTATGCGCGCGACACCGAAGAGATCCTGGTCGAAGGGGACGAGGGCTACAAGGCTGCCAAGGCCTTCATGAAAATGTTGATGCCCAGCCACGCGCGCCATGTGAAGCACTACGCGGACCCCCAAATTCCGCTCGTATATCGCTACGACGTGGAACAGCAGCTGGACCTGATGCACGAACCGCAGGTGCAGCTCAAGTCGGGCGGGTCGATCGTGATCAACCCCACGGAGGCGCTGGTCGCGATCGATGTCAACTCCGGCAAGGCGACGCGCGAGCGCCATATCGAAGAGACGGCGCTCAAGACCAATCTGGAAGCCGCGGACGAGGTTGCACGGCAGCTCCGCCTGCGCGACTTCGCTGGCCTCATCGTGATCGACTTCATCGATATGGAGGAGTCCCGACACAACCGGGAAGTGGAGCGGCGCCTGAAAGAGGCGATGAAAGCCGACCGCGCCCGCATCCAGCTCGGTCGGATCAGCCCCTTCGGCCTCTTGGAGCTGTCGCGTCAGCGTCTGCGCCCCAGTCTCTTCGAGACAGAAACCGAAGTCTGCCAGTATTGCAATGGCACCGGCCACCGCCGCTCCAACAACTCTGCCGGTCGCCTTGTGCTTCGTGCTCTGACCGAAGAGGCGATCAAGCGCGGTGGCGGCGAGCTGATCGTGACCGTGCCGACCTCCGTAGCGCTTTTCCTGCTGAACGAGCGACGCCAGGCCGTACTCGATCTCGAGCAGCGCTACGGTGTTTCCATTTCAGTCCGCGCCGACGACACTCTGCTGACGCCTGCCTACGACTTGCGGCGTCTGAGCAGCGAAGGACCGGCCCCGGTTCAGGTGCCTGTCGTTGAAGAGGAGGAGGCCAAGTCCGGGGAAGAGCGCCGTTCCGGCCGCCGAGGCCGTCGGGGCGGTCGCAAGCGTCGTGGCGCCGGCGAGGAGGAGAGCCGCGCAGCGGAGCTTCCCGAAGAGAGTCGCCAGGAAGACGAAAGCCCGGAAGACGTGTCGGACGCGGTCGAGGCTGCGGAGGCGGACGCCGACTCCGGCGAAGACGAACAGGACGAGGCACGGCAGGCCAAGCGCCGCCGTCGTGGCAAGCGTGGCGGTCGCCGTCGCTCCAAAGCCCGCCAGGCGCGTGATGAGCAGGGTGGCGAGACGGAAAACGGCGACACGGGAAGTGTCGAGACTGAGGGCCAAGCGATCCCGTTCGATGAGCAGGCGGTAGCGGAAGAGCGTTCGGAAGAGGTTGTCGAGGCTGCGGCGACGCCTGTTGAGATCGTGCCCGAGGCCTCGCCGGACGCGGCGGCCGAAGCGACGGCGCAGGAGAAGCCAAAGCGCCGTAGCCGGCGGCCGCGCCGTAAGGCTGCCGCTGAGCCTGAGGTCCAAACGGTCTCTTCCGAGGAGTCCGGCGTATCGGAACAGGTTGAGGCGGCCGAAGCTGCTGCCTCCGAAGGTTCCGAGTCGATACCGGACGCCGAACCCATGCCTTCGGCACCTCAGCCCGAACCGGAACAGGCTCTCGTCGCGGTTTCATCTTCTGCTTCATCGGTCCTCGATGCTGATCGCACGCCCGAGCCGGTAGCCGCGGGTGAGGCGGAGTCGACCGACGAAGAGCCGGCAAAGGAGAGCGGTCCGAAGCGTCGCGGCTGGTGGAACCGCATCGTCGGTTAGATCCGGACTTGCGTGGGCATTTGCCTGACTGCGGTGTGCTCTGACCGGTTCTTGGTATCGCGCTGCGGTCAGCAGTCCAGGCGTAAAGTGGCGGACTCGGCCTTGCGGAGGACTACGATTGCCTCGGCACCACAGAGACCGATCTTGGCGCGCCGTCCTGCGCTGATGTGAACCCGCTTTGGCCGAAAGTCTCCGCCGCCGCTCAAGGCATTGACGGTTCCGCCGCTCTCGACCGTCAGCTCGAGCAGGTGCGTTTCGCCCGAGAGTTCGATGCGTGCATCGCTCTCGACCCGCAGGGCCAGCCGCTGGGGATCGAGCGCACAAGGCGGCAGGGTCACGCGGGCACCCGTGGTCGCGGTCACGTGGCGCAGAGGGCGGTCGACGGTCAGCAGGAGGCGCAGGCGGTCGGGATGGACGTGACGGTCGAAATCTCGCCGAAAGTGCAACTCGGCCAATCCGCCGCCGTCCGATCCGGCGACGACCTGCACGTCGAGATAGTCTTCCGCCAGGACAGGTGGATCTGCTTCGGCTGACACGGCCGGGTGATCTCCGCAGGCCAGTATCACGGTCATCGCCGTGTCGATCCGCAGTTCGTCGAACGACGCGAGAGAGTGGTTCTGCTCTGCCGCGACTGTCGGTGCCGCGCAAAGCACGGTAACGACTGTCGCGATCAGCCGCCTCATCCGCCGGTCCCGGCGAAAGCGATCAGCCGGTCGCAAGCGACGCGCATACTGTCCTCGGATCCGGCAAAGGAGAATCGCACGAAACGATGTCCGCGCGCCGGATCGAAATCGACGCCAGGCGTAAGCGCGACACCGGTCTCCTTGAGAATGCGTGCGCAGAGTGCAGGGCTATCGTTGGTGAGGCGGCTTGCGTCGGCATAGAGGTAGAAGGCGCCGTCGGCAGGTGCCAGCCGTTCGAAGCCGGCCTGGGGCAGCCGTTCCAGCAGCAAGCTGCGGTTACGCGCATAAGCGGCCACGCGAGCGTCGAGTTCGGGGCGGCAGTCGAAGGCTGCCACTGCCGCGTGCTGGGACAGCGTCGGGGCTGCGACGAAAAAGTTCTGGGCCAGGCATTCCACGGGTCGCACGAGGTCTTCCGGCAGCACCATCCAGCCCAGTCGCCAGCCGGTCATGCAGAAGTACTTAGAGAAGGAGTTGATGACGATCGCCGTGTCCGTCAGTTCCAGAGCCGAGGTCGCCCGCTCCTCGTAAGTGATGCCGTGATAGATCTCGTCGGAAACCAACCGAATGCCTTCGGTTGCGCAGTAGTCGACCAGTGCCTGGAGCGCCGCTCGCTCCAGCACGGTACCGGTCGGATTGGAGGGGCTGGCCACGATCAAACCGTCGAGTCGTCCTGCGTTTCGAAGAAGCTCGGGTGTCGGCTGATAACGATGCTCCAGGTCGGTTTCCAGCAGCACCGGTTCGATGTCCAGCGCCTGTAGGATATTGCGATAGGCCGGATAACCGGGCGCTGCCAAGGCCACGCGATCTCCCGGTTCGAAGGCCGCCAGGAAGGCCAGCAGAAAGCCGCCGGACGACCCCGGTGTGGCGGCAATGCGGGCCGGATCCAACTCGACGCTATAGACTGCGGCGTAGTGGCCGACGAGCGCCTGTCGCAGCTCCGGCAGTCCAAAGGCGTCCGAGTAGCCGATCAGCGACTCTTCGAGCGCCCGTTTGGCGGCGTCGAGTACGGGCTGTGGCGCCCTGGTTGCGGGCTGGCCGACCTCCAGATGCAAGACCTCGGTGCCTTCGGCCGCCTGCGCGTTGGCTGCACGCACCACATCCATAACGATGAAGGGTGAGATGCGGCCCCGTTGAGCGACTTTCAGCACCATCGCCCCGCCCGCCTACTGTGCCCGTTCGCCGAGGCCGAAGCCGCGCGGATCGGCGGCTACGGTACAGACGGCCTGGTCGTCCTGCCGCAGTCCCAGTGGGCAGATAAAGGCATTGACCAGCCCCACGTCCGCTCCGCGCCGCAGAGGAACGCCGCCGAAAGTCTGGGCGACTTCAGCAAGGTCGAGGCCGTCCTCGGCGACAATGCCGCCGCCTTGCCAGACCAGGCGCGGCGCTTGCAGGCTTGGGCGTGCCTCGGCGTTCCCGTCGTTCAAGCGCTGCAGAACCTGAGCCAAATGCTGGAAAGCCGCCTCGCCGCCGCCCGCCGACACGGCCTGGTCCAGCCGCCCGGTATCCGGATCGGCCACCAGTGCGACCGCTAGTGGGACGCTGTTGTTGCTGGCCTCCGTCGGTGGCGCAGGCAAGACGATCCCCAAACCGTCGGCCACGCGGCCTCGTCCGAAGAGGTTGTTGAGCGTAAAGCTGCAGGCCACCGCGTTGCCACGACGGTCGCCCGCCACGAAGCCCGCAGCGAAGGGCGCTGCGCCGCTGCTGGTTGCCGGAGGCAGTGGAGCCGCAGCTATTTCTCGAATCGACTCCTGAGAGAGCAGGATCTGCGGCTCCGCGATGGGCAGACCGTCAGGTCCGATCCAGACGCGGCGTGCGGCCAGTGCTTTTAGTCCGGCCTCGGCCGTTAGCCGCGCCTGGCGGGCCGGCGCGGCCTCGATCCAGTTCGCTTGCTCTAGCAACTGCCACATCTGTCCGGCGGCGACACCGGCACTGCTGCGCGGCGGCGGCAGCAGCAGCAACCTGTTGCCCAGCGGAATCTCGATGGGTGCCAGATACTCGGCCCTGGCGTCGCGGATCTCTGCCGGATCCATGGCAACGCCAGCGCCAGCCGCAGCTTCTGCATAGCGGCCGGCGAAGCTGGGCGTGTGCAGATGACCACCGCCTTGCGCACGGAGGCCCCCCAGGACGGAAGAGAGCTCGAGGTTGCGCAGGCGTTGGCCCGACTCGATCCATCTGCCGGTCTCGGTCTGAAACAGCGCCGCCAGGTTTGGATCGCGAGCGACAACATCGCGCGCGGCCTCCAGGTCGTGGGCGAAGGCGCGGCTGGAGATAAAGCCGAAGCGTGCAAAGTTTTCAGCCGGTGCGACCAGTTCTTCCCAACGCAGAGTCCCGTAGCGCGCGTGCAGCAGCGCCATAGCTCTGGCGAGCCGCGGCGGCACGGCACCGTCGGCAGCACGCACCGGTGGGAACAGCAATGCATCCGCCAGACCGTCTGCATCGCTCCAAACCAGGCAGGCCCCGCCGCCGCCCAGTCCAACGCGCGACGGCAGGGTGACGGTCATGGCCAAGGCCATCGCCACGGCCGCGTCGGCGGCCGAACCGTTGTTGCCAAGGACGTCACGTCCGACCACGGCCGCATTCGGCTCGTCAGCGGCGACCACTCCGGCAAACCCTTCAACCGCGACCAGCAGACCACTATTTTGTTCATCGGCACAGCCAGCCAGCAGCAGGCTGCAGAGGCCCGCCGCAAAAGCGCCACGAAACCGCGGTTTTTTGCCGGATGGGCCGCCAGCGGTTCGTTTCACCGCTGCAGCGGCCCGAGAGTGCGATTTCGCTCGATACGATCCTGCAGTAGGCTCGTTTCGCCAAGACACAACTGCATGGGACAGCATGCGCCACGCGCTTCGAACCCTCGAACCCCGCCTGTTCGGTACAGTTGCACTAGCAGTCGGCCCATGGCTGACGAAGTCTTCTGCTAAGCGGGTCGCGGCGCTGTTCGTCGCTGCGGTGGTTCTGCTGTCGAGTGGACCGCTTGCGGCACAGCGGGGCGGACTCCAGGTCATCCGCGACGCGGAAATCGAAAACACCATACGGATTTACGCCACCCCCTTGTTTCAGGCCGCCGGGCTAAGCCCGAGCGCTATCGACGTGTACTTGATCGCGGACGACTCCCTCAACGCCTTCGTGACCCAAGGGGCGCGGATGTTCCTGCATACCGGTTTTCTGATGGCCTCGGAAACACCCCTGCAGACCCTGGGCGTGATCGCACACGAAACCGGCCATCTTGCGGCGGGCCACTACATCGGGCGGCGCGACGAGATCGAAACCGCCGGTATGACGGCGGCGGCGAGCAGCTTGCTGGCCATTCTTGCCGGTATCGCCACCGGCGACGGGCGGGTTGCTGCGGCTGTGAGCCGCGGAGGTCAGGATATTGCCCTGCGCAGCCTACTTGCCTTTACGCGTGGGCAGGAACAGGCGGCCGACCAGGCCGCCGTCGCGTATCTGCGTGGCACCAGTCTTAGTCCCGAAGGACTGCTGGAGTTCTTTCGCATCCTGGAAAATCAGGAGGTCCTGCTGACTTCCCAGCAGGATCCCTACCTGCGCACCCACCCTCTGACCGCCGATCGTATCTCCTTCCTGGAGCGCGCCGTTGCCGATTCGCCTTATACGGGCCAGGCAGTCCCTGCCGATCTGCAGGAGCGCCATCAGCGTATGCGCGCCAAACTGGCCGGTTTCCTGCGCACACCGCAGCAGGTTTACCAGCTTTTCCCTCAGGATGATGACAGTCTGCCGGCGCGTTACGCACATTCGATCAGCGCTTTCAAACAGGGGTTTCTGGAGCCAGCGCTGGAACTGCTCGATGGTTTGATCGCCGAGCGGCCAAACGATCCTTACTTCCACGAGTTGCGCGGCCAGATGCTGCTGGAGAACCAATTGGTGGCGGAGGCTTTGCCAGAGTACGAAAAGGCCGTGGAGCTGCTGCCGCGTGACCCGCAGCTCCGTCTGCGCCTCGCCCAGGTGCAAGTGGAACTGGGCAGTGAAGAGACCTTTCGCGCTGCTCTTGAGAACCTCACAACCGTCTTGGCGCACGAGCCCAACAATGCCAGTGCCTGGCGCTTGTCAGCCATTGCTCACGGGCGGCTTGGGAACGAAGGTATGACCGCTTTGTCGCTGGCCGAGTACAACTATGCGCGCCGCAACTGGCGCGATGCCACGGGTCAGGCGGAAAAGGCCAAGACGCTGCTGGACGAAGGGACCTCCGGGTGGCTGCGCGCTTCCGACCTGGTCGAAGTGGCCGGGCGCGAGGCCGAGCGGGAACGCGATCGTGAATGACGCCAGCAATGGCGCTGAGCGTGTGGGACAGCTAGAAAGATCGACCACGCTCCTATCTCGAAAAGGAAACGGACCGATGGCGAAAGCCGGATCCTTCCTGGCCGCCGCACTGTTGACGGCCAGCCTTCTGCTGCCAGGCACGATGGTGCAAGCCCAGGACGCGGCGGCAGATGCCGCGCTCAGTGACGCTGAGCAGGAGGCTGTGCGCGCGCTCGTGCGCGAGACTCTGCTGGAGAACCCGGAAATCCTGATCGAAGCCTTGCAGCTCTATGAGCAGCGCCAGCTCCAGGCCGAAGCAGAGCGCCAGAGCCAGGCGTTGGTCGCACACAGAGCGGCTTTGGAGAATAGTCCCGGCGTTCCGATCATCGGCAATCCCGAAGGGGATGTCGTGATCGTCGAGTTCTTCGACTACAACTGTCCCTATTGCCGTCAGGTGGCCGAACCGCTGCGCCGCGCCGTCGAGGCCGACGGAAACCTGAAGGTGGTCATGAAGGAGTGGCCGATCCTGGGCCCTGAAAGCTACTTCGCGGCTCGCGCGGCTTTGGCCGCTCAGCAGCAAGACCGCTACGAGGATCTTCACTTCGCCTTGATGGAACGCGCTGGAAAACTGACCCAAGAGCAGGTCTTGGCAGTCGCCGAGAGCCTTGGGCTCGACATGTCGCGTCTGCAGGCGGACATGCGCAGTCCGGAGATCGATGCGGCCTTGCAGCGGACCTACGACCTGGCCGAGGCTTTAGGGATCAACGGCACGCCGGCTTTCGTGGTCGCCGACGAGATCCTGCCGGGCGCCGTGACGATGTCGCGTCTGCAGCAGGCTGTGGCTCAGGCACGCGAGGGCAGCTGAGAAGGCAGCCGTCAGTAAACCTTGGCCCAGGTCGCTGAGCCCTCCACCATCTTCCGAAGCAGACGGTCCAGAACCTTGCGCTCGGCGTCGTCCAAGGGCGCCAACATCGCCTGCTCGCGCGCAACGAAGCCCGGCAAGATGCGCGCAAAGATCGCTTTTCCTTCCGCGGCCAGGTGAAGCGGGTGTCGGCGCCGGTCCCTGACGTCTCTGCGGCGGACAATTGCGCCGCGCTTCGTCAGTCGGTTGACAGCGCGACTGAGAGAGGCCTTCGGTTGACCGCTGATAGCGGCGATCTCTTGCGCCGAAAGTCCGTCCTGGAGGCTGAGGCAGAGCAGTACAGTCCAGTCCGGCCGGTTGACTCCCTCGCGCAGCTCCGCCTCCTTCAGTACCGGGCCCCGCAGGAAGTTGATCAGGAACGCCATGCGATAGGCGTAAGGGATGGGGTTCTGACCCAGCGCAATTTCCAGATCCACTGATTGCTTCACCTCCTGCACGTCTTGCCGCCGGAAAGATGTCCGTTTGCGGGCTAAAGCCGACGCGCGTCAAGGTCCAGCTGAACCTCTTCTCCACCTCCCTCCCAGAGACTGAGATTGGTGAGGTTGGCAGGTGTTCATCATGCGTATATGGTTCCAAATGGAACTATATGAGAAGCGCTGAAACGACGCGCACTTGCTGAGGGGGAGGAAATCCATGTCGATCAACCTACGGAGCCGCCGCATTTTGGGCCTTGCCCTGTCCGGCGCGGCGCTAACTGCCGCCATGTCTGTTGCTGAGCCGGTGGAAGCGCAAGAGCGTGTCTGGCAAATGCAAAGCACTTTTCCCAGCTCCATGCCGATGGTGGGACCCACCGGAACCGGTTTCGCGGAGACGGTGAACGTGCTGACCGACGGGAGCCTAATCGTTGAGTTCAACGAACCTGGTGCGATCGTGCCGGCCTTGCAGGGCTTCGACGCCGTGCAGTCCGGGTCTGTCGATGCCGTTTGGGGCGCATCGGCCTATTGGGTCGGCAGGATTCCAGCGGCGGCTTGGTTCTCAGGTGCGCCCTTTGGCCCCTCGGCCGGAGAACTGCTGGGGTGGCTCAAGTTCGGCGGTGGTCAGGACCTCTGGGACGAGCTTTACGCACCCTTCGGGCTGAAGCCGATCGCCTGCGGGTTGATGCCGCCGGAAGCCGGCGGCTGGTTCAACAAGGAAGTGACCTCGCTGCAAGACGTGCGCGGTTTGAAAATCCGCTTCGGCGGACTGGGCGCCGAGGTGATGCAGCGGGTGGGTGCCTCGACCCAACTCATTGCGACAGGCGACGTCTTCCCCGCTTTGGAACTGGGTCAGATCGACGCCGCGGAGCTATCCAGTCCGATTATCGACAAGACCGTCGGCATCCAGCAGGTCGCGAAGTACTACTACTTCCCGGGCTGGCACCAGCAGAGTTGGTTCATCGAACTCCTGGTCAATGCCGAGGCCTTCGGTGCCCTGACGGTTCAGCAGCAGGCAGCGATTCAGGCGGCTTGCGGGGCCGCGATGATGGAAGTCTATGCCGACGGCGAGGCGGCACAGGGCGACGCGATCATCGCGCTGCGCGAAGAAGGCGTGGAGATCCGCGAGTGGCCGCAAGAGGTCTTGGAGGAACTTGCGAAGCACTGGGTCGACGTGGTTGCCGAGAAAAGCGCCGAAGACCCGGCTTTTGCGAAAGTGGCCTTATCGCTCGCCGACTTCCGTAGCCGCTACCGCGTTTGGGGCGACCTCGGCTATCTGGATTGAGCCCCGGCGTGCGAGTTGGCAGCTTCTCGGCCGGCGGTCGTCTGCTTGTTCGGACCGGCCAGCCGGTCGAGCGCCTGAACATCAATCCGGCGATCCGCGACTACGCGCAGGATCCCAACGGCACCTACCTTGTCGAACAAGCCTATGTTCAGTTTTTCATTCCGGAGCCAGTCCAGGGTCTGCCGATTCTGCTGCTTCACGGTGGCGGTCTCTGCGGCAGCTGTTGGGAGACGACGCCCGACGGACGCGCCGGCTGGCTATCCTGGTTTCTGTCGACCGGCCGGCCGGTCTATCTGCTGGACGATGTGGAACGGGGGCGCGCCGGCTTCGTCCCGTCCGAGGGCGCTTTGGAGGGACTTTGGAACGGCAGACCGCTTCTTCGGACGCTCGAAGAGGCTTGGCGGCTGTTTCGCCTAGGGCCGGCGGAAGGTTTTGCAGATCGGACGGCTTTTGACGGCTGCCGCTTTCCGAGCAATCACATGGAAGCGCTGGGCGGGCGTTTCGTACCGCGCTGGCCGGCCAATCATAATCTCCAACTCTCTGCCTTGGAAACGGCGGTGACTCGGATCGGTCCTTGTGCCGTTGTGGCTCATAGTCAGGGATGCCTCAATGCGCTACGAGCCGCCGCCAAGATGTCGGAGATCCGCGCACTCGCGTTGCTTGAGCCGGCCGGTTTTCCGCAAACGGCTGCCGGACCGGCTGCCCGGCCGGACTGCCCGGTACTGCAAATTTGGGGGGACTTCTTGGAGCGACACCCTCTGTGGTCGGATCTCTACCGGCGCGGCGCCGCTCTGCATCGCCGGATCCAGGCGGATGGCGGCGACAGCCGCTTTCGCCATCTGCCGAGCGAGGGCGTTCCGGGCAATAGCCATCTGCTGATGATGGACGACAACGCTGAAGACTTGGCAGGTGAGGTTGTTACCTGGATCGCAGCCGCTGCGGAATGACCTGCGCCTGGGCTGCGCGTTCTGTTGCCGCACCGTCGGGCGCGTGCTAGGGCTTGCCGTAAAGCACACAAGGCGAATCGCTTGGGGGTAGAGGGTGGCCACTGCGCCGCGGGTCCTGCTGCTGAACGGACCGAATCTCAATATGCTGGGCCGACGCGAGCCTGAGATCTACGGTCGGGGCAGCCTGGCCGACCTGGAAGCTGCGTGCCGTCGCCGCGCGGGCGAGCTCGGACTAGGCCTTGAGTGTCGCCAGTCGAACCATGAAGGTGCGTTGATCGACTGGATCCAAGAGGCACCCGGCCAGTTCGACGGCCTGCTGATCAATCCCGGCGCGCTGACCCATACCTCGATCGCCTTGCTGGACGCGCTACAGGCCGTGCAGCTGCCGACGATCGAAGTGCATTTGTCCAACATTCATCGCCGCGAGGCGTTCCGGCACCACAGCTACGTGTCCTTGGCTGCCGACGGCGTGATCATCGGTCTGGGCCGGCGGGGTTACCTGCTGGCGCTGGAAGCGCTGGCCGATATGCTCGGCAGCCAGGTGGAGGTCTGAGTGAGTAAGTTTCCCATCGACGAAGAGGCAATCCGCAAGCTGGCTGAGCTCCTGAACGAAACCGGCCTGAGCGAGATTGAGATCGAGGATGACGATCGCCGCCTGCGCGTTGCGCGTCAGGCCGCGCCGGTTCAAGCCACCTTGCCGCCGGCCGCACCACTCGCAGCTACGGCGCCGGTGCCGGAGGAAGCGACGGCTGGCCCGCATCCGGGCACCGTCGCTTCGCCGATGGTCGGGACCGTCTATCTGTCGCCCGAGCCGGGCGCGCGGACGTTCGTTCAGGTTGGCGATCACGTGAGCGAAGGTCAGACCCTGCTGATCATCGAGGCCATGAAGGTCATGAACAACTTGCCGTCGCCGCGCGCCGGCAGGATCACGGCCATTCTGGTCGACGACGGCACGCCGGTGGAGTTCGGCGAGCCGCTGGTCGTCGTCGAATAGGGCGGGGGCCGGCCGGGCCGTGTTCGAAAAAGTCCTGATCGCCAATCGTGGCGAGATCGCTCTGCGCATTCACCGGGCATGCCGCGAGATGGGCATCCATACAGTGGCCGTGCACTCGACGGCGGATGCCGACGCGATGCACGTGCGTCTGGCCGACGAATCGGTCTGTATCGGCCCGCCGCCTTCGGCCAAGAGCTATCTGAACATGCCGGCCATACTCTCGGCCGCGACTATCACCGGGGCTGATGCCATTCACCCTGGTATCGGCTTTCTGTCCGAGAACGCCACCTTCGCGGAGATGGTCGAAGAACACGGTTTTGCCTTCGTCGGGCCGGAGCCGTCGCACATCGCTCTGATGGGCGACAAGGTGAAGGCCAAGGAAGCGGCGCAGGCGCTTGGGATACCGGTGGTGCCGGGCTCCGACGGCGCGATCGACGACGTCGAGGCGGCGGCGGCGGTCGCCGCAGAGATAGGTTATCCAGTGCTGATCAAGGCCTCCGCCGGCGGCGGGGGGCGGGGTATGAAGATCGCCCGCGCGCCGGAGGAACTGACCAGCCAGATCCAGGCGGCCCGCGCCGAGGCCAAGGCCGCGTTCGGCAACGACGAGGTCTACCTGGAAAAGTATCTCGCCAAGCCGCGCCATATCGAAGTGCAGCTTCTGGCCGATGGGCAAGGCGGAGCGATCCACCTCGGGGAACGCGACTGCTCGATCCAGCGGCGCCATCAGAAAGTCATCGAAGAGGCCCCGTCGCCGGCTCTCAACGCCGCGGAGCGACAGCGCATCGGTAACATCGCCGTCGCCGCAATGCAGAAGCTGGGGTACCGCTCCGCCGGAACCTTGGAGTTTCTCTATGAGAACGGCGAGTTCTACTTCATCGAAATGAACACGCGGCTGCAGGTCGAGCATCCGGTCAGCGAGATGATCACCGGCATCGACCTGGTGCGCGAGCAGCTTCGCATAGCGAACGGTCAGCCGCTGGAGCTGACACAGGATCAACTGGCCTTTGAGGGCCACGCCATCGAATGCCGAATCAACGCCGAGCACGCCGAAACCTTCGTGCCGTCGCCGGGCCGCGTCAGCGAGTACCATGCGCCTGGCGGTCTCGGCGTGCGGGTCGATTCTCACCTCTACAGCGGTTATCGCGTGCCGCCGCACTACGACAGTCTGGTGGCGAAACTCATCGTTCAGGGCCGCAACCGCAACGAATGTCTGATGCGCCTCCGCCGTGCTCTGGAGGAGATGGTGGTCGAAGGCATCGACACGAATTTGCCGCTGCATCGACGCCTGGTCTCGGCCGGTGACTTCATCGATGGCTCCTACGATATTCACTGGCTGGAAAACTGGCTCGATAGCCACTGAAACTGATCTGGACGAGGCTTTGCCCCTCTGGACGCGCGCCTCGGATTCCGTAACCTAAGGCCATGCAGCTGACGCCGGAGTTGCTCCTTCGGGCTTACGCTGTCGGCATCTTTCCGATGGCTGAAAGTCGCGATGACCCGGAGATCCATTGGATCGATCCGGAGATGCGCGGACTCCTGCCTTTGGATCAGGTTCACGTACCCCGCAAGCTGAAGCGCAAGATCCTGCGCGGAGTCTTCGACGTCCGAGTGAATACCGCCTTTTCGGAGGTCATCCGCTGCTGTGCGGAGCGCGCGGGCAATCGCCCCGAAACCTGGATCAATCCAACCATCGAAGCGCTCTATAGCGAACTGCACCGCATGGGCTTCGGCCACTCGGTCGAGGCCTGGGAGATCGACCCCGAAACCGGCGAGGAGCGCCTGGTCGGCGGTCTCTACGGTGTCGCGCTGGGGGCCGCTTTCTTCGGCGAATCGATGTTCAGTCGCGCGAACGACGCCAGCAAGGTCGCGCTGGTTCACCTGATCATGCGGTTGCGCAAGGGGGGCTTCGGCCTGCTCGATACCCAGTTCACCACGCCGCATCTGCGCCAGTTCGGTACCGTCGACGTGCCGCGAAGCCACTACAGGGCCCTACTCTCCAAGGCACTGATGCGGCAAGCCGTCTTCCCCAGGCAGATCGGGTCGGACGAGATCGAGGCGCAGCTCCAGGAGCTGGACTGACGCTTACTGCGCCGCCGGCTCTTCGTTGGGCGTCTGTTGAGAGAGCTGTTCGGCGCAGTCCTTGACCCAGACGTCGTAGACCGGGTGTTCAAGGGCCGCGACAGCCGGGGAAGAGGCGTACATCCAGCCGGAATAGAGTTGCTGGCGCGGCCGGTCCGGTTCGATCTCGGCCACTTCCAGAAAGGCGATTGCCTCCGGCGCTTCTGTCGGCGGTGTCTTGTGGCAGGCGCGCACCACGATTTCCAGGCCGCCGAACTCTACGGGACTGTCCACCGGCGCCTCGAAGGTGGAGATGCGCGCCGTCACCTTGTCCAGGCCCTGCAGAATCGCAATGGGGTAGGCTGGCGGCGGCCAGTTCGCTGGTTGAGTCTGTTGTGCCCAAGCGGGCAGGCTCGCCAGCAAGGTCAGCGAGATGATCCAAGAAACGGCGAGAGACCGTTTGTGATGGCTCATCTTCCTTCTCCATAGGGGTTCTTCAGCGACTCCAAGAGCCGCTGCAGCGTGTCGCGGATCTGCGCTTCCGCTGCCCCCATAAGAATGCCGTCTTCCAGAGCGTCCTGTGCCAGCTCGCGGATTTCCTCAAGATTCTCGTTCAGAACCTTGATCTTCTCCTTGCACGACAAGGCCTGGCCCTTGGAGTCCTGCCAGATCGGCGGTTCGAACTGCGGGCGATCATTCTTCGCGTCGGTCATGGAAACGACTTAGCCGTCTGCCGTGACAATCGCAAGGCAGCCGACCTCCGGTTCTCGCTGTCTGGCTATCTGATGCTATTCTTGTGATAACGGCTGAATAGCGAGACGCTGTCTTAAGCATTCGGCAGGATCTGGCCTTTGGGGGGCTGTCATGGGGAACCTAGACGAACTTGTAGATACACTTATTTTCTATATTACGACTTACGGACTGAACGTGGTCGGCGCGATCGCCATTCTGATCGTTGGCCTGATCATCGCAGGTTGGGTTGCGCGAGCGGTCGAGAGGACATTGGCTCGAAGCCAGCGCGTCGATGACACGCTGCGCGGTTTCTTCAGCAGCTTTGCGAAGTACTTCATCATCGTCTTTACGGTCTTGGCGGTGCTGGCGCAATTCGGCGTGCAGACGGCCAGCCTGATCGCCGTGTTCGGCGCGGCGGGCCTGGCGATCGGTCTGGCTCTGCAAGGAACGCTCAGCAATCTCGCAGCTGGCGTCATGCTGCTGCTCTTTCGTCCCTTCAAGATCGGCGACTATATCGAGGCGGCCGGGCTGTCCGGCACGGTCAAGAGCATCACTCTTTTCGTTACGGAACTGGCGACCCCTGACAACGTGCAGGTCGTCGTGCCCAACGGGGAGCTCTGGGGCGCCTCCATTCACAACTATTCTTTCCACGAGACGCGCCGGGTCGATCTGACTCTTGGCATCGGTTACGAGGCGAACATCGCCGAAGCCAAGGCTGCGATCCTGGATGAGGTCGGCAAGGACTCTCGGGCCCACAGCGACCCCGCGCCGATGGTTGCGGTTCTGGGTTTGGGCGAGTCGTCGGTCGATCTGGTGGTTCGGGTCTGGTGTGTGGCCGGCGACTACTGGTCGCTCAAGTTCGACCTCACCGAGGCGCTGAAAAACCGCCTGGATCGCGAGGGAGTCTCGATTCCCTTCCCGCAGCGTACGGTTCACATGATCGGAAACGTGCCGGGCGTTGCATCGACTCCAACGTGACGCCGTAGCACTCCGAACTTCGCTGCAACTTGGCCGGCGGCTAACTGGGTCCGAGGCCGCCGCCACTGTTTCCGCTCGGCTGTCCGCCGCTATCCGCGCCGCCGAAGATGAAGCGGCCCAACAGGTCGACCACGTTGATGGCGCCCTGGGTGTATTGGATGGTGCCGCCAGGCTCCAGGTTCTCCAAGGCCCCGCCGGGCTGTAGTTCGACGTAGTTTCCGCCAAGCAGGCCCTCGGGCACGATGCGTGCGGAGGTATCGTCCGGTAGCTGAATCCGGTTTTCGATCGAGAGGGTCACCTCGGCGAAGAAGGTGTTCGGGTCGAGTTCCTGAGCCGTCACCGTGCCGACCTTCACGCCGCTCATGCGGACGTCGGCCCCCGGGGCGATCCCGGTTGCGTCGTCGAAGACAGCCAGCACGGAATAGCCGCTGACGGTTCGCATCCCGCTGGCGCTGAAGGCGAAGACGACGAAAGCGGCGGCAACCACCAGCACAACGCCACCCATCACGGTTTCGATGATGTTTCGGTTCATGACTACCTAAACCTACTCCCTCTCAACAGAGATTGGCTGCCCGGCTCTCTCACCGGCACCGACGCCCTAGCGGCCGGCCATCTATCGGACGATTGGCTTCACTCGGGCGACCAAGCCTCGTAATCGCCTGTCGCTCGGTCGCGCCGCCCCCCTTCCAGGGTATGCCCCGGAGGTCGATAGGCCAGCTCCGTTCCTGTCTGGTTGGGTTGATGTTCCTTCATCCAAGACCGGCGCGGTGCACCGCCGGCCGGCGGCGGCTCGTCGGTCGTGTGGTGCAGCCAAGCGTGCCAGTCCGGCGGCACCCGCGAGGCCTCGACGTCGCCGGCATAAACCACCCAGCGACGTTCGCGCCGCAGCGAATCCATCCGCTTGAGCGGGCCGCGCTTATCGCGAAAGTACTTGTTTCCCTGGTCGTCGGAGCCAACCAAATCTCCGCGCATCCAAGTGAAAAGCTTGGTTCCGAGTGACGTCATGTCTCTGTTCGAAGAAGCCTCTGGGCGGCAGGACTATTACACCTCTGCCGCAAAGCGTCCAGCAGCCCGAGCGGCTGCTGAGTCAAATCGAATGGTCCATAAGATCTCAGCCGTCTTATCGAGCGGGTGGCAGTACCCCACATCACCCGCAGAGTAGGTTCCTCGCCCCTTATAAATCCTTTCCGCCTCTTTGCACTTCCCACAGAGCGATGGAGAAGCCCTCATGCAGACGCCTAAGGTTCTCGCAGGCGCACTCCTGTGCCTGGCCTTTGTCCTGGCGCCCGCGGCAGCCGAGGATCGCATCGCAGACGAGCTCGCGATCCAGCGCGTACCCACGGAAATCGAGGTCGCTGTGGACGCTAAGGACTGGGCAAGGGCGCGCTCGTTCTTTGCCGACGAGATCCGCGTGGATTTTTCTTCCCTCGGTGGCGGGCCGCCAGCGACGGTTGCGGCAGATGACCTGATCGCTGCTTGGGCCGCAAACCTGGGTCCACAGAAGCACAGCCACCACCAGCGCGGCCACGGCCTCGTCACACTGCAAGGCGACAGGGCCACGGTCTATTCCCAGGGCTATGCCTGGAATCGAATGGAAGGCAACGGCGAGCCTCTCTGGGAAGTCTGGGGCAACTACACGCACGAGCTGGCACGGATGCCGCAGGGCTGGAAGGTCACCGCCATGACTTTCGAGATGACCCACCAGCGGGGAAACCCCTGGGTCCGGGATACGCCATCGCCGGCCGAGTGATTGTGAGAGCTGGCGTCTGGCGAGACTGGCCAGCACTGGACAGTAGGGGGCTGGCCGGCCATAAGGCCCCGAGTGGTGAGATGACAACGCCCCGGGGGACCTTGGTCGTTCAATGATTCAGGATTTTTGGCGCGACAGCGGCTACCACCTGCTGGAGCCGGACGACTCCGGCCAGCTCCCGGTGACCGACGACTTCCTGCGGGCCTACTTCAACCGCCCTGAGGTACGCCCGGTCGAAGAGTCGAACGACGCCGAGCGGCAGTTGCATGCGCGCTTGCTGGCCAATCCGCGCGAAGCGGTTTCGGTCGAGCGGCTGGCCGCTCTGGAAGACGCCGATGCTATCGAAACCTACCGTATCGTGCTGGCTTTTCGGGACCGGCTCGTCGCGGCCGGCACCGTTGAGGCCGCCTATCTCGGCCTCTTCGCCGATCCGCCGGACCCCAGCCAAGGCGAGCCGCCAGTTCCGCCGCTGTTCTACGATCAGCTCGTGCAGGTGGTGGTCCGCCAGGTTTTGAACGGCACGGATTATCCGCTCAGGGCCCGCGCCGGCGAGCTGCTCTTTCGCGAGCAGAAAGTAACGATCAACGAAGGCCATGTGATGGCTGCCGATGCGGAAACGGTCGAGATGTATGCCTCGAGCGGCGGTTTCGGCTCGCTCGGCAAGCTGATCGCCGAAGCGCAGACTCCGCTACGCACCATCGAGCTCGAGGTGCTGGGTGAAGAGAACGCTGAGCTTTACTGGACCCGCGACACCCGCTTCGACACGGTGCTGAATCTCAACTTCGCCGGGGATGGGCTGGATGCCCTCTGCCGCGTGCTTGAGGCTTGGGTGCGGCATTTCCTGGCCGTCGAGGTTTCGCTCCAGCCGGTGCAGGAGATCAGCGACGAACGCTGGGTTTGGCACATCGGTCTGGATACCGAAGGCACAAAGCTGCTCAACGATCTCTACGACGGCAAGGAGGTCGGCGAAGTCCGGCTCGCCCGGCTGCTGTCGCTCTTCCGCCTGGAGTTCCGGGACAGCGGCGATATGCGACCGGACATTGCCGGCCGGCCGGTCTATCTCGCGCTCTGCATGGACGAGGCCAGCAACCTCAAGCTCAAGCCACAGAACCTGCTGGTCAACCTGCCGCTGGCGCGGCGCTCCTGATCCGTCCCCGGCCTACTGAATGCCGTAGCGCCGCAGCTCCGGTTCCAGGCGGCCGGCGAGCCAGAGGAAGAACATCCGAAAGTCGCTGATCAATGACCAGGCCGGGTAAGTGAAGGTGGCTGGGCGGTTCCGCTCGACCGCCGCATGGCCAATCCAGGCAAAGGCGTAACCGGCGACCAGGGCAGCCAGCAACAGCCACCATGTCTGTGTCACCGCGGCTCCCGCAAGGATCGTCAGGCCGAGCGCCGTACCGAAGTAGTGCAACGCTCGGGTCGCCGGCTTGCGGTGTTCGCCCAGATAGATCGGCCAGAACTCGGCGTAGGTCTTCGCCTTCGGCAGATCGGCCATGTTCCGCTTTCCTTCGGCCGCTTGCGTTCCTAGCTTGCAAATCCAAGGCGCGAGACTAGGCTGCGCCTCCCTACATCAAGTGGATATGCGGATTCTGGCCATGGGCTACAAGGTTGCGGTTGTCGGGGCGACGGGGGCTGTCGGACACGAGATCCTCAAGACCCTTGCCGAGCGGGAGTTCCCCGCTGACGAGGTTGTCGCTCTTGCCAGCGAGCGCTCCGCCGGCCAGCAGGTCTCCTACGGCGAGGATGATGTCCTCGATGTGCAGGATCTGGCGCGCTACGACTTTACTGGCGTCGACATCGCGCTCTTCTCGCCTGGCGCAAAGGTCTCGGCCGAATATGCGCCCAGGGCGGCCCGTGACGGGGCCGTGGTGATCGACAACACCAGCCATTTCCGCATGGATCCGGACGTGCCGTTGGTGGTGCCGGAGGTCAATCCGCAGGCCATCGCCGACTACGGCAAGAAGCACATCATCGCCAACCCCAACTGCTCGACCATTCAGATGGTGGTGGCGCTCAAGCCGCTGCACGAGCTGGCGCGCATCAGGCGGGTGGTGGTCGCGACCTACCAGGCGGCTGCCGGCGCCGGCAAGGAGGGCATGGACGAGCTCTTCAACCAGACCCGCGCCGTCTACGTGAACGACCCGATGAAGAAGGAAGTCTTCACCAAGCAGATCGCCTTCAACGTCATCCCCCACATCGACGTCTTCATGGACGACGGCTCCACCAAGGAAGAGTGGAAGATGATGGTGGAGACGAAGAAGATCCTCGACCCCGCCATCAAGGTGCAGGTCACCTGTGTGCGCGTGCCGGTCTTCATCGGACACAGTGAGGCCGTCAACGTCGAGTTCGAAACGCCGCTCGACGAGGTGGAGGCTCGGGCGGCGCTGCAGGAGGCGGAGGGCGTTGTTCTGGTCGACCACCGTGCCGACGAGGGCTATGTCACGCCCGTGGAGGCGGCGGGCGAGGACTCAGTCTATGTCAGCCGTTTGCGCAGCGACCCCACCGTGGACAACGGCTTATCCTTCTGGGTCGTCTCCGACAACCTGCGCAAGGGGGCGGCGCTCAACGCCGTGCAGATCGCCGAGAAGCTGGCCAGCGATTATCTTGCAGCTTAGGTCACGGCTACCGCTGCAAAGCGTTCGCGTGGTTTGACGACCCGGTCCTGCGCTTCGATCAGGGCCAGCTCTCGGCCATCTTTCGCCTTGGTCTCCAGCGCAATCTCGAAGACCGCCGCCGCGCAAGCCTCCAAAGCAAGGCAGGGGTCGCGCGTTTTCAGGTAGTGCGCCAGGAAAAGCGCGGCCGTGGCATCGCCGAGGCCGCCCGGTGGCGGTTCGAGAGTCAGCAAGGGTGTGGCGACGCGCCAGGCCGCGCCCTTCGTGACGGCGAGCATCTCGATTGCATCCGCAGCGCTGGCCTCATGATGCAAAGAGGTGACCAGCACGAGTTGCGGTCCCTTCGCCGTCAGGTCGCGCGCGGCCTCGACAGCGTCCGCGAGGGTCCGGACCGGTCGGCCGCTTAGGAGCTCCAGTTCGAAGAGATTGGGCGTCAGCAGATCCGCCAGCGGCAAGGCCCGCTCGGTGAGAAGCTCCGGGATGTCGGGCTGTACGAAGAGGCCGCGGCCGCGATCGCCCATCACCGGGTCGCAGCAGTAGATCAGCTCCGGGTTTTCGTGGCGAAGGCGAGTTACGGCCGTCAGGATCGTCTCCCCTAGCGCTACCTTGCCCAAGTAGCCGGAGAGCACGGCCTGACAGGCACCCGGTGTTGCGCGCGCCAGCACCCCTTCGATCAATTGCGCTACGGTTCCCGGGTCGGTCAGTTCGCCCGTCCAGGCGCCGTAGCCGGTGTGGTTGGAGAACTGCACGCTGTTCACGGCCCAGACCTCAAAGCCTAGCCGCTGCAGCAGAAAACTGGCTGCACGGTTGCCGACGGAGCCGAAACAGACGTGCGACTGTATCGAGAGGATGGACATTTCGGATCTTGGAAGATGGCTGGCCCGGCGGGAGTCGTCGGCAGCTTGCCACAGGCTCTCCGGCGGTTATAGTCCGCGCGAAAATCGGCAGATCGATAGACTTAGGGAGATTCTCTACATGACCCAGGCGACCGCACGGCCGCGCCGCAGCATGCTCTATATGCCCGGTTCCAACACCCGCGCGCTGGAGAAGGCGCGAGGCTTGCCGGCCGACGCGCTGATCCTGGATCTGGAGGATGCGGTCGCGCCGGACGCCAAGACCGAGGCGCGCCAGAACATCGTCGCCGCGCTCGCCGAGGGTGGCTACGGTCGCCGCGAGCTTGTCGTGCGTGTCAACGGGCTCGACAGTCCCTGGGGGCATGACGACATTGCGGCCATTGCGCCGACCGGCGCGCATGCAATCCTGATCCCCAAGGTCGAGAGTGCGAAGATGGTGCAGGAGGTCGAGCGCCTGATGGCCGAGGCCGGCGCCGCCGAGACCATGGGCATCATGTGCATGATGGAAACGCCATTGGGTATCTTGCGGGCCGAGGAGATTGCCGGAGCCAGCCCGCGATTGAGCTGTCTGGTGATGGGCACCAGCGATCTGGTCAAGGACCTCAATGCGAAGCACACGCCCGAGCGCTCGCCCGTCCTCACCTCGCTCAGCCTTTGCGTCTTGGCGGCCCGGGCCCACGGGCTGGCGATGGTCGACGGCGTTCACTTGGATCTCAACGATGCCGAGGGCTTCGAAGCCCAGTGTCGCCAGGGCCGTGAGCTCGGGATGGACGGCAAGACGCTGATCCATCCCAAGACCGTAGCTGCCGCCAATGCTGCCTTCGGGCCTTCCGAGAACGACGTGGAGCAGGCAAAGCGCATCATTGAGGCCCATGCCGAGGCGACACGCGCCGGCAAGGGCGTGGTCGTCCTCGACGGCAAGCTGATCGAGAACCTGCATGTCGAAGATGCCCAGCGCACCGTCGCCCTGGCCGACTCCATCGCCGATCTGGAAGCTCAGGCGGCATAAGGATCGCGGGCACACTGCAGAGCATCGCCGCCCGCCAACCGGTTCTCTTCGGCATGGTTCGTTCCGACCGTGGCGCCGGTGTTCGCCGTGCCATCCTTGAGGTGAACGCAGTAGCGGCGTTTTTGCATTGCAGCGCGCGCTGTCCTGTGCTGGCTTCCGGCAAAAGCCAGTTACAGGCTGTATGTTGCGGAATTGGGAGTCGGAGTCCTCGATGAGCCCCGAGAGTCCTTTGGCCGCCGAGGCCGCCGTCAAGACCAATCCCGGTCGTTTCTTCGAGGACTTTCGGCTTGGCGACCTGCTGGTGCATGCCACGCCGCGGACGCTGACCGTCGGGGATGCCTCGCTTTACACGGGCCTGACCGGCAGCCGCTTCGCGCTGCATTCCTCCGACGACTTCGCCCGCTCGCTCGGGTATCCCAAAGCGCCGCTCGACGACTTGCTGGTTTTTCACACGGTTTTTGGCAAGACCGTGCCCGATGTCTCGCTCAACGCCGTCGCCAACCTGGGGTATGCCGAGGGGCGCTTCGGCGTACCGATCTATCCCGGAGATACCCTGACCGCGACCAGCGAAGTGATTGGGCTGCGTGAGACCTCCGACGGTAAGTCGGGGGTCGTTTGGGTGCGCACGCGCGGTCTGAATGTGCACCATGAGCTGGTGCTCGAGTATGTGCGCTGGGTGATGGTTCGCAAACGGTCACCGGGGCAGGCCGCAGTGCGCGAGCCGACTTTGCCGGAGCTGAACGACGCCGTGCCGGCTGAGCGTCTGCTTGTTCCGCGTGGTCTCAGGCTGCAGCTCTACGATCCGCAGTTGGCCGGCAGCCCGCATCTCTGGGACGATTATGCCGTCGGCGAGAAGATCGACCATGCCGACGGCATGACCTTGGAGGAGGCGGAGCATCAGATCGCCACCCGCCTCTATCAGAACACCGCCAAGGTGCACTTCGACCAACTGGTCGCCGATGCCGGCCGTTTCGGGAAGCGCATCGTCTACGGTGGCCATGTGATCTCGATTGCCCGCGCGCTGAGCTTCAACGGCCTGGCAAATGCCTTTCGTATCGTTGCGATTCACGGCGGGCGCCACACGAACCCGACTTTTGCCGGCGATACGCTCTTCGCCTGGAGCGAGGTTCTGGCGAAGGAGGAGCTGCCCGGCCGCCCCGATCTGGGCGTGCTGCGGCTGTTGACCCGGGCAACCAAGAACCGTCCGGCTAGCGACTTCCCGGCCCTGGGTGAGAACGGTAAACCTGATCCCGACGTCGTGCTTGAGTTCGACTATTCGGTGCTGATGCCGCGGCGGGCTTGATCGCTCTGTTCAGACTTGAAAGATAGGCTAGCCGCCGCTGATCGCCGTCATGACGATGACGTCGTCTCCTTCGGCGAGGGGCGTATCCAGGGCCGCACGCTCGCCCTGAACGAAGATGTTGATGTGGCGGCGGATGCCGGGGCGGGAATCGCAGAGGCGGTCGCGCATTCCGGGCCAGCGGGCGTCGAGCGCGTCGATTGCCGCGGCGACGGTTTCCGCCTCGAGGTGAAGCCGTCGCGGTGCACCGGGGAAGAGGGCGACGAGCACGGCGGGAAGTTGGAGTGCGACACGGGGGGCGTCGGGCGCCAGCGTTCTCGTCTGTCTGTCCTTTGGCACGATTATTCCTTCTGCAGTAAGGAATCGTCAGGACGCCGGTGCCTCGATCGTCATCGTCTCTACCGATAGAACGCTGGGCAGGTGCTGTGCGATGCAGCGCCAGCTGTCCCCTTCGTTGGCGCTGGCGAAGAGTGCACCGCTGCTGGTGCCGAAGTAGACCCCTGCGGGCTCTAGCGGGTCGCTTGCCATGGCCTGTCGCAGCACCCCGAAGAAGACATTCTCTTGCGGCAGACCGTCCCGCAGTGCGTCCCAACTGGTGCCGCCGTCCCGGGTTCGCCACACGGCGGCTCTGGCCTCCGGCACGTAGCGGCCCGCGATGTCGCCGTTCAACGGCAGCAGATAAAGACTGTCCGGGTCGCGGGGATGTGCCGCCGCCGGGAAACCGAAGCTCGAGGGCAGACCCGCCTCTATGCTGTCCCAATGCCGTCCGCCGTCTTCGCTGCGGTACATGCCGCAGTGGTTCTGTTGGTACAGGCGGTCGGGCCGGCCCGGCGCCATGACCAAGCTGTGCACGCACTGGCCGTGCTCCGGGTAGTTCTGACCCTCAGGCAGGAAGTCGGCCCGGGTTCCCCGGTTTCGGGCCTCCCAGGTCCGGCCGCCATCTGCGCTGTGGAACACGCCGCCGGCCGAGATCGCCACCCAAATCTGCCGCGGGTCGTCGGGGTGCAGGAGGATCGCATGCAGGATCAACCCGCCGCCGCCCGGCTGCCAGTCGGGCCGCGAGGGGTGCTCGCGCAAGCCGGTAACCTGCACCCAGGATTCGCCGTTGTCGTCGCTGCGGAACAGTCCTGCCGGCTCGACTCCGGCGTAAAGCGTCTTGCCGTCGGTTGCTAGGCTCCAGACCGACGTGATCGGCTCCTCTCCTGCCGCATAGGACAGCCCTGCACTGGAATGGGTCCAGGTCTTGCCGAGATCTTCGGACTTCCAAACCGCCGGACCGAACCACTCGCCGCCGCCGGCGCCGTAGAGGGTGCCGGTCTCGGGGTCTGCGATCAGGTGCTTGATCGGCCAGGTTTCGCAGAAGGGGCCACGCAATGCCCAGGACCCCCGCTCGCTGTCGCCATCCAGGAGGAAGGCGCCCTTTTTCGTTCCGACAAGCAGCAGAACCTTCTTTTTCATCCTGACCTCCGCGTCGCGAGAGACCGACCCTGCGCTCAAGTTTGCCGAGCTGGAGATGCGGATAGCGTTGCCGCAATTCGCCGTCGAAACCGTAACTCCGGCGAGCGCTGGACAAATAGGTTGATATCAACATTATAGAGTCATGTCCAACGACGATCTATTGCCCTTTGAGCTTACTCACAAAGTTCGAGATAGCTGCCTTTGCCTCGACGTTCAGCGGACGGCCAGAGCTTTGGCACGGCGGTACGACGAGGCTCTGCGGCCGACCGGCCTGACCAACGGTCAGTTTTCCATCTTGATGTCGCTGAATCGTCCGAGACCGCCTGCGATCCGCGATATCGCCAGGTTACTGGCCATGGATCGCACCACGCTGACCGCGGCGTTGAAACCGCTTGAGCGCAAAGGGCTCTTGACCGTGAGCGTCGCCGAGGGTGACCGCCGCAGCCGGCATCTGGCGCTTACGGCGGCTGGCCGTGCGCTTATGGCCGAAGCGGTGCCGCTCTGGATGAATGCGCAGGCCGAGACGGAGCGGCTGCTTGCGGCATCCGACGTCGCACGACTGCGCCTCGATCTCCGCAGTCTGTCCGGAGAGGTTTCCTCTTTCCGCGCGTCGCGAACGGGCCATTAAGCCTTGGCTTTGCCCGCCTCGCGATACCGACTGGCATCCTCACCGCCCGTACTCTCTGGGATTTCGTGGGTTTTCGTCCTTTTGCGCGCCTTTATCTTATTAGGAATTTGTGATGTGATTCTGTGTCAGAAAGACACTTGAAAATATAGCTGACCAATGGTTTTTCGACCTTTAGGAGCTGTTTTGCGTCGTCGCTCGTAACCGGCATTGCGAGGGAGAACGCCATGAAGCCGCTGCAATACCAGCGTCTCGATGTCTTGGAATCGCCGCTTAACCGGCGTGTGGCGAACTACTGGTTCGAGTTGGCTGGCGAATGCCGACCTGCATGGCCGGACAAGGCCGCGCTCGACCCTTTGTCTCTCGGGCAGACGTTGCCACATCTCTGCCTCATCGACGTGCGGCCGGATGGAGGCTTTACGTACCGACTAGTAGGCGAGTGGGTGCGTGCGCTTGGCGTTCGCCGTGGGCAGACCGTCGAGGACCTGGACACCGAAAGAGGCAGCCTTCGTATCTGTGAACGCCTGCATCGTTGTTTGGAAACACGCGAGCCCTTTTGGGACCGCTACGGCTACGGACGTCCGGCGCAAGAATTCGTGAAGATCGAGGCCCTGGTGCTTCCTCTTACGGCTTGGCCGGGCAGCAAACTGATCGATCTCCTGCTCACCAGTGGCGACTTCTGCAAGACGGAAACCGATAGTGCCTTGGACGCGCTGGAAGAAGCTGGTCCGCCACGGCTCACCGTCGTCTAAGCCGTTCTTTCATTGATCGATCGCGCTTTCCGAGCTCCGGCGACGCCGTGCCGTTCTCCAGCGGAAGATCCGACCGTCGATGGCGGCCAGGCCGATGGCAATCAGCGCCATACCCACGAAGTGCTCCGGAGACAGCTGCTCGCCGAGCAGCAGCCAGCCCAGCAGAATTGCCGAGACCGGAACCAGAAAGGTCACCAGGAGGACATTGGTTGCCCCGGCCGCAGCCAGGATGCGGAAGTACAGGATATAGGCGAGGGCCGTTCCCAGTGTCGCCAAGGCGATCATCGCAAGCCATGTCTCCGGGCTCGGTGCCGGCAAGGTCCAGGGCTGTTCCACGCTGAGCGCAATCGGCAGAAGCAGGAGACTTGAGGCGGTGACCTGCCCCGTCGCGGTCTGCAGCGGCGTCACGCCGAGCCGTTTGAAGCGGCGGCCGAAGGCGCCTGCAAAGGCGTAGGAGAGTGCGGCCCCGAGGCAAGCCAACTGGGCAAGCACGTCGCTACTCAGCCCCTCCAGCGCTTCGACGCCGATCATCACCACGGCGCCTGCGAAACCGATCGTGACACCGGCGGTCTTCAGCGGCGTTATGCGCTCGTCAGCCAGCAGCGCGCCGGCCACGATCACCGCGAAGAGCGGCGTGGTCGCATTGAGGATGGCTGCGAGGCCCGAGGCGATGTGGGTCTGGCCCCAGACCAGCAGTCCGAAGGGTATCGCATTGTTGAGCAGCCCCATGCCGAGAAAGGCCAGCCAAACGGCCGGAACCTTGGGCATTTGCTGTCCTGTGACGCGCAACACGAGATGCAGCGTCAAGGCCGCCAGTCCAACCCGGAGGAAGACAATGGACAGGGGCGGCAGCTCCGCCACCGCGACACCAACGAAAAAAAAGGATGCACCCCACAAAACAGACAGCGTCAGCAGTAATGCCCAGACGCCGACGGTCATTCCCTGGATCTGCTTGACTGCGTTCGACACTGCCGGCTGCCCCCTGGGTGGAGGCTAGCCAATAGCACAGGGGTCTCTGCTTCCGCTCTCCGCTTCTTGCAGTTGGGTCAGCGAGATGGGGAACGTTACGAAAGCCGGGCCCTTTGCCCCTCCGTTCAAGCGATGCGTCTAACTCTCGTCCGGAGCGGCTCGGGTCGCTTCGACGTTTTCGGGCTGGCCGACGACAACGGCCGTCAGGTCGTCTGGGCGGAACAGCGCCGCGGCAACGCGGCGGGTGTCTTCCAGCGTGATCGACTCGATGTAGTCGTTACGCCGATCGAGATAGTCGATGCCAAGGTTCTGGAACTGCATGGCGGCGAGAATGTCGGCCAGCGCACCGGTCGAATCGAACCGCAGGGGGAAGGAGCCGGTCAGGAAGGTCTTGGCGTTATCCAGTTCCTCAGCGGTCGGGCCTTCGGTCGCAATGCGTGCCCACTCCGCGCGAATGATCTCCAGGCTCTCGGCCACGCGAGCGTTTTCTGTCGCGACACCGCCCAGGATCAGCGCCGAGTGATCCAGCGGATGCAGATAGCTGTAGACGCCGTAGGCTAGCCCACGCTTCTCACGCACTTCTGTGAAGAGACGCGAAGCAAAGCCGCCGCCGCCCAGGATGTAATTGACCGCATAGGCGATGTAGTAGTCTGGATCGTCTCGCTTCAGGCCGCCCTGACCAAGAGCGACGACCGACTGAGGTACGTCCTGATCGATCACCACCGTGCCGCCGTCGGCCGCCGGCGCGACGGTGGGTAGCTCCAGAGCTGCAGCCTCTGCCGGCAGGTCACCGAAGGTGCTGTCGAGCAGTGGTCCCAATTCTTCCGCCGAGATGTCGCCTGCGACACCGATATGGAGATTGTCGCGGGCGAGGCGTTGGGCAACGAAGGCCTCCAGGTCGGCTGTCTCGACGGCAGCCAGGCTCGCGATCGTGCCGCCGGACCGCTGGCCATAGGGATGCTCGGGGTAAAGCGTTGCCATCAAGGTCGACCAAGCCACGGCGTCCGGGTCGACGGCACTCCGTTGAGCGCGAACGATAAACTGCTGGCGGATGCGTTCGACCGGCTCGTCGTCGAAGCGCGGTTCCGTCAGGGCCAGGTGAAGCAGTTCGAACGCGCGATCCCGATTACGCGTGAGGGTCATCAGCGAACCGCCGAAGCTATCCCGACGCGCGTTGAAGTCGAGCCGGATCGACAGATCCGCGAGTTCCTTCTGAAAGGCCTCGGAGTCCAGTATGCCCGCGCCCTCGTCGAGGGTCGCCGCGGCCATACGAGCTCGCCCGGCCTTATCCTCTGGATCGCTGGCCGATCCTCCGCCGAAGGTGACCTGCAGCGCGATGATAGGGTTGGAGCGATCTTCGATCAGCCAAGCCTCGATGCCGCCAGGCGAGACGACGCGCTGGACGTCCACGGCGGCCGCAGGGCGCGAGAGGAGGGCGACGGCCAGCGCCGCCAGAGACAGCATGAACAGGGGGCGAGCGAAAGGGGAGCGGATGCAAGTCATAAGAGGACCCTCGTTCATGTAGTCGGCTCGCTGCGCAGGATACCGGTGACAGAGCGGGCGGGGTCGATCAGCGCCCTGAGGGCCTGCATCACCTGCTCCGGCGTGACGGCATCGATGCGGTTGGGCCAGTCTTCGAGATCTTCGATGGTCGAGCCGGTGGCCAACGCGGCACCGATGATGCGGGGGGCTGCACCGACGCTGTCGCGTGCGTAGATCGCCTGGGCGGTCAGGCGCGTTTTGGCTTGCTCCACCTCCTCGGCAGTCACACCGTCCTGCAGAACCGCATCGATCTCCGCCCGCAGCGCGGCTTCCACGGCTTCCACCTCGACGCCGGGGCGTGGCGAAGCCCAGAAAGTGTAGTGAGTGCCGTCGAAGCTGGAGCCGTCGAAGCTGTTGCCGGCGCCGGCTGCCAAGCCCTGCTCGATCACGAGGGAGCGATAGAGTCGGCCGGTGTTGCCGCCCAGGATTTCTCCCAGAACCTGCAGGGCATAGGGCCGCTCCGGCATGTCGTCCAGTCGTGCGGTCCGGAAGCTGGGGGCCAGGTAGGCGATGGAGATCGAGGGTTGCCCCACGCGCGGGCTCGACAATTCGACGCGGCGGCCGGCCCACTGCTGGGGCTCCTGAACCCGGATTCGCTCCGGAACCTCTTTACGCGGTACTGCGCCGTAGTAGCGTTCGGCCAACGGGCGCACCTCCTCGACCGTGACGTCGCCCGAGACGACCAGCACGGCGTTGTTGGGCGCATACCAGCGCTCGTAGAAGGCAAGGGCGTCTTCGGTGCCCAGGCTTTCGATTTCCTGCTGCCAGCCGATCACCGGTGTGCCGTAGGGGTGATTCAGATAGAGGGTGGCGCGCACCATTTCCCAGAGCTGGCTCGAGGGCTCGTTGTCCGTGCGACTGCGGCGCTCCTCCAGAACCACGTCGCGCTCCGGCATGACCACTTCGTCGCTGAGCACCAGGTTGTGCATGCGATCGGCCTCGTGACGCATCATCAGCTCCAGCCGATCTCTGGCGACCGTCTGGAAGTAGGCCGTATAATCCAGCGAGGTGAAGGCGTTCTCGCGACCGCCGTTCTGCGCCACGATGTCCGAGAACTCGCCGGGTTCGAGGGTCTCGGTCCCCTTGAACATCAGATGTTCCAGAAAGTGGGCGATGCCTGACTGACCGCGCGGCTCGTCGGCTGATCCGACCTTGTACCAAAGCATATGCGTCACGATCGGTGCCCGATTGTTCTCGACCACCACCACCTTCAGGCCGTTGTCCAACGTAAAGGTCTCGGGCTCGAAGACCTGCGCAACGGCCGGTGCGTGCAGACCACTCAGCAGCGTCACGGCTGCCAGGGCCGCGAGGCCTGTACGGCGGGGGGTATCAAGCATGCAAGTCCCTCTCGAAGTCGCAGCACAGCCGGTTGTCGCCGTTCCGCTTCTCAGACTGCCCATATTGTCTGTGCCGGCTCGGAAAGAAACCCAGCGGCCGGTTAAATTTCCGTCATTGGATTGGAGCTGATGGCCTCGAATGCCAGGCATGGACGGCCGGGTCGTAGCGGGGTAAGTCGAAAGGCCTCGGGTTACCTAAACCCGAGTCTCTACCCCCAAGATTCCCAAGAGAGGGCCAATGCCCGCCTCCGAAATCGAGCGGATGATTCAATTGCTGGCACGGCTTCCAGGTTTGGGGCCGCGGTCGGCGCGCCGCGCGGCGCTTGCCTTGATCGTCAAGCGGGAGTCCTTGCTACGTCCCCTGGGCGAGGCGTTGCTGCGTGCCGCCGAGGCGATCCGGCCCTGTGCCCGCTGCGGCAATCTGGACGACCGGGATCCTTGCGGCGTCTGTGCCGATCCGGAGCGCGAAACCGCCGTTCTCTGCGTGGTCGAAGAGGTCGGTGATCTCTGGGCAATCGAGCGGGCGGGCGTCTATCGCGGCCGCTATCATGTGCTCGGCGGCACGCTCTCGGCGCTCGACGGGCGCGGGCCGGAACAGCTCAACATTGCGCGCTTACTGGAACGGGCCGCTGTACCGGAGGTGAATGAGGTGATCTTGGCCTTGGGTGCCACGGTCGACGGTCAGACCACTGCTCACTACATCGCGGAGAGGCTGGAGCCCTTAAATGTTACGATTACGCGCCTCGCCCAGGGGTTGCCGGTTGGCGGCGAGCTGGACTACCTCGACGATGGCACCTTGTCGGCCGCTTTCCGCCAACGCCGCCCTGCCTAAAGCTCACGCCGACGCCTCCGCAGTTCCGCTCTATCGTTGCCAAACTCCCGCCGCAATGGACCGTGAAGGTAGTGGAAAATCAAACAACTAAGACGAGACTGACCGCCATGCCTCTCCGCCTTTTGACCGCCGCTGCGGCCGTCTCGCTGCTGTTGGCTGCGCCTGCTAACGCCGTTGAACGAACGCTCTCGACCGAGGCGCAGCGCGGCCTGACCCTGACGGTTTACCAGAACGGCCTGGCGCTGGTGCACGACCGCCGCTGGGCGCCGCTGGTTGCCGGCCGCAACGACCTGCAGATCGAAGGCTTGAGCGAACGGCTGATCCTGGGGAGCTTGCGGGTCTACAGCAGCGAGGCAGGCGTCGGCCTGGTGACGCGCAGCTTTCGTCCCGCGGATCTCAGTCCCGGCCGCCTGCTCGAGGCCATGGTCGGCCGGCGCGTACTCTACGTGACGACCCATCCGCAGACCGGTGAGGAGACGGCGCGTTCAGCACGCCTGCTGTCCCTTAACGGTGGAGTGGTCCTCGAAGTCGACGGGCGGGTCGAGATCAATCCACCGGGCCGTATCGCGTTGGAGGAACTGCCGGAGCCGGACGATCAGGCTCTGCGCGCGGAGTCGGCATTGGAGATCACGCTCGACAGCACTGAAGCGCGGCCGACCGAGCTCACGCTCGGTTATCTCACGGAGGGTTTGAGCTGGCATGCCGACTACGTCGCCGACCTGGCGCCGGACGGCACGGTCGATCTGACCGCTCATGTCACGCTCGATAACGACCTTCAGACCCGCTTCGCCTTCTCCGACCTGCGGCTGGTGGCAGGCGAAGTGTCCAGCAAGAGCGCTGCGCCGCCGCCGATGATGGCGCGCGGCCAGGCCGAATCTATGATGGCGATGGATGTGGCCATGGCGCCTGCACCTGTAGAGGTGGGCGACCGCTACCTCTACGACACCGGTCTGGAGATCACGCTGGAGCCGGGAGAACAGAAGCAAGTAGCGCTGTTCCAGATTCCCGACATCGTCGCCGAGCGGCGCTACAGCTTCGACGGCCTCGCGAGCCTGGGCGGTCCGGATCAAGTGGGCCCGGTGCAGGCGAATCTGGAACTGGTCTTCGACAATCCCGAGCGCGATCAGGGCGAACCTTTGCCGGCCGGCAGCATCCGTGTCTACGAAGCGTTGGACGAAGGCGAGGGCCAGCCCGTTTTTGCCGGCGAAGCCGCTATCGGCCACACGCCGGTGGGCGGCGAAGTCCAGCTTTCGCTCGGTCGCGCCTTCGATGTGACGGCTGAAGCGCGGCGGACCGCCTTCGAGCGTCTCGGCGATCGGGCCTTCGAGTCCGGCCAGGAAATCCAGGTTACCAACGCCAAGTCGGAACCGCTGGAGGTCGAGGTGATCGGACGTTTCCCCCGTGGCACCGAGATCCTGGAGGAAAGCCAGCCGCACGAACAGACCACGGCCGAGCGTCTGACCTGGACGGTAACCGTTCCGGCCAACAGCACTGCGACCCTGACGTACCGCGCGCGCGTCCAGAACTGACTGCTCAGGTTGAGTCTGAGGCGCAGACAGCCTTTCCGGCGCCTTCATTGATCTTGCAATCGCCGTTTCGGCTCCCTGGCCGCGCCTGAAGCACGGAGGAGACTGTCGCTCTTTTCAGGTTGAGAGGAGCGGGGGCATGCCCTGGAAACAGTTATCGCAGAACGGCTCTCCTGCATCGGAGCTTGCGTTCAATCCGATTGTAAAGATCGTACTGATTGCGGGTTTGGCGCTTGGTCTGCTGATCCCCTTGGTCCTCGTGCAGGATCTGGTCGAGGAACGCGAGGACCGTCTGCAGGAGGTGGTGCGAGAGATTGGGGATCTCTGGGGGCGGCCTCAAACGCTTGCGGGGCCACTCCTGCTCGTGCCCGCTTCGCGCGTGCAAGTGGATGAGCAGGGCCGCCGAACCCGCCTTGAGGAGCAACTCGTGCTGCTTCCCGATGTCTATCATGTCGAAGCGGCGTTGGAACCCGAGCGGCGCAGCCGTGGGCCGTTCGAGGCTGTCGTCTATCGTCTGAACCTGAACTTGACTGGTCACTTCTCCCTTCCGGGCCGTTCCGATCTCGCCCTGAAGGGGGTACAGCCGGACTGGACGCGCGCGCGGCTATTGCTGGGTTTGGAGGATCAGCGCCGTCTGACCGAAGCGCCCGAGATCGAGTGGGATGGGCGGGTTCTCACTGCGGAACCGGGTCTACCATCGGGTTTGACGGCCCTCACGGCAGGCGGCCTCCAGGCCGAACTGCCGCTGGAAGCTGACGATTTCGGCCGTCCGCTGGCTTTCGCAAGCTCATTGACGCTCAACGGCAGCAGCCATCTCGCCATTTTGCCGCTCGGTCGAACGACCTCCGCGACGATCACCTCGACCTGGCCGCACCCGAGCTTCTTTGGCGCCTTTCTACCGGTCGAAAGGGAGGTCTCGGACGAAGGTTTCACCGCACACTGGTCGACCTCGCACTTCGGCCGCAGCTACCCTCAGATCTGGCGTCTCGGCGAAGCGGGCCGCGTACGGATAGAGGAGCTTCGGGCTTCGGCCTTTGGGGTCGAGCTCTATCAGCCCGCCGGTACGTATCAGCAGAGTGAACGGACGACCAAGTATGGCCTGTTGTTCATCCTCTTCACCTTCACGCTGTTGTTCCTCTATGAGCTGATTAGCCGCCGGCGACTGCATATTCTCCAATACGGTCTGGTCGGCTGCGCCTTGGCGCTGTTCTACCTGCTGTTGTTGGCTTTGGCCGAGCAGATGGCGTTTGCGCTGGCCTATGCGATCGCTGCCGGTGCCGTGGTAGCGCAGCTTGTGTTCTATACCGCCGGTGCGCTTGGCAGTCTCAAGCCTGCGTCCGGCCTCGGGCTTCTGGTCGCGGCGCTCTATACCGGCCTCTTCCTGCTCATCGGTCTGGAGGACCTCGCGCTGCTGGTGGGCGGTATCGCGCTTTTCGTCGCGCTGACGGCGGTCATGGCCGTCACGCGCCGGATCGACTGGTATGCGGTCGCGCAGGCAATGAAGACGGACTCGAAGGCCGAGGAGAAGCCCAGCAGTGACACACTCGCTGGGGGTGAGGGCAACTCGTAGCCGCCATGCTTGCAAGGAACCGACTTTGGCACTGCTTTCTGCGGTGACGGACAAGCAGGCTCCTCGTCATTGATCCGCAAGATCCGACCTGGACACGAAGCTGGAAGAGTTATCGATCGGCAGTCGACGGTCGGGGGCTACTCGACCAGACGCGGCCGGGCGGGCGGAGCGGCAGTGCTGGCGATCTGACCGGCACCGACATCGGCATCGTCCTCCAACTCTAGGTCTTTGATGCGCTCGCCGCGTTTTGTGACCTTGTCCGTGGAGATGCGGATATCGCGGATGTCCCGGCTGGCTTGGTCGAAATGGGTTTCCAGTTTGCCGACCCGCTGATCCAGGCGCGCCACGTCCTCCAGCATGGTCTGCACTTCCGTCTGGATCACGCTGGCCTGCTCACGCATGCGCACGTCCCGCAGTACGGCGCGCACGGTGTTGAGCGTCGCCATCATGGTGGTGGGGGAGACGATCCAGACTCGGGCCCGATAGCTTTCCTCCACCACGTTGGGGAAGTTGGCGTGCAGTTCGGCATAGACGGCCTCGCTTGGGAGGAACAGCAGGGCCGACTCCGCCGTTTCGCCGGGCAGAATGTAGCGCTCGGCGATATCCCGAACGTGTTTGCGCAGGTCGGCCGCGAAAGCGCGCTGCGCAGCCAGTCTTGCGGCCTCCTCCTCCGCCTGCCTCAGGGCTTGGTAGCTCTCCAGCGGAAACTTCGCATCGATTGCAATCGGTCCCGGCGGATTCGGGAGTTCGATTAGGCAATCGGCACGCCGGCCATTGGAGAGCGTGGCCTGGAAGGCATAGGCCGAGGGCGGCAGGGCGGATTCGACCAGGTCCTTCAGTTGCACCTCGCCGAAGGCACCGCGCGCTTGCTTGTTGGACAGGATGTCCTGCAACCCCACCACTTGGGTCGAGAGCTCGGTGATGTTCTTTTGCGCCCGGTCGATCACGGCCAGCCGTTCGCGCAGATCGGTCATGGTCGTCGATTGAGTCTGTGCCTGCTCGTTCAGTCGGTCGCTGACCCGCTGCGTGAAGTTACCGAGCCGCTTGTCCATGGCTTCGGCCAACTGGCGCTCCTGGCTGCGCAGAGCTTCGGCGATCTGTGCCTGAGTCGCGGCCTGACCTTCTGCCATCGTCTTCAGGCGTTCCTGCAGCGCCGCCAACTCGGCCTCCTGTCGGGTCTCGGCTATACCCACATCCTTGGGGCGTCGCAGCAGTGCGACGGCCAACAACAGGACCAGCAGCAGGGCGAGACCCGAGAGCAGCAGTTCAGGACTGATCGACACAGCTTGCTCCCCAACGTCACAGCATAAAAACCCAGGCTAGCATGGGCGCTTCGAGTCGCCCGTCTTGACGGGGTGCCATGCACCGCATAGCTCTTATTGGAATCATTTCAATCTACGCGCCGACCCACGACCTTATTGGACGCTAGGACCCATGGCAAAGCTGCCGATCTTGACCGCTCCCGACCCTCGTTTGAAACAGAAGGCGACTCCCGTCGAGCGTGTCGACGATGAGGTGAGGCGGCTGATGGACGATATGCTCGAGACGATGTACGCCGCGCCGGGCATCGGTCTGGCGGCGCCGCAGGTCGGGGTGCTCAAGCGGCTGATCGTCGTCGATGTCGCCCGCGACGGTGAACCGCCGGCGCCCTACCAGTTGGCCAATCCGGAGCTCCTCTGGGTGTCGGACGAAGACGCCGGCTACGAGGAAGGCTGTCTGTCGCTGCCGGATCACTATGGGGAGGTCGTACGGCCCGCGACCATCCGTGTGCGCTACCTGGATCGGCAGAACGAAATTCGCGAGCTTGAGGCAAACGGCATCCTGGCCACCTGCATCCAGCACGAGATCGACCATCTGGACGGCATTCTCTTTGTCGACCACATGTCGGCGCTGAAGCGCAACATGATCTTGCGCAAGCTGTTGAAGGCAAAGAAGCAGCAGGCTCTGCCTGCTTACTCGGCAGCGAGCTGACGGCAACTCACGACCCTGTTCCAGCCTTGAAGTGCAAGAGCTGCCGGCGGTCTCGTTTGCTGGGCCGACCCGCAGCGGAAGGGTGCGCGGCTGTCTGCCGTGCGTCTCGCGGCAGAGCCGGCTGTTCAGCCGGCGGATCGAGATCCTCGTAGAGAGCTTGTGCTTCAGGTGCGGGCCCGCGGCGGCTGGCAAGCGCCAGGACCTTGATGACCCGCACATGGTCGCCACGAGGGAAGGTCAGCACATCACCGACGCGCAACTTGGCATGCGCCTTGTCGACAGTGGTTCCGGACAGACGCAGCTTTCCCGACTCGCAGAGTTGAGCCGCCAGCGCGCGCGATTTGAAGAACCGGGCGAAGAACAGCCACTTGTCCAGTCGCAGGGTCTCTATCCCGCCGCCATCGGCCTTGATGGGACTCCTCTGGCCGGACGCTCTCGCCATCAGCCTGCAGATTTCCCGACCTTGAGAACCGCCAAAGCGGCGAAGGGAGACTCCTCGGGGCGAGACCCTGCCGCGACCGACCGGCGCTTGGGCGGTTGTCTCCGGTTCTTCTTCGCGGGTCTGGTCGAACGTTTTCCGCCCTTCGGCGGGCGGTTGTGGAAGCTGCGGCCTGCCTCCGAATCGACAGTCCAGTAGCCGAGCGCCGGCAGAACCACGGCCAGGCGGTTGCCATCCCCTCCGACCAGGCGGATTAGTTCCGCATCGGGCGGGAAGGGTCCCTGGCGTCCGCGCTTCAGCGCTGCATAGGCGAGCCGCTCCAGCGTATCGACGCGCAGGGCCAGGCATCCCGCCGCGTTCTCGAAGCGCCGATAGCCGAGCGCGCGCAGATCCGTCTCGCTCAGATTCTCCGTCGGCGTGAAGGCGACGGGATCACCCTCCGGGCAGGGCAGCAGGGTCCCGAATGTGCGCAGACCCTGCAGAAGAGCGCAGAGCTCTCGCCGGCGTGGATTCAGCAAGGCCGGTACGAAGACCGACTGGGCGCCGAACCTCACGCCCAGCTCGGTCAATGTCTTGCGGTTCGCTTTGGTCAGCGCCGCAAGCTGATCGGCGACTGCGGTGCGCGCCAGGCAGCCGAGATCTTCGGCCAGCTGAAAGGCGAGACCGCGGGCGGCGCCCGACAGCGATGCTTCCTCGAGCGCGAAGAGAGGCTTCAGCCGGTTGCGCAGATGCCGACCCAACCAGGCCGCCAGCCGGAGCCGCAGCCGTTCGCGTGCCGGTCCGTCCAGGAATTCGCTGCGTTCGATCTCGACCTGTGGACAGAGAACGGACTCACCGGCGGTCAGTCGGGCCAGGGGCGCCTCGCGCCACAGCAACCTGCCCTCCGGCGTCAGACGGAAACTGCCGTCGTCGTCCATCTCGATGCGGCGGACGCGCAGGGGAATCTCTTCGGCCAAAGCACGCCGGGCTGCGGACAGCAGGGCACGGCGATCCTGTTTTTCGGCGCTGGCGTCCGGGCGAAAGCGGAACCCCTCGATCTGCCCGACGTGTTCGCCCTCGACGACGACTTCGCCGTTCGACTTTACGGCGCCTAGCAGCTTGTCGCCGCTGCCCAGCCGCTTGACCAGAGCGGCCGTGCGTTTGTCCACGAAGCGCTGGGTCAGGCGCTCGTGCAGCGCGTCGGAGAGTTTGTCTTCGATCCGCCGGGCGCGTTCCTGCCAATGGGTGGCGTCTTGCAGCCAGTCGGGACGGTGGGTGACGAAGGTCCAGGTCCGGATGTGGGCGATACGCGCCACCAGGGCGTCGATGTCGCCTTCGTCGCGATCCAGCTTGGCGATCTGGTTCGCCACGAAGTCGTCGGGCAACCGGCGGTCGCCCTCGACCAGGAGGCGATAGATCTGGTCCAGCAGGCGAACGTGGGAATCGGTCAGCGTCTTTCGGAAGTCGGGGATCTGGCAGACTTCCCAAAGCAACCGCACCCGGTCCGGCCGATCCGCCAGCGTGGCCGGGCCGCCTTCGCGACACAGCGCGGCGAGGGCCTGTTGGTCCTCGGCGTTGCGCACGCGGATCAGCTCCGGTCGCGGCGGGTGGCGATCCAACGCCTGTTGCAGCGCCTTGGGGCTGGAGAAGTCGAGATCGCTGTTACGCCAGGTCAGGGCCGTCAGCGGGTCGAAGCTATGGGCCTCGACAGCCTCGACCAGTTCTGGGTCCATGCCGCCCAGCTCTGTCGTGGTGCCGAAACTGCCGTCGGTCATATGGCGGCCGGCGCGTCCGGCGATCTGGGCCACTTCCTGAGCGGCCAGTCGGCGGGACTGCCGACCGTCGAACTTGCGCAGGCGGGCGAAGCAGACGTGATCGAGGCCGAGGTTGAGGCCCATGCCGATGGCATCCGTGGCGACCAGGTAATCGACTTCGCCGGCCTCGAACAGGCCCACCTGAGCGTTTCGCGTGCGCGGGCTGAGCGCCCCCAACACCACCGCCGTGCCGCCGCGCTGTCGGCGCATCAACTCGGCCGTGGCATAGACCTCTGCTGCTGAGAAGGCCACCACCGCCGAACGCGGCGGCAAGCGGGTGATCTTTTTCGGGCCGACATAACTCAAGGTCGACATCCGCGGTCGGGACACGATTTCCGCATCCGGAACCAGACGGCGGATCAGCGGGCCCGCAGTGTCGGCCCCCAGGAACATGGTTTCGTCCTGGCCACGCGCGCGCAGCAGCCGCTCGGTGAAGACATGGCCGCGCTCCGGGTCGGCGGCGAGCTGGATTTCGTCAACGGCCAGAAAGGCGGCGTCGCGATCAAGCGGCATGGATTCAACGGTGCAGAGAAAGTAACGCGCACGCGGCGGCACGATCTTCTCTTCGCCGGTGATCAAAGCCACCTGGCCGGCGCCCTTCAGTCGGACGACCCGGTCGTAGTTCTCCCGCGCCAGCAGGCGCAGGGGGAAGCCCATGATCCCGCTGCCGTAACCCAGCATCCGCTCGATTGCGAGGTGGGTTTTCCCCGTGTTGGTCGGGCCTAGCACGGCCGTGATGCGACGTTCGCGCATGATGCTGTTCAAATTGCCTTCTCGAAGGGGGCTTGCAAGTGCCGTCAGGGCCAGGTCTGCCGGCGCCTAGAGAGTTTCGATTAGGGGGACGAAGGCGACCGGTAGAACGTCCCGCCTCGAGACAACGCCGCGTGAGTCCTTCTCGATCAGATAGAGCCGCTGTCCCGGCGTTCCAAAGAGGCTGCCAAGGGATCCGCCTTCGGCAACCGGACACACCAGCGCACCTTCCGGCGCGAGTTGCTCGATCAGCGCCGGCGGCACCCGACGCGCCGCTGCGGCAGTGACCAGGATACCGTCGAAAGGAGCGGCCTCCGGCCAGCCGCGCGCGCCGTCACCGAGGCGCAGGTGAATTTGCGTATAGCCCATGTCCCGCAGTCTTCGACGCGCGCCGTCATAGAGGTCCGGCAGCGATTCGATGGACCAGACCTCGGCACCCAGTTCCGCCAGAACCGCGGCCTGATAACCGCAGCCGGTGCCGACCTCGAGTACCCGCTTGCCGGGACTGGCGCCGCTGAGATCGCTCATCAGCGCGACGATAAATGGCTGGCTGATGGTCTGGGCACAGCCGATCGGCAGCGGCCGGTTCTCGTAGGCTTCGGCCGCGTCCCGCGGGGCGACGAAGCTCTCGCGTGGAACCCGGTCGAGCGCCTTCAGAACCTCGGGGCGTAGCTCCGGTCGCCCAGTCCAGCCAACGGCTTCCGCCGCTTCTTGGACAATCTCTTCCAGCATCTTCGCGCGTGCCGTCGCAAAGCTGTCGTCCGACTCGGCCTCGTGCTGCATGGGCGCAGCTCCCCGCACTGTCGTGGCGATGCCCTTGCGACGCCGGGCTTGCAGGCGACCGGCCATCCCCACATATCAAGCGGCGGTCCGGGCTCCGGACGTGTCCCGCCTTTTCCGCCCCATACCAGGGTCGCCGGGACCGGACCCCCGACACAAGCAAGAAAAGCGCCGCCGCTGGAGGATCGAAGGTCTTATGTCAGACGCCGTGCCCGAAACCGATAAAACCGCCGACAAACCCGATGCCGGTTCTGCCGAACCCGCAACGCGCGCCTTTCAGGCCGAGGTCAGCCGTCTGCTCGACATCGTCGCCAATGCACTCTACTCGAACCGCGACATCTTTCTGCGCGAATTGATCTCCAATGGCGCCGATGCTTGCGACCGCCTGCGCTACCTGGCGCTGACGGAGCCCGAGCTGCTGAGCGGCGACTCCGCGTTCGGTGTCGAGCTGCGGCCCGATGCAGCAAACCGGCGGTTGGAGATCCGCGACAGCGGCGTCGGGATGAATCGCGACGAGCTGATCGAGAACCTGGGCACCATCGCCCACTCGGGTTCGGCTAAATTTCTCAGCCAGCTCGGCGACAAGAAGACCGAAGTCGACCTGATCGGCCAGTTCGGCGTCGGCTTCTATTCGGCTTTCATGGTGGCGGACAAGGTCGAGGTTTTCACCCGGCGGGCCGGTGAGCAGCACGGTTGGCGCTGGGAGAGCGACGGGCGCAGCGGCTTCACGGTCGAGGAGAGCGCGGAGGCACCGCTGCGCGGCACGCGCATCCTGCTTCACCTCAAAGAGGATGCCGGCGACTACGCCGAGCCACAGCGTCTACGGCACATCGTCAAAACCTACAGCGACCATATCTCGGTGCCGGTCAAGTTGGCCGAGGCGGAGGAGGAGCCCGAGACGCTGAACGCGGCCGGTGCACTCTGGGCCAGGCCGAAAAGCGAGATCACGGAAGAACAGTACAAGCAGTTCTATCACGACACCGCCCACGCCTTCGACGCGCCCTGGCACACGCTGCATTTCAAGGCAGAGGGCATGATCGAGTACAGCGGTCTGCTCTTCATCCCCAGCACCCGGCCGCTCGATCTCTTCGATCCCAGCCGTCGAGGCGGCGTCAAGCTCTACGTCAAACGTGTCTTCATCACCGACGACTGTACCGAGGTGGTGCCGACGTGGCTCCGGTTTTTACGCGGTGTGGTCGACTCCGAGGATCTGCCGCTCAACGTCAGTCGTGAGCTGCTGCAGAACAACCCGGTCTTAGCCAAGATTCGCCAGGGCCTGACGAAACGCGTGCTGTCGGAGTTGGAGAAGAAGGCGGAAAAGGAACCCGAAGCCTACATCGCCTTTTGGGAGGCGTTCGGCCCGGTGCTCAAGGAAGGGCTTTACGAGGACAGTGGCCAGGACGAGACGCTGCTGAAGCTGGCGCGCTTCAAGTCCACGGCGCCCGACCTCGGCGAAAGCTCGGATAGCGGCGGCTGGACGACGCTGGCCGACTATCTGACCCGTATGCCGGAGGATCAGGAGGCCATTTACATTCTGGCCGGCGACGATCTGGAGCAGCTGGCCCGCAGTCCGCAGCTCGAAGGCTTCCGGGCCAAAGGCGTTGAGGTGCTGCTGCTGACCGATCCGATCGACGAGTTCTGGACCGCGCGCGTCGGCGCCTATCAAGACAAACCCTTCCGCTCAGTCACGCGGGCCGGCGCCGAACTCGACAAGATCGGCGAGGAGGAGGGCTCGGAAGACACCTCCGCTGAGGACGAGGGCGGTGGCATCGAGGGCTTGTTGGCGATGTTGCGGCTCTCGCTTCAGGGTAAGGTCAAGGATGTGCGCGCCTCCAAACGGCTGACCGATAGCCCGGTCTGTCTGGTTGCCGACGAGGGCGACATCGACCTGCATCTCGCCCGCTTGCTGAAGCAGCACCAACGTCTGGACGATACCCCGACGCGCATTCTGGAGCTCAATCCCAAGCACCCCCTGGTCGCGGCTCTTTCGGAGACCGCGATAGCCGGTCAGGCCGGCGCCGGCGGCACCATCGAAGACGTCGGGCTTCTGCTGCTCGATCAGGCCCGTATTCTGGAGGGCGAGCCACCGCTCGATCCGGCAGCCTTCTCCCGGCGCTTGGCGGCCCTGGTGGCGAAGGGTTTGGGTTAAGGCGTTACTGAGCGGCCTGTTGCTGTCGGGGCGGCTGCGCGATGTAGTGGCGGATCAGCGCCTTGGCATCCTCGCCAGCCCAATCGTAGGCGCCTTGCATGGCCCCGACCACGTTGCCGTTGCGGTCGATCAGATAGCTGCTGGGCAAGCCACGCACGTCGAGGTCGCGGGCGACATGGCCCTTGGGATCCAGGTAGACGGCAAGATGATCCAGTTGCAGGTCGATGAAGAAGGGTTCGACCTGGGTGAACCCACCGCGGTCGACAGAGATCGCCACCACCTGCAGACCCTCTTCAGCCAGATCCGCCTGCAACTGATCGAGGGACGGCATCTCGTGAACGCAAGGTGCGCACCAGGTCGCCCAGAAGTTCACCAGCACCACCTCGCCGGCGAAGTCAACCAGGCTCACGTCCAGCTCCGCGTCGTCGCGAACAACCTGAAAACTCCGCTCCGGCGCGGCTACGGGGGGCTCCAGCTGGACCCACAAGTCTTGCAAGCCCGGGCTCAAGGGCGGCGCCTCGGCGTGCAGCGAGCCGGCGGGTGCCAGGGCGAGAACGCTAGCCAAAATGGCGGGCGCAACCAGCGTCAGCCTCGCTGTCGGATCCAGGAAAGCCTTTCCAAGTTGCAGGATCATTCGGTACAGGTCTCCCCATGAGCGATATGCGCGACCAGAGCAGTTCCACCATGCACGCCGCCAACACCATGTGGGGCGGACGCTTTGCCGTCGGACCGGACGAGGCGATGGAGCGGATTAATGCATCGATCGACTTCGATCGGCGCTTTTACCGCGAAGACATTGCCGCCTCGCAGGCCCATGCCGCGATGCTGGTCGCGCAAGGAATTATCTCGCCGGAAGATGGCGATGCGATCCACCGGGGTCTAGAGCAGGTACTTCAAGAGATCGAGAGCGGGGATTTCACCTTCTCCGCCGCCCTCGAAGACATCCACATGAACGTCGAGGCCCGACTTGCCGAGTTGATCGGCACGCCGGCGGGCCGCCTGCATACGGCGCGCAGTCGTAATGACCAGGTGGCGACCGATTTCCGGCTCTGGCTGCGCGGCGCTGTCGATGCCTTGGACGGACAAGTGCGGGAGCTTCAGGCGGCCTTGATCGAACAGGCGGAAGCCGAGGCAGCCACGATCATGCCCGGCTATACTCACCTGCAGGCGGCGCAACCGGTGACCTTCGGTCATCACCTGCTGGCCTACGTCGAGATGCTGGGACGCGACCGCGGCCGCTTGGCCGACTGCCGCAAGCGGATCAACGAGAGTCCGCTGGGTGCGGCGGCGTTGGCCGGCACTTCCTTTCCGATCGACCGTCACGCGACCGCTGCCGCCTTGAGCTTCGAGCGGCCGCTCGCCAACTCGTTGGATGCCGTCTCGGCCCGCGACTTCGCCATCGAGTTCCTGGCCGCCGGGTCGATCCTGGCGGTGCATCTGTCGCGCCTGGCGGAAGAGTTGGTGCTCTGGTGCTCCCAGGGCTTTGCCTTCGTGACGCTGTCTGATGCCTTCACCACCGGCAGCTCGATCATGCCGCAGAAGAAGAACCCCGATGCCGCCGAGCTGGTGCGGGGTAAGGCAGGGCGGGTGATCGGTGCGCTGACGACGCTCCTGGTTGTGATGAAGGGCTTGCCGATGACCTATGGCAAGGACATGCAGGAAGATAAGGAGCCGGTGTTCGAGGCAGCGGATACCCTCGGTCTTTGCCTGCTGGCCATGACCGGCATGATCCGCGACCTGAAGGCGGACCGGGCCGCCTTGGCCGCGGCCTGCAGTTCGGGTTTTCTGACGGCAACGGATCTGGCCGACTGGTTGGTCAGAGTCGCTGGATTGCCGTTCCGCGAGGCCCACCATGTCACGGGTCGTTTGGTCAAGCTGGCCGAGGACGGCGGCTGCGATCTTGCCGACCTGTCGCTGGAGCAGATGCAGGCTGTGGACGCACGCATTACGGCCGATGTCTTTTCGGTCCTGACGGTGGAGCGCGCCGTGGCCAGCCGCAGGTCTTTCGGCGGCACGGCGCCGGAGCAAGTGTCCGCCGCTGCGGCACAGGCAAGGGAGCGTTTCCTATGATCCGACGGTTGCCTCTCTCTCTGTCGTTCCCCTGGGCGTTGGGGGCTGTGCTGTTGCTGGTCGGCTGCGGCGTGAAGAATCCGCCGGAGGTTCCGCAAAACCCCGGCCCGGAGTGGGCTCTGCCCTATTCTGGCCTCTACGGCGGCGGCTATCGGGATGAAGGGAACAGGGTGGTGGTCGATAGGCCGCCGACGGCTTACTTTCCCGGGACTGAAGGTCAGAGCCGGCCAAGTGGCAGCACGCTGACCTTTCCCATGCCGAACCAGTAGGATCCTGTCATCCCGTGCGTGGCGTTTTTCAATATCGTGAAGGCCGCCTGTCGGCCGGCTCCGTGGCGCTCGCCGAGATCGCGACGGCCGTCGCTACGCCGGCCTTCGTTTACTCGGCCGATGCGATCGTCGCGCGTTATCGTGCCATGACCGGCGCGCTGGCCGCTGAAGGGTTGAACGCGACGGTCTGCTATGCGGTCAAGGCGAATCCTCATTTGGCCGTTGTGAGCACTCTGGCGCGCGAAGGGGCTGGCGCGGACGTGGTCAGCGAGGGTGAGCTGCTGCGCGCGCGGGCGGCGGGCATCCCCGGGCAGCGCACGGTGTTCGCCGGGGTCGGCAAGACCGAAGCGGAGATGGCGGCCGGGCTCGAGGCTGGCATTCTGCAGTTCAATGTGGAGTCCGAGGTCGAGCTGCGGACACTGGATCGCGTGGCGCGCGACAAGGGGCTGCGCGCGCCGGTCTCCCTGCGGATCAACCCGGACGTGGATGCGCGCACGCATGCCAAGATCACCACCGGGACCTCCGAGAACAAGTTCGGTATCGAGCATGCGCAAGCCGGAGCAATCGCCCGCCAGGCAGCTGACCTGCCGGGAATCGATCTAACCGGCCTGGCGGTGCACATCGGATCCCAGTTGGTCGACCTGGCGCCCTATGCCTTGGCTTTCGAGAAGCTAGCCCAGCTCTTTGCAGAGCTGCGGACCGCCGGTCTACCGCTGCAGCGGCTCGATCTGGGCGGCGGTATCGGCATCTCCTACCGCGACGAGCAGCCGCCGGAGGTCGCCGACTATGCGCGCGTTGCGGCGCGGGCCGTCGGGCATCTCGGCGTGCCGGTGATCTTCGAGCCGGGCCGCTGGATGGTCGGCGATGCCGGCGTACTGCTGACGCGTGTGGTCTTCGTGAAGCAAGGTGTAAAGAAGCGCTTCGTGATCGTCGACGCGGCGATGAACGACCTGATTCGTCCGACACTCTACGATGCTTGGCACGACATTTTACCGCTGACGCGACCGGGGCCTGAGACTCCCAGCCAACCGGTCGATATCGTTGGGCCGATCTGCGAAAGCGGCGACCTCTTCGCCACCGACCGGGCCTTGCCGCCGGTTCGGCCGGGCGACCTGCTCGCGATTTGTTCAGCAGGGGCCTATGGCGCGACCATGGCTTCGACCTATAATTCACGGTTACCGGCGCCCGAGATCCTGGTCGCGGGCACTGATTGGGCGGTTATCAAGGCGCGCCCGGATCACGCCACATTGCTGGCGCAGGAATCCCTGCCGGCATGGTTGGCGCCGGAGGCCGACCAGGAGGAGCCGTTGCACGCGGGGTCGCGAGCGGCTTCCTGACGAGGCGCTGCAGACTGCGCCGAGCGACCCCGCGCGTTGGATAAGGAGCGGCGGTGGTGCGCGAAGATCTGCCAGACGGCTCTCCCCAGACACAACGACGGCGGCCAACGGGCCTGACCTGGCGCTTGTGGCTGTCGGAGTTCGCGCTGCTGGTCGAGAGCGTTTGGCCCCCGCTTTGGCCGGCTTTCGGCATTTTTGGTCTGTTTCTCGTCGCGGCGCTCTTCGGGCTGCTGCCGGCGCTTCCGGCTTGGTTGCATGCGCTGGCTTTGGTGGGTTTTCTCGCTGCGCTGATTTGGGCCCTGCGCCGCGCCGTTGCCCAGACGGAGATTCCGGGGGAGGGTTCGGCGCTTCGCCGTCTGGAGCGCGACAGCGGTCTCGAACATCGCCCGCTTTCGGGCTTAGACGATGAACTGGCTACCAGCGACGACCCCGAGGCAAAGGCGCTCTGGGAAGCACATCGGCGCCGGCTGGCGGCCCAGATCGCGCGGCTGCGTCTGACCGCACCGCGTGCGAGCTGGGCAAGGGTCGACGGCTATGGGCTAAGGGCGGCACTCGGCCTGCTGTTGGTCATCGGTTTCGTGGTTGCCGGCAGCGATTGGACTGCCCGCTTGGGCGACGCTGTGACGCCGCGCTTTGCCGCCGCCGAGCCGCCGCCGCCCGCGTCCTACGACATCTGGATCGATCCTCCGGGCTATACCGGCGTGCCGCCGCGTCTGCTCGATACGGCGCGGGACCAGGTGGACGGCGTGATTTTGCCGGCCGGGTCCACGGTACTGGCTCAGGTTCAGGGGGGGCGAGGAGATCCGCTGTTGCGCGTCGACGGCACTGGTCATGCCTTCGAGCAGGCCGGCGAAGCGACCTGGAAGGCGGAAGTGGTCGTCGAACAGGGCCGCACTCTGACGCTGGAGCAGGACGAGTTGCCGCTTATGCAGTGGCCGATCCAGGTCACGCCGGATACGCCGCCGTCCGTCGAGTACACCGCGCCGCCGAGCGCGACCCAACGGGGTGCGCTGGCGCTGGAGTACCTGGCGAGTGACGACTACGGCCTAAGCGACCTGAAAGCCGTGATCCGACGTGTTGACGCCCCCGAGGCCGAGCCGCTGGAGTTGGAGTTGACGCTGCCGACGGCCCAGCCCGAGAGCGTGGAGGGGGCCAGCTTTCACGATCTCTCTCCGCACCCCTGGGCCGGTATCGAGGTGACGATTACCCTGGTCGCGAGCGACGCCATCGATCAGATCGGCACAAGCGAAGCTTTCCAGACGCTGCTGCCGCAGCGCATCTTCAATCATCCCGTTGCCCGCGAGCTGGTGGAGCTCCGTCGGCAGCTGACCCTGGAGCCCGACAACAAGGCGCCGATCATCGCCCGCCTTGGAGAGATCACCGATCAGCCGGCTCACTTCTTCTTCGATACGGTGGTGGGCCTTGCAATCAGTCTGGCGGAACGCCGCCTGATGTACGACCGCCGCGAAGACGCTGTGGTCTCGGTACAGGATCTCCTGTGGGATACGGCTCTGCGGATCGAGGACGGGGAGCTGTCTCTGGCCGAGCGCGACCTGCGGGAACTGCAGCGCCAACTTCAGGAGGCTTTGGCCGAAGGCGCGCCCGACGAAGAGATCGAACGTTTGACCGAGGCTCTGCAGGAGGCGCTGGATCGTTTCCTGGAAGCGCTGGCCGAGCAGGCCTTGGACGAGCTGCGCAATGCGGACGGCGAGATCGAGGCCGACGAGCTGCCGCCCGATGCCCAGATCCTGCGGCGCGAGGATTTCCAGCAGATGCTGGAGCAGATGCGCCAGTTGGCGCAGTCCGGCGCGCGCGAGCAGGCGCAAGAGATGCTGGAGAACCTGCAGCGCATGCTGGAGAACCTCCAGGCCAATCCCTATCAGCAGCGCATGAACCCAGAGGCGATGCAGGCCCGGCGCATGATGGAGGACTTGGAAACGCTGACTCGCCGCCAGCAGGAGCTGCTCGATCGCAGCTTTCAGCGTTCGCAGCAGGGCGAGCGCGAGCAGCGCGCGCCGATGGGCGAGGAAGGGGACGGCCAGGGCCGCCAGAGCGAGCGCAGCTCCAACGCCGGCGATGCCCAGTCTCAGGAGGCGTTGCGCCGGGCGCTGGGCGAGGTGATGCGCCAGTTCGGCGAGATGATGGGCGATATCCCGCAGCCGCTCGGCCAGGCGGAACAGGCGATGCGCCAGGCTCGCGAGGCGCTTCAGAACGGCTCGCCGGGCGAGGCCATCGGGCCGCAGGCCGACGCGGTCGACCAGCTGCAGCAGGGTATGGAGACGATGCTGGAGCAGCTCGCCCAGCAGCTCGGCGGCGGGCGGGGGCAGGAGGGCACGCAGACCGGAGTCGATCCGGGCCAGAGCCGCGATCCGCTTGGCCGCGGCCAGGGCGAGGCTGGCCAGATGAACCGAGAGGATGTGGCGATTCCCGACGAGATGGAACTGCAGCGTGCCCGGGAGATCCTGCAGGAGCTGCGCAAACGCTCGGGCGAGAACTTCCGTCCGCCCCACGAACTCGACTACATCGAGCGTCTGCTGGAGCAGTTCTGAGGGATTGTTCAGGTAATCGGTATCTGTAGATACAGCTATTGATGGTGGGTGACCGGCTCGGGCGGCTCTGCTATCACGGCCGCCATGACAGGAATGAGCGCACGCGAAAAGCTCTACGTCGGGATCGATACCCAGGATCTCGGCCGGGCGCAGATGTTGGCCGAGGCACTGCGCGGCCGGGTCGGCGGTCTGAAGTTCGGCAAGGAGTTTTTCACGGCCCAGGGACCGGACGGTATCCGGGCTGCCGCCGGCGGCGAACCGCTGTTCCTCGACTTTAAATTCCACGATATCCCAAACACGGTGGCGGGCGCAGTCCGCGCCGCCTGCCATCTGCGCCCGACGATCCTGAACGTCCATGCCAGCGGCGGACGGGCGATGATGGTCGCCGCAGCCGAGGCGGCACGCGAGGTTTCGGAGGATCTCGGTCACGAACGACCTTGGCTGATCGGTGTGACCGTCCTGACCAGCCTGGACGATGCCGACTTGGCCGAGGTCGGCCAGGCAGGGCCTGCGAGCGATCAGGTGCTGCGGCTGGCATGTCTCGCGCAGAACTGCGGTCTCGACGGCGTGGTCTGTAGCCCGCGCGAGATCTCCACCCTCCGCAAGGCCTGCGGTCCGGACTTCAAGCTGGTGGTGCCGGGCATCCGTCCGACCTGGTCCGCTGTCGGCGACCAGAAGCGCGTAACGACCCCGGCCGAAGCTCTTGCAGCCGGCGCCGACGTTCTGGTGATCGGCCGGCCGATCAACGGCGCGTCCGATCCGGCCGCCGCTGCCGACCGCATTGCTGCTGAACTGGGTCACGAGAGCCGATCGGATAACTGACAGCGGTCGCTTTCCGATCTGGTCTTAAACGCAGCCTCCGAAGCCTGTCCCTTTGCGGTTGCCGATCCCGATCTCGTGATCTTCGAAAGGTTGCGGTCTGCAAGCCGCCAGTTCCCGTAGTCGGCGTTGCTCAAGCTCGTGCGAGGACATCCGGATCGCCTGCGACCCCGATGCTTCTGACTTCAGCCTTCCCGACCAGGCGTCTTGGGTCGTTACAGTTCAGCCTGCTAAAGTCGATCCATCGGCAGACTGCGGAACAGGCGAGAGCGATCAAGCTTTGGCAACGCCGTCGCAAATGGCTAGAGCGCGCTTGCCCGTTATGGGAACGGTCAAGACCACGGTTCTATTGGCCATCGCGCAAACCGGCAGTCTTGCGGTCGCAGTTTCCGCGTTCTTACCCTTCTACTTTGCCGCGGCATTGGTCAGTGCCGGCACATGGCACCTCTTGGTCGACGCCCTTGCCTTGTCCGTCGGGCTGGTGCTCATCGCCGTCGTCAGCGTCGCCTGGTACCGCGCCAACTTGCTCGGGGAGCGACCGCATCTCTTCCCGAGGCTGTCGCGCCGCCATTTGAACATGAGCCTGATGTCGCTTTTGCTGTCGGCGCTGGTCTATGCGCCCCTGGGTCTCGCTGAACGGCTATTCCTGGTGATTCCAGAAGACGACATGCGAGCCGAACTGGTCGCTATCACGATCTTTGCCGGTCTGCTCCTTCTCGTCTGGTACCTCTATCTCAGACTGTTCCTGGTTCTGCCTGCGATCTCATTGGACAGGGCATTCGGCCTAAAAGACGCGTGGCGTGTTTCGGCAGGAAACGGCTGGCGGCTTCTCGGCGTGTCGTTCTTGATCATGGCGCCCCTCATCGCGGTTCTCTTGACTCTCGATGTCCTGTTCGACGCTCCGTTGGACGACCCCAATCTGGTGTCGCTCGCGATCGGCTTGAACGGACCAGGTCTCGGCACCCTGGAAGAAGCCCTTTACGTCGCGCTCCAGAGCATGACCCATGTCGTTCTCGCTGCCTTCTTGACGGCGCTCGGTTCTGTGGCATTCAAGGATTTGACAGCGTCCGCGCCGTCGTCATCCGGATCGACCGCTCTCTAACGCTTGCGACGGGTTGCGCAACGGCAGTCGACTGCGGCGGCTTGTTCGATAGCTTGATCGGCGCCGGGCGTGCTATCCGATACCCGCCAAGCGAGTTGCCTCCCTCACGGGGGCGCCCACCCGCAGGAACTCTATCGAGATGCCGCCATGACCGATCTGTCCGCCACGCCACCGACCGGTCCAGTTGCACGCTTGCCCGTGTTTCAGACGGTGGCCGACGCCTATCACTTCACCTTGCAGCGGATCGGACAGGTGCTCACGGCGGCTATCGTGCCCTTCGGGATTTCGATGTCTCTCGTCGTCCTGAATGTCGGTACGGGTGGGACGCTGAGCAACTTCACGGTGCTTCTGGATCTCTTCGCCTATGCCGTTTTCGCCGTTGCCTGGCACCGGGCATTGCTGGTGGGCGAGGCGCCGAATCTGATCCCCCGGCTAGGCTATCGACAGCTGCGGTTCTGGCTGATGAGCCTCCTGATTCCATTGATTCTCTTGGGACTTGTCGCAGTGCCGGCCGTTGTTCTGGGATACCTGGCCGGCGGTCAAGTCTCGGCCGCTGGACTGTTCCTAGTGCCGATTGTGCTATGCGGTCTCTACGTCGCCGCGCGTTTCAGTTTCGTCTTTCCCGCGTCTGCCGTGGACGAGCGCTTCGGCCTAGGGGCTTCCTGGCGCACAACGGCTGGCAATGCCTGGCGGCTGATCGGTGCCTATCTGCTGGCATCCTTGCCTATGATGCTGGCGCTCATTGTCTTGCTGGCGCTCAGCGGCACGATGCTGGGCTTCGGCGGGCTGCTCGGAGGGACAGGCGAGACGGTAGGCCCTGCGACCGGCGGGGCTTTGGGCATTCTCGCGATTGTGGCCTTCTCGGTCGTGAACTACATCTTTGCCGCCGTGTTCGTGTCGCTCCTGTCGCTTTCGTTCCGCACTTGTACCGGATGGGTTCCGCACAGTGGACACCTGCCGCCGGGCGGCAGCGCGCCTCAGGACGACGGCAGCGGCGACGCCCGCTATCACTGAGGATCTTGTTTACCGAGTTCGTAGAGCGGTTCCGATCATGTCCATCGATGCAAAGATCTGTGGCGTTTCCACGCCGGACGCTCTGGCGGCGGCGGTATCGGCCGGTGCGCGCTGGGTCGGCTTGGTTTTTTTTCCACGCAGTCCAAGAGCGGTGACCGTAGAGCAGGCCGCAGCCCTGACGGCGGGTCTCGGCCCGCAAACGCAGACCGTCGCGCTGCTGGTCGACCCCGACGATGCCCTCTTGGAGCGGGTCGCGGAGCGTCTGCGCCCCGATGTTCTGCAGCTGCATGGTTCGGAGACGGCGAAGCGGGTGGCGGAGATCCGCGGGCGCTGGGACATCCCGGTCATGAAGGTCATCAAGGTGGCGAGGGCCGAAGATCTCGAGCCGGTTGCGGCTTTCGAACCGGTGGCCGATCGGCTGTTGTTCGATGCCAAGCCGCCGGCGTCCCTGGCCGATGCGCTGCCGGGCGGCAACGCGGTCTCCTTCGACTGGCGGCTGCTGGCGGGGCGGCGCTGGAGTCGGCCCTGGATGCTGTCGGGCGGGCTGACGCTGGACAATCTGCGCGAGGCGGTCCAGATAACGGCGGCGCCGGCCGTCGACGTCTCCAGCGGCGTCGAGGATGCGCCCGGGCAGAAGAGTCCGGAGAAGATCCGCGAATTCCTGGCTCTCTGTCACGCTCTCTAGCTGCGTTTCGTTGCTCGTCGGCGCCGGATGGGGCAGAGTCCGCCGCCGACCATTCCCTATGAACGCAACGAGAAAACCGTGTCGATTGCCGAGAAACTGAATACCTACAAAAGCGGCCCGGATGAGCAGGGCCACTTTGGCGCCTTTGGCGGCCGCTTCGTGGCCGAGACCCTGATGCCGCTGATCCTGGAGGTCGAGCAGGCCTACCGGGACGCGCGCCAAGATCCGGCGTTCCAGAAGGAGCTGGACGACTACGCCCGTCACTATGTCGGCCGGCCGAGCCCGCTCTATCACGCGGAACGGCTGACCGAGACGCTGGGCGGGGCCAAGATCTATTTCAAGCGCGACGAGCTGAACCACACCGGCAGCCACAAGATCAACAACTGCATGGGCCAGATCCTGCTGGCGCGGCGGATGGGCAAGACCCGGATCATCGCCGAGACCGGGGCCGGCCAGCACGGCGTTGCCGTTGCCACGGTCTGCGCGCGTTTCAACCTGCCTTGCGTGGTCTATATGGGCGCGACCGACATCGAGCGGCAGCAGCCCAACGTCTTCCGCATGAAGCTTCTGGGCGCCGAGGTCCGCCCGGTGACCAGCGGCACCGGCACCCTCAAGGACGCCATGAACGAGGCGCTGCGCGACTGGGTCGCGAATGTCGAGG